>CAWEGE010000001.1:0-11792 GCA_963808525.1 uncultured Alphaproteobacteria bacterium
CGTGGCGCCGCTGCCGGATGAGGCGCTGGCGTCGTGGCTGCTGCGATTGCCGATCCGTTCGGCGTGTCGCCGGAGGCCTTGCTGCTCGGCGACGGTGAGGCGGAGCTCGCAGTGCATCCGGAGTGGTGGCGCAAACCCGATCCGCTGCTCGTCGTAGCGCTCGCGCGCGGCGCCGGCGTGTCGGGCGATGATGTTCGCTCGCTGACCTTTGCCGAGTGGGCCGACGACGGACGTGATGATGCGCTGCCGGAGCGGTTCAGTCGCCAACGCTTCTCGGTCGAGCGGCCGGCGCGCCAGGCGCGGCGCATCGGCGTCTGTCCCGACTGCCTGGCCGAAGACGACATCCCCTACGTCAGGCGCACATGGACGCTCGGCTGGTTGGCTGCCTGTCCCGTCCACGGAACGGTGCTGGTGCGCGCCTGTCCCGAATGCGGGAGGAAGCTGCGGTTGCCCGCCTTGTCGTCTCGCGATCACTTCGCGCCGAATCGTTGTCCGCACTGTGCGTTCCGGCTGGCCCGCGCCTCGACCAGGGCCGCACCGGAGCCTGTGGTGCGGTTCCAGCAACGTGTGCTCGGCGGACGACCGAATGGAGTTGTCGATCTTCCTGAGGTCGGCGCACTCACCTGGCCCGTCGCCGTCGCGCTGTTCGACGTGCTGCTGGGCGCCGTGTGGATCGACACCAAACCGGTCGCACGTGATCGGCTCTTCACGCGGATCGCCCGCGATCTGGGCGCCGAGCCATTCGGCGAGATTGCGGATGCCTATCAGGGTCTGGCGATCCTCGCCTGGATGTTCGAGGCTTGGCCGACGCGAGCGCAAGCTGCCCTCGCGATCTTGCGCGCGGTGCGGCCACGCCGTCAGTTGCTGCGATGGCCCAACCTGGACGCCGCGATCTATGCCGAGGTCGAAACACTGTTGCTCGCCGCATGGCCAGACCGATGCCGCGAACCCGAGCGCGCGTGGTGGCGAGCTTGGATCGACACCTTGCCGGAGACTGGCGACGATCTGCGCGCGCGAGCGGCGCGCGAGCGGCTGCCGCATCGGCGCGCCCGACTGTTGGCAATCGCCGATGTGCGGGACGGCTTGCCGGTCGAGGTGGCCGCCGACGTCGCCGACGTTTTGCCGCGAACTCTGTATCGCTGGATCAAGCGTGGTGCGAAAGGTGGCCTGGATGCCGCGCTCGAACGCCCGAGGTGGCAGTACTCACGGAGCCGCAGGTGATGGAACTCGTTGAGTGGATCGCGGCCGCTCCGCCAGATGGACCGCGCTGGCGTTCTGACCGTGTGCAAGGCGAAGCGTTGCGTCGCTTCGGCGCCGAGATCAGCATACACGTTGCTGACCGTCTGTTGCGCCGACATGGCCCTTGGCGTCGGCGCAAAATCCTCAAGAAGAGGAAACTCAGCGTTGCGCCGGTCTACGATTAAAGGGACGCGAGTCCACGATTTGAGGAGCCGGTCACTCATTTATCGGCTCCAGTCCACGCTTTTGGGGGAACCGACACACACGCTGAAATGCGCGGCGTTGTCGCACCGACCGCTGATTCGTAAGAACAAGTTAGGAGTCGTATGTTACACTCTAAGGGTTAGGACCCCATTTATCGGTTCCCATAGCGTGAGGATTTGGTTCCCGATAGCACGATAGTGTCGGTTCCCGATAGCACGATACCCGTCATGGCAAATCCACAGGCAACGCAGGGAGATCGAGCGGCGGGCGGCGCGCTCCAGCGGATTGAGCGCGATCGGCGCGAAGACGAGAAGCTCGCGCCGAGCTGCCCGCGCCGGATCGAGAGCTGGTAGTTCGGTAGAGGCTGACGGCGACGATTTCGCGCAGATCGAAGGCGAAGCGCTTTAGCGGCGTCAGCGCGCCGGATTTGGCGTGGAGGTGCTCGAAGTCGAAGCTCCAGCCTCCGTCCTGGCGTCCCCCGTGCTTGCGCACGAGGCGATAGAGCCAGCGCTCCAGCCCGCCCGTAAGCGCGAAATAGGCGCGGTCGATCGTAAGCACCAAAGCCTTGTCGAGCACGCCGCGTAGAACCAGTCCGGCAGGATCAATTCCACGCCGAGGGGCCGGCCGCTCGCGTCGGCGGTCTCCTTCCACTCGTTGATCCAGGAGAAGCGGTGGCGGCGACGCTCGTTTGGCTGCCGGATAGAGGTCGCGACGCTCGTCGACTGCAGCCGGTCAAGCGCGGCTTTGAGCCGCTGATAGTCGCGGGCGCTCGTCGTGCGGCCGATGAAGGTCAGGATCTCATAGGGCGTTGTCGCCATCAGGCGGGAGGTCTTGATCCCTTTGTCGGACGCCTCGACGATTTGCGATGCCGCCCAGATCAGCACGTCGGCGTCCCAGATGGTCGCGATGCCATGCTCGGCCGTCGCCTCGACCTTGATGGAGACGGCGCCCACGTTGAAATCGATCGGGGCCGTGCGGCGCGTCTTGGCGAGGCAGAAGAAGGGATAGGCCATGAGGTCTTGCGCGTCGCGCGGCGCGAGGTCACTGGGGAGCGCGCGGAAGAGCTCGAGCTGCTCCCGTTCGGCGCTGCGCATGTCTTCGTGAGAGGCCGAGCGGTCATGGCGTCGCGCCCAGAACGTCAGCGAAAGGAACGGGACGAGGTGGCGCCGACGGCGGGTTGGCGCCGCGCGGGATAGACGGTGCCGACGCCAGGATCCGAGGTCGACTTCTTCACACCGAGGTCGGCCCAGGCTTGCAGATCCTCGATCCGATAGACGACGCGCCCGCCAAGCTTCGCGTAGCGCGGGCCGGTTTCATAGGTGCGGTGTTTTTCGAGCGTGCGGCCGGAGAGGCCCAAGAAACGCGCAGCCTCGGGGGTGCGCAGATAGCGTGGCGGAAGGGGCGCTGCTGCAGCGGTCATTGGCGGGCCTCGGCAAATCGCGGCGCGCCGCCGAACATCGGCGGCTGTCGTCGACGACCATGGCGGAGGAGGACGGGTAGGAGGGATGGTGAAGATTGAGGAGCGAACTTCGCCACCCCCTGCAGGCGGGCCGTATGCTATTTTTGCAGAAACTTTCGGTAACCGCCCTGCATGAAGGCGACGCCACCGCGCACGAGTTGAATGGTCGCGTCACGGACCGACGAGGTCTTCCAGGGCTCCAATGCAACTGTTGGCGACCGAACAAGACTTCGGCGATCACGCGATAGGAGCAGCCCTCCAAATGACCGTCGAGCGCGCGAAGCATATTCGCCAGGCGAGGATTGCTGGCGCGAGGCTCGGGAACCTTGTGGCCTTTGAGGTGTCGCAGGAGGCGCAGCGCCGCTTCTGTCCGGCGGGGCGCCAAACCGTCGAGTGGGATCATCGCAGCGAGCGTCTCTGCTCCTGCGGCGGGGTCGCGGAGCCAGAGCTGGTGCTCGTCGCGACCGTTTCCGAGCAGCAAGTGCTCGCCGTCCGCTGCCTGCTTCCGCGCGCGCAACGCAGGCCAGGCCGCTGGGTCGATATCGAAGCTGTCGAAGCCTGCCGGGCTCGCGGCGAGAATCACAACGCTTGGCCGGTACTGAGCAAGCCAGAAAACGTCGGTTTCCGACGCGCTCAGCGTCGGATCAACCGCGAAATCGTAACCCCCAGCGCTGCAGCGGTCCGGCGACGCCGGCATCCAAAGCAGCTCGAAAATCCGGGGGTTGCATAGTCGGCGCGATATCCGTCATCGCGTCGCAGGAATTCCCAGGCGAGGCCGCCGGAGTTCAAGTCCTGAAAATAATCATACGCGCTCGGCGAGCACCAATCCGATCTGGACATGCATACTCTCACACTTGGAGTGGCCTGTGGCAAAATCGCGACAAATATGTCGAAAATAGGGACCGCTGACGCACGGGCGCGTTGCTGCCAGAACTACGCAAAATGCAGAGCGATGCCTGCCTTTCTTTCACGTCGTGAACGGAGAACCGTCCTCTCGCCACCCTGTGCGTTAGGATTTGTCGATCAGGAGCTGCTTGTAACCCTTTGCGGTCATCCAACGCGCACGCGCGAGATGCGTATCGTAAGCGTGCTTGGCGCGCGAGTGCTCTGCGCCTGGATCGATGCCGAGCACGATGCGCGAGATGTCTTCCCAAGGAGCGCCTTCCGCCGCCGCGTCGAGCAGACGCGCGTAGATCGCCAGATGCGCGCGGTCGTAGTCGGTGACGTTCGCTTCGCAGGGAGCGGAATTCGCGATCGACGGATTCGCGAAGGGCTCACGGTTTTGCGTTCCTTGGTCTTGCGGTTTGCCGTCGTCGATAATCCGTCGTCTTGTTCGCGCGGCGATGACGAAATATGGCGCAATTGTGTTGCTGGAGCCAAGCGTCGGCGGCGAACGAGCGGTAAATACACACTATAGTGGATAAACAACAAAGTGTGTAGCGGTCCAGCCTGTCCGCATGGACATGCGGAAGCTGATCGGACGGAACGTGCGGCGGATCAGGCTCGAGAAGAGCCTGACGCAGGAACAGTTCGCCGAGCGCTCCGGCTTCACGCAGCAATACATCAGCGGGCTCGAGCGCGGGAAGCGAAATCCCACGATCGTCAACGTGTATTGGTTCGCACAGGCTCTCGGCACTGATCATGTCGCGCTGGTCGCGCCTGACGACGAGGCGCTTCAGGAGGAAGCAGGGCGCGCGAAGACGGGCGCGAAGGAGCACGCGCGCCAATCGGCGAAGTCGGCGCCGCCGCGACCAAAGCGGGCGCCGAAACGCGCATGAAAGCGGCAGAGGCTGTCGCGGCGCACGGAACGCGGAAAAACTCCGCCCGATTGCCCGGGCGGGGTTTCATGAGCGGGTCAGTCGCCGCTGCGGCGGCCGTTGGGGCGGGACCAGATCAGGCTGTAGCCCTCGCCGTCCTCGTCGTCGAAGAGGTTGGCGAAGATCGGGGCGGTGAAGCTCGGGTCGTCGAGCTTGAGGCCCAGATAATCGCGGCCCTCGTTGGAGCGCTTCGACCAGGCGGCCCCGATCTCGACTTTATGCGGTGCACCGCATAAAGTCGATTATGCGTAGCGCGCGATTATGCGGAGTCTGGTGCTGGGAGTGGCGGTTTTCCGGGGCTTCGGCGGTAACGTCGCTCCGCATAATAACGGGGCGAAGTCCGCGACGCCCTGCCGTGTGGCGGGGCGCCGCGGGCGCCGATCAGCGCGACCAGATCAGCGCATATTCGCCGTTCTCGCCCTCGAACAGGTTGGCGTAGATGGGGGCGGTGAACGACGGATCGTCGAGCTTGACCGAGTGGTAGGTGCGGCCCTCCTTCGAGGTCCGGCGCCACGCGGCCCCGATCTCGACGCCTGAGACGATCACCCGGAGGTCGGGCGCCTTGTCGCTGGTGGAGGCGGGATCGCTGGGGACGAGGCGCGCCTTGGCGTCGATCGCGAGGGTCTTGATCGTGCCGGCGTAGGCGCCATCGTTGCCGCGGATGAACGAGCCGATCTGGGACATGGTGTAACTCCTTTTGCTGTGTTCCAAGCCCGCGACCATCGCGGCCTTGTGGCGATCAGGAGCCCCGGGACGGCCGCCCCGCACCTGCAAGGCCGCAGCGCATGCGAAGGACGGCATGAGCCGAGCTTCTTGTCCCGCGAGGAGCGGCGCAGCCGCGGGGAAGAAGGTTGGCGGCGCCGTTGCGGGGACGAGGCCGGGTCGAAGACCGCCTCCTGGGGCCGATCCGCCCACAAAGGCCCATTGGTCGCGGGGGACACCGCACCCATGGAGAACGCACCCAGCATCGATCAGGCGCTGCACGCGATGGCGGGTCCGGCATCGACCCACTCACGTCGGCACGGCATGCGCATCGGCCATCAGCGATGCGATCAACGCGTCAGGCGCCTTGAACCGACCGCGTCGTAGCGCAGGCGGGAGCACCGCCTCGACGGCCTCGAGCTTTTCGGACGGATCCATCCTGAGGTAGATCTCGGTGGTGCGGATATCGGCATGACCGAGCCAGAGTGCGACTTTGCGGATGTCGCGCGTGGCCTGGAGCATCAGCACCGCGCAACTGTGCCGCAACAGATGCGGCGACAGCGTGCGGTCAACCAGCGTCGGGCATTTTCGCGACGCGATCCGCGCATGCTTTTCGAGGACGTATTCGAACCCGGCGCGCGTCATCGCCTTGCCTTGCGCGTTGACGAACAGCTCGGGCGCCGGTGGAGCCCCACGCACCGCAAGCCAGGCGCGAACGTCGCGCGCGGTCTCCTTCCAGAGCGGCAGGCTGCGCTCGCGTCGACCCTTGCCGAACACGAGGATGCTTGGGTTGGGATGCAGGGTGACGCCATTCATGGTCAGCCCGATGAGCTCCGAGACGCGCAAGCCGCCGGCGAAGCACAGGTGCAGCATCGCCCGGTCGCGGATTCCCGATCGGATTGACGTGTCGGGCGCGTCGAGGATGGCGCGCACCTCCGCCGTCGTCAGATGACGGATGAGCTTCTGGTCATGGCGCTTGCCCGGTATCGCATCGATCTGAGCAACCTGCTCCAACGCGCTCGGGCGTTGGAGTTCGACGTAGCGCATGAACGCCTTGATCGCGGCGAGCCGCAAGTTGCGCGTTGCAGGGCTATTGCCGCGATCCTGCTCGATGTGGGCGAGGAACGCGAGCACCATGGCGGCGTCGATCACCTCCAGCGTCAACTGCGACGGCCGCGTCTTCAGGCGGTCGGCCGCGAACGTCAACAGCAGCCTGAAGCTGGTGGCATATGCCTCGCAGCTATGTGCGCTATACCCGCGCTGCTGCGGCATGTGCTCGCGCAGGAACGCTGTGATGAGCGGTGCGATCGGAGTCATACGATCACCTCCGCAACCAGCGCCTCGGCGGCGGCGGCGATGTCGCCCATCAGGTGGGGCGTCGCTTCCAGATACCAGTAGGTGTGCCGGATATGGCCGTGTCCCAGATAGGTCGAGAGCGCGACGAAGTCGCGGGCGACGTCCGCGCGTCGCGTCGCGCATCGCTCCAGCGCGCGCGTCGCGAAGGTGTGGCGCAGGTCATGGATGCGCGGGCGGCGTGGTCGATCCGGCGCGATCCCGGCCTTGTCCAGGATCACATAGAAGGCTGCATGAACGGCCCCGAGGCCCATCGGTTTGCCGCCCACCGTCAGGAACACATGGTCATCGATGTCCGCGACCGTCGCCCGGACGCGCAGATAGCCGTCGAGCGCCGCAACGACGCTCGCATGCATCGGCACGAGCCTGCTCTTGTTGAACTTGGTCTGGCGGATGTGCAGCACGCCGTCCGGCAACAGATCGCCAAGCCGCAGGTTCAACGCTTCCGAGACGCGTAGGCCGGTTGCGGCGAGCAGACCGATCAGCATCGCATGGACGTGCCGCCTGAGAGGGCTCGGCTTCTGACGCCGCAGATTTGCGGCGGCGTTGAGCATCCGCGCCAGTTCGTCGGGCGTGTAGATATACGGCGCGGGCCGGACGCGCGGACGGTAATACCGACGATGCTGCGGTATCTCATGCGCCGCGTCCTCGGCATGCATGAAGCGAGCGAAGTCAGCTATTTCCTGAAGCCGGCGATAGCGCATGTCCGGCGTTGAAGAGACCGCCGCCGTCCAGGCAAGCGCCGTCGCGGTGCGGATATGGCTGTCGCCATGATCGACCGCGTGGCGGGTGAACGCGGCGAGGTGCCGTGCGGTCTTTTCGAGCTTGAAGCCGAGCGACCGGCGCAGCGCGACATAGCGGTGGGCGTCCTCGATCAGCATGACGCACTCCCCGGCCAGGGCTGTGCGATCGTCGCGAGCAGCGACATATCGACCTTGGCGTAATGCGCCGTCATCGCGGGCGAGCGGTGGCGCAGCACTGCGCCGACGCCTGCGAGGCTCACCCCGTGTCGCAGCATCGACGTCGCCGCCGAGTGGCGCAGCACATGGGCGCCTTTGTATCGACTTTCGACCCCGGCGCGCTCGAGCGCGCGCCGCACCACGCATTTAATCGTGCCGCGTTCGATCGGTCGTAGCGGCGCATTTTCGGTGAGGAACAGCGCACGCGCCGCGAACGCGGGACGTGCGCATTCGATATAGGCGATCAGTGCATCGCCGACCTCCTGGCTGAGCGGCAGCAACTCTTCGCGACGCCCCTTGCCACATAGCCGGATGCTGCCCTGTCTCCAGTCGATATCGTCGAATGCGAGCCGCGCGACCTCGCTAGCGCGCATTCCGAGCCGGACCAGCAGCAGGATGATGGCGCGGTCGCGCAGCCGCCGCTCGCCTTCGCACGCGGCGATGATGCGCGCGATGTCGTCCTCAGGCAGAAAGCGAGGGATCGAGGCGAACCGCCACGCCGCCGCCTGCGGCATGGCGCGGTCGCGCCCTGGCGGGCAGCGCCCCGTCGCGATCAGGAAGCGAAGGAATGCGCGGATCGCTACGCCGATACCGTTGAGGCGGGCGACCGATACGGCGCCGTCGCGGCCCAGCATATAGCCCCGGATCGCCGCGGCGTCATAGGCCGCCAGATCCTCGCCGAGCGCGGCGACGAACGGCATGATCGCGCGGGCGTAAGTGCCGAGCGTCGTTTGCGCCAGCCCCTGCTGCTCGCGCGCCCATGCCATATACTCAGCAACGATCGGCGGCCCCGGCACTACCGGCACGCGCGGCAACGCGCCGCAATCTTCGAGATAGGCGATGAAAAGCTTGCCGGTTTCGACCGCGTCCTTGTTGACGTCGCCCCGGAAGCGCGAGCGATATCCCGCGTCGATCAGCGCGAACGATGCGGCGTGCGCGGCGCGGACCGTGTCGAACCCATAGCCGTTCTCGCGCGCCCAATGCGTCCAGCAGGCGAGCAGCCTGATCAGCTCGACGATCGTCTTGTTGGTATAGCGGCGTTGTCGCAACCACGCGGTAAAATCATCGACGTGATCGGCGGCAAGTCCCGCCCGCAATCGGTCTTTGACGTCATTATTCCTTACATAGACACCTGTTGGCACGGTTCGCCTCCTCTTTTGTTGGAGGCGCGACTTTGAAGCGTGGGCTTCCATTGTCCAAAGCGGCGACCACGCGCTGATCGGTGAGCGCTGTCGCGCGCAGCGCCTGATCGATGCTGGGTGCGTTCTCCATGGGTGCGGTGTCCCCCGCGACCAATGGGCCTTTGTGGGCGGATCGGCCCCAGGAGGCGGTCTTCGACCCGGCCTCGTCCCCGCAACGGCGCCGCCAACCTTCTTCCCCGCGGCTGCGCCGCTCCTCGCGGGACAAGAAGCTCGGCTCATGCCGTCCTTCGCATGCGCTGCGGCCTTGCAGGTGCGGGGCGGCCGTCCCGGGGCTCCTGATCGCCACAAGGCCGCGATGGTCGCGGGCTTGGAACACAGCAAAAGGAGTTACACCATGTCCCAGATCGGCTCGTTCATCCGCGGCAACGATGGCGCCTACGCCGGCACGATCAAGACCCTCGCGATCGACGCCAAGGCGCGCCTCGTTCCCAGCGATCCCGCCTCCACCAGCGACAAGGCGCCCGACCTCCGGGTGATCGTCTCAGGCGTCGAGATCGGGGCCGCGTGGCGCCGGACCTCGAAGGAGGGCCGCACCTACCACTCGGTCAAGCTCGACGATCCGTCGTTCACCGCCCCCATCTACGCCAACCTGTTCGAGGGCGAGAACGGCGAATACGCGCTGATCTGGTCGCGCTGATCGGCGCCCGCGGCGCCCCGCCACACGGCAGGGCGTCGCGCCCCTACCTCGTTTATCGCAACGGCCAGGACTGATTTGGAGTTGCGGATCGGTTATCAGCAAGCCATGATCAGCAACGCGCCGACCTTCACCTCGACCATGATGATGCCGCTCCCCATTCCGGAAGCGGAACACTTCGGCATGTGATCTGAGCAGGTCAAACTACACGCCCGAGCCGCTTCCATCCGAGGCGGCTTTTTTCTTGTCCGGAAACCGCCTCGCTCCACCAGAGGAGTTTCCGAGATGCCCACTGAACAAAACTGCAGCGCCTCAGGCGCTAACCGTTACATAGCGACAGCGATCCCATACGTAAACGCTGCGCCTCACATAGGCTTTGCGATGGAAGTGGTGCAGGCCGACACGCTTGCTCGCCTCTACCGCGAGGAAGGTTTTGACGTGCGGCTTCAAGCAGGGGCCGACGAAAACAGTATCAAGAATGTGCAGGCGGCCAGGGCGGCAGGCGTCCCGGTTGCCGAGCTGGTGGAGCAGAACGCAGCACGCTACGTCGCGCTGAAAACATGTCTTGATCTCTCGTATGACGACTTCATCCGCACCAGCGTCGACAAACGTCATAAGATCGGTGTGGAGCAGCTCTGGCGCACGTGCGTTGAAAGTGGCGATATTTATAAACGCGCCTACAGCGGTCTCTACTGCTCGGGCTGCGAGCAGTTCTACAAGCCTGGCGATCTCGACGATGGCCGGTGCCCAGAACATGGCGCGAAGCCGGAACTGATCGAAGAGGAGAACTGGTTTTTTAGGCTCTCGCGCTACGAAGCCGAGCTGCGCGACCTTCATGCTCGCCGCGAGATCGAGATCATCCCGGATACGCGACGCAACGAAGTGCTCTCCTGGATTGAAGCTGGTCTTGAGGATTTCAGCATCTCTCGCAGCGCGGCTCGCGCTGGAGGGTGGGGCATACCCGTGCCTGACGATCCCGATCAGGTCATCTACGTCTGGTTCGACGCGCTTGCGAACTACATCACCGCAATTGGCTACGGAAGCGATGAGGGCAGCCTCTCGCAATGGTGGACAAAGGCCGCCTCACGAGAGCACGTCATCGGGAAAGGCATCACGCGCTTCCATGCGGTCTACTGGCCCGCAATGCTGATATCCGCAGGCTTGCCCCCGCCAACGCGCATACTTGTCCACGGTTATGTCACCGCCGAGGGCCGCAAGATCGGCAAATCCACCGGCAACGCGGTCGATCCCGCTCCCTTGGTCGAGGAGTTTGGGGCGGACGCGCTCCGTTATTACCTGCTGCGCCATATCCGGTCGACCGGCGATGGCGATTTCTCGCATGCGCGCCTCCGACAGGCGTACGAATCTGAGCTTGCGGGGCAGCTCGGTAATCTCGCGCATCGCGTGCTCAGCATGATTGAGCGCTACTGCGGTGGGACCACGCCAACGCCTCCAGCAGGATTTGAGGAGTCCGATAGGTTGCCGGGCTCCAGCAGAGAGCTTCCGAAAAAGGTCGGCCCGCATTTGCACGCCTTCGCCTTCGACCGCGCGCTCGATGAGATTTGGGCTTTCGTCGCGGACGCCAATCGATACGTGGCGGAACAAGCTCCTTGGGATTCCGCCAGAGCCGCGACGTCGCACGACCCGGAGGTGGCCTTGGCAAGCGCAGCCAAGCTCCGTGGCGCGTTATTCAGCCTGGCCACGTCTCTGCTCACGATCGCGAAGTGCATCGTCCCTCTAATGCCGGAAACGAGCCGGAAGCTTTTGCAGAAGCTCGGTGGAAGTGACGATCTTCGTGACCAGGGGCTCATAGGGCGCAGAATTGAGGTCGGTACGCCTCTATTCCCGAGAGGATAGCCACGCTGTTCCGCGGCAGCTACCGTCAAGGATCTCTCGGCTTTATGCGGAGTAGAATTCGCTTCGAGCGGAGTGAACCTGGACAATCACGGGGTAAAGCTCCGCATAATCCCGCACTCCGCATAATCGACTTTATGCGGTGCACCGCATAAAGTCGAGATCGGTGCCGCCTGGTCGAAGCGCTCCAACGAGGGCCGCGACTATCTGGGCCTCAAGCTCGACGATCCGAGCTTCACCGCCCCGATCTTCGCCAACCTCTTCGACGACGAGGACGGCGAGGGCTACAGTCTGATCTGGTCCCGCCCGAACGGCCGCCGCAGCGGCGACTGACCCGCTCACAATGCCCCGTCTGGCCGGTCCAGGCGG
>CAWEGE010000002.1:0-33189 GCA_963808525.1 uncultured Alphaproteobacteria bacterium
GAGCGGAAAGGCCCGCGGGGCGAAGCGCCTCGCCCAGCCGCGCGCGGCGTCGATCGCATGGCGCTCGAAGAGCATGAAATCGCGAAAGGAGAGCGGCTGGAAGGGGAGCAGGGGCAAGGCAGGGGAAAATCCCCACCGTTCGCGCTCTGCGACTTCCCACTCTGGAGCGAAAGGCGAGGCAGGCGCGTCGATCCCGCGCCACTCGTACTCGATGCAAGCCTGGGTTTCAATCATAGCGCCGTTGGAAGAAAGCACGCGGCGGAAGCGCATTTTGGGCTCCGGGAGAGGCGGCGGGGGTGAACTCATCGCGGCCCTGCCCAAGTTTTAGGCCGGTCGGCCACGCCCGCTCAAGTGAGGAAGAGCGCTAAAAGCGGCCCAGTTCGAACGGGGCTGCTAATTGTTCTGGAGTTTTTGCTCGCTAGCGCGCATGATGAACCAATGAAAGAAGCTTTGGCCCCGCTGATGACGCCGTTCAAACGCCAGGACAACTCGGGTTGGCTGGTCGTTGTTACGTGGCCAGACAAACGCGAGGAGCGCTTGGACGGCTTTCGCTCCATGTCGGACGTGACGAGCTGGCTCGATCACGGGGCGCCGGAATGGCTCGCGAAGCATCCTCGGAACAAAACTCCTTAGCGAGGCAAAACGTCAGCGCGTTCACATGGCAGGGCGACGCGCATGGCGTCGGTATTCAATCCGCAGGGGCGCTTCTTCGCTCACTCCCCCTCCCTTACCGCCTTCACCGCATCCTCGAGCCGCATCTGCGCCGAGCCGGGCGCGAGAGGCTTCTGCTGGCTTTCATGCGGCGCCCAGCCGGAAAGCCAGATAATCTCGATCGTGGCGCGCACGCGCCCATCGGGGTCGGAGAATTTCTGCGCATAGATTTCGGCGGCGCGCAGCAGCGCCCTGCGGGAGAGGGGACGACGCGCGAGGAGCGCATTTCCCGCGCCCATGGCGTGAAGCTCGGCGCAGAGCGCGAGCATAAAGTCATATCGCAGCGTGACGCTGTCCACATCCGTCACCGGCAGCGTGAAGCCCGCGCGTTGCAGCAGGCCGCCGAGATCGCGCATGTCGACGAAGGGCGAGACCCGCAGGCTCGCGCCGCCCGCGACCTCGCTCTCGGCTTGGATCAGCGCCTGGCGCAGCTCGAACAGGCTCACGCCGCCGATTATGCAGGCGAGGAACAGCCCGTCTGGGGCCAGGATGCGCCGCACTTGCGCGAAAACGCCCGGCAAATCGTCGACCCATTGCAGCGCGAGCCCGGAGACCACGAGGTCGAGCGAAGCGTTGGCGAAGGGGAGGGCCTCTTCGTCAGCGATGAGAAGCAAACCCTTTTCGTCAGGCCCCAGCGCGAGCGCAGCGCGCAGCGGCGCCGGACGCTTCGGCGAAGCGAGCGCCTGCGCGAAATGCGCGGTCGGCGTGCCGAGATCGAGCGCGCGCGGAAATTCGCGCTTGATCGCGGAAAGGCGATCCTCGAGGTCCTCGGCGGCGCGCGTGATCAGAAAGTCCGGCGCGCCCGCGTCCAGCGCGCGCGCGAGCCGTCTGCGCAAAAGCCTGCGATCGAAGAGGCGAGGCGGGGGTGTCTGCATGCCGCGGAGGCTTCTCCTTCAAGGCGCTGGCGCGCTTTCCGCTCGAACGAAATCGTTCGAGCGATCAGAATTCGCGTCAGCTCAAAACGCTTGAGCGAATTCCTATCGCAAAGTCTGTCAACTTTTGCGAAATTCGGGTAGTGGGCCAGTTTGATTGTGGCGGCTAGAGCGAGGCTGTTTCATGTTGCACGATAGTTTCTATTTTTCCCTTCCGGGGAAATCCGCTAGGCTTCACCTTAGCTCGGTGTCGAGAGGGAAGCTTATGCACGTCCGCCAGGAAAAGCAGTTAAACGCGGTGGCTAGCGAGGTGTTGGCCCTCACAGCAGTTGTTAGGCCAATACTAAAGGGCGTCCTTTATGCAATAAAGGATGATGTTGTAAATAAAGCCAACGGCAGAGACAATTTAGACTTAGAAATGCTAGCTAGATTATACAGGGCCGGAGACGGAGATTGTGGAATATGCTTCGAATACGCGGTGCATGAAGCTATAAAGGAACAAGACCCGCGGGTTATGGACCGCGTTAGCGATGCCATGAAGAAATGCCGTATATCTGGGGATGAAACACAATCAATATTGTTCGGCTTGGAAAAAAATGGCGCCTTATCTCTGATAAATACCGCGAACGAGCTTCTTACAGATGAATCACGCCTTTTATCTGGGAGTGTTGGGCAGCCCCCTAAATTACGCAAGCACTTAAACAAAATTGTTGGTGCGTTTAAAAACAGACGCACCGGCCCTGCGCTTCCGTATTCAATACGTGGTATTTGGAAAGCCGATTTGGTTGTTGGAAACCCGTCGAATGAACAGTGGGTAGGGACCACGGTGAAAATAAATCCCGCTCAGCTAGAGGCCGCAGCTGGATTAAGAATTGGGATAGTTCCGACTAAGCAAGGTAAAACAGATAAGGTTCGGTTCGACGAAAATAAAAATCTTGTGATATGCCCACTACAATATGATGAGGATTTTATGCAGACATTTTATGAGGGCTGGATTATAGTGCAAGCATTCATAGCCGCTGATGCAAAAATTCCAAAGGAAGTGGCGCTCCCGAGCCCGGCGCATAGAATGGTCGCTAAAATGCTTTATGATCGGCGAACGTTCCCCGTGGTAGACGTAATAGACGCCCTGCGTCCATACGCACAACCAGAATTGTTAGAAACGGATGACAAAAATGTTGATTTACAAACTCTAAAAGGAGAGACGTCAACTAATACTCTGCTTGCTCCGTTATCGCAACCTACTAATTAAATCGAGATAGTTCCCAAGTTTCAAGCATGTCGACGACGTCGCTCATTTCCCACAGCTTCCTGGACACGCCAGCGGCCATTGCAGGCGTCGTGCGCAGCGTCTTGTGAATGCGCACGAAATTATAATACATGAAATGAAGCGACATGGCGAATTCGTGGTTCTGCATCTTCTTGGAAAACGCGTTCGTCAATCTAGTCATACGGCGGGAGTGCATCCGAATGTTTAGGTTGTTCCTCTCGGCGTAACTGGTCGAGATCAGCTTTTCGTCAGGCTTTCCGGTTATCGTATTCTTCTTAATTCCTGTGCACTCGGCCGGGCTGTAGCGTCCCTTGGCGCTTTCCGGCGCAGGGCCAAAAAGCTTTACAAGCTGCGCGAAATCGACGTCGTCGCCGAAAGCATTCTCGACGGCCTGTAGGTAAGGCTTGTGGCCATCGCTGGTGAGCTGGATGCGATTGGAAAGGCGCTCAGCAAGATCGGCAATGAAGTCGTTAGCGGTCTCGGCATCGCGCGTCCCGACAAGCCAGCAAGGCACGAGCTTGGTGTCGGCGCAGGTAGCAACCCAAAGCCAAGCGTCGCCTTGCTCTCCAGCTTCCTTCAATTCCGGTTTGGCGTTCTTGGCCTTCGCGCCGACGAAGCCCCAAACCTCGTCAACCTCGACCCGCTTGCACGGGAGATTGCGCAGCACGCGCTCTTGATACCAGAGGCAGGCTTGCCCGGCGTCACAAAGCAGTTTGGTAGCGGTCGTCTTGCTGATCCCGGTGAGCCGCGTAACGGCGCGGATCGAATTGCCCTCGCAAAGAAGATGGAGGACTTGGGCGCGAGTTTTGGGGTCCAGCTTGTTCATGAGCGGAAACTACCACAGCTAAGCATTTTGGCAAGCATAAATTGGCTTGCTTAGCAAAAAAAGATATGCGATGCTTGGTCTCATCGCGCCGGCCATCCTTAGCTGGCGCAGCGGAGACTGGCAAATGACCGAAGATAAAAGCCATGAGGCACGTGGGGCCAAGGGCGGCAACACGCGTGCGCAGAGGCTTACCAAAGAGCAAAGGAGCGAGATCGCGCGGAAGGGTGCGGCGGCTCGGTGGTCAAAGACAGAAGAAGGGCTGCCTGAGGTGCCCGAGGAAGGAGCGCAAGAAGAAATCTTGGAGCCTATTCCCGCAATGCCTATTGCGCGCTGGCGCGGCACTCTCAACATCATTGGCCTCGAGGTGCCATGCTACGTCCTCGACGACGGCCAGAAGATCATTGGCCGCACGTCCGCAACCGAGCTTTTGACTGGCATTAAGGGCGGTGGGGCACTCGAGAAATATATAGCAGTAAAAGCTCTTGAGCCCTTTATAAACAAGGACATGATGCTCGAGAGATTTGTCCCCTTCCGTCTTCTTGAAGTCGAAGGGCTCGAAAAGGCGGTGAAGGGTCTCCCGGCCGATCTTATGATCGAGGTCTGTCAGGGTTTTGTGGCGGCGCTGCAATCATCCTTTGACCCAAGCTCGCCGCATCCGAGACTTACGGACCGCCAGATACAAATGGCCATGAAGGCAAGCGCCTTCTTGTCCGCGTGCGCGAAGGTCGGTCTCGAGGCGCTGATTGATGAGGCGACCGGGTATCAATACGAACGGGCCGAGGACGCTTTACAAGTTAAGCTGCGCGCATTCATCGCAGACGAACTGCGCGGCTGGGAAAAAACATTCCCCGACGAGCTTTGGGTTGAGTTTGGACGCTTAACCGGGTGGAAGGGGAACCTACACAGTCGCCCAAAATGGTGGGGCAAGCTTGTAATTGAGATGATCTACGACACTCTCGAGCCGCCCATAGCCGAATATTTGAGAAATAATAAGCCCCCGCCGGGCATACACTGGCATCGCCAGCTTACCGAAAATATCGGCGTTCGCGCGCTGGTCTCGAGATGTTACGAGATAATCGGAATGGCAAAGGAATGCCGAGACATGCGCGAACTACGCGATAAGGTAGCGCGCCATTATGGGCGGAGCGTCGTTCAGTTCACGCTTTCTTTGCCAAATCCTGGCGCGTAGAGGCCCTGCTTTTGGTCTTTGGCGGTGTACTCGGTAGACGCCTATCCGCTTCTCGAGGCGCGTCGCTCGCTTCGCCCGTGGCGATATCGAGCATGCGCTTCGCCCACTGGTTGAGATCGGCGGGGCGTTTTGGTTTCTTGTCGATCATGCGTGCATTATGTGCGCTCGCGGTCAGGAATTCCAGAGCGGTCACGAATGCCACAATCAAACTGGCCCACTACCGAAATTCGCGCTAAGCCGCTTCCGCAAGCGCTGTTGCGAGGGCGCCACACTATTACGAAAACTTAGGGTTACCTGCTAACCGCGCGCGCATTTTAATTTCGACAGAACCATGGCCGACGTTAGAATGCCCCCTACCTTCAAGTCTAAGCCCGCGAGGTTGCGGGCGGGTAGGGTGATGGAGTTGGGGAGATGGTCTTGACGAAGCTCGTTTCGCGCGCAGCGGGACTGCGTGCGCTCAATCTGGCGCTGGCTTTGGCGGCGCTCTCCGGCCTAGGGGCTTTGGCGCCGCGAGAGGCGCAAGCCGGCGCGAGGGTTTCTTTCGGGGATTCGGTCGCGCCGGGGACGATCGTGATCAGCGCGCATCAGCGCAGGCTCTATCTTGTCAATGGCGATGGAACCGCGATGTCCTATCCGATCGCCGTGCCGAAGCGCGGCAGGGAATGGGCCGGCTCCACCTATGTCGCCTCGATGCATGCGCATCCCGACTGGTCGCCGCCGGCCGCCGTCCGAGCCGATCATCCGGAGCTCCCTAATCTCATCCCGGGCGGCTCGCCGCATAATCCGATGGGGGCGCGCGCAATCGTGCTTGCGCGCGACGAGACTGCGATCCACGGCACGACGAACAAGATGCGCGCCTCGATCGGAACCGCCGCCTCTTACGGCTGCATCCGCATGCGCAACGAGGACGTGTCCGACCTCTACAACCGCGTGAGCGTCGGCACGCCGGTGATCATGGAGCCCTGAGGCTTCCACAACTCAGAATAAATTGCCGGCGCGGTCCGAAAGGCCCGCGCCGTTTGATTTTGAGGCTCCGTCCTCAAGCGTCCGCGAGGCCGGGCGTCAGGGCGAGCTTGATCGGCAGCTTCTCGTCCAGCGTATAGGGGCTCGCCTTGTTTTCCGCGGCCCATCGCTTCTCCGCGTGCGACTCGAAGGGCGGCGCCGGCTCGCCTTGAAGCGACCAGAGATCGCAAGGCGTCTCGTCGATGGAGATTTCCCAATCGCAGCCTCGGTCCTTCACGAAGGGGGCCACCGTTTTATCGAGCGTTTTGATCCACCACTCCCGCAGCACGGGGCCGGGGGATCGTGCGGGCGATCTGATCGATCTTGAAGCGCACGAAATTATCGTGAACCTCGCCGCCCACGAAGCAATTCCCTTTCGCGACAGCCTCGAAGAGAATCACGATATAGAAGCGCGGCAAGGGAATGCTCGCGTAGATGTTGGTGATCCGCTCCGCGAGAGTCTTCTTGTCTTCTGCCGTGTACAGCCCTTCCGGATGATAAATCTTCCACAGCGGCATGGCTTCCCTTCCTTCTTCTGTGACCTTCCGACCCCGCAAATTTTCCAGTTCTTACTCTGAGCGCCAGGCCTCGGCGCGCGAGGCGGCGGGCCCGCCTTTGTCAGGCTGCGGCGCGCCCGCAAGCGACGCTCGGGCGGCAGCGAGGATCTGCTCGGAAAGCTCCGGCTCATCGACGGCCCGAGCCAAGATGACGGCCCCGACAAGCAAAGCGAGCGTGGCAAGCGCCTCTTTGTCTCTCTCTTGCCGCGACGGGCCGCGCACCATCTCGCTCAGGCGTCCTGCAAGACCCCGGAAGCCTTCGGTGAAACGATGTCGAAGCAGGAGGCTTTCGCGCGGCATGTCGCAGCCGAGCGCGGCCAACGCGCAGCCTTCGCCCGGCGCGTCTCGATGCTCCGTGGAGAGATATCCCTCGGCATAGCCCCTGAATCCGAGCCTTTCGAGGGTTTGCAGATTTCCCGCCAGCGCGACGCTCAAAGCGTCCGCCGCCAAGGCCTCCTTCGAGCCGAACTGGCTGTAAAGGCCGCCGTAGGTGAGCCCCGCCCCCTCGGCGAGCGCATCCACGCCCACGCCGGAAACGCCGCGCTCGCGGATGAGACGCGCTGCGGACTGCAAGATGCGGCTCCGATTTTCCGCGGCCTTTTGCCGGGTGACGCGCATTTTATCAGCTCCCTGGGCTAGCGCCGTATTATAGTGACGTTCGCCATTATAAGCAATAGTGATGATCGTCATTTAAATTGGGGGCCGCTCCTGAAAGCGGAGGCCTCATTCTTCGCGGGCGCGCTTCGGGCGCTCGGCGCGACAGAGGCCGGAGCCTTCCAGCGCGACCACCGCCTTCGCTTATCCCCAACACTTGCCTGTGGAACAGAGAGGCTTCGGCTTTACCGGCGAAGGCGAATCCCGCAGGGTCTAGAAAAGGACGTTGGGAGCCGAACGACGAGGGCGCGGACTTCGGAAAGCTCGCCAATCAAGCTTTTCCGAGTATGGTCGAGGTGAGACGATTCGAATGTCGTCGCGATCCGTCCGATCGTGGAGGGACGGTCGCACAGCGCCGCTTTTGTTCTTCCTCGCGTTCGAAATCCCAGAAACAAAGGTTGGCCCATGCTCACCGCAGCCGAACAGGATACGATCCGCTCGCAACATCCCGTCGATGTCGTCGAGCAGCTCGCCGCCAGCAACGACTGGGCTTTCGACCGTGAGGAGGAAGACGAGATCTCCATTTCGGTCGCCGGCCGCTGGACCGAATATCGCGTGGCTTTCACCTGGCTTGCCGACATCGAAACCCTGCACCTCTCCTGCGCCTTCGACCTGAAGGCGCCGGACCGGCTGCGCGGCGAGATCGGCGCGCTCATCGCCGCGATCAACGAGCAGCTGTGGGTCGGCCATTTCGACATCTGGCGCAAGGAGGGTGTGATCATGCACCGGCATGGGCTCATGCTCGTCGGCGGCGCCGAGCCCTCGCGCGCGCTTTGCGCAGCGCATCTCGACAATGCGCTGCAGACCTGCGAGCGCTATTATCAGGCGTTCCAATTCGTGCTCTGGGCCGGCAAGAGCGCCCGCGAGGCTCTCGAGGCGGCGAATTTCGAGACGAAGGGCGAAGCGTGACTTCTTCGGATGGGGCCGACCGGATCGTCCTCGTCGGCGCGGGCAAGATGGGAACGGCGCTGCTGGCGGGGCTCGCCCGCGCCGGGGCGCCGGGGCGCGTCGAGGTCGTCGAGCCGCATCCCAGCAATGAGCTCAAGGCGCTCTGCGATAGCAGCGGCTTCGCGCTCGGCGGCGCGCCCCTCGAAGGGCCGCCCGCTGGAACTCTGTTGCTCGCGATCAAACCGCAGATGCTCGAGGGCGCCGCGCCAGCGCTCGCCCCGCTCGTGGGACCGGAGACGCTCGTCGTCTCGATCCTCGCCGGCAAGCGCGTCGCCGATCTTGCGGCGAGGCTCGCGGCCAAGGCTTTCGTGCGCGCCATGCCGAACACGCCCGCCGCGATCGGACGCGGCATCACCGGCGCCTTCGCCAACGCCGAGACGAGCGCCGCGCAGCACGCCCTCGCGCAGCGGCTGCTGGAGGCCGCGGGTGACGTGGTCTGGGTGGAGCGCGAGGACCTGATTGACGCGGTGACGGCGGTCTCGGGCTCGGGCCCGGCCTATGTCTTTCTGCTTGCGGAATGTCTCGCGGCGGCGGGGGAGGCGGCGGGCTTGCCCGAGCCTCTCGCGGCGCAGCTCGCCCGCGCCACGGTCAGCGGAGCCGGCGAGCTTCTGCACCGCACGCCAGCGCTCTCGCCTGCGAAATTACGCGAGATCGTCGCCTCGCCCGGCGGCACGACGGCCGCGGCGCTCGCCGTGCTGATGGCGCAAGATGGCCTCGCGCCGCTGATGACCCGCGCGGTCGAAGCCGCCAAGCGCCGCGCGGCGGAGCTTTCGGGGTAGGGGCGGTGGTTGAGGGAGGGACCTTCCTCACCCCGGCAATCTCACTGTCGCCGTCGCCATCGCCGCGACGCCCTCGCCGCGGCCTGTAAAACCGAGCTTCTCCGTCGTCGTCGCCTTCACCGCCACGCGGTCCTCGGCGACGCCTAAAATCTTCGCGAGGCTCGCGCGGATCGCATCGCGATGCGGGCCGATCTTCGGCGCCTCGCAGATCACCGTCGCGTCGACATGGGCGATCACGCCGCCCCGCGCCTTCACGCGCTCGACGGCGTGTTCCAGAAAGATCGAGGACGCCGCGCCCTTCCATTGCGGGTCGGAGGGCGGGAAATGCGCGCCGATGTCGCCCTCGGCAAGCGCGCCGAAGATCGCGTCGGTGATCGCATGCGCGAGCACGTCGGCGTCGGAATGGCCCGCGAGTCCTTTGCGATGCGGAATGGCGACGCCGCCCAGATATATCTCCTTGCCCTCGGCGAAGGCGTGCACGTCGAAACCCTGGCCGACGCGCACATCGGGAAGGCCGGCCAGGAGCTCATTCGTGGCGCGCAAGAAATCCTCCTGCGTGGTCAGCTTGAAGTTTTTGGGATCGCCAGCAAAGAGATGCACGGTCGCGCCCGCATGCTCGGCGACCATGGCGTCGTCGGTGAACTCGACCTTAGAGCCTGCGCAGGCACGATGCGAGGCCAGGATCAGGTCGAAGGAGAAGGCTTGCGGGGTCTGCACGCCGCGCAGCCGCGCGCGCTCCGGCGTCGAGACCACGCGTCCCGTGGCGTCGATCTCCTTGATCGTGTCGCCGATCGGCACGCCCGGCGCCGCCGCGCCGTACTCGCGCGCCGCGTCGATCGCCCGCTCGATGAGCGCCGCATCGGCGAACGGCCGGGCGGCGTCGTGAATCAGCACGATCTTGGGCGGCGTCTCGAGCTTCGCCAGCGCCTCGAGCCCGTTCCGCACGCTTTCCTGACGCGAGGCGCGCCCCCGGCGGGCTCGGCGAGATGCCTGCGCGCCGCTTCCGAAAGCTCGGCGACGCAACTCTGGAAAGCCTCCGCGTCGTCGGCATGGATCACAGTCTGCAGGAGAGCCGAGGGCGCCGCCGTATGCAGCGCCTCGAGCGTGCGTGACAACAGGCTCTTGCCTAGAACCGGCCGGTATTGCTTGGGTCCGCCCGCGCCGGCGCGCACGCCGCGGCCCCCGGCGACGACGAGAAACGCGAGAGAAGAGGGGGCGCTCATGGGCGAAGCCTTGTCGCCTTTTCGCCGCCGCGTCAATCGGCAGCGTGAGACGAGTTCCGGCTACCCGCCAGTCTTCCCCTGCGCTGTTCCACGCGACGCGCATTCCCCGTCCTGCCGGCGCTGAGCGCGCGAACTATCCGCACGCCGCCTGAGGGGGCGCTTCCTCTCCCAGCGTGAGCAGCCGCGCGTAAAGATCGCGGTAGAGCTTTCGATGCGCCTCGCGCTGCACGGCCGAGGTTCTGAGCGGACCGCCATGCACGGGATCGAGATGGTCGAATTTTCGGCCGGTCGCGTCTTCGAGATTTTCGTAAAACCAGCCCCCCGGCCCGAGCTGCGGGTTGGAGAACACGCCTTCGCCGCCGACCGGATGCGTTCCGGCCAGAAAGGGATAGCGCTGCGAAATCGTATTGACGCAGCCGTCATTGGCCCGCCACTGCTCCATCGTCAAATCGCCCTCGCCCCAGCCTGCGAAGGGGGGTTCCGCAAACTCCCCGCGGTGGCAGATGTACAGGCCGCCATAGGGCTGTCTCACGATCATCGCGAGATCCGGCCGTTCGATGCGCGGGAGGAAGGGCAGGCGGCGTTGCGGCGTCGTCGCGCAGGCGACGAGGGAGAGATAGTAGCTCTCCTCGAAAGTCTCGCAGCGCTCGAGCGTGCGGCGGGCTCCGTGCAACGTCATGTCGTGGAGGAGATTGTCGTCGCTTGCCGCGAAGCGGCCGAAAGCCGCGCGATCCGTCCCCTCAGTCCCGATCCATTGATCGAGATGGAGATCGAAGAGCCGCGGCGAACCGAGATGCAGCACGCGCGAAAGCAGCGATAGAGCCTGGCCGACGAGCGCGCTGGGGCGCGACTGCAAGCGGCCGGTCGTATCATTGCAGAGGTTATAGGCCAGCGTTGAGCCGTTGAGCGCGCCGGCGATGGAGACGATGCTCTCCACCCAATTGGCGTTGGAGCCCAGGCCCCAAAAATCCTCCGCCAGCAGCTTTTGCAAGAGCAGCGCGGTCGGCGCGCCGGCGCTGTGGCCGATGAGGATGACGGGATTGTCCTCCGACCAGTCGGGCAGAAAGCCGCGGCCTTCGAAGTCGCGCGAGAAGCGGGCATGGCCGGCTTCCTCGCTATGCGCTTCGCCATAGTCGATGCGCGTCCCCTTGATCTGCGCGAAAACCTCGCAGGCGCGGTCGTGCAGCGAGCTGATCGGGCCGCACTTCGCCTCGAAGGCTCGAAAAGGGGAGCCCATCTGCCGCAAGGCGTCGCCCCAATAGGAGTAAAGGCCGCCGAGGTCCAAAGGACCCCAGCCGCCCATGCCATGGATGAAAACGATCGCTTTTGCGCGCACCGCCAGGGGAATCCTCGAGAGCAACTATTGCAGAAGTCGACAGGAGCGTTGCGACCGAAACCCGCTCTTTACCGCGCAGCGTCGCAATCTGCCGGCAAGTTTAAATGTCCATGCCGCGCCCCCTTTTAAAGAGGGCGTTCGCCGCGCGCGTCCAGCCGGGAAGCCATGGCGGTCCTCGCCGCGCGGCCTGCTGCTATAGTCAGCACAGAACTCATTGTCGAATCGCGACTTTGTGTCATCATCCGCGTGCAATGGCGAATCAGCCGCAGACGCAGCTTTGCTGCGCCTCCGGCGCGAAGTCCGTCCGCCCAAATGCCGGAGCCGCCAAAGCGACGTGCAGATCATTGAATTCGCCACGCGGCTAATTGTAAGCCCTAGCGCAAAGATTAATAATTCGTTAACGTCGGCGCGCGCTTTGCGAGCGATCCAGAATATTCCGCCACAAGCTCATCGCAAAACGCCTTGGCGAACTCGTCCGCGACAAGGAAGCAATCCAAGCTCTGACTGCCCTCATCGACCGCATTGACCGGGGCGCGTCCGGCCCGTCATGCTTGGGCTTGCTGATTCTGGAGCGTGCGGCGTGGCGTTCATTTCTCAATCCGAGGCCTTTCTCGGCGTCGAAGCCTCCGTCACGGGGCGGCGGTGGACGGCGCGGCTTTCGCGCGAGGGCGAGGGGCTCGCCGAGGCGCTCGCCCTCGCGCATGGCTACGACCCGCTGCTCGCGCGCGTTCTCGCGGGCAGGGGGGTCTCGGTCGCGGAGGCGCCCGGCTACCTCGACCCCAAGCTGCGCGATCTCCTGCCCGAGCCCTTCAACCTGCTCGACATGGAGGCGGCGGCGCTGCGGCTCGCCGACGCCGTTCAGAAGCGCGAGCAGATCGCGATTTTCGGCGACTACGACGTCGACGGCGCCTGCTCCTCGGCGCTTCTGGCCGAGTTCCTGACCGCCGCCGGCGCCCCGCCGCCCTTCATCCACATCCCTGACCGCATCACTGAAGGCTACGGGCCGAATATCGAGGCGATCGAGGCGCTGAGCGCGCGCGGCGCGACGCTGCTCGTCACCGTCGACTGCGGCACGGTGAGCTTCGACCCGCTCGCCCGCGCGCGGGCGCTCGGCCTCTCGACCATCGTCTTCGATCATCATCAGGCGGCGGAGCGGCTCCCCGAGGCGTTCGTCGTCAATCCCAACCGCCAGGACGACCTCTCGGGGCAGGGGGCGCTCTGCGCGGCGGGAGTCGTGTTTCTCGCGCTGGTCGCGGTTTCGCGCGAATTGCGCAGGCGCAACTACTGGGCGACGCGCGAAACGCCGGACCTGCTCGCCGGGCTCGATCTCGCGGCGCTCGCCACCATCGCCGACGTCGCGCCCTTGACCGGGGTCAATCGCGCGCTTGTCGTCTCGGGCCTCGGCGTGATGCGGCTGCGCCGGCGCCCGGGCCTCGCGGCTTTGATGGACGCCGCGCGAATGGATGGTAAGCCGAACGCTTGGCGCCTCGGGTTTCTGCTCGGCCCGCGCATCAACGCGGGCGGGCGCATCGGCGATGCGGGGCTCGGCGCCCGGCTGCTGATGGAGCGCGATCCAGCCGCGGCGGCCGCTGTGGCGCGCGAGCTCGACCGGTTGAATGGCGAGCGGCAGGCGCTCGAAAAGGCCACTCTGACGCTCGCGGAGGAGGCCGCCGAAGCGTCGCTGGCGCGCTCGAATCGGCTGTCCTGCCTCGTTCTGGTCTCAGAGGACTGGCATCCCGGCGTGCTCGGGCTCGTCGCCGCAAGATTGAAGGAAAGGTTTAAGATTCCATCCTTTGCACTTAATATCAAAGGAGATATAGCTTCAGGTTCTGGTCGAAGTGTGCCCGGCGCCGATCTGGGCCGGGCGGTTCGCGCCGCCGTCGAGCGGGGCTTGGCCGAAAAGGGCGGCGGGCACGCGATGGCGGCGGGCGTGACGGTCGCGCGCGAGAAGCTCGACGCCTTCCGCCACTTCGTGAACGAGCGATTGGAAGATGCGGTCGAGTTGGCGCGCCTTGGCGATTTGCTCCGCTTCGACGCGGCGGTGACGGCGCGCGGCGCCTCGCTCGAGCGCCTGCGCCTCATCGAACAGGCCGGCCCGTACGGGCAGGGTAATAGCGAGCCAGTCTTCGCCCTGCCGGCGCATCGACTGGCCTATGCGAACCCGGTCGGCGACGGCAGTCATTTGCGCGTGCGCTTTGCGTCCGGCGACGGGGCCGCGCTCGACGCCATGCTTTTCCGAGCGACGGGAACGCTCCTCGGGCCGGCGCTCGACAAGGGGCGCGGCGCGGCCTTCCATGTCGCGCTGCGCCTTTCGGTTGGGGAATGGCGCGGCGCAGAGAAAGTCGAGGCGCAGATCGTCGATCTGGCGTCCGCCGCGAGCCCCTGACGCCTCCGCCTCGCCTATCGCATCGCCGCTCAAAAAAGCCTAAAAACCAGTGAGATAGAGCGGGGTCCCGGCCGCCCGCCGCGACGGAGGCGGTCGCAAATTCGGCGTATTCCCCGCGTCTATTGCCCTGGTTAAGGATCGGGAAGCCATGTTTCCCAAGTCCTTGAAGTTTTAACGCCCGAGTAAAGCGTCGCTGGGAAGCTGGAAGCGGGCAGGCGACAGCCTCCGGGACCGCTACTCCAGGCGAGAGCGGCGCAGGGCTGCGGGATTGGACGGCGGACGGGCATGACGCGGATTTTGTTGAAGTGGCGCTCCTTCGCCGCGGGGGCGGTTCCGTTGCAGGCCCGCCCCAAGCTTGCGGTGTGCCTCGCCTTCTCGACGTTGCTTTGCGGCTGCGCCGGCCAGCCGACCCGCGATTACGTCAGAGAGTTGCAGATCGATCCGCGCTACGGCGTGCGACCGAGCCCGCGCGTCATTGCGGAAGGCGAAGAAGTGCCGGAGGGAGGCGGCCACTACCAACTCGGCAAACCCTATCAGATCGCCGGCAAGACCTATTATCCCTCCGAGCGGCCCTATAAGGCGACGGGCCTCGTTTCGTGGTACGGCTCCGATTTTCACGGCCGCCTGACCGCGAATGGCGAGGTCTTCGACCGCAACGCGGCCTCCGCCGCCCATCCGACCATGCCGCTCCCGAGCTATGCGCGGCTCACCAACACGGAGAATGGCTATTCGATGGTCGTGCGCGTCAACGACCGGGGGCCTTATCACGGCCACCGCGTCATGGACGTCTCGCAAAAGGTTGCCGAGGGTCTCGATTTCCATCGGGCCGGCACGGCGCGCGTGAAGGTCGAATGGCTCGGTCGCGCCGATATCAACGGCGGCGACAAGGCCATGCTGCTGGCCTCCCTGCGCACCGACGGCGCGCCAGCGACGCTCCCCGCGCACGGGCCGGTGACGCAATTCGCCGAGCGGGCGCGCGAGTTCGTCGTCGCGGCGGTGGAGCAGGGAGAAGACCGCCTGCGCTCGGTCGTCGAGCGCGAGCCGCAAGCCGCGGCCCCAGATGAGGAAGAATTGAACCCGACCCCGCCGCGCCGCCCCGGCGTCGCGCATGCGGAAGGTGTGCCCGTGGACGCGCCGCTTCCCCCCTCGCGCCCCTACGCGCTCGGCCATGCGCCGACCAAGTCCGTGCACCGCACGAAGCTCGCGCAGCGGTAAAGTCCGGTCCAGCGACCCCTTACCCGCCCCCGACGCCTGCGGATCGCTTCGTGGTTAACCTCGTGGATTGGAAATATAGGCTTCGCGCATGTCGAGTTCTCGCTCGATGCGACGCCGCGCCTCGTCCTTCAACTCGCCGCTGCGGTAGAGGTCGAGAATCCGCGCGCGCTCGGCGGCAATCAGCAGCCGGTCCAGTTCATCGCGCATTTCGCCTAATCTTCTGACGGCCTTATCGCCGTCATCTCGACCCTCGATAAGCGCCAGCCGATCCCGATGAAGCAGGCGCAGGACTTCGAGCCTGTCCGGCGAGAGATCGCGCTCGCTCGCCAATTCATCGAGGGCGGAGACCGCGGCCCTCACGGCCTCGGCGCGCGCCCAGTGCTCCTCGGTCCTGTCGAATTCGCGCTCCTTGCGTCCGGCATGCGCCAGCCCGAGCCGTTCTATGATCCAGGGCAGCATCAGGCCTTGCCCAACGAGAGTGACGAGAATCAATGAAAAGGTCACAAGCAGGATCAGGTCCCGATCAGGAAAAGGCTGTCCGGCTGCGGTCGTAAGCGGAATGGCGAGCGCCGCCGCGAGCGAGACAATGCCGCGGACTCCCGTGAACGAGATCATGAAAGCCCACTGCCAAGGAGGCGCGGGGTCGCGTTTTCTCACCGAGGCGGACAGCCAGCGCGGCAGATAGACCCCGGGAAACACCCAAAGGAACCGGGCGAGGATCGCCACCGCCGTAATGACCGCAATCGCGACGGCGAGTTGCGGAAGGGGAAACTCACTGATGCGATTGGCGAGTGTCCGCGCCTGCAGGCCGGTGAAGAGAAACACCATGCCCTCGATGACGTAAATAAAAAACTCCCAGAAAAACACGCCCTGCAGCCGCGTCGCCGCGCTGATCAGCCGTGGCCCGTTCCAACTGGTGTAAAGTCCAGCAGCCACGGTCGCCAGCACGCCCGACCCGCCAAGCTGCGCCGGCGGCCAAAAGGCGAGGAACGGCGTCAAAATCGACAGCACGATTTCGACAAGAGGTTCGTTCGCCCACCGTCGCGCTCGGAGCATGAGCCACCCGACGCCGACGCCCCAGACGATTTCTCCGGCGATGATGGCGGCGAAGGCGCCGGCGGCTTCACTCAGGGAGAAAGCGCCGACGCTGACGGCCGCGACGGCGAAGCGATAAAGGATGAGCGCAGTCGCGTCGTTCGCCAGCCCTTCGCCTTCGAGGATCACCAGGATTCGTCTGGGGAGCTCCATCCTTCGCGCCACGGCGAGCGGCGCCACGGCGTCCGGCGGCGAGACGATCGCGCCCAAGAGGAGCCCGACTGGCCAACCGACCCCCATGAGCCAATGGGCCGCCGCGCCGACCGCAAAGGTCGTAAACAGCACGCCGCCTACGGACAGAAGCGTTATCGGACGCAAATTAAAGCAGAACTCGCGCCAGCTCATGTTGAAGGCGGAACTGTAAATGACGGGCGGCAACACGATGAGCAGCACGAATTCTGGTGTGAGCTCAATGGGAGGCAGGCCGGGCGCGAGCGACAAGAGAAGTCCAACCAGCACCAGGAGGATGGCGGATGGAATTTTCAGCCGATTCGAGATGATGGCCGCCGCCGCCAGGACGGCGAGCAGCAGGATCAGCATGCGAATGTTCGCGACCATCGGCGCGTCCTGTCATGTGTTTCTTTGCGAGGAAAAGACAGGTTCCTCATATATTGCGCCGAGCGGGCGAGGTTGGCTTTTCCGACTTCATTCCCCAGCCCACGCTTGCGGCTCCCGCGCTCCTGTTGCGGGCGCCGGGCTAATAGGCAGGCGGGCTAATAAGCAGGACAGAGTCGGTAATTTACGCAGTTCAGCGAAAGTCCTGTCGTTGACATCCGCGGCCGATTGCTTTCCGACGCCGGGCGCGGCATGTTCAGCGGGCCGCCCGCGCGCCTCGGCGCCGCAACACGATGCGAAGCTTATGAGCCCGTTGAGACTGATCCTCGCCGCCGCCTTTGCGGCGCTTCTTTATGCTGCGCCGGCCCGCGCAGAGAACTTCCAGACCGGCTTCGCCCACGCGATCCTCATCGACGCTAACTCGGGCGCCGTCCTCTTCGAGAAGGGGGCGGAGGATTATGTCGCTCCGGCCTCGACCGTGAAGATCATGACAGCCGAAATGATCTTCAACGAGTTGAAGCAGGGCAAGATCCATCTCGACGACGAGTATGAGATCTCCGAGCACGCCTGGCGTGACGGCGGCGCGCATTCGCGCGGCTCGGCGATGTTCGCCGACGTCCACACGAAGGTGCGCGTCGAGGACCTCATCCGCGGCCTTGTGATCGTCTCCGGCAATGACGCGGCGATCGCGCTCGCCGAGGGCCTCGCCGGCTCGGAAGACGCCTTCGTGATCCGCATGAACAAGCGCGGCTCCGAGCTCGGGCTCACCAAGTCGAGCTTCGGCAATCCCTGGGGGCAGGCGGGACCGGATCAGAAGGTCACGCCGCGCGAAATGGCTTTTCTCGCCGAGCACATCATCAACACCTATCCGGAATATTATCATTATTTCGGCGAGAAGGACTTTCTCTGGAACAAAATCAAGCAGCCCAACCGCAATCCGCTCATCAATCAGAACATCGGCGTCGACGGGCTGAAGACCGGCAATATCGACGAGAAGAGCGGCTATAATATCGTCGCCTCGGCGGTGGAGGAGGGGCGCCGCCTGATCCTCGCGGGCTATGGGGCGAAAACCGCCAAGGATCGCGCCGAGGAGGCGCGCAAGCTGCTGCAGTGGGGCTTCCGCGCCTTCGAGGAGAAGTTTCTCTTCAAGGCGGATGAGCCGGTCGGCGCTGCGCAGGTCTATGGCGGGACGGAAGGCTCTGTGCCCGTCGCCGCCAAGATGGATTTGCGCGTGCTGCTGCCACGCACGAGTTAGGACAAGCTCTCCGGGCGCCTCGTCTATGAGGGCCCGGTCGTCGCGCCGGTCCAGGCCGGACAGAAGATCGGCCACATCGAGATCAAGCGCGGCGCGAGCGTCATTCTCGACCAGCCGGTCTATGCGACGGAATTGGTGGAGCAGGGCTCCTTGCCGCGACGCGCCTTCGACGCGGCTTATGAAACGGCGGCCGCGACGATCCACGACCGCCTCGAGCGCCTGAAGAAAAAATGAACGCCTTGGGGCCGCATGCGCCCGGGCGCCTGATCACTTTCGAAGGCGGCGAGGGCGCCGGCAAGTCGACGCAAATCCGCCATCTGGCTGATTCCCTGCAGCAGGCGGGGCTGCACGTCGTCGCGACGCGCGAGCCGGGCGGCACGCCCTTCGCCGAATGTTTGCGCGAGCGGCTGCTCCAAAGCCCCGAGAATTTCAGCGCGCTGAGCGAGGCGCTGCTCTTTGCGGCGGCGCGCATCGACCACGTCGATAGAGTGATCGATCCCGCGCTGCGCCGGGGCGCCGTTGTGCTCTGCGATCGTTTCATCGATTCGACGCGCGCCTATCAGGGCGCGATGGGCGGGGCGGACATGCGCCTGCTCGAGCTTCTCGAGCGCATCGCGCTGGGCGAACGCCGCCCGGATCTGACCTTCATCCTCGACCTGCCTGCAGCCGAAGGGCTTGCGCGGGCTGGCCGCAGAGGCGCCGGCGGGGACCGCTTCGAGAACCGCGACCTCGCCTATCACGAGGGGCTGCGGCGCGCCTTTCTTGACATCGCCAAACATGAGCCCGCCCGCTGCCGCGTCATCGACTCGAAGCGGCCCATGGGGGAAGTTGCGCAAGACATTCTGCGGCTCGTCTCGGAGCATTTTCATCTGCCGCAGGCTGCCGGTCTTCCCGCGAAATGAGCCGCCAGCCCTCGGCGCCGCCCGAAAGCGACCGTTTCCCCGGCGCGCCGCATCCGCGCGAAACTTTAAGCTTTTTCGGCAATAAGCCGGCCGAGCGAACGCTGCTCGACGCCTATCGTAGCGGAAAGTTGGCGCAGGCCTCCATCATCGGCGGACCGGAGGGGATCGGCAAGGCGACGCTCGCCTGGCGTTTCGCGCGATTCCTCCAAGCTCACCCTGATCCCAGAGCCGCCGTCGTGCAGGAGGCCAGCTCTCTTTTCGTTCCCGCGGAGGCGCCGGCGGCGCGGCGGATGGCGGCGCAGGCGCTTCCCGACGTCTTCTCGCTGAGACGCGCCTGGAACGAGAAGAGCCGCCGGCATTACACAGAGATCCGCGTCGACGACGTGCGCGAGGTCACGCGCGCCTTCCACAGCGCCTCGGGCGTCGGCGGCTGGCGCGTTGCGATCGTCGACGCCGCCGACGAGCTCAATCGCTCCAGCGCCAACGCGCTTCTGAAGATCATTGAGGAGCCGCCGGAGCGCTCGGTCTTTTTGTTCGTCGCGCATCGCCCGGCGCGCATTCTCGCGACGATTTGCTCGCGCTGTCGCAAGCTCGCGCTGGAGCCCCTCGGGGAGCGGGACATCGCCGCCGCGACGCTGAGCCTCGGCCCGCCCTGGGCGGAGCGGCCCGAGGCCGAGATTTTGCGCGCGGCGCAAGGGTCGCGTGGCTCCGTGCGCGCGGCGTTGCGTCTGCTCGACGGCGAAGGCGCGGCTTTCGACGCGGCGATTTAGGCGATCCTCGCCGCCCTGCCGCGCGTGGACTGGAACGCCGTGCACGCGCTCGCCGACCGGCTGACGGGGCGCGACAATGAGGAGGCTTTCGAGAGCTTCGTGCGCGCGCTGCACGCCTTTCTCGACGGGCGCGTGCGCTTGCTCGCCGGACGGGGCGCGGCGTCCGTGATCGGCTACGCCGAGGCCTTCGAAGAGATTTCGGCCGCCATGCGCGAGACCGAAGTGTTCAACTTCGACAAGAAGGCGCTCATCGTCTCGATCTTCGCGCGTCTCGAGCGGGCGGGCAGGGGATAACTCGCCGGATGCTCCAAAGCCCCATGACTCGCTTCTTCGGCTTTCCGCCCGTGGCGCGCGGCGATGCGCGCGTGCTCGTTCTCGGCTCGCTCCCTGGACAGGCCTCGCTCGCCGCCAGCCAATATTACGCGCAGCCGCAGAACGCCTTCTGGCGGATCATGGGCGGACTCTTCTACGCAGGACCGGAGCACGCCTACGAGGAGCGGTTGGAGCGCCTTGTCGAGGCGCGCGTCGCGCTTTGGGACGTCTGCGCCAGCGCCACGCGGCCGGGCAGCCTCGATCACCGAATTGACAAGCGCAGCGTGGCGGCCAATGATTTTGCCGGCTTCTTCGTGGATCATCGGCACATCGCGGCGATCTTCTTCAACGGCGCGACGGCGGAGCGCTTGTATCTGACCCTGGCGCGTCCGACCTTGCCCCCCGACGTCGCCGAGATCGCTACGCGATGCCTGCCGTCGACGAGCCCGGCGCATGCGGGCGTGAGCTTTGCGCAAAAGCTCGAGGCGTGGAAAGAGGTCGCGGCAACGGCTCGGAGATGAGGACGGGTCGACCCTCAGCAGCTTCGACATTGCCGCCAGGACTGCGGAGGAAGCTGAGAGCCTCGAGCCAGCCGAGTCTCTCTGCTCATCATTGGGATTGCGCAAGAGGCTCAGCCAAACCTCTGCGCGGGTCTTTCGGTCTCGCCGCTACGGCTCAACGCCACTGAACGCAGCGACGGGCGAAACCGTGCCGCGTGTTCATGCGGCGCGTCCACTTGAGGCAGCGGTGTCCCGCCGGCGGTCCAAAGGCGGCGTCCTCGAGGAGGGGCGCGCTTGCGGCCTGCAAATCGATCGCCGACCCGGAGAGGACGACAGCCCCCGCGGGCAGGGCGGAAGCCATGAAGAGTATGCAAGCGGCGCCGATCAAGGCGGTTTTCGAAGGTGAAGTCATTGGCGATCTCCTCTTTTTGCTCGCCCTCGCGGAGCCGTTCGGCCAGCGGGTTATGACGCCGAGTTCTACTTCACGACGCCCGACGCAAATGCGTATATTGAGCAGTTTCCTCATCAGACAAGGCCACGCTGGCGCAAAAGCCCGGCCGAGCCGCAGGACTGGCCAGACGCCCAACGAAACGCCCCAAATTTGCGCGCCGCGCCCCCTGAAATCGCGCGGCCTTTGTCTTGACTTCGCCCTATCGCGCCCATATGGTCCGCGCGGTTTTGGACGGTATGCCGCATTGCGGCGCCATCCGCGTCGAACCCCTCAGCCTCGAGGATCTGACGAGCCCCGCCGGAGCATCTTCGCGGCGTCGGCGCCGGGGAGCCTTGGATGAGCGACGATCCGGAAAAGAAAGAGGCTGAACTCCAAGCGCGATTGGCGAAGCTCGACGAAGCCTTGAGAGCGCGCGACGCGCGCGAGGCGGAACGGGTGGCTAAAGCTGCTCCGCAGAACAGCGGCTTTGCGAAAGCGATGAGCGCTGGCCTCAGCGTCTTTTCCGAATTTGTCGCGGCCGTCATCGTCGGCGCTGGCCTCGGCTGGGTCGTCGATTACTGGACCGGCGCGAAACCCTGGGGCCTTGTGGTCTTCCTCGGGCTCGGCGCCGCTGCAGGGTTTTGGAACGTCTATCGCCTCGCGATGCGTCAGCAGACGAGCAACGGCCAGGCGAACGACGAAAGTTGAAAAATTTGCGCGGGCGCTTGCGCGCTCAACAAGGGCGAAGAGAGCGGACGGGCCCCCGTCCGGAAAGGTGTCGAGAATGGCTGTCGAGGCTGCAGGAAAGCCAAATCCGATCGAGCAGTTCGAGCTGGTGCGGCTCTTCGAGCATCGCATCGGCAATATCGAGGTCTCCTTCACCAACGCCTCGCTTTACATGCTCATCGTCGCGTTGGGAGTCGTCGCGCTCATGGTGTTCGCGACCGCGGGCAAGCGCGTCGTGCCGACGCGGCTGCAGGCGGCCGCCGAGATGCTCTACGAGTTCGTCGCGGGCATGGTCCGGCAGGTCGCCGGCGAGGAGGGCATGCGCTTCTTCCCCTTCGTCTTCTCGCTCTTCGCCTTCGTGTTGATCGCCAATCTGATCGGATTCGCGCCCTACACCTTCTCGGTTACGAGCCAGATCGTCGTGACCTTCTCCTTTGCGATGCTGGTGATGCTGATCGTCGTCGGCTACGGCATCTACCGCCACGGCTTCCATTTCTTCGGTCTCTTCGTGCCGCATGGCGTGCCGAAGCCGGTGCTGGTCGCGCTGGTGCCGATCGAGATCATCTCCTTCCTGTCGCGCCCGGTCTCGCTCTCGGTGCGTCTCTTCGCCAACATTCTCGCGGGCCACATCACGCTCGCGGTGTTCGGCGGTTTCGTCGCGCTGCTGCTGGGCGCCGGCGCCTGGGCGCTGCTCGCGCCCATTCCTCTCTTGGCGATCACGGCGCTCTATGCGCTGGAGCTGCTCGTAGCCTGCCTGCAGGCTTTCGTCTTCGCCACGCTCACTTGCGTCTATCTCAACGACGCAATTCACCCGGGCCACTGATAAATATCCAACAACAAAGAGTTGGCCTCATCTTGAAGGAAGCATAGAATGGCTAGTGAACTTCAACTCGTCGGCGCTGGGCTTGCGGCGATCGGCACCGGTGCGGCAGCGATTGGCGTCGGCATCATCTTCGGCAATTTCGTCAATGGCGCGCTGCGCAATCCGTCCGCGGCGGCTGGCCAGTTCACCAATGCGATCATTGGCGCGGCGCTTGCCGAAGGTCTTGGCATCTTCGCCTTTCTGATCGCGATCCTGCTGTATTTGAAGTAGGATAAGGCAACACATTCACGCGCGCGCCGAAAGTCGGCGCGCGTTCTCTCATTTTGGAGCCGCCTTCCATGACTTCCGACGCCCTGGCGCAGGAGGCGCCGCAGAAGTTCGCCGCCGAGACCCATGAGGGAACGCTCGCGCCCGGCGGCGCGCATGAAGGGGGAGCTTTTCCGCCCTTCGACTCCACGAATTGGGCGCCCCAATTCGTCTGGCTCGTGCTCGTCTTCGGCGCGCTCTACCTGCTGATGTCGCGCCTCGCTTTGCCGCGCGTCGCCAATATTCTCGAGACCCGCGAGACGACCATCAACGCCGATCTCGACGCGGCGCGCGCCACTCAGGCGAAAGCGCAGATCGCGGCCAAGCACAATGACGCGACGCTCGCCACCAAGAAGGACGAGGCGCAGGGCATCGGCCGCGAGGCGCAGGCGAAGGCCGCCGCGGAAGCTGCGGCGCATCGGGCCGCCGCCGAGCAGAAGCTCGCCCAGGCGCTCGCCGCCGCCGAGCAGCGCATCGCCGCCGAAAAGGCCGAGAAGATGGAGCAGGTCGAAAGCGTCGCCAAGGAGGCCGCTGCGGCCATCGTGGCCAAGCTCACCGGCGCCCAGGCCGACGCGTCGGCCATCGAGGCCGCCGTTCGCTCACTCTCCGCTCGTTAAGGAGGCCGCGCCATGGATCTTCAACATCTCGAGGCTGAGGTCTTCGTCGCCATCGGCTTCGCCCTCTTCATCGCCTTACTGCTGAAGCTGCGCGCCCCGCACGCGCTGGTGGGCGCGCTCGACACGCGCATCGACAAGGTGAAGGGCGAACTCGCCGAAGCGCAGCGGCTGCGCTCCGAGGCCGAGGCTTTGCTCGCCTCTTTCGAGCAAAAGAAGGCGGAAGCCGAGGCCGAGGCCGCCGCCATCGTCGCCGCCGCCAAGGAAGAGGCTCAGTTGATCGCGGCTGAATTGCGTAAGCGTCTCGATGAATGGACGGCGCGCGGCGACAAGCAGATCACCGACAAGATCGCGCTTGCCGAAGCGCAGGCCGTCGCCGAGGTGCGCGCCGCCGCGGCCGACGCCGCGACGAAGATCGCGGAAGCCGCGCTGCGCGCCCAGCCCGCGAGCGGCGACTTCCTCGTCACGCAGGGAATCAGTGGATTGAAGGCGCTGCGGGCCTAGCAGCCAAGCAAGGCGCCGACGCCGCGCTTGGCAGGGCGGCGTCGGCCCCAGTGAGTCAGTCCCAAGCTCCGGGCGATCGCAACCGAGGCGCGCCCCATTCCGCCGCAAGCGAGGGCGCCGCGAAGTCTTAAGGGGTTCAGGGCTTCGACTACCCGCCGGCTTTCTTCTTGGGGCGCTTCTTCGCGGCGTCGTTCGCCGCGCTCGTGAAGCCGAGGAGGATCTCGTAATCATCCGCAGCCTTGGCGTTCACGAAAGGCGCGGACAGGTCTTCGACGAGCAGGGTAAAATCGGCGCGCGATTGACTGGGCGCAATTTTCGGCCCCGACGCGATAGGTCTTATCGCCGAAGAGCTTATTGTCGCTTTTGCGGCGCACCGCGACATGCACGGTTCCGAAATAGTCGCCGGGCTTGCCGACGGGGCCCAACATGGCGGCGCCAAGCACGCCGACGCGCATCGAGACATTCTCTCCTGCGAGGGCGCATTCGCGCGCCGTGCGGGTGATTGACAGCTGATAGGCGACGCTAGAGGCGTCGGCGTCGGCCGGCGAGCGCATTTCGGCGCCGGAGCCGTCGAAGACGATGTCGGGACATTCGGTGATGCCCGAAGCGAGGGCCTTCTTCTGCGCGGTCTCGGCGGCGGCGGCGCCATCCGGCGCTTCATCTCCGCCCGTGAGGCCCATCATCTTCAGCACGCGGTTCTGCATCGGGCCGCCACCGACGATGACGACGTTCGCCCCGGGTATGTAAGTGCCCTCCGACAGAGGCTCGGTGGCGGGCGCAGCGGCCGGCGACGCAGCGGCGGGCTTCGGCGCCTCGGGTGGCGGAGCTAGGTCTTTGCTGGCGTCGCCACCGACCCCGAACCACTGCATCACGCGGCCGGAGAGGGGCTGCTGCTCTTCGGCTCGCGCCGGCGTGGCCGCCGGGAGCAAGGCGCAGGCCGCTACAGAAGCCTGCGCCAATCGTCGTCGCCAGATTCCAGCCGGTCCGCTCATGGCAGTTTCGCGAAACCTTCCTTGAAGCCCGCGAGCGGAACCGGCAGGCCAATGCCCTTATCCGGCACCTCGTGGACAATGTAAGTGGCAGTCTTGCCGGACTTCAATTGGTCGAGGAGCTTGTCGTCCATGACGGCCTCGGCGATGCACCCGTGCTGATTGCAGCGCGCGAAGCCGGTGTTGCCGATCTTGGTTTCGTCGATCATTAGGCCGAGGCCGGTCGGCAGCAGCACGCCGAGCGGCGCAATGACCCTCATGAGGCGGGTCTTGCCGTCCTCAAGCTTCAAGATCAGCACGATCAGATTGAGGCCGGGAACGTCCTCGGCCGTAACGCGCTGGACGAGCGCGCATTGCTGCTTGCTCGCGCCCGGAGGCGTTTCGCAGCGCATGTCCCATTCGCCGAACTTGCCCTTGAAATCCTCGGCCTGCGCCGGTTGGAGAGCGCCTGCGCCGAGCGCGAAAGCGCCCGCGAGCAGCATGACTGCCGTCGCCAACCGGAAGAGCCGGGAGAAGAAGCGGCGCCGCGCCGCGCCAGAGGCGTTCATATAGTCTCCCTATGAAGGGCGCGACTGCAGGCCTCGCGCCACGCTTTCGCATTGGAGCCTGCTTTGGGCTTTAGTGAGGCGGCCTGTCAAGGCGGCCGCAAGTGAAGTTTTCCCGCAGTGTGGGCCTTTTTTGCGCGCCGACGCCCGATCTACCGTTTGTCGCAGGTCTTGAGCCCCAAGGGGAGATAGGCCGGACACCAGCCGATGGCGGCCGTCGCGAGCGGCACGACGCCGATCCAGCCCCAGACGGGCAGATAGCCGCCGAGCGTCGCGCCGAGCAGCCCCAGACCGACGAAGATGCGCAGCGTGCGATCGATCGTTCCCAGATTTTTCGTCATCGCAAGACTCCCCCTCTTCAGAAAACAGCCCCGCGAGGCTGCGCCTCTCGCGCGGCGCCGTCGGCGACAAAGTCACGAGCAGGGCTAGTCATGGGCGATTCGCCGCAGGGCCGCGAGGTTGAGCAGCCGAAGACCGCCGCGATGGAGCTCGATCCACCCGCTCCGCTCGAAGTCCTTGAGCTTCCGGCTGACGACTTCCCGCGCGGTGCCGAGTTCGACGGCGAGCTCCCGATGCGTCTGAGCGACCGCGCCCTCCGCGTCGGCCGCGTCGAGAACGCGCTGCGCGAGCCTGCGGTCGATGCGCTCGAAAGCGACCTCCTCGATTCGCGCCAGGAGGCTCGCCAGCCGCGCGCTAAAGGCTCGGAAAACGAAGTCGCGAAAGCTCTCCGAGGTGGCGAGAAGCTCGCGAAAGACGGCCTTGGGCAGGACCTTCGCCGTCACGTCCGTTTCGGCCATAGCCTCGGCGTCATAGACGGCGTCGCGCATCAGGCAGGCCGTGGTGATCACGCAGGTCTCGCCGGGCCCGACCCGGTAGAGGGCGATCTCGCGGCCGTTCGCCCCGGTCTTCTGCACACGGATGCGGCCCGAGACGATGATCGGATAGCCTTCGCAGGCGAGGCCCTCGCGAAACACCCAGGCCCCCGCGGGCGCACGCAAGATGAAGCCGCGCTTTTCCACCGCGGCGTTTGTCGCTTCGTCCAGCGCTGACGAAAGGACGCGCGGTTCTTCTGAGCCCCCGATTTGCGCCATTGTCCCTCCGCTAGCGCTGACTGGCGCTTATGGAGCCGTTCCGGCGGGAAATCCAACCGTCGGCGCCGAGCACCAGCCCTCGTGGCCGCCTCAGGAGGGATCGAAATAATCGATCTTCTTATCGGCGCTGCGGTCGGGACAGGGGATTTCCTTAAAAATCACCTCGGCCAACGCCTTGATCCCGGTATTGGTGCGAAGCGACAGGCGGTAGGGGTCGGTCGTCCAACTCTGATAGGTTACGATCCCGCGCACGATGTTGATGATCGTGTATTTCTCCGAATTCTGTTCGCCTCCCCTCGATCGGTAGCATTTGCCAACCTGAATATCCTCTTCCTTGATCGGCATGGGATCTCCTCGCTCAGCGTCCCGGCAGCCACGATGAACGAAAAAGACGCAACATCGAGGCCAAAACCGCGTCATGGCGCCGCCAGCGTCAGGCGCTGACCAGCGTGAGGCGCCTCAGGCTTCTGGCGTCGAGCGCGAGCGTCGCGGCATCGCAAACTTCCTCGAGCTGAGCGAGGCTCGTCACGCTGACGATGGGCGCGGTGACGCCCGGCTGCGCCAGCAGCCAGGCGATGGCCACCTGGGCGGGCGTAGCGTTCAGCGCTTGCGCGGCGCGGTCGAGCTCGCCCAGAATATCGAGGCTGCGGTCGTCGAGAATGCGGGCGACGAGTGCGCCGCGCGGCCTCCCCTCAGTATCCGCCATCGAGCGATATTTGCCGGTGAGAAACCCCGCTTCGAGGGGGCGAAAGGGCAGCACGCCCAGATCCTCCTTGAGGCATAGCGCCTGCAACTCGCCCTCGTAGAAGGCGCGGGTGACGAGGCTGTAGTGCGGTTGCAAGCAGGAATAGAGCGGCAGCCCTTCGGCGCGCGCTGTCTCCAGCGCTTCCGCGAGCCGCGGCGCTGAGAAATTCGAGGCGCCGACCGCGCGCGCCTTGCCGCTCTTGACGAGGCTCGCGAAGGCCTCCAGCGTTTCCTGCATGGCGACGCCGGTGTCGTCGAAATGCGCCTGAAAGAGATCGATTTGATCGGTCCGCAGCCGGCGCAGCGAGTTTTCGGCCGAGCGGATGATGTGGGCCTTGGAGAGACCTCGGCCGACATCGGTCATCGCCCCGCCGACCTTGGTCGCAATCAGCGCCTGCTCGCGCTTGCCCGAGGCCTTCAGCCAGGCGCCGATGATGGTTTCCGACTCCCCGCCGCGGTGGCCGTCCACCCAGGTCGAATAAGTGTCGGCGGTGTCGATCAGCGCGAAGCCGCGATCCAGGAAGGCGTCGAGAAGGCCGTGCGACGCAGCCTCGTCCACGGTCCAGCCGAAGACATGACCGCCGAGCGCGAGCGGCGCGCAGGCGAGGCTGGAGCGGCCGAGCTTCCGAGGCTGCATGGAGGGCGTCGGCTCAACGAGGGGAGGAGCGGGGAGCACGACGTCCCACTTGTTCAAATGTCATTGAGATTCTCGGGCGCGATCGCGACATGCATCCCGTCGAGAGCCGCATCGAACTTGATCTGGCAGGCCAGACGCGAGGTGATCCGCCGCTCGCTCGCGGTCGAGAGCATCTGGCTTTCGTCGGGCCGCATGGGCGGGAGCGTCGCGCCATCGGGCAGGGTCAGATAAATATGGCAGGTGGCGCAGGCGCAGGAGCCGCCGCATTGCGCGACGAGCTCCTCGACTCCCGAACGGCGAATGAGCTTCATGAGCGTCACGCCGTCCTTCGCCTTGACTTCGCTGCGCGCGCCCTTGCGCGTCTCCAAAGTGAAGCTCGCCATGAGAGCCGGCCTCCTCAAAATTGCAGCGACGCGAAATCCGGGCTCGCGGCATGGCCGCTCTTCTCAGTCGCGTCGCGCATGACGCGGGCGGTCGCAAGGCCCGCTGATTGCGCCGCGTCCAATTCCTCCTCATTGCCGGAGAGGACGAGAATCGCTTCCGCGGGCATCGCCAAGCGCTCGAGGAGATCGCGATAGGAGCCGGGCTCGGTCTTCTGCCCGAGCGTCGTGTCGATGAAGCCCTCGAAGAGCCCCGTCAGATCGCCATAGGGCGTGTGCGCCAGGAGCATCTTCTGCGCCTCTTGCGACTGGGAGGAGTAGACGAAGAGCCGAAGACCGGCGGCGGACCAGGCTTTGAGCGCTGCGGCGGCGTCCTCGTAGAATTCGATCTCCAGCGCGCCCGCCTCCTGCGCCTCCCGCCAGATGCGGCCCTGAAGGAATTTCAGCGGCGTCGCCTTGCGGTCCTGCTTCATCCAGCGCAGCAGAAGCGCTTCCGCTTCGCTGGGCTTCAGATCGAAGCCGCCCATGAGCCGCCCAGTCTCCTCGAGCGCTTCCTCGATATCCTCTTCCTCGGCGTGCGCCGCAATAAAGGCCCCGAGCTTCTCCCGCGCCAGCGGCGCGAGCGTCCCGGTCAGGAAGCTCATGGGCAGGGCGGCGCCTTCGAGATCGATCACTATGGCGCGGATCGGCTCACTCATGGGCGTCGCCACGCTCCAAAGTCCGGCCTGGTCTGAATTGCGCCGTCACCGCCACCCCACAACTTCAAGGCTTCCCGCTTTGCTATCGACAGGCATGATCCATGCCGCGCGCCCTCCGGCTTCGCCGGCGCTGCTCGAGGCTCGGGCTCGCCTCGACGCCATTTCTCGCTCGAAAGCCTTGCGCGCCGCAGCGAGCCGCGCTCTAATACGCGGCTTGGAATTATTCGAGGCTACGAACTCGAGGCGGCGTTTTTCGCCGCTCAACCAACAAGAACAGGACTAGCGAATGTCTGAGCGCGCGCAAAACCTGCAGGACACGTTTTTGAATTTTGTTCGAAAAAACAAGGTCCCGCTTACAATCTTCCTGGTCAATGGCGTCAAGCTCCAGGGGATCATCACTTGGTTCGACAACTTCTGTCTGCTGCTGAGGCGCGATGGGCATTCCCAGCTCGTCTACAAGCATGCGATCTCGACAATCATGCCGGGCCACCCCATTCATATGTTCGAGCCTGCCGAAGAAGGAGAGAGCAACGAGAAGTCGCGTTGATCGTCCAAAGGACCGGATGGCGCTTCTCCAGCCGACTCCGATCGCAAGCGAAACGAACGCTTGCGATCGCGCGGGCGGGCCTAGAGGCGCGAATTTTGAATCTGTCACGCTTCCCTCGCTTTATGAAACGCTGCGTGAAGCGGGAGGACTGTTAGCCGATTGAAGGAAGACGCTTTTCTTTCGAAGGCCGTCTCGCCGAAACCAAAAGCCGGCGAGAAGACCCGCGCGCTCGTCATCGGCCCCTATCCGTCGCGGAGCCCGAAGGACAGTCTCCGCCGCGAGCCGGCGGAGCGTCTCGAGGAGGCGCATGGCCTCGCGCTCGCCATCGATCTCGACGTGCGCCAGGCTGTTCTCGTCCTGCTCGCCGAGACGCGGCCTGCGACCTTTCTTGGCAAGGGAAAGGTCGAGGAAATCAGCGACGTCGTCCGCGACGAGGAGATCGCGCTCGTCTCGATGGATTGCGCGCTCTCACCGGTGCAGCAGCGCAATCTGGAGAAGGCCTGGGGCTGCAAGGTCATCGACCGCACCGGGCTCATTCTGGAGATCTTCGGCCGGCGTGCGCGCACGCGGGAAGGCGCGCTGCAGGTCGAACTCGCCCATCTTGGCTATCAGAAGTCGCGGCTCGTGCGCAGCTGGACCCATTTGGAGCGGCAGCGCGGCGGCTTCGGCTTCCTCGGCGGTCCCGGCGAGACGCAAATCGAGACCGACCGGCGCCTCATCGAAGAGCGCATGCGCAAGATCGAGCAGGAGCTCGACAAGGTGAAGCGCACGCGCGGTCTGCACCGCAAGACGCGCCGCGACGTCCCTTTCCCGGTCGTGGCGCTCGTCGGCTACACCAACGCCGGGAAATCCACGCTCTTCAACCGGCTGTGCGGGGCAGGGGTCTTCGCCGAGGATCTGCTCTTCGCGACGCTCGACCCGACGGTGCGCCGCCTCCGTTTGCCACATGGCGCCGCGGCGCTACTCTCCGACACGGTCGGCTTTATCTCCGACCTGCCGACGCTTCTAATCTCCGCCTTTCGCGCGACGCTCGAGGAGGTGACGCAGGCGGACCTGCTGCTGCATGTGCGCGACGCGAGCGGCGAGGATTTCGAGGCCCAGGCGCGCGACGTCGAGCAAATCCTGTCGGAACTCGGCCTCTCCGGCGAGAACGCCAAGCCCATGATCGAGGTCTGGAACAAGATCGACGCGCTGGACCCCGAGCGCGAGGCGGCGTTGCGCGTCGCGTCGCGGGGAAATGAAAATCCCGTGGCGCTGGTCTCGGCGTTGACGGGGGAGGGGATCGCGCCGCTGCTCGAGCGGATCGAGACGCGGATCGGCGAGGCGCGGGAGACGCGCGAGGTCACAGTGGCCGCCGATGACGGCGCGGGCCTCGCCTGGGCCTATGCCCACGCCGAGGTGCTCTCGCGCGAAGCTCTGGCGGACGGCGCCCAGCGCCTGCGCCTGCGCGTTCCGCCGGCCCGCATGGGCGAGCTCGAGCGCAAATTCCCCCAAGGTGCGCCTCCAGGGCGCGCGCCGCGCCCTGGAAGGAAGGCCTGAGGCGGCGAAAGCGCCCCTTCTTCGCGCCTCAACTCCTACCGCATCGGCGGGGCATATTGGATGCCGCCCAGCGTCCAAAGCTGGTTCAGACCGCGCGTGATGCCGAGCGGCGACTTGACGTCCCACATTGCGGTCGAGCGACTCGCCGTAATTGCCGACCGCCTTGACGACGTTTACCGCCCAGTCGGAGGAGAGGCCTAGCTCCTTGGCGGAGTCGCCCTCAGCGCCGACAAAGCGCCGGACAGCCGGCTTTTTTGACTGCTTCGCATCCGCGATGTTCGCGGAGGAAATGCCGAGCTCCTCGGCGTTCAGCATGGCGTAGTTCACCCATTTGACGATCTCGAACCACTGCATGTCGTCCTGGCGCACCACGGGCCCGAGCGGCTCCTTGGAGATGATGTCGGGCAGGATCACATGGTCGCCCTTATTGGAAAGCTCGAGGCGCCCGGCATAGAGCTGCGACGTGTCGCTCGTCACGACGTCGCATTTGCCGGCCTCGTAGGCCTTCAGCATCTCAGGCAGGGACTCGAACTTCACCGCCTCGAATTTCATCTGATTGGCTTCGAAGTAGTCCTCGAGGTTGATCTCGCTTTCCGTGCTGTTCTTTAGGCAGATCTTGCTGCCGCCGAGCTCCAGCGCCGAGGTCACCTTTTTGGCTTTCGGCACGAGGAAGCCCTGGCCGTCGTAATAGTTGACGCCGACGAAAGCGACGTCATGGTCGGTTTCGTTGGTGATCGTCCAGGTCGAGTTGCGCGCGAGCACGTCGATCTTCTTGTTTTTCAGCGCGGGGAAACGCTCCTCCGCGCCGAGCGGCACGAAGCGCACCTTTGACCCGTCGCCAAGAACCGCCGCGGCGACCGCGCGGCAGAAGTCGACGTCGAAGCCCGACCATTGGCCCTGGTCATCGGCGATGGAGAAGCCCTGAATGCCGGCACTGACGCCGCAGATGAGCTCGCCGCGGTCCTTCACCGCGCTCAGCGTCGTCGCGCCAGCCCAGGCGGGGAAAGCTAGCAAGAGCGCCGTCAGCGCGGGGAAAGACGTCTTGATGGAAAACTGGCGCGATCGCATGATCACCTCGTTTGGCGATAGCCTTAAGGGGTCGGGCGAATTTCCGCAGAAGCTCAGAGACTTCCGCGACTGAAATTCACTACGGCTTTGGGTTGAGCGCGATGGCGTTAGAGGCTCGGGGCCTGCTTGACGACGATGCGCGTGCCGACCGGCACGCGTTCATACAGATCGACGATGTCGTCGTTCACGAGCCTGAAGCAGCCCGAGGACACCGCATGGCCGATCGTTTGCGGCTGGTTGGTTCCATGGATGCGATAGATCGTCTGGCCGATGTAGAGGGCGCGGGCGCCCATCGGATTGCCCGGTCCGCCGGCCATGAAGCGCGGCAGATAGGGCTGCCGCTCGATCATCTCCGGCGGCGGGCGCCAGTCGGGCCACTCCTGCTTGCGGGAGATCTTGTGCTGGCCTGCCCATTGGAAGCCGTCACGACCCACGCCGATCCCATAGCGCATCGCGCGATTGTTCTCCATCACGAGGTAGAGAAAGCGCTCATTCGTGTGGACGACGATCGATCCCGGCGGCTCAGTGGTGCGAAAGAACACCACCTGCCGCTCGAGCGGGCCTTCAAGATGTTCGTCGGTCGGGTTCGGGATGTAGCCCGGCTGATCGTCGATCTGCATTTCGTCCTGAGCCGCGCCCGCGGCCAAGGTCGGCGTGGCGACGGGCAGGGCGAGGAGGCTGGCGCCGAGAACGATGATCAGTCGGCGCAGGAGCGAATTGTGAAGCGTCAACTTCGGTCCTTTCATCTGGGTCTCACAGAGCTGTCTTGATCTCATCGAGTGACGACGGATAGCCGTCAGCAGCGCACGTAGACCATCATGCCGTAGCGCGTGGAGTTCTCAGGACTGACCCATTTCACGCTGAAGGAATTCGGCGAGACGGAAAAGACCTCGCGATCCTCGGGGAGCCCGGGCGGTCCTGCGGGCCCCAGGAAATTGGCGCCGCCCGGACCGCCCTTGAGAACGAGCTCCTGGGGTTCGGGCACATCGGCGAGATGCATGATGACGCTGCCGTTGGGGCCGCGCTTGATGACATAGGGGTTGTTGCACTGGCGCTTCGCCTCGGCCTCGGTGCGGGGGCGGTCGCTGTCGCGATGATAAGCGGCCAGACCCCAGCTCCCCACCAGCGCGTCGGCTTGGATTGACGCGGGCGCCGACGCCACGACCGGGGTCGACTCTCGTCCGCCAACGC
>CAWEGE010000003.1:0-65929 GCA_963808525.1 uncultured Alphaproteobacteria bacterium
CGAATCTCACCCCTTCCGCCAACCAACAACTTCAGCGCGTTTCCTTTGAGTTTTCTCATGCGCTCCAAGGAGCGCCGGTCGCGCGAGGCATGCACGCCATGAACACGACACCTGTCGACCCCCCCGAAGAACGCCTGGAGTTGGTGGACGTGGCGCTGGCGTTGCTCAGCTTCGCGGCCGGCGCCATGGATGCGCTGGCCTTTTTCAGCCTCGGCGAGGTCTTTCCGTCGGCGATGACGGGCAACACGGCCCTGCTCGGGCTCGCGATCGGGCAGGGGCATCTGACGCGGGCCTCACGTCCCTTCGTAGCCTTTGTGGGTTTTCTGGCTGGCGGCGCCCTTGCCTCCGCGAGCCTCGAGACCAGGCTGCGCGCCTTTGCGCAGCCCCAGGCCGTATGGCGCCTCCTCGCGCTCGAAGCCTGCCTTCTTGCCATCTTCGCGCTGGCCTGGGCGCTCATCGACCGGCCGATCGCCGACGTCGCCGTCTATCCGCTCATCGTCGCGGCCTCCGCGGCGATGGGGATACAGAGTGTGGCGGCTCGGCTGCTCGGCCGCCCGGGGATCACAACCGTCGTATTCACCAGCACGCTGACCTCAATCGTGGCCACGACGACCCAGGCCTTGCTGCGGCCGCCGCGCCGTCTGCCACTCGCCGCTTCCCGACAGATCGGGATGTTCTTGATCTACGGCCTCGGCGCCGGAATTTGCGGGCTGCTCGCCTCGCAGGCGACCTGGACTGCGGCCATGCCCCTCTCCGCCGTTCTCGGCGCCGCCGCGCTGCTCTGGCTTGCCGCAGCCTCGAAGCCAAGCCGGGCCGACTGAAAACGAAGCCGCGCCGCCGCCGTTCCCGGCGAGCCGCCGCCGGCGCCTCGGCGCGGCGCTTTTTTGCGTTCGACTACCGAGTTTCGGCGCTTGCTCCCGCTGGCCCCTCGCAGCCATCAGTAAGCTTTAGCATAGCAACTAGAGCGAATTTACAGAAGATAGTCGCGCAGTTGTCAAATTAAGTTCGCGAGGCGCCACAATCTTATACTCGGAAGCAGAGGCTTCCTTCACACAAGAACGAATGCAGCAGGAGACAACGATGGCTTTTAGACATTCTGCGCTCTTCGCTCTCGTCGCTGTTTCGGCTCTCGCCGGCCTCAGCGGCAACTCTTTCGCTGCGGACACAGGCAACTGGGCGCCGCCAAACACGCCGGGGATGCCGGGCTACAAAGAACCCCAGAAGGCAAACAACGAGGTGACGCCGCCGATACCCGTGGCCACCACCGATGCGAGTTCCCGCAGTTATCTCCAACGCGACAAGAGCGACGCCGAAAAATAGGCGCCCGATCTCCAGAAGGCGCACGCGACCGCGCATACCGCGACCGCATGCGCGCCGACTAAGGACCTCCATCAATTTATTTCGTGGGTGGAAGGAGAAATCTGTTTTACGCAGTCGGCCAGGCGAGCGGGGTGGGCGCCCAGTCATTGCCCCATTGCAGTTCCGGGTCCATATGGGCGTGGTCCTGCAACCGCCGCTTCCTTCGAGGTTAAATGTTTCGCGTCTTGAACCTAGCTTACGCGGCGTATGTCAAGTTCGTGGAGGACGACGGTTGGCCGATCGCGAGTTATATTTCGCTCTCGGTGCTCACCTCCGTCTTTCCTTTCCTGATTTTCGTCGGAGCGGTCGCGGGCTTCTTCGGCACGCCCGAGATCGCCGACAAGGCGGCCGAGCTTCTCTTCGACGCCTGGCCGCCGAACATCGCCGGCCCGATCAGCGCAGAAATCCATCGCGTCCTGACCGAGCCGCGCGGCGGACTGCTGACGATTGGCGCCCTGCTCTCCCTGTTTTTCTCCACGAGCGCTGTCGAAGCGCTGCGCGTCGGACTGAACAGAGCCTATGCGCTAAACGATTTGAGACCCTGGTGGCTGCTGCGACTGGAATCGACGCTCTTCGTGCTGATGGCTGCGCTGGCGCTTCTCGCCTTCACCTTTCTGATGCTGGTGGCGCCGCTCATTTGGGCGCATTTGCAAGCAGCCGCGCCCGAGACCGCGCGACGGCTCGCGATCTCCTACACGCCCGTGCGCTACGGGGTTTCCTCCGCCGTCATCCTGCTCGTGCTCCTCGTCGCGCATCGATATCTGCCGGCCCGCACGCTGTCGCTGTCGATGATCGCGCCGGGCATCTTGGTCACGATGGCGGCTTGGCTTGGCTTCGGCGCGGCTTTCGGCGCTTATCTCCTAGGCTTCGCGCAGAACTACGTATCCACCTACGCCGGCCTCGCGTCGATCATGATCGCGATCGTGTTCCTGAACGCGCTCGCCGCGATGCTGCTGTTGGGCGGCGCGCTCAATCACGTCATCGCGCAGGCGGGAAGCGAGAAAGAAAGCCGAGGACCGGCGCGCCATGCCTAACTAGATTTGGGGCTCGCGATTTGTGAGCGTCTCTCTCGAAATCGGCTGAGGTCATGATCGATCAGGAACGTCAAACGCCCTTGCTGAGCGCCACCTTCTCGACGGCTACGAAAGCTTCCTCTCCGGACGCTTCCAGCGCGAGCAGCAGAAATTTCGGGAGCTCGCGGAGCGCGGCCAACGTCCTCACACGCTCGTCATCGGCTGCTGCGACTCACGCGTGACGCCGGAAGAGATCTTCGACGCCAAGCCCGGCGAGATCTTCGACGCGCGCAATATCGCTAATCTTGTGCCGCCACACGGCTCCGACAGTTACTCTCACGGCTCCTGGGCCGCCATCGACTATGCGGTCTCCATCTTGCAGGTGAGCCAGATCGTCGTGCTCGGTCACGCCCGCTGCGGGGGCGTGCGCGCTTTCCTCGATCACTATGCAGAGAAGGCTGCCCCGGCAAAGGAGGACTATATCGGCAATTGGACTCGATTCTCGCGCAAGCCGCGGGACAAATCGCCCCGCCCCCCGCCGTCTTCGATGAGTCCGACGCCGATCGACTCGCGCGAGAGTCGATCAAGCAGGGGCTTACCAATTTGCGCAGCTTCGAAAAAGTCGTCGCGGCCGAGAAAGCCGGAACGCTGGCTCTCCACGGGGCCTTCTTCAGCATCGAAGATGCGAGCCTCTTCGCTCTCGATCAGTCGAACGGCGAGTTCGTGCAGGTGCTTTCTTCAAGGCATCGCGCTGCGCTCGCGCGCTCGCGCTTTTGATCGCAAATTCTTATCTCAATGCGCGCCCAGACGAAGCAGAGCTTGCGCGGCCAAGCGTAGCCCGGCCTCCGCGGCTTGGTGGGGATCCGCGCCCGACGACAGGGCCGTTATGGCTCCCGCGTTGAACGCGTCGCCGCCACCAGTCCGATCCACCGGCTCGACGGGAATAGCCGCGACGGTCTCGACCTTTCCGCCCGCGATGATCGCGACTCCCTTCATTCCCTGAGTGACGAACCAGGTCGCGCGATCCGCTCCGTGCTTCTCCTTGATGAAACCGACGGGGTCGTCCGTCTTCAGCCTTCGGGCCAGCTCGTCGGAATTTGTAAACAGGTAGTCCGCGAGGTTCGCGAAAACGGGATCGTAGCGGCCGTTCAGCTCCAGAGAGAGAGCGGCTTGCGGCGCGCAATGCGCGTTTCTCGCGTCGCGCAGAAAGGATGGCTCGCAAAGGGTGGTGTGCAGCCAGTCGGCGCCTTGGACGCGGTCGGCGACGTCATAGGGCGACCAAGGCGCCGCGACGACGGGGCTGACGATGATCCTGTTGTCATCGGGGGGCGACAGGCAAATGGCGATGGGCGACGCGACGGGTAGAACTTTGACGCCGCATGTATCGACGCCATTGGCGCGAAGGTCGGAAAGAGCGAGTTGACCCAGCGGATCGTCTCCGACCCAACCGAGCATTCTTACGCTCAGCCCCTGTCGCGAAAGCCAGACGGCCGTGTTGGCGGCGGAGCCGCCCCCGCCGACGCGCGTCTCTCGCGCCGCGATTTTCTCATGCCGTTCCGGGAGGCGGTCCAGACGCACTGTCACATCGACGTTAATGCTGCCCAGACAACATATGCGTCGTGGTTCGCGAGACTCCGGCTCATTGGCGGTTGCAGCCATCGTCTGAACAGTAGATCGGCAACCGCACGGATGCAAAGCGCCGCCGGCCTTCGCCTTTGCGCACCATCATTCCGGCGGCGGCTTGCTTGCCCATACGCCCTGCGCCGAGTGCATGTGCAATCTGTGGCGCGCGCCGATTTTTTTATAGCCAAGCTCAAGCTCTGCCACGGCGGAAGCGCTGCGGCCTTGCGCTCGCCCAGCAATTCCGGCGCGATAGGGCGCACTCCGGTCCTCCTCAGAACTCCCAAAACGGCGTGGACAAAGGCTCGGGCTGCGGGACGCGTCCGGCTCTCGCAACGCGGGCCGCGTCGCGCGCGTCGTTCAACTCCACGAGGGATTGGTTCGCGGTCTGCTGCGCGAAAGCCAGACGGTGTTGCGCCGCCAGTTTGGCCTGCCAAAGCTTTGCGGGCTCGATCCACTGCCCGTGCGCCCGCATGGCCTGGCGCCCGAGGCGCGCCTCCTCCTGCTCCAGGCGCGCAAGAGCGACCTGAGCCGCCTTGAGACCCGCGCGCGCGCGCCGGTAATTATGCTCGGCCTGCACCACATAGGCGGGCTTCGCCGCATTTTGCGCATGCGCCGTCACCGTCGGGGCGATCAATACGGCGATGACAAACGCAATGATGGAGCGGCGCAAGACGTTTCTCTTCTCGACAGCGTAGCCGCCAAGGGACCGATCGGCGGCGCGGCAGACATTATCGCACCTTTGTCGAGTTGGGAAGCTCCGCCGTTGCGCCGAGCGCGGTTCGTCCAGCGCCACCGCCAGCGGGCTCAGGGCGATAGAAACTTGAAAGGTTCCGCCGGCGTGAATTTGTCCGAGACCTCGCCGGAGAGAATGGGATGTCCACTGAGATCGAGCCTTGCGGGCCTCGCGCCCGGCGCAAGCTTCAACGTATCGATGTCCACCCAGAAAATCGCCGGAGTGTAGACCGACTCGAAGAATAGCGCCGCGCATGCGTATCGGAAACCGTGCGCCAAATCGTCGAGGCGATGTTGGGCCTTTCCGGATCGGCGATGCCGAGCGGAACGGAAACTGCGCGGGTAAGCGAGAAGGTCGTGGCCGTGGCGAGGGGCGGATCGCTCGCTTTCGCGGCGGCGTCGAGGAACCAGCTGATGCGGGCGAAGCGGTCCGCGGCGCGCACCGAGCCGGGAAGGAATTTCAGCCCGCCAACGTCCTGCCAATAGGCGTTGATCGCAAGCTGCTGGTCATAGCTCGGAGAGTTGGTCATCACGCGATATTGCGGACCGTGATGGATGACGAGCTTGCCCTTGAGATATTCGAAGATCGCGCTGTCGCCCGACGCGTCGGCGATAGCGAGATGCGCGCCGGCCTTGTGCCCGCCCGGCAGATCGGGGGCGACGATGACGAAGGGCTCTTTCTGTAGCGCGGCGACCGCCTCGCTCACCGTTGCGAAGTTGTCGAGCGCATATTGAGTCCAGGCGCCGATGGAGAGCTTCGGCTTCTTGGAAGTCGCCGCATCACCATAGTCGGACTCGACGAGATAAAGCGCATTGGCGACGAGGCCGGCGTCATTCATGCCGTCGACCGTGCCGACATTATAAAATGAGCTCGCGACCGAACCGTGCTTGGCGATCCATTTGATCGACCCCGGCCCGACGCCCCCGTCCCGCGGAAGGCCCTTGGGAAAGGACCACAGGTCTGTTTTGGGGTCCTCCATCCAGTCCATGGTGCGGCCGACGAGGAAGGTCTTCGCGCCGGTCTCATAGAGGATGCGCGTGCAGGCCTCCGCTTCAAAGCCAAGAAAAGAAACAGCGGCGCCGATCAACAGGCAAAGGGAAGTCTTTCTCAACTTTCGATCTCCTCGCAAAAGTCAGATGCAATCCGCCGTCTCTCGCTCTCGGCGCAGGTTCACCACAATGAAGCCGACCCGCGGCGACATCGCCGCCGCACGATAGCACAGATGCGCGCGACGCCGTGACGGCCTTGTTTTCGTTTACCAGCGCGTCTGCGGTGGCCCTAATGGAACATCGCCGCGGTCTTTTGCAGCGTGACGCACACGCCCCAGGCCAGGGGCGTGCCGACGGCGAGCCAGGCGAGGCCCATGACCAACGCGCCGCCCAATCTCAGCCTCGGCGCGACCCGTCCGGGTCCAATGCGGGCGGCGCCGGCGACGGCTGAGCCCTCGCGCTCTTCCTCCTCGAAGTCCTCGAAATCGGCATGCGTCTCTTCCTCTTCATGCCGGACAGCCGCGACCGTCGTCTTCTTCTCGGCCGCCAGTTCCTCGTCGGTCATGAAATGTTTCGAGGCGACTGGGCGCACGAGGAGATCGCAGACGAGGCCGACGACGAGGAGCCCGACCAGCACATACATCGTCTGATCGTAGACGGCCTCCCGCGGGGTGCCGGCTGCGAGCTGGCGCTCGCGGAAGGAGGTGACGAGCCACGGACCGACCACGCCCGCTGTGGACCATGCCGTGAGCAGGCGACCGTGAATCGCGCCGACCATATGCGTGCCGAATAGGTCTGCGAGATAGGCGGGAATCGTCGAGAAGCCGCCGCCATACATCGTCAGGATGACGCTGAAGGCGAGCACGAAGGCCGCCAGCATCCCCGCGCGCGCCGCCGCGGGCGCAAAGGCGTAGAGCACGCCGCCGAGCAGGAAGAAGATGGCGTAGGTCAGCTTGCGGCCGAGCCGGTCGGAGAAGCTCGCCCAGCCAATGCGGCCGAAGATGTTGCACAGCGACAGAAGGCCGGTGAAGCCCGCGGCGATGGCCGCTACCTGCGTCCTCTGCGCCGCGCTAAGACTGTCGAAGCCGATATCCTGCCCGATCAGCCGGCCGCCGAACACTTCCTGCAGCATGGGCGAGGCCATGCTCAGCACGCCGATGCCGGCGCTCACATTCATGCACAGCACGCCCCAGAGCAGCCAGAACTGCGGCGTCCTCCATGAGGTTTCGAGATGCACGTGGCGATGGGTCACCATGGCGTTGTCGGCGTCGGCGGGCGGCATCCAGCCGGCGGGCGTCCATCCGTCGCGCGGCACCCGATAGCCGAAGGCGCCGGAAAGCATGAAGACGAAGTAGATCAGCGCCAGGGCCACGAAGGTCTGCCAAACGCCGACCTCATTCGGCGTGGCGAGGCGCTCGAAGACGGCATTAAGCGGCGCGGAAGGGGTCGAACTCGTGAAATAGGCCATGAGATAGTTGGCGAGCGGCGCGCCAATCATCGCGCCGCCGCCGAAGCCCATGATGGCGAGGCCCGTCGCCATGCCTCGGCGATCGGGGAACCATTTGATCAGCGTCGAGACCGGGGAGATGTAGCCGAGGCCGAGGCCAATGCCTCCGATCACGCCGGAGCCGAGCCAGATCAGCCAGAGCTGATGCAAATAGACTCCGAGCGCCGAGATCAGGAGCCCGCCGCACCAGCAGAAGGCCGAGGCGATACCGGCCTTGCGCGGGCCCGCCGTCTCCAGCCAGTGGCCGAAGACGGCGGCGGAGGAGCCGAGGAAGACGATGGCCAGCGTGAAGGTCCAGGTGAGCGAGCCGACCTTCCAGTCGCAGTCCCTGGCGAACGCCTCAGCGAAGAGGCCCATGTCGGCGGGGCAGGTCTTGGCGGTCGTGACGCCAATCGCCTTGGAGAGCGGCAGCCAAAACACACTGAATCCGTAAATCATGCCGATGCAGAGATGGATGGCCAAGGCCGCCGGCGGGGTCAGCCAGCGGTTGAATCCCGGCCCCGCGACCGTACGCTGGCGACTGAGAAAACCCGGCGCGGCCGTTGACTGCAACATCTCAATCTCTCCGAAATGCGGGGACCACGCCCTCGTGTAAATCCTACGGATGAAGTGGGCAAGACGAGGAAAACGTCAGAGGCGCCAACGCTTACGCGTCAGACCTCCGCCCCGCGACCCAGGTCGTTAAAACCCTCATGTCGCCAGGGTCGAAGGCCACGATGTCGGCGCGATAACCCTGCGCGAAGTCGGCCGAGCCGATGTCCAAGCCCCAGGAAATCGGCGGGCTCTGCGCTCGCCAGCCGCAGCGCCGTTTCAAGCGGCGTCCCGAGCAGCCGGACGCAATTTGCCACCGCCGTCGAGATTCCGATCGCGGAGCCCGCGAGCACGCCCTCCGCGGTGGCGCAGCGCGCCTCGCGGACCCCGATCGGCGCGCCCTGCAGCATGAAGCCGCCCAGCGCGCCGCCGACCGGCGGCATGGCGTCGCTCACGAGCATGGCGTGTCCCGCGCCGCGCAGGGCCAGCTTCAGCATCGCCGGAGCGACATGCCAGCCGTCCACGATCAACCCATAATAGGCGTTCGGCTGCTCGAGCGCCGCCGCGACGGGCCCCGGCTCGCGCGCCGAAAGCGGCGGCATGGCGTTGAACAAATGCGTGAAGCCTGTGAGCCCTTCCGCCATAGCGGCGCGCGTTCCCTCATAGCTCGCCATGGAATGGCCGAGAGCCACTCTCACTCCCGCGGCGGTGAGCCTCGCGATGAAGCCTGCGGGCGTCTGCTCCGGCGCCAGGGTCACGAGCAGAACGCCTTTCTCGAAGGAGGTCAGCATGCGTTCGTGATGCGGCTCAGGACGGCGGATCAGGTCGCGGCGATGCACGCCGGGCTTTTTGGGCGAGAGGAACGGGCCCTCGAGATGCAGGCCGAGCACGCCCGGCTCACGATCGAGCATGAGCTCGATGGCGCGCCGCGCCGCCGCCATGGTCTCGTCCGTATCGGTGATGAGGGTCGGCAGGATCGAGGTCGCGCCGAATTTTCGATGCGCCGCGACGATCCTCGCGACCCCTTCCGGAGTCGGATCGTCATTAAAGAGGACATCCCCGCCGCCGTTGACCTGAACGTCGATGAAGCCCGGCGCGAGCCAGGCGCCCGGCGGGGCCGCGTAAATCTCGATCGGAGCGGGCAGGTCGGCGCGTGCGGCGACCGCCGCGATCGTCGAGCCATCGACGATGACCGCGCCGTCGCGGTGCGCCGTAGCGCCGTCGAAGACGATGTCGGCGGCGATCGCATATCGCTTGGGGTTCGTCATCGCGTCCGCGTGACCTTGCGCAAATGGCGAGGCTGATCCGCGTTGATCCCGCGCGCCGCCGCGACATGAACGACCATGGCGTAGAAACTCTGGACCAAACAAATCGCGTCGGTTTCGGGATGGTCCGGCGCCAGCGCCGCGAGCCGGCCAGGGGTTCCCGCCTCCGAGTCGGTGATGAACAGCTGTGCGCCCTTCGCTCGCAGATCGTCGGCGAGATGAACCATGCCCTGCGCGGCGGCGTCGGTCGGCGCGAACATGAGAACGGGATAGCGCGGGCTCACCAAGGCGACGGGACCGTGCAGGAATTCCGCGGAAGAGAAGGCCTCGGCGTGAAGGTCGGAGGTCTCCTTGAGCTTCAGCGCGGCCTCGCGTGCAATCGCGAGCGTCGGCCCGCGCCCGATGGTGACGAGGCTACTCGCGCCGCTCAACGCTTGGACGAGCCCGCTCCAATCGAGATCGCAAGCCTTTGCGAGGCGGTCTGGCAAACGCTCCAGCGCGCCGGCGAGAGCCTCGTCATTGCCCCATGAAGCGGTTAGCCTCGCAAGCGCGGAAAGCGAGGCGATGAAGGTCTTTGTCGCGGGAATGCTGAGCTCCGGCCCCGCCGCCATGGGCAGAACGAATTCGCAGGCCTGCGCCAGCTCGCTCTCCGCGTCATTCGTGATGCAAGCGGTCGCGGCGCAAGAAGCGCGCGCCGCCGCGGCCAACTCGACAAGATCGCCGCTCTTTCCCGATTGCGAGACGGCGAGGAACAGCTGATCCGAAAGGCGCAGACTCTTATGGTAGAGGGTTGTGACGCTCGGGGCGGCGGCGGCGACGGGGATGCCGAAATGCCGCTCGATGAGGTATTTGCCGAAGGTTGCGGCGTGCGCAGAACTACCGCGCGCGCAAGTGACCACCACCCGGGGCGGACGCCGCCGCAGTCGCTCGACGAGCGCGGCGATGACGTCGGCGAGAACAACTTTCTGGCGCCGCACGGCCTCGGGCGCCGCCCGCAGGTCGGCGCTCATCTGAACGTCGAGAAGGCTCATCCGCTCTTTTCCAAAGCCCCGCCCCAGAGATCATCTCACAAGAAGGCCCGCGGGGCGAGCGAAAGCCCGGCGACGAGACGGCGCGAAACCGTTGCGCGTCATCGCAAGGCGCGCGAAAAGCAGCCTTGCTTGAATTTCCTGCTATGCTGAGCATATGCGGACACGAGGTCCCGCGCCGATAGGTCCGATGGATACCGAACGACAGAGCCCGCGCTACGCCAAAATCGATCTCTGGGAACCCGCAGAGATCCTCGAAGGCATGATCGAGGGGCAGTTCAGCGCGGTTGCCGCCGTGCGGGCGGCGCGACCGGCCATCGAGAAGGCGAGCCTCGCGGTCGAGCGGCGCCTGCGCGGGCGCGGGCGTCTCGTTTACGTCGGCGCCGGCACCTCGGGGCGGCTCGCGGCGCAGGACGGGGCCGAGCTCATGCCGACCTTCGGCTGGCCGCAGGACCGCCTGCTGCTGCTCATTGCTGGCGGAACGAGCGCTCTGCTGCAGGCCGTCGAAGGCGCGGAGGACGAGGAGACGCAGGCGGTCGAGCTCCTTCGCCATCATCAGATTGGTCCCGGCGACGCCATGATCGCCTTGGCCGCGAGCGGCACGACGCCCTTCACGCTGGCGAGCCTCCGGGAAGCCAAGCGCAGCGGCGCGCTGACAGTCGGGATCGCCAATAATCGCGACGCGCCGCTGCTGCACGAGGCGGATCATGCGATCTTTCTCGACACGGGTCCGGAGCCGATCGCGGGCTCGACGCGCATGAAGGCGGGCACGGCGCAGCGCATCGCGCTGCTGCTGCTGTCCTCGCTCGTCATGATCCTGATGGGCCGCGTCTATGACGGACTCATGGTGGACGTGCAGGCGTCGAACAAAAAGCTCGTGCGCCGAAGCGAAAAGATTCTGTCGCGCCTTTCCGGCCGCAGCGGCGACGAGATCCATGAGGCGCTGGAACGGGCCGGCGGCAGCGTCAAGCTCGCCTTCCTCCTCCTGCAGGGTTACGAACGTGAAGAGGCCGACCAGGCGCTGCATCGCGCCGAAGGCCATTTGCGCCGGGCGATGAGCCTGATCGCCGAAGGGCGTCCGAAAGGGTCCGGGCAGATAGAACGCGGTCATGCGCTCACGGGACCGGACTAAAGCCAAGTCTGACCGAGTCGGCGCGGGCTTGCAATCGAGCGCGGCGAAAAGGTCATGGCGCTGTACTGCCTTCAAGGCGACTGAGAGCGTATTGAGAAAATGGTGGGGGAAGTAGTCCCGCCACTCAGGGCGCGCGGACGTTCGCCAGCGTTTTCGAAACCGCGAAAAATCAAGGAGAAATTCCGCTCAGCATTCTTGCGCGTTCGCCAACGTTCGCTATAATCCGCTCACGTATGGGGGACCAGATGGGGGACCAGCGCATGGGCTTGAGCGGCAAATTGAACGCGAGGAAGGTCGCGACCGCGACGCCGGGCTATCATCTGGACGGCGGCGGGCTTTACCTCTGTGTCTCGCCGACGCTGCGGCGATCATGGGTCTACAGATTCTCTTGGAAGGGGAAGCGCCCGGAAATGGGGCTCGGCTCCTTCGACGAAGGGGTGAGCCTTGCTGAGGCCCGCACGCTGCGCGACGAGGCGCGCCGCGTGAAGCGGGCCGGTCAGAATCCGATCGTCGCGCGCGGCGGCACGCGAGAGCTGAGGCGGATGAAGTCCCGACGTTCGGAGCCGTCGCGGAACGGCTTCTCGAGGCCAAGGAGAAGGAAATCCGCAGCGCGCGCAATCTCGACCAATGGCGCGCGTCGCTGCGCCAGGGCGCGGCCCGTCTCTGGTCTCGACGGGTTGACGAGATCGACACCGCCGCCGTGCTGGAAACACTCACGCCGCTTTGGAACGAGAAACGGGACCTTGCGAGCCGGCTGCGCGGGCGCATCGAGGCAGTTCTCGACGCCGCCGGCGCCCAAGGCCATCGCACAGGCGAGAACCCGGCGCGCTGGCGCGGACACTTGAAGCACCTTTTGCCGAAGCCGCCCAAGCTGACCAAGGGCCATCATGCCGCGATGGCTTACGACGCCGTTCCCGCCTTCCTGGAGCGCCTTCGCAATGACGCCTCGACTGGCGCGCGCGCTCTGGAGTTCGCCATCCTGACGGCGGCGCGAACAAACGAAGTTCTCGGCGCGACGTGGGGCGAGATCGATATCAAGGCCGCAGTGTGGACGATACCAGCTGACCGCATGAAGGCCGAGCGCGAGCACATCGTGCCGTTGGCGGGGCGGGCGCTGGAGATCATCGAAGCTCTGGAAACGGTCCGCACCTGCGACGCGGTTTTCCCAAGCCCGCAAGGCGCGAAGCGACTCTCTCACATTGTCATGCAGCGAGCGCTGGCGCGCAATGGCGGCGAGGGCGCGACCGTGCACGGTTTCCGTTCGAGCTTCCGGGATTGGGCGGGCGACGAAACGCATTTCCCGCGCGAGGTCGCCGAGGCGGCGCTCGCCCATCGTCTCGGCGACAAGGCCGAGCAAGCCTATCGGCGCAGCGACGCCCTCAAGAAGCGCCGAGCGCTCATGACCGCGTGGGATCAACACTGCGGACGGAAGGACGCCGAGAACGTCGTGCAACTCAGGCAGGCGTGACCATACGCGCGAGGGATAGGCCGGCCAGCCGACAAGCGAGACAAGCCCGCTCGCTTCCCTTGCGCTCGAATGGGCGCTCGCGGAGGGCTCGCGATGCTGGGGATAGATGCGCGCCAGTTCGCCCGCCTCTGCCAAATGGGGCTGGCGGGCGCTGAAAATTCCGACAACGTTCAATTGCTCGTTAGATTTGGCAAAATCTCGCCGGAGGCCGCGGAACAATGGGCAACCGAACGGAATTTGCCTCTCTTTGCCGGGCGCCCTGAGGCGTCGATATTCGACCCGTTGGGCCAGCTTGCCTGGACTCCGCTCAAGCCGTCGCCTGGATTGCATATCGGGACGTTGAAAGAGTTCGTGACGTTTCGCAGGCGTTTCGCGATCACTGGCGCATTTGGCGCGATCCAGGCCCCTTTATCTTGTTTGAAGGGGCGATCATCTCGGGATGCGATATGGGCCTGAAAGACCCGCCGATATTTCGGGGCTGGGACCTTGCGCTCGTCCCGCCCGCGTCTTTTTGCCGAATTGTTCCGGGAAGAAAACAAAAAGTCGGTTCAGGCCGCGAAGGAGTTGCAGGCGCGCTTGATAAGCGGAGCGATTGTGGCGAGCGGCTTCAAAGATTGGAGCGGTTCCGCGCGTGGTTATTCCGGCTCTGGAATGGCACGAGATGTGTTTCGATCCCCATAGCGCGGACCTGGCGAGCTTTCCGTGGCCAAGGACGAACGCTCTTACTCGGGCGTGCTGATCCCGAGAGAAGATGTCTTGGCGAACTGGAAAGCGCCCAGGAAGGCACCTGCGAATGCGTCTACAAAAACCCAATGCCGTGATTGGCTTATTGGCTTACGGAATGACGGAAAACCATTGAAAACTAAAGAACTAGGTACAAGCGGGAAGCGAAAGAACGCTTTGACGTTGGCCCGGATCAATTCCGAAGCGCTTGGAAAGAGGCTCAGGAAGCCGCTCCAAGCCCCGAGTGGAGCAGCCCAGGACGGCCAAGAAAATCATCCGGTCCGGAATCGTCCGGCCAATAAATCGTCCGCATCTATTTTGGCTGCGAAGGCCGCGCGAATTTCTTCCGTGTCCGCTGGCGAAGGCTGGCGCCCATGGGAGAAAGCAGAATGTCCGCTCGCAAAGAAAAACCCTGCGCTTCCGATCGAAGTGCGGCTCAACGCTGGCAATCTCACGATCGAGGAAGTTTGCGCGCTCGCCTCGCGCTCAAAGACGGGCTTTTACGCAGACCTGAAGGCCGGCCTCGTCGCAGTGCGAAAGATCGGCCGCAAGAGCGTCGTGCCCGGCGAGATCGCGAAAGCCTACATTGCGGGGCGACCGCTGCCTGAGAGCGAGGCCTGACGATGGCGCCCGCACCAGGAATCGAAGATAGGCGCCGCCGTCGCGGCGCTGCTACGGTGCGGCGGATGGCCGGACGCAGGACTCATTCCGCCCGCGCTTCTGGCCCGCCTGGTTGCGCGCTTTCGCGCCGGGAAGCGCGTCCCGGGCGCCATCGATAGAGCGTTGGAGGCGCTGGACCGGCAGGGCTTGCTGAAACTCAGGCTGCCGTCGGCGCCGCGGCGACGTCCGAAGAGCTGATGAAACGCCATCGTCGAAATCGGATATCCGGCCAATTCTCAGCCCGGCTCGTTGAGCTGCTAGAAAGCCCTGCGTATCGCGTGCTGACCCTCTCCGCTCATCGCGTGCTGTCCAGGATCGAAGTTGAGCATGCGCATCACGGCGGACGCGACAACGGAGCGCTACCGATAACCTACGATCATTTCGTGGAATTCGGGGTGGATCGACACTCAATAGGCCCTGCAATTCGGGAGCTTGTGGCGCTCGGGCTCGTCTCGGTGGAGAGCGGCTGCGCGGGGAATGCCGGCTATCGCGCGCCGAGCAAGTATGGCCTGACCTACCGCCCGCGCGAGGGAGCGACCGGCGATGGTTCTCACGAATGGCGGCGCATCACGACCATCGAAGATGCGCGCCGGATCGCCGACGCAGCACGACAAACGCCGCTGGAGCCTTCCAACCATCGGCCGCGACGGGCGGGCTCCGAAAACAAAATCCCAGTGGGGGATTCCACCAAAATCAGTGGGAGAAACCCCCACCGAAAATCAAAATCCCCGGTGGGGGATTCCCTCACTACCAGCCCGGTGGGGGAAACACTCACTACCTCTATATCTCGGGACGGGACCGTGATCGATGACTGACCATTCGGACCGCTCGGCAATCACCAGCGTCGACAAGGCCACGAGCAATGCGGCGTCTGAAAATTCAGGTCAAAATCAGGGTGGACGCTTTCAGCCCGGGCAAAGCGGCAACCCCGCCGGCAAGCCAAAGGGCGCCCGCCACCGGGCAACGCTGCTTGCTGAGCGCATGATGCATGACGACGCGGGCGAGGTCGTCAAAGCCGTGATCAAAGCCGCGAAACGGGGCGACATGGCTGCGGCGCGGCTCGTTCTCGACCGCATCGCGCCTGCCCGGCGCGACAGTCCGGTGAGCCTCGACCTGCCCCCGATCGACAGCGCCGCGGACGCAGTGCGGGCTATGGCTTACATCCTTGCGGCGGTCGCCGATGGCAGCGTAACGCCGAGCGAAGCGGACCAAATCGCCAAGATCGTCGGCGCCTTCACTAAAACCCTGGAGGCGATGGAATTCGAGGCGCGGCTGCGCGCGCTGGAAAAACGAAGCGAAGCGCAATGACGAGGCGACTCGAAGATCGGCTGTCAAAAATCGAGCGCCGCGCCGCCAAGCGCCTGTCGATCGTCGTGCTCTGCCGCATTTGCGATGAGCGTATCGTGACTCTGGACAGCTCTCGATCCTGGGAACGCCAGCCGAATGAGCGCGCTGAGAGTTTCGAGCATCGTGTTTGCGAAGAGGCCCGCCGCGGTGCCATGCACGTCCTGATGCTTCAGTTCGACGCGAGGGAATTGTGAACCGATCAACGCTCTTGCGCCTCGCGCGCCTTGAACGGGCTTCGATTTCCGCGAGTCCAGAGCCCGCGCCCGATGGCGACGAGGCTTGGAACGCCGTTGTTGTCTCACTCGAGGAAATGGCCCGCGCGAAGTCCAACGGGCGTGAGCTTTCGCCTCGCGAGCGCGAGTTGCTCAATCGACTGGGGCGGTGTCGTGAGGCTTGAACAACGCCTCCGCCGGCTTGAGCGCCTTGAAGCCGCGGGAGAGCGCCGAGCCCTGGAGCTGGCGCTGCAGCCCAAGTTAACCGTTGTCATTTGCGCGTTCGACGATCATGCTGAGATTAGCTTCCACACCCACCCACCGCGGCCGGCGGTGACGGTCGCGCGCGAACCCGGCGAACTTGACGAAGCGCTGCTAGAACGTGCAACCGCACAGGCCCACCAGATGGGCGCGAACGACGTGCACACCATGACCCGCGAGCAATTTGCGGAGATCGTCAGACAGCTTGAGGAGATCATCTAAAGGCAATTCAGTGACCCACCCCTCGAAGAATAGTTCCAAAAAAATTTTGCATCATCTGCCGCTCTTGCTGCTGAAAGGCTTGCTTCCGTTGCTCATTTTCAAAGTCCAATCTCTTCCTCTCAAGAGCGCGCTGGGCTCCGGAGTGACCTAACTGCGCGGCACGCTGAAGCAATGCAAATGTTGCGGCCGTTGGATTACCGACTGGAAGGTAGCCTTGTTCGATCAGGCTTACTAAAGTAACCATAGAATCCGGGTCGTTTGCAGTCACACCTGACTTTAAGACCGATACTGCTGCGGTGATATTCTGCTTTCGTATGTATATGCTTGCCAAGTTGTCGTATGCCGCCGGGTAATTTTCATGAATAAGCTGTTTGTAAATAGGAATTGCCTTGTCAGGTTCATCAACATCCAAAGCGCGTGCAAACTGATATTTATATCTTGCTTCTTGAGGAAACCTTGCTAACGCATTTCGGCACGCATCAAGCGCGTCCTTCGGATTAGCTCTCAGTAGTTCGTAAGGAACTCCGGGAACGTTTTGTGGTTTACGTGGATCATTTGGGTTGGCTCCGCTTTGGTCGCACTTCGCGCCATAGTCTATCTCTGATTGTCTAAGCACTTGTTCATAATCTTGCCGATCATTCAATCCATGTTTAATCTCATTCTCTGTCGGCCTCGAACTGCTAGTCGTGCATGACGCCCTTCCCTCATAGGTCTGCCTGCCACCTGAGTTGGCATCGTAAATTTTTTCGACGTAGGTGAATTTTCCGCTTCCGCTTCCAGCACTGAATACCTGTCCGACCATCTTGAGATGAGCTCGCGTTAGGTTTTTTCCTTCCCAAGTAGCAGCTTCCGAATTTGAAACGTCATGGATCAGGTATTGCGCGTTTCGTTCATGCCGTGCGCCGCTTGCGGCGATATGCGTCACTCGCCAGTCCTGTCCTTGAAGGGAGATAACCACGGTGACGATGGGATCCTTCGGATTAGTCGAAGACGTTGCCTCTGGTGTGCATTGAAGACTTAAAGCTATTCTACCAGGAACAGTGGACTCTTCGTTGTTTGGCGTTGACTCCGGCTTAGTGTTTTGTTTCTCTGCCGACAAAGGCGGCTCTGGCCTATCCTGGTCATCTTTCCGCTGGCCGGGATTGAGGAGAGCGAGTTTGTCTCGCGCCCCTGCGTTTCCCTGATCGGCGGCCATGCGATACCACTTTACCGCTTCATCGAGATTTTGTGGCACGCCATGGCCCTGTTCATATATGATCCCAAGATCATATTGCGCTCTGTCACTACCAAGGTCAGCGGCCTTGCGATACCATTCCAGCGCGTCATCATATCGTCTTTCGACTTGTGCAGTATGGCCATATTCATAGAACAACTGTATATCTGTTAATTGATCCGGACCCTTCACCCTACCTGAAGGCGGAGACTCGCTTGGCGCAGGCTTCGCTGCTGTGTCTGCTCTGTGTGCGGGAGTTGATGGTTGATCCGGCAAAGCAGCGCCTATTAGGCCGGCGGTCAGTAGCCACAGGCTGGGAGAGGTGGCGAAACCTATCGCGGCAAGGATCCCTGCCAACAGCGATGTTCCAATGCCTGCCGCGCTCCCCCCAACGATCCCTCTAAGGAGACCGACGATCGCGCATAACGCTGCCAAAGGAACAAAAAATATTCCCCACGTCAGAATCCCGAGAACCCCAAAGACACAACCCAATAGGCCAGCAAGAACACCCATGGCCTTATCCCTCGCTGAAGAAGCGCTCTCTGACGCGCCTGCAGTGGCGCAAGCATACACGATGCGCCGCCGGGCTAAAACGGTGGCGGCGCCGCGTGGTGGCGCTCTGTGAGCCAGCGAAGCTCGACGAATGGGCGCGACTGCGCGACGTTCCGGTTCAAGACGCGGCTGGCGGAAGAAAAGCCATGAGCCGAGCGCGCGACAGAGCTCTTCACGGCCATCGCCTACGGACGAAAACCGACACGCCGACAGCGAGCCGACGACGCTCCGAACGCGAGAAATCGGCGCGTGCCGACAACGGATTCTGACGCAGGCTAACGGTCGCCGGAAGCGCAAAATTTGGTCCTCAGAATCGGGCCGCGCTTGCTAACTTTGAACGCGGCAGCAATCTTTGAACCTCCATTCTCCGCGCTATCGGTCTGCTCGTTCAGCGCAGGAAATCGGCGCACTCTTTGCACGATCCGCTGCGGCTCGGACGCGCAATTCTCTCTGAGCAACTGCTCGAAAAGCCCATAGGACTTCGCGCGTGACCAATTCCGGCTTGGCGTGCAAACTCGCGTGATCGGCGACATTGGTTTGATGGGCAAGATAAAGGGACAGCCTGCGGCGTGTTCTGGCGTAGGGCATTCTTTGAAGCATCAACGTCTTCGCGCAGGCTGCGGTTTCGCCGCCCAGCCTGCCAATCTGAGCAAGTTCTTCCGCGGGAGGGCCTTTCTTCACCTCGCCCGGCTTTTGGCTATCGAGCCCGACGACAAATTTCGCGCCGCCACCTTCGACGAGTTCGTGGTCGGGGGACGAAGCTGGAGGCGGTGAGCCATGAGGGCGCGGGAGAGGCTAGCCGGCGCGCCGTCCTCCCCTGAAGGCTCGCGCTTCGCGCGCCCGGCTCCGCCGGCTTGCGGCCTTGACCAGACGCCGCCGCCCCAGCTCTTTGGCCTCCCTGCCCTCATGGCGCTACGCGTGAGCGAGATCGCTCCCGGAAGGAAGAAGAAGCCGCTGCACCGTCGGTAAGGCGCGCGCTTCGACCGATCGTCGGGCGAGCGTGCTCGCCTTGCCGCCTCCGTGATCACCCGAGGCCGCTGCGGATGACTTGAACGAGATGGATCGTGACTGACGACTGGTCCCGGCGCGGACTATGCTTCGCTGGCGTTCGCCTCTACTGGCGCCGACATGGGGGACAAACTGGGGGACCGATCCGCGCCGTCTGGACGAAACCGAAATAAAATTAGGCGCTTAGGTAGGATAGTGGTGGGGGAAGTAGGACTCGAACCTACGAAGGCCTAGCCAGCGGATTTACAGTCCGCCCCCTTTGCCGCTCGGGACATTCCCCCATCGAGGCCACGCAAGGCGCAGCCGCGAAACCGGGCTTATGGAGAATGAGCGCAGGGGCTGTCAAGCCAGCCCGAACGGCCCTTTAGAATGGCGCTCGACTGCAAATTACCTTCCCCTGGCGCGAGGAAAGGCGCTAAAGAGCCCGTCAACATTCCCTTAACGGCGGGACCCGCACCCTATGGCGCGTCAGTTCATCTATCACATGCAAGGCCTCACCAAGACCTGGCCCGGCGGCAAGAAGGTCTTGGACAACATCAATCTCTCCTTCTACCCGGACGCCAAGATCGGCGTGCTCGGCATCAACGGCTCGGGCAAATCGACGCTTCTGCGCATCATGTCGGGCATCGACAAGGAGTTCGTCGGCGAGGGCTTCGTCGCCGAAGGCGCGCGCGTCGGCTATCTGGCGCAGGAGCCGCAGCTCGACCCTGAGCTCGACGTGCGCGGCAATGTCATGCTCGGCGTCAAGGAGAAGAAGGATCTCCTCGATCGCTACAACGATCTGGCCATGAACTATTCCGACGAGACCGCCGATGAGATGACGCGGCTGCAGGACGAGATCGAGGCCAAGAACCTCTGGGACCTCGACAGCCAGGTCGATCAGGCCATGGAGGCGCTCGGCTGTCCGCCCGACGATTCCGACGTGACGAAGCTCTCGGGCGGCGAGCGGCGCCGCGTGGCGCTCTGCCGGCTGCTCCTCGAGCAGCCCGACCTCCTGCTGCTGGACGAGCCGACGAACCATCTCGACGCCGAGACCGTCAATTGGCTCGAAGGCCATTTGCGCAACTATCCGGGCGCGATCCTGATCGTCACCCACGACCGCTACTTCCTCGACAATGTGACGGGCTGGATTCTCGAGCTCGATCGCGGCAAGGGCATTCCCTATGAGGGCAATTACACGAGCTGGCTGAAGCAGAAGCAGAAGCGGCTCATGCAGGAAGCCTCGGAAGACAAGGCCCGCCAGCGCGCGCTCGAAGCCGAGTCTGGAATGGATCGCGGCCTCGCCCAAGGCGCGGCAGGCCAAGAACAAGGCGCGTATCCAGCGCTACGAAGAACTCGTCCAGAAGTCGAGCGAAAAGGCCCCGACCAGCGCGCAGATCATCATTCCCATCGCCGAGCGGCTCGGCGAGAACGTCATCGACTTCGATCATCTCTCCAAGGCCTATGGCGACAGGCTGCTGATCGACGATCTTTCTTTCAAGCTGCCGCCCGGCGGCATCGTCGGCGTGATCGGCCCGAACGGAGCCGGCAAGACGACGCTGTTTCGCATGATCACCGGCCAGGAGAAGCCCGACAAGGGCTCGATCACCGTCGGAGAGAGCGTGCATCTCGGCTACATCGATCAGTCGCGCGACTCGCTCGATGGGAAGAAGACCGCCTGGGAGGAAATCTCCGGCGGTAATGAGGTCATCTATCTCGGCAAACGCGAGATCAACTCTCGCGCCTATTGCTCGAACTTCAACTTCAAGGGCGGCGACCAGCAAAAAAAGGTCGGGAGTCTCTCGGGCGGCGAGCGCAACCGCGTGCATCTCGCCAAAATGCTGAAAAGCGGCGCCAATGTGCTGCTGCTCGACGAGCCGACGAACGACCTCGACGTGGAAACCCTGCGCGCGCTCGAGGAAGCGCTCGTCGATTTCGCCGGATGCGCGGTGGTGATCTCGCACGACCGCTTCTTCCTCGACCGCATCGCCACGCATATGCTCGCCTACGAGGGCGACTCGCATGTCGAGTGGTTCGAGGGCAACTTCGCCGATTACGAGGAAGACAAGAAGCGGCGGCTGGGGATGGATTCCGTCATCCCGCACCGGCTGAAGTATAAGAAGTTTTCGAGGTGAGCCAAAGCGAGGGAGGCCCGAGCCTCACCCAAGCCGAAACACCGCCCGCCAATGCGGCCGATCGCCTCTCGCCGCGAGCGTCTCGACCGACTGTAGCCTCATCCCACCGACCGCCAGCGCCTCGATCTGCCTGCGCGTCAGCGGCCAGGGCGGGCCCGCGAAGCTTTCGCCCTCCTCGCGCGCCCGGGCGATGACGAGCAGCCGCCCGCCGGGCGCGACCAGGGAGGCCAGCGCCTCGGCCGCTTGCCCGAGCAGCGCCTCAGGGAGCGCCTGCAGCGTGTAGCATTCATGCACGAGGTCGAAACCGCCGCGCCACTCGGCGGGAAGCGCAAAAAGGTCCTCCGTGCGGAAATCCACCGCGCTTTGCGGAAAGCGCCGCTTCGCCCACTCGACCGCCGTCTCCACGAAATCGAAGGCCAGAACCTTCCCGCCGCTAGCTGCGAGCGCTTCGGCGTTGTCGCCGAGGCCGCAGCCGACATCGAGCGCGCGGAGACCTGCAAGCGACCCCTCCCCTGCGAGCCAATCCACGAGCAGCGGATGCGGCGCGAGATCGCCCCAAGGCACGCCGGCCGCGTCGCCCTCCGCGAGGCGATAGACGGCTTCGAACCAATCGCGCCGCAGCGGATCGCTCTCGGCGCCGCCCTGCTGGCGATGCGGGTCGATCGCGTCGAGCCTTGCGCGCGCAGCCTCGCGCCGCGCCGCGAACTCCGGGTTCAGGCGCTCTTGTGGCGGGACTTCTCGATCCATTTTCCGTTCTCGTCCTCCTGATAATAGACAAGCTCATGGCCCGTCTCGCGCAGCGCCTTCCACTGCGCGCGGGCGTCGAGCAGCTGAGCAGGATCGGCGCCGCTGAACATCAGTATGGCGCGCAGCTTCGGGGCCGCGCCGGGATCGGCGAGCACGGGCCCGACGGCGGCCTCATGCACGAAGAAACGGGCGTCGGCCTCGTTCGGATTGTCGCCCTCGGCGGTGAGATAAATGGGCTGCGTCTCGGGCTCCCCCTCGGCCTTGGTTCCATGCGGCAGGAATTTTTCGGGGTCGTAGGACCACAGATGGTCATCGAGCGGCTTGAGACGCGACGCGTCGCCCGTCTGCACCGCGACGCGCCAATTGCGCGCCAGCGATATTTCAAGCAGGCGAGGCAGAGCCTCCTCGAGGCTGCGGCGCGTGAGATGATAAAAGAGCACTTCGGGCATGCGCCATTGTAGGAGAGAGCAGCGCTTGGGTCATGTGGCTCTTAGCGGCGACCGCGCAAGTCGTGGCCAAACTCGATCGGGAATCCCATGAGCGGCGACACGATGCTTCCCCTCCTCCCCCCTTACGACTGCTCGGCCATCGCGGTTCTCTTCGCGAGGCTCTGCCTTGCGGCGGGACCGCTCGCCATGGCGGTATTCAGCCGCGCGGATCAGGGCGCGCGCCTCAAAAGCGATGCAAGCCCAGTCACCGAGGCGGACGAGGCCGTCGAAGCCTACCTCATCGGCGAGCTGTCGCGCCTGATGCCGGAGGCGCCCTGCATTGCCGAGGAGGCCTCCGCGCGCGGCAAGACGCCGACGCAGCACGGGGCCTTCATCCTCATCGATCCGCTCGACGGCACGCGCGAGTTCATCGCCCGCCGGCCGGAGTTCACAATCAACATCGCGCTTATAGAGCAAGGCTTCCCCACTGCCGGCGCGGTCTACGCTCCGGCCTTGGGAGAGCTATGGTTCGCGGGCGAGGCGGCCTACCATGTCGCCGCCGAGCCCGGCGTGCCGCTGCCCCCTGAGGCCCAGTGGCGGCGCCTCGCGACGCGCGCCGCGCCGGCCGAAGGGCTCACCGCGATGGTCAGCCTCTCGCACTTCGACGCCGAGACGGCGGCCTTCCTCTCGCGCCTGCCGATCAAGGCGCAGATGCAGGCGGGGTCCTCGTTGAAGTTCTGCCGCATCGCGGAAGGGCTCGCCGACATCTATCCGCGTTTCGGGCCGACCCACGAATGGGACACGGCTGCGGGAGACGCTGTGCTGCAGGCGGCCGGCGGGGTCATGCTGACGCCGCAGGGCGCGCCCTTTCCCTATGGAAAGGCCGCGCAAGGCTATGGCAACGGCCCCTATGTCGCCTGCGGCGAGCGCGCGCTGGCAAGGCTATTTTAACCTTCGAGGACCAGGCTGTCGTCATAACGGCGCCCCCGCGCCGGGAGGTCTTCGATATGAGCAAGCCCGATTCCTCCTCGCCCTTCTCGCGACGCTCCCTGCTGCGCCTGGCCGCCGGCGGCCTCGCGCTGTCGGCGCCGCGCGCCTTCGCGATCCCCCAGCAGCAGCCGGAAAGCTTTCAGAACAATGAGGTCATCGAGAGCGGTCATCAGTTCTTCGGCTCAATCTCGCGCGGCTTGGGCGAAGGCGTCGAGAATCTGACGAGCAAGTGGGGCCGCCCCAACGCCTATATCCTCGGACAAGAGGCGGGCGGCGCCTTCATTGGCGGTCTGCGCTACGGCGAAGGGGAGATTTACACTCGCAACGCCGGACGCCAGCGGATCTTCTGGGAGGGGCCCTCGCTCGGCTTCGACGCGGGCGCCGACGGCGATCGCACGATGATGCTGGTCCATAATCTTCCGGCGCTCGAGGCGATCCATCAGCGCTTCGCCGGCATTGACGGTTCGGCCTTCCTCATCGGCGGCCTCGGCTTCACCTCGCTCTCCTCGAGCGACGGCGGCGTCGTGGTGACGCCGATTCGCTCGGGCCTCGGCGCGAGGCTCGGTGTCAGTCTCGGCTATCTCAAATTCACCTCCACCCCGACCTGGAACCCGTTCTGAGCGCGCGACGATGGGCGCGCGCGCCAAACGCAAAATCTTCCAGCTCGGCGAGCGCAGGGTCGTCGCCGAGGGGCTGCCGCGTAACTTCTGGACGGATCTGAATCACTACGCGATGACGGCGAGCTGGCCGCGGTTTTTCGGCTCGCTGGCCGTCGGCTTCGTCTTTCTCAATGCTCTCTTCGCGCTTCTCTATCTGCTCGGCGCCGCCTGGGGCGACAATCCGATCGCCAACGCCCGCCCCGGATCCTTCGCCGACTACTTCTTCTTCAGCGTCGAGACGCTCGCGACCGTCGGCTACGGAGACCTGCACCCCAGCTCCCTCTATGGCCATCTCGTCGCGACAGTTGCGACCTTCGTCGGCGTATCCTCGGTCGCGATCGTCGCCGGCGTGACTTTCGCCCGCTTCGCGCGCCCGCGAGCGCGGCTGCTCTTCGCAGAGCATCCGGTGATCGCGCCGCATGACGGCGTCCGCATGGTCATGATTCGCTTCGCCAACGAGCGCGTCAACGCCATCACCGAGGCGGCCGCGCAGCTGTGGATGTTTCGGGCGGAGCGTACGGCGGAAGGCGCGAGCTTCCGGAAATTCTACCGTCTCAGGCTCACCCGCGACGACAATCCGATCTTTGCATTGACCTGGACGCTCATGCACCCGCTCGACGAGGAAAGTCCGCTGCACGGCTGGGAAAAGGAGGATTTCGCGCGCTCCGACGCCACCCTCGTCGTCATCTTCAGCGGCCATGACGAAAACTCCAATCAGCTCGTTCGCGGCCGGCGCCTCTATTCGATGCAGGACGTGCTCGTCGATCACGACTACGCTGATCTTCAGCGGATTGACTCAGGAGGCATTACGATTCTCGATTTCGGTCAATTCGACCGGACGCGCCCGGTCGGACCGCGACCCCAGCCGCTTTGATTTTCGGGCGACCTTGCCTTAAAAAGGCAGGTCCCTCCGATGTCGTCGGGGCGGGCGTTTCCGAAACGGCAGGGGCGCAAAGCGTGTCGATCGAACAGGCGATGTATCTCGCGCTCGGCTTTCTCATCGCCGGGCTTGTCGTCTTGTTGTTCCTGCCGGCGCTGTGGGCGAGGGCCTCGCGGCTTTCGATGCGCCGCCTGCAGATGCTCGCGCCCTTCACGCGCGAGGAAGCGATCGCCCAGCGCGATCTGCTACGCGCCGACTACGCCTTTCGAGAGCGCAAAATGGCGCAGGAGCTCGAGGAGGCGAAAGCCACAAAGGCCAAACACCTTTTGGAGATTGGCCGAAAAACCGTTCAGCTGCACGAACATGACGAGCAGCTCCACACCTCCGAGGCGCAGGCGCGGGAGCTGGAGCGCCAACTCGCCGAAGCGCGCGCGCAGCTCGATGAGCGCGGCGAATTGCTCGCGGTGACGGAAGCCGCCTTGCACGCGGCGACGGCGCGCTACGAGCGACTGTTGAGCGGCCTGCGAACGGCGAGCGTCGATCCAGCGCAATATGCGGCCGTGGCTCCCGGCGAGGCGGGCTCTCCGGAAGCCGCGCTGAATCTCAAGCTCAGCGAGCTGCATGAGGAGAACGACAAGCTGCGCCGGGCCGTCGAGGCGTTGCACAAGGAGACTCTTTCGCTCTCTCCAAAAGCCCAGGGCTTCGACGCCGCTGCGGCCGATCTCGCACGCATGCGTCCCGAATTCGAGAAGTTGAATACCAAAACACAGGCGCTGGAAGACGAGCTCAACACTTTGCGGACGACCAGTCGCGACAACTCCAATCAAAAGGCGGGCCGGATCGCCCAGATCGAGACCGCCCTTCGCCAGTCGCGCGACGAGGCGCGCGATTACGCCGAAAAGCTCGAGACCGCTCGCGCCGACAATTCGATGCTGCAGGGAGCGGTCAACGCTCTGCGCAAGGATCGGGAGCGCATGCGCGGCTCGGCGCTGCCGGCCGTCTCGCTGGACGCGGGCGACGTCGCCGCGTTGCGTCAGGAAATTGTCAATCTCGGCGCACGGATGCTCGACTCCAAAGAGCCTGCCGGCTGACTGATCTTCTCCCGACGGGCGTGTCTTTTGCATAGCTGCGAGGCCGTCCGCTCTTTTGCGAGGCGCTCGTGCTCTTTGCCGCCATCTGCCTGGACAAGCCCAACAGCCTGAACGTGCGTCTTTCGGCGCGCCCGGCGCATCTCGAGTTTCTCGAGGCGCATGCGGCGCGCATCAAGCTCGGAGGGCCGTTTCTCGACGCTGAGGAGCGCCCGATCGGCTCGCTGCTCATCGTCGACGGCGCCGACCTCGCGACGGCGAAAGCGCTTCTCGACCAGGATCCTTACGCCAAAGCCGGACTCTTCGCGAGCGTCGAGCTGAAGCCGTTTCGCCGCGTCGTGGGCGCGGAGCTCTGAGCATGGCCTATTGGCTGTTCAAAAGCGAGCCTTCGACCTGGTCTTGGCGGCAGCAGCTCGAGGCCGGCGCAAAAGGCACCTTCTGGAACGGCGTGCGCAACCATCTCGCCAAACAGCAGATGATGGCGATGCAGCTCGGCGACCGCGGGTTCTTCTATCATTCCAACGAAGAGAAGGCGATCGTCGGCGTCGTCGAGGTGATCAAGCGCTACTATCTCGACCCGACGGACGCGAGCGGGAAGTTCGGCATGGTCGACGTGCGCGCGGTCAGGTCGCTCGAGCGCAGCGTGACGCTCGCGCAAATCAAGGCGGAGCCGCGTCTCTCCGAGATGGTCCTCGTAAAAAATTCCAGACTTTCCGTACAGCCGGTGACAGAGCCGGAATGGCGCATCGTGATGGCGCTCGCGGGCGAAGCGCCGTAGAATGTCATTTCAAGCAGGAATTGAGAGCGTGTCTGAAACATCAGCCCCTTCGCTTACGTCCTTCGGCGCCGGCGACCAGGCCGATCCGCTCGAGCAGGCCTTCACGATCGAGCGGATGAAGCTCGCCCTCGATGCGGGGCGCGTCGGGCTTTGGGACTGGAATCTTCTCACCGGCGAAGTTCTCCTCGACGATCGCGTCCGTGCGCTCTGGGGACTCTCGAAAGACGCGCCAGCCAATCTCGACGTGTTTCGCGCCGCGCTGCACCCCATGGACAAGAAGCGGACGAAGGAGGCGATCGCTCAGGCGCTCGACCCCGAAAACGTCGACGATTACGAAGCCGAATACCGGGTGATCGGCCAAAACGACAAGATCGAGCGCTGGGTCTCCGTGCGGGGGCGCACCTTCTTCGACGGCGGCCGCGCTGTCAGGATCGTCGGAACGGCGCGCGACATCACCTGGCGCAAGCTCCGGGAGCAGCATGTGCGCAACCTGCTGCGCGAGCTTGTGCATCGCTCCAAGAACATTCTCGCCGTCGTTCAATCCATGTCGCGCCAGACCGCGACGGGGGCCGTCTCCGTTGAGGAATATCAGCGCAAATTCTCCGCGCGCCTGCAAGCCTTGTCGATGGCGCACGACCTCCTGATCTCGCAGGACTGGCGCGGCGCCTCCATGCATGATCTCGTGCGTGCGCAAATCGCCTATTGCCTCGACGTCGGCGCGGGCGAGATCGGCGAGCATGCTCGCGTCGAGGGGCCGAAAATCATGCTGAAGCCCGAAGCCGCGCAGAACATCGGACTCGCCTTGCACGAGCTGACCGCCAATGCGCTCACCTACGGCGCCTTCTCCGTCGCCAACGGCTGCATCTCCTTGAGCTGGCGCCTGGAGGCCGATCGCTTCCTGTTCGTGTGGAGAGAATCGGGAGGCCCGGCCGTGACGCCGTCGCACCGCTCCGGCTTTGGCCACAAGGTCCTGCGCCGCCTTGTGGCGCAGGCGCTCGATGGCTCCGCGACGCTGGACTTCCTGCCTGAAGGCTTCGTGTGGACGCTCTCGGCCCCCGTGCGCTCGATTATCGCGAATTACCAAGAAGAAGCCTGACGGACGACGCGCCACCGATCGCGCTACAGCCCGTTCGCGGGCGGCCAGGCGGATGGGCCTTGTGTTGTTTTGAGACGAAACTTGCAGATTATGCGTATCGCAAGAAACTCTTTGCAGCGGCGGGGGTCTGGCATGGAGGATCAGGCAAGATTATATCTGCTCGCGGTCTGCGCTAGCGCCTGGGGAGGTGGGCTCGCGTTGGACGTCACGAGAAAAAAGGAGTGAGTCATGAAGAAGATCCTCGCCGCCACGCTGATGATTCTTTCCGCCTTCGCGCTGACTGTTTCGGGAACAGTCCCGGCGGACGCCAAGGCCAAGAAGCACCATTCCAAGTCCAAGGATAGCGGAGCCGACAAGCCTGCCGATCAGCCCGCGGAGCCTGCGCAGAAGTAATCCAGCCAAACAGAACGCGATCCCTGCGCCATTCTGCGCGGGGATCGCGCGAAGTCTCTTTCGACATCAGCAGAATATCGACTTTCCCAGCGGGCGCCGGCTTATCCACAGGGCTGGTGTTTTGCTCGCGCGCGCCGGCCAAATGCGCTGCGGCGCCCTATAATGGCGAACCCCTTCCTCCTGGGTTCGCCATGCCCGTCCGCCGCCTCGATCCGATTCTAATCGACCGTATCGCCGCCGGGGAGGTGATCGAGCGGCCGAGCGCCGCCGTGAAGGAGCTCGTCGAGAACGCGCTCGACGCCGGCGCCAAAAAGATCGATGTTGCGATCGAGGACGGGGGAGACAACTCATCCGCGTCATCGACAACGGATGCGGCATGGATGAAGCGGATCTGCTGCTCGCGGTCGAGCGCCATGCGACCTCGAAAATCCCCGACGGCGACCTCACGCATATCGAGACCCTCGGATTTCGCGGCGAGGCCCTGCCCTCGATCGCCGCGGTTTCGGACTTGCGGATCGAGACGCGCTCGGGCGCTTCTCCGCACGGGCTCGCTCTCCGCGTCGAAGCCGGCGAGAAACACGCCATAAGAGCGAGCGATTGGCCGAGGGGCGCGAAGATCGAGGCGCGCGATCTCTTCGCAGCGACGCCGGCGCGGCTGAAATTTTTGAGGTCGGACCGCGCGGAGACGCTGGCTGTGGCCGATGTCGTGAAGCGCCTCGCCATGGCGCATCCGCAAGTGGCCTTCAGCTTCAGCGGGGGCGTCGGTCTCGACTATCCTGCCTGCACGGCGGATCGCCTCGGGCGCGCGCGCCGCCTCGCGCAGGTACTCGGCGACGACTTCGTCGCCAATGCGGTGGAGATCGAGGCGGTGCGCGAGGGCTTTCGCCTGACCGGCCTGGCTTCGCTCCCGACCTTCAATCGCGCCAATGCGCAAATGCAATTTGTCTATGTCAACGGCCGTCCGGTGCGCGACAAGCTCTTCGCCGGCGCGCTGCGCGCCGCCTATCTCGATTTTCTGAGCCACGACCGTCACCCGGTCGTCGTGCTTTTTCTGGAAGGCAATCCGGCGGCCATCGACGTGAATGTGCATCCCGCCAAGGCCGAAGTGCGCCTTCAGGATCCGGGCCTCGTGCGCGGCCTCGTCGTCGGCGCGTTGAAGCAGGCGCTCGCATCGGCTCTGCATCGCGGCGCCGATACCCCCGCGCGCGGCGCGATCAATGCTCTCTCCGCACGCTCCGATCATCGCCCCTCCCCTCCCGCCAATTGGGACTATCGCCGCTCGCCCAATGCGCCGGCGATGTTCGCGCCGCATCCTTCCGGCGCCGAAGAGTCGGCGGAGGCGCCCTATGTGCACGCGCCGCCCGCAGCCGACGCCCGCGCCGCAGCCGAGCCCGCGGCGCATCAAGACCTCGACGCGCCGCTCGGCGCCGCGCGCGCGCAGCTGCACGAGACCTATATTCTCGCGCAGACGCGCGATGGCCTCGTCATCGTGGATCAGCACGCCGCGCATGAGCGGCTCGTCTATGAGAAGCTCAAACGCCAGCGCGAGACGGAAGGGGTGCAGAGTCAGATGCTGCTCATTCCAGCCGTCCTCGATCTCGATCCGCAACGCCTGCACGCCTTGACGCCAGCGTTGAAAGAGCTCGCCGCGCTCGGCCTCCTCATCGAGCCTTTCGGATCGGGCGCCGTGCTCGTGCGCGAGACTCCGGCTATACTCGGCGAGATCGACGCGAAGCAACTCGTCGCCGACATCGCCGATCTTCTCTTGGAGGAAGGCGACGCGCGCGCGCTGACGCGTCGGCTCGACCATGTGCTCGCGACCTGCGCCTGTTACCATTCCGTGCGCGCCGGCCGCCGTCTCGCGCCGCAGGAGATGAACGCTCTGCTCCGCGAGATGGAGGCGACGCCCGGCGCCGGCCAATGCAACCACGGCCGCCCGACCTATGTGGAGCTGAAGCTTTCCGACATCGAGCGGCTGTTTGGAAGAAAGTGAAGGAGTGTTAGCCATGCGTAGTCTCTACCGGCACAGACAGGTCGGCTGGACGATCATCTTCGTCTTCGCGCTGGCCGCGCTCTCCGCCGCCGCCGCCGGCTTGGCAACTCTGCAAGCGACGCTCCTTCTCGTCGTCGCCGTCACGCTTCTCACCGGCCTGCTCTTCTCATCGTTGACGATCGAGGTGACCGCGAGCGAGCTCGTCTGGTTCTTCGGTCCCGGCTTTCTCAAGCGACGCGTCGCGCGGAGCGAGATCGCCAAGGCGGAGCCTGCACGCAACAAATGGTGGCAGGGTTGGGGCGTTCATCTCACGCCGGGGGGCTGGCTTTATAATGTCGACGGACTCGAGGCCGTCGAGATCACGCAGAAGGACGGCGCGTCGTTTCGGCTGGGCACGGACGAGCCGCAAGCGCTGGCGCGCGCCATGGGATTTGGAGCGCGGGACGCTCTCGCGCGCGAAGAGTGAACGACGCGTCGCTAGCCTTCGTGCGATCCGCCGCCGCCGCGCCCGCCGAGGCGGGCGCCTATGCGCTGCTCATCTCGTTGCCGTCCTTGCGCCAGATCTCGGTCCGGCGCGTCCTGCGCCGTAAAACTCTCTCAAATTTGCAAAAATCGCTTTAGAAAGGAGCCGTGTTTCGCCTCTGTCCCGCCCCGCCATGTCAAGCCTCCACGACGGCTACTTCTCTCGCGGCCTCGACGCCGATCCCGAACTCGCCAGCGCGATGCGGGGCGAAATGCGCCGGCAGCAGGAGGGGATCGAGCTGATCGCCTCAGAAAACATCGTTTCGCGGCTCGTGTTGGAGGCGCAGGGTTCGATTCTGACGAATAAGACCGTCGAGGGCGCGCCCTTCGCGCGCTACTATGGCGGCGCGCAGTTCGCTGACGAGATCGAGGCCCTTGCGGTCGAGCGCGCGAAGCGCCTCTTCGGCTGCCGCTTCGCCAATGTGCAGCCCCATTCTGGCTCCAACGCCAACGCCGGCGTGTTCTTTGGCCTTTTGAAGCTCGGAGACGTGCTGCTCTCGATGAATGTCGCGGCGGGCGGACACATCAGCCACGGCCACAAGGCGACGCTGACCGGCCGCGATTACGAGATCGCGCATTACGGCGTGCGCCGCGACACGGAGCGCATCGATCTCGACGAGGTCCGCGATCTCGCGCGCCAGCGCCGGCCGAAGATGATTGTTGCCGGCGGCTCCGCTTATGCGCGCATCATCGACTTTGCGGGCATGCGCGCGATCGCCGACGAGGTCGGCGCGCTCCTGCTCGTCGATATGGCGCATTTCGCCGGGCTCGTCGCGGCGAGGCTGCATCCCGACCCTTTCCCGCACGCGCATGTCGTGACCACGACCACCTACAAGTCGCTGCGCGGCGCGCGCGGCGGCCTCGCGCTTTGGAACGATCCCGCGCTTTCGGCCGCAATCAACGGCGGCATCTTCCCGGGCGTCCAGGGCTCCGTGATGCTGCACGCCGTCGCGGGAAAGGCCGCCTGTTTCGGCGAAGCGCTGCGTCCGGAGTTTAAAGCCTATGGCCAATCGGCGCTCGATGGCGCGCGCGCACTCGCGGAAACGCTGTCGGACGGCGGCCTGCGGCTCGTCACGGGCGGGACGGACACGAGCCTCATGCTTGCAGACCTCTCCGCGACGCGCGTCACGGGCGATCTGGCGGCCAAGGCGCTCGAGCGCGCGGGCCTCGCGGTGAACAAAAACCTCATCCCCTTCGATCCGCATCCGCCGGAAGCGCCCTCCGGCCTGCGACTTTCGAGCAACGCCGGAGCCGCGCGCGGATTTTCGCAAGACGAATTCCGTCAGATCGGCCGCTGGATTTTGCGCCTGGTCGCGGACCCTGCCGACGAAGACGGAATCGGCGCCATCCGCGAGGAGGTGCGCGCGCTTTGCGCGCGTCACCCCATTTATCGAGAGACCCTTTCAGAAAAAACCGAATGAGGCGGGCGCTTTCTCTGCAGCGAGCGCGCGACATGTTTACAGCCTCGCGAAATCACGATGTTCTCCGATCGCAGTCTGGCGGGCAGCGGTTCGACGAGACGTCCATCCATGTATCACGACCCGGATTTCATGCCTTTCGCGCCGCTTGAAAAACCCTCTCTATCGGCGATGCGCGACAACTTCCTCGCCAATTATCCTCATGCCGCCTATCGCGAGGATCGCTTCGTCCTGCCTGGTCTGCCGCCGATCTCGCCGAAGATAAATCTCATCATGGACCCGGCGCTCATCGAAGAGATGCTGGTGACACGCCCTGAGGCCTTCGCGCGCGATCGCCTCACCGTGAAGACACTCTCGGGTCCGCTCAATAAAGAGAGCCTCCTCTTCGCTGAAGGCGCCGATTGGAAGTGGCAACGGCGCGCTGTTTCGGCGGCCTTCCGGCACGAGAGCCTTCTCGCGCAGGTCGAAACCTTCGCAGCCTGCGCGCGCGAGCAAATTGGCCTTTGGAGGCGGCTCGAAAAGAGAAAGCCGGTCGATGTGGCGCCAGCCATGTCGCAAGTGACCTTCGAGGTCATCTTGCGCAGCGTGCTCGGCGCCAGCGCCGGCTTCGACCGCGAGAAATTCATCGCCGAGCTGGGCTTGGCGCTCGGGAGCATCGGCTGGCGGCGCGTTTTTGCGATGCTGGGATTGCCGGTGGATCGGATCCCGCATCCGGGCTTTTGGCGCGCTGCCGCCGCCTCTCGCTATCTGAAGCGGGCGACGCGCGCGCTCATCGAAGAGCGGCGCGCCTCCGGTCTGGAGCGCAGGGATCTTCTGCAGCTTCTGCTGTCAGCGCGCGACCCGGAGACGGGGCGCGTAATGACCGACGCCGAGCTCGAGGGCAATCTCTATACCTTCCTTGTCGCCGGTCACGAGACCTCGGCCGTCGCGATGACCTGGACGCTCTGGCTCCTCGCAAAGGATCAGGCTTCGCAGCAGCGGCTGCGCGACGAAGTGTCTCAGATAGCGGGCGAAGAGGAGATCGGTTCCGCAACCGTCGAGAGGCTCGTCTTCACGCGTCAGGTTCTGCAGGAATCAATGCGTCTCTTCCCTCCGGCGCCCGGCTTCGCGCGCCAGCCGCTCGAGGACCTCGCTCTGGGCCCTTATGAATTTTCCCGAGGCGACGTCATCATCGTCCTGATCTGGTGCCTGCATCGGCACGAGAAGCTGTGGAACGAGCCCCTGGGCTTCGACCCCGACCGTTTTGCGCCGGACGCGGTCAAGGCGCGGCATCGGTACGCCTTCATGCCCTTCGGCGCTGGGCCGCGCATTTGTCTCGGCATGAGCTTCGCGATGCTCGAGATGACGACGTTGCTCGCGAGCTTCGTGCGCGCGTTTCAATTCTCGACCGTCCCTGGCCACCGGGTCGCGATCGACGCGCGCTTCACGACGCGGCCGAAAGGCGGCATGCCCCTTCTCGTCGAGCCGATCCGCGCCGCGCCGTAAGGTGGCGCGGCGGGGACGCGCGCATTGCCTCGCGCTCGCCGATGGGCGAGAACGGCGCATGATCATTTCCTGCATCGACGATTTTCGCGAGGCCGCGCGGCGCCGCCTGCCGCGTTTTCTTTTCGACTATATCGACGGGCGCCGGCGCGGAGCAGACGCTCGCCGAGAATCTCGCCGATCTCGCGCAGGTTCGCTTGAAGCAGCGCGTGCTCGCGCAAGTCGAAAATCTGAGCTTGGAGACCGAATGGTTCGGACGGCGCGTCAGCCTTCCGGTGGTTCTCGGTCCTGTGGGCATGACGGGGATGTTCTGGCGGCGCGGCGAGGCGGCCGTCGCCAGAGCCGCCGCGACGGCGGGCGTTCCCTACGCGCCCTCCACAGTCTCGCTCTGCGCCATAGAGGAGATCGCCGCGCAAAGCTCCGCGCCGCTCTGGTTTCAGCTTTATGTGCTCAAGGACCGCGGCTTCATGCGCAGCATGCTCGAGCGCGCGCGAGAGGTCGGCGTGACGACGCTCGTTTTCACGGTCGACCTGCCCGTGCCAGGACCGCGCTGGCGCGACGCGCGTTCGGGACTGGCGGGGCCCTTCAAGGCGCAGCGCCGCTTGCTGCAAGCCTTAGGGAAACCCGCCTGGGCCTTTGACGTGGGCTTGCGCGGACGTCCGCACGATCTGGGGAATATTTCGACATATCTCGGGCGCCGCGTGGGGCTCGAGGATTACATCGGCTGGCTGCACGCCAACATGGATCCTTCCCTCGGCTGGACGGATCTCGAATGGCTGCGCGACTTCTGGCGGGGTCCGCTCATCATCAAGGGCGTGTTGACGCCAGAGGATGCGCGCGAGGCTGTGCGTTTCGGCGCCGACGCGATCGTCGTCTCCAACCACGGCGGTCGGCAGCTCGACGGCGCCGCCTCGACGGCCCGGGCGCTGCCGAAAATCAGAGACGCCATCGGCGACGAGCTCCCGCTCCTCGCCGATTCGGGCGTGCGTTCGGGTCTCGACGTCGTGCGCATGCTGGCGCTCGGCGCGAAGGGCGTGCTGCTCGGACGCGCCCAGGCCTTTGCGCTCGCGGCGCGCGGGGAGCGCGGGGTGACGGAGATGCTGGAGATGATCGCGCAGGAAATGTGCGTCGCGATGACGCTCACGGGCGTCAGTTCCGTCGAGGAGATCGACGCGCGCATCTTAGATGACTTTCAACCGACCTCATAAGCCTGGTCGATCGGCACGCCCAAGGCCGTGACGAGCCGGTTCGTCTCCGAGGCCATGCCGATAATCGCCAGCAGCTCCTGATACTCGGCCTCGGTCATGCCCTTGGCGCGCGCGCCCGCCGTGTGGGAATGGACGCAATAGGGACAGCCGTGCGCGACAGAGACGGCGATGTAGATCATCTCCTTGACTTTGGGATCGAGCGCGCCGGGCCCCATGATCGCCTTGACGCTTTCCCAGGTGCGCTTCAGCGTCGCCGGGTCGTGGGCGAGCGCGCGCCAGAAATTATTGACGAAATCCGTCTGCCGCGTCGCACGAATGTCGGCGAAGACGGCTTGCGCCTCGGGTGAGAGCTCGTCGTCGCGAAGCAGGTGGACCGTGGCCATGGTGAATGCCTGGCTTGTTGAGGAGTGAAGAAGGGAAAACTAGGCTCAGCGGGGTCTCAAGTCGATGCCCCGATACCCGCGCCCTCATGCTGAGGAGCCCGCGAAGCGGGCGCCCCTCAGCATGAGGGCGCGGGGCAATTGCGTCGCCCCTTGCCTCCGGCGCGGCGCCGCCTATGATCCTCGCCTCAACCTGAAGGAACAGCATGGCGCCCTCCGCGCAAAGCGACATCGTCACAGCGGCCGTGCTCGTCATCGGCGACGAAATTCTGTCCGGACGCACGCAGGACCAGAATAGCCACTATATCGCGCGCTATCTCGCCGATCTGGGCGTCGATCTGCGCGAGGTGCGCGTCGTGCCCGACGACAAGGAGGACATCGTCGCGGCGGTCAACGCCCTGCGCGGGCGCTACGATTATGTCTTCACCACGGGCGGCATCGGCCCAACGCATGACGACATCACCGCCGACGCCATCGCGCACGCCTTCGGCGTCCCCATCGAGGAGGATCCGCGCGCCATCGTGATGCTGCTCGAACGCTTGAAGCTCGACCAACTCAACGCCGCGCGCCGCCGCATGGCGCGCATTCCAAAGGGCGCCGAGCTCGTCGAGAACAACCTCACCAAGGCGCCGGGCTTCATGATCGGCAACGTGATCGTCATGGCCGGCGTGCCGATGATCATGCATCTCATGCTCGACGCCGCGGCGCCAAAGCTCAAGACCGGCGCGCGCGTGCTCGTCGAGACGATCGACGCGGCCGGCGTTCCCGAAGGCAAATATGCGGAGGGCCTCACGGCGCTGGCCGCCGCGCACCCCGAGGTGAGCGCCGGCTCCTACCCGCATTTCTCGCACGCCGGCGTCCACAATGAGATCGTGCTGCGCTCCCGCGACGCCGCGGCGCTCGCGCGCGCATCAGCCGCAGTGCGGGCGCTTCTTGAAGGCTTGCGCGGAGACGGCGCGAAGTGTTGAAACAGCCCATGCGAAAGTCCATCCATCTCTCCTGGGACCAGTTCCACGCCGATACGCGCACGCTCGCGCACCGCTTGGCCGAGCACGGCGGCTTCTCGGCCATCGCCGCGGTGTCGCGCGGCGGCCTCTTTCCGGCGGGAAGTCATCGCTCGCGAGCTCGGCATAAGGGTGATCGAGACGATTTGCGTCGTGAGCTATCACGAGGAGACGACGCGCGGCGAAATCGCAGTGCTGAAGTCGCTTTCCGAGGACATTTTGGCGCGGCCCCACGGGGAGGTGCTAATCGTTGACGATCTCGTCGATACGGGCCGTACCGCCCAGGTCGTCAAGGCGCAGCTGCCCGGGGCCTATTTCGCCAGCGTCTACGCCAAGCCGCTGGGGCTCCCGCTCGTCGACGCGCATGTGCGCGAATTCCCTCAGGACGCGTGGATTTATTTTCCCTGGGACACGGGGCTATCGTTCCAGGAGCCGATCGGGGCCGGCAAAGGGGCGTGAGCGCTGGCGGAAGATGCTTTAAGCCGCGCGGTCAATGGCGGCCTTTGCGCCCCGCTTGGCGACCGCCGTCTTGTGCGCCGCCGCTGGATGTGATCGGCGGGCTGGGATCGACCGCCTTGTCGAGCGTCCAGTAGCAATCGAGATCGCCGGTTCGACGAACGCACCAGAGCGAGCCGTCGCGTTCGTCGATCGAGACCTGTTGTCCTTTCGAAAACTGGATGCAGAGGCCCGCGTCGACCTTGCTTTTCAATTGCCCGGCGGCCTTGGCGCCGCTCGTGTCCTTGGAATCCTTGAAGGCTTGCCGCAAAACGCCCTTGTCGGCGCAACCGGGATAGGCTCCGCGGAAGGCCGCCCCCTGAGACGGCGACGCTGGAAGGAGCGAGAGCAGGAAGGCGCCAGAGGCGAGAGATTGACGCAAGCAGTACATGGCTTTCCCCCAGAGCGAGCCTGGAGGCTCGCATTATAGCGCCGCGTGGAAGCGCACCGGCGCGCCGGTCGCGGGGGCGACGAGTTCGCCCTCCCACATGACCTTGGCGCCCCGCACGAAGGTTCCGACGGGCCAGCCCGTCACCGCAAGCCCGTCATAGGGCGTCCAGCCGCAGCGCGAGGCGATCCAGTCATTGCGGATGGTTTCGCGCCGCTTCAAATCGACGATTGTGAGGTCCGCGTCGTAGCCCACGGCGACGCGGCCCTTGCCGGCCATGCCGAAGAGGCGCGCCGGTCCGGCGCTGGTTAAGTCCACCAGGCGTTGCAGCGTGAGCCGTCCCGCCTGGACATGCTCGAGCATGACCGGCACGAGCGTCTGCACGCCCGGCATGCCGGAGGGGCTTTCGGGATAGGGTTTCGCCTTCTCTTCCAGAGTATGCGGGGCGTGGTCGGAGCCGAGAACGTCGACCACCCCCTGTTGCAAAGCCCGCCAAATCTCCTCGCGATGCGCGGCGTCGCGCACCGGCGGATTCATTTGCGCGAGCGTGCCGACGCGCAGATAATCCGCGTCGCTCAAGGTGAGATGATGCGGGGTCGTCTCGACGCTGGCTATGTCCTTGTGGGCTGCGAGCAGCGCCATCTCCTCGGCTGTCGAGACATGCAACACGTGAATGAGCGCGCGCTTCTCCCGCGCGATCTTGAGGAGCCGCTGCGTCGCGAGCAGCGCGGTCTGCGCGTCCCGCCAGACGGGATGCGAGGAGGGATCGCCAGCGACGCGCAGATTGGCGCGTTCTTTCAGCCGCTCTTCGTCCTCGGCGTGGAAGGCCGCGCGGCGGCGGCTATGCGAGAGAATTTCCGCGATACCCGCGTCGTCGGCGACGAGCAGCGAGCCGGTGGAAGAGCCCATGAAGACTTTGATCCCCGCCGCGCCCGGCTGGCGCTCGAGCTCGGGGATATCGCGCGCATTCTCATGCGTGCCGCCGACATAAAAGGCGAAGTCGCAATGCATGCGATCCTTGGCGCGCGCGACCTTGTCGGCGAGATCGGCCGCGGTCGTCGTGAGCGGGTTGGTGTTCGGCATCTCGAACACGGCCGTCACGCCGCCCAGAACCGCAGCGCGCGAGCCGGTTTCCAGATCTTCCTTATGTGTCGCGCCGGGCTCGCGGAAATGCACCTGCGTGTCGACGACGCCGGGTAAAACATGCAGCCCCGTGCAGTCGATGCGCTCGGCTGCCGAGGCGCGGGAAAGATCGCCGATTTCAGCGATCCTGCCATTCCGCAGACCGACGTCGCGCTGCCCCTCGCCGTCGTGGTTGACGAGAACGCCGCCGGCAAGAATCGTGTCGAAGCTCTCGGTCATCGGGTGGCGCCTTGCTTGCACGGAGGGGGCGCCGCGCGCAATGTACCGGACTTTGTCGAGGGCGCGGCGCCTTCGACGGCTTGACGGAAACTTGCGTGAGACTCATGTCGAGTCAAGCGCGCCAAATCCATCTCCGCTCCCACGGAAAGCGTGACACGCATGACAAAACCCATTCTCCTTGAGGATCGCGGCGTCGTCGAGGTCTCCGGCCCCGACGCCGCCAAATTTCTGCATGGACTCGTGACCAACGACGTGCAGCGCCTCGGACCGGGAGAAGCGCGCTTTTGCGGGCTGCTCGCGCCGCAAGGAAAGATTCTTTTCGACTTTCTGCTCTTCGCCCTCGGAGAGGGAGAGAGCCGACGTTATCTGCTCGACTGCCCCAAGGCGCTCGAGGAAGCTCTCATCAAGCGCCTTTGCCTCTATCGGCTTCGTTCGGCCGTCACGATCGCCTCTTTAAGCGATTTTCTCGCGGTCTTCGCTCTGACGGAAGCGTCACAGGCGGGCTCGGCCGCGCTCGCCGTCGCAGCCGATCCCCGCGCCGAAGCCCTGGGCTTCAGGGCCATCGCGCCGCGCGAGGCGCTCGAAGCGGGAGCGGAGCGCGCCGACTATGACGCGCGCCGGGTCGCTGCGGGCGTGCCGCAAGGCGGACTGGACTTCTCATATGGCGAGGCCTTTCCCCATGAGGCCAATATGGACCTTCTCGCCGGCGTCGATTTCAAAAAGGGCTGCTTTGTCGGGCAGGAGGTCGTCGCGCGCACGCAGCATCGCGGCCTCGCGCGCCGGCGCGTCGCCCGTTTTCGCGCCGAAGGCGGCGCGCCCGCGCCCGGAACGCCTATCAAGGCGGGCGAGATCGATCTCGGCGTCACCGGTTCGAGCCAGGGCGACCTCGGCCTCGCGATGATCCGCATCGACCGGCTCGAGGACGCGCTCAGCGCGGGCGTGACGCCGCAAGCCGGCGGCGCGCGCCTCGAGTTTCAAAAGGGCGGCTGAAGCGAATTGTCGTAAAAACCGACGCGCCGCGTCACAAAACCACGACGCGCGCGCCTTTCCTGACGCGCTGATAGAGGTCGATGACGTCGGAGTTGAGCATGCGGATGCAGCCGGACGATACGGCTTGTCCGATCGTGTCCGGTTCGTTGGTGCCGTGGATGCGGAACATCGTGTCCTTTTCGCCGCGGAAGAGATAGAGAGCGCGCGCGCCGAGCGGATTTTCGATGCGGCCTTCCATGTGGCGCGGCAGATCGGGCCGGCGCAGCAGCATTTCCTTAGGCGGCGTCCAACCCGGCCAATAGGCCTTGCGGCCAACCTCCGCCTGCCCTTTCCAAAGAAACCCCTCGCGTCCGACGCCGATGCCATATTCGATCGCGCGCCCTCCGCCGAGCGAGAGGTAGAGCTTGCGCTGACCCGTATCGATCGTGATCTCGCCTTCGCGACGCGTGTAGGGATCGGCGACGAGCGCGGCCGTCCGCTGCCGGAAGTCCACCTCCTGGTCGTGATCCATCCCCGTCGAATAGGCGGGATCGGCGTCGGGCGGCAGCGCCGCCATGCGCGATCTCCCCGGCTCGCGCCCGGCGCGCGGCGGCGGGGCGCCGTAGGGGTCGCGGGAATAATAGTCCTCCTCCGCCCGCGCCCGCGGTCGCGCGCGGGGCGCATAATCGTCCCCATACGCGTCTGCGGGCGCAGATTGGCCCTCGGAGTAGCCCTGCGGAACGGTTCCGCGCCGGCCATAGCCGCCGTTATTATAATACCGGCCCCCGTAGGCGTAATAATACTCATCATAGTAGCGCCGGTCGTAATAGGCGCGCGCCTCGGGAGAAGCGTAATTGTAATAGTAGGAGTCGGGCGAGCCGTAGTATTGCCCTTGAGCGGCCGACGCCGCCAGCAGCGAGAGAGCTGCGAAGAAGCATCCGATCAGAGCGCGTTGCGACCTTGGCATCGAGGATTGTCCACGTTTTTCCTTAGCTCCCGGCCTGAGAATCAGCGCGGATGGCGGCAAAAATAAGGGCCGAGCGGACGTTAAAAAAGCGCCTCGGCTCGGCTTGCCCTGGCTGAGAAGGACGCCAGTTTTCCTGCGTAGGCGAAGTATTGGCCTTCGCCCTCCTGTGGAGAGAGGGGGGCTGCGCGGTCGGCGTGGGGAGGTGCGTGTTGATTGAGCAAGCGCTGTATTTCACGCTCGGCTTCCTGATCGCCGGGTTGTTTTTTTTGTGCATCCTGCCCTTCTTGCAATGGCGGACGGCGCGCCTGACGCAGCGTCGCCTCGAGAGCCGCATGCCCCTCACTTTCGAGCAGATCGACGCGCAGCATTCGCTGGTTCTGGCACGCAGTGCTGTGCGCGAGCGGAGACTCGAACAAAAGCTCGAACTCGGTCGCTGCCGCGCGGACCGAGGCGATGATGGAGGCGGGGCGGCGGCTCTTCGAGGCGCAGGCGTTGGAAGAGCGGCTCGAAGCCTCGACGCTTAGCGTCGAGCGGCTGGAAAAGGAGACCGCCGATAGCGGGCGAAGCCTCGCGGAAAGCCGGGCGCGTCTCGACGCAGACTCTCACGCAGCTCGAAACGCTCACGCTCGAAAAAAGCGCGCTGGCGCGAGAGTTCGAACTGCTGTGCGCACGGCTCTCCGTTTACGAATCGCGCCATTTGGCGGAGCCCGACGCTGGGTTGCTCGCGAGGAGAGCGCCGGCGCGCGACGTAGCGCCGAGCGCCAGCCCCACAATGGCCGGAGGATGGGACGAGTGGGCCAATCAGGCTGCGCTCGAGCCTTTCGAACCGGCCGACGCCTTCGCTTTCCTGCGGCGTCAGGGGGCTGCGCGCGACTCGGCGGAGGCGGCGGGCCTCGTCGACGTCCTCGGCTCGACCCCGCTGACGCTGGAGCTTGCGGCGGCTTATTGCCGGCAGATGCGCACGCCCGTGCTGGCCTATGCGGCCAATGTGCGGATGCTGATCTCCGCGGCGCCCGTCCGGCAGGGCCGTTCGGCGAAGTCTCGCCGCCGCTTTCGGCCTCTCCGTCGGCGCCACGCGAAGACTGAATCCGGTGGCGGAACAACTCGTCGCCTTTCTGGGGCTTTGCTCCGGCGAACGCGCGCCGCTCCTGCTGGTCGAGGGCGTTTGCCGCGATCCCGCCGAGACGAGATCGGCGGTGGGCATCCTGGCGGATCTCGCCCTGGCGGGTTCCGCCCCTTTCGGGGACGGCGTCCCCGCCCTGCTCATGCGCGAGGCCGTTCACGAATTGGCGCGTGAACGCGCGCTGCAAATGGCGGGCGGCGAGGCCGTCGCTGAGAGCATTGTCGGACGCCTTTGCGAAATCTATCCGGCCGACGCTTTTGATAATGCAGAATCCCGGTCGCTTTGCGCCAAGCTGACGCCGCATCTCCTCGAGATTTGCGCGCGCACGCAATCGCACGGCGAGCTCGACGAAGCGCGCGCCGATCTGCAGGTCCGCGCGGGCGACTATCTTCTCGTCGAAGGCGACTGCGCCGGCGCGGAGACCTTGTTTCAGTCCGCGCTCACGATCCGCGAAAGCCTCTTTGGGCCCAGCCATCCGGAGACCGCGGCGAGCCTGGACAATCTGGCGACGACGCGTTGCGCCCAAGGAGACTTCGCAGGAGCGCGCCTTCTGCTCGAGCGGTCGCGCCGCATTTTCGAAGCGAGCTTTGGTCTCGACTATCCGGCGACGGCCCGACGCCAGACGAACTGCGCGAGGGTCATGCTCAGGCTCGGCCTCGCGCGCGAGGCCCTGACGCTGGCGCAAGGCGCACAGGAGAGACTGCAGGCCGACGGCCGCGCTCGCCATCCCTGGACGATCGAAGCCGCCTCAGTGGTTGCGGACGCGCTCGAAGCGTTGGGAAAAAAGAAAAAGGCGGCGCTCCTACGCGAGGAACTCTCCGGAGCGACCGACTTGAATACCGCCCCCGCCGGGGGGCGGACCGAGCAGCTGCTGGAACGCCTCCACGGACTGGGACTCGTCTGGGGAAAGGGCTTCGCCGCGCGCAACCATCACTGAGAAGTCGACTCCGACGAGACCGCTGGTCCGCGGCGCGTCGATGTCCTAACATCCAAAGGCTTGCAACGAGAGCCTGACCGGCTCCAACAAGATAAAGGCGCGCGCATGGAAGGCTGCCCGTTCCAGGCCATTCTGCATCCCACCGACTTCTCCGAGGACAATGAAGCTGCGTTCATTCACGCCGTTCGGCTTGCGGCTGCGGGTAAGAGCGCGCTGCATGTGCTTCATGTGGAGGAAGAACCGGGACTTCTCGCCGCAGAGGATCGTTTCCCCAAAGCGCGCGGATTCTTCCAGCGCTGGGGCCTGATTGATCCCGGCGTGGAGCCCGGGGCGGTCGAAGAGCGTCTGGGCGTGAAGATCGTCAACAAGTCGATCGCGTCGGAGGACGTTGCGGGCGCGATCGCCGGATACGCCGAGGCGAACGCCTGCGACCTCCTCGTGCTCGCGACGCATGCGCCGGGCTGGTTCGAGCGCCTGCTCGCCGGCTCGCTCGCCGAGGAAAGCGCCAGACTCTCCCACGTGCCGGCTCTCTTCTTGCGCGCCGGGACGCAGGGATTCGTCGACGCGGCGAGCGGCAAGGTCAGGCTGCGGCGCGTGCTGATGCCGGTCTCCGCGGAGGTCGCGCCGATGCACGCCTGGGGTTTCGCCGCGCCCTTTGTGCGCATGCTCGAGCCAACAGCCGAGTTTCATCTGCTGCATGTGGGCGACACGCTCCCGACCTATGGCAATCTGCTGCCGCATGTCGAGCTGCGGCGCGGGCCGGTCGTCGAGACGATCCTCGAGGTCGCCGAGGAAATCGGCCCCGACCTCATCGTCATGGCGACCGAGGGCCACAAGGACCTCATCGACGCGATCACCGGCAGCACGACGGAACAGGTGCTACGCGAAGCGCCCTGTCCGGTATTGACGGCGCCGAGCAAGTCGCGTCGCGCCGCCGTCTAACCGTTGAACCCCAGAGGGTCTGCAATAGACGCGCCAAAGGCGCCGCGCTATAGATCGTCACATCGGCTGTAGGTCCAACGCAAATGTTCGACACGCTCAAGAGCTTCATCGGCGAGCTGTTCGAGGCGCCGCAAGAGCGCGTTTTCGAAGACCAGGACTACCGCCTGGCCGCAGGCGCACTGCTCGTCCATATCGCCGCCATAGACGGCGAGTTCGACGCCGCCGAGCGCGCGCGCGTTCAAAGACTCGTCGAGGAACGCTTCAATCTTTCGCATACGCAGGCGCACGAGCTGATCGCGCACGCGACCGAGAGGGAGCGTGAGGCCGTCGATCTCTATCATTTCACGAGCGTTCTGAAGCGCTCGCTCGACGACGAAGGCCGCCGCCAGCTCGTCGGCATGCTGTGGGAGATCGCTTACGCGGACGGCGACATCGACGAATGCGAGGAGAATGTGGTGTGGCGCGTCGCCGAGCTGCTCGGCGTGTCCACACGAGAGCGCGTGACGCTGCGGCAGTTTGCGCGCGAGGAGGCGGAGAACGAAGAGCCGCCGCCACCCGGACCCTGGTCCCCATCCTGAGTTCTGACGCCTTGAGCCGGTCCTCCGACCTTTGGAGTTTTCATGACGACTGCGGATAGAGAGCGGCGCCGGCTCGCGATCGTCACCGGCGCCTCCGACGGGATCGGCGCAGAGCTAGCCCGCGTCTTCGCGGCGCGGGGACATGATCTGGCGCTCGTCGCGCGCCGCGCCGACCGAACTCGAGGCGCTGGCCGACGAAATCGTCGCAAAGGGCGCTCAAAGGAGACCGCTCATCGTTCCGCTCGACCTCGGCGAGCCCGGCGCAATCGACGCGCTCGCCAGGGCGCTCGACGCAGCGGAAGCGCAGGCCGAGATTCTCGTCAACAATGCGGGCTTCGGGCTGCTGGGTCCTGTGGAGACGCTCGACCCCGCCGAGCAGCTCGGCATGATCGATCTGAATGTGCGCGCCCTGACCGCGCTCACGCTGCGCTTTCTTCCCGGGATCGTCGCCCGCCGCGGCGGCATTCTGAATGTGGCGTCGATCGCGGCTTTCATGCCGGGACCGAATTTCGCGATCTATTATGCGACAAAGGCCTATGTTCTGTCCTTCAGCGAAGCGCTGACACAGGAGCTGCGGGCGAGCGGCGTCAAGGTTTCCTGCCTCTGCCCCGGACCCGTCGAAACGGGCTTCCAGGCGCGCTCGGGCTTCGCGCTGGAGGGGAAGATGGGCGTTGCGCGCTTCGCGCTCGTCTCGCCCGCCGAGGTGGCGCGGCAAGGCTACGACGGTCTCATGGCCAATCGCCGCGTCATCGTGCCGGGGCTCATGAACCAGGCGATTGTCGTCTTGGCGAGACTCTTCCCGCGCGCCTGGCTGCTGCCACTGTTGGCGACGACGATGGACGGGCGGGGAAAGCAGGGCGGATTATCGCCTGCCGAAAGCTAAAGGAAGCGGAAACGGCCTTGCGCGAAAGTTTGTCGGGACAAAAGGGCGCGCCTCTCGCGGCGCGCCGCCTTGGCGCTCAGGCTTCTTCCGTCTTCAGGTTCAGAACCTGCCGGCCACGATACATGCCGGTCTTGAGGTCGATGTGATGGGGACGGCGCAACTCGCCGGAATCCTTATCCTCGACATAGGTCGGGGCTTTCAGCGCGTCGGCGGAGCGGCGGAACCCACGCTTCATCGGCGAGGTTTTTCGCTTCGGAACAGCCATATACTCTCTCCTCTGGGACCTCGGACCAAAGGGCCCTGGCTTTAAGAATTTCGGGAAGAGGGGCGCTTACACCAAATTCGCCGTCCTGGCTAGGGCCGCCCTGACCGGGGGCGGCTCGATCCGGCGCGAGGCGGGCGGCCGTTGGCTTGCAGCCGAGAGGGCGAAGGCCAATTAGGACAAATAGCAAGGAGGAGTGCTTGAAGGAACCGCATAAGCCGGATAACGCGCCCACGCTGCGGCCCTGGCCGCAGCTCATCGTTGGGGGCGCGATCGTCCTTGGTCTCGCCGTCGATCTGATCCTCGGGCTCGACCGTCCCCACGCGCTTTTCACCATGATCGGCGGCCCGCTGGTCGCCGCAGCGGTGCTGACAAATCTTTGGTGCGCGCGGGTGATGCGGGAGCACGACACGCCCATCCAGGCCAATCGGTCGGCGACGGCGCTCGTGACCGACGGTCCCTATTTCTATTCCCGCAATCCGATGTACGTCTCCTATGTCGCGCTGGTTTTCGGTCTCGGGCTCGTCCTCGGCTCCTGGACCGTGACCTTGCTCGCGCCGCTGGTGGCCGTCGCCCTGCATTACATGAACGTGCTGCCGGAAGAGCGTCATCTGCGGCAAAAGTTCGGCGACGAATACGCGCAATACGCTTCGGAAACGCCTCGGTGGCTCTCTCGATGACGGAGCGCGCGGCGCCCGCCGGCTCGGATCGCGAGCTGTCCTTCGAGGTGGGTGGCATGACTTGCGCGTCCTGCGTCGCGCATGTCGAGAAGGCGCTGGCGGGCGCGCCAGGCGTCGCCGCCGCCAGCGTCAATCTCGCGACGGAGCGCGCCACTGTGCGTCTCACGCCCCAGTCTGACGCCACCGAAATCGCCGCAGCCGTTACGGAAGCGGGCTACGAGCCCGCCGTCGAGACCTATGATTTCGGCGTGGGCGGGATGACTTGCGCCTCCTGCGTCGCCCATGTTGAGAAGGCGCTGAAAGGCGTTGCCGGCGTGATCGAGGCGAGCGTCAATCTAGCGACCGAGCGCGCGAGCGTGCGCGCGCTCAAGGGGCCCGGCCGCCTCGAGGCGCTGCAGCGCGCCGTCGCCGAAGCCGGCTACGAGCCGCGCGAGACCGAAAGCGCGCTCGCGCCCGAGCGGAACGCGCGCGAGGAGGAGGCCCAGGCCCTGTCTCGCCGGCTCGTCGTCGCCGCCGCGCTGACGGCGCCGGTCGTGATCGTCGAGATGGGCGGCCATCTGATCCCAGCCTTTCACGAATGGATCCTGGCGCATCTCGGACACGAGCCGGCGCAATATCTCTCCTTCGTCTTGACGAGCCTGCTGCTCGCCTTCCCCGGACGCGTCTTCTTCGAAAAGGGATTCGCGGCGCTTCTCCGCGGCGCGCCGGATATGAACGCGCTCGTCGCGGTCGGCGCGGCCAGCGCCTATCTCTTTTCCGCCGTTTCGACCTTCGCCCCGCAGCTGCTGCCCGCCGGCTCGGCTCAGGTCTATTACGAATCCGCCTGCGTGATCGTCACGCTCATCCTTTTGGGCCGACTGCTGGAGGCGCGCGCCAAAGGTCGGGCGGCCGGAGCCATCGCCGCGCTCGCCGCGCTGGCGCCGCGCGTCGCTCACGTCGAGCGTGGCGGCGAGACGCTCGACATTCCGACGCAAGAGGTGCGCGTCGGCGACGTGGTGCTCGTGCGTCCTGGCGATCGGATTCCAACCGACGGCGTCGTTGTGCGCGGGGCGTCGCATGTCGACGAATCGATGATCACCGGCGAGCCCGCGCCCGTGGCGAAATCTCCCGGCTCTCCCGTGACCGGGGCAACTGTGAATGGCGCCGGAGCCTTCGCTTTCGAGGCCAACCGCGTCGGCGCCGACACTTTCCTTGCGGGCGTGATCCGCATGGTGGAGCAGGCGCAGGGCGCGAAGCTTCCAATTCAGGCGCGCGTCGATCGCGTCACCGCCGTCTTCGTGCCGATCGTCTTCGCCATCGCCGCCGCGACTTTCGTCGTCTGGATGCTCGTGGGCCCGGAGCCGCGCCTCTCCTTCGCTCTCGTCAACGCGGTCGCCGTGCTGATCGTCGCGTGCCCCTGCGCGATGGGCCTCGCGACGCCGGCCGCGATCATGACCGGCACGGGCCGCGCCGCCGAGCTTGGCGTGCTGTTTCGCAAAGGCGAGGCGCTGCAAACCTTGGGCGAAGCGCGTCTCATCGCCTTCGACAAGACGGGCACGCTCACTTTCGGCAAGCCGCGCTTGACCGATCTCGTCGCGGCGCCGAAATTCGACGCCGATGAGACGCTGCGCCTTGTCGCCAGCGTCGAGGCGCTTTCCGAGCATCCGGTCGCCGGCGCTCTGGTCGACGCGGCGAGCGAACGCGGGCTTAGGCTTGCGGCGGCTACGAAGTTCGAGTTCGATCCCCGGCATGGGCGCGCGAGGAATTGTGAACCGCAAGCGGATAGAGGTCGGCGCGGAGCGGTTCATGGCGTCGCTCCACATCGACGTCGGTCCCTTCGCCGAGCCTTCGGCGCGGCTTGCCGAGGAAGGCAAGACCGCGCTCTATGCGGCGATCGACGGCCGGCTCGCGCTGCTGCTTTGCGTCTCGGATGCGGTGAAGCCGTCGAGCGCCGCGGCAGTCGGCGCGCTGCATGGGCTCGGCGTCAGCACCGCGATGATCACCGGCGATCAGGAGCGGCCGGCGCGCGCCATCGCGCAAGAGGTCGGCATCGACGAGGTCGTCGCGGGCGTCATGCCAGACGGCAAGGTCGCCGCCGTGAAGCGCCTGCGCGAGCGAGCCAAGCTCGCCTTCGTCGGCGATGGCGTTAATGACGCGCCCGCGCTCGCCGCCGCGGATGTGGGGCTCGCGATCGGCACCGGGACGGACGTCGCCATCGAGGCCGCCGACGTCGTGCTGATGTCCGGGGATCTCGCCAAGGTTCCGACGGCTGTGGCGATCTCGCGCGCGACGATGCGGAACATCGCCCAGAAATTCTGTTCTGGGCTTTCGGCTATAATGTCGTCCTGATCCCGGTCGCAGCCGGAGCACTCTATCCCCTGAACGGGACGCTGTTCTCGCCGATGCTCGCCGCCGGCGCCATGGCCTTCTCCAGCGTCTTCGTGGTGACGAATGCGTTGCGGCTCAAGCGGTTCCAGGCGCCGGTCGTCTCCCCGCCAGCCGTCGCCGCGCCGACGGCTTGAGCCGGACTTCGCATTGCAGCGACAAAGTTGCGCCCGAGAGCCGCGCCCGCGCTTGAGCGCCTGAAAAAATAGGCTATTTATATGGGTGCGCCATGGTTAAGAGGCAGTGTTTCTTGGAGGTGTCGACCATGTCCGTTCCTTCGGACAACGACAAGGGGTTACGCTGGACGGCCTTCGCCGCGCTCGTCGTCGTGGCCGTGCTGGCCTTCGCGGCAGGGTGGATGTTGCCTGTGCGGGGCCCGGACGGTCCGCGCGACGCCAGCAGCCCCGCTCGGCATCAGCAACCCCGCGCGTCGTAACGCGCCGCCGCGCGAGCGGCTTAACGGCCGGCGGCCTCAGCCGCCGACGACGGTGCTGATCGTCTGCCCGCCGCGCGACAAAGTGATCTTCCAATAATAGGCTCGGCCAACGGCCGCCTGTTCCAAGTCGCGAGTCGTCTGGATTTGCTTGTCATTGACGGCGAGGATGACGTCGCCCTTCTGCAGATTGAACTGCTGGGCGATCGAGCCCTCCTCGACCTCCGCGATCACAGCGCCGCTCGTGGCGTTTCCCTGAACCGAGAGTTCCTCGACCGTCGCCGGAGACAGATTGACGACGGTGGCGCCGACGAAGGGATTCTGTCCCTTGATCTTGACCGGATCGCGCTGGGGGATCTCCGGCGCGGGGGTGAGCTTGATCGTGAGCGCGAGCTTCTTGCCGGCGCGCAGCACGCCCAGGCTCGCGGCGCCGCCGAGCGGCTTCGTGCCGAGGCGATAGCCCAGAGCCTCGGGATCGTCGACGTCCTGTCCGTCGACGGAGAGGATGACGTCGCCGCGTCTGACGCCGGCTTCCGCAAGCGGTCCCCTGGAGTCGAGATCGGCGACGAGCGCGCCGGCCGGCCGCTGCATCGCGAGGCCCTCGGCGATGTCCTGCGTCAGCGCCTGAAGCGTCGCGCCGAGCCAGGGCCGACGCACCTGCTTGCCGCCGCCCTTGGCCGTCGCCAGGACCACCTTGACCATATTGCTCGGAATGGAGAAGCCAATGCCCACCGAGCCGCCGGACTTGGAGAAGATCGCTGAGTTGATGCCCACCGCACGGCCGTTCAAGTCGACGAGCGGACCGCCGGAATTGCCCGGATTGATCGCCGCGTCCGTCTGAATGAAGAAGCCGTAGTCCGAGATGCCGACCTGCGTTCGCGCAAGCGCCGACACAATGCCCTGCGTAACGGTCTGACCCACGCCGAAAGGATTGCCGATCGCCAGGACGAGATCGCCCACCTGAAGCTGATCGGAATCGGCGAGGTCCATCGACGGATAGGCGCCCTCAGGAAGCTTGAGAACCGCGAGGTCGGTGCGCGGATCGCGCAGCAGGATCTTGGCGGGGACCTCGCGCTTGTCCGCGAGCGAGACCCGCACGTCGGTCATCCCCTCGATCACATGATGATTGGTGACGACGAGACCCGACGGATCGACGATCACGCCGGAGCCGAGCGACTGCGCCATCTGCCGGCCCGGCATGCCGCCCTCGCCGAAGAACTGCCGAAAGATCGGGTCGTTGTAAAGGGGATTGGCCGGGCGCTTCTCCACGCGCGAGGCGAAGACGTTGACGACCGCCGGCTGCGCTTTCTTCACGATCGGCGCGAAGGACAGCATCGCCTCGGAGCGCGAGCCCGGCACGACGCGATCCTGCACCGCCTGCGACCAGGCCGCGAGCGGAACCGCAACCGCCGTCGCTACCGCGGCGGCGATGCAGATCTGAAGAAGCTTTCCTTCGAGCCGCGCGCGCCCCCCCCCGGCGAGGGACGCGGCTCGTCTGGGCGCTCGAATCATGCGCTGGTGGACTTGGCCTTGGTCTCGACGCGCTCCGCGATGCGGGCGGATTTGCCGCGGCGGTCGCGCAGATAATAGAGCTTCGCGCGGCGAACCTTGCCGCGGCGCACGACCTTGATCGAGTCGATCAGGGGCGCGTGGACCGGAAAGACGCGCTCGACGCCCTCGCCGTAGGAAATCTTGCGGACCGTGAAGCTCTCGTTGAGGCCGCCTCCCTGACGCGCGATGACGACGCCTTCATAGGCCTGGACGCGCGAGCGATCGCCTTCCTTGACCTTGACGTTGACGATCACCGTGTCGCCGGGACGAAACTCGGGAATGGTCTTGCCTTGGAGAAGGCTCGCCGCCTGCTCGGCTTCGAGCTGAGCGATGAGGTTCATAGTTCAAATCTCCTGCCGTTCCGCGCCCTTCCCTTCAGGGCGAGCGCGAGCGTTTCGGGACGCTGTTTTGAGTTGAGCCGTGTTCCCTAAAGGAAGCGGACGCGGATGTCGAGAGGCGGAGCAGATCAAAAGGGCGACACGACGCCGCGCGACGGCCGGTCTGGGGTCGCTCACAGACTCCTCAGATCGGCGGGGAGATCGCCTTCCGCCTCCATCAACTCGAGCAGCATGCCCTCGCGCAGGCCGCGGTCGGCGATGCGCGTGCGCTCGGCCGGGAAATGCTCGCGAATGGCTTGGAATATGGCGCAGCCCGCCAGAACGAGGTCGGCGCGTTGCGGGCCGATGCAGCCGTTCGCCACGCGCTCCTCGAAATCCATGGCGCGCAGCTTGTCGATGGCGCGGCTGGCCTCTCCGTCCGTGAGCCAGAGACCGTCGACGCGCCAGCGGTCATAGCGCTCAAGCCCAAGGTGCACGCCCGCAAGCGTCGTGACGGTTCCGGACGTTCCCAGCAGGTGAAAACGCTGGCAGCGTCCCCGCCCGGCCAGGGCTTCGGCAAAAGGCCGCAGCGCGTCGCGCGCAAAGGCGGTCATCGCCTCGAAGGTCTCGGCGCTCACGCTCTTGCCGCCGAAATGCTCGGCGAGCGTGACCACGCCGAGCTCGACGGAGGTCCATTGATCGAGCTCGAGGCGGCCATGCGCCGCCGCGTCGGATCGCGCGAGCCAAACCAGCTCGGTCGAGCCGCCGCCAATGTCGAAGAGCAGAGCGTTCCGGGAGCGCGTGTCCGCGAGATTGCCGCAGCCGCGCGCGGCGAAGCGCGCCTCGGTCTCGCGGTCGATGATCTCGAGCTCGAGCCCGGTGCGCTCGAACGCCCTGGCCGTGAATTCATCGCCGTTCGCCGCCGTGCGGCAGGCCTGCGTCGCGACAAGGCGCGCGCGCGTCACGCCGCGCGCTTCCATTTTGTCGCGGCAGACCTCCAGGGCGTCGAGCGTCCGCTCGATCGCCGCCTCGCTGATGCGGCCGTGGCGACCCAATCCCTCACCGAGGCGCACGATGCGCGAGAAGGCGTCGACGATTCGCAGGGCCTCAGTCGCCCTGCGGCGCGGTCGCCGCTCCGGGCGGGCGATCAGGAGACGGCAATTGTTGGTGCCGAGATCGAGCGCCGCATAGACATGCTCCGCGCGCGGCAGGGACTGGTGCGCGCGCACGACCGGCGAAGGCGCGACGGATCTGCGTCCGTCCAGAGAGGGCGTCGATATTCTGGGTCTCGCCTGGCTGGCGATGCTCCGGTCACTGCCGGTCAAGTGACGCCCTCGGGGCCGTTCATGCCGCATATGGGCGGCGCCATGGCCTTGCGCCGGCCCAAACTCCTTCATGCCCAATTCAGAGTAAACCTGCAAGCCTTTAGCTCGCAAACTTCCCGAATCCCGCCTCGAAATTTACGCGGCTTGCAGTAAATTCACTCCTATGTCGTATCGAAGCCTCACTCCCGAGATCACGCCGCAAATGCTGCTGCGCGCCTATGCGCTCGGCATATTCCCTATGGCCGAGAGCGCTGAGGACGAGGAAATCTTCTGGGTCGAGCCTCGCGAGCGGGCGATCTTTCCGCTCGATTCCTTGCACGTCTCGCGCTCTCTCGCCAAAACCATACGGCAGGATCGCTTCGAGGTGGCGGCCGACGGGGATTTCGACGCGGTGCTCGAGTTCTGCGCCGCGCCAGCGCCCTCCCGCGAGAAGACCTGGATCAACGCGCAGATCCGCAAGCTCTACCGCGCGCTGTTCGACCTTGGCGTGGCGCATACGATCGAGTGCCGACGGGACGGCCAGCTCGTCGGCGGCCTCTACGGCGTCGCGCTCGGCGCCGCTTTCTTCGGCGAGAGCATGTTCCATCGCGAGCGCGACGCCTCAAAAGTGGCGCTCGCTCACCTCGTGGCGCGGCTGCGCGCGGGCGGCTTCCGGCTGCTCGACACGCAGTTCATGACCGACCATCTTGCATCGCTTGGCGCGAAGGAGGTTTCGCGGGCGGCCTATCGCAAGCTGCTCGTCAGCGCGATCGAGCCGCCTGGCGGCGAGTTTTGGGTCTGGCCCAAGTCCCGCCGCCTTCGCGGCGCGGAGGCGCTCGCGGCGCTTGGCGTGGCGGGGAGCTGAAGTCTTCTAAAAAAGGCCGAAGGGGTCGTGGACCTGCGGCGCGGCCGGAGCAGCGGGTTGCTGCGGGGGTTGCGCCTGCCTCTGCCGCTTCTGCCTTCCGCCCCTCTGCTGCTGGGCGGCGGCCGGGTCGACGGGAGCGGCGCCCGTGCTGTTGAAGACGGGCTCGTCGGCGGGGCCGATCGGCGCGGCGTCTGGATTGACGGGAGGCTTCGGCACGATCTTGCGCGTGCGTCCGCGCTTGTCCGCTGTTTGCGCCGCATCCGCGGCAGGCTGGGGCGCCGCCTGGGGCGCCGGCTGCGCTGCGACCTCCTTGCCGCCTTTGCAGTTGACGAGCCACACGTCATAGACCGGATGCTCGACGCCATGCAGGCCGGGGCTAGACGCAAACATCCAGCCGGAAAAGATGCGCTTCACCTCATATTTGAGGGCGGTTCGACCCGGATTTTCGGCGTCTCGCTTCTGATCGGGTTTGGGCTGCTGCTCGTCCACCTCGACGAAGGTCGTGGTCATCGGCGCTTCGGTCTGCGGGCGCGTGTTACAAACGCGCGGCGTGACCTGAAGCGTGCCAAACTGAACGGTCTCGTCGATGGCCACGTCGAAGTTGATGATCCGGCCGGTGATCTTGTCGAGCCCCGCGAAAACGGCGGTCGGATGACGGATCGGCTCGGCCTGCCCCGCGCAAGGCGCGACGGCAGCTAGCGCAGCGCCGAGGAGGGCGCCTCGCAGGGAGAGCGGAAGGCCCTTGGGCGATGTCATGGCGTCACCGGGGTCGAAGCCTTTGTGAAAACCGAAAGTGCTCGTCGAGCGCCGAAAAAACACGCGAACAAGGCGATTGCGTGGTCGCTTCCGGCTTTAGCCCTCGGGCCGCCAAGCGTCGTAATCGCCGCCCGCCGGCGGACGCTGGCCCGCGGAGAGGATCGATCCCGGCGGACGGTAGGCTTGAGCGGTGCCGGTCATGTTCTGGCGATAGGGGAGCTCCCATTCGCGCGGCGTGTAGCTCTCCTGCGTCGGGGGGGTGTCCACCGTATGGTGCAGCCAGCCGTACCAGCCAGGCGGCGTGGCCGAGCCTTCCGCATAGCCGTTGTAGATCACCCAGCGCCGATCGAATCCGAGCGCCCGGTCCTTCCTGCCGCCTTTCGTGCGGTAGTAGACATTGCCGAACTCGTCCTCGCCGACGCGCTCGCCCATCAAGAACGTGTAGACGCCGGTGCTGAGCGTGGCCTTGTTCCACCAAGTGAAGAACCGAACGATGTCCACGACATGCGCTTTGCGTCCCTTTCGATCGGCGGTCTTATCGCGTCTCGGGCCGGAGATGTCCAGCCTCAATCGGTTTTGCGCACGAAGGCCCCGAAGGCGCGCGGCCCCTCCCCCGTCTCGGCCTTTCCCAGGATTTCGAGGCTTCGCGCGTCAAGGGCCCAGAGCTCGTTCGAGAACCAGTTAGTCACATAGATGCGCGCCCCATCAGAGCTAGCCGAGACGCTTTCGGGATATTCCCCGACCTTGATCACGGCGAGCGGCGCGAGGCTTTGCGCGTCGAGAACGCTCACCGTCTCGTCGTATTGGTTGGCGGCGAAGACGCGGCCGCCGGCGAGCGCCACGCCATAGGGGCGCTTTCCCACCTTGACGGTCGCGACAAGCTTTTGCGCTTTGAGATCGACGACGCTCAAGTCATCCGACTCCACATTGACGCAGTAAGCGCGCTCGCCCGCCGCATCGATCGCGAGGCCGAAGGGATGGCGGCCGACGGCGATGGTCGCGCGAACGGCGAGGCTTCCGGCGTCCAGCAGGACGAGGGCATCGTCGTCGCGCGCCGAGACGACAATAGAGGAGCCGTCCGGCGTGACGGCCACGCCTGACGGCACGGCGCCGACCTCCGCCTTACGCTTTGCGCCGGATCGAACATCAATTTCCGTGAACTCGCGGCCGTTCATGTCGGCGACATAGATCTTGCCCCCGTCGGGCGCGACGGCGACGCCGAAGGGAAGTCCCGGCGTCTCGATGCGCTTCTCGACGCGGCGCGCCATGGCGTCGATGACCGAGACGAAGCCGCCTTCCGGGCTCGTCACATAAACGTGGAGGCCATCCGGCGCGACCGCGACGCCCGCGGGCTTGCCGCCGAGCGGCAGCCGCGCCGCGACACTCATCGTGGAGAGATCGACGACCGCAAGATCGCCGCCGCCCTGATTGGGGATGAAAGCCTCATCGGCGCGGGCTGAGGAGAAGGCCAGGACGAGAAGGATCGGCGCGACGAGAGCGCCTAGGCCGTCACGGCGAGGAGGGAGGCGATGAGGCCGACCGAAAGCCCTCATGGCCGCTCGAGCTTCGCCTTCAGCGAGGCGAGCCCCTCCTTGAAAATGCGCGTCACGGCCTCGGTCGCGACCTCGTCGGTGAATTGTTCGGGCGGATTGCCGCCGGGAAAGGCCCGGTAGAAGCGGCTCTTCCATTCGACGCGCGACGCGCCGTCGGCGATCCCGCGAACGGTAAGCGTCGCCGAGAGATTGCCGACCGGCAGGACATTGATGTCGGCGCGCTCGATGATGTAGCGCAGCGACATCGCCGCGCCGTCATACTGCACGAGGCGCTCGTCGAGAGAACCGCCGGTCTTGTAAAACAGGCGGCGAACGGCTTTTTCGGGGACATTGCCGCCCTCGGCTTCGTCGCGCTCGATCTCCGGCCGCCAGCTCACATCGGCGAAGTCGCCGACGACCGACCAGACTTTATCGGGGGCGCCGCGATCTCGATCGTCTCGACGACCTTCTGCGGCGTCGCGCCATGCGCGGCGGCGCCCGAGGGCGCGAGCGAAGCGATGGAGAGCGCCAGCGCCGCGGCGAGGCGGGAGAAGAGCCGCGGAGGCCCTGCGCCTCCGGGCGCAGCGCCGCCCGGAAGACCGCAGACAGTCAAAGCTTTACTTGCCCTCGGCCTTGGCCTTCAGCGCGGCGAGGCCGGCCTGGTAGAAGTCGGTGATGGCCTTGAGCGCGGCCTCGTCCGTCAGCTCCGGCGGCGGATCGTTGTTCAGGAAGCCACGGTAGAAGGCGCCCTTCCATTCGACGACGCTCTTCCCGCCCTCGTCTTTGACGCTTATCGTCGAGGAATAATTGGCGACGGGAACGACGCTCGGCTCGTCCTTGTCGATCTTGTAGGAGATCGAGTGGCTGTCCGGGTCGTATTTCGTGACCGACTTGTCGATTGAACCGCCCTTCTTGAAGGTGACGGTGCGCTTCGCGCCCACGGCGCTGCCGCCGGTCCCTTCCGTCTTGGCGACGGCGGGATGCCAGTTCAGATCCTGGAAATTGCCGACGATCTCCCAGACCTTGGCGATGGGCGCATCGATCTCGATCTTCTCGACGACCTTCTGACGCGACGGCCCATGCGCGAGCGCGGCGATCGGTAGGAGCGAAAGGGCCGCGGCGAGGACAATACGGCGCGAGGCGACGAAGGACATGCGGTTTCTCCCGAAAGCAACGCCCGCAACCCGCGAGCGCAACAACCTCCCGCCAGTAAAGGCGCCCGAACGGCGCCGTCAAGGCCATCGGCGATCGGTCGGACGTCGCGGCCAGTCCTTTGCTTACGGTTCGTCCTACAGTAGGATTTTTGTCGAAACCCGCGTCTGCTTCCTGCAATCCGCTGCGGCGAGAGGCCCCAATAATGCGTGAAATCCTGCGCCATTTCCTCGACACCCCGCTCCAGACCATTCGCGACGGCGAGGTTCTGCTCGCCGAAGGCGACAGGACTGGACGCGTCTTTGCGCTCGCCGAGGGCGAGCTGGAGGTGCTGCGCGGCGAGACGCAAGTGGCGGTCCTGACCGAGCCGGGCTCGATCGTCGGAGAAATGTCGGTGCTGCTCGACGCGCCGCACAGCGCGACCGTGCGCGCGCTCGGCGACGCCAAGGTGCATCGGGTCAACGACGGCGCCGCCTTCTTCGCCGAAAATCCGGAGCTCGGCTGGTCTCTCGCGCGCCTGCTCGCCCGCCGGCTGAACGCGGGCACGACCTATCTGGCCGATCTAAAGCGGCAATTTTCGGGCTTCGACAATCATCTCGAGATGGTCGGCGAGGTGCTCGAAAGCCTGCTGCATCATCAGGACGCGGGCGCCACCCCGGCTCCGACCGCGACCCGGGATATTAGGCGCCTTCAGGAAGCGCTCTCGAACCAGGCCGGAAGCGCCGCAAGCGGCGCAATCGGTCGTTCGAGGGGCGAGTCGAGCCGCACCGACTGCGCGCCCATCGCCGAGACCCAGAGCGCTTCACCGACCGTCGTATCGATGACGATAAAGGCCGGCGGCGCCCCGAGATAATGGCCGGTGTTGAAAACCCATGTCGAGCCGAGGCGATCGACCCATGAGCCCGATTTGATGTAGGGCGCCTCGTGGACATGGCCCGAGATGACCATGTCGGGGCGATACTGCTCGATCCAGCCGGGCAGGTCCGCGTCGCCGAAGCTGCGCTTGCCTGACCAGCTGATCGGCGAGTTCGCAGGCGGCGCGTGATAGACCCAGACCCAGCGCCGCGCTTCGCGCTTTTCGGCGTCGGACGAGAGCTGGCCGATCAGCCGTTCCTTGACCGTCGGCCCGTCCCACCAGGGGAAGACGGAGTAGAGCGTGTCGCCGACGACGATCGCTTTGCCGTCGCTCACGACGCCGAGCTTGTCGAGTCCGGCGACCCAGCGCGCGACCTTTTCGCCCTCGGGAGAGCGGAAGTCGAGATCGTGATTGCCGGAGCAGAAGAACAATCGACTCTCCTTCGCCACGCGCTGAAAATATTTGCGCACGACGAGCGTCTGCGCGCCGAAATCGACAGGGGACGCGACATCCAGCGCGTCGCCGGCGAAAATGACGAGGTCATATTTCGGCGCGGCCTGCGCCAGCCAATCGAAAAGCGGGAGCGCATAGTGCAGATCGGAAACAACGAGACAGCGCATTCGATCGTCCCCTCTGCGCGCGGTCTCTCCGTCGCTTCCGAGCAGGGTCGGCGAGCCGAGTCGCAAAGTTAACGCGCTTTCCGCGCGAACGGAATCTCCCCAGCGCGAAACAGGGCTGCGGAAACCCCGAAAGGCGCCCATTTTTTAAGCTGGGCGGCGCCGCGGTTTGCGGAAGATCTCTGATTCCCCAATTGACTTTCGCGCCCCAGGGGCTTTTGCGCCCGCACGATCGACTCGGCGGACACAAGAAACGGGAAGCTTTGAGCGGATAGTCTTGCCCGAAACCGGCGTTACATCAGCGCCGCGGCGAGGGCCTGGAAAGCGCGGGCGCGATGCGACAGCGCTCGCGAGCCGTCGCCCGGCATCGCGTGCTTTTCCGCCGACATCATCTCCCCGAAGGTCTTGTCGAGCCCATCGGGGAGGAAGATCGGGTCGTAGCCGAAACCCTTGGTTCCGCGCGGCGGGAAGACCAGCACCCCGTCGACACGTCCCTCGAAGCTCTCCACATGGCCGTCGGGCCAGACGACGGCCAGCGCGCAGAGAAAGTAGGGCGCGAAAGGGTGGCGTCGCGCCCCGCTCCTTCAGCTCGCGTTCGACGCGCGCCATCGCCGCGCCGAAGTCTCGCTGCGGTCCGCCCCAGCGCGCCGAATAGACGCCGGGCGCGCCGTCGAGCGCCGCGACGCAGAGGCCGGAGTTGTCGGCGAAGGCGGGAAAACCCGAGGCGGTCGCGGCGGCGCGCGCCTTGATCAGAGCGTTGCCGGCGAAGGTCGGCTCGGTCTCCTCGGGCTCGGGCAGGCCGAGTTCGCTCACAGAGATCGTCTCGACGCCATGCGGCGCGAGGAGCTGGCGCAGCTCCCAAAGCTTGCCTTGATTATGCGACGCGACGACGAGGCGGCCTTCGAGCTTGCGCGCGCTCAAGCGAGCGCCGCCTTTTGCAGCGCCACGAGCTCGCCGACGCCCTTCTGCGCGAGCCCCAAAAGGCGCGAGAGCTCGTCCGTGGTGAACACCGAACCTTCCGCCGTCGCCTGCACCTCGACGAGGCCGCCGGAGCCGGTCATCACGAAATTGGCGTCCGTCTCGGCGATCGAATCTTCGGCGTAATCGAGATCGAGCACGGGCTTGCCCTCGAACATGCCGCAGGAGATCGCCGCGACGTGATCGCGCAGCGGCGATTCCTTGACGATCGAGCGCGCGCGCATCCATTCTAGGCAGTCGCGCAGCGCGATCCAGCCGCCGGTGATCGAGGCGGTGCGCGTGCCGCCGTCCGCCTGCAGCACGTCGCAGTCGATGACGATCTGCCGCTCGCCGAGCGCCGCGAGATTGGTCACGGCGCGCAAAGAGCGGCCGATGAGACGTTGAATTTCCTGGGTGCGGCCGGAAGGTTTTCCAGACGTCACCTCGCGGCGCGTGCGCGTGTGCGTGGCGCGCGGCAGCATCGCATATTCGGCCGTGACCCAGCCGCGCCCCTGGCCGCGAAGCCATTGCGGCGGCTTGTCCTCGAGCGAGGCCGTGCAGAGCACATGCGTCGCGCCGAACTTGACGATGCAGGAGCCCTCCGCATAGCGGGCCACGTTACGCTCGAAGCTGACCGGACGCATCTCGTCGAGGGCGCGTTTGCTGGGACGCATGAAGGCTCCTGCCGCTGTAAAGCGGTTTCTACTAACCCCAATCCGGAGGGAGGGGAAGCAGGGAAGCCTAAGCCGCGACCTTCGCCGGATAGCCGGCCTCCTCGATCGCCTTGGCGACCGCGGCAGGGTCGGCGGGCGAAGGCGTGACGGTCACCTTGCCGGTCGAGAGCTCAACCTGCACCTGCGCGCCCGGGACGGCAACCTGCACCGCTTTCGTCACATGCTTCACGCAGTTCTGGCAGGACATTTTTTCCACGTCGAAGACCGTGCTCATGCGTCTCTCCTTACCGGGCTCGCCGTCTTGTAGCCGCTTGCCCCTTTTCCGCCCGCGACTTCCTCTTCACCTCGAGCGGCTCTCCGCCCGCGCTTCGCCGCGCACGGCGACGAGCCAATAGAGAAATCCCGTCAGCGCGCCGGTAAGGAAGAAAAGCCCCAGCACGCGCGCCTCCGTCTGGCTCGGCGGACGCGCGCTCGCCTGCGCCCGCGCTCCGCGCGCGATCCAGGGGGAAGCGGCGGCCAGAAAGCCGGTCGCGGCCACATACCAGCTCCAGCCCCGTGCGCCGGCGATCTCGCCGACGAGCGCCGTCAGAGCGAGCGGCGCGAAGCAGACCGCGACGAGGATCGCCCATAAGACGAAACCGATCGCCTCGAAACCCGCCGCGGGATCGCCGTCGCGCGCCGTGTCGAGCATGACGAAGAGGCCGCCGATCACGGCCTCGAAGCCGGCCTCGCGCACGGTGGAGTTGGTGAGGGCGGCGATCGGCAGAAACAGCGCGCCGCAGCTCGCCGCGAGAAGGAAGCCGAAGCCCATCACCATTATGCGGCGCAACAATTCCGTCATCAGGGCTCGAGCACCGAGTCCCAATAGAGATAGTCCATCCAGCTCTCATGCAGATAATTGGGCGGGAACAGCCGGCCGTTGTGGTGCAGATCGGACGGTCGGCTGATAGGGCTCCTGCATCGGCCATATGCGCGTCGGCGGAGGGCAGTATGTCGGCCTTCGCAGATTGCAGGGCGAGCAGGCGGCGACGACGTTCTCCCAGCGTCGTCACGCCGCCCTTGGAGCGCGGAACCACATGGTCGAAAGTCAGTCTTCATGCTCGCCGCAATATTGGCAGGTGAAGCGGTCGCGCAGGAACACGTTGAAGCGCGTAAAGGCCGGGATGGCGCGAAGGCTGGACATAGGCCTTGAGCGAGACGACCGAGGGCAGCCGCATCTCGAAGCAGGGGCTGTGGACCAGCGTGTCGTATTGGGAGACGATGTTGACGCGGTCGAGAACACCGCCTTGATCGCATCCTGCCAGCCCCACAGCGAGAGCGGGTAGTAGCTCAGCGGGCGGAAGTCGGCATTGAGCACCAACGCCGGGCAGTTCTGCGGCGACACATGCTGAGTGCGAAGGGGAATTGTCACGCCCGCGCCTTTCTGTCGCGAAGGACACGCCCCAGTCGCGGCCCGGATCCCTCGCAGCTGCCGACACGCACTGTCTATAGCGTGGATGACGCCATTGTGAAACCACCCCCTGCCCGCGCTCCGCAGCCGAAAATTTGTTCTTATATTGTTCTTGCTGAGCCCGGGCAATTATGCACTTGACAAACAGGCTTGACCGAGGCAAGATTTATTCAACCTCGGAGCCCTCCAATGTCTGTCGATCTTACCGACCCGATCTTCACCGACGAAGCCGCCGCTTGGAAGCATTTTGAAGCTATCCGCTGGCCGCACGGTCCCCTTTGCCCGCATTGCGGAACGATCAATGAAGCAGACGCCGTTGTCGGCAAAACGGCTCGTCATGGCCTCTATCGTTGCCGCTCCAAAGAATGCCGCAAGCAGTTCACGGCGACCGTAGGAACGGTTTTCGAGCGCTCGCATATCCCGATGCACAAGTGGCTTCTGGCGACGCATCTGCTTTGCTCTTCCAAGAAGGGCATGAGCGCGCATCAGCTTTTCCGCAGCCTCGGCTTCGGCTCCTATCGCACCGCGTGGTTCATGGCGCACCGCATCCGCGAGGCCATGCGCGGCGACAACCTTTCCCCGCTCGGCGGCGAGGGAAAGACGGTTGAAATTGACGAGACCAGCATTGGGCGGCAGGAGGGCTCTCCGCCGCGCAAGGGCCTCCACGGCTCGCAGTTCCGCAATATCGCCCTTACGCTGGTCGAGCGCGGAGGCATCGCCCGCTCGTTCCACGTTGACGGGACTACGGCGGAACTCTCATTCCGATCATTCGCGCCAACCTTGCGAAGGAAAGCGCTGTCATGACCGATGAGGCAAGTTGGTACCGCAATCTCAAGGTAAACGTGGGCGTCGTAAGCCATGACGCCGTTGAGCACGGCGCGCAGGAATACGCGCGTTACGAAGGCGAAAAAGTCATCTCAACCAACACCGTCGAGGGCTATTACAGCATCTTCAAACGCGGCATGAAGGGCGTTTATCAGCACTGCGGCGAGCGGCACCTTCACCGCTACCTTGCTGAGTTCGATTTCCGTTACAACAACCGCATCAAGCTCGGCTGCGACGACACGGAGCGCGCTCGTCGCGCTCTTAAGGGCATTGAAGGGAAGCGGCTAACCTATAACCAACCTCGTCAAGCCGCGCCCCTTTAAAAGGGCCGCGCGGGCATTCATTCGCTGGCGCCGCGCAATCCACAACAAAAAGCCACAGAAGCCATTGACCAAATAGGACTCTGGTCTCCGAATCGGCTTAAAAAGCAGAGGCCGAGCGTTGACGCGCTCGGCCTCTTGTGGTGGCCCCGTAGCTCAATTGGACAGAGCTTTCCCCTCGGAAGGAATGGTTGCAGGTTCGAATCCTGTCGGGGTCCCCACACACAGCCAAACTGTTACACGACCAACCTACAGTCAAGGCAGTCGCGACAATTCGAACCACTCTTTGCGGTTGACTGCGCGGCGCCCTAGCCAGTCAACCATCTTGCGGCGCGGATTTCCTAGGACGCCCACGCTTTTTCGGACTCGCGCTAGCCGGCGATTCCCGCTTAGGATTATGCGGCGTCGGAGGCGTGGCGATCATGCGGCGCAGAACGTCATCGCGCCGCTGTGCGATGTCTTCGACCACCAACTCTTTCTCCGAATTTTTAGAGTTCTCCATCATGACCACCAAAGAACGAATGCGCCGCAAACCTCCTCGAGGCTCCAGGCCGGGCCGGCGGGAAGAGGACATAAAGCTAGCATATTCTCAGACGCAACTCGCAGAAATAGGCGCAATCGCTCTAATTTGGAATGAGTGCGAGCATTTACTTGATTTCATACTAAAATCAGGATTGCCTCTGCATGATGGCATATGGCTTGATGTAACCACACGCATTAACGGAAGCGACGGAAAAACAAATATTATCCAAAAGTTAATACAAATGACTAGATTAGATAATGAATCAAAAACAATTCTAAAATAATCTATAGATGCTTTCGGTGAATACAAAAAATATCGAGATTGTATAATACACGCCCTATCATATGACATAGACAAAGGAATAGGGTTAAAGATAGACAGGCAGGCAAAATTTGTGCATATTATGATTACGGAAACGGCGCTTTCTGGCCTTTACGAGCGTCTTGTTTCATTGAGGCGTGAGCTTCAGTGCACAGAGCTTATATTCAGATATATTCAAGAAGATTGGGCTATTGAATATACATCTACCGGCGTGACGCTCGATCCGCGAACACTACCATCCGCACGAAAAGCTCCAAAAGCGCTCGCTCTAATCCAACAACATCAGAAAATGAGACAATCTCTTCCGCAGCTTCCAGAATTCCCGGATTGACCCCCATCTCATCAAGAGATGGAGGCGATAATAATTCGTTCCGACTCCTCGGGAATAGATCGTCGGGGCCGCCAGCCGAGCCTTCCGACTCGACGGCCCCTGTATGCCCTGGCTCAGGCTTGTTTGTCAAGTGCATAATCGCCTGAGCCCGCGAAAGACGGCTAGGCTCCTCCAGCTTTTCAGTGCCGCCCGAGCGGAGCAGAATCATGGTCGTCCGCGTTGCTACCGTCGCATTCGAGGGCGTCGAGGCTAGGCCCGTCGACGTGCAGGTGCAGATTTCCAGCGGCGCCGTGGTCTTCAACGTCGTCGGTCTCGCCGACAAGGCGGTCGCGGAATCGCGTGAGCGCGTGCGCTCCGCGCTCGTGCCTCGGGTCTTGCGCTGCCCGCCAAGCGGATCACGGTCAATCTCGCGCCGGCCGACAGGCCCAAGGAGGGCAGCCACTACGACCTGCCCATCGCGCTCGGGGTGATGGCGGCGATCGGCGCGCTGCCGTCCGACTCACTCGACGGCCATGTCGTGCTGGGCGAACTCGCGCTCGACGGGACGCTCACCCCGGTCGCCGGCGTGCTGCCGGCCGCGGTCGCCGCCAACATGCGCGGCCTTGGGCTGATCTGCCCGGCGCAATGCGGCCCGGAGGCCGCCTGGGCCTCCCGCGACATGGACGTTGTCGCGCCGCGCTCGCTCATTCAGCTCGCCAATCATTTGCGCGGTACGCAGGTGCTGTCGCGGCCACAGCCCGCGGTGCGCCGGCAAGCCGGCGATCTCCCGGATCTGCGCGACGTGAAGGGCCAGGAGAGCGCCAAACGCGCGCTCGAGATCGCCGCCGCTGGCGGCCACAATCTGCTGATGAACGGCCCGCCCGGCGCCGGCAAGTCCATGCTGGCGGCGCGCCTGCCGTCGATTCTGCCGCCGCTCAGCCCGCGCGAGCTGCTTGAGGTCTCGATGATCCACTCTGTGGCGGGCCAGATCGCCGGCGGCGAGCTCACCGATCGGCGCCCCTTCCGCGCGCCGCAACACTCCGCCTCCATGCCGGCGCTCGTCGGCGGCGGCGCGCAGGCGAGGCCCGGCGAGATTTCGCTCGCGCATAATGGCGTGCTGTTTCTGGACGAATTGCCCGAGTTCCAGTCGCAAGCGCTCGACGCCTTGCGCCAGCCTCTCGAGACGGGCGAGGTCGCGATCGCACGCGCCAATCATCGCGCCGTCTATCCCGCGCGCTTTCAGCTCGTCGCCGCGATGAACCCCTGCCGTTGCGGCCACGCGCGCACGCCCGGTTTCGCCTGCAAGCGCCAGCCCAACGAGCGTTGCGCCGCGCAATATCAGGCGCGGCTCTCGGGGCCGCTGCTCGACCGCTTCGACCTGCAGATCGAGGTCGCGGCGATTTCGGCGGCCGATCTCGTGCTGCCGCCGCCCTCGGAAGGCTCCGCGGAGGTTGCGGCGCGCGTCGCCGCGGCGCGGGAGACGCAGCGCGCCCGCTACGCGGCGCTCGGGCGCGCAGAGCCTGCGACGAACGCCGCCGCTCCCGCCCATTTGATCGAAACCGTCGTCAAGCTCGATTCCAAAGGAACGGAACTCATCCGCGAGGCCTCGGAGCGCTTCGCGCTCTCGGCGCGCGGCTTCCACCGCGTGTTGAAGCTCGCGCGCACGATCGCCGACTTGGAGGGCGCCAACTCCGTCTCCCGCCGCCATCTCGCGGAGGCGCTCTCCTACCGCGCCGGCCTCATCGGCATGCAGCGCGCGGCGTGAGCGGCGCGCTCGAATGCGGCCTGCCCTATCGGGCAACCGACGCTGCGCCCGATACCCGCCAAGCATTTTCTAATGTGCTGCAACGCCATATCTAGCGCGCAGCCCCAGTTGAAAGCGGCCTTTGGCAGAACGTCGTGTTTCCCGACAAGACCAAGCTCGCCCGGTGTTCACGCCTTCCAGCGTCGTGCTGACGCTTACCGTCTCGGGGCAATACCTCTTGCATTTGGCGACTCTTTGATGAAGCCCGAGGCGCTCAACAGCCGCGGCTGCGGAGAGACGGCGCAATCCAAGACAGTGGATTATTCGGGTTTCGCGAGAGGCAATATGTTGGGGCAATCTGACGACAAACGGCCCGTGGCGTCGTCGAAGCTCAGCTCAGCGCAGCTTTTCTCGCAAGGGCATGGGACGAGCGCCGCCGCTTCGTGATCCGTCAAAAACAGACGCAGCACCAGCAACAGGTCCCCCGCGCGCTCCTGCACCCCAAGGTCCAAAGCCGTGCGAATATCCGCGACGATGAGATCGCGAACGACGTCCGCCCCTCGCCAGACATTCGCGAGATAGCTTTGCAGCCTCGCCCGCAGCGCGTCCGTTTCCCTCGCCCCGACGATGATCTCTTCCGATTGCAGGCCCGTGGCCGAACGCGTCTCTTCAAGGGTCCGCATTATCCAGTCGCCTTAAGAAAGGTTGAGGCTTAGAATCAGATTGCCACGCGGTCCCCGCAATATCAATTCTGAGATTTTGCGGACGCTGCCACAAATTCCGGCAGAGCGCCTTCACGTGGAGCGCTCTGACGCGAAAGCAATAAGAGCTGCGCCTCATGCTAAAGCACGGGGCCTCTCAATCCATAATTATCGGCAGGCGCGCCATGACGACCAATTACGATCCCATCGCCGAGCAGTATCAGCGATCGAAGCTCCAGCCCTGGCGAGCCCATATCGAGACCTACACGCTGCTGGGGCTTCTGGAGGATTTGCACGGAAAGTCGGTTCTCGACGTCGCCTGCGGCGAGGGATTCTACACGCGCCTGCTGCGCCGACGCGGCGCCGAACGCGTCGTCGGAGTCGACCTTTCGCCCGGCATGATCGCGCTCGCGCGCGAGCAAGAAGCCGCCCTGCCGCTCGGGATCGGCTATGCCGTCGGCGACGGGAAGAGCTTGAGTTTCAGCGAGTCCTTCGATCTGGTCTTCGCAGCCTATTTTCTAAATTACGCGCACGACGCGCAGGAGCTGCAGACCATGTGCGCGTCGCTGGCGCGCGGCCTCAAGCCCGGCGGGCGCTTCGTGACCGTCAATTGCAGCCCCCAAGCGGATGTCTATTCCAGGCGGTCCTTCAGCCAATACGGCTTCGACGCCGGCGTGGAGCAGCCGCTGCGCAACGGCTCGGCGAGCACCTGGAGCTTCTTTCTGGAGAATGGCGAGACCTTCAA
>CAWEGE010000004.1:0-58814 GCA_963808525.1 uncultured Alphaproteobacteria bacterium
CGAGATTGGGCGAGAACCATTTGGGGCTCAGATCGAGCGGCGGCGAAAGCGTCAGTATGTGCGGATTGGCGGCTTTCTTGAGATGCGGCAGAGCAAGCTTGGCGCAGAGATAGGAGCCGCGCGCATTGACCTGCTGCATCAGATCATAGCGCTTCATGTCGAGCGTCTCGATCCCGCGCAGATCGATGGCGCTCGCATTATTGACGAGAATGTCGATTTCGCCGAAGCGCTCGACCGTCGCCGCGACCGCTGCGCCGACCTGTTCCTCGAAGCGAATGTCGCAGGGCTGCGCCAGCGCCTTTCCCCCCGCCGCTTCGATCTCTTGAGCCGCGGTGTAAATCGTGCCGGGAAGCTTGGGATGCGGCTCGACGCTCTTTGCGGCGATCACCACATTGGCGCCGTCGCGCGCGGCGCGCAGCCCAATCGCGAGCCCCACGCCACGCGAGGCGCCGGTGATGAAAAGGGTCTTGCCGGCAAGCGATCGGGTCATCGGAAACTTAGAGCCTCGCGCGTTACGCGCATTCTAACCGCCTCCACTCCGTTTCGAAGTCGGCGCGATAACGTGCGCCTTCCTCGTCGGAGAGAAAATGCGTCATGTCGGGAAATATCGTCTGATACAGCAGCTGCTCCGCGGAATCCCACGCCATCTTCCGCTCGGCGCGCATCTGCATGAGGATTTGCTCCAGACGAAGGCGCACGCGGTCTACATCCGGCTGGGACACAACGGCGGCCTCCGTCGGAGCCATCGAAGATGCGCTTGGCCTAGCCATGGACGTGCCTCCGAATCGAGTACATGCGCATATGCGCCACACCTGCTTTCTTCGCCAGGGTCTCAACACGATTTCCACGGGGAAAGCCCGGGCGCCGAACGCCTTCTGTGGCTTTAAACGCAAACCTTGGCGGAATTTCGATCCTGTTGCGCTTGTTGAAGTCGTGTTGCTTTTGCTCGCCGCCCTTTCGTCTAAGCCGTTCGCCCGCCGGCCCTTGATCTTGCGCTTTCGCCGCCAGCCCGCTAACGCTTCCCGCATCCCTGACATCAGCGGAATGGAGCCGATGAAAGCCCGCGTCGTCGTCACCCTAAAGTCTGGAGTGCTCGATCCTCAAGGCAAGGCCATCGAGGGGGCGCTGGGCTCGCTCGGCGTCAAGGGCGTCGCCAGCGTGCGGCAGGGCAAGGTCTTCGACGTGGAGCTCGCCGCGGGCGACCCGGCCGAGGCGAGAGCGAGCCTCGAGGCGGCCTGCCAGAGGCTCCTCGCTAATACGGTCATCGAAAACTATTCGATCGACATCTGACGGGCTCAAAAATCATGAACTCCGCCGTCGTCGTTTTTCCAGGCTCCAATCGCGAGGGCGACATGGCGCGTGCGCTCAAATGCGCCACGGGCCGCGCGCCTTCCATGCTGTGGCATGACGACCATGAGCTTCCCGCCGGCACGGATCTCGTCGTGCTGCCGGGCGGCTTCAGCTATGGCGACTATCTGCGCTGCGGCGCGATCGCCGGCCGAACCGCCATCATGGACGCCGTGCGCGCGCATGCAGAGCGCGGCGGGCTCGTCCTCGGCGTCTGCAACGGGTTTCAGATCCTCTGCGAGAGCGGGCTGCTGCCCGGCGTGCTCATGCGCAACGCCAATCTGCGCTTCGTCTGCAAGATGCAACATGTCAGGGTCGAGCGCGCCGACACGCCCTTCACGAGCCGCTACGCCCAAGGCCAGACGATCAAGGTCGCTATCGCGCATGGCGAGGGCAATTACGAAGCCCAGGACGACGAGATCGAACGGCTCGAAGGCGACGGGCTCGTGGCCTTCCGCTATTGCGACGCTGCCGGCCATGTCGGCGGGGAGGCCAATCCCAACGGCTCGCGCAACGACATCGCCGGTATTTATTCGCCCGCGCGCAATGTGCTGGGGCTGATGCCGCATCCCGAAAATCTCATCGACCCGCTGGTCGGCGGCGTCGAGGGGCTCGGGCTTTTCGAAAGCCTCGCGGCGGCGGCTTGAGCCCGGGTTGCGCCTCAATCGCCGAGCTCGCCCACGGCGGGCCAGCCATAGGCTTCCGCGGCGCGGCGGATGAGCGCGGCGATCAGCGTCGAGCCATTGTCGGAATTGGTCATCGCGACGATCCCTTGTCCCGTCTGGGGGAACATCAGCAGATAGGACTGATAGCCGGGATTCTGCCCGCGCTTTTCAATCGCGAAGACCTCGCCCGTTCCCGCGATCCGAAGCCCCAGTCCGTAGGGACCGTGGTTTTGCGCCGCAAGCATTTCTCCAGCCGGCTTCGGCCCCAACATGATTGAGCGTTCGCCATGCGCAGCGCGGTTGATCTCGATGACGAGCCGCGCCATGTCGCTCGGCGTCGACCACAGCCCGCCGGCGGCGAGCTCCGGCATGACCCGCCAGCCGCCGGGAAGCTTCTTCCCCTCCGAGTCGTGGCCTTGCGCGAGGCGCGCCTTCATCGCTTCATTCGGGGGCTGCGCGAAGCTGCTGTCATTCATGCCGACCGGCCGGAAGACGAGATCGAAAGCCGCCTGCGCGAAGGGCTTTCTCAGCTTGGTCTCGACGAGCGCCTGCACGATCTCGTAGCCGCCGCCGGAATAGGCGTATTCGCTGTCGGGACGCGCGACGACTTCCACGGCGGGCGAATTGGCCGGCGGCGCGCCGTTCAAGATCTGCGGCAGCGTCGGCAAGGCGGCGCCCGGCTCATAGCCTTCATATCCCGGGACGTTCACGCCGCCCGTCATGCTCAGGAGATTGCGCAGCGTGACCGGATGGCCGGCTGTCAGCTCGTTCTCGGGCGCGCGCCATATAAACTCGTCGTCGTTGACGCTGCGGTCGAGGTCGAGACCGCCAAGCTCGAGCAAGCGCAAAGCGGCGACCGCCGTGACGATCTTCGAGAGCGAGCCCGCCTGATAGAGAGTTTGCGGCGTCGCCTCGCCCCAGGCGTGAGCAAAAGCGATTCGACCGCCCTCGATCAGCGCGATGCTCAGGGAGGGAACCTTCAGCGCCTTCATGGCCGCCTTGAGGTCCATCCGCTCGAGCCCCCTGCCGCTCGGCCGCTCGATCTGCAAGCCGCGCTCCAGCGGCGCCCAGCTCGCCGCGTCGCGCGCGAGCGCCGGAAAAGAGCCGATCAGAAAGGCGAGGAGGACGGCAAGCTGCTTCATCGCTTAAACCTCGCTTCGCTTCGTTGCGGGATCGCAAACTCGCCTGGGCCTCGCCTTTTGACAATCAGGATTCCGTCTTATGATGAAAGCCCCAGAGCGCAAACGGTTTTAGCGGGCTAAAGACCCGCTCACTTCTCCCGCCACCATGTGTCGAGCGTCGCAGGGAATATCGGGGCGCCGTAGCGGGGCAGCCGCTCGGGCCGCTTCAGCCCCGAATCATGCGCGAGCCATTGATTTGCCGGGTGGAAGAACGGGACGATGTAGAAGCCCGAGAGCAGAACCCGGTCATAGGCGCGCACCGCCGTGACGAAGTCTTCGCGGGTCTTCGCCGAGAGGATCGCCTCGATCAGCGCGTCCAGCGCCGGCGAGGCGGCGCCGGCGCAGATTGTAGCTCGCCTCCTGATTGGCCGAAGCCGATCCCCAGCGCATGCGCTGCTCATTGCCGGGCGAGGCGGAGGCGATCCACTGGCCGACCATCATGTCGAAATCGAATTTCTGCCGCCGTCGCTGATACTGCACCTCGTCGACGACGCGCACGTCGGCTTCGACGCCGATGCGCTCGAGCGAGCCCGCATAATTCAGCGCGAGCCGCTCATCCGCTGCGATCCTTGACCATGATCTCGAAGGCGACCGGAACGCCGTCCTTTTCGAGCCGCTCGCCCTCGAGCCGGTAGCCCGCCTGCGTCAGCAGCGTCGAGGGCGCGTCTGGCCATCTCGCGGTCGCGCCCCGAGCCGTCGTTGACCGGCGGACGCCAGCTTCCTTCCAGAATGTCGGCGCGCACGGCCCCCGGGAAAGGCGCGAGCAAGAGCGCGCTCCGCTTCGCTCGCAGGGCGGCCGGTCGAGGCGAGTTCGGATTGCGTCGAAGAAGCTCTTCGTGCGCGGGTAAAGGCCGTTGAAGAGATTGGCGTTGATCCATTCGAAATCGAACATCATCCCCAAGGCCTCGCGCAGGCGCGCGTCGTTGAACATGTCGCCGGCGCAGGTTGAAGGCGAAGCCCTCCATCCCCTTGGGATTGTCGTTCGGCAGCGCCTCCTTGACGATCCTGCCGTCGCGCGCGCCGGGAAATCATAGCCCTCCGACCAGCGCGTCGGGCTTTGCTCGTCGCGATAGTCGACGAGACCGGCCTTGAACGCCTCGAAGAGCGCATTGCCATCGCGAAAATAGTCGAGGTCGATCTCGTCGAAATTATAGAAGCCGCGCTGGCTTGGAAGCTCCGCGCCCCAGTAATTCTCGTCGCGCTTCAGCACGACCCGCGAGCCCGGCTTGACGTCCGCGACCTTGTAAGGGCCGGAGCCGATCGGCGGAGCCAAGGTCGCGTCCTGGAAGCGTTCGACGTTGGTCGCATGTTTCGGCAGCACCGGCATCAGCGCGAGGATCAGCGGCAATTCCCGATCCTTCGCGCCGCTGAGATCATAGCGCACCGTATAATCGTCGGGCGCCTCGATCGACTTCACGAGCCCGAAGGCGATGCGCTGCTGCGGCCGGCCCTTCGCCTTCAGAAGGTCGAAGCTGAACAGCACGTCAGCCGCGGTCAGCTTCGCGCCGTCGGAGAAATGCGCGCGCGGGATCTAGATGAAAGACGAGCCGCGTGCGGTCGGCGTCGAGCTCCAGCGATTTGACGATGAGCGGGTAGAAGGTGAAGGGCTCGTCCTGCGAGCGCATCATCAGGGTCTGAAACACGTTGCCCGCGAGACCTTGCGCCGTCGAGCCCGCCTTCAGATTGAAAGGATTGAGGCTGTCGAAGGTGCCGGGCAGTCCGAGCCTGAGGCGGCCCCCCTTCTTTGCGTCCGGGTCCGCATAGGGGAAGTGAGCGAAGTCGGGAGGAAGGAGCGGGACGCCGTGCATGGCGACGCCGTGCGTCGGCTCCGGCGCTCCGGCCTGCGCGGTCGACAGAAAGGCGGCGAAAAGCGCCAGGCAGAGCCCTGCGCAGAGCCCCTGGAGAGAACGCCCCGATAAGGGGAGACGGCAAATCTGGAACGCGAGCATGCGTCCAAGATAGACTGGCCTTGCGGGAAAAAAACGGCGGAGCTCAGCTTTTTGCGATTCCCGGGCCCCGGACGCTGGAATTTGCCGCGCCGACCATGTATGACCTCCCGCGCGGTCGCGCTCCCGGCTTCAAGGGCGGGGGCTGAACGCGTCATGCGCCGCAACGCCTTCGCTTTCCGAAATGGCGGGGTCGTCGGCCCCTCCCTTTGCAAAATGCGCAAAGGCGAAAATCGGGCGCCCTCCGTGGAGTCGGCGGGAAGCCCTCCATTAGGAATCAGCCCCAACAGTCTAAAGAGGCACTCGAAAGGAATTCAAATGTCCTTGAACTTTCTGCGTCACTGCGTCGCAGCCGCGGCGCTTCTGACGGCCGGCGCGGCCATGGCCCAGCAAGCGCAGCCCGCGGCGCCAGCCGGCGGGCAGCCCCCCGCTCCGCCCGCCCCGGTCGTGCAGGAATTCGTCGCCGTCGATCCGGAGTGGAACAAAGTCTGCTTCAACGAGCCGCAGTCTCAAAAGCAGATTTGTCAGACGACCCGGTTGTTCGGCGATCGCGCGGAAAATCCGGTGCTCTCGATCCTCGTGACCGATCCGGGCGGACCGGACAAGGCCATCCAGGTCCTGGCTCCGATGGGCGTCGCGCTGCGTCCGGGCTTTCGCATCGCCGTGGACAAGGGAGCCCCCGAAGGCGGCGCCTATGAGCTCTGCACGCCCCAGGGCGCCTACGGCGGCCTGCATGTGAAGCAGGCCTTCGTCGAACTCGATGAAGAAGGGCGAGAAGCTCGCCGTCTCGGTCAAGACGATCAATGGCGCGGAATTCGTCTTCAACCTGCCTCTCGCCGGCTTCGGCAAGGCGTTCGACGGCCCCGGCATCGACCCGAAGGTCGCCGAGGAGCGTCAACGCAAGCTGCAGGAAGAGCTCATGAAGAAGGCCGAGGAAGAGCGCAAGAAGCTCGAGGCGCAGAAGGGCGCCGCAGCACCGGCGGCGGCCCCCGCGAAGAAGTAAGCGTCACCGATCGATTTGCAGCGCGGCGCGCCTCTTTCCCCTGGGAGGGGGCGCGCCGCAGCTTTTGGCGTGGCGACGCTCTATAGATAGCGGATGATAGCGGCGAGACGCCGAGGACGCCCGCTCACGCCAGCGGCGGAGTTAAGTCATGACCGATCACGTCCTGACGCTGAACGCTGGTTCCTCCTCGATCAAATTTGCGCTGTTTGCGGCGTCGGCGCCTTGGCCGCGCCTGCTGGCCGAAGGTCAGGTGCAGGGCCTTGGCGCCGAGCCGACTTTCGAGGCGGCGATCATCGGAGGCGCATCCGCCAAACACCCGATGGTCGGGGAAAACCACGCCGTCGGGGTCCGGCACATTCTGGAGTGGCTCAAGGATTCTTCTCCCCGATATCGCGGTCAACGTGGTCGGTCACCGAGTCGTGCATGGCGGGGTCGAGTTCGCCGCGCCGACGATCGTCGATGACCGCGTGCTGCGAGAGCTGCGCGCGCTGGAGCCGCTCGCGCCGCTGCACCAGCCGCATAATGTGTCCGGCATCGAGGCGTCGCGGGCCGTGTTTCCTTCCGCCCCGCAGGTCGCCTGTTTCGACACCGCTTTCCACCGCGGCCATAGTTTCGTGAACGAGGCCTATGCACTGCCGCGCGACTATTACGAGCGAGGCGTGCGGCGCTTCGGCTTTCACGGTCTATCCTACGAATACATCGCGCGACGCCTGCGCGAGACCGATCCGGTGCTGGCCTGCGGACGGGTGATCGCTGCGCATCTCGGCAATGGCGCGTCTTTATGCGCGATGAAGGACGGACGCTCCGTTGCATCGACCATGGGCTTTTCGGCTCTTGAAGGTCTGCCCATGGGCACGCGATGTGGCCAGATCGATCCGGGCGTACTTCTTTATCTTCTCAACCAAGAGGGACTGTCGCCGGAAGCGCTCGGCGATCTGCTCTACGAGCGTTCCGGCCTGAAGGGCCTGTCGGGGGGCGACCTCGCAGGACATGCGCGCGCTCGAGGCGAGCGACAGCCCTGACGCGCGCGATGCGATCGCCTATTTCACGCACCGCATCCGCATGGAGATCGGCGCGCTGACGGCGACGCTCGGCGGACTGGACGCGCTTGTCTTCACCGGGGGGATCGGCGAGCATTCCGCCCGCGTCCGCGCCGAAGTTCTCAGCGAGATGGGCTGGCTCGGACTGACGATCGACCCGCAAGCGAATGCGCACAGCGAGACGCTGATCTCCGCGCGCGACGCGAAGATTCCAGTCTACATCCTCGCCGCCAATGAGGAAGCCACGATCGCTCGGCACGCCATCAAGACGGCCGGCCTCACACAAGTTTCCGCCGCCATTTAATGCGGGCTAAGGGCCTAAACGTCAGCTTGCAGGGAAAGTCCGCCGAGCGCCTGCCGGCACGCAATCAGCGATTGCCCCGCGACCATGCCTTTCCAGTAGTCCGTTTCGCAATAGAATGCGGCGCGCATTTGCGCTTCGATCTGTCTCCCCTCCTCGGAGCGCGGATCGCCATAGGCGTGCAGCCAAGCGTCGGCGCGCAGCGCCTGCAGGACCTGCAGCGTTGGCGCCGTTCCGACCTCGAACCCGATCGCCGTGAACTCAAGGTGAGAAAGCAGCGCGGCTGAGCCGGTGAGATTGTCGCCGCTTATGTCCTTCGAGGCGGAAGTTCCGCTTTTCGTCGACGTGACGTCAGCGCCGAACCATCTGGCGGCGCGATTGAACTTGGGGTCCTCGGGAGGAAAAAGGGTCAGCCGCTCTGCGTAACCACAGGGTCCCAACCCCGTGTGGTAATCGATGACGCCCACGCGTTTTGCTCGGGCGAGGTATTTTTGAAAAATCGCGGTCTGCGTTCGTCTCGACCATGAAGGCCCGTCCGCCATAGAAGAAGTCCGAGCGGATGCGTGTATTGGCCCTGCGTCACCGCCTGTCGGAAATCGCTCCACCCCTGCTCCCCGCGTGAGCCCTGCCACTCGTCCATCCTGCGGGCCGAATGCTCCTGCGCCTCGGGCGTCCATTCGGAGGGGCAGAGGCTTTCCGCGAGCTCGCCGTAACCCGGATTTTCCGGTGGCGGCTTGGAGAAATCGACCCAGTTCCGATTGAGATCGACGTTGTCCTCATTCACGCGGCGCGTCCACGCAAAGCCGTAAGGATTGATCGCGTAAATCAGGAGCACGCTCGTATCGGGCGGGAGCGCCTTGAATTCTTCTCGTCGCAACCAGTCGACTTGAGCGCCCGAGCCGCAATAACCCTCCACGCCATGGGTGGCCGAAATCAAAACGAGCGCGCTGGAGGCGTCGGAAGGACCAAACCAGGCCGCGTCGGTGGCGAGCTCCTCGCCGCCCGGGCCCGCAGACGGATGTTTGAAGCTTTCCACGCTACCGCCGCCGGTGGCGACGGCTTCCAGAAACTTCTGGCGCGCTTCGGAATATGAGCTGCTGAAGCTGTCGGCGCCGATCATCTTTCATTCCGTTCCGCTAGATTTTCACCCCCACACGCCCGGCGGCGTCGTAGCGCCGGGACCGAGCGAGCGCTGCATCATCATCGAGTCCGTCCACTTACCGAACTTATAGGCGACTTGCGTAAGATAGCCGACCTGGCGGAAGCCGAAAGCTTCGTGAAGCCTGATGGATGCGATGTTCTCCGCGTCGATATAGCCGATCATCTGCCGATAGCCTGCGGCGGCGCAGGCGTCGATGATCGCCTTCATGAGCAGCCGGCCGACGCCGCGATGCAGATGCGCATGGTGAACATAGATCGAATGTTTGACGACGTGACGATAGGCCGGGCGCTTGCGGAAGGGCACGGCGTAGGCGTAGCCGACCACGTCGCCGTCGAGCTCCGCGACGAGATGCGGCAGCTTGTGTTTCAGCATGTTCTTGCGCCGGCGCTTGATGTCCTCTGCGTCGGGCTGCTCGAGATTATGCTCCTGCGACGCATCGACGCCGTGGCGTATGTGATGCAGGTAGATGGCGAGCATCGCCGGCACGTCGGCCTCGCGCGAGGCGCGCACCCGAATCTCCGACGAGCCCGTCGAAGCGGAAGGGCTATCGTCAAGGCTCATGCGCTCTAGCCTTCCTCGCGCACGACATAGGTATAGAATTTTATGGCGCCGCTCGCGCCGATCTCGCGGTAAAGGCCCTGGATCTCCGCTTCGAAGCCCGGAAAGAGATTGGCTGCGCGCTCGAAAGCCTTGAGATAGTCGATCATCGGCCGCGCCCTCTCGCCAAGCCGCTCGCCCGGCACGACTGTGGCGATGCCCGGCGGATAGATGACGAAAAGCGTCGTCGCGATGCGCCCCTCGAGCTCGTCGATCGGCACGAAATCGACATCGTTTCGCACGAGATAGCGCGATGCGGCGCGAGGCGTCATGACCATTTCGGGCAGATGCTCGGCGCGGAATTGCGCCTTCTGCAGCGCGCTGACATTCGCCTCGCGGAAAAAATTGTGCATCTCGGCGCAAAGATCGCGCAGGCGGACGCCCTTGTAGCGCTGCGGACGCTTGAGGACGAATTCGGGCATGACCTCGTCGAGCAGCGCGTTCTCGTCATGCAGCCGCTTGAAGGCGACGAGCGCCGAGACGAGCGTCCCCGCCTTGCTCGACTCGACGCCGGGCGTCAGCAGAAACAGCAGGGAGTTGAGGTCGTTCTTCTCCGGCACGACCCTGTTCTCGCGCAGATATTGCGCGACGATGGGCGCCGGAACGCCCTGCTCGGCATAGGCGCCGGTCTTGCGGTCGAAGCCAGGCGTGAGCAGAGTGAGCTTCGCGGGATCGGTAATCGCGAAGCCGGCCTCGAGATTGCCGAAGCCGTGCCAAGCCGCGCCCGGCGAGAGCTCCCAGAACCGCGAATGACGCGCCAGCTGATCGGTCGGCGTGCTCTCCCAGGCCACCTCATGCACGCCGCCCTCGCGCGCGGCGTCGGGAATCGTGACGACATCCGGCACGAAGGGATCGAAGAACCAGCGCTTCCTTGGATCGCGCTCCTTCTCCTCGAACTCGCGACGGATCGCACGCAGCTTCTTCCTGAGCTCAATGCCCAAACGAATGGTGTCGTCCCAGAGCACCTCGCCGCTCCGCCCCTTCATCATCTGCGCGCCGACGTCGAGCGAGGCGAACAGCGGATAGAAGGGCGACGTCGAGGCGTGCTGCATGAAGCCCTCGTTGAAACGCTTGTGCTCCACGCGGCGGCGCTGTCCCGCGATGTGGCGGTCACGCACATGGATCTGCGACGCCTGCGAGAAGCTCGCCAGCTGCTTGTGGGTCGATTGCGTCGCGACGACACCGGGCGATTGTGGTCCGAGGTTCTTCAGCCCCATCGCGTAGCGGCGCTCGTAGAGCGGATGGAACTTCATGAAGCCCGCCCAGGCCTCATCGAACAGAATGTAATCGCACAAATGCCCGATCCGCTCGACGATGGTCTGGGCGTCGTAGATCGTGCCGTCATAGGTGCACTGCTCGATCACCGCGGCGCGGAAAGGCCGTTCCTTCTTCCAGGCCTCCTTGTCCTTGACGAGCGGATTGTCGCGGATGCGCTCGCGCAGGGCGGTCTCGTCGAAGTCGAAGAAGCGCGTCGGTCCGATGAGCCCGAATGCGTTACGATCCGCGGGCAGGAAGATCGGAATGCCGCCGCCGAGCAGCAGCGCGCCGTGATGCGCAGCCTTGTGATTGTTGCGGTCGAAGAGAACGAGATCCTCCTCGGCGATAAGATTGCAAAGAACGATCTTGTTCGAGGAGGAAGTGCCGTTCAGCACGAAATAGGTCTTCTCCGCGCCGAAGATCGCCGCCGCCGATTTTTGCGCCGCGAGCGCCGGACCCTCATGCGTCAGCAGATCGCCAAGCTCCAGGATCGAGTTGTCGAGGTCGTCGCGAAAGATCGCCTCCCCGAGATGCTCCATGAAGATGCGGCCGATCGGACTGCGGCTGTAAAAAATGCCGCCATTATGGCCGGGGCAGGTCCAGAGCTGATTGCCTTCCTCGGCGTAGTCGACGAGCGCGCCGAAGAAGGGCGTTTTGAGCGTGTCGGCATATTGCTTCAGGCGGCTCACGAGATTCTTGGCGATGAACTCGGGCGTCTCCTCCGCGAGAAACACATAGCCGTCGATGAAGTCGAGCACTTCGACGGGAATGTCCTCGAAGCGCTTGCGGCGCACCAGGATCACGATCGGCATGTCGAGACCGCGCGAGCGCATCAGATTGATGAGCGAGGCGGCCTTGCCCTCCAAACCCTTCTTGCCCCAATCGACGACCATGCAGCCGATGGCGGCGTCGGTCTGGACGGCGAGCTCGGCGTCCTCGAGACGCCTGGCTTTGACGACCTGAAAGCCCATCCTCTCGATGGAGGCGATGATCTCCTTGACGCGCATGCCCTCGAGATCGTCGGCGTCGAAGATCGGCGAAGAGAAGAGAAAGGTGAAGCGCTGGGCGAAGTTCATGTCGTACCGTTTCTTGGCTCGAGCGACGAAGCGGGTTGTAGGTCTCTAGGCGCGCGCGTCATGCGCCGCGCAGCTTGTAGTCGGCTTGGCGGATCAGCCGAACCATTTCCTCGGCCGACTGTCGCCAGCTGATCGTTGCGATTTGCGGCGCCTCGCGAGGCGCGGCGAGCGTCGCCTCGATGGCGGCGGCGAGGCTGGCGGGATCCAGCAGTTCGAAATAACGCGCGCCGCTCCCGCCGACCTCGCGGAAGATCGGGATGTCGCTCGCAATCACCGGAGCGCCCTGCATCGCAGCTTCGACCACCGGCAGACCGAAGCCCTCGCCGACGGAGGCGTTCACCGTCCCCCGCGCATGCGCATAGAGCAGATGCAGATCGGCGTCGCTCGCCTTGTCCAGCCAATTCAGCCGGCGGCCCGCCTCCGAATGGCCGCGCAGACGCTCCTGGAGCGCCGTCGTGTTCCAGCCCGGTCGGCCGACGATGGTGTAGCCGATGTCGGCGCCCTTGGCCCAGAGCGCTTCGAAAGCGGCGAGCGCGGTCGGATAGGCCTTGCGCGGCTCGAGCGTGCCGACGCTGAGAAAGTAAGGCCGCCCTTCCGCAAGGCTTCGGGCCTTGTCGCTTGGGGCGCCGCCAGCGGCCTTGGCGAAATCCGCGCCGAGCGGCCACCAGCCGACCGGCAGCGGCTTTCCGCTCGGCGCCGCCGCGAGATAGTCGACGACGCTTTCCGCCGTCGCGCGTGAGATCGCGATCGCAGCGTCCGCGGCGAGCACGATCTCGTCGAACCAGCGCTTGAAGTCCGCGCCGACGTTGAGGTTGAAGAGCGAGGGGTGCAGTAGCGGGAGAATGTCGTAAATCGCGACAACGGTGGTTCCGCCCTTCGCCTTCACGCGCCGCATGGCGGGCGGGTAAAGCGCGGCCTCGTTCCAAGCGGCGTCGAGCAGCAGCAGAATGTCGCCTTTCTCAGGCTCGATCTCCGCGGAAAGGCCGGGGACCGGATAACGTCGCAGAAAGCGCCCGTCGTCCTGAATGGTGATGGGCGCGCCAAGACCCGCGAGCGCGCACTCGCGCGCGATCTCACGCACGAACTCGCTGGATGCCGGTCCTCGCCCCCGAGCGCAGGGTGGGGGTCATGTCGATCAAAATTTGCGGCTGACTCGCCGGTTGGGGAATCTCCGCGCCCAGATCGTCGGGCAGTTTCGTCCGCGTGACGCCGCGCAGCCGGTCGACGGTTTCGCGCAAATGGCGCAGCGCTCGCGCGCTCGTCCAATAGAACTCGAGCGCGCGCACATAGGCCCATTTGCTGTAGCGGTCGATCGGATAGCGGTTCAGCGCGTCAAGCTCGGCGCTGAGGCTCTCCAGCAGATAGGCGTCGATCTTGCGCCGTTGCGTCTCGCTGTCTCTCATGCCGCCGCATCTAGCCCCAAATTGATGACGCCCATAAGCGCGTCTGCGGCCGCCGCGCCGCGCAAAGCGCAGTCTGCGCCTCCTTGCGCGCGAGCGCCGGCGAGGTTAGGCCAAGTCATGACCTTAAGCGCTCCGATCATCGTTTTCGACCTCGACGGCACACTGGCCGACACGGCGCCGGATCTCGTCGCGACGCTCAATAAGTTACTTTTGCGGGAAAATCTTCCCCCGCAGAAGGTGGAGACGGCGCGACCCTTCGTCGGCGCGGGGGCGAAGTGGCTCCTCGAAAGGGGCTTCGCCGCCGCCGGCGTTCCCCTCGCAGAGCTGCGCGCCTCGGCGCTTCTGGGGGATTTTCTCGAGCTCTACGAGGCGCATATCGCCGACGATACCCGGCTCTTTCCCGGCGCCGAGCGGTCGCTCGAGCTGTTTTCGAAAGCGGGATTCCGGCTGGCCGTCTGCACCAACAAGAGCGAGCGCCTGGCGCGCATCCTGCTCGAGCGGCTCGGCGTCGCCGAGCAGTTCCGCGCGATCTGCGGACGCGAGACCTTCGCCCATATGAAGCCGGACGGCCGCGCGCTCCTGTCCACGATTGAGCGCGCAGACGGCGATCCCGCTCGCGCGTTCATGGTCGGCAACTCGCGGACCGACGTCGCGGCGGCCCGCAACGCCGGGGCGCCGGTCGTCGCCGTCGACTTCGGCTACAGCGATCCGCCGGTTGCGACCTTCCACCCCGATCGCCTGATCTCGCATTTCGACGAGCTCTGGGACGTGGTTAACGGGCTCTTGCGCGAACGTCGCCAAGCCGTCTGAGCGGCGCGCCGCCGCAGAGTTTTCCACAGGTCGGCTCGGCCCTGCGCCGGGGCGTGGCGGCCCGGAAAACTTTGCCTGAGCGGGCTGGCGCAGGGACGAAACCCACAGCCTTCGTCGTAATTCCGCCCAAATGTTAACGAATTGGTAATATAGGTCTATGATGGGCGTAGCCGTTGGAGTGGGCGATGAATTCGATCGATGTGAACCAGCTCGGCAGAAAGATCGTTCCCAGAGACGATCACAGTGGGCCGGCCGCTGGCGAGGATCACGAACCGGAGTCCGGCGACAAGGCCGCGGTTGCGCTGGAGATGGTCACGGAAGCCGCTGCGGCGATTAGAGAGCTCGAGGAGCAGTCGGCGCAGGCGGTCGCCCGCGCTCAGGATCTCGCCAATTCGATCGTCAATCAGCTCGAGGCCGCCGAGGCTCGAGCCGAGCGCGCCGAGACGGCGCAAAGAGACGCGGAGACGGCGGTGCAGGAGCTTTCCGCAGCGCTCGCACGGACGCGCTCCGATCTCGAGATCACGCGACGCCAGCTCGCCAAAAAATCCGAGGAATTAACTCAGAGCGAGGAACGCCTCCGCCTGGCCGAGGCTGACGGGCGTTTCGCCCACCAGCGGGCGGATGAGGCCAACGCGAAAATCGAACAAATCGTCGAGGCGATCCGGACGCAGCTTCCAAGCCGCGACGACCTGTCCTCGAGTCACTGATCGCCCCTGGTCTTCAAGGTGATAGCCCCCGAGTGATCCAGAGTTTCGGGTACGCTTGCGCCACAAGGGCCAAGCGATTATACCCTGCGGCGCGCCGTGTCCCGAGCGGCGCGCGAGAGGGCGCGTAGCTCAGCGGGAGAGCACTTCGTTGACATCGAAGGGGTCACAGGTTCAATCCCTGTCGCGCCCACCATCCTCCCCCTCCGGACGCGGCGTCGCGCTGGGCCTTCAGGCGCAAGGCAAGGCTTGCGGGCAGCGTCGGCCCCTCGAGGAACGCACCCGGGCGGCCCAAAGGAAGGGGTTCGCGTCCCACGCGCCGAGCTGCTTGCGCGATTTGACAGCCCCTCTTCTCTATCTCTAGTTTTTCCACCGCCGCTGTTCGTCATCTGCCCAAGAACCGGGCGCTTGGAGGGATGCGCCGCGCGACCCGCAAGAATGTAATCGCGCTAGTGGGCAACCATGAGGGGTATTTGCTTCAATCCCTTTCCGACCCCAATGTTTTTCATGACTGGCTGCGTCATGGCGGCTGCGGGACCTTGACATCCTATTGCGGGACCGCCCCATTCCACGCCAACGCTCGAGAGATCGATCGAGCGATGCGCGCCTTGAGTGAGGCCATGCCTCCCGAGCAGCTCGAGTTTCTCGAGCAGCTGCCGCTGAACACCGTTGCGGCGATTATCTCTTCGTTCATGCCGGCTTGCGCCCGAACGTGCCGATCGAACAGCAAAAGGCGAGCGACATGTTGTGGATTCGCAGGGAATTTACAGCCTACGCCGGGCTGTTTCCGCTCATGATCGTCCATGGACATACGCCGGTGCGTCAACCGGAAGTGCACGCCCATGGCATCAACATCGACACCGGCGCCTACTGACCGGCCGACTGACCTGCATAGTGCTGGCAGGGCCGCGCTTGAGCTTTCTCCGACCTCACCCCCTCGTCGCCGCTTGAAGCGCGACGATCATCTGCTCCTCCAGGAAAATATTCCGCTATACGGCGCATAGCGGCGGAGCTCTGAAGTCTCGAGAGTGTTGTAGGGGGCGAATTCCTCCGCCGATCCGTAAACCTGCGGCGGACAGCGCAACAGCTGCGCGCTCCAGTCCTCGGCGCAGGGAAGCCCAGCTTCCACGCCGTTGCTGACGCCATCTGCCTGCCCGTTTCCATATCCCGCGGCGTCGTCGCGAGGACGGGGCCCTGCGCCCGCGCTGGAATTGACGGCGCAGAGGAGCAGGTTGAGTAGAAGGAGCTTCCTAGCGATCGTCGGCATTTGATCCTCCGCCAGCCATCCGCCACCTGGAGCGAATTGAGCAAATATTCAAAGACTCTTGAAAAATTTACCCGAGACTTTTGATCTGGCGAGATTTCTCAGCTCGCGAACGATTCCGTTCGGGGAACAAGCGCGTTAGAGCGACATTCCTTTATCCGCTTTGGTAGTAGGCTGGCAAGAGCGCGTCGTCGGCGTATCTTTCAACGGGGTCAACGCGGTCTCGCTCAATCGTTCCATTGACGCTCGCAGGGCAGCGACTTAAAGCAATCGCAGTGCCCTCACCGACTTCTTCAGGACGAGAATGCGTTGGTTCAAACATGAGGTGGTCGTCATTCTCGGCGGCCAAATCACGCAGCTCGCGCTGACATTCGTGACCGGCGTGCTGATCGCCCGCAGCCTGGGTCCAAGAGACTACGGGGTATTCAACCTATTACGAAATTCTTTGATGATGCTGCTTATTGTCGCTCCGCTGGGTCTCGACATCTCACTTTTGAAATTTTGCGGAAAAGCCAACCTCGATGATCCGCTGATGCGCGGCGCCGTGCGCGTGCTGCGCTTGGGCGCGGCGATCTGCAATTTCTCGGTCGCTTTGATCATCGGCGTCGGTCTTTCCGGTTACATCATGCGGAACTTTTACCCTTATGCCGGCTTTGACAAATTGCTCGCCCTGACGATGCTGGCACTCCCCTTGTCTGCCGACATATTGATTGTAGGCGCGCTCTATAAGGCGCGGGGACAAGCTGCGACTTATAGCGTCCTCGCGATCTATCTGCAGTCGGCGCTCCGCTTCATCCTGGTTTGCCTCGCTATGATTGGGTCTCCGACTCTTCTCACATTCGTCTCGATCAATGTCGGGCAGGTCGTGGCGAGCAGTCTCGCCCTCTTCCTTAACGACCGTCGCTTCACGCTCGCGCGCGGCGGTCCCCCGCCGGCCCCTTTTCGAACCGCAGCGCGGGAAGCCCGAACCATCCTGTCCGAATCCTTGTGGATGGCGCTCAGCGTGGTCGCATATGGCATGATACGCTTCGTCGACGTGCTGATGCTCGGGGCTTTCGCCAGCGCGAAGGACGTCGGAGAATATGCCGCGTTGAACGCAATCTGTCAGCTCGTGCCGGTCTATGCCTTTTCAACCAGCCAATCTCTCGGCCCCCGGGTCTCGAAGCTCTATCACGAGGGCGACAGCCAGGGCGTAGCCGACGAACTGACCCGCTACATGGGTCATGCTTCGATCGTCTCCGGCTTTATTTTTGGGGGGATCGCAGTGTTTGGAGACCGGCTCGATCTGCTTTTCGGCTCCAAATACGCCTTCTCGCCGCTGGTGAGCTTTCTCATGCCGGCCGGCTATTTGATCAGCGCGATCCTGGGGCCGACGGGTTTGGCGCTCTCCATGACGGGACGACACCGGGAGGAGCTGGCAATATTGACACTCGGCGCCCTTCTGCTGCTGGCCCTCGGTCCCCTGTTGATTCCGAGCTTCGGGCAAGCAGGCGTAGCGACCGCGGTGCTGGTGACCTATGCGATCACCAACATTTTGCGTTTCGCCTATGTGCGCAAGACGCTGCGCCTGGCTCTCGGTAAGATGCGAGATTTCATCCCACCGCTAGCCGCTTTGGTTGTGGCGTACGCGGCTCGGCGCCTGGGGGACGCGGTGCTGGAACGCTCCCTGCTTTCGACCATCATCTCCTGCATTCTCTATGCGCTGGCGTTTGGGGCGCTCGCATACGCCACAATGCTGGATCCTGAAAGACGACAAAAACTTAAAACCTTCGTGACACGCGTGAGTTGAGCGCTCGGCAGGTGAATTGCCGCAGGGATGCGCAGCGAGGCCGCACGATAGAAAGATTCGAGAATTACGGACTTAAGCCCGCGCCCTTCTCCTAACCGAGGTCTCCCAGGGAGACGTGCAGGTCGATCGGCGCAATAAATTGCGGCATTTTCCCGGGCGCTGCTGTCATCAAAAAGTGCGACACCACAAAGGGAACAGTCACCGAGGAAACTCACATCGACGTTGAGATGACATCGACACAGCGCGTGCATAGGCGTTGAGCGTTGCTTCGGCGACAGCGTCCCAAGACATGACTGAACGGGCGGTGCGCTCTGCGCCTTGCGCCAGACGTTCGGAGAGACCGATCTCGCAGAGCATACGCTCCATGGCGCCGGCGAGCGCCTCCGGATCGCCGGGCGGAACGAGCAGGCCGTTTTCCCCGTGTCGCACGATTTCCGGAAGATCGCCAACGCTGCTGGCAATCACGGGCCGGCCGGCGTTGAAAGCATGCGCGAGCACGCCGCTTTGCGTTGCATCAAGATAAGGCATGACGACGCATTGCGCGCTTTGCAGCAGCGTCTCCGCCTCTTGCGCGGGCAGAAATCTTTCATCGACGGAGGCCCATGGCGCCGCGGCGATCTCGTTGCGGCGGGCGTCCAGGTCGCTGCCGCGGCCGGCAATATGTACGCGGAAGCTCTTATTGCGCGCGTGCAAACGGCGTCCGGCTTCGAGCAGCACAGCGAGGCCCTTATAGGCCTCGGCTCGACCGAAAAACACGAAAAGACCGTGTTGCGTCTCCGGACGCGGCGCATCGAAATCGCCTAGCGCCCCATGGGGGATGATTTCGACGCGCTCCTTGAATTGCGGATAGAGGGCGAGCGCGTCCCGCGCTGCGGTTGGGCCATGCACGATGACGCGATCAGCTCGCATGCGAATGCGCTCAAAGGCCCAGGCGTCGCGCCTACGCACATCTTTGTCCGCGCCGCTATGCGGAATCACGTCGTGCATGGTGACGACAACGGGTGTCCGGCGCCCGATGAGCGCTAGCATCGCGGCGACGGTCCATGCTCCAGCTTCTTGGATATGAATGACATCGGGAGAAAAGGCTTTGATTTGGCGCGCCATGCGGAAACCTTGGAAAGGCGCCACGAGTCTTCGGAAGGGCGGATGTAAAACAAACTCGGTTTCCGACTGGACGCGAGCCATCAGTTGCGGCGAGAGATTCGCGCGCGCGGCCAATTCGACGAGATGAAGCTGCACCGGGACGTGGCGCGCTAGCGCCAGCGCGAGCCGGCTCGTATATTCGGAATACCCCAATGAAACAAGAGAAACTCTCACCTTTGACTCCGGTTCGACTGCTACGATGCTCGTTCGTTTCGTTCGGCAATTTGACGGGGGAAGTCGATCGCCTCTCTTTATCCGCGGTGAGAAGCCCCATGCAAGCGTGTATCCACCGTCGCCCTTCCCGCTTCTCCTGGCCGGATTTGACTCGTCGCGTTGCGAACGCCAAATCAGCGCGGGCCGACCCATCCGCGGGCCCCCTAAATGGTTGGCGGACCTTAGCGCGAGCCTATGATCGTCGCGATGATTAGCAGAAACCCATCGAAAATATGCATCCGGGGCGCGAAAGCATGTCCGGTGCGACCGCAACGGGCCATCGGCTTTTCGACGCGTTGGGAACACGGGCCTCGCCAAAGCCTTGGTCTTCCGCTCGATTTCCGTTCGCCGACGCGAAATCTCAATTCCGTTCACGCCGCAGCGTGAATGAATTGGAATTGGGAAATCGGATATGATCAACTTTCGGGATTCGTTGAATCGGACGGCGAAGGCACGCGTCCGGGAGGAGTAGAGAATGCAAGAACTTCGTTATCGCTTGGCGGCCCGTAAAGGCTTTTGGCGCGAATATTTCTTCACAGGCGAGGTAGAGCTGAGAGAGCTCAGCGACTATGTTAAAAAAGGAAGTATCGCCGTCGACGTTGGAGGATGTATTGGGAGCTACGCCTATCATCTGTCCCGCTTTGCGAAAAAAGTTCTGGTGTTCGAGCCCAATCCAGAAATGGCGCGACAAATCGAAAGGCTGAGAATTCGCAACGTCGTTGTGGAGCAAATCGCCTTGTCCTCGTCTTCTGGCGGCACAGCTACGCTACAGGTGCCCATGAACGCGGATGGACAGGTCTCCAAGGGTATGGCGAGCCTAGAGACTAAGGCCTTAGAGGGAAAGGAAATTTTCCAGTCCGTCTCCGTGCCTCTGCGCCGCTTGGACGACTACGGCCTGGAGAATGTGTCCTTCATCAAGATCGACGTCGAGGGCCATGAAGAGGCGGTGCTCGCCGGCGCTTTGGAAACGATCCGCGCCAATAACCCCACCTTGCTGATCGAATGTGAGGAGCGGCACAATCCCGGCGGTCTGGAGCGGATAAAGGAGACTCTGAGCGACTTAGGCTACGAGGGATTTTTCTTCGATTCTCGTGAACGCAAATCGATCAGGGATTTCGATTGCGAACGAGATCAGAATGCCGATGTGGCGAAGGATAAATTGATGGGGGCCAAGATTTATCGGCGCTCCGCGCGCTACATCAATAATTTTCTGTTCCGCCATCGATAGAGCCCGTGCGCCGCGTGCAGGCTCCGCGCGACGGTCAGCGGGAACGCGCAAAATTCCGGCCGCCACGAAGTGGCGGCCGAGGCCTTCGAAGGGATGCGCGCGAGGAATCTCGCCTGGAAGGAGCGCGCGACGGCTATTTGAACAGGAACGATGCCGGGCTCGCCTTCAGCGCCGAGGCCGTGATCGCCGCCAGCGTCAGGTGGTCGCCGAAGCTGTCGGTTATGATCGTGCTCGTGCCGCTCGCCGTGATCGCATTGTGCGAAATGAGCGCCGCGAGATCCGCCGCCTGCGACATTCCGGCGTTGAGGTAACTGAAATCGCCGATCTTGAAGTCCAGCACGTCGACGCCGACCCCAAAGCCATTCAGCGCAACCTGACCAAAGAGCGGCTGAAAGATGAAGGTGTCGGACGTCGTTCCGCCCGCGTTCACCGTCTCAGACGCATTGGGCGTGAAGGAAAACGTGTCGCCACCCGCGCTTGCGCCGAGCTTCACGCTGAGGCTGGATGCGCCTGCCAGCGTCGTCGTGAGTCCATTTTCGTTCAACGTCACCCAGTTGGCGCCGGCCTGCGCCGCCTGCGTCCCCGCCTTGTCATAAATAAAGGCGGTCGTGGCGTATTGTTTTTCGTAGCTTCCATCTGCATTCACGGTCTTGGTCAGATAGGGCGCGCCATTCAGCGTGATCGAGAAGCCGCCATTCGCCTGAAGGCTATCGGAAGCGACCACCGCGCCGCTGGCGTTGTAATAGGTCTGAAGCGAGTTAAATCCGCCGGCCGTATATGCATTGTCGGAGGAAGCGTAAGCCACTCCATAAAACGTGCCCGGCGTGTAGTAGTGATAGTCGTAGGCGCCGCCAGCGTCGATATTCTTGGCCAAATAGAGCGCGCCGTTCAAGGTGATCGAATAGCCGCCGTTCGTCTGATAGCTCTCAGAGGCGACCACTTGGCCCGCCGTGTTGTAGAATAATTGTTCTTGCAGGACGTTGGAGGCGGAGTAGAGATTGTCTTCGGCATTGTAATTCACGCCATAGAACACGCCCGGCGAAACCTCGTAATGATCATAGCTGCCATCTGCGTTGATGGTCACCGCGTCATAACGCACGCCGTTCAGTGTGACTGAATACCCGCCATTCGTCTGATAGACATCGGAGGCGACCAATTGGCCCGCCGTGTTGTAAAATAATTGTTCTTGCAAGACGTTGGAGGCGGTGTAGAAATTGTCTTCGGCATTGAAATTCGCGCCATAAAACACCCCCGGCGAAACCTTGTAATGATCATAGCTGCCATCCGCATTGATGGTCAGCGCATCGTAACGCACGCCGTTGAGCGTGATCACATAGCCGCCGTTCGTCTGATTGCTCTCGGAAGCGACCACCGCGCCACTGGCGTTGTAATAGGTCTGAAGCGAGGTGAAGCCAGCGGCAGTGTAAGTGAAGTCGTAGGAAGCGTAGGCGACGCCATCGAACGTCCCACCGGTGTAGGTATGAACGTCCGTGCTGCCGTCCGCATAAGTATTGGTCGACTCAGTCAGCGTTCCTTGGGCGTTGAACTGCTGGACCGTCGACACATAGGGTTCGCCGACAATGTCATAGGTCGAGACCGTCTTCGCCCCGCTCGCCAGCAGCACGGTTGAAACCAGCAGATTGCCGGAAGAGTCGTATTGATTGGTGGTCGTGCTGACCAGATTGCCGGAACCGTCGTAAAGCTTATAGCTCTGCACGCCGTTCCAGGCGGGAGGGGTCACGGCTGCGCCGGTGGTGATCGAAAGGTTCGAGTAGTCAACCGCCATCGTCGTAGTCGTCTGCAACTCGTAAATGCCCTCCTTCCAATAGAGGTAGCCATTGGCGCCGCCGTAGCCGAGCGGTCCCGAATAATTGACGATCGTGACGCCGTTGCGTGTGACCACGAGGTGGCCGTTGCCCGAGGCGTCGAAGGTGGCGCTGATGTTGAACGCGTAATTCGCGCCCTCGACGATCGGCTGACTGTCCTGGAAGACCGTCAGATACGTCGGTTGCTGCGCGCTATTGAGATAGCCGATATTCACCTGCATGTAATTGCCGTTCATATCGATCTCGAACGGCGGAGACGCGGATATCGTGTCCTGCTGATGGATTTGACCGAGGACGCACCACTGCGAGCTGTTCACTGATCCCGGCTCGATCTGCATCACATAGGAGATGTTCAGCGGAACGTCATAGGGAATCTGGATGTCAGATGCGAGCTCGGAACGGTTCTTCGTGGTGGGATCATATGACCACACGTCGCCAGGGTTAACCTGGAAGCGAATCGTGTTCGTCCCGATCGTCTCGATCGAGTAGGCGGCGCCGCAATCTTCGATGCAGAAGCTGTAGCCGTCGATCGTCTGTGTGGTGTTTGGAGGGAAAAGGGTCGTCATAGCAAATCCTCCCGTTCAGCAATCTCGGTCGTTGAAAAGCCTCTAACTTTAATCCCTAAACGCACACGCTCGCGGTTCCATAAACTTGCAGGCGTGCGCCCGCCAGGGAACCAAAGGGTTAAGCGATTCTGACCGAGAGCTTCCCCTGGCTCTCAAAGTCTCATATTTGATCGTCCTCCAATTCTTGTGACGTTGGACTCCGTCATCCTATACCCGTTAAATGGTGTCTACAAAACGATTTTTCAACCGCGAGACCGACATGAAAAATGTCGCAGGATGCTGAGTCTCAAGCTTAGCGCCGCATATGGTGACTACAGCTTTGAATGGATTCCCTGACACCGACGAGGATTCTCGCTGAAACCGCCGCGTTCAAGGTAGAACGTTGGCGGCATCAAGGGCGAGAAGACGCTGGCCGAGGTGGCGCAGCAGATCGATGCGCGTCCAAAATTCGGTGGCGTTGTCGAAAACAGGGATCGCAAGAAAGCTGCGCTCGTCGTAATGCGCGTTGAACGGCGGCCATTGTTGATAACCATGCGCGACATCGCAGCCGAGGCGAAGCGGAGGCCGCATGACGGTCGCCTCGCTATTTGTCCCAGCTCTGCGGGAATGCGCAAGCTCCACGAAGCCCTGCGGGTGTCATAGAACCTGGTCGGCGACCGCTCTCATTTGACTTGGCAAGGCAATCGAAGTAAACGCGGCGAGCAGAAACGGAGCGCGTGCCTGAGCCTTCTCCCGTTTTCGGCAACTCGCTCGAGGCGATTCGCTTGAGCGGATTGCGATGCTGATGCGGTATACCCACGGATTCTTGTAGTTGTGTCGCGCAGTTATCCCCGCTAGCCCGTGACCGTTGGCCAAGCCCAGGCCCTGGAAGTCCCGGAAGGAGTTGAGGTATCTCGTGCGGATGTGGCGCCAGGCGGCTGCGATCGGACTGATTGGTTTGTTGCTGGCGTCCTGCGCCCTCACTGCAGACATCGTTCCCAAGGACGGGCCTACCGGCGAAGCCGTCCGCAAGGACGCCGAGGTGTATGTTCAAGCTCCCGGAGAGCCTCTCAGTTACGCCTTCGTGCAGCTTAGTCCTCCGACGGTCAATCTCGTCAATCGCGCGACAGAGGCTTCTGTGCCGCGATTTCATAATCTCCCCGCTTGGAGCCCCTCGAAGGGCGAAATTGGGCTCGCCGCCGGCGACGTGATCTCTCTGACGGTGTTCGAGGCCCGGGCAGGGGGGCTTTTCATCCCGGCCGAGGCCAGCGTTCGGCCCGGGAATTTCGTGCAAATGGCGGCTCAGCAGATCGACGGTCAGGGACAAATCAACGTCCCCTATGCGGGCAACGTCTCAATCGCCGGCATGACCACCAGCGAGGCTGCGGCATTAATTTCACGCCGCCTCGCCAGCCGGGCGATCGAGCCTCAGACGGTAATCAGTGTCGTCGAACGGCGCAGCCACGACCTGAGCGTCCTCGGCGAGGTGACCACGCCAGTCCGTTTTTTCATGGATCCGGGCGGCATCCGGTTGCTTGCGGCGATCGCGCGCGCGGGAGGTCCAAAGCAGCCCGCCTATGAAAGCATCGTAACCCTCCAACGAAAAGGCGTCACGCAGCAAGCGCTGCTCAGCGCTGTCGTCAAGGATCCGAGCCAAAACATACAGCTTGCGCCCGGGGACAGCGTCTTCGTGTCTCGCGAGCCGAAAGCGTTCCTGGCCTTCGGCGCGACCTCCGACACCTCGGGCGCCAATGGCGGCGTCAGCCGGAGGTTTCTGTTCGACACCGACAATTACAGCCTCGCGGAGGGGATCGCCAGGGCCGGCGGTCTCGATCAGACCCGAGCGGACCCGAAAGCCGTTTTCGTTCTGCGCTTCGAGAAGCGCTCGGTCTTGTCAACTCTCGGCGTCGACGTGTCCATCTATCCGCAGGATCTGGTGCCGACGGTCTATTCCGTGGACCTCAGCCGCCCCGAGGGTTTCTTCATGATGAATAACTTCTATCTGCGGCATCTGGATATGGTCGTCGTGGCGGATAAACCACTGACGGATATCCAAAAGCTGCTGGTCGTCCTCCAGACAGCCTCGACCATCATGAGCAATGTGGGCACGGCGCGTTACAACCTGGAATACCCCTTGACTGTCTCGGGTTCGTCTTCAACGTCGCTGACCGGCCACTAAGAAGATGGCAGCTTCTTTGGCGGTGTGAATACGGGCGAGGAATTGAGGGAATGCCCAAAACCGCCTTCGCAACCATCATGCTCATTCTCTTTTCTCTCTTCTGCGCGTCGAGGGCGGCGGCTGCGCCCTGCTCGTCAAAAGCCAATCCGCTGAACGCGCCGAGCGTGACCGCATTTACGAAAGATCCGGCGGCGCTCTTGCTGCCCGGCCCGAACGCGGAAAAGTGGCTCCTCGAAGCCGCGCAAGTCTACGGCCAGAACGCCAACTCCTTGAGCGCCTTGGTCGGAATAATCCCTAAAGCGACGCTGCGTCAGCGTACGGCGATCGGCAAGGGGTTGGCCGCCGCCTATAAAGAATGCCTACTGAACAAGCAGCGCGAACAAGCGAAGCGCATACTCGATGCGCTCGGGAACGTGTCGGACGATAGCGTAATTCACGCGTTCCGGAGCGCCCAGGAGCGGGGGTCGAATGATGCCGAAGCGCCACTGTTGCCTCCTGGCGGTGACGATAAATCGGTGCGCCGAACTTTACCGGGAGTTCGGTTTGACCACTCGCTTGGGGGCGTCCAAATCCCCATGAGCAATCCCTTTCGAACTCTTGAGAGCCCCTTCCGCCCAATGGAAAAATAGGGTAACGGCGTTTGTTCAGCTTCGTCCTCGACCCTTTCATGTTGGGGAAAAAGCCGGAGGGGGCGAGCGAAAGCTGGCCGGCGGGAGGCTGGTCGTAAATCGCGACATTTGTCCAAACGGCCGACCACAGGTGCCCATAGCATGCTCCAGGCGAACCAGCCTCCTCAACCTGCGTCCTCCACGTCTGATCAGGTCACGCTCGTTCCGCAACTGACCGCTTTAGGTCTGCTGCGAATTTTTCATCGCAGATGGCCCGTGATCGCCAAAGCTGTCGCCGTGACTTTAGCGATCGCCTTGGTCTATATGCTCATCGCCACGAAAAAATACACGGGGACAACGCTACTCTACATCGATCCTCATAAACAGTCTCTTATATCCAAGCAGGAAGTCACTGTCTCTACGCAGCCTGATCCCGCCGTCGTTGACACCCAAGTCGAAATCCTAAAGTCCGACAGCGTGCTATTGGCGGCTGTCCGCAGCCTCGACCTCACGAAGGATCTGGAATTCAACGTTCCACCGGGCCTGATCAAGTCGGCGATCCATCGGGTCGTCGACCTGCTCAGTTTTCGTGACAAAACTTCCCCGACGCAGCAGGAAATCGATTACGCGGCGGCGAAGAAGATTTCTGACAACCTCAAAGTCAAGCAAGTCGCGGCGAGCTATGTTGTCGAAATCGACTATACGAACGAGTTTCCCGCATTAGCCGCCCGCATCGCCAATGGCGTCGCCCAAGCCTATTCGACTGCGGCGCTCGACGCGCGTTACGAGGCGGCGCAAACCGCCACGAAATGGCTGGAGCTTCGCATTACAGGACTGCAGGAGCAGGCGGCCTCGGCGGATCGCGCCGTGCAGAAGTTCAAGGCCGAAAACAATCTTGTCGATACGAGCAGAGGCTTGCTCAATGAGCAGCAGCTTGGAGACGTCAACGCCCAGCTGGTGGTCGCCAAGGCAGCCACTGCCGAGGCTAAGGCGCGTTGGGAACGTGTGAAGCGGGCTGCCGAAGACGCGGTGATGGACGGCTCGGTCGCGGATGCGCTCAAGAGCGAGGTCATCACGCGCCTCCGCGCGCAATATCTGGATCTGGCGACGAGATACGGTGAAATCTCCCGTGAATATGGAGCCAAACACGGCGCCGCCGTCAATCTCCGGCGTCAAATGGAGGAGGTGCGGAACTCGATCGCGCTCGAGCTCCGTCGAATTTCGGAAAGCGTTCGCGGCGAATACCAAGTGGCTTTGGAACGCGAGGAATCGCTGCGTCAGAGTCTGAAGTCGCTTGTACAGCAGGCAGATGTCAACAACCAAGCCATCGTCAAGCTGCGCGATCTCGAGGCGACGGCGCAGACCTATCGGACCTTTTACGACAACTTCTTTCAGAAATTTCAAGAAGCGACCCAACAAGCAAGTTTTCCGGACGCGGACGCCCGGGTCGTGACCGCGGCTATGCCGCCCGAGCAGGCGAGTTGGCCAAAGGCAATCATCATCCTGCCAGCTTCGGTCGTCCTGGGCCTGCTGATCGGCGCGAGCATCGCGCTGCTTCGCGAGTTCCTGGGAAACAACTTCCGCTCGTACGACGATGTGCAGAACTATGCGGGCGTCGAATGCCTCGGTATTTTGCCAGACCTCTCCTACGGTCTAAAGGAAGCGCGAAGGCCTTCGAGCGAGCCAGGGCTTCTGGGCGGTAAATCGTCCTTCGCAAGACACGCGGTGCAGGCGCCTTTCTCCCGTTTTACCGAGACGCTGCGTAACGTGAAGGTTTCGATCGACATCGCACGCGCCCAGCAAAAGTCGGGCGTCATCGGGATCGTCTCGTCAGTTCCCAAGGAAGGGAAGTCGACTTTCGCGGCCAATCTCGCCCTCCTTACCGCGCAGATGGGTCATAAAACTCTCTTGATTGACGGGGATCTCCATAATCCTTCCATTACTCGCACGTTGACCCCAGGGGTAGAAGTGGGTCTCATCGAGTTGCTCTCGAAGAGCGTGAGTCTTGCCGATGTGGTGAAACGCGACTTCCCGACGGGCCTCGAATTTCTCCCGACGGTGATCGAGCCGCGAAAATCGAATGTCGTTTCTCTTCTTACCTCGCAGGCGATGCAGGAAGTGCTCGACGCCGCGCGCCAGAAGTACGAATATGTCATTGTAGACCTTCCGCCCGTCGTCCCCGTTGTCGACGTGAAGGCGGCCGCGCATATGGTCGACAACTTCGTCTTGGTGATCGAATGGGGCGTGACGAGCCGGGACGTCGTGCGCGAAGCGCTCGAAAACGCCGACACGCTGCGAAGCAGGTTATTGGGGGCCGTGCTCAACAAGGCGGACCCCGCCGAGCTGTCGCGTTTTGAAGCCTACAAAGGCGATAATTTTGGCAGCTACTACGTGGAATCGTAATCCGGCCCTCCTCGCGTAGAGGGTGTCAAAGCTCTTTTCCAGAAAGCCCCAGTCCATCATGCGGAGGAGCCCGCCAGCGGCTGGCCTATGTGACCATCCGATCGAGCCACGCACGAAACAAATCGTCGACGGCGCATTTCTATTTCTGCAGCCGCTTCGCGACAACGTCCGTGAAAAAAGCGGTCCGCTCGGAGACTTGGGGAGACGAGGTCAAGACGCTCCAACCCGGCACATAAACTCCGAACTTCATGTAGGGCGCCAGCAAATTGTCATAAGCGTTGGGGCCAGAAGCGGTCGCAATTCTCACGCCGTCCTTCTCTATCTCCAGGAGACCGTCCTCCTCCCCTGACCAGCGGACGCGAAACACCCACGCGCTCCACCTTCCCTTCTGCACGGGCGCCTTCCACCACGCCCAAGCCTTTATGTTTGTATCTTTCTGGAGCCAATTGGGCGTCGGACCATAGGCGCGCCCGAGGACCCATTCCTCACCCACGATTTGCAAGTCGAGTGGCGGCGGCAAGCCCCATTCGCCCTTCCAATTGTCCGGGACATTGTGCATCTGCACGAGTAGGACGGGGATGGAGTCGAAGCTCCAGTCCTCGGGAATAAATATCTTCAACTCATATTCGTAGAGCACGTGATAGTCCGTCGCCCGCAAGCGCAGTTCCGAGCGAATAGCGTTGCGAGTCTTCGGATCGCCGTATCGGACTTGCATCCGAATGGCCTTTTTTCCGGGCCAATCCGGCGCGTTCGCAACCGTCTTCGAATGCGCGCAGCAGGATTGCTGAGCCCAGCGGCTCCAGGCCCGCAGATCGCCGCTCGCAAAATCGTCCTCAAAGGGCAGAGGCCCCATCGCAAATACGCTGAACGTCAGGAAGACGCCCTCGGCCCCGAGAGCGAGCATAACGGCGCCGAGGATCCCAAATCCGAGAACGCGCCTCCAAGAGAAGGGTCTCTTCATCAAAAGGTTGCTCGACACGCCCGTAGAGTCGCCCAGCGAAAATGAGTGCCGCTGCAACACTGCTCAACCATGGAGGACTGCGTTGGTCAAGCTTTCCAACGCATTCACTCCCACCTCTGGCGCGGCGCTTCGTTTTCTCGAGGGACGCTCCCCTTTAACCTTCAACCGAGAGGGAACCGGCGCCAATGGCGGCTGACGTTGGCGCAGAGAGCCTCGGCCTAGCCTTACGGCGGCAGCTCGCTGAAGATCGCAGGACGGGGACCTTCTACGGCGGCGCCGACATCTACGGCGTCACCAACAATGCGAACTGCGTGATCGAGAACGCCGGAGCGTCCCTCTCGACGGGTCGCTGACGTTGCGTCCACGACCCTCGAAGCTCACGCTGGGAATTTCGCTGTCAAATAAGGGCTTTGCCCGTTGGGCCGGCTTGTAGTGTTGCATTGCTGCAACACCAAGCGGATTATGCTCCGTCAAACGCCCCCGGCGATTGCAAACAGTAGTCGTCTCCCATAGGTTCGCTCCGGCGTTCATTTGTAAGGACTTCGGTTCATCCGTTCGTGTTATGACGACGGGCGTAGCTACATCGAAGAGAGTGGTATGAGTTTCGTATCGGCTCCGGCGAGCGAGGGAGAGCGTGACAAATCCGGCCTGCAGGCGCTGTGCGGCATAGCGGCTTATTTTCGGATTGTGGCGACGCCCGCTCAGCTGCGGCGAGAGCTGGCGTTGCAAGATCGGCCGGTTTGTTCTGATGATCTGGTGCGAGCGGCGCAACTTCTCGGGCTGAAGGCCCGCGCCATTGCTCCTCTCGAGAGCGAACGTCTTGCGGCTTTGCCTGCGCCGACGATTTTGCGTCTGCGCTCCGGGGGCTATGAGGTTTACGGCGGGCGGCTGCCGTCTGGCGATTATCGTCTCGTCAATCCGGTTACGCGCGGCGAGCGCGCACTCCCCCTCGAAGATTTGTTCGGCTTAACAAAATCGGCGGTTCTGGTTTCCCGCAAGCTCGGGGGAGCCGGCGTCGATCCGCAGACCTTCAGCTTGCGATGGTTTCTGCCTTCAATTTGGCGCTACCGGCGGCCCTTGGCGCATGTGTTGCTGGCCTCGTTCTTCGTTCAAATTTTCGCGCTGGTGACGCCGCTGTTCTTCCAAGTTGTGATCGACAAGGTGCTGAGCCACAAGAGCTATGACACTTTGCTCGTGCTAGTGGGAGCGCTTGTTGTCATCGGTCTCTTCGACGTCGTCTTGCAATATCTACGAAGCTACGCGCTGTCGCACACGACCAACCGCATCGACGTCGAGCTCGGCCGCCGGCTTTTCTTTCATCTGTTTCATCTGCCGATGAGCTATTTCGAGACGCGCTCAGCGGGCCAGACGGTGGCGCGCGTGCGTGAGCTCGAAACGATCCGCGCGTTTTTGACTGGCCAAGGGCTATTTGCGGCGCTCGATATCTTCTTCACCCTGGTCTTCATCGCGGTGCTTCTAGCCTATTCATGGAAGTTGACGCTGATCGTCGTCGGTTCGATCCCACTTTATCTCGTCATCGCCGCCCTGGTGCGGCCCATCCTGCGCGAGACGATCAAGGAGAAGTTCAACCGGGGCGCCGAAAGTCAGCAGATGCTGGTCGAAGCCATCGTCGGCGCGCAGACCCTCAAGGCTGCCGCGGTCGAACCCGCCATGCAGGTGCAGTGGGAGGAAAAGCTCGCAGCTTACGTCTCTTCCTCGTTTGACGCCGGGCTGATCGGTTCGGGCGGTCAGATGGCGATTCAATATGTCAGCAAGCTGACGACCGCGCTGCTGCTGCTATTTGGGGCGAAGGCGGTGATCGACGGCGAGATGTCGGTCGGCGAGCTCGTGGCCTTCAACATGATCTCGGCGCAGGTGGCGCAGCCAATTCTAAGAATATCCCAAATCTGGCAGGATTTTCAGCAGGTGCAGATCTCGATCGACCGTCTCGGCGACATATTGAACATGCCGACCGAGCCGCTTAATCTCGCCCATGGCAATCTTCCGCCGGCCAAGGGAGCGATCGAGTTTCGCAATGTGACCTTTCGATACAGGTCCGGCGCACCGGAGGCTCTTAAGGACGTAAGCCTCGCAATTCGTCCGGGCGAGGTGATCGAAATCGTCGGGCGCTCGGGCTCTGGCAAATCGACGCTCGCCAAGCTCATTCAGCGCTTCTACATCCCGGAGCAGGGCCAGGTTCTCATCGACGGCATCGACGTGGCGCAGGTCAATCCGTCCTGGCTGCGCGCGCAGATCGGCGTGGTGCTGCAGGAGAACCTTCTCTTCAATCGGTCGCTGCATGACAACATCGCGCTTGCAAACCCAACGATGTCGCGCGCCCACGTCATCGCAGTGGCCAAACTCGCCGGCGCCGATGACTTCGTCAGCCGCCTAGCGCACGGCTATGACACGATTATCGAGGAACGTGGGTCCAATCTCTCGGGCGGGCAGCGCCAGCGCATCGCCATTGCGAGGGCGCTGGCGGTGCAGCCGCCGATCCTGATTTTCGATGAGGCGACGAGCGCGCTCGACTATGAGAGCGAGCGCCTGATCCAGAACAACATGCGCGAGATCGTGAAGGGTCGCACGGTGATCATCATCGCGCATCGTCTGCAGGCGGTGCGACCCTGCAACCGCATCGTCGGCATGCACGAAGGGCGCGTCGTAGAGATCGGCTCCCACGACGAGCTCCTGCGCGCCAATGGACTTTACGCGCATTTGTGGGCCATGCAGAACGAGACGAGCGCCGCCTGATGTCAATTCTGGACTTTTTAAGGAAGGAGAAGACAGGCGAGGCTCTCTTGGTCAAATGGGCGCGCTCCGATCAGGAATTCCTGCCGGCGGCGCTCTCGATATTGGAGACTCCGCCCTCGCCCGTGCGCATCGGACTTTTATGGGCCATATGTCTACTGGTCGGCTTGACGCTCTTGTGGAGCTATTTTGGACAGATCGACATTCTGGCCGTGGCGCAAGGCAAAATTCAACCGACCGGCCGAGTGAAAACTATTCAGCCCCTCGAAACGGGGCGTGTGGCGGCGCTACACGTCGAGAATGGTCAACATGTCGCGGCCGGCGAGGTTTTGCTCGAGCTTGATCCGGCCGAAGTCCTCGCCGATGAGGTCGCCTCGACGAGCGCGCTCGCTGCATACAACGCCGAACGTTTGCGTCGACAGTCCGCGCTCGCCGTGGCCGAAAAGCTCCGGGAACCTAAGTCGGAGGTGAGCGACGACGAAAAAGCCACGTTAAGGATCGATTGGCCGAGAGAGGTTCCAAAGCCGCTCCGTGAACGCGAGGAGCGCGTGCTGCGCGGCGACCTTAGTCAGCTTCGGGCCTCGGCGCAGAGCTACAACGCGCAGATTGTGCAGAAGAAGGACGAAGAGCATCGTCTCGAGAACACCGTCAACGCCGAGCAGACGCTGATCGACACGCTGCGGCAGCGTGTCGCGATGCGCCAAGCGCTGCTGGCGCGCGGCTCGACGCCGAAGGCCGCGGTCATTGACTCGCTCGAGACGTTGCAGACGCAAGAAACGCAGCTCGCCATGCAGAAAGGACAACTCATTGAGGCGCGCGCGGCGCAGGACGTGCTGTCCAAAGATCGGCGCAAGACGATCGACAGCTTCATCGCCGAGAATTCGCAAAAGCTTGCCGAAGCCGAGCGGCAGATCGACGATCTCGAGCAGAAGTCCGTCAAGGCGCATGCGAAGACCGGTCACATGACATTGACAAGCCCGATCTCGGGAACGGTGCTCGGCCTCTCGGTGACGAACAGGAATCAGGTCGTAACCACGAGCGAAGAAGTGATGCGCATCGTGCCTGACGACGCCGGGCTGGAGATCGAGGCCTATCTCGAGAACAAGGACATTGGCTTCGTGAAGTTGAACCAGCCCGCGATCGTCAAGGTCGAGTCGTTCCCGTTCACACGCTTTGGGACGATCGACGCCAAGGTGACGCGCGTGGCGCGTGACGCGATCCCCGAGCCCGACGCGCAAACGCTCGAGGGCAATCCGGCGAAGCCCCAGAAACACGCCGGCTATTTCGGCGGCGGGCAGCGCGTGCAAAATCTCGTGTTTCCAGTGACGCTCCGTTCGGAGCGCGCGACGATGGACGTTGGCGGGGTTCCCGTGCCGCTTTCGCCTGGCATGGCCGTGACGGTGGAGATCAAGACCGGCAAGCGCCGGATTCTCGAGTATCTGTTCTCGCCGCTCGCCGAGACGGCGTCGCATGCTATGAGGGAACGATGAGCGACGGGAACGCCCGCGCATTCTCTCGCTTGGCGGGCGCCGCTGTTCTTGCCTGCTCTATGCTTTGCTTGTCGATTTGTGGCGTGCGGGGGGAGAGCATGAGCGGCGCTCTGTTCAAAACATATCAAAACAACCCCAATCTCAATGAACAGCGCGCCAACGTGCGCGTGCGCGACGAGGACATTCCGAAGGCTTGGGCCAGCGCGCGCCCCCAGGCCGGCTTTCAGTCCAGCGCCGGACCGCAACGCGTCGGCATCAAGGAGCCCAACGGCTTCGGTCAATATGGCGGTCGCGCCTATATGAGCGACGAATATTCCGGCTTGCCGAGAAATATGACCCTGACGGTCACGCAGCCAATCTTCGACGGCTGGAAGACGCGGAGCTCCGTGCAGCAGGCCGAGTCGGGCGTTTTCGCGGCGCGCGCCGACGCGCGGCAGGCCGAGCAGGAGGCGCTGCAGAAGGGGGCCACCGCCTATATGAATGTGCTGCGTGACACGGCGGTGGTGAATTTGCGCAAGAACAACATCGCGGTTTTGCAAGAGCAGCTCAGGATCACGCGGAACCGTCAGGAGCTCGGCGAAGTCACGATGACCGACGTGGCGCAGGCCGAGGCGGCGTTGGCGCAGGGGCGCTCGGACCATGCGGCGGCTTTTGGGGCGCTCCAGAACAGCGTCGCCACTTACGTGCAGATCGTCGGCGAAGAACCCAAGCGCCTCGAACCCGCGCCAGCGCTCGAGGCGCTGCTGCCGAAGTCGCGAGAAGAGGCCATCAATGAGGCCTTCGTCGAGCACCCCAGCATCGTGTCGGCGGAGCATCAGGTGGACGCAGCCGAGGCCGCCGTCCATGTCGCCGAGGCGGCGCTCATGCCCACAGCCTCGGTGGGCGTGCAAGGCATCCAGCTTTATGACTCCTATTTCGGCTATCCCCACACGCGCCAAGTCTCGGGGCAATTCCTCGCGCAGCTAAACGTGCCGATCTATCAAGGCGGCGGCGAATATGCGGGCATCCGGCAAGCCAAGGAGAAGCTGGGGCAGGCGCGCATCCATGCCGACGTGCAGCGCGCCAGCGTGCGCGCCGCGGTGGTTCAGGCCTACAGCCAGTTCAATACGGCAAAAGCAGCGATCAAATTCGATGGCGCCGCTGTGAAGGCGGCGGAAACCGCGCTGCGGGGGGTGCGCGACGAGGCGGCCTTCGGCCAGCGCACGACCTACGACGTGCTCAAGGCGCAACAGGACCTGCTCGACGCGCGGGTCAACCTCGTGACGTCGCAGCGCGACCTCGTGGTCGGCTCCTATGCGATCCTCGCCGCATCCGGCCGCTTGTCGCTGGAGACGATCGAGCCGGATGCGCAGACCTATGATCTCCAGCTGCATTTCGAACAGGTCAAGGACAATTGGATCGGACTTTCAACGCCGGCCGGCAGATGACCATCCCGGTGACATAGCCGCAAGAGGCATGCGGTCCTGCGATGGAGTGCAGGGTGAGCCGCGGGGAGTTTTGGCCCTCTCGAGCGACTGCCCCTTTCGGCGAACAGCTCCGCTTGCTTCTTGCATAATGTTGTGGTTGAATAGTCTTGGAAAAGAATTTAGCCGATAGGGCGCACGGAAATTTTTTGGAGATTTCCCGTGGAAGAATCAATTTGGCTCGACCAGCTCGAGGAACAGGTGTTGGCAAGGATGGCGGGGATGAAACCGCTTAGCCAGATCCAGGCGGAGACGAATCTGGATATCCCTCAGATTTCTAAATGTGATCGCCTCCGCATCTAGCAAGCTTCATTGCAATTCCGTTGCAGAGCTGATTACAACCTACTCTCGGCAGATGCTCGTGGCGAAGCTCAAGGAATCGCCACCGACAGCCGAGGAGGACCGAGAGCAAGATGAGATTGCTGCGGGCCGGAACTCATAAGCAACTGCATGCTTGAGCGTTGGACGTCTTCGCCAACTTTCGCGAGGACGTGCGCATCTATATGAGCAACAATGGTGTCCTGCGCGGCCGCGCGAGGGGGCTGTCATTTGTGCGCGCATAGCTTGCCATCGACGCCTTCGCTCCGGACACCATCTCGTAGTGTCTTGGGATAGACCTTCTCATTTTTCATGCTGCGCGACAGCCGCGCTCGATGTCTGCATAACGGCGACCCTGGTCGCCATGCGCGGAATTCTCCGCCGTAGAAATGCTCACGGGTGCTCTCCAAAAATTTGACTCTGGGCGAAAACCGCCGATTACGACCGCCGACCCGGCTTCCCGAAAGCACGGCGCGACACCGCTCCACTCAAGTCCGCTTCACGAGAGGCGGGGGTCCGCTGCGCTCTCCCGCCGCTCATGGGCCTCAATATGCGCCGGAGTCCCCACGACGATCTGAACCGTCCTCATCAGAATATTAATGTCGAGCCACAATGTATGATTGTCTATGTATTCCAGGTCAAAATCTACGCGTTTACGCACCTTCTCAAAGCTATCCAGCTCGCCGCGCAATCCGTGGACTTGCGCCAGACCCGTTAACCCGGGCTTCACGCGATGTCGCGCCGCATAATAGTCGACGATCTCGTCGAGCTTGCGTCCCCCGGCCGTCGTCGCCAGCGCATGCGGCCGAGGGCCGACGAGCGACATTTCCCCGCGCAGGACGTTGATGAGTTGCGGGAGCTCGTCGATGCTCGTGCGCCGTATAAAACGTCCTACGCGCGTCACCCTGGGGTCGTCGCGGCTCGTCTGGACCTCAGCATGATGATCCGTAAGCTCCGTGTACATGGAGCGGAATTTCAGCAGTTGGAAAGTCCTGCCGTTGAAGCCCGTGCAAATCTGTCTGAACAGAATTGGGCCCGGACTTTCCAAGCGGATCGCGAGAGCGACCGCCGCCAAAGGCAGCGCCAAGAGGACGAGCAAGGCGCCCGTCAATCCCACATCCAACGCACGTTTAAACCACGAGCTCCATCCTTGAATCGGAGCCTGCATGGCGCAAAATGCGGGCCTTTTGCCGAAGGCCGAGACGGCGACCATTTCCTCATCCCAGGCACGCGCCGGTAGAAGAATGACCTCGGCGGAGAGGTGGCGGAGCAGTCCCAAATTCTGCGCCAACGTGGGCATATATTCCCACGGCGCGGCGATATAGATGCGATCCGCCTCGCTCTCGGCGATATTGCTGGACAATCCCTCGAGCTCGTCCATGGTTTCGAGGCGAATGCTTCGCACCACCCCCACCTGGTGAGCTGTGCGCGCCAAAATGTGGGAAGGGCGAATTGGCTCACAATCGATGCCGATCGAATAGGCTTTATATACACAAAAACCTTTTGATAACAGAGAGGTGATGATTGCGGAATAGCCGATCCGGAGCGCCAGCAATGAGGCGACGCTCGACGCGATCCACAAGAAAAGCCATAGGCGGGAGAAGCTCCCCGTAACCTTCGCCGCGGCGGCCACCAGCAGCACGAAGGAGAAGGAGGCCAGCATGGACAATAGGACCCGCAGAACGCCGCGAGAGCGATCGAAAACCTTGCTCGTGTCGTAGACGCCGAGGCTGTAGGACCACAGAATGTGCGACAGGATGACCGATAGGGTCGCGGCTACATACGAGTCCCGAAAGTCGAACTCGGCGACTCGCGTTTGGTTCAACCCCCACCAGACCGCGGCGCTCAAAGTCCCGAGGAGGAGCGCGTCCCCGAGAAGTAGACAGACGACGTAAGTGTAGGGGGACAGTCGCCCCTTGACTTGGCGTCCGCCAGATTCGAAGTCGCCCGTTGATTGGCGCCGAAGTCTCGACGGCGCAAGCCTGACCGAATACTCCATGCATGGGTTTCAACCGCGCTGAAAGGATGGCTCTGATCCATCAGGTAATTTGTGCACAAGCACAATGTCAACAATTGATTCAGCAAACAGCGTAAACCAGCCTTGCCCTTAAATTTTTTCTTTCGGCAGTGCGGCGCCCGCGATCCATGGGACCTTCGAGCCCTGCGCGATTCAAACTCAACGCGGGATGGTATCGTCCTGAAATGGCCGAAGCGCTTGGAGATGCGCGCGATTTATCAAGAATGTCGCAGGGATAAAAACCGCTCGATACGGAATCGCCACAGACGCAGAGCGAGGTTTCGCTATAGTTCCGTGGAGAATCTGGCCCATAGCGCATCCCTCCAGTCTGGGGAGGAAATTGCGTCGTCGGACTCTGGGATCAAACATTTTAAGACTTTGGAATCAAACATTTTAGCGGGCGCGATAGTTGCCGCCGGGCGGATTCTCGACCGCTTTAAGATTTTTCCCTATCCACCCGCGGAAAGAGATTTAACTTCTTCAAGGGGATGATGGAAAATGTCTAAGTGCCGACGGCGTGTAACTAAATGAACGATTCGTCTTCAATGCCCAGCGACGCCTCGCTGCGGGTCGCATTCCTCATCAACGCCCCAATCGTCGGCGGCGCCGAGCGACACACGCTCGATCTCGCCGAAGGACTCACCCGCAGCGGATGCCACTGTACGCTTTTCGCGATGCGCGGAGGAGATTTGAAGCCACCAAACGGCGTCGATTGGCGAGTTCCGGCCCTGGGAGAGCCCTATTCTCTGCTGCACCGCACCAAAGAATTCGCGCAGATGCTCTTGAAGACTAGACCTCATGTAATCTTCGCGGTGAACGAACGCCCAGTGCTGATCGGCTTTCTCGCGCGTCTTCTCTCCGGCGCGAAGATTCCAATCGTGGCGATCACCCATTCGACGCTATTACGGACGCGGAAAGAGAAGCTGCTGCAATTGATCTATCTACCCCTATTCAATCGCGCCGACGCGGTGATCTTCGTATCGGAGAATCAAAGGCTCCTTTGGCGCGCGCGTGGACTACGCGCGCGCGAGGAGAAAGTGATTCTTAACGGCATAGACATGAACCGGTTCTCCCTTGAGGAGCGAGAGGCGCGCCGCCAAGCGACCCGCGCGGCGCTCAGCCTCAGGGCGTCGGATTTCGTGGTCGGCGCTTGCGCGGTCTTTAGGCCAGAGAAGAATCTCGTTCAGATCGTCGAAGCCGTTGCAAACGTGCGCAAGCTCGGCGTGCCGGCTCGTGCGCTGCTTGTCGGAGAAGGGCCGACGCGCCCCGACATCGAACGCGCGGCTGAAGAGTTGGGGGTGCGGGAGCATATTCTCTTCGCCGGGGCCCAAAAAGACGTAAGACCTTATCTCGCGTCTTTCGACGTCGGCGTTTTGAGCAGCACGACAGAAACCCTGTCTCTAGCCGCCCTGGAAATGCTCGCCTCCGGCGCTCCCATGTTGATGAGCGATATCGGGGCGCCAGAGAGATCGTCGACGGAAAAAATGGCGACGTGTTTCCCGTTGGCGACACGGACGCCTTGGTCGAGCGGCTCTCACGTTTGTGGAATTCCCGGGCTGAGGGACCTTCGCCTGCCGAGGTGCGCGCCAGCGTGGTGAATAAATTTGACAAAGCAAAAATGGTTCGGGAATATTTTGATTATCTCGCTAAGTTCGGTCCGCCTCCATCCCTCTGCGATGGAGTCACGGCGGCGCAGAGGTAGCCGCAGAGTTCGGTGTCGCCTCCGGTCTCTTTTATAAAGCGTTCCAGCCTTCCTTCCGCTTTTGCCGAGCAATTCGCGGGGCACGTCCCAGGCGCCGAATTGGCCCTTTGACACGGGCGATCTACCCTTCCGCGCGCCCCCCCACCTCTCGCCAAATTTCTAAGAGCCGCCGATAGTAAGCGCTGATCTCTAAATGCTGCGCATGGAAGGCTCTCGCAGAGCTCCCCAGTTTGGCGCGCAGATCTGGGGCCAGGATCAACCGCTGCAGCGCCCCCGCGAGCGCCCGGGCGTCACCCGGAGGAACCAGCAGTCCCGTCTCTTCAGGAATAATAATGTCCTCAATGGCTCCGACAGGAGTGGTGACGACGGCAAGTCCATTCGCCATGCCTTCGATTACTGACATGGGAAGATTTTCGTCCCGAGACGGGAGGACGAGGATGTCGGCTTCCGCGAGCAGACGCCTCGCCTCTTCAGGACCGACCCAGCCCGGCAGCTCAATTCTCTCCTCCAGACCCAGCTCGCGAGTCTTCGCCTGCGCGGCCTCGACCTCTCCATTGCCGGCGATGATCGCGCGCCACGCGGGTTCGTTCCGCAACTGTGCGAGCGCTTCGAGCAAGATAGGCGCTCCCTTGCGCTCGCTCACGAGACCGAGAAACAGAACCACCACATGATCGCGCTGCGACGGGCGCTCCACAATTGGTGCGGAGGCGGTGGCGTTGGGAAGGATCTCGATCCGATCCTCGATCTCCGGAACTTTCGAAAGCACGAATTCCCTCCACACGCGGCCGAGCACCAATGTGCGTGCGGCGCGAAGGAAGAGGTTGCGCATGCGCTCGGAAACGAAGGGCGAAGCCTCGTCCCATGATTGCCGAAAACGAGAGCCGTGAAGATGCACCAGATAAGGGATGCCGAGAAAGCGCGCGGTCCGCGCGATGAAGATTTTTCGCAGCGTGCTGCCGGTACTGGGCGACATTAATATGAACGACATCCGGACCAAGGCCGAAAGGCGCGCCGAACAGGCGTAAGCTCACCCCCAGGACCAAGGGTATCGAAAGCAGGAGGGGGCCTTGACCTCTCGACGCCACGAACGAGACTTGAATGTCGCCGAGCGGTTTCGCGGCGAGCTGCGCCTGCACCTCGTCCATGATCCTGTCAATTCCGCCGCGACCGCCCAAGCCAAATGGCGTAACGACCAGAATGCGCAAAGATTTGCCTCGCGAAGTCTGGGGGGCGCTGTTCAGCATTTATCATTCGCCGTGGGGGAGTAGAGGAACATTAGAACAAGGCTGTGAATTGGCGTCAACCCGCCGACGCCGTCCTAAGCCGCGTGGGGTTGCGCAATACTGGGCCATGGACCGTGCAACCTCTCTCGAACATTATTCTTGTTTGAACCTCCTTTGCGCTATGGTAATTGCCGGCCCGGGTTCGCCAGCGTGGATGCGTGCCCGCACCGTGGAGCGCGAACCAGCGTCTACGCATCCACCAGCGGTGAAGCCATGCTGGAGCGCAAGGCCCGAGCCTTCCCTTGCATAAGTCAATTGATCACGTGAAGAGAGACGTGGAGCGCCGATGAAGATCGCGATTTTTGGTTTGGGTTATGTAGGCCTCACCGCCGCCGCCTGTCTAACCTCCCAGGGGCACTCGGTTTTTGGCGTCGACATCTCTGAGCAAAAAGTTAGAGAAACAAACGCCGGGCGGTCTCCCATCGTGGAGCCGGGCCTGCAGGAGCTCCTCAGCAAAGGGGCTCAGTCAAAGCTGCTGTATTGTGCGACCGATTGCAGAGAAAAGCTCAACGAGTGCGATATGGCGATCGTCTGCGTGGGCACTCCGAGCGCTCCCGATGGATCTCATAATATGGGCCACATCGCCGAAGTGACTCGCCAGATCGCGGGAGCCTTGAACACCAAGCGAGAGCAGCCGCTGACAGTGGTCTATCGAAGCACCATGCGGCCAGGCTCGATTGAGGAGCTCATTCTGCCGATCTTCTCGACGATCCTGGCCAATGAGCTCAGCGCCGTCGAAATCGTCTACAATCCGGAGTTCCTTCGAGAAGCCACCGCCATCCATGATTATTTCAATCCGCCGAAGATCGTCATCGGCACCGCCGACGGACAGCCGAACAACCGCATGGACGAGCTGAACGCCGGCCTCGACGCCCCGGTCTTCTACACGAAGTATCGGGAGTCGGAGATCACAAAATTCGTCGACAACACGTTCCATGCATTAAAAGTGGCCTTTGCGAACGAGCTCGGCCGCATCTGCGTCCAGCTCGGCATCAGCGCCAAGAAGATGCACGAGATCTTCATCTCTGATTCGAAGCTCAACATCTCGGCCTACTACCTGCGGCCAGGCGGCGCCTTCGGTGGCTCCTGCCTTCCAAAGGACGTGCGCGCCCTACAGGTACATGGCGACGGACGTCGGCGCCAACACCACCCTTATCGATATGCTGATCCGCTCGAACGACGCCCACAAGCACTTCCTCTTCGAGCATGTCATTCAGAATTTGAAGCCGGGGAGCTCGGTTCTGATGCTGGGATTGGCTTTCAAGCGCTACAGCGACGACCTGCGGGAGAGCCCGAAGGTCGACATGGCGCGGAAGTTCCTGAACGCTGGCTACAAGCTTTCCGTCTATGATCCCTCCGTACAACCCAACTTGCTGATTGGACAGAATTTGGGATACTCGTTCCTGCACTTGCCCTCGTTGTCGCACCTGCTCGTCTCGGAGCAGACGATCGCCGAAAGCGCTTATGATCTGGTGGTCGATATGAGCGGCATGGCGAAGGATCTAAAATTTAAAACCGATCGCTTCGTCGACCTCAATGCGCTCGATTGAGCATCTGCGGCGAAGAAAAGCTGAGCAAGGATCGCAAGAATGGACGCTTCCTTGAACACTGAGACGACGACAGGGCAGCTCGCGGGCAAAAAATTCTTATCGTCGTGGAGAACCTGCCAGTTCCCTTCGATCGCCGGGTCTGGCTGGAGGCTCGAACCCTGAAGGATGCGGGGGCGGAAGTCTCGGTCATCTGCCCGACCGGGGCGGGATACGAGGCGCTCGAGGAAGAAATCGGTGGCGTCCACATTCACCGCCATAAGATGCCCGTCGACGCCGACACGGCGGTCGGCTATTTGAAAGAATACGCCACCGCCCTTCTGGCCGAAACCCGGCTTGCCTGGAAAATATTCTTCACGCGAGGCTTCGACGTGATCCATGCGTGCAATCCGCCGGATCTCATCTTCCTCGTCGCCCTGCCATTCAAGCTGCTTGGACGGAAGTTCATATTCGATCACCACGACATCAACCCCGAGCTTTATGAGGCGAAGTTCGGACGGCGGGATTTCTTCTGGCGGCTGCTGCGCCTCTTCGAGCGCCTGACCTTCACCGTAGCCGACGTCTCGATCGCGACGAACTTGAGCTATCGCTCGATCGCGATCACTCGCGGGAAAATGAAGCCCGAGAGGGTCTTCGTCGTGCGCTCGGGACCAGAGATCGGCAGGCTGAAGCCCGTGCCGCCGGACCCGGCGCTGAAGCGCGGTCGCAAATTCCTCGTCGGGTATGTTGGCGTCATGGGTGAACAGGAGGGCATCGATCTCCTGCTCGAGGCGGTGCGGCACATCACGCACGATCTGGGTCGCGCCGACATTCAATTCGCGCTCGTCGGCAGCGGCTCTAGCCTCAAGAAGCTGAAGGCGTTGAGCCGAACGCTCGGGGTCGATGATTATGTGACCTTCCTGGGGCGCGCCCCGGATGAAACCTTGTTTGCCGTGCTCTCGACCGCCGATGTTTGCGTCAATCCCGATCGCGTCAACCCCATGAACGACTTGTCAACGATGAACAAGATCATGGAATACATGGCGATGGGAAAGCCCATCGTGCAGTTTGACGTGACGGAAGGGCGCTATTCGGCTGGCGAGGCGTCGCTCTATGCGGCAAAGAACGACGCCAAAGATTTCGCGGCCCGCATTCTGGAGCTCTTGGGTGACGAAGCCCGTCGCGCGGCGATGGGGCGCTTCGGCCGCGAGAGAGTTATGCGGGAGCTCTCCTGGACGCAACAGACGCCGGCGCTTATCTCTGCCTATCTGATGGCGCTGGAGGGGAAGCGAGGCGCGCTTGCGGAGCGCTCAACCGATGAGCCGGCCGATTCGATTGGGTGATGTAGGGGGTCGACCCACCCCGGCGCGGGCAACACGCGCCTCGCCGCGGCCAGCGGCGTCGGGGCGAATTCTCTCTTCTGGCTGGCCCCCGTTTACAGGCTCGCGACATCGGAAAGGCCCCAGGAGGTCCCTGTCCTCGACGTTGAGGCTCAAGGAAAATCGATCTCTGAGGTTGAGAGCGATAGCGGGCGACGCCCACGCGATGAGCGTTTCATGCCAGCGAGAAAGTTGCCCACCGCATAAGAAGCCGTTATGACGCTTGGTAGGTCGAGATACGCCGGGGCGTATCTCCCGGCTCCCAAGGTCGAGGCGGCAAGATCTTCCTCGTTCCTGTTCAGAAGCACGCTTCGCGCCTCTTTGATCACCCGCGAAGCGAACTGCCCCGGAAAGATCCGGTAGGCGCATGGCGAGTTTGAAATATAGAGCCGCCCCCGCGAGCATCCTGGAAATGGGCAGCCTCGAGCGCCCGTTGCTGATCGCCATGCTGGTGCTGATATATGCGTCTTACGCAGCCCTCGGACGCGACATTTTGTTCAACAAGGTCGCCACCGCCAACGTAGGCGACCCGATTGGTCCTTATTTGCATATCTTGCGGGCGATCATTTGCTCGACAACGATCGTTGTCGTCTGCATGACCTCCAGTATTTCCTGGGCCTTCGAAAAGGTGCCCCTCATCTTCGCCCCCTTCGTCGCGCTGGCCCTCGCCTCCCCACTCTGGGCAGACGATGCCGATCGCGCCCGTGTGTTTCATGATGCGGTCGTGATGGCCATGTTGTGGATCGCTTTGCCGATGCTGATCCATCGCATCGGACTGCTGAAGACGGTGGACGTCTCCTTGCATATTTTCGCATGGGTGCTGATCCTGAGCGCGCTGTTAGCCTTGCTCGCTCCAAGCATCGGCGTGCACTCGGGCGCTGACGCGGTGCAGGGCGCTCACGCGGGTCGCTGGCGGGGGATATTTTCGCACAAGAACACGCTCGGCGCCTGGGCGGCCTTCGGTTCGGTCCTTTTGTTCTCCCATTCCTGGATCGCATCCGGATCGCGCGCCTTCTGGTGGGTCGCGCGCATCTCCGCTCTCGCTTGCCTCGTCTTCGCGGGCTCGGCGACCTCGGTCATGATGGCCTTATTCCTGTCGGCTCAGGTGCTATTTTTCTATTTGCTGAGGCGGTTGCCGCGGCTCATCGTCGTGTTGGGAACCGTGATCGCTGTCGTCTTGGTTTTGGGAATTGGCTATGCAACCATGGACCTCGTATTCGAAGCGTTGAACCGCGACGCCTCATTCACCGGTCGCGCGCCGATCTGGAGCGTGGCCTGGGACTTCATCGCCCAGGCGCCCTGGTTCGGCCACGGCTATCTAAGTCTTGGCGGCGTCGAATTCCTGACTGCGATCAACGACCGGTTCCAGGAAGCAATTCAGGGCCCCGAAAGCGGTCTCCTCGACCTGCTGCTGGACCTGGGGATATTCGGATACATATTTTTCTTCATTCCTTTTTTCATATGCATGCGCAACGGTTTCGGATGGCTCGACCGCGTCAGCCCGAAAGAGCGCGCAGCAATCGAGTTCATGATGATGGTACCTGATGACCGCGCTTTTCCAGGCGATCACCGAGACGGGGCCGCTTCTCGCCACCGGCTTTGACGGCGTCGTCGGTTTCGGCGGCTTCTTCGCTCTGATGACCTTGCCGAAGTCGCCGCTCAAGTTTCAGCGCTCCGAGAACTCGCCTCGCAAAATCCTGGATCGAGGCGCGGGATGAGATGCGGCGACGACGCAGCGTTTAGACGCCGGACTGCTCGCTGGCTGCGTTTGAGGGCCGCGCGTGGTGGCGTGACCCTCGCGCCGCCGCCCCGCGCCGGGAGCCTTTGATGGCCAGGGTTCAAGCAAGAGACCTCAACCGGAACGAGCCAAATGCCTTCAAGAAACAAGCATGCGATGCGCCTGTTCTTATGGCTGTTTTTGTCGAGCGCTCTCGCCTTCAATTCCTACACGCAAAGTGTAGCGACGAGCGCATCCCTGGGTCCCGCTTTGAAAAAAGGCGTCGGCTATCACCAGAACTCTCACATGGGGAGAGAGAACCTCGGACGGGCAGGGGTACGCGTGGCCGATTTACACTGCTGAGCGATACAAACTCGATATGAATTTGCTGGCCCAAGTCAAGAAAGCGGGCTTCGACCACATTCGGCTCAGCGTCGATCCCGGGCCTTACCTCTATTTTAGAGAGAATGAAAAACGGCAGCACATATTGGAGCTTATAAGGGCCGAGGTCGAACGTATAAATGCTTTGGGCCTGGACGTGCTTGTCGACCTGCACCCGGTGGGAGACATTCCAAACTATGACACGGAAGCCTATCTTAGCGAAAGCTTCTTTCCCGCCTATGTGAATTTTGTCACGCAAGTCGCCACGGCGCTGGTCGGGGTCGATCTACGCCACGTCGCATTGGAGCCCTTCAACGAACCGAATTGCGAGCGAGACTCCGAAAGCTGCAACAATCGCGTGCTGGCGCTTCATGACGCCGTTCGGCGTGTTCTCCCCAATATATTGATTGTCGTCGATGGTGGAATGTGGGGAGCGATCGAGGGGCTTATTCCTGTGCGTCCCGAGCGCTTCGCGGGAAGCCGCGTGATGTTTAGTTTCCATTACTATAGCCCTTTCGAATTCACCCATCAGGGCACGCATTTCGGTGATACGCCTGAAGTCAAGAGCTTTACATGGGGCTTGAATTTTCCGGCGGCCTCAAATGGCTTCGAGGCCTTTTATTCGGAATATCTGAAGCGGATCAACGACATGAACCTAACTGAAAAGCAAAGAAAGGAGCTTGCCTCTAAGGGCGGAGAATCATCTTTCAGAATATTTTAATGGCGCCGGGAGAGCGAAAGCGATCGCCGCGGATATGGCCCGGGTCGCCAACTGGGCTGCAGGCCATAAGCTCGACGGCGGCGCGATTTACATGGGCGAGTTTGGCGCCGTTCAGAAAACTCCCACTGAGAGCTGCCTGTATGGAGATGGGCCGCCGCATTCGGACCGGCTTCGGTGGATCAGCGATGTCCGCGAAAACGCAGAGCGACAAAATTTCCACTGGTCTTACTGGGCATTGACGCCGAACTGCACGGGAATGCAACTCGTGTCGACGAAGGACGCGCAAAGACTGGATCCAGAAACTTTGCGCGCCCTTGGTCTGTGAGTTTCCGCCTCCACGACACGACACCGCCACCGCAGTTTAAAGGAAGGGCTTTCGCGCGGGTCCGACGACGTCGATTATCTCGAAACCGGCGGCCACGTTCAATGTATGCGCGCCGAAGGCGTGGGCGCCGGGGGGCGGTCCGAGACGCTGCTCGACCGATTGGCGGAACTCTGTCTCGTCAAGCCGATCGATGCGACACAAGGCCAGTCCAGAACCGTAACCTCGGGTGCAATCCTGGGCCGGTCGCCACAAGCTTCCCTCACGGTAAAACAGATGCCCCGCGGGGCGGGCCGCAGAGGCGTCTATGAGCACCGGTCCCTCGCCACACCGCCTCCAGGGCCCGAGGGGAGAGTCGCCGACAAAGAGCGACAGACAGTCCCAAAAGGACCCGACTTCATCCCTGGTCGCGCCGGTCAACCAGAAACGCCGCTCATGCTCGAACCAAGTGGCGTCGGCGATCTCGAAATCTTCCAGGAGCACACGGTCTAGGGTCCATCGCTGCGGAAAAGGATCCGCTTTGTAGAGGCGCAAAGCGCGGGCGCCAGAGCTTTCCGGCATCATCCAGATGTCGCCGCCATGACGGAAGATGAGCGGATAGGAGAGATGGCAGCTCTCTTCCAGGACGACCTGCGGAACATGCAAGGGCGCGCCAGCCAAATCCAGCGGGCACCAGGAAATGACGCCCTTGCCCGTCGCGTAAGGATATTCCTCGCAAAAGAGGTGAACGACGCCATCCTTCTCGAAAAGAAACGGGTCAGCGTAGAAGCGGCGACGATCATCATCAAGCCACCGCCACTTCGCGTCCGCCCAGCCGAGTCGCGCCTGGACCGCGTCCTCCGGGTCCGCTAGCCGGCGCCAAGCGATGCGCCAGTGACCCTCGTGAAGGAGCAATCGCCTGAGACGCGACTGCGCCCGGAGGGCGAGCGTGTCGAGCAACGATGCGGCGCCCGCGGTCGGCGCGACCCCCGCGCTCGATTCGACGCGAGCGAGCGGGCGACGATGGGAGAGAACGTCGCCGCTCTTGGACAAGCTTCTGGCGACGGATCGAACGAGCAAGCTCAGCCGAGCGGCGACGGCTTCGCGGCGACAGCGGAAGACGTGCCGGTTCTCGAAGGCGGGGCTCGCAGCGGCGAGGGATAAAGCCTGATCGCCGACGATTTGGACGAGCTCGACGCGCGGGAAAACCTCATCAAGCAGCATGGAGTCGCAGGCATTCTCGCCCGTGGCGCCATTGAAAGTCGGAAAGATCGAGCCCGTCTCGGGAGTGGCTCGGCCGGTCAGATCGATGACGAGTTCAGCGCGTTCCGAGGCTCGGCCCGTCTCGCTCCAAGCTTTCTGAGGTTCGAGCAGCTTAGCGCGGTCTGGCCCGAAAAGCAGCCTTTCAAGCTCCTCCAGGAGGGTCAGCGTCAAGGGGCGCGGCGGCCGGGGACGCCACTCGGCGCTGACGTCGGCGCCGTCGCGGAGCAAGGCTTCGCATAAGTTCTTGTGCCAAAGCCGGGAATCTCCCTCGGGTAGAAGCAGTCGGACTGATATCGCCATTTTCCCCACCGCCCATCCGAAGGTAGCCTCACGCCTGACGATTATGAAAATGTCTCTCGTCGACACCGCGCGCGGGCGACTTTAATCTGCTCTCCCGCCGCAGCCAACGCGGGTGGATCTGCAAAAGAAGCGACCCACAAGTGGCGCGGTTGAGCCTCCGAGAGGCCTCGCGGCCTTTCGTTGATTTGGCAAGCGATTGATCTGACGTCTCGGTCCGGCAATCCAGAGCTGCGAGAGGATCGACAGCGCGGCCTTAAAGGCTGGGAATCCTTGTGGCGCTACAGTCATCGAATTGTCACATGTTCGTATTCGTCATCGGCTTGAATAGCGGTTGCAGGCAAAAAGGGAATGAAAAATGACATCCGTCACTTCCGGCGCCGATATCGATCTCAAGGTCGGCGCGAACGATCCGAAGCCAAAACTCGACCACAAGACGAATATTCAGAGCATCCTGCTCTTCCTGGCGATCCTGGCGCTCGGCCTCGGCTTCACCGCCTTCAGCATCTGGCGCGACGTGAAGGAGACGGGCGCGCCCGTCGTGACCTATCTGCCGTTCATCCTGCTCGGCGTCGCGCTCTTGATCGCGCTCGGCTTCGAATTCGTGAACGGCTTCCACGACACCGCAAATGCGGTGGCGACCGTCATCTACACGCATTCGCTACCGGCGAATGTCGCGGTCGTCTGGTCCGGCTTCTTCAATTTTCTCGGCGTGCTGTTCTCGACCGGCGCGGTCGCCTTCAGCATCGTCTCGCTGCTGCCGGTCGAACTGATTCTGCAGGTCGGCTCCGCGGCCGGCTTCGCGATGGTGTTCGCCTTGCTCATCGCGGCGATCATATGGAACCTCGGCACTTGGTGGCTCGGCCTGCCGGCCTCGAGCTCCCACACGCTGATCGGCTCCATCATCGGCGTCGGCATCACCAACGCCCTTATGCGCGGTCGTGACGGGACTTCCGGCGTCGACTGGCACAAGGCGACCGAGGTCGGCGAAGCGCTCTTGATTTCGCCCATCGTCGGCTTCGTCTGCGCGGGCGCGCTGCTTCTTCTCATGAAGTTCGTGATCCGCAATCCGGCGCTCTACTCCGAGCCAAAGGGCCAGACGCCGCCGCCCTGGTGGATTCGCGGCCTCCTCGTCCTGACCTGCACCGGCGTATCCTTCGCGCATGGCTCCAACGACGGCCAGAAGGGCATGGGTCTCATCATGCTGATCTTGATCGGCACGGTGCCGACGGCCTATGCGCTGAACCGCTCGCTGCCGGCGAGCCACATCGCCGATTTCGCCAGGACGTCGGCTGCGGCGATCAAGGTCGTCCAGTCAAAGGAGACGGGGCATCAGATGATCGGCGATCCGCGCCCCGCCGTGTCGACCTACATCACCTATCACGGCGACGCGGGCTTCAAGCCCTCGGAAGGAACCTATGTCGCGCTCGCCGCGCTGATGAACGACATCTCGAAGGAGATCGAAGACTACGGCGCGATCTCGAAAATCCCCTTCGCCGCGGTCGGCAACACGAGAAACGACATCTATCTCGCCTCGGAGGCGCTGCGCTTCCTCGCCAAGGACGAGGGCTCGGAGCTGACCGCTGGCGAACAGAAGATCCTCGCCGACTATAAGACGCAGATCGACGCCGCGACGAAATTCATCCCGACCTGGGTGAAGGTCTCGGTCGCCGTCGCGCTCGGCCTCGGCACGATGATCGGCTGGAAGCGCATCGTAGTGACGGTCGGCGAGAAGATCGGCAAGGAGCATCTGACCTACGGCCAGGGCGCGGCCGCCGAGCTCGTCGCGATGACGACGATCGGCATCGCCGACACTTTCGGCCTGCCGGTCTCGACGACGCACGTGCTCTCTTCCGGCGTCGCCGGCACGATGGCGGCGAACGGCTCGGGCATACAAATGTCCACGATCAAAAGCATCGCGACGGCCTGGGTGCTCACCCTGCCTTGCGCCATGATCCTCGCCGGCTCGCTCTACTTCTTCTTCAGCAAGGTCTTCTAAAGCGTCGGATTTCAGGGCCACGATGCGGCGCCGCCTCACCCGGGGCGGCGCCGTTGCCTTGCCTCTATGCTTCGAGGGGTGAGCGCATTATACAGGCCGCAGCCAGCGCCGCCGCGGCGCCTCCGCCCAACGGATCGCTTCCATGTCAGAGCACGCCACGCCGCATTTCCACAATCAGCCGGGCGTCCCGCGCATCCGCGTCGGGGCCAAGGAATTCATGTGCATCGGGGCGCTGCCGCCTTTCGACCATCCACATGTCTTCCTCGACATGGGCGCGGCGAACGAGGCCGTCTGCCCCTATTGCTCGACGCTTTTTGTTTATGACGCGTCGCTGCACGGCGCCGCCGATCCGGCCGAATGTGTCTATGAACCGGCGGAGCCCGTCGCCGTAGTCCCGTGAGCCGTCCCGCTTCGGACTTAGTCGTCGCCGGCGCCGGAATCGGCGGCCTGACCGCGGCGCTCGCTCTGGCTCGGGCCGGCAAGCGCGTCGCCCTGCTGGAAAAGGCCCCCGCGATCGAAGAGGTCGGCGCAGGCCTGCAGATCGCGCCGAACGCCGGACGCATTCTCCAAAATCTCGGATTGACCGAAGCGCTCGATCGCGCCGCGCTACGGCCCGACGCCATCGTCATCCGCCGCTCGCGCGACGCCAGAGAGCTCTCGCGCATTCCGCTCGCGGGAGCGACAGAGCGTTTCGGCGCCCCATTCCGGCTCTTCCACCGCGCCGACCTGCAGAACTCTGCTGCTCGAAGCGGCGCAGGCGAATGCGGAGATTACGATCCGCACCAACGCCCGCGTCGGCGATTTCGACGAGGAGGACGAAAAAATCTTCCTGCGCCTGCACGGCGCCGCGGGTCCCGAGGATCTGGAGGCCGCGGGCCTCGTGGGCGCCGACGGCGTGCGCTCCTCGGTGCGGGGGTTTCTCTTCCGCGACGAGAAGGACGCTCCCTTCTACACAGGCCACACGGCCTGGCGCGCGCTGCTACCGGCCGAAGCGGTTGCCGCGAGCCTGCGGGCGAAAGAAGTCAATCTCTGGCTCGGGCGCGGCGCACATGTGGTGCATTATCCGCTGCGCGGCGGCGAAATCGTCAACGCGCTGGTGGTCATCGGGGACGGCGATGTGGAGCCCCCGCCGAGCGAGCCGATCCGGGATGGCGCGAGCCTCCTCGAATCCGCAGGTTTTGAGGATTGCGCCGGCCCGCTGCGCGAGCTCATCGCGGCCTGCGACAGCTGGCGACGCTGGCCGCTCTGGGGCCGCCCGGCGCTGCGCTCGCTGGACGCGCGGCGCCGTGACGCTGCTCGGCGACGCGGCGCATCCGATGCTGCCCTTCCTGGCGCAGGGCGCGGCGCAGGCGATCGAGGACGCGGAGGCTTTGGGGAGCGTCTTCGCGGCCGGCGCGTCGCCGTCGCAGGCCTTCGCCCGCTATGAGAAGACGCGAATCGCCCGCGCGACGAAAGTGCAGACGGCCTCGCGCCGCCAAGGACGCTTCGCCCACGCCGGCGTCCCCTTGGCGCAAGCGCGCGATTTCATCATGGCTGAACTCGGCGGAGGCGGGATGCTGGAGCGCAATTCTTGGCTTTATCGATAGGCTTCCGCCCAACGCCTGGAGCGAAAACCCGGGGACTCTCAGCGCGGCTCGCTCCAGGATGGAGAGTGTGACGAATATACAACACTCGCCAAAATTCGATAGGTGAAAGGCATTATTTTGCGGCCTTTCGGTTGACCTCAAAAGAGGCATCGACTTACTTTAGCTTAACGGCGAGGTCGAAAGGCAAGTCTTCCAAGCGTGCAATAGGTTTCGTGTCTTTTTTGCTTACCTGTCTCCGGCCGTAGCGACTGCGCCCAGCTCGACACGAGGAGGCGAACTTCATGATAAAGCGTGCTTCGGTAGCCGGCCTGACGCTGGCGCTCACCATCGGACCGGCGTTTGCCGCTGATCTTCCGAGCCTCAAGGCCCCGATCGTCCTGCCACCACCAGCGTTCAGCTGGACCGGCCTCTATGGCGGCGTCAACATCGGCTACGGCTTCGGCAGCGGCGATCAGGACCCCGGGTGGATGGAATATCAGCCTTTCGTCCTCCCCTGCTGCACACTCCTTTTGCCAGCCCCGGCCTGGTCGATTTCCAACGACCTCAACGGTGTGCTCGGCGGCGGACAGGTCGGCTATAATTACCAGTTCAATCCGTGGCTCGTCGTGGGCCTTGAGGCGGACATCCAGGCGACCGACGTGCATAGCCAGGGGAACGGCTATGGCGTTGCGCCTGGATTCCCTGGCCAAGTCGTCTTCAGCCGTGGCCCGAATTTCGCCTACGCCTCGCAAAACAAGAGCGTCGATTGGTTCGGCACGGTGCGCGGACGCATCGGCGTGACGTTCCCCAACTTGCCGAATCTGCTGCTTTACGCCACGGGGGGCCTAGCCTATGGCGGCGTGGTCCACAGCGCCAACGTCTCGGACTTCTACCCTGCCTCCAGCAACGTCGTCGGGGGCGCCGGCACGAACTATGATCAAACGAAGATAGGTTGGACGGCCGGCGGCGGCGTCGAGTGGTTCCCCTTCACGGCGCACCCGCTGCTCCAGGCTTTCTCGGTCAAACTTGAATATCTTTATACTGACCTCGGAGCGACGACGCTTTACGGGACGTCGATTTTCACCATCCCCGACGGAGGACCGACCTATTTCTACTCCCAGACATCCCAGACGCGCTGGCACACCATCCGTGCCGGCGTGAACTGGCATTTCAATCCTTTCGCGCCCGCTCCGGTGCTCGCGAAATATTGAGCGGAAAGGGTTCGAAGGACCCTTCCGCTCCACGAACGAGCGTCATTTGAACGCATGGCTTGTCCCTCGAACGGACGGTTCGAGGGACAAGCGCATCAGACCAAAGTCAGAGCACGCTCTTCCAATCGGTCGCGGACGACATCGATTTTCGTGCGCCGATCGAGCCAGGGCGACGCGGCGCTGCGCAGGCGCGACAAAATGAGATCGCGGCGTCCACCGTATCGAGCAACCGGCGCGCAAGGGGTTTCCTCGCCTTTCGGCTCCCCGTAAGTCCGATAATAGTCGGCGAAGTTGGCGGCGGTCTCGCAAACCTCCAGGAGCAACTCGCAAGTCAGATTCTCGGCATAAACGACGTCGTGGCATTCGAGCTTGAGATTGAAATATTCAAGCTCATCCCATTGTTCAGCCGTGTCGACGAGGATCGTCGTTCCATTCACCAGATTGCAAGCGCGGACCAACACGCCGTCAACATACAGGCGGTGCTCCTTGCTCAGATAGACATCCCTGCTCGGGACGCCGGGCGCTATCGCGGAACGCAGGATACGAATCGGACGGACGTCTTCCACCCAGGGCTTTTCGGCGTCGCTCTTCCTGTAGCTATGACGTGCGACCCACTGGATGCGACGGGTTCCGCCAAAAAGCGTCGGCAGAACGTCTCCAGGAACAAGATCCTCAATATTGCGGTCCCCATCCAGGGTTCGGATTTTTGTTCCCCTCAGAAAACAACAACCCGCGGACCACGACGTCGCTGACGCGCTCTTGCTCGCCATTGAGCCTGCCAGGACGACGCCGGCCGCCAGCAGATTTCGCGACAGAAACCTGCGCCGACTGTCATTGTCGTAAGACGCTTCTCCGCCAGTGGCGATTTTGTCATCTGTAGCCATTGGATCTACCTTGTCTCATTCTCGCTCGGTGCGCACCGGCGCTTGAAACCGCGCAATTTGCTACCGACGCCCTCTCCCTGAACGCGAATCGCGCGCGCAGGGGGTAATCACGGGAGGCGGCGTGGCGCGGGAGAAGCTCCACATGGAACCGAGGCCCAGTCCTGCTGGCATTATAGCCTAAAGTGGCTGCATTGGAAGCGCCAAGCTCGGTTTGTGACGAATCAATGACTTCTGATGCGCCGAGCCCGGTTGAAAGATGGATTTCGCTAATCACGAATGAAAATGCGTCGCAAAATGAGAAAAGGGGCCGGCCGCCCCCCCCCCGACGGAGCGCAGCGAGCCGATGAAAAATCCAGCATTCTGAAGCAAGAACTCGAGCGGGAGAAACGCCCCCCTTGGCGGCCCGCCAGTAATTGCCGATGCGGATGCTCGACGCAATGCGAGCGGGCGCGACGACGGCGCCCCCTAGCGCGACATCCCTCCGAAAATATTGCGCAAGATTTCGCGGCTGATCTTCGTGCCGAAGCTTTTTGCGGCGGATTGCAGCGCGGCGCTGGCGGCTTTCTCGGCGGGCGAGAGCCGTTTCGGGCTCGGGCGGGCGAAGAGGCCGCCGAGCGCGTCCTTGACGGTCCCCAGAAAGCCGCCATCCGTCGAAGCTTCGATGGGCGGCGCGGTGTTGACGTCCGGCTCCTTGACCGGGCCCGCCCCGGCGCTCTCCATCCGAGCCCCGGCGCGCTTTTGCAACACCTCATAGGCGGATTCGCGGTCGATCGGCGTATCGTAGAGCCCATAGAGCGGGCCGCCCTCGATGACGGCCTTCCGCTCCTCTTGCGTGATCGGTCCGACGCGCGAGGCGGGCGGCGCGATGAACGTCCGCTCGACGACGCGCGGCGCGCCCTTTTCGTCGAGCATCGAGACGAGCGCCTCGCCGACGGAAAGCTCGGTGATCGCCGCGGCCGTGTCGAAAGCCTTGTTCTGCCGGAACGTCTCGGCGGCTGCGCGCACCGCCTTTTGATCACGCGGCGTGAAGGCCCGCAGCGCGTGCTGAATGCGGTTGCCGAGCTGCCCCAGCACCGTGTCCGGCACGTCGAGCGGGCTTTGCGTCACGAAATAGACGCCGACGCCTTTGGACCGGATGAGCCGCACGACCTGCTCGATCGCGGTCAGAAGATTCTTCGGCGCATCCTGGAAGAGGAGATGCGCTTCGTCGAAGAAGAAGACGAGCTTGGGAGAAGGCTGGTCGCCGACCTCGGGCAGATGCGCGAAGAGCTCGGTCAACATCCAAAGAAGGAAGGTCGCATAGAGCCTCGGCGAGCGCATGAGCTTCTCGGCGGCGAGAATGTTGACGTAGCCGCGGCCCTTCCCGTCCTGGCCGATGAGCTCCTTGAGATCGAGCGCCGGCTCGCCGAAGAATTTCTCGCCGCCTTGCGTTTGCAGCACGAGAAGCTGCCGCTGCAGGGCGCCGATCGAGGCGCTCGCGACATTGCCGTATTTCGTCTGCAGCGCGCTTGCATTTTCGGCGACATAGGCGAGGGTCGCTTGTAGGTCCTTCAGGTCATAGAGCAGCAGCCCCTGCTCGTCGGCGACGCGGAAGACAATGTTCAGCACGCCTTCCTGCGTCTCGTTGAGATCGAGCAGCCGCGCCAGCAGCAGCGGCCCCATCTCGGCGATGGTGGCGCGCACGGGATGGCCCTGCTCGCCGAAGAGATCCCAGAAGACGACGGGAAATTCCTCCGCGACATAGACGAGTCCGAGCTCCTTGGCGCGCTCGACGAAGATGGCGCCGCCCTTTCCCTTCTGGCTCACGCCGGCGAGGTCGCCTTTCACATCCGCCAGAAAAACGGTCGTGCCGGCGCGCGAAAAACCCTCGGCGAGTCGCTGCAGAGTGACGGTCTTGCCGGTGCCCGTCGCGCCGGCGATCAGACCGTGTCGGTTGGCGAGCGGCAAAAGGAGATATTCATATTGGCGCTTCGCCGCCGTCTTGCCCTTGGCCGCGAGGAGCGACGCGCCGACGAGAATTTGGCCTGGAACGGCGTTCGGGTCCGCGGACATGCGCAAAGCTCCGGTTTTGGCCCGAGGTCACGCGCGCCTCAACGCCAAGGCAGCATCAAAGAGCCAGCTTGACCCGCCGCGTCAAGAGCGAGCGTCTCGAGCGCCAGAGCGAGAGGCGCCGCGACTCGAGAAGACGGCGAAGGATCGCGCATCCGCCTGTTGTAGAAATGTCACGCTCCGCGAGAATTTGCGCGCAGACTTGAATTGCGGATTGCTTCAAAGTCACGCGGCCGTTACCCTCGTCTTAACCATACTCTTGCTATGGCTGCAGCAGCTCAACTCTAAACAACGAAGATCTCCTCCGATGCGCGCAATGAGGTCCTGGCTTTCGCTCCTGGCTACGGTGGTCGCGCTTCTCGTCGCGAACCCCGGCTTTGCGAGCGTCGCCGGCGCGTCGGGCCTTTCCGCTGTCGCGGCGGTCGAGCCGTCCCATTGCGCGAACATGCCCGGTCACGCGCCGGCCGGACATGGAAGCGCTGCGGCTTGCGAGCACTGTCTGCTTTGCGGGGTCGGCTTCATCGCGCCGCCAGAAGCCCCGACGGCCGGCCGAGTGGCGAAGCGCCAGCGCTTCGAGCCCCTGTTGATGGCGCCGGCGCCGCACCGCCATGCGCAAGCCCGCGCGCATCCCGCCCGCGCTTCACCGGTTTTTGCATAAGCCGCGGTTTCGCCCGCCGGGTGTTTCGCGCCGAAACGCGCGACGTTTGAGTCCCCCCTCATCGAATTTCTCGCCCGCCAGCGACGACAGCTGGCGTGTGGGCTCGGCCAAGCTTTGCCGATTCGGAGTGAAACGCCATGCCGTCCCGTCAGTCCAAGCGAATCATTCGCGCCGGCTCCATCGGCGCCGCCGCCCTGCACATCGCGCTCTTCGCCGACGCGGCCCGCGCGCAAACCACTCTGCCCCAGATCGACGTCGGCGGCGCAAAACACGTGGCGCGCAAGCCCGCGCCGAGCGCCAAGCCGACGACGCATGTCGCCGCGGCGCCGACACGCGCCGCTCCCCAGCGGACGACGCGCCCCGCGCCGCGGGCGGAACGGCCGCCGTCCGTCGAGCAGAACCCGCAGCCTGAGCAGACGCCCTGGCAGGAGGCCGCGCCGGGGACTCAGCAACCCGACTATTCGGACGCCAAAAAGCCGCTCACGCAGCCGCAGCGCGCCGACGCGTCCTCGAGCACGCGAGACTTCTCGCCGCAGCTCGTCAACGCCCGCGTCTTCGCGCAGCCGCAGGAAGCGCTCGAGATCGCGCCCGGCCTCGTCATCGCCCAGCACAGCGGTCCCGGCAAGGCCGCGCAATACTTCCTGCGTGGCTTCGCCCTCGATCACGGCTATGACATCGGGATCACCTTCGACGGAATGAACATCAACCAGCCGTCGCACATTCACAGCAACGGCTACGCCGACACCAACTTCCTGATCCCGGAGCTGCTCAGCGAGTTCGAGGTGCGCAAGGGGCCCTATTTCGCGGATGAGGGCGTATTCTCCTCCGTCGGCGCCATCCACATGAACTATATCGATTCCTTGCGTGAGGGCCTCTTAGTCGGCTCGGGCGGCAGCTTCGCCTGGGGGCGGCTGATGGGCGCCAAGTCCTGGGGCGTCGGCGTCGGCGAATTGCTGATGGCGGTCGAGGGCAATATCTACAATGGCCCCTGGCAGCGTCCCGACGAGATGCGCAAGATCAACACTTTCGCGCGCTGGAGCCAGGGCACGCAGGAGAACGGCTTCTCCCTCACGGCGATGGCCTACTCAAACCACTACTTCGCGACCGACCAAATCCCTTACAACCTCGTCTCGGAAGGGCTGATGTCGCGCTGGGACACGCAGGACCCGACGGACGGCGGCAACGCCTCGCGCTACAGCCTGTCGCTGCGCTGGAGCGAAACCAATAAGAACGATTGGTCGCGCGTCGAAGCCTATATGATTCACAACGACACCAATCTCTACGACGACTTCACCTATCAGCTGTCGAATCCCGTCACACAGCTCTACCTGCCCGTTGCCCCCAATACGAGCGGCCTCGGCGATCAAACGCATCAGTTCGATCATCGCCAGCAATATGGCCTGAAGGCCCTGCACGGCTGGAAGTATACCCTCCAGGGCGTTTCGATGGAATCGCGCGTCGGCTATCAAGGCCTCGCCGACTTCATCCTGAACGGCAACGGCGATTCGTTCCAGAGGCTGCAATACGACCAGATCTCGAATAACTGGATCAAGGAATATATTCACGGCGCCTGGACGGACACGACCCAGTTCTGGACGCCCTGGTTCCGCACGACCGAGGGCTTCCGCCTCGACTATGTGCATGGATCCGTGAACTCCGTCGCCAATCCGCTGCTCGCTCTGGGCTCCTATCCGCCCCTCGTTCCAGACCCTACCGGCACATTCCTCGTGCCCTCGACTCCCTTACCTTTGGGCGGTCTCAACAACGGCGAACTCGGGCGGTTCTTCACGAGCCCAAAGGTCGGGACCGTGCTCGGACCATTTAACAACACCGAGCTGTTCGTGAACTTCGGCGAAGGTCTGCGCGCGGAGGACATTCGCGGCGCGCTCAATCACTTCGCGACGGATGGCAACGGCTATTCTTACATCCCCAACGTGCAGCTCTTGACCAAGACGCGAGGAGCGGAGACAGGTTTGCGCACCAAGAGCCTTCTTCCGGGATTGGACACAACGATTACTCTCTTCTGGCAGGATCTCGACGCCGAGCAGACCTTCAACGCCGATACCGCGATGAGCACCTATGGACGTCCTGGCCGCCGCTACGGCTTCGAATGGACCGCCAATTACGAAATCACGAGCTGGGCGCACGCAGACGCAGAAGTCACCGGCACGCACGCACGCTTCCGCGGCTTCGACACGATTCAAAACGTCGCCTACGCTTCCTATCTCGCCGGTGGTCCGGGAAGCGACGGCGGCTTGTGGCCGCTCGGCCTGCCCGGGTTGAGCGCCGGCAACTATCTCCTGCTGGCGCCGGTCTGGGTCTCGACCTTTGGTCTCGAGCTGGGAGAGAAAACCGGCTGGTTCGGCGGCGTGCGCGGCCGCTATTTCGGCGCGCGTCCGCTGACGGAAGACGGTGAAATCGAGTCGCACGCGACCTTCACGGTCAATGCGCGGATCGGCTATCGATTCGAGAACGGCGTCAAAGTGCAAGTCGACGCCTTCAACATTCTCGACTCGCGCGCCGACATGATCGACTATCAGGCGAATGTTTGGGGCCGACAGAATTTCGCGATCTGGCCTGGCTACACCGGCGGCAGCGCTTACGGCATCTCGGAGCGGACCTTCAAGCCGGTCGATCCGCCGGCGGTGCGCCTCACGATCAGCGGCCCGCTCGACTTCGTCGACAAAAAGCCGGTCGTCGCGGGATTTTGATGAAACCAAGCACTGGCGCTGCGTTTGAGCGGAAGCGTTCGGACGCAGCGTGATCGCCGCCATACCTTGAGGAAAGCTCTCGGGCGAAACCCCATCACGGTTTTACGCCGGCCGCGCTGCCGGCGCCGTCCCTCAAGGGGCAGGGGCAAATTCGCTTCGAGGGGGAAGCACGCTTCGCGCCGGGGGGTGCGACGGCGCGCATCTGGTTCTCAGGCTTTGAGGTCGGGAAAGAGACTCGCCGCTGCTTATGTCAGGGCTCAGCTCGGCTTAGGAGCCCCCGTTTACTCGGCCGGTCGACACTGGCAGGAGTGGAGGGACTCGAACCCCCAGCCCCCGGTTTTGGAGACCGGTGCTCTACCAATTGAGCTACACTCCTGCATGCCCGCGAAGGGCAGGCTCTCCATGCCGCAACGTCGGGCGGGATGCAAGGGCGGCTTTGCAAGCCGCGGCGCAATCCTGGCTATTCCTCCCCGTCCG
>CAWEGE010000005.1:0-13498 GCA_963808525.1 uncultured Alphaproteobacteria bacterium
TAGGATGTAACTATATATATTTCATCGACTTATCGAGCATCGCGAGATCAAGGTCAGCGTTGAGGTGAGCAGAACTACCCAGCGAGCGCCTTCACGCGAGTGCCCGTGGGCTTCCTCGGACCGCGCCGGCCGACTTCGTCCTTGTGATAATTTGCAGGCGGCGCGGTGGGGATTTTCTTAGCCAAGGCGGCATGGCCCGGCAAGGGCGGCAGGTCCCGCGCTTGCAAAATGTCGTTGGCGACGCGCAGGCTCAATTGTTCGGCTTCATTCGTCTTGGAAACGGCACCACGCCTTTTCGAGATCGGGCGCGGTGCAATAGCTCAGCTCGTCGCTGGCGTCTCAGGCTCGGTTCCCTCACGTGAGGGAGCCGGCGGCTCGGGCTTTTTTTCGGTCTCGCGTGATTGCGCGGGTCCATCCGGCTTCCTCGCCAAGTTGCCCGGCGTGTTGAGCGAGCGGCGGCTGTCGAAACGTCGTCGAGCGGCGTCAACGGCTTTCTGACGAGCTTCATGACGCAACCGCCTTGGCCCGTGATCGGGTCAGACGGGCGTGCGGGTCGGCGTTGGAGCCGCTGACGATCCTCGGGCGCGGCGGCGTTCTTGTGCAGAGCCTCGACGCGCTCAAGCGGCTCGGGCAGCGACGGCAGGCCGCGCCGCGCCAGGATCGCATTGGCGACACGCTGACTGAACGCCTCGGCCGATTCGTCGGGGTCGCGCCACGCCTCAAAATCCATGTCGGGCGCACGCACGAAGGTCAGCTCGTCGGCTGAGTTGAAGCGGCCGAGCATTTTGGCCGGGTGACAGCCGCGCGGCCAGAGGGATTGCAGGCAGATATTTTGGAGATCGTCGCTCATGGGGATCGTTCAGCCTTAGCCGGAAAAGGCTAGGTTTTGATCTCCTCCATAGGCGTGAACCAATGCCGCGTGGATAGCGGCAAGGAGGGCGTCTATCGACCGGCTTTTTCAAGCAGCTGAATGCGCCCTTTTCCTTGCTCTCTTGTTTGAGCCGAGCATCCAAAAATCCACTAATGACGATGGCCGGCATACCCATGTGAAAGTTGCACATTTCGAACAAAAGTTCGATTCCCGTCATCCCCGGCATATTCACATCGGTCACGATGCAACCGACGTCGTCTTTCTGGATTGTGTTGAGGAACGCTTCGGCGGATTTATGGCTGTGAACGACGTAACCCTCTGCCCCTAAAACGATTTGCAATGAGATACGCGCCATCGCATCGTCGTCGATAACATGTATGGTTTGGGCGCGGCTCATGAACTAGACCCCGCTTCTTCTTAATCTCTCCACATATCAGCAACCGTAAGCCCTTAAGGGATTAGAGCAATACGTAAAGCTCCTATGCGCTAACACGGGCGTTACAATGGCGGAAGTTATAGAATAATAGAAACAACGCGTTAGGCGATACAAAAATTAAGTGCAAAATCTCGGTGCAGGTCCGCAATTGGCGCGAGCCCGAAACGCGACAGCGCGTGCGCCCAGGGGGGCGGACACGCCTTCCGGGCGCGGGCCTGCTCTGGCCCTCCTCGTCCTCGCGAACGTGTGGAGCAAGGCGCGCAGCTTCCTGGCGCGGTGATCGCCGCGAGCGCAGCAACCGCAGCTGCGACGGCCCGCTGAGCGGATTATCGTGCGGAGATGGGCGGGGAATTGCCGTCCCTGACGGCGTCAGCGCTGGGGGGGCTCGGCGCGGCGGGCGTCCACCCATCAAGAATTACGAGTTGCATAAATGGCTTTGCCCACGCACATCGTTTTTGAATCACCCAACGCTGCTATCGCTGTGCGGCATTTTTCGAACACTTGTGTTACGTCTGAAGCCTCAAATTGATCGGCGTGGAGTGCCGCGGCTTCAAGCCAATCATCGTGATAAAATCCGATTTGCTTCGTCTTATCGACTGCACCGAGGCTCACCAGCCGATCAAATTTGCCCGCCTCACTTTCGAACATAGCCCGCGCGACCCGCTCAATTAATTCGTCGGTCATCGGCTCTGCAGCAATTACGTCGTCTAATTCGCTAGTTATATATTTAGCCAACAGCAGTGAGGACACGGCAGACTGTTTTCTAAGGTGAGAAGACAGGCGATTGTTCGACTTTCGTGTGTTGTTCGAATAATCCCATAACGTTAAGACAACTTTCCCGACCTCCTCCAAGGCGAGAACTGCGAGAGCGAAGGCACTCGCGAAGCGCTCATTGTCGGCCAAGAGCTTAGCGTCTCTTAGAAGTCGAGCCGCATTAGAGACAATTGGCGTTGGATCAGGTAATAACTTATTGCTGCGGCCCATGTGAACGCCCACAAGAAAACTCCCCGACCTTACATTCGGGCTCGGGGCGTCGCTTCGGCCCTCGGAGAAACACGATATACTCTTTTGATAGTTTAGGTCGAAGGGTCTTCGGCGTCAACGCGTTCGAACTCGGCGCGCGCCGGATGGTCTCGCGAGAGGCAATTGCCGTGGCGTCAGGGATGAAAGCCGCAAGGCCGAAACCGCGAGCGGGTCCGGTTCGCGACAGCCCGACTGCGTCAAACGCGAGGGCTGTCCGAAGTTCATTGAACGCTCATTATGAAACTACTTCAGCGCCTGAATTGAGGGAACGTGTGGAAAAACCATCTTATGCCATCGTCCGGCGTGATCTTGGATGCGAACAACGACGCGCATAGGATGTCCAATCCGCCCGATGGGATAATTGACCATGATGTCTGCGGAAGCAAGGGTAAGTGATTGCGGCTCAATGGGATTTGAAAAGCTGTAGGTATCGGCGCGTGGATGCCGAACGAAAATGTGTTTTACCAAAATGTGGTGTCGCCTCACGAGGGGGCGACAAAGCATTACCTCCGACAACATGATTGCACCGTCTGAGAGGTTCGTCGCCTGAAATTTGAGGGCGAATTGCGTAATCGTTTGACCACTTTTTTGCGGCGACTGCGCCCAAAAACTCTCTTGCTCCTTTGGAATTAAAGACAGGATCGCTTTGGGGCGCTCGCTGTAACTTTTAAAGGCCGCGAAAACGAAAAGCACAAGAAAGGCGAGCGCCAAAGCCGTGCCGTAGGACGCGAACAAAGCGGGTGCATCGCCAAGTTGCCAATGCGCCCCCGCTGCAAGCGCAATAAACAACAAGAAACACGCCGTGGTGAAATCCCCACATGAGAATTGCGCTACGCGCCCAAATAGAAGTGATTGCGGCGGTAGTGGCTTTAATGAGGGAAAGAGGTTCGGTCATTATCTAAGCCTCGCAATCGTCCACCCCAACACGTTATCGCTGCACCCAGTTTCCGCAAGCGTTTCCTCGCCGTGGTCGCGGTGAGGCACAAGACGCACAAGCAAACGCCCCGCCTTTTCATCCGAGGTCGGGGCGTCGCGCAGTCGGCGGCTTCCTAGTGGGAGAGCGGAGTTCGCCTTTCGGGCGCGGTTTCGAGGTAGGCCGCGAGGACTTGGCTTGCGAGCGGGAGGCAGATCGCGTTTCCGACAACAGTATTTGCGTCCAGGCGTCCGGGTAGCCCTGGAGCCAAGAGGCGAACTCCGGGTTTAACGCGTCGCAGTTCGCCATTTGAACCTCGGCGCAGCTCACTACTTCGCCAGAACGATTGGGATAATGGAGGGCTTGGAAGCTCAGCGAGACGGTCGCGCGCTTCTTGTTGGGGTCCGACTTGGCTCTGACCCCATTCAACGCGGTCCCGAGCGGCGGGTGCCCGCCGCTCGACGCCTTCGGCGTGCGCCAGAACTTTGGGCGTGCTGATCCAATAGAGGCGCTGGCGGATGTGGGGGGCGTCAACGGCCGAAGCTGCAAGATCGGCAGCCCGCAGGGTGTAGCCTTCATTTCGCAGATCGTCGTGGACTTCGTCGAGCCAAGCATAGCCAGCCGCTCCAGCAACCTGCTCGCCCACAACGACGGGGGGCCGGCAGGCGGCAATGAGGCGACGCATGTGGGGCCACAGGTGCCTTGGATCATTGCGCCCGCGTCGTTGACCGGCGGGGCTGAAGGCTTGGCACGGCGGCGACCCAGTCCAGAGCGGGTGCTCGTCGGGCCATCCGGCGGCACGCGCCGCGAGACTGAAACCGCCTCCTCCAGCGAAGAGGTGGACTTGCGTGTAGCCTTCAAGGTCATCGGGGGAAACTTCTTCGATTGAACGCTCGTCCACGACGCCGGGGGCGATGAGGCCGGCCGCGATCAGTCGGCGCAGGAAGCGACCCGCGACGGGATCGATCTCGTTGTAGTAGGCGAGCGCCCGCGCTTGTGCGGCTCGACGGCGAAACCAAGTGCGCCGGCTGACGCCCTCGGCGAGCCAAGGCTCGCCCAGCTTGGGGCGCGTCGGCGTGCCGCGAGCACGGCGCAGGCGCTCCATGCGCAAGCGGGCGGCCTCTTTCCTATCTGTGGGGATTGTGAACATTCAGTGCCAGCGGCTCACGCTGCGAACGCGAAGTGCCACTCATAGCGGTGCGCGCGACTCGCTTGCAATAGGGGATCGCTTTCGACCGGGTCTCGAAAGCCAAGCACCCCCGGAGAGTGACTGCCGAGGGGCGCAGCTCGCAGACGACCAGCGTGGCGTATTCGCGCCGCCTTGCTCGGCCTTCCACTCCCACCTTCGCAGCCCTCGGGAGCACAGTCGGTCTCCCGCACCGCTTGCCTGCGGTTGAGCAGTCCCTGCACGTCATGACCATAAGCACGCACCCAGCACCGTGACGAGCGCGAGAAGCGCCACGCACACAGCACTCACGCCGCGAGCCTCGCAATCGTCCAGCCGCTAACATTGTAGGATCGTCCAATTTCCGCAAGCGTTTCCTCGCCCTGGTCGCGGTGCCGGATGGCCTCTTTCTTCCGGTGCGCCGTGAGTTTTGGCGGCCTTCCCCTCTTCACGCCCTTCGCCCTGGCGCGCTCGCGTCACCAATATTGCGCATGTGCCGTTCCCACAGCCCACGACCGCCGTGCGCGTTCATTTGGCGTCATCGCCCTGGGTAGTGGATCGATGTGAATGTGCGCTATGCGCCATTACCGCCCGCAGGGGCGATTTGCAGAGACTCGATCACGTCAAGGATTGGTCACATTTTTAGGCTATACGCTATAAATATTTTGTCTTGCGGCGGCGGAGCTTTGTCTCGCGGCGGCGGAGCCATGAGGAGGCTAGCATGAAGAATGCGGGCGAGAGCTTAGGTGACCGGCGCGAGCATTTATTGCAGTGGGAACTCGAAGTCGTTCAAGCCGCGATAGAGCGAGCAGCAGGGGCCCGAGAAGAATCAATTGTTTCACAAGAGTGGTCGGCCAAGCTTCAGAAATGGCGGGACGAGATCAAAAGCTCCCTCCGGCGACTGCCCGATTGGGCGGCCTGAAGATTTTTCGGCTGGTCGAAACGTTTGCATCACGCATCATGGACAAGATGCGCTACGCCTATGAACGCGGGGGCGGCACATTGTGGAGGTAAATGAATTGGCTGGGTGGCAATTTTGGGTTCGAGATCCGGACGAATGCGGACATTTATTGTAGCTTTACACGATTTTGCGGAGGCGCAAGCGAAGGCGGTTGCCCATACGAAAGATGGAAGCGTCGTTTCCTATCGGCAGACGCCCGAGAGTTCGATTCCATATCTCCAGCTACCCAGAGAGGAAGTCGCGGAGCTAATTTCGGTCAATCTCGGATGCGAGCCCATCGCCGGCGGAACGTTGTTGAATGAGGAATGCACTTGCTGAGCAAAATCGGATCTCCGATACAGACGCTAAACAATGAGAAAGTCGGGCGAGTTTTTTCCCAAAGAACTTAGCTCGACCGGAGCCTTTACAAGGTCCTTTTGGGGTCAAAATGTGCCCATCGCGCGCTCCAATTCGGTCGCAGCTTTAGGCAACTTGCAGTGCCGCCGCCGTCATCGGCATAGCGTCATCGCCGCTGATAGGCCGACCAAATCGTGTTGATGACGTCACGCGCTGCTGGCGACTTCGCTTTGGCGAGCGCGCCATAATAGAGATTGAGCGAGACGTTGGGCGGCGATCCAGTCGGCACCGCGTTCAAAGAATTTGCAAAACCCTCGCTCGTGTCGCTCGGCTGCGCTTCGAGCATTCCGCCGCGTCGAAGAATGCCGGGCGTGCCGCCTGCGCCGCCGGGAGCGACGACGTTGTCCTGCATCTGCCCACTCGCTCCCCGCGCATGCGCCGCACGGTTCACGGCGTTCAATTCAGCCGGCGAAGGTAGTGACGCACCCGGCGCGTGGCGCGCCATGCGGTCGGCTTCTTGCGACGTGAAGCGGCTCGGCTGCTCGCCGAACTTTGCGACATAGGCCGCATCGTTGAAGCCGCGTTGGCCGGCATGCGACGTGATGAAACGATTCGGCGCGAGGCCGGGATTGCGGGTCGTCATGGCTGCATCCTTTGCTTTCTTGGGGAAGAGGCGCGGCACGCCATCGCGCGTTGGCGTGATCTCGAATGTGTCGGGCGCGCCGCGCGCGTTGCGGTGCGTCGGAGACACGAAGGTCGTTCGCGCGTCTTCGCCGAGCAACACCGCACCACCATTCGGCGTCGCGCCGGTGACCAGCGTGCCGGCGAGCGGATTGCTCGGCGCGTCCTGCGTCGGCATGGGCTGCGGCGCGGCGCGGCGGGCTTCGAGCGCCTCGATGCGTCGCGCGACATCGTTCATCGCCGCGATGACGGGCTGCAAGCGCGCAGGGTCGAGCGCCGCCTTGCGTTTGATGTGCTCGCCGATATTGGCGGCGTCACGCGTCGCCGTCTTCGCCCATGGATAGAAGGCGCCATGGTCATGCAGCGTTATCGGCGCGCTGATCTGCGTGAAGACTCGCTTCTTGAAGTTTCGCTGCTTGCTCACGAGACCGGGCATGTGCTCAACCTTTCCTGAATGAGGCGGCCCCAGCGTTCGCCGAGGAGAAACGAACGCCGGGACCGTTCGCACATCGATGCGAGGCCAAGGGGCAGGAGAGCCCCCTTTTTTGACATCGACTGCTTCCGTGATCCGCGTCCCGAAGGCCCTGGGTGAGGACCGACTGCGCTCCCTTCACGGTGGAGAGGTTCGCGAATGACGAGAGCCTCGTGCCCATGGACACAAGGCTCTCACGCGCGCGGTTGTCGTCACACCGGCGCAGCGGCCCAGCAGGGAAAGGAAAGACTAAGGAACCCTGCGTCGCCGATCTCATTTGTTGCCCTCCGGCTGCGCCTCGGCGTTCAGCATCAGCCGCTCCAGCAGCTCATCGAAGTGTCGAACGTCGCTGGGCTCGGCGTGCGAATAATGCGGCACCGCGTCGCCGCGACAGACGCTCATCGTGAAGGCGTCGATTGGGTAAGGACCAATGTGCGGGCCGCGCATTTGCGTGATGCCGAGCAGTCTTTTGCGTGCGTGCGCCGCCGTCGTTTCGGCGCGCAGCAGCTCCTCCGCGAGACGGTTCGCATATGAAGCCACGACGCTCTTCGCCGTCGTCTTCACTTTGGCGTTTGCGGCTTGCAGCTTTTCCTCGGCCGTCTTCAGATCGCTTTCGAGTGCGCGCAGCGCCTCGCATCCGGCCAGCAGGTGACCTTCGGCGTGCATGCGCCGCACGGCGCTCGCCGACAGATCATCGGGCGGCGTCAGTTTCGGCGTGATGTCCTTGCTGAGAGCCGCCTTGAAGGCCGCCGCCGTTGACGCCGTTACATCCGCGTCGTGCAGCGCCTGCTCATCGACCTTCGTCTGCAACTCGGCCACGAAGGCGCGGCTGCGATCCACGGCGGCTTGCGCGCGATCTCGACGCCCCGAGGCGCGGTCGCGCTCGATGATGTCCTTCGACAGCTCCTCGCGCAGCGCAGCGTCGTCGGGCTGGTGGGGGATCGTCGGCGAGGCGGGTCTGGCGTTGGTCGAGGTGTTCATGCTCGTGCGCTCCTCTTCTGCTCAATCTCGTGCATGCGTCTGGCGGGGCGCAATCTCCTCGGAGACTGCAAAAGCTCTCTGACGCGCGGGAAGTCCCGCTCGACGACGGCTTCGGCGAGAGGCAGCGGGAACTCGCTGTTCTGCTCGACGACCCATTCCAGCGACAGGCGTCGGTCGCTGCAAAGCAGGGCGAAGACGCCGCGAATGAAGGAATAGCTCTGCGCGCGAATTTGTGTCGCCGCGTCGGCGTCGGCCGTCAGCTCTCGGACAAGCGCCGTGATTTTGCTGATGATGAAGCGGTCGGGGACATAGCCGCCGGGTGCATAAGCGTCGGGCGGATACTTATCGCTCGTGCAGCCGGGAATGACGCCGTTGACGATCCACGCGACCGTGTCCTCGTCCTCGGGATGCTCGTGAAAATGTAATCTTCCGCGATAGAGGGCTACGAACGCATCTGCGACTGTTAATTCGGTGGTGATCGCGCACACGCGACCGGTAGATTGGTCCATTGTCGTCTCCTTCGGTGGGGTTCACTCGTCCATGACGGGGGTTCCTGGGTTGCGGTTGATGAATCAAGCGTGATGGCGCGCGGCGCTCTTTTTCCAACGCGCCGCGACCTCTGGGTCGGTTAGCCAGCGGCGCACGCCGGGATTGTCGATTGCTGACGCGCAGACCAGATGCGCCAATGCGGCGCGCGCATTCGAGAGATCGATCTCGTCGCGCTTGTGCCAGAGCAGGATGCTATCGAGCACCCGGTCGAGGCCGTCTTGCTCTTCGTCGGTGAATTCAAGCGCCATGGTCAGAGGTCTTCCCAGTTGTAAGACGCGCTGGTTTTTGCGGCGGCTTTCGGTGCCGGCGCAGGAGCGGGAGCACGAGACGGGGGTCGCGCCGGGCGTGGCGGGGTCGCTGAGCGAGGCGCGGGTGTCGCGGGCACGACTGGACGTGGCAACGGCGTGATCGGCTCCTCGACCTCGTCAGGCTCCGCCAGTGCGCGTTCGGCGATCTTCGCTTTCTCTGCCAAGACGGCGACGCGATATGAAGCCATGCCATTCGGCTCGGGCTGGGGCGCGGTCCCGTCGCGGAGGGCTTTTGCGTGCGCGCAAGCTTCTTTGATGCCCCGCATTCCTGAGCCGCAAACGATCAGGAAGGTGCCACCGTCGCCGGCACCGATCTGCTCGGCGAGCTTCGCTGTGCGACGTGCGATGGAGGCTTCCGTCGTCATCGCACGCCCCGCTGCTTCACGAGCGTTTCGAGCGCGGCGATCTTCTCTTCCTGCTCTTTCGTCGCCGCAAGGCTGATGAAGCGACGCGCCAAGGCGCTGAGCTTATAGGCGTCGGCCGCCGAGATGGTTCCGGCGGCGACGCAATCCATCAACACCGTCAGCGCTTTCATGGCGCTCGCGGTGTCGGTGATCTTCGGCAATTCAACGCGGGAGCGTTCGCGCGGATAAGCGCGCTCTAAAACGAGTTGTGCCGCATCGACATTTCCGGCGAGCGCTTGCGCGATGACGACGCGAAAGACGCTCTTGCCCTTGCGCAGCGCCATGGCGTTCATCTTCGCGATCTTGTTGCCGGGGCGAGCGCGCGGGCTTCCGTCTTTAGGGCAGCCGCTGGGGTTGCCGCTCACGCCTTTCGGCCAGGGCCTTCCCGGCCCGCGACCGCGCGGCTTGATCGCCAAATTGCCACCGACCACGCGGAGCGCCGGCTCTGCCAGTGGCTGGGCGACAGTGCCCGCGTTGTCGTCGGAGGTGCTCATCTGCGTTGACCCTGCGTTGACCGGAGACTGCAACCCCAAAGCTTGAGCCCAGCAGGAGCTGTGCTGACCTTTATCGCTCACCTTCTCACATAGTGCAACGCAGAACAGCCGTAAAGCCCATAGAGCGCAAGGGATGCGCCGAAGGCGTTATCCTGATGCGGTTTCAGGTAAAAGGCGTTTTGGCGCTTCGAGGTCGAGCGGCGCGAGCAGGCAGTCCCTGAGAAAAAACGCCCAGCGGAGAGCGAGGGGGCACAGAGCGGGTGCAAGCCCCCCAATTCGGGCTTCCGCGCCGCCGGTCCCGCGCCCGCCCGCCCGCGTCGGGAAATTGAGCACCCGAGCCCGTTTTCGGGCCAAAAAGTTTTCCACTGATAAAATGCAACAATGCATATACGCAATATCAATGACTTACGTATGTATCATCTATTTTTATTACTACTCTTTCTCTTATGGAGAGTTTAGGTGCTCGATTATAGATAAGTTGTTGAAATATCGAAAAAAAGAAACTGCGCACCCAAACTGCGCACCCGACGTTTTCGGCTGCCCAAATCGGTGGGTGCGCCATTAGTGGACGGCAACTGCGCACCCCCCTCCGCCAAGTGGGTGCGCAGTAAAGACCGCCGGGCTCAGAACGGGACGGGGTCGGCCTCCTCGTCTTCAACAGCAGGCTCGTCCTCCGCCGCATCATCGCCGGCCGCTGCTGCTCTCGCGGCCCCCGCTTTAACCCCGCGCTCATACATCTCCGCTGCCTCCTCCGCAGCGGTCTTAGCGGTCGTCCATTGGCCGGTCGCGCCGCCCGTCCAACGGATCGGTTGCGGGAGCGCCTGCGTCTTTTTCTCTTCCGCCTTGGGACGTCCCGCCTCGTCGCGAATGAAGATGTCCCGCTCGCTGACGCGGAACCACCAGCGCCCGCGCTTGCCATTAATGATAGGCTCACCACTCTCCCATCCGAGCTTGCGCAGGAAGCTGCCAATGTCGGCGGTCTTCACCGCCGCCTTGCCGCCCCGGTGCCTGTCGGCGAGGAATTGCAAGATTGCTCCCATCTTGAAGCAAACGCCCACATAATTGTTGAAGTAATCCAGCGCCTCCTCGATGAGCACCTGCCAGCCTTCCTCGCGCGTGTGCTCGTCTTGTTGCGGCTTGAAGTAGAGCCTCTCCTCCTCCTTCGTCGGCCAGTAGCGCTCGCCCTGCTTGAAGCGATAGACCGCTTCGGCGAAGAGCTGATCGCGATCTCGTTGCAGACCGTCAATGTCAACCATCAAGCACACGATAGCCCAGTAGCGACGGTCGCCGGTCGGGTCCTTGAGGAACTTCATTTCGTTGATGGTGATCACGAAGATGCATTGGCGCGGGTGCTTCACATTCTTATGGCCGTAAGGCTCTTGATATTCATCGACCGCCGAAGTGATGTAGTCCTTAGTGGCGTCGATGCCCGCCTCATTGAAGGCTTTGCCCTCGCCGATCTCCAGGCATTGCTTGCCGCGCACATGCTCGCCGGCCTTGCGCTGATCGAGGATGCTCTTCAGATTGTTGCCGTAGTATTCCCCGAAGATCGTTTTGAGCGCCTTGGTTTTTTCCATCCCCTGCTCACCGACGAGCACCAACACGTAGTCGGCTTGGCAGCCGGGCTTGTAAATGCGCGCCACCGTCTGCATCCACCAATATTTGCCCGCCAGTTCGGCGTAGGGGCTCTTCGGCATGCCAAAATATGTGGTGAAGGATTTATCGATGCGCGGCACGCCGTCCCATTCCAAGCTATCGTAGTAGTCGAGGATCGGATGATACTGATGCTGCCGAGCGTGAGCGCGCACGGCGTCGCGCACGGTGTTTTTGGTTATTTTGCAGAGCCCGCGCGCTTGCAGCCAATTCATGACATCGATGTCGTCGCAGTCCTCAAGCGAGCGCGGATAGTGGTCGTGCGGCGGCACGCCGGGGATCGGCCCCATGATGTCGTCGTAGAGCGTCATCTGGTTGAAGCGGAAAAGCTCCTTGAGCACCGGATCGGACGAGATCAGCACGAGCGCATTGTGCGAATTGGAATAGGGCTTCTTGCCATCCATCAGCAGCACCAGCTCCGAAGCCGGCTGCGTGTCGAATATCTGATCGATGCGTCGCTCTTCAGTGTATTTGCGCGGCAGCGGGTCGGCGTCGTCCCAGTGCTCGACCACGCCGATGGGCGGCTGCACGATCCTGAGCTTTTGCGGATCGACGAGATATTCATGCTCGAAGCGGCGCGCGAGGATTGACGTTTCCGTGTAGCCCGCCGTGTCGTTGTCGCGGAAGAACACATGCAGCAGACATGCGTCGAGATCGATTGCCTTGTCATTGATCGTGCGTATCGTGAAGTCGGGATCGAGACCCGCCTTGGGCGAGAGCACGCAGTTGGTGAGCTTCGCGCCGGGTTCGCCGCCCACCCAAGCCAGAACCACGATGATTGCGCCCAGCGCCTTGGCGCGCTCGACGGCGTGCGGATGCTGCGCCAATCGCTCTAGCGCGAGGCGCGTCTTGTTTCCCTCGGCCCACCAGACGATGACCTCGGGGCCGCCCGCCTCGTGCTCTCTTATCGCTCGCGCCAGGGCGGGAGCATTGACCGGCACGAGCAGACCGGCCTCGCCCAGCGCTTTGATGTCCGCCGAATATTCCCCGAGAATATCGTCGTGAAAGAAGGTGCGGTGTTCTTCTCCGGCTTGTCACCGTTCGTGCTCGGCCCCTCATAGCGAAACTCGACGGCGACGGGCGTCTCGTCAGCATCCGCGTGCGTGAGGATGACATACGAGACAGCCTTCCAATCTCGCTGTTTGGCTTTGGGCAGAACGTAGCGGGGCTCAAAGTGGACGCCTGCGCCGATGCGCCGACGCCCGGCGGCGGGTTGAGCATCCGATCCAAGTCGGCGCGGAAAGCTTCCGGCGTATAGCGGACGCCGCCGGGGATGGTCAGTCGTGCAGCAGGCGGGGCTGAGGGGTGGGCTTCTCTTTATAAGCTGTGTCGCCACGTTGACGCGTGTCGCGCATGCTGCGCGCCGTTCTCCTGGCCTTCTTCTTCTTTTCGCTGAGATCGTGAGCGAACTCGCCTAGCCGCGCCTCGCGGGCTTCAGCGCTCTCTTTGTCGCGTCGGTTGCCCCACTCGCTCATCGCCGCCCTCCGCATCGAGGACGGACGCGGTCGGACATTTTTGCGCTAGGGGCTTGTTCTCGCTACCGATCTGCGTTACATCGGTGGTAGAGAATTGTGCCGTCCAGCCGATCTCCAGAGGGCCGCCGTGTCGTCCGCCGACACGCGCGGCTTTCGCCGTTTCCGGGGTCATAATTGTCTCTCATGGGTTGGTGCTCCTCAGCGATTGCGGCGATCCCGTCGCCGCGCGGTCTTCAGCCTAATAAGGCGCGCTCGTCGCTCTCGCCACGTCGTTGAGCCTTTCGATCACATGATGGAGGCGCATGGTCACGCCCTCCGCCTTTTGGACTTTTGGGGCGCGCGCTTCGACATGCACTTCTCCTTGCGTCCTCGCGCGGCCAGCGCGGCGCACTTCTTCGCATTCGCTTCATGCGCCGGAGCCGTGGACGAAAATTTCGGCGGGTGCTCGGCGGCGCGGCGACGCATCTCCGCCTCCATCAAGGCCACGGCTTCGACACTCCAAGCCGGATGCAAGCCGAAAACTTCGGGCGGTGCAATTAGGCCAAGCGCCCGCTTGCGCGCGATGGTTCGGCTGGCGCAGCCCCATCTCGCGGCGAGCCGCTCTTGGGTAAGAAAAACGGGTTCCAGACTGCACACTCTCCTTCAGTTATTAGACTCATCGGAAGCTGGCCGAGGCGGGCGGCGGCTGTCAAGCGTATTTGGCCGACTTACGCAGCAACTCTTCGACTAAAACAGCACTCAGTGAGTATCGTGCGAGATTTGAGAGGCGCGGTTTT
>CAWEGE010000006.1:0-52357 GCA_963808525.1 uncultured Alphaproteobacteria bacterium
GTTTTCCCTTAAATCCAAGTCTGGGCGGCGCAAGATCTCGAATCTTTCCGTGACTTTGGGCATCGTTCGATTTCCCTTAAATCATGAACTCGGTCCTTAAATCGTGGACTAACCGCAACATCTGGGCGTAAACTCACCTCGCACGATGGTGAGTCGGAGGGATCGATGAGACGCATCCCGCTCAGTCGGCGTTCGCACATCACAGGGTTCCGGCCTCTCGACGGAGAGGCGGTCGAGCACGAGAGCGCGCTTGAACGGGACTTCGTGATGCTGGTGAACTTCCTCGACGCCGGCGCTGCGGTCGTGTCGCAGCCGGTCACGATCGAGTTCCAGGATGGCGCGCGGCTGCGCCGGTACACGCCGGACTTCCGCGTGATCTGGAAGGACGGCCGCTCGGAGCTGGTTGAAGTCAAGTACCGCGCCGACCTGCGCGTCCAGTGGGCGCGGCTACGGCCGGCCTTTGTCGCGGCGCGGGCCATGGCGCAGAAGAGCGGCGGTCGTTTCCAAATCGCGACCGAACGCGGCATCCGGGGCGCGTTGCTCGACAATGCCAGACGGTTGCTGCCGCTGCGTGGAGCGCCGCTCGATCCGACGGCGTCCGAACATGCGTTGCGAGCGGCACGATCGCTCAATGATCCGACCTTCGGGAGGATCATCGATGCGATGTCGTGCGACAGAGCCGCGGCGCTGGGCGTCGTTTGGCGGCTCATCGCGCAAGGTGCGCTCAACATCGATCTCGCCGCGCCGATACGGCTCAATTCGCCGGTGAGGGCAGCATGACCGGCGCGGCAGGCACTCCCGATCTCGCGGACGTGCCCGCCGCTGATTGGCACGAAGCGCGCCGCCGCTTTGAGGTGATCCGTGTCCTGGCGGAGTCGCCGGAGCGATCGCGCAGCGACGCGGAGGCGGCTGCCAAAGCGCTCGGATACAGCGTCACCCTCGTATATCGACTGCTGGCGCGCTACCTCGGTGATCCCCGTGTCACCAGCCTGTTGCCGGGTCGGCGCGGCCGGCGGCACGGCCAGCTCTTGTTGCCGGCCGAGATCGATGAGGTGATCCAGACCACGATCGACGAGGTCTTCCTCAACCGGCAACGGCCGCGCGTCAGCGATCTGGTGACCGAGGTGCAGCGGCGCTGCTGGACGCTGGGTCTGGCAAAGCCGAGTCGCAAGGCGATCGAACTGCGCATCAATCAGCGAGCATCCGCCGAGATCTTGGCAAAGCGCGCGGGCCGCAAGGCTGCGCGCGACCGCTTCGCACCGGCGACGGGCTCGCTGACGGCGCCGTGGCCGCTGGCGTTGATCCAGATCGACCACACGTTGGTGGATGTAATCGCGGTCGACAGCATCACACGGCAACCGATCCAGCGGCCGTGGCTGACCATCGCGATCGATGTCCACTCGCGATGCGTGGCGGGCTTCCACCTGGCGCTCGAGCCGCCATCCGCGACGTCGGTCGCGCTGTGCATCGCCCACGCCGCTCTGCCGAAGGCCGGTTGGCTGATGGCGCGCGGCGTCGCCGGCGACTGGCCCGTCCAGGGCCTGCCGGAGCGGCTGCACCTCGACAACGCCAAGGAGTTCCATTCCGAGGCGTTGAAGCGCGGCTGCGAGCAATACGGGATCAGCGTCGATTATCGTCCGGTGCGCACGCCACACTATGGCGGGCATATCGAGCGGCTGATCGGGACGATGATGGGCAAGGTTCATCTCTTGCCCGGCACGACCTTCTCGGATGTTCGCGCCAAGGGCGACTGGAATCCCGCGACCACGGCGGCGATGACGCTCGACGAGATCGAGCGCTGGCTCGCCCACGCCATAGTCGGCGTCTATCACCGCGATCTGCATCGCGGAATCGGCGTCACTCCGCTTGCGGCCTGGGAGCGCGGAATCCTGGGCGACGGGGAGACGCCGGGACGCGGCACGCCGATCGCGGTCGCCGATCCGCGTCGCTTCCTGATCGACTTCCTGCCGATGGAGCGCCGGCTCGTCCGTCGAGAAGGCGTGTTCCTGCACTCGATCGGTTATTGGTCCGACGTCGTGCGCACCTGGATCGGCGAACGCGAGCGCATGATCGTCCGCTATGATCCGCGCGACCTCAGCCGCATCCACCTGCTCGCGCCCGACGGGCGCTACTACGACCTCAGCTATCGTGACCTGCGGCGACCGCCGATCAGCTTGTGGGAACATCGGCTGGCGCTGAAGCGGTTGCGCGAGGAAGGTCGCGCCGAAGTCGACGAGGAGGCGATCTTCACGGCGATCGAAGCCATGCGGGGCATTGCCGAGCGCGCGAGCATGGAGAGCAAGGTGGCGCGCCGTCAGCGGGAACGACGGCGGCGCCTCGATGGCGTCGCAGCCGAGCGGCGTCCGGTCGCGGTGCCGCTGCTTGGACCTGCTCCACAGATCGAACCACTGCCCGCCGATCAGCGGCTGTTCAAGAACGTGGAGGAGTGGACATGACGGATTTTTCCTATCCGCATCTGTTTCCGCAGATACGCGCTTTGGCGGATGCGCCTGCGGAGATACGCATCCGGCGCATCCGTACAGATAGATGGATCGGCTATGCACGGGCGGAAGCCGCCCTGTCGGCTATGGAGGACCTTCTGACGTTCCCGAAGCGGACGCGGATGCCGAACCTGCTTGCTGGTCGGCCCCAGCAACAACGGCAAGACGATGATCGTCGAGAAGTTCAGGCGCGAGCACTTGCGAGGCGCCGAAGCCGATCTCCGCGAAGGCGCGATCGCCGTCCCGGTCCTGAAGGTGCAGATGCCGCCGGCGCCGGACGAACGCCGCTTCTTCTCGGCGGTGCTGGAAGCGCTTGGCGCGCCCGATCGCAGCAACGACCGGCTGGCCGCCAAGCAGGACATGGCGATGCGGATGCTGCGCGCGACCAATGTGCGGCTGCTCGTCATCGACGAGGTCCACAACATCCTGTCGGGTTCGCGCGACCAGCAGCGCCGCTTCCTCAATTTGCTGCGCTGGCTCGGCAACGAGTTGCAGATTCCGCTCGTTGCGGTCGGCACGTCAGAGGCGCTACGCGCCATACAAAGTGACGACCAACTCGCTAACCGATTTACGCCGTTCAGCCTGCCGCCATGGCGGCACGACGCCGAGTATCTGCGCCTGCTCAACACACTGGAGGCGATGCTTCCGCTGCGCGAGCGATCGGGCCTGGAGGAGCCGGCATTGGCGCAGAAGCTCCTGAATGCGGCCGAGGGCATCCTCGGCGAGATCGTCAACCTGGTGACGACGGCGGCGGTGGCTGCGGTCGTCGCCGGAGAAGAACGCATCCTCATCGAAAGGATAGACGACATCGGCTTCATCCCTCCCACGGAGCGCCGACGTGTCGCCGGCTGAGACATACGAGGTCGAGTTCTTCGACGCGGAGGCGGTGGAGGCGCGCGATTGCCGGCGCGCATGGCGCCACTGCCGGACGAAGCATTGCCGTCGTGGCTGCTGCGATTCGCCGATCCGTTCGGCGTCTCGCCGGAGGCCTTGCTGCTCGGCGACGGCGAGGCGGACCTCGCAGCGCATCCGGAGTGGTGGCGCAAGCCCGATCCGCTCCTCGTCGCAGCGCTCGCGCGCGGCGCTGGCGTTACGAACGATGATATTCGCTCGCTTTCCTTCGCCGAGTGGCCGGATAACGGGCGTGATGACGCATTGCCGGAGCGGTTCGGTCGCCAGCGCTTCACGGTCGAGCGACCGACGCGCCAGACGCGGCGCATCGGCGTCTGTCCTGACTGCCTCGCCGAGGACGACATTCCATACATCAGACGTACGTGGACGCTCGGCTGGCTGGCCGCTTGTCCTGAGCACGGCGCCGTGTTGGTGCGCGCTTGTCCCGAATGCGGGACGAAGCTGCGGTTGCCCGCATTGTCGTCCCGCGATCACTTCGCGCCGGATCGTTGTCCGCACTGTGCGTTCCGGCTGGCCCGCGCCTCGACCCGGGTCGCAGCGGAGCCTGTCGTGCGGTTCCAGCAGCGCGTGCTCGGCGGGCGTCCGAGGGGATTGTCGATTTGCCTGAGTTGGCGCGCTCGCTTGGCCCGTGGCCGTTGCTCTGTTCGACGCACTGCTCGGCGCCGTTTGGATCGACACGAAGGCGGTCGCGGCGCGATAGGCTGTTTGCTCGGATCGCCCGCGACCTTGGCGCCGAACCATTCGGAGAGATCGCCGACGCTTATCAGGGTCTGGCGATCCTCGCCTGGATGTTCGAGGCATGGCCGATGCGCCCGCAAGCTGCTCTTGCGATCCTGGCCGCTGTGAGGCCACGCCGCCAGATCCTGCGATGGCCGAACCTCGACGCTGATATCTATGCCCAGATCGAAACACTGTTGCTCGCCACATGGCCGGACCGAGCCGCGAACCCGAGCGCGCGTGGTGGCGAGCTTGGATCGACAACTTGCCGGAGACTGGTGACGATCTGCGCGCGCGAGCGGCGCGCGAGCGGCTGCCGCATCGGCGCGCCCGACTGTTGGCGATCGCCGATGTGCGGGACGGCTTGCCGGTCGAGGTGGCCGCCGACGTCGCCGACGTTTTGCCGCGAACTCTGTATCGCTGGATCAAGCGTGGTGCGAAAGGTGGCCTGGATGCCGCGCTCGAACGGCCGAGGTGGCAGCTACCTCACGGAGCCGCAGGTGATGGAACTCGTTGAGTGGATCGCGGCCGCTTCGCCAGATGGACCACGCTGGCGTTCTGACCGTGTGCAAGGCGAAGCGTTGCGTCGCTTCGGCGCCGAGATCAGCGTCCACGTTGCTGACCGTCTGTTGCGCCGGCATGGCCCTTGGCGTCGGCGCAAAATCCTCAAGAAGAGGAAACTCAGCGTTGCGCCGGTCTACGATTAAAGGGAGCGCGAGTCCACGATTTGAGGAGCCGGTCACTCATTTATCGGCTCCAGTCCACGCTTTTGGGGGAACCGACAGCAGACTGAAATGGAGAGGCGTTGTCTCCACAGACTGCTGACTCGCAAGAACAAGTTAGAGTCAGTATGTTAGACTTTAAGTTACGCGCCGAGTTTATCGTTTCAGGCCAGAGCGTTAGTTGCGGTTTGCGCTCCCGAAGTCCCGATACCGCCGCTCCCGAAATCCCGATACTCGCGACGCCCGAAGTCCCGAGTCTATCCACAGGGTTATCCACAGGGGCTGTGGATAACTCGGCAGGCACAATGCGCAGGACCTCGCGCCGATCTTCGCGTTCGACGAGCAGCCGATACCCTGGAAGGGGCTGGCGGGCGGCGATCCGGCGCAGGTCGAAGGCGAAGTCGCGGAGCTTGGCGAGGCTGCCGGATTTCTGGTGAAGATGGGCGATCTCGAACAGCCAGCCTCTGGGCTGGCGGCCGGCATGCTTGCGGGCGACGCGATAGAGCCAGCGCTCAATACCGCCGGTGAGCCGGAAGTAGGCCGGGTCGATGGTGAGGACGAGCGAGCGATCGACGCCGCCACGATAGAACCAATCGGGGAGAACGAACTCCATGCCCTCGACGCGGCCGTCGCGCGTCGTGCATTCCGCCCACTCGTTGATCCAGGAGACGGTTTGCCCTGGGTAGGTTTGCTCGGCGGTTCGGACCGGGTTCGTAACCCGCCATCGGCACCGTTAGGCCGTGGAATTTCCACTGTCGCTCTACCCACAAGCAGACCATGTCAGCGGAAGACGACCTTCGCACCGCAGCCTGGCAGATCGGCAAATCCCAATTTCGGCGAAGGTTGGCGCACCCGACAGGATTCGAACCTGTGGCCTCTACCTTCGGAGGGTAGCGCTCTATCCAGCTGAGCTACGGGTGCCTGTCACGTGGAATTACTCTCCGCTGATCACTCTGGTCAACGATGACGCGGCTGAATCCGGTCCGAGTCGCTGACCACCTGATGGCAATTTACCTGCCGGCGCATACGCCGGACTTTCCGCCGAGGTGGTTGCAATGTGGTTGCAACGCTTCCTGTCAACGTCGATCCAAAAACTTCTCTGTCTCTAACCTCTTCAGTTCACTGCCAAAATCGACCCACAAAACGCGGCCCCGCCTTGATACTCTCGCCTTCGGAGGGCAACGCTCTATCCAGCTGAGCTACGGGCGCGAACCTCAAAACTTTACCTTGGAGGCGCGCCCAAGGCAATGCGGGTGACTTCTGGCGCGGCGTTGATTTTGTCGAGCGATGCAGAGGGCGCCTTGCTTCCAGCCCGCGGCGCAGTTAGGTCTGGCCGCCTGTTAGAGCCCGCCGCGAGGCAGGCTGCGAAGGCGCTCGGCTCCGCCGGCGGGCGGGGCGTCCGAGAGGCTGAAAGCGGATCTGACCGTCCGTGGGCGCCGCCGAAAAGTCGCACAAGGAGACGTCCACCCCGTGGCGACAATTTCCGAGTTCTTCAATCCGACGCGCTTCATGGCGCTGACGGACAGATTGCTTCCGTGGATCTCCGCCGCCGCCGCGCTGCTGCTCGGCGTCGGTCTCTTTGCGGCCTTCTTCCTCGTTCCGCCGGATTATCAGCAGGGCGAGACGGTGCGCATCATGTATATCCACGTGCCCGCCGCCTGGCTCGGCATGTTCGCCTATATCGTGATGAGCTCCGCCTCCATCGGCGCGCTGGTCTGGCGTCATCCGCTTGCGGACGCGGCGCAGAAGACCGCGGCGCCGCTCGGCGCGCTCTTCACGTTCTTGTGCCTCGTGACGGGCTCGCTCTGGGGCAAGCCCATGTGGGGAACCTTTTGGGTCTGGGACGCGCGGCTCACCTCCTATCTCGTGCTGTTCCTCATTTATCTCGGCGTCATCGCGATCCGCCAGACGATGGACGACACGCCGCGCGGCGCGCGGGTCGCCTCGATCATGACGCTCGTCGGCCTCGTCGACATCCCCATCATCAAATTCTCGGTCGAGTGGTGGAACACGCTGCATCAGCCCGCCTCGGTCTTCCGCGCCGGCGGCTCGACGATCTCGGGCTCGATGCTCTGGCCGCTGCTGGTGATGGCGGCGGGCGCCTCTTGCCTCTTTCTGGCGCTGCATTTCATGGCGCTGCGCAATGAAATCCTGCGCCGGCGTCTGGCGCGGCTCACCTTGCGCGCCGTGCGCGCCGAGGAGGCGCTGACGTGAACGCCGATCCGCACTGGGGCTACATCATCGCGGCCTACGCCATCACCTTCGTCACGGTCGGCGGCGCGATCTGGCGCATTGTCGGCGAGCACCGCAGGCTCACGGCCGAGCTCGCGCGCCTCAAGGATCAGGGAGACGAGAGTTGAGTTCTGAAGAGGGGGGCGGGGGCCGCTCCTGGCTGCGTCTTGCGCCGCTCGGCGTTTTCTTGCTGCTGGCCGGCCTCTTTGTCGTGCGTCTCTTCTCCGGAGATCCCTCGAAGCTGCCTTCTGCGCTGATCGGCCGGCCAGCCCCGGCTTTCACTCTCCCCGCGGTGGAGGGACTGAGGGGCGTTGTGGGCTTCAGCGACGCCAATCTGCGCGAGGGCCACGTCAGCGTCATCAACGTCTTCGCCTCCTGGTGCGCGCCCTGCCGGGCCGAAGCGCCCGTGCTGATGGCCTTTGCGCATGACGCGGCGCTCAAGGCTCAGGGCGTCAGGCTCTATGGCCTATCTTACAAGGATGAAGCGGCGAACGCCGTTCGCTTCCTGACGGAAGACGGCAATCCTTTCGACGCGGTCGGCGCCGATACCGCCGGCCGCACGGCGATCGACTTCGGCGTCTATGGCGTGCCCGAGACTTTCGTCGTCCGCGGCGACGGAGTCGTCGCCTATAAGCTCGTCGGTCCGCTCACGCCCTATGCGCTGGAAAAGACACTATTGCCCGAGATCGAGAAGGCGCTGAAGGCCGCGCCGCGCTCATGAAAACCCTTCAGCGTTGCGTGACGAAAAGCCCAATCGTCAGCGAGACGCCAATGACGGCGATCGCTAAGCGCAGCACTCTTTCATCGAGCCGATGCAGGAGCCTCACGCCGAAGAGTCCGCCGAGCGTCGCGCCCGCAGCGGTCGCGATAGCCTGAGGCCAGCGCAACTCCGGTGAAAAGAGAAAGATCAGCACGGCGGAAGCGTTCATGACTCCGGCGAGCAGATTCTTCGTCGCGCTCGCCGTCCGGGCGTTCTCGCCGGCGAGCGTCAGCGCCGCCATCATCAGAAAGCCAATGCCGCCGCCGAAATATCCGCCGTAAACGGAGATGGCGAATTGCGCGAGACCGGCGCTGACGGGGCCGATGTGTCCGGAAATCTTCGTCGCCTTGCGAAAAAAGCTGCCCCAGACGAAGACGCCCGTCGCAAAGAGCACGAGCCAGGGCACGAGCTGCGCGAAAAAGGCCGCGGGCGTGAGCAGGAGGATCGCCGCGCCGAGCGCCCCGCCCAGAATGCTGATCGCAAAGAGCGCGCGCAGCGAGAGACCCCCGACGCCGCCGGCATGCGCGCGGCCCGCCCAGCCCGTCGCGATCTGTCCGGGAAAGAGCGCGACGCAGGAGGTGATGTTGGCCGCCAGCGCGTCGAGCCCTGAAAACATTAAGGTCGGCAGGATCAGGAAGGAGCCGCCGCCCGCGAGCGCATTTTGCGCGCCGGCCCAGGCCGCGACGAGAAAGATCAAGACAAAGATCATGCCCGCTTTCCTTCGCGCGCCGCCGCCTCGGCCGCAAGACCGCGTGAGAATGTCGCGACAAATTCCTTGAGCTCCGTCTCAAGCGCGTCATACATGCCCTCGCCGAGCTTCTCCTCGAGTCCGAGCGCGACGACGCCATGCACGGCGGAAAAGAGCGTGCGCGCGCGTCTTCTGACGTCATCCGCCGCGCAATTGGGAAGAAGGCGCGAGAGCGGCGCCTCCAGCAGGGTGAACAGCCGGTCGCGCTCGATGGCGAACCAGTCGGGAAGGGTTGCGCCGGGCGGCAGGCGAAAATCGAAGAGGGCGCTCCAGGCAGGCTTCTCGCGGCGCGCGAAAGCGAGATAGGCGAGCGCCAGCCGCTTGAGAGCGTCGCCCTCACCCTGTGCCTTGAGCGCCGCCTCCAGCCGCCCGAGCGTGCGCAGGCCGACACGTAGGATCACCTCGTCGAGATCCCCAAACGCCGTGTAGATCGCGCCCAGTGCGCAGCCGGCGCCTGCCGCGACATCGCGCGCCTTCAGTCCCGCAAGGCCCTTTTCGGAGAGGAGGCGTTCAGCCGAGTCCAAAATTCGCTCGCGGAGTTGATCCCGGCGAGAAGCCTCTCTTGTTTCAGCTAGATTCGACAAATTCTCCCGCCTTCCGGCTAAGTCTGAACAGTGTTCATAAAATGCTTGAACATTGTTCAATGCTGCGCTAGCCTGCGTGTGTGAACATTGTTCATAGCAGGAGACGCGGGATGTTCAAGACCGATGAGCCAGCGATCGCCCTCGGGGACGAGGGGGAGGCAATCCAAGCTCACACGACGGCTAGCCGGCCGGTTGGCGCTCGTCCTACAACCTCTGCGCCGGCCTCCGCCGGTCGAAAGCCTTTCGAGACCGGCGCCGCCATGTCGCAATCCCTGCTCCTCGCCCGCCGCTTCGCGCCTCTCTTTTGGTGCCAGTTCTTCGCCGCCTTGAACGACAATCTCCTCAAGAATGCGCTGGCGATGTTCGTGTTGTTTCGAATTCGGCGGGGAGGGCGGCGCCTCGCTCGTCACGCTCGCGACCGCGACGCTCATGGCGCCCTATTTCTTCCTCTCGGCGCTCGGCGGTGAGCTCGCCGATAAATTCGACAAGGGCGAGGTCACGCGCTGGCTGAAGCTCGCCGAAATCGGCGCCGCCGCCATCGCCATCGCGGGCTTCTACGCCGGCTCCGTCCCGACGCTGTTCGTCGCGCTCTTCCTCTTCGGCGTGCTCGGCGCGCTCTTCAGCCCCGCGAAATACGGAATGCTGCCGGACTGTCTGCACCGGGACGAATTGCCGAAAGGCAATGCGCTCGTCGAGGCCGCGACTTTCATTGCAATCCTCGTCGGGACGATCCTCGGCGGCATTGCGATGGAGGAGGGGCGCGATCCAGCCTATCTCGCGCTCGGCATGATCGGCTTTGCGATACTGTCCTATGCGAGCGCCTGGTTCATCCCCCCGACGCCGCGCGCCGACAGCGCGCTAAAAGTCGACGTCAACATCGCGCGCTCGACCTTCGCCTTCCTCGCCGAATTGCATCGCGAACCGAAGCTCTGGCGTCTTGGTCTCGTCACGAGCATTTTCTGGCTCCTGGGCGCAGTGGGAACCTCGCTTCTGCCGGCCCTGGTCGCGCAGACGATGCATGGCGCACAGAGCGTCGCGACCGTGCATCTCGCGGTCTTCGCGGTCTCGATCGGCCTCGGCTCGGGTCTCGCGGCTTTCCTCTCGCATGGCCAGATCGTGCTGCTGCCCTCCGTCCTGGGCGCCGCCGGCGTGGCTTTCGCCGCGGCCGATCTCGCTCTCATGCTCGCCCTGCGCGCGCCGCCTTCCGACGCGTCGCTGCTGGCGCTCGGCCCATACTTCGCCCAGCCTGGCGCTTGGCGCGCGCTGATCGATCTCGCCTTGATGTCGATCTCGGGCGGCATGATCGTCGTGCCGTCCTTCGCCGCGCTGCAGGCCTTTTCCGACCCTGCGCGCCGCGCACGCATCATTGCGGCGGTCAGCGTGCTCAACGCCGCGGCGATGGTTGGCGGCGGTCTGCTGGTTGCGGTTCTGCAAGCCTATGGCGCGCCGATCTGGGCGCTCTTTGGCGCTCTCGCGCTCTTTGCCGCGGGCTCGGCTTTCTGGATCAACAAGGCCGTCGTCGAGAGCCCGCTGCGCGATCTGCTGTCGATCTTCTTCCGCTCGCTCTATCGGCTCGAGGTCAAAGGCCTCGAGAATTTCGATCGCGCCGGGCCCAACCCGATCGTCGCGCTCAACCATGTGAGCTTTCTCGATGCGGCGCTGGCGCTCTCGATCATGCCGCGCGCGCCGGTCTTCGCCATCGACCGGACCATCGCTCACGCTTGGTGGGTGAAGCCGTTCCTCAGATTCGCGCAAGTCGTTCCGCTCGATCCGACGAAGCCGCTCGGCGCGCGCACGCTCATCAACGCCGTCAAAAGCGGCGAGCCGCTGGTGATCTTTCCCGAAGGTCGCCTCACGGTGACCGGCAGTCTCATGAAGGTTTATGACGGGGTGGGCCTCATCGCCGACAAATCGGGCGCGGAGATCTTGCCCGTGCGCATCGAAGGCCCCGAGGCGACGATCTTCTCGCGCGTTCCGGAAAGCAAGGAGCGGCGGCGTCTCTTTCCGAAGTTCAAGCTGACCGTGCTGGAGCCCACGCGCCTTGCCGTGGATGAGGAGCTCAAAGGAAGAAAGCGCCGCGCCGCGGCGGGGCTCGGCCTCTATCACATCATGTCGGATCTCTTGTTTCTCACGACCGACGTGGACCGCACCATCTTCCAAGCGACGGTGGAGGCTGCGCGCCACCATGGCGCCTCGCGCGTCGCGCTCGAAGACCCGGTTACGGGCAAGCTCAGCTATCGCAAGCTCCTGACCGCCGCCCGCGCGCTCGGCGAAAAGATCGCGGCGTTGACGGAGCCCGGCGAGACGGTCGGCCTCATGCTTCCCAACGCCAATGGCGCCGGCGTGGCGTTCCTCGCGCTCACTTCCGCCGGACGCGTGCCCGCCATGGTGAACTTCACCGCGGGGTCCGCCAACATCCTCGCCGGATTGAAGGGCGCCGGCGCGAAGCGGGTCACGACCTCGCGCGCCTTCATCGAAGCGGCGCGGCTCGAGAAGCTCGTCGAGGCGCTCACCGAGGAGATCGAGTTGCTCTACCTCGAAGATGTGCGCGAGCGCGTGACGTCGCTCGACAAGCTTCGCGCGCTCTTGTTGCATCGTCGCGCGCTCGTGCCGCGCGGGCCCGACGCCGTAGCCGCCGTGCTCTTCACCTCGGGCTCCGAAGGCGCGCCCAAGGGCGTCGCGCTTTCCCATCGCAACATGCTGACCAATGTCGCGCAGGCCGCGGCGCGCATTGACTTCAGCCGAGAAGACAAGCTCTTCAACGTGCTTCCGATTTTCCACTGCTTCGGGCTGACGGCCGGCTTTGTCCTTCCATTGGTTTCGGGTGTGCCGATCTATCTTTATCCTTCGCCGCTGCACTATCGAATCGTGCCGGAGCTCGTCTATGGCTCCAACGCCACGATTCTCTTCGGCACGGACACTTTTCTCGCCGGCTACGCGCGCACGGCCAACGCCTATGACTTCCGCTCGATCCGTTACGTCGTCGCTGGCGCCGAGCCGGTGAAGGAGAACACGCGCGACGTCTGGAGCGAGAAATTCGGCGTGCGCATATTGGAAGGCTACGGCGTCACGGAGACTGCGCCGGTTCTCGCGCTCAATACGCCGATGCACAACAAGTTCGGCACGGTCGGGCGGCTTGTGCCGGGGGTCGAGCCGCGGCTCGAGCGCGTCGACGGCGTCGAGGGCGCGGGGCGGCTCTATGTGCGCGGCCCCAATGTGATGATGGGGTATCTCCGCGCCGAGAATCCCGGCGTGCTCGAACCACCCAAGGACGGCTGGCACGATACGGGCGACATCGTCGCGATCGATACGGAAGGCTTCGTCACGATCAAAGGCCGCGCCAAGCGCTTCGCCAAGATCGGCGGCGAGATGATCTCGCTCGCGCGCATCGAGGCGCTCGCCGGCGAGATCTGGCCCGATGCGCTCTCCGCCGCGGCGAGCGAGCCCGACCCGCGCAAAGGCGAGAGGATCGTGCTCGCCACGCAGCATCAGGACGCGACGCGCGCCGCCTTTCAGGCCTTCGCGAAAAGCAAGGGGGCCTCGGAACTGATGATCCCCGCGGAGATCGTCATTGTCGAGACGCTGCCGCTACTGGGCTCGGGCAAGCTCGATTTCGCCGCGGTGACAAAAATGATGCGCGAGCGGGCGGGCGCGGCGGTGGAGGGGTGAGCGGAGGCGGAGCTGCGCCTTAAGCGCGGGCGGCGCGTGCCGTCACGCGCCGATGGCCTGAACTCCGGCGACGAGGCGCCCAATGCCCTCAACGGCCGTCGCCGGCTCCAGCGCGCCATAGGCGATCCGCAACGAACACCCCTGCGTGAGACCAAAGGCGTCGCCCGGGATCACGGCGACGCCATGTTCGCGGACAAGGCGCACGACATAGTCGAGGGGCTGCAATCGCGACCGGAGGCGCAAGAGAAAGTAGAGGGCGCCGGAGGCCGGGGGAACCTCGGCGAGACCCACGCGCTCCAATTGGCTCAGTTCCTGCCTCACCGTCGCGCGGGTTTGCGCCAGCGCCTCGACCTTTTCCCGCACGAAGGAGCGTCCCGCGCGCATTGCCCCGAGAGCAGCGTATTGCGAGATGACCGACGGGCAAATGATCAGCGTGTCCTGAACTTTCAGGAGAGCGGCTTCGAGCTCGGCGGGAAAGACCATCCAGCCGATACGCCAGCTCGCGAAGCCATAGGCCTTCGACATCGAATAAAGCGAAATCGTGTGAGCGGATGCGCCTGAAATGGACGCTGGCGAGAAGTGGCGCGCGCCGTCGTATGTGAAATACTCATACGCCTCGTCGTTGATGTGATACAGGCCATGCTTCGCGCAAAGAGCATTCACGGCGCGCAATGCGGATTCGCGATATACGGCGCCGGATGGATTGTTCGGCGAAACGGTGACGATTGCCCGGGTGCGTAGTGTGATCGCCGCCCGTAACGCCTCCAGGTCGAGCTGAAAATTGGCGTCCGTCGGCGCGCTTACGGGGCGCGCGTTCGCCATCGTAACGGCCATCTCGTGGTTGAAATAATAAGGCGCGGGCATGATGACTTCGTCGCCAGGATCGAGAATCGCGAGCGCGACATTGAAAAACGCCTGATTGCCGCCGGCGGTCACCATGAGGCGGGCGCCATGTGCGGCGCCGACGCGCACGTTGTTTTCTTCGGCAAGTTTCGATGCGATGCGCTCCAGCAGCTCCGGCGTGCCGGAGGCGCCCTGGTATTTGTGATTGGCCGGCGCGGCGAGGAACCGCTCTATTTCCGCTATTGCGCTCTGAGGCGGTCCATAATTCACGACACCCTGGCCGAGAGAAATGGCGCCAGGATGCGCGCGCATCAATTCGGCGATCACGGGAATGACCGGGGTTTGAACGGATTGCAGTCGGCGGGATTCCGGCATGGGCGGCTTGAAAGTGAGAGTTGCGGACCTTGACGGGCTCCGACCGTCACTGCGTGGGGCGAAACTGGCCTTCGGATCGAAACCCGAAATTCAAGCTGAGACGCATCCGAGCGCTGTTCTACCCCTCGCCATGCGGTCGGCCGAAGTCGGGCGTCGCCGTATCCTGGCCCTGCTCGATGACGCCGCGGCGGATGGCGCGCGTTCGCGTGAAGAGATCGAAGAGGCCCTTGCCGTCGTCTTGCTCGATCATCTTTTGGAGCGCCGCGAGGTCGGCGTTGAAGCGCGACAGCATCTCGAGCACCGCCTCCTTGTTGTTCAGGAAAACGTCGCGCCACATGGTGGGGTCGGAGGCGGCGATGCGCGTGAAGTCGCGAAAGCCCGAGGCCGAGAATTTGATGACTTCCTGCTTTGTCACCTTCTCGAGATGATCGGCTGTGCCGACGATGTTGAAAGCGATGAGATGCGGCAGATGGCTCGTGATGGCCAGCGCAAGATCGTGATGCTCCGGCGTCGTGACCTCGACCCTGGCGCCGAGCCGCTTCCAAAATTCCGCGAGCGCGTCAACCGCGCCGTTCTCCGCGTGACCCGGCGGCGTGAGCAGGCACCAGCGGTTCTTGAACAGCGTCGCAAAGCCCGCGTCGGGTCCCGAATATTCCGTGCCCGCGAGAGGATGCGCCGGCACGAAATGCACGCCGGCGGGCAAGAGCGGGGCGACCTCCTTGACGACCGATCCCTTGACGGAGCCGACGTCGGAAACAATGGCGCCGCGCTTGAGGAAAGGGGCGATCTCGCGCGCGATCGCGCCGCTCGCGCCGACCGGCGCGCACAGGATGACGAGATCGGCGTCCTCGAGCGCCGCTTCTAGATAGCCGCTGGCGTCGTCGGCAATCTGTAGCTCGCGCACGCGCCCCAGCACTTGTTGCGACAAGTTCGAGCGCCGCGATTTTTCGCACGGCGTTGTGGGCCTTGGCGGCGCGCGCGATGGAAGACCCGATGAGACCGAGGCCGATCAGCGTCAGCTTCTCGAAGAGCGGCTCCTCATGCATCGGCGCCTCGCAGGAAATCCGCGATCGCCGCGACGACGAGTTCATTGGCCTCCTGCGACCCGACCGTCAGCCGCAGAAACTCCGGCATGCCATAGGCGCCGATCGCGCGTAGCACGAGGCCGCGCTGCGTCAGAAAGGCGTCGGCGTCGGCGGCGCGCCGGCCCTCGCTGTCTGGAAAGCGGATCGCGAGAAAATTGCCGGCGCTCGGCAGAACTTCGAGTCCCAGCGCGCCAATCTTCTCGGAAAGCCAGGGGAGCCAGCGCGCATTGTGCGCGATCGCGGCGTCGAGATGTCCGCGGTCCTCCAGCGCGGAGATTCCCGCAGCGCTCGCGGCGTTCGAGACGTTGAACGGCGAGCGGATGCGATTCAGCGCGTCGATGACATGCGCGGGGCCATATCCCCAGCCGAGCCGCAGGCCGGCGAGACCGTAGATTTTCGAGAAAGTCCGGGTCATCACGACATTGTCGCGCTCGCTGGCGAGCCGCAGGCCCGCTTCATAATCCTTGGCCTGCACATATTCGGCGTAGGCCGCGTCGAGCACGAGCAGCACATGGGGCGGCAGCGCGTCGGCGAGCCGCTCCACGTCGCGCGACGGAATATAGGTCCCGGTCGGATTGTTCGGATTGGCGATGAAGACGATCTTCGTGCGCTCGGTCACCTGCGCGAGCAGAGCGTCGACGCCCGCCGTGTAGTTGGTTTCGGGGGCGACCTTCGGCACGCCGCCTGCGGCAAGGATCACGATGCGATATTCGAGAAATCCATATTGGCTGTAGACCCCTTCGTCGCCCGGGCCGACATAAGCGAGCGCCAGCAACTCCAAGATCTGATCGGAGCCGGCGCCCGCGATGATGCGTTGGGGATCGAGACCGTGCCGCGCGCCAATGGCCTCGCGCAAAGCGCGGGCGGAGCCCTCGGGATATTTCGCAATCGTGTCGGCGGCTCGGCGAGCTGCCTCGATCGCGCGGGGCGAGGGGCCGAGCGGCGTCTCATTGGCGGAGAGCTTGAAGACGCGGGCGCCGTCGGCGCGCGCCGCGGCGCTCTTGCCGGGAACGTAAGGGTCGATCGCCAGCAGGCTGGCGCGCGGGGAGGGTTTGGTCATGGGCTCCTTGCTCACAGCCTCGGCGCGAAGACGCCGGCGCGCGCCTCGTCCATCTCGAAGCGCGGCGAATGGCCGCCGACCGTTTCAATCCGCGCGTCGCCGAGACCCGCTTCGCCGAGCGCTGTTGTCAGTCTCCCGGCCTTGGCGGCGGGCAGGGCGACGAGGAGCGAATGGCCGCCGGGGATGGGCGCGCTTGCGAGAATTTCGCCCCCGGCGGCGGCGACAGCGGCCGGCGCGTCATGCGTCCAGCGCGGCAGCGAGATCGCAAAGAGCGCGATGTCCTGAGCGGCGACCTCGGCGCCGGGTTTCGCGATGACGAAGACCGGCAGGCCCGCCGGGTGGTCGGGCCGCTCGACGAAGGGCAGGCGCGCGATGATCTTCGGCGCGGCCTCGCCGGTCAGCCTGAGCCACCAGGCGCCGTCCCCCGATCCGCCCGAGGCGCGCAGCACGCCGAGGTCTCCCCTGGAAGCGGCGACGGCGGCGATGACCGCGAGCGCCCCATGATGCGGCACATAGGGGACCGTGAAGCCGAAATGGAAGCGCGCGCTGTCGCGCATCTGCGCGTCGCCGCCGGAATCGTCGGCATGGACGGTGTAAGGCGCCTGCACATAGGTGAAGGTCGAGACGATGATGCGCCAAATCCCCTCCACGGCGTCGAGCGGCAGCAGGCCCCGATGGCGCTCGACAAGCGCGCGCATCATCTGCGCCTCGCGATCGGGGCGGAAGGCGCAAACCCCGCCCTGCGCGCGTTTGACCTCGATCAGCCGATGGATGGTCTCTCCCCGCTCCATCAGCAGCCGATGCATCGCAAGATCGATACGGTCTATCTCCTGGCGCAGCTCGCTCAGCGCGTCGGGCGGGGAAATCGGCACGGTTCTCATCCTGCAGGGCTGCCCGAAAGGGCGCGCGAACGAAGGACCCGGGTTCAGCGGAACGGGGCGAGCGCGGGGACCGCCTCGATGATCTTTTCGACGTTCTCCTTGCCGATCACCTCCTCGGCGTGGGCGAAGATTTCATGCCCGAGCTTCTGCATCTGGCCCATGTCGAGGCCGATTCCGCCGAGACTGCCGGCGAGCGCCATGATGTTGCCCTTGGCGCCGCCGAGAAGCTCGCCCAGCCTGCCTAGCGCCCCGCCCAGTCCTTCGACCGGGGTCGCGGCGGCGGCGTCGATCGCCTCCTGCGATCCGGGGATCTTGCCGACGAGATCGGCGACCGGCCCCTCGGGCAGGGCCTTCTGGAGAAAGGCGAGCACATGGCCGATCGCGGCCTTGGCGACCGCTTCGTCGACGCCGATCGACGCGGAAATCCTCTTGATCAAGTCTTCCATGAGCCGCTTCCTTCAAGCTCGCGCCGACGACCGCCGCCGGTCGCTTCTCCCTCGCTCGTCAGGCCTCGAAAGGCAAGGGCGGGGCGCGGCAGGCGCTGTGTGATCAGTCCTCGCCGTCGAGTCCGTAGAGCGTGTGCAGCGTGCGCACGGCGAGCTCTGTATAGGCGGCGTCGATCAAAACCGAGAATTTGATCTCGGAGGTCGAGATCGCCCGGATATTGACCCCCTTCTCGGCCAAGGCCCGGAAGCCCTGGGCCGCGACGCCGGCGTGACTGCGCATGCCGACGCCGACGACGGAGACCTTGGCGACGTCCTTCGCGCCGGCGAGCGCCGCATATCCGATGTCGGCCTGCCCCTTTTCCAGGAGCGCCCTGGCCCGATCGAAATCGCTCGCCGCGACCGTGAAGGTCATGTCGGTCGTATTGTCGGCCGAGATCGTCTGGACGATCATGTCGACATTGATGCCGGCCTCCGCCAGGGGCATGAACACGCTCGCCGCGACGCCCGGCTTGTCGACGACGCGCCGCAGCGTGATCTGCGCCTCGTCGCGTGAGAAGGCGACGCCCGTCACGACTTGCGATTCCATGATGTCCTCCTCCCGGCAAATGAGCGTGCCCGGCCGCGGATCGCTCGGATCGTCGAAAGACGAGCGCACGTAGGTCGGCATGTCGTGCTTCAAGGCCAGCTCGACCGAACGCACCTGCATCACCTTGGCCCCGAGCGACGCCATCTCGAGCATCTCCTCAAAGGCGATTCGGTCCATGCGGCGCGCCTTGGAGACCACGCGCGGGTCCGTCGTGTAGACGCCGTCGACGTCCGTGTAGATATCGCAGCGCTCCGCCCCGATCGCCGCAGCGACGGCGACGGCGCTGGTGTCGGAGCCGCCGCGCCCCAGCGTCGTGATGCGGCCCGAAGCCTTGTGCAGCCCCTGAAAACCCGCAACCACAGCCGTCTCGCCCCGCCCAAAACCTTCGAGGATCCCCGCGGGCTCTATCGCCTCGATGCGCGCGGAGCCATGGGCCGGCCCGGTCAGCAGGGGAATCTGCCAGCCTTGCCAGGAGCGGGCCGGAACGCCCTGCGCTTGCAGCGCGATGGCGAGGAGGCCGGAGGTCACCTGCTCGCCCGAGGCGACCACGGCGTCATATTCGCGCATGTCGTGCAACGGCGCGGCCTCCTTGCACCAGGCGACGAGCTCGTTGGTCTTGCCGGACATGGCGGAGACGACGACCGCCACGTCGTAGCCGGCCGCGATCTCGCGCCTTACGTGGCGCGCCACATTATGGATGCGTTCAACCGTGGCGACAGAAGTGCCGCCGAATTTCATCACCAGACGGGGCATCGGGACCGGAGTTTGGGACAAGCGCGCCAAGCCGCTCGGCGTCGCCTCGCCTTTGGCGAGCGCGGGCGTATATGTTACGGCGTCGTCGGGGTGTCAACGCCGCCTTTGCAGGACCGCGAGAGAGGAATTGAGAGAATGAGCCCGTCGCAAGACGTTTCGCGACACAGTCAATCGAGCGTCGATCCCGCCGACGTCGCCCGCTTCAATCGGCTCGGAGAGCTGTGGTGGGACAAGTCCGGCAAGATGGGAATTCTGCATGACATCAACCCCATACGGGTTGACTATGTGCAGCTGCAGGCCGCGCGCCATCTTGGCCGTGAGCGGCAAGGGGTTCTCGCCGACCTCACGGTCGCCGACATCGGATGCGGCGGCGGCATATTGGCGGAGGCGCTCGCCGAGCTCGGCGCGAAGGTGACGGGCGTCGATCCCGCCCCCAATAACATCGAGGTCGCGCGCCGCCATGCGGCTAAGTCCGGGCTCGACATCGACTATCGCAACATGACGGCCGAGGCCCTCGCCCAGAGCGGCGAAAGCTTCGACATCGTCACGGCTCTCGAGGTCATCGAGCATGTGGAAGGGCCGAAGGCCTTCGTCGCGACGCTGGCGTGGCTGGTCAAGCCCGGCGGCCTTTTGTTCCTGGCGACAATAGACCGCACCTTCAGGAGCTTCGCTCTGGCGATCGTCGGGGCGGAATATGTCCTGGGCTGGGTTCCGCGCGGCACGCATCGCCACGAGAAATTCGTGCGCCCCGACGAGCTCTCGGGTTGGGCCAGAGCGGCTGGCTTGCGCGAGATCGATCGCGCCGGCATGACCTTCAACCCGCTCGCGCGCGAGTGGCGCAAGAGCGCCGACACGGGAGTCAACTATTTGATGGTGGCGAAGAAGGAGGGGTGAGCGGCGAGGAGGCCCTTGTTCCCTTGCTCGGCCAAGGCTAAACAGTGGGCATGATCGGCTCCGCACCTTTTTCCACCATCGCGCCCCGTCTGCTGCTCGCATTGGCGATCGCTTTCGTCCCTGTACCGTCGACAAACACCGCGACGGCGCAGGAGAAATCGAAGTCGAAGTCGAACTCCAAGTCGAAATCGGACGCCAAGTCCAAAGGCGACTCCAAGTCCAAGGGCGACGCCGCAGACAAGAATGGGAGCAAGAACGCCGGCAAAGCCGCGAAGCCCCTTTCGATCGGAAAATACGGCGACTGGGAGGCCCTCTCCGCGCAGGGCAAGGATAAGCTCTGCTACGCGCTCGGGGCGCCGCAGAAGCGGCAGCCCGAAGCCAAGCTCAAAGACGCGAAGGCGAATATCTTCGTTTCCACCCGCCCCAGCGAAAACGTCCGCAACGAGATCGCCATCAATCTCGGTTACGCGACGAAAGAGAATGGCGCCGCGACCGCCGACGTCGACGGAAGCAACTACGAGCTGGTCACGATGAAAGAGAGCGCCTGGCTCAAAAATCCGGCTCAGGAGAAGGAGTTCGTCGAGACGATGAAGCACGGCACCAAGCTCGTGGTCAAAGCCTCTTCCGCGAAGGGCACGGCGAGCACGGACACCTACTCGCTCAAGGGCCTCTCCGACGCGCTGGCGCGCGTGCAGCAGGAGTGCAAATAGCGATCACGCGTTGCGCAGCTGGCGCAGCGCCTCTCCCAACGCCATCGCCGCCGCGATGGCCACGTTGAGCGAGCGCATCCCCGCCTGCATCGGTATCGACGCAGCGAGATCCGCCTTGGCCGAGACCTCTGCTGGAACGCCCGCCGACTCTCGACCGACCATCAGCACGTCGCCTTCGTGGAATCGCACGTCAAGATAGGAGTGCGGCGACTTCGTGGTGAGCAGCACGAGACGGCGCGGCGGTCGCTGCTCAAACCTCCAGACTTCGAAGTCCTCGAAGCAGGCGTGACGCGACAGCCTCACATGATCGAGATAATCCATGCCGGCTCGCCGCAGCGAGCGATCCCCCCAGGCGAAGCCCGCCGGCCCAATCAGCGCCGCCTCGACGTCTAGACAGGCGCACATGCGCAACAAGGTTCCGGCGTTTTGCGCAATGTCGGGCTGATAGAGCGCGAGCGTCAGATGCGCAGCCGAGTCGGGCGCAGGCGATGTCCCTTGGCGCTCCTCCGCCTCGTCGCCACCCAAGGTGCTTCATCCTCGCGCCACAAGCCGCTTTCTCAGGCGCCGGACGCCGTCTTCGGCGGCGCCTCGTCGGCCCTTCTCGCCAGCCAAAGTGACCTACCTGCGACAAACTGACAAGCCTGCCTTGCCGAAGTGGACAAGAAAGACATTTGGCGCCAAAAGCAGGGGTCACAGCGCGCCACCGCATTGCAGCGGCGATCGCCGAGATCGCAGGATGGTGTGGGGTGGAAAGGGAGACGAGAGTGAGGGACGAAACGCTACCGCATCCCGCGCGGCGGGACATCCTCTTCGTCGCGACCGGCGCGATGGCGACGGTTGCGGTCGGCGCTGCGGTCTGGCCCCTCATTGCGCAGATGAATCCTGATGCCTCGACGCTCGCCATGGCGTCGACCGACGTTGATCTCTCAGGGATCGCTCCGGGTCAGATCGTCACCGTCAAATGGCGCGGTAAGCCCGTGTTCGTGCGGCGCCGCACGCCCGCCGAGATCGAGGCCGCCGAGAAGACGCCGCTCAATGTATTACCCGATCCTCAGCCCGACTCGGCGCGCGTCAAAAAGCCCGAGTGGCTCGTCGTGGTCGGGGTCTGCACGCATCTTGGCTGCATTCCGCTCGGACATGAAGGCGAGTTCGGCGGTTGGTTCTGCCCCTGTCACGGCTCGACCTACGACGTGTCGGGACGCATTCGCAGCGGGCCGGCGCCCACGAACCTCGTGGTGCCGGACTATAACTTCCTCTCCGACATGAAGATAAAGATCGGCTAGATCGACGCCGCAGCGGCGAGGCGGCTTCTCACAGGGACCTGACCGAAGCGATGAGCGGACCTTCAAAATACACGCCTCAGAGCGCCCTTGCCCGCTGGATCGAACGGCGGATGCCGATTCTGAGCTTCATGCATGATTCCTTCGTGGCGTTTCCGACGCCCAAGAACCTGAACTATCTCTGGACCTTCGGTGCGATCCTGTCCTTCATGCTGGTGGCGCAGATCGTCACCGGTGTCGTGCTCGCCATGCATTATACGCCGGAGACCACTCTGGCCTTCGACTCCGTCGAGCACATCATGCGCAACGTGAACTGGGGCTCGATCCTGCGCTATGCGCACGCGAACGGCGCGTCCCTGTTCTTCTTGGCCGCTTACATCCACATTCTTCGCGGCATGTATTACGGCTCCTACAAGGAGCCGCGCGAGCTTTTGTGGATCTTAGGCGTCGTCATATTTGTGCTGATGATGGCGACGGGCTTCCTCGGCTATGTGCTGCCGTGGGGACAGATGTCCTTCTGGGCCGCGACCGTCATCACCAATCTCTTCACCGCGATCCCCGTCGTCGGCAATTCGATTACGGTCTGGCTGCTCGGCGGTTACTCGGTCGACAACCCCACGCTCAATCGCTTCTATGCTCTGCACTATCTGGTGCCCTTCATCATCGCGGCGGTCGTCGTGCTGCACGTCTGGGCCCTGCATGTGACCGGGCAGAACAATCCTGAGGGAGTGGAGGTCAAGGACATCGAGAAGGAGACCGTGCCTTTCACGCCCTATGCGACCTTCAAGGACGCTTTCGCCCTCGGGGCCTTCCTCGTTCTCTTCGCCTGGCTGATCTTTTTCGCGCCGAACTATCTCGGCCATCCCGATAATTACATCGAAGCCAATCCGATGGTGACCCCGGCGCATATCGTGCCCGAGTGGTATTTCCTTCCGTTTTACGCGATCCTGCGCGCCATCCCGAGCAAGCTCTTTGGCGTCATCGCGCTGTTCGCCGCCGTCCTGCTGCCCGCGGCTCTGCCCTGGCTCGACCCGTCGAAGGTGAAGTCGGGCCGCTACCGGCCGCTGTTCCGCAAAGCCTTCTTCGTCTTTGTCGTCGTTTGCCTGGGATTGGGCTACCTCGGCTCGCAACCCCCCGAAGGCGTCTTCCTGATCGCGGCCCGGCTGCTCACCCTGGCCTATTTCGCCTATTTCCTCCTGGTTCTTCCCTGGCTTGGGAGGATCGAGAAACCTTTAGCCGAGCCCGCGTCCATCGAGGCGGCGGTCGCTTCCAGAAAGGCTTCGGTGCTGGATGCGTCCCATGGCTGAACGGTCGATCTGCAATGCCGGCGCGCCGGCGCGCTTCGCGCGCGCCATGGCGATCGCTTTGATCATGCTGGTCTCTCCCAGCCTCGCCGCCGCGAGCGAGGGCGGCCCGGAGCATGAGGAGCGGCCTCTGCAATTAGATTGGAGCTTCGCCGGCGCCTTTGGGCGCTACGACCAGGCGCAACTGCGGCGTGGATTCAAAGTCTATCGCGAGGTCTGCTCGAGCTGCCACTCGATCCGGCTGCTCTCCTTCCGCAATCTGGCGGAACCGGGCGGCCCCGAGCTGCCGCAGGCGGAGGTCGCGACGCTGGCCGCGGGTTACAAGATCAAGGACGGCCCCAATTCGGCGGGTGAATATTTCGAGCGCCCGGGCCGCCCGAGCAATTCATTCCCGACGCCTTTCGCCAATGAGCAGGCGGCGCGCGCCGCGCTTGGCGGCGCCTATCCGCCGGACATGTCGGTGCTCGCCAAAGCGCGCGGTTATTCGCGCGGCTTTCCGACCTTCCTGCTCGACGCCTTGCCGGGCTTCACCTATCAGGAGGGCGGCGTCGATTACATCGCCTCGCTCCTTCAAGGCTATCACGACGCCCCGGCGGGCTTCACGCTCGGCGACGGCCAATATTACAACGTCTATATGCCGGGCCGGCGGATCGGCATGACCCCGCCCCTCACCGATGGAGCGGTGACCTATGGAGACGGCACGCCCGAGAAAGTCGAGCAATATGCGAAGGACATCTCGGCGTTCCTGATGTGGTCGGCCGAGCCGCATCTCAACGATCGCAAGAAGGTGGGCCTTGGCGTGTTCACTTTCCTGCTCGTCTTCGCCGGGCTGCTCTACTTCGTGAAGCGTCGCGTCTGGGCCTCCGTCGACCACTGACAGGGCGCTGGAGTTTAAAGGGAAAGCCTCGCCGAGGACGCCTTTGAAACCGGATTAGAAACGCTCCCGAGCCTGTCGCCCGAGTGCTAACGGTTAGGGCGACAGATAGCGCAAGGGTTCTTCACATCCGGCGCGAAATCACTCGCCGTCGTAAATCTTGCCGTCCGGACCCTTCCAGCTCTTGCCGGCTTCATAGAAGCGAAACTCCTCGTCGAACAGCACCTTCTGTCCGGGCGCGACATATTGCTTGCCCTTCGGGTCCGAGCTGCGCGGGGCGGTCACGTAATGGGTGCTCGGCGAGCAGCCGTCCGGAAACTTGCCTGCCTCATCCGGCTTGCATTCGAGATTGGCCCCCTCGGGAAACAGGACCGTGGCGTTGAAAAAATATTCGAAGCCCTTTTCGCCGGTTGCGTGCATCTCGAGACGCTCGGTCATCTTTGTCTTGAATTCGAGGATTTGACCCGGCTTATCGAAACGCTGCTTGAGCAGATTCTCGAAAACGGACCTCGCCGCCTTTTCGCCCACGTCGCAGCCGCCAAATAGGCAGATGGCCGCATGGGCGGCGGGCGCGGTCGAAACCGCGACAATCAACGTCGCGGCGAGCGCCTGCGTCTTCAATCTCCAAGGGCGCATGTCGTGTTCCTCATGTTTGCAAATCGGGCGTCGTCATGCGCCCGTTGGCGGTCACAACCGCTTACAATCGGCATTCTATCTCAATCCCATCGTCGTGGGGAAGCGCGCCCCTTTGCTACAGGGTTTCTTAACTCGGCGGCTGAAACATGCCGACCGCGCGCTTTTCGCCTCCGCGCGCGTTGATTGTCATCTCGCAAAGTTGCGTCATGAACAGTGTCGTCTCATCGATCTCGATCGAATCCTCCTGTGCGTCTCCCGCACCAACGCGTGCTCCGATCTCGCCGCCAGACCGGCTGGTATCGCGGCCGAGCGCCATTGGCGCGGTGATCCTTTGCGACGTCGTTTCGGTGATGGCGACGGGCGCCGGCAGCCTTTTCTTGCCGGCCTCGCCTCCGCAGCCGGATCTGGTCGCGCCGATCGTCGAGATCGCCGAGATCGTCGGGGTCGCGGGCGTGTTCTTCGCTCTTCTCGCTGTGCGATGGGCTTATACGATCCGCGCTCTTCAATCGTCGACGCGCTCGATTGCAAGCGCCGCGCTCGCTTTGTTCCTCGCGCTGTCCGCCGACGTGATCGGCCGCGCGCTCTTCGCCGCCTATTCGAATGAAAAGCGCGCCGAGCTCCTGGAGTGGTATTTCGCGGCGCTGACCTTGTGCGCCATCACGCGCGTCACACTTGCCTCCTTTATCGAGCGCTGGACGCGAGAAGGGCGCCTCGCGAGGCGCGCCGTTGTGGCCGGCGGCGGCGACGTCGCCGAGTTGCTGCAGAAATTGGAGCGGACTTCATTCGGGTCCATTCAAATTCTCGGGATTTTCGACGATCGCGATGAGGGGCGTTCGCGGAAGAGCGTCGCCGATCATCCAAGGCTCGGCCGGTTTGACGGCCTTGTTGAGTTTTGTCGCTCTCAACGCGTGGATCTCCTGGTGGTCGCGCTCCCGCTTTCCGCCGAGGAGCGGCTTCTTCATCTGCTGAAGAAGCTGTGGGTGCTACCGATCGACGTGCGCATCGCGGCACTGGGCAGCCGGCTCAAGCTGCGACCGCGCGCCTATAGCTACATCGGCGACGTGCCCTTCCTCCCCGTTTTCGACAAGCCGATGTCGGACTGGAGCGTCGCCCTGAAAACCATTCAGGATCGCGTCATCGCAGGCGTCTTGCTGGTCATCCTTTCGCCGCTGCTTGCCCTCATCGCTCTTGCGGTCAAATGGGATTCGCCGGGTCCTGCACTCTTCAAGCAGATTAGGCACGGCTTCAACAACGAGCTGATCGAAGTTTATAAGTTTCGCTCCATGTATCTCGATCAGACCGATGCGCTCAGTCTCAGGCAGGCCAAGCGGAACGATCCACGCGTCACGCGCGTCGGTCGCTTCATCCGCAAAACCTCGGTCGATGAACTGCCGCAGCTCTTCAATGTCGCGCTCATGGGAAATCTCGCGCTTGTCGGACCGCGTCCTCACGCCCCGGGCAGCAAAGCGGCGAATCGAGTTTTTGATGAAGTGGTCGACGGGTATTTCGCGCGTCATCGTGTAAAGCCTGGCGTCACGGGCTGGGCGCAGGTCAACGGGTTGCGCGGCGAGACGGACACTGTCGAGATGCTCGAGCAACGTGTAGAGCACGACCTCTACTACATCGAAAACTGGTCGATGTTTTTCGATCTGAAGATTCTCGCGATGACACCCTTCGCCCTCATCCGCGCCAAGAACGCCTACTGAACCCGGTTTCGGACCGTTCGCCCAAAGCAAAGGCGTCGCTTTCGGCCTGCGGGTCGCTCAGGGGCTTGGACGGAGGCGGCCTCCCCCATGCACACCAATCTGCTCCGCCCAAGTCACGAAGAGAGTCAGGAAAAACCCTATTTTCGCCATGAGCCTGAGCGAAACCAGCTGCGCCTCGTCGAGGCGCCGAAACCAACCCTTAACCATCGATGGCTAAAACTTGCAGCAATTCACTAACCGTTCAGGCGCCGTCGCCTCAAATACCTCGGTCACGACGCGCCGGCCCTGGACGCAGCCAGGAGCTGCAAGCCACGCCGGTTCTGATGGAGCCCGCAATTGATGAACGAAACTGTCCGCCGCCTTCTGGATCAGCAAGGCTGCCTGCACCGCCCCGCGATGACTCTGTCCTCGGACGCCAATCTCTATGACGAGGGGCTGACGCCTTTCGCAGCCATCCGCGTGATGCTCGCGCTCGAGGACTACTTCGAGATCGAGTTCCCGGTCTCGATGCTGCGTCGCCAGAGCTTTGCTTCGATAAACGCCATCGTCGCCTGTCTTGAGTCGCTGCCCGCGGCGACCCGGCTCGCCAGCCGCGCGGCCTAAAAGCCTCCCGCCCGCCTCGCCGCAACATGCGATGTTGCGGCTGCGGGCGGCTTAGGGTAGGTCACGGCTCTCCCTTGCCCCGGCTGGAATGGAGAGCCCGCCATGCCTCCCTATCGTTCGCGCACCTCGACCCACGGCCGCAACATGGCGGGGGCGAGAGGCCTCTGGCGTGCGACCGGCATGCGTGACGATGATTTCGGCAAGCCGATCATCGCCATCGCCAATTCCTTCACGCAGTTCGTACCGGGTCATGTGCATCTCCATGACTTGGGCCAGCTGGTCGCGCGCGAGATCGAGCGAGCCGGCGGCGTCGCCAAGGAATTCAACACGATTGCGATCGACGACGGCATTGCGATGGGGCATGACGGCATGCTCTATTCGCTGCCCTCGCGCGAAATCATCGCCGACAGCGTCGAATATATGGCCAATGCGCATTGCGCCGACGCTCTCGTCTGCATCTCGAACTGCGACAAGATCACCCCCGGCATGCTGATGGCCGCGCTGCGGCTCAATATTCCCGCGATCTTTGTGTCCGGAGGCCCGATGGAAGCCGGCAAGGCCGATGTGCATGGCAGGGAGGTCGCGCTTGATCTCGTCGACGCCATGGTGGCGGCCGCCGACGAGCATTACAGCGACGCCGAGGTCAGCACGATCGAGCGCTCGGCCTGCCCGACCTGCGGCTCCTGCTCCGGCATGTTCACGGCGAATTCGATGAACTGCCTCGTCGAAGCCTTAGGCCTGGGGCTCCCCGGCAACGGCACAGTCCTCGCCACGCACGCCGACCGCAAGGAGCTGTTTCTTGAAGCGGGCCGACGCATCGTCGAGCTCGCGCGCCGGTGGTACGAGGGAGAGGACGCCTCGGTCCTGCCGCGCTCCATTGCAAGCTTCAAGGCTTTCGAGAATGCGATGGCGCTCGACATCGCGATGGGCGGCTCGACGAACACGGTGCTGCATCTTCTGGCCGCGGCGCATGAGGCCGAGGTCGGCTTCACCATGGCCGACATCGACCGATTGTCGCGGCGCGTGCCGGTGCTCTGCAAGGTGCGCCCGCCAAGACCGACGTGCATCTCGAGGACGTGCATCGCGCCGGCGGCGTCTTTGCCATTCTGGGCGAGCTGCTGCGCGCCGGGCTCCTGCACGACGGCCTCCCCACCGTCCACAGCAAGACCCTGAGAGACGCCATCGCGGCCTGGGACATTTGCGGCGGCGCGGGCGTCGCCGCGCGAAACTTCTTTCAGGCTGCGCCGGGCGGCGTGCCGACCCAGGTCGCTTTCTCGCAGGATCGCCGTTACGAGGCGCTCGACATGGATCGCGCTCATGGCGTGATCCGCGACGCGGCGCACGCCTTCTCCAAGGACGGTGGGCTCGCCGTGCTCTCCGGCAACCTCGCCGAAGAGGGCTGCATCGTGAAAACGGCCGGCGTCGACGAGAGCAACCTCAAATTCGCGGGCCCCGCCAAAGTCTATGAAAGCCAGGACGCGGCGGTCAGCGGCATTTTGACGGGGGACGTGAAGGAAGGCGACGTCGTCGTGATCCGCTATGAGGGTCCGCGCGGCGGTCCCGGCATGCAGGAGATGCTCTATCCGACGAGCTATCTGAAATCGAAGGGCCTCGGCAAAGCCTGCGCGCTGATCACGGACGGGCGCTTTTCTGGCGGCACCTCGGGGCTCTCGATCGGCCATGTCTCGCCGGAGGCTGCGCAAGGCGGGCTCATCGCGCTCGTCGAGGACGGCGACAGGATCGAGATCGACATCCCCCACCGCTCCATCAAGCTCGCCGTGAGCGACGCGGAGCTCACGGCGCGCCGCAAGGCGCAGCAGGCGAAGGGTTTCGCGCCCGCGCACAAGCGGAATCGCACGGTCTCGAAGGCGCTGCGCGCCTATGCGTCAATGGCGACGAGCGCGGCCAAGGGGGCGGTGCGCGAGGTGAGGTGACGGGGTTCCGCTCAGCCCGTGGAAGGATCGGACTTCGGTCAACAGTTTCTCTACGTTTCCTCAGCGAAAACACTACTTCCATGCCGTCCCCAAGAGATCGAAGGTATCTTCTAGGGCCGTAAGTTTGCAATGTCTTACACCCGATCTCTCGAGCCTAGCCTTCAGCTTCTTATGAGTTTCTCTCGGAACGAAAATCCAGGCCAACAATCCACGTTTTGGTGAACTCACTAGGAATGACCTCATGCGTTTGCAGCTGCTCCCCTGATTCTTGGAACATATTCTTGCTCAAACTGGTCGAATTCTCTCGAATAGCTTAGATGTTGGGCCCTTGGTGACCTCGACAATGCAAACGGTGCTGGGGAACGCGAGCGCCAAAAAGTCCGGCTCGGCTCGCCATCCGCTTGGCGAGCCGATTAGATACTGAGGATTAAGGAACACCCCCCGGTCGTATGCAAGTTAAGTTTCGACGATCTGTTCCCAGATATCACCAGTCATGAAGGCCTCCAGACTAAAACCTATCGGCTTGCCGAGATGTTTTGCCGGGCCTCGATCCCGAGGGAGCACGGCTGCTGCGTCTCGAGTTCGAACATCTTGGCGCCATCGTCTCATATTATGGATCGACGTCCTTGCGCTGCGCTGTGAACCACACGATGAAACGCGTCACGCGGCGTTATCCGGAGCCGCCGATCCATAAACTTCCGTCAGATCCAGCTTCAACCCCGGCGGATCGAGCGCGATGACGCCCGAGCGGAAGATGCGCGTCGCGATCGTCTCGCCCTCGCCGCGCGCGTGATGAATCACGAGCGGCTCGTCGGGCGAAAGGATCAGATAGTGCCGCACGCTCGGCAGTCGGAAATAGCCTTCGAGTTTGCGCAGCGCATCGTTACGACCCGTCGAGGGAGAGATGACCTCCACGACGATGATCGGGGCCTCCGAAAGCAGCGCGTCCCCCGGAAGCTCTGACCCGCAATAGACATGGGCGTCGGGCTCGAAGACCGTGCCTTTGTCGATGCGCACCGCCATGCCGTCCGCCAGGGCATGGCACGGCGCGCCCGCTCGATGGATCGCCGCCTCGAGCGCCGCGTAAACCTTGGACTTCGTCCTGACGTGCGCCGCGCGTTCGGCGGCCTGCGCGAAAATCTGTCCGTCGACGAGCTCATATCGACCGGGGACGCCTTCTTCCCAGGCTATGAACTCTTCCGCGGTCATGCGTTCTTTGGGAATGGCGTTCATGCCGGCGTCCTCCTTATGCCCTCTGCGCCCTTCAACATACCGCCCTCGCCGTCGCTTCGCCACATGACAAGCCCCGCCGTTTAGGCGAGATTGCGCGCCCCATGCGCCCCTCCATCCTCGATCCTCTGTTCGGCCGTGTCGCCGCTCTTCCCGGCGTCGGTCCCAAGACCGCGGCGCTGTTCAATCGCCTGCTGGCGAAGCCCGGGCAGGAGGCGCGCATCGTCGATTTGCTGTTTGCGCCGCCGACCAGCACGCTCGACCGCAGGATCCGCCCGCGCCTCGCCGAGGCGCCGCTCGACACCATGGTGCTCCTCAAGGTGCGCGTCGCCGAGCACCGCAGGCCGGAAGGGCGCTATTCCAAGGGGCCTTACAAGGTTCTGGTCGAGGACGAGACCGGCGACGCTTTGCTCATCTTCTTCCTCGCCAATGTCGATTGGATCGAGCGCAGCCTGCCGATCGGTGCGACGCGCTGGGTTTCGGGCAGGCTCGAGCTCTACGACGGGCATCGCCAAATCGTGCATCCCGACCGCATCCTGGACGAGGCCGGTCTCACGCGCCTGCCACCGGTCGAGGCGGTATATGCGCTGACCGAAGGTTTGCAGCAGCGCCATGTTCGGGGCGCGGTCGATCGAAGCCTGGAGAGGCTTCCTCCTCTTCCGGAATGGCAGAACTCCGCCGTTCTCTCCGCTCATAAGCTTAGCGGCTTTGCCGAATCGCTCGAGCGTCTGCATCGCCCGCAGGAGCCGGCCGACATCGCGCCGACGAGCCTCGCACGACAGCGTCTCGCGCTCGACGAGCTTCTGGCTCAGCAGCTCGCGCTGCGATTGCTGCGCGCAAAGATGCGACGGCCGCCGGGGCGCGAGCACAAAAGCGCGGGGCGGCTGGCGCGCGCGATCGAGGCCGCTTTGCCTTTTTCGCTGACGCGGGCTCAGCGGCGTGCGCTCGATGACATTCACGCCGATCTCGCCTCCGATCGGCGCATGCTGCGGTTGCTGCAAGGCGATGTGGGTTCGGGCAAGACGGTCGTCGCTGCACTGGCGATGGCGGAAATTGTCGAGGCCGGCCGCCAGGCGGCCTTGATGGCGCCCACCGAGATCGTGGCGCGGCAGCATTACGAGAAGCTCGCGCCGCTGTTTCGCGCGCAAGGCGTGGAGACGATTCTCCTGACGGGACGGGCGAAGAGCGGCGAACGCGCCGCCTTGCATGCGGCCGCAGCGGCGGGGGACGCCCGCATCGTCATCGGCACGCATGCGCTGATCACGGGCGATCTCGTCTTTCAGGATCTTGGTCTGGCGGTGGTCGACGAGCAGCACCGTTTCGGCGTCGCCCAGCGATTGGCGCTCGGGGCCAAGGGCGAGGCGGCCGACACGCTGGTCATGACGGCGACTCCCATCCCGCGCTCCTTGGCGTTGACATTGTTTGGCGACATGGACAGCTCGATCCTCGACGAGAAGCCGCCGGGCCGCACCCCGATCAAGACGCGTGTGCTCCCGGCGTCGCGCATGGAGGAGGTGCTTGAAGGGCTGGAGCGCAGCCTCTCGCGCGGCGCCCGCGCCTACTGGGTCTGCCCGCTTGTGGAAGAAAACGAGGCGCTGGATCTCGCCGCGGTCGAGGAGCGCTTCGACGCCCTTCGGCAGCGTTTCGGGCCGTGCGTCGGGCTCGTGCATGGCCGCATGAAGGGCCCGGAGCGTGACGCCGCCATGGAAGCCTTTCAGCAGGGCCGCACGCAGCTTCTCGTCGCGACGACGGTCATCGAGGTCGGGGTCGACGCGCCGGAGGCGACGATCATGGTGATCGAGCACGCCGAGCGGTTTGGCTTGGCGCAGCTGCACCAACTTCGCGGCCGCGTGGGCCGCGGCGGCCACGACTCCTCTGCCTCCTTCTTTATAAAGGCCCGCTTGGTGCCGCGGCCGCGGAGCGGCTGAAGACCATTCGAGAGACGGAGGACGGCTTTCGGATCGCCGAAGAGGATTTGCGCCTGCGCGCGGAGGGGGAGATTCTGGGCACGCGCCAGTCTGGGTTGCCGGCCTTCCGCCTTGCTGAAGTCGTTGCCCATGCGCGACTGCTCGCCGTGGCGCGCGACGACGCCGAGCTTTTCCTGCGTCGCGATCCGGAGCTGACGAGCGAGCGAGGCAAGGCGTTGCGCGTGCTGCTCTATCTTTTTGAGCGTGACGAGGCCATCCGCCTGCTGCGCGCCGGCTGAGGGGCTGGCGTCCATCCCAAGGGATCAGTTGACGGGGGCTTTGCTGCGCCCATCGGCGCCTCAGCCATGCATTGACGCGGACGCGGCCCTCGGCATATAAGGCCTGCCACTTTGCCGCATCTCGCGGCTCTTGGCGCTGCGAGGCCCCTTGGGCGCCTCGCGGCCCCTTCAAAGGAAATAGAAATGGCTAATACGAGTTCGGCCAAAAAGGCCGTTCGCAAAATTGCTCGCCGCACGTCCGTGAACCGCGCGCGTCGCAGCCAGTTGCGCACCTTCCTGCGCAAAGTGGAAGAGGCGATCGCCTCGGGTGACGCCACCGCGGCGGCTGAGGCTTTGCAGACTGCTGCTCCCATCGTGATGCGCGCGGCGCAGCGCGGTGTCATTCACAAGAACACCGCCTCGCGCAAAGTGTCGCGTCTGACGTCGCGCGTGAAGGCTCTCGCCTCGGCTGCTTGAAGCCGGGGCCCTGCGCGCCGAAATTAGGCGCTTTCTCAACTTCGCTGTTTGCATTGAATGTCGTCACACTATGAGGACAAATACGTAGCTGTGGTCAATTCGAAGACGCAAGTTTGCCCGAACATTAATTTTTTCTGAAATTCAAGTCGTTGCGCACAAGGCTGGCGAAGCGGCCTTTGCTGCCCTCATTTGCGTCGCCGATTGCGTCACGCGTGATCTTCGATGACGATCGAATGAAAAAAAAATTTCGCTCGCCGTACTTTCAGCAATGCGTTCATTCACAACCGCATTAAAGCGCGGCGCGCGCCGCAACCCTTCAACGCCGTCGCTGTCGCACGCGCCCTTCAATCTTTGCGATTGCGAGGGGCGTACGAGCCGACTAATGTCTTCCTATCGAAGTCAGAGAGACGCCTTGGCGCTTCGTATTGCTGCGAAGATGGAAGGCTTGTCGCCTCTCGTGTCTGAGATCGGTTGAGCGAAGCGGAATGCTGCCGTCTCTTGAAGTTTGATCTCCGTAAGGTGGGACGAGGCGCGGAACGCAACGAATGCGTGGCTGAGCATTTGTGCGCGTGGAGGCGGCGTCGGCCAGATTTGGGTGCATGGAGGGCTGGTTATGCGGGCTGGGCTGGGGTTCAATTGCAGCGGATTTCCCGGGATTAGGGCTGCGGAGAGCAAGGCATTTATTTCTTCCGATGCGCCAAGGAGTCTGCAGCCTCGCAGTCCCGCCTGACGGTGGACCGCTCACGCGCTGGCCTCTATGGTCGGCGCTGCGGCGTGCTTACGCCGCCGTCATCACTTCCAGATTTCGTAGATGATCGACCACCGAGCGGCTCCTCCCCGCCGTTCGGACGCGAAAGCTTTATCTTAGGACGCTTCCATGTCAGACGACCGTCAACCGCTTGGCCTGTTCTCGAACGAGAACCGGCAAAAATGGGATCGTGCGCGCGAACGCATGCGCGCCGAGGTCGGAGATCAAAAATACGAGACGTGGTTCTCTGCGCTCGAGTTGCTGCGGCAGGAGGACGGTCTCCTCTATTTGACCATGCCCACCAAGTTCCTTCGCAACTGGATGAACCAGCATTACCTCGAACTCATAAGGGCGCGCGTCGCAGCCGAATTCCAGGGCGTCGAAAAAGTGGTCATCGAGGTGCGCACGCCCAATTCCAAAGTGACGTCAACTCTGGCCGCGGGGCCGGGGTTGAGAGCGCTCGCGCCCGGCTACAAGTCGGCGCCGCTGCAGGCTGCGGCCAAGGCGGGTGATGAGCAGGGGCCGACCGCTTCCGTCCCTTCCCGGCGCAGCAGCGCTGCGAGAGGCAATGGCGGAGCGGAAGCTGAGGGTGTTGTCGGATCTCGCCTGGATCGGCGGCTGACTTTTGCGACTTTCAAGGTGGGCAAATCCAATGACTTCGCTTTTGCTGCGGCGCGTCGCGCGGCTGAGCAATGCGCGCAAGGCGCCGCGCCGCTTTTTAATCCGCTTTACGTCCATGCATCGGTCGGTCTGGGCAAGACGCATCTTCTCCAGGCCATGGCGCGGGAGGTCAACGACGGCCGGCGTCGCGTCTTGTATCTGACCGCCGAACGCTTCATGCACAACTTCGGCAATGCGCTACGCGATCAGACCGCCTATGCGCTCAAGGAGGAGTTGCGCTCGATCGACATGCTGGTCGTGGACGATCTCCAGTTCCTCCAAGGTAAAACTTTGCGAGCTGAATTTTCGCACCTCGTCAACGCGCTCATCGATTCCTGCCGCCAGATCGTCGTCGCCGCGGACCGTCCACCCGCGCAGCTCGAGTCATTGGACGAGCGCGCATCGTCGCGATTCAAAGGCGGGCTGTGCGTGGAGATCGGCCCGTTGGACGAGGAGTTGCGTCAGCGCGTGCTGGAAACGCGTATCGCCGCCGCGAAGGAGCAGCACGACGCTTTTGTGGTTCCGCGTGACGTGGTGACCTATATCGCCAAGGTCATCACTTCGAACGGCCGCGATCTCGACGGCGCCGTTTCGCGGCTCCTCGCCCACGCAAGCTTGAACGGAGCGCCGATCTGCCTCACGACCGCTGAGATGGCGATCCGCGACCTCGTCAATGCGCATGAACCAAAGCGCGTCAAGATTGACGACATTCAGAAGCTCGTCGCGAGCCATTACAACGTCTCGCGCGCCGATATCGTTTCGTCTCGCCGAACCGCCAATGTGGTCTTGCCGCGTCAGGTCGCCATGTATCTATCGAAAGCCTTGACGCCGCGTTCATTGCCGGAGATTGGCCGCCGCTTTGGCGGTCGCGATCACACGACCGTCATCCATGCAGTGCGCAAGATCGAGAATCTCATCGCCAAGGACAATGGCGTCGCTCAGGTGGTCGAGCTGCTCAAGCGTATGCTCAACGAGCAGTGATCTGCTTTGAAGGTTTTTCGCCGCGGCCGCCCTGCGCGAGAATTCAGCCGATGGGCAGACGACGGAGCTCCGGCGCGCAATCAAGACATTCTTCGCGCCGGAGATGACACGCAAGGGCTTTGTCGTTGACAACCGCGACATGCCCATGCGCCTGACCTTTCGGCGCTGTGCGGCCGATGGCGTGCAGGTCTGCGACATACAATGGGATAAGCGCGGACGGCCTCGCTTCGTCGTCAACTTCGGAAGTTGCGGTCCCAGAGGCGTCATCTGCTACGGGCTGGCGGTCGAAGCCAAAGACGTGTTTCCGTCGCAGGTTCCCGTTGCGGGAAGATTGGGTCCGCGTTCCGGTTCTTGGAATGGCTCGTGGTTCCGCCAGGACCGGCCGTGGCTCGCAAGCCTGTTTCTCCAGTCGCGCCTCTTGCCCGCCGAAGACGTCGTCGCCCAGCTTCTGCGCCTCTTTCCCGAGGTGGAGCGCTATTGGGCGACGGGAGAGGTCGGCCCCCATCTGCGCACGCTTCCCAGGCGCGGGTATTCTCAAGAGTGGGCTTGAGACGGCGTCTTAGTGACCCGTCTTCACATGCGTCCAGGCGCGGGTGATGGCTCTTTGCGTTGCGAGGTCCGGGGTGGTGACGGCGAAGAGCCGGCTCATCGTCGCATCGTCGAGATAGATTGACGGATTGCCGAGGATGGTCGGGTCGATCAGCGGACGCGATGCGGCGACGCCATTCGCGAAATGCGTCGCATTGGTGTTGCGCGCGGCGACTTCCGGCCGCAGCAAATAGTCGATCAGCGCATAGGCTTCTTCGGGATGCGGCGCGTCGACGGGGATGGCGAGGGCGTCGAGCGAGATCAGCGTTCCCTCGCGCGGAATCGCGAAAGCGATCTCCACGCCATTGTTGGCTTCTTGGGCGCGGTTGCGGGCCTGGAAGGAGTCGCCCGACCAGCCGATGGCGACGCAAATGTCGCCGTTCGCCAGGGCGTTGATATATTCCGAGGAGTGGAATTTCTTGACGTAAGGCCGCAGGCTCGAGAGCAGCATGTCGGCCTTATGAATGTCTTCAGGCTTCTTTGAATTGGGGTCGAGCTTGAGATAGTTGAGCGCGATAGCGAACATGTCCTCGGGACTGTCGAGCATATAGACGCCGCAGCTCGCAAGCTTCTTCAGATTCTCGGGCCGCAGAATCTGGTCCCAGCTCGTGATGGCCTTGTCGCCCAGCTTCTCCTTTACCTTCTCGACATTGTAAGCGACGCCGGTCGTGTACCACATGTAGTCGATCGCATGGCGGTTGCCCGGATCGTAGCGCGCGAGCTTGGCGGCGATCTCGCGCCAAATGTTCTTCGCGTTCGGCAGCTTGCTCATGTCGAGTTGCTGATAGACGCCCGCCTTGATCTGGTGCGAGAGGAACGTCGCGGAAGGAACCACCACGTCGTAACCGGTCGAGCCCGCGAGCAGGCGCGTGTCCAGCATCTCGTTCGAGTTGTAGGTGTCGTAGACGACCTTTATGCCCGTCTCGCGCGAGAAGTCGTCGAGCGTCTTCGCGTCGATATAGTCGCTCCAGTTGAAGACGTTGACGACTCGTTCCTTGGCGACGGCCTGAGCCAACGAAAGCGCGCCGAAAGCAAGCAGCGCGGCCAGGATCTTTTTCATTATCGGCGCCCTTTGGCGGGGATGATCGCAGTTGTTAACATGCCTGCCGGGGGTTTGGCGACGATCGTCCGTAGCGCGGACCCGACGCCCATGTCGCAAAAGGAGCCTTGAGACGTGCCACACGACCCGCCCGGGGAATCTTTCGAGACTCTTGTGCTGCGTCCGGAGCTGACGCGGAGCGTGACAAGGGGATCCCGAATCCTGATGCGCTCGCTGGGCCACGCTGTGCTGGGCGAATTCCCGCTCTCCAACGGCAGGCGTGCCGACCTCGTGGCGCTCGGGCGCGACGGCTCTATCCGCATCGTGGAAGTGAAGTCCTCCCTTGCCGACTTCCGCGCGGACGGCAAATGGCGCCACTATCGGCCTTTCTGCGACCGCTTCTACTTCGCCATTCCCCTCGCGCTCGCCGAGAGCGCCGCCGGCGGGATTTTCCCGCTCGAGGCCGGGTTGATCGTCGCGGACGCGCATGGGGCGGCGATCGAACGGGAATCGCCGGTCCACGCGATTGCGCCGGCGGCGAGACGGGCGATTTCGTGCGCTTCGGCGCCCTGGCGGCGACGCGTCTGCACGCGGCTCTATACCCTGGCGAGCCCTGAGTAGCTTGGCTCAGCGCGGCGCGCGCTTGGCCAGGATGCGCTGCAGCGTGCGCCGATGCATGTTGAGGCGGCGCGCCGTCTCCGAGACGTTGCGGTCGCAGGCCTCGAACACGCGCTGGATGTGCTCCCAGCGGACGCGGTCGGCGGACATGGTGCTCTCGCTGGTTTCCGGCTTTTCCGACTGCGTCGCCATCAGCGCGTGATAGATTTCGTCGGCGTCGGCGGGCTTCGCCAGATAGTCGAAAGCGCCGAGCTTCACCGCCGTGACGGCGGTTGCAATATTGGCGTAGCCGGTCAGCATGACGCCGCGCGCGTCAGGCCTTCTGGCTTTGAGTTCCGAGATCACGTCGAGGCCGTTGCCGTCGCCGAGCCGCATGTCGATGATGGCGAAGGCCGGCGCGCTTTGCGAGATGGCTGCGAGGCCGGTCTTGACGGAGTCGGCAACCGAGACCAAGAAACCGCGGGCCTGCATCGCGGCGGAGAGGCGGTTCAGGAAAGGCCGGTCGTCATCGACGATGAGCAGCGTCATCTCCTGGGGCGTCAGGGAGGTCGGCTCCGCAAAATCGGCCGCTGAGAAGTCCTCTCCGTCCTTTTCCTCCACCGTCATTCTGGGGTCCCCGCTCGAGTCTCATACATGTTAGCCCGCGGCGCCCTTTCGTCAAAGGGGCCGACCCTCTTCCATGCCGCATCGGCGGCGAAAAGGCGACAGCTTTGCTTTATAGAGCGAGAAATCGCCTTTCCCGCGGAGGCTCCCGTCGGAGACCCCATGACGCTCTTTTCCATCGCGCCGCAACGCCTGCGAAAAATCCCTCAGGGCGTATGGGCGCTGGGCTTCGTCTCGCTCCTGATGGACGTCTCCTCCGAGATGATTCATGCGCTGCTGCCGGTCTATCTGGTCGTAGCGCTCGGCGCCTCGATGACCGAGGTGGGCGTGATCGAAGGCGTCGCCGAATCGACGGCGTCGATTGTCAAAATCTTCTCGGGCGCGCTCTCGGATTGGCTCGGCCGGCGCAAGCTCCTAGCGCTGATCGGCTATGGCTTGGCGGCGCTGACCAAACCCGCCTTTCCGCTCGCCCAGAGCCTCGACACGCTCGTCGCCGCACGCTTCCTCGATCGCGTCGGGAAGGGGATCCGCGGCGCGCCGCGGGATGCGCTCGTCGCCGATTTCGCGCCCGCCGAGCTGCGCGGGGCGGCTTTCGGGTTGCGGCAGTCGCTCGACACGGTCGGGGCTTTCCTCGGCCCCGCGGTCGCGATCCTGCTGATGTGGCGAAGCCACGATGACTTCAAGCTCGTGTTCTGGGTCGCGGTTCTGCCCGCCTTTTTCGCAGTGGCGCTCCTCCTTGTCGCGGTGACGGAGCCAGCCCGATCCGGAAATCTGCGCAAGCCGCGCTTTCCCCTGCATATCGACGAGCTCAAGCGGCTTTCCAAAAGCTTTTGGCTCGTGGCGTCGACAGCCGCGCTCTTTTCGCTCGCCCGCTTCAGCGAGGCCTTCCTGATCCTGCGCGCCCGCGATGCGGGGCTCCCGATCGCTTTAAGCCCTCTGGTGCTCGTCGCGATGAACGTCATCTATGCGCTCTCCGCCTATCCCGCCGGCGCCTTCACCGATGGGCGGAGCCGGCTCGCGCCGCTCGCGGCCGGGCTCCTGCTCCTCATCGGCGCCAATATCGCGCTCGCCGCGCCTTATGGAGGCTTGGTCGTCGCCCTCGGCGTCGCGCTCTGGGGCTTGCATATGGGCCTGACGCAGGGGCTGCTGGCGACGCTCGTCGCCGACGTCGCCGCGCCGGAGCTGCGCGGCACGGCCTTTGGCCTGTTCAATCTCGTCGGCGGCGTCGCGACCCTGCTTGCCAGCTTTCTCGCCGGAGCGCTCTGGGACAGCTACGGCGCGGCGGCGACGTTCCTGGCGAGCGCGGGCTTCGCTCTGCTGGCCCTCGCCGCCCTCGCGCTGACGCATCACATCGCGCCAGCGCTGGGCGCGCCGGATCGCGGATCGCCATAAGCGACTCCGAGCCGCTCCTATACGTTGATCCCGAGCTTCCCCGCGACACGCCTCGCCGTGGCCTCGCGTCGCGCTGTGATGTCTCTCGTCATGCGTCGCACCTCCTCGACGACGGAAGCCTCCGCACGCGCCGGCGTACCGCTGTCGAAGGGCGGCTGTGGCGCATATTCCATGAAGAGCTGGATCGCCTGCGCAGTCGCATCCCCATGCAGGGCCGCGGCGAGGCGCAAGGCCCCGTCGATGCCCGAGGTGACGCCAGCGGTCGAAATCAGCTTGCCGTCGGTGACGACGCGCGCGTCGACCGCGACCGCGCCGAAGTAGGGAAGCAGACGATGCGCGGCCCAATGCGTGGTCGCGCGCCGCCCGCGAAGGAAACCAGCGGCGCCGAGGATCAGCGCTCCGGTGCAGACCGAAAGCACGTGCGAGGCCCTTTCCGCCTGGCGGCGCACGAAGGCGAGCGTCTCCTCGTCCTCCATCAGCGCCTCCTGGCCGAAGCCGCCGGGAATGACGAGAACGTCGAGACGTGGCGCCGCGTCGAAAGTCGCATCGGGCAACAGCCGCAGGCCGCGCACGTCGGCGACCGGCGTGAGGGTCTTGGCGTAGAGGCGAAGCGCCGCCCGGGGCGTGCGCGCCAGCACCTCGTAGGGACCGGTGAGATCGAGCTGATCGACGCCCTCGAAGAGGAGCGCCCCGATCTGCAAGGCCTGCTTCGGCTCGGTCATGCGGACGGACCGCTTGGCGGCGGCCGCGGCCCGCGACGAGGGAGGCGCGGCGCCATCGCACGGCGCGCAAACATCGGCGTCAGGAGGAGCCCCGCGACGATGCCGCCGAGATGCGCGACCCAGGCGACATGCTCCTGCTCGCCGAAAGTGACATGGATGATTTGCAGCACGATCCAGGCGCCGACGAACATCCAGGCCGGAGCGCGGATGGGAAAGATCGCGGCGAGTCCGAAGATCGTCGCGCGCGGATAAAGCATCAGATAGGCGGCGCAAACGCCGGAAATCGCCCCGGAGGCGCCGACGAGCGGCGTAACCGTGTCCGGCGCCGCATAGGCAAAGACGACACCCGAGGCCACGCCGCAGGTCAGATAGAAAAGCAGATAGTGCAAGTGCCCCATCGCGTCCTCGACATTGTCGCCGAGCACATAGAGAAAGAGCATGTTGCCGATGAGATGCAGCCAGCCCGAGTGGAAGAAGAGCGAGGTGAGGAGCGTCAGAGGCGCCGGCGGCCCGACGATCCATTTCGCGAGTTGCGCTTCGCCGAAGAGCACGCGCGGAATCAGCGCGAAGCCGCGGATGATGGTCAGGGGATCGCCGAAAATCTCGCTGCGCACGACGAGAAACACGGCGACATTGATGAAAATCAGCGTCCAGTTCACGACGGGACGGCGCACAAATCGTAGTTCTGCGTTGTCCGAGAGGGGGATGACCATGGTGAGCGATCCGTCGAGAGCGTGAGGCGCCGTCGCCGTTCGCTTGGCCCCGCCGCCTTTATATCAGCCGCCGCGGGATTGTCGCATGCGTGATTTCCCCTCGCGCCGGGTTGGAGCGCAGTTGCGAGAATGCGAATTTCTGGTAGGACGACTCATCGGAGGCCTAAGCCCGCTGCCTTCCGTTTGGCGGATGCGTTTCCCTTCGCCGCGCCTGCGTCTGTGTCATTTCTGCAACGCCATCTGTGGCGCCGAAACCACACAGGACTGAGATTCGACATCGCTATGTAGTTTTAATGCAGGTTGAGGTTCAATCCGATCCCGAGTTCGGCGTAGCTTTCCCTCAAGCTTAGCTCTTCAAGGGGCGCCGAATTAGGAAAGCAACGACGATGAAGATCCGTACTCCGCTCATGGCGCTCGCCGTAGCGCTCTTCACTGCTCCGGCCCTTGGGGCCGATCTCCCGTCCCGCAAGGCGCCCTTCGAGCCGCCGCCGCCTCTTCCGACCTGGACGGGCTTCTATACCGGCGTGAACGTCGGCGGCACGATCTCGGAAAGCGACGCCGTCAATGTCGTGTCCGGCCCCTTGTGGGCGGCGCCCTTCGGTTACCAACCGGACGCGCCCCCCTTCTTCGCCGCCGCTTCGGCGACCGGCGCGAGCGGCTGGATCCCCACGGGGTCCAACGGCGGGATCATCGGCGGTGGCCAGTTCGGCTACAACTACCAGTTTGGCGCCGGAGGCCTTGGCGGGGCCTGGATCGTGGGCCTGGAGACCGATTTTCAGGGCATGGGCAGTTCCGGTGCGGGCCACGCCGGCACGGGCTTTCCCCTGAACGGCAATATTCTCTTCGTGAACCAGGACGGCGTCGCCGACGGCTTGGCGACGAGCCTCTATGCGACGAAGAGCCTCGATTACCTTGGCACGCTGCGCGGTCGCGTCGGCGCCCTGGTCACTCCCGCCCTGCTCGTTTACGCCACGGGCGGTCTAGCCTATGGCGGCGTGAGCACATCGACGTCGATCGCGCAGTTCAACGACGACATCAACAATTTCGGCGGCCTCGCTCTGCTCAGCGCCCAGGCCTACGGGGCGGGAAGCTACTCCTCCACGCGCGTCGGCTGGACCGCCGGCGCCGGCCTAGAGTGGATGTTCTGGCCCAACTGGAGCGCCAAGGTCGAATATCTCTATTACGATCTGGGCTCGGTCGCCTACACTCTCTCGCCGCTCGCCACGGTCGCCTACCTCCCGGGCCCGACGGTTTTCACGGTCGCCGCCTCGCGCGCGACCACGTCCTTCAATGGCAACATCATCCGCGCCGGTGTGAACTATCACTTCAACTGGGCTGCGCCCGCCGCGGTGCTCGCCAAATATTGATTGGCGAACGCCCTCGGCCCTTTCGAAGACGGGAAGTCTGGCCTGGATCAGGCCGGGCTATCTTTCGCGATGCCGGCCGCGCCCGCTACGCTTCCTCCACCGGTTCGACGGCTCCGTCCGAACGTCGCGTCACTTCTGCGCTTTCTTCATCAAATCTTGCAACCAGTCGGCGTTGAATGGCGTGAGCCAAGTCTTGACCATGGCCTCCGGGGAGTAGCGTTCGAACTCGGCCATCATGCGCTTCTCGATTTCAGCCATGGCGGCTTTTTGCAGGGGCTCCAAATCCGGCAATCCCATGAACTGCCTGGCCTCCGCCGGGGTGCAGTCGATGTCGACGGTGATCTTCATTCCGCCTCGCTCCTTTTTGATTTTACCGTGGGTCGAGTCTTCGCAGGTTTGATGAACATTCGAAAGGCGGTTTCTGGCGGCGCACGAGACCCAGCCCTCGCTCCAGCCGTCCTGGCGCCTTGCATGATCCGCTTGATCCTCACCTTTCCTATGGATGGACAGAGGCTCGGCGCGCATGCTAGGGCCGCGCCTCTCCCCCATCCGCCGAAGGCCTCTCCACGATGATCCCGCGCTATTCCCGTAAAGCGATGACCGACATTTGGGAGCCGCAGACGCGCTTCAAAATCTGGTTCGAGATCGAGGCGCATGCTTGCGACGCGCTGGCCGAGCTCGGCGTCATCCCGAAGGAAAGCGCCAGGGCGATCTGGGAGAAGGGCAGGGACGCAAAGTTCGACGTCGCACGCATCGACGAGATCGAGCGCGTGACGAAGCACGACGTGATCGCCTTCCTCACGCATCTCGCCGAGTTCATCGGTCCCGACTCCCGCTTTGTTCATCAGGGCATGACGAGCTCTGACGTGCTCGACACCTGCCTCTCGGTGCAGCTTTCGCGCGCTGCCGATCTCCTGATCGCCGACGTCGACGCGCTGCTTGCAGCGCTCAAGAAACGCGCCTTCGAGCACAAATACACGCTCACGATGGGGCGCTCGCACGGGGTGCACGCCGAACCCACCACCTTCGGGCTGAAGCTCGCGCAGGCCTACGCCGAATTTTCGCGCGCCCGCGCGCGCCTCGTCGCCGCGCGGGCCGAGATTGCGGTCTGCGCCATTTCCGGCGCGGTCGGAACTTTCGCCAATATCGATCCGCGCGTCGAAGCGCATGTGGCGAAGCAGATGGGTCTTTCGGTCGAGCCGGTCTCGACCCAGGTGATCCCGCGCGACCGACACGCCGCTTTCTTTGGGACGCTCGCCATTGTCGCATCCAGCATCGAGCGTCTCGCCGTGGAGATACGTCATCTGCAGCGCACCGAAGTGTCGGAGGCCGAGGAGTTTTTCTCGGAAGGGCAGAAAGGCTCCTCGGCGATGCCGCACAAGCGCAACCCCGTGCTGACCGAAAACGTCACCGGGCTCGCGCGCCTCGTTCGCGGCATGGCGATTCCGGCGCTCGAGGATGTCGCGCTCTGGCACGAGCGGGACATTTCGCACTCCTCCGTCGAGCGCATGATCGGCCCGGACGCCACAGTCACGCTGGACTTCGCCCTAGCGCGTCTCACGGGCGTCATTGAAAACCTCGTGATCTACCCCGAGGCGATGCGCAAAAACCTCGAAAAGCTCGGCGGTCTCGTCAACTCGCAGCGCGTGCTCATCGCGCTCACTCAGAAAGGAGTGTCGCGCGAGGACGCCTATGCGATCGTGCAGCGCAGCGCGCTCGCGCAATGGCGCGGTGAAGGCGATTTTCGCAAGCTGCTCGGGGCCGACCCGGCGGTGGCGTCAAAGCTCACGTGCGAGGAGCTCGATCAATTCTTCGACCTTTCCTATCACTGCAAGCACGTCGATACGATCTTTTCCCGCGTCTTTTCATCATAGGTCGAACTGAGGCCTTCCTCATCGAGCCGCGCCTGCACTTGCTTCAAGATGCGGACGAGCGTCTCCTGCGCGGCTTCCTGCCTCTCGGCGGCATGGGTCGCCAGAATGTCTCCATTGGGACCAAAGAACACGATAACGGCGGGGTAGTCGCTCGTTGGCGGAGCATAAACGACGCCTTCGATCTGTGACACGGGGGCCTCCACTTCTCTTCGAGATAATTAGGCGCGATCCCCTCGGTCTCAAGCAGCCATTGCTTTGGCGATGCTTTGCCCTTGGCGTGGGAGTACGCGAACTGCAGCGTCGGCCGCGGGCGGGCGAGCGGTCCGGCGAGCGACATACGCCTTTCGTAATCGCGCGTAATGATTGAGGTTTGGAGCCAGCCCCAGCCCCACCATGGCGCGTCTTATCTTTTGTCGGTCGAAGCTCAACGGGCCTGCCGCATGTCGCTCCGTCACGGCCGCGGCGATGCTGGCGTTCTGGCTTCTTGCAGCCGTCTTCGATGCGAAGGCGCAGCCATTGCGGATCGCTGTCTACGACGCGGCGCCTTATGCGAGCGTCGCGCGGGACGGCTCCTTCACGGGCGCAAGCGTCGATCTCTGGCGTCGCGTCGCCGAGGACATCGGCAGAAACTATCAGTTCACGCTCGTGCCCAGCATGGAGGACGTGCTGCGCGGGATCGAGCAAGGCCGGTTCGACGCCGCGATCGGCGCGATCACGATCACGGAGGACCGAGCCGCCCGCGTCGATTTCTCCTACCCCGCGCATCATTCCGGCGTCGCGGCGGCGCTGCGCAAGGATGTCGGGACGCGCGCGGCGATCGCGTCCTTCTCGGGCGCCGCTTCTGAGCTGGGGCCAGTGTTCGGCCTTATGGTCGTGTTGCTGTTTGTGGCCGGCATGGCCATGTGGCTCGTCGAGCGGCTGGAGAGGGATGCATCTAAGGCGGAATCCGCCGTGCGGACGCTGCGCGATGGCCTCTACTGGGCCGTGGTTACGATGACGACCGTCGGCTATGGCGACAAGACTCCGAAAACGACGCTTGGATTCTTCATCGCCACGCTTTGGATGCTGAGCAGTCTCGCACTGGTCTCGTTAATCTCCGCGAGCCTGGTGTCTCGCCTCACCGCGGAGCAAGTGGGAGCGACGACGAAGTTTGGGCAGAGCGACCTGTGGGGCAAACGCCTCGCGGCGGGGGCGGCGTCCTCGGGAGCGGAATATCTGACACATCAACACATGCCGCACCGGAGCTATGCGAGCTTGCCGGAGGCGTTGGAGGCTTTGGCTGCGGGGCGCGAAGACATCGTCGTCAATAGCGTCGGCGCGCTGCGATTTCTCGTCGCGACGCGCTTCGCCAAATCGCTGCGCGTTGCTGAGCCGCTGCTCGCGCCGGCCTACATGGCCATCGCGCTGCCAGAACACAGCACCCTTAAGAAGCCGATCGATCGCGCGTTGATGCGCATCACGGAGAGTCCGCAGTGGCGGCAGGCGGAGGAAGCCTATTTCGCGCGCTGACCGGCGCTTGGTTTCGTAACGAAGCGAAAGCGAAATAAAAACGAAGCAAAAACGAAATCGCGGCGAAATCCGGCCGGCAGGGGAAGCGGCGCCGGACGTTGAAGCCCGGCGCCGAGGGGCCTTACCGCGCCTGGTTGGTCCCGTGTTCGTTCACGAACTGCGCGCCGTGCTCCTGGCACCCGCACGCCGCGAAGCAGGCGACCGCCTTCTCCTTCTGCGCTTCATAACTCGAGCCGTAAACCATGGTGCCGGATGTATAAGCGTCCTCGCACTTCTCGGAGCACTTGGTCTGCTTGTCGGTGTCGCGATCGCCCTTGTGGGTGTCGCATTCCGCGAAGGCGGCGCCCGTCATGCCGAGAAACAACGCGGCGGCGGCGAGAATTGCGGTAGCTTTCATCTGATTTCCTCTTCCCTGTTCTGTGTTATTTTGCAGCAACTGCATGCGACGCGGGCGCTCCTCCCATGGGGTCCAGCATCGCCTCCGACTCTCTTAGAATTCGGCGCAAGAAGCAAGGCGGGAGTCGTGTCTTCGTCAAAAACCGAGCCCTCCGCGGCCCATGCTGCGTCGCAAACTCTTCTCTCCCGTGCGGGGAGCGCCCTGTCCGCCGGCGATCCCGCGATGGCGCAAAGGGGCCTGGAGCGGGTGAGAGAGCGCGACGGCGAGGGGGCGCTCGTCGCCCTGCTGGATCGTAATTCCAAGGCGGGAGAACTGCTTGCCGGGGTTTTCGGCGGCTCTCCCTTTCTTGCCGATATTTCCGCCCGAGACCCGGCGCGTCTTGCGCGCCTGCTGCTCGCGCCCCCCGCGGAAAGCCTCGCTGCGTTATTATGTCGCGTGCGATCGGCCACGCCTGACACGGAGGCTGCGGCGATGCGTGCGCTGCGCGTCGCCAAGGAGGAGGCGGCGCTGCTCATCGCTCTCGCCGATCTTGCGCAGGTCTGGGACGCGGAGACCGTCATGCGCGCCCTGACGGAATTCGCCGACGCGACGCTTTGCGCGGCGGTCGACTTCACCTTGCGTCAGGCGGCGCTGGCGGGGAGGCTGACGCTTGCAGAGCCTGACGCGCCGGCGCGCGGCTCGGGCTGGATTTTCCTCGCCATGGGCAAGGGCGGGGCCTTCGAGCTGAACTACTCGTCCGATCTCGATCTCGTCGTGCTCTTCGATCGTTCGCGCGCAAAGCTCGTCAAGTCCGAGGAGGATTGGGATTTCTTCGTGAAGCTGACGCAGCGCGCCGTGCGCATCATGAGCGAGCGCACCGTCGACGGCTATGTTTTTCGTCTCGACCTCCGGTTGCGGCCTGATCCTGGCGCGACGCCGATCGTGCTGCCGCTGGAGGCCGCCTACGCCTATTACGAGAGCATGGGACAAAATTGGGAGCGCGCGGCTTTCATCAAGGCGCGGCCGGCCGCAGGCGACATCGAGGCCGGCGAGGTCTTCCTGAGAGAGCTCTCGCCTTTCATCTGGCGCAAGCATTACGATTTCGCCGCGCTCGCCGACGTGCACTCGATCAAGCGGCAAATTCACGCGCATAAGGGCCACGGCGTCGTTGCAGTCAACGGGCACGACGTGAAGCTCGGACGCGGCGGGATCCGCGAGATCGAGTTTTTCGTCCAGACCCAGCAACTCATCCTGGGCGGACGCGACGCCTCGCTGCGGGGGCGCTCGACGCTCGGCATGCTCGACAGCCTCGTTGCGGCCGGCTGGATCGAGGCGAGCGTGCGCGACGACCTCGCGGAGGCTTACCTTTTTCTGCGGAAGGTCGAGCACCGGCTGCAAATGGTCGAGGATCGACAAACTCACGTATTGCCCTCGAGCGACGCCGCCGTTGCGGCGATTGGCCGCATGATGGGGTTCGTCGGCTATGACGATTTTGCGCCGGCCTTGCGCCGTCGGCTCGAGACTGTCGAGGCTCACTATGCGCGGCTCTTCGAAGGCGCGCCGGAACTCTCCGCGGCGGGGGGCAATCTGGTCTTCACCGGCGACGAGGACGATCCCGAGACGCTCGCGACGCTGACCCGGCTCGGCTTCACGCGTCCGCGTCTCGTGACCGAGAGCCTGCGCGCCTGGCATTTCGGCCGCATCGCGGCGATGCGCTCGGCGCGGGCGCGCGAGCGGCTCACCGAGCTGACGCCGGCTCTGCTCGCCGCGCTGGCTGCGACCGGGGAGCCGGACGAGGCCTTTCTGGCCTTCGACAAATTCATGAATCGCCTGCCGGCGGGCCTTCAGCTCTTTTCCCTGCTCGCCGCCAATCCGCGCCTGCTGCGCCTGCTTGCCGCCATCATGGGGTCGGCGCCGAAGCTTGCCGAGACGCTCTCGCGGCGGCCGCGCGTCATCGCCGCGCTCATCGAGCCCGCCTCGGCCGGCCGCGACAATCTGATGCAGCGCCTTTGCGCGGCGCTCGCGGAGGCGCGCTCCTACGAAGCCGCGCTCGATCGCGCCCGCATCTTCGGTCAGGAACAGCGGTTCCTGATCGGCGTGCGGCTCATGACGCGGGAGCTCACGCCGGCGCAGGCGGGCGCCGCCTATGCCGATCTCGCCGAAGCGCTGATCCGCGCCCTGCTGGCGCGCGTCGAGGACGAATTCGCGAGGAGGCACGGCCGCATCGCGGGCGGCGCGGCCGCCGTGGTGGCGCTGGGCAAGCTCGGCGGGCGCGAGATGACGGCGGCCTCGGACCTCGACCTCATGCTGCTCTATGACGCCGACCCGCTCAGCGAAAGCCGGGGCGGCGAGAGCTCGCTCTCCGCCGCGCAATATTACGCGCGCCTCACGCAAAGGCTCATCAGCGCGCTGTCGGCGCCGACCGCGGAAGGGCTGCTCTACGAGGTCGATTTCCGGCTGCGCCCCTCTGGCAATAAGGGGCCGATCGCCGTGCGGCTGCAGGCTTTCGAGGACTATCAGGCCAAGGAGGCCTGGACCTGGGAGCGCATGGCGCTGACCCGCGCGCGCGTCGTCGCCGGCCCCGCGGAATTCTCGGCGCGCGTCGAAAGCGCGATCGCCGAGGCGCTCTCGCGCCCTCAAGACCCCAAATCCATCGCCGACGACGCGCTCGACATGCGCCGCAGGCTCGAGCGCGAGAAAGGAGCGGGCGGGCTTTGGGACCTCAAGCAGGCGCCGGGCGGCCAGATCGACATCGAATTCGTGACGCAGTTCCTCCAGCTGACGCAGCGGCGCGCCGACGGGCGCCGTTTCTCGACCGCGATTGCGGAGGCGCTGAGAGAGCTTGCCGAGATCGGCGCGCTGCCCGAGGGCGACATCGCGACCTTGAGCGAGGCGACGACGCTCTATCAGGCGCTCACGCAAATCCTGCGCTTGGCGGCGCCGGAGAACTTCGATCCGAAGACGGCCTCGCGCGGACTGACCAGCCTCGTGCTCGATGTGGCCGCCGCCCCCGACCTCTCGCATCTCGAAGCGCATCTGGCCGAGACGCAATTTAGGGTGAGGGAGGTTTTTGCGCGGGTCATCGGGGCGGTGTAAATCGGGAGCGTTGATTAAGCCCTGGCGGCATCTTCATCATCAGCACCCGTAAAGGTGCTCCCGGATGAACTATGACCTGACTGGGGAGGATAAATCACCAGCTAGTGCTCCATCAGTTTGCTCTTCATTTTCTATTTCTTTCAGCATATACGTTATAATAGCATGTATCCCATTCATGAGGGCAATAGACTCATCTGTCGTCTCAAGATAATGTTCTTGATGAATCAATGGATTTCTATGTAATTCTTTCAGGTGTCTGAGTGCAGCTTTAACATTCGGATTTCCAATTCTTAAGTCTTCCATCTTTTTGAGATAGTCGCCCATGTTTCTTGTTAATGGTCTAGGCTAATCTGTTAAATGATCCCAATATTTGCGTAACACAAACTCATTAGCTGCAGATGGAACCCAGCAGCGGTGGGCATCTCAAAGGCTATGCATCGCGTAGCTTGCTCAAGGTCCGCGACAGCTTCTGGCGCTTTCATGCGTATCTCAGCAGGGAAGCAAGCTGAGCCATTCTCGATAAGAGCTGCGGTATCAAATCCACCTTTTTGCGTTATCGAATATACGGGCATAATAGCTAGTTCCGCCAAAAACACCGCTTCAAATGTAGAAAGTGAGGATGTCAGAGAGATTACCTCCATTAGGCCCATGCTATCCTGAGCTTCCTCGGGGGCATTGCTTCGATTTTTGCTTTAGTTTCCCTAACCACAGTTAAAAGACGATTTGCGGCATTCGAAGAAGTTCTTAAAGTTGCAGAAAAAACGCTGTGATTGAGCAAGGCATAGAGAGCTCCCTCAGCAATGATGAGAGGTATTAAGGCATCCTGATTCCGCGTTCCCCTTGGCAGTGAGTAAAGGCTTTTCGCTCTGCGACGAGCGAGAAAACCGCGTTGCCAAAGAGCGCAAACCACCTGCGATGGCTCCCCAGCCGCCGGGCGTCTATCGCGCGCCTTATCCGACATGATTTTGGCTCGTCAGAACGCCTGCTTCAAGGCGACGAAGAATCCCCGCCGCGGCCCATATTGCGGTGCGAAGACGCCGATGCCCGAGCCGTCGCGCAGCTCATAGGCGTGATCGAGGAGGTTGACGACGTCGAAACGAAGCGTGAGCGGCTTGTCGAACAGGGTTCCGATCTCGCGCCACAGGCCGAGATTGACCTGCGTGTAGGGAGACACATGCGTCGTATTGGCGAAGCCCGAACGCAGGCCGCTGCCATAGATCATGTCGATTGCGCCATGCGTCCCCGAAAGGACGTAGGATGCGCCGGCTGAGGCCGTCCAGATCTGGGCGTGGTCTGTATAGATGTAATGGTTCGCCACATAGGCGTATTCGTCGGCGTCGAAGAGGAATTGATTGGATGTCCACTGCGTGGCGCGCTGGCGGCCCCAGGCGAGATTGCCGTAGGCGCGAAAGTCGCCGCTCTCGAATTTGGACGAGAGCTCGACGCCGCTGTTGTAGGCGCGATCGTAGTTGAAGGCCGTCAGCGCATAGGCTTGCCCGAACTGGCCGTCGTCGAGAAGATTGCGCGCGCGCTTGTAATAGAAATCCAGGCCGATCTCGAGCTCGTGCGCGATCTTCTGCGTCACGCCGACGTCAAAAACATGCGCGCGCTCGGGACGCACGGGACTCGAGAAGGGGATCTCCGGCTGCTGCGTCGTGTTGTTGTAAAAGGCGAGAGTCGTCGGCGAGGCGAGCGCCTGTGGCGGCGGCGTGAAATTGCGGGCGTAGCCACCGTGCAGCGTCGTTCCCTCCATCGGCTTGAGGACGAGCGCGAAGCGCGGACTGACTTGGTTCGCCTCCACGAACTGCCAGATCTGATCGAAGCGTAGGCCGCCGTTCAGCGTCAGCTGATCGTTGAGCTTCCATTCGTCCTGCGCATAGACGCCGGCGATCCAGCCGACCTTTGCGCTGGAATCATAGAACTCCATAAGGCTGGTCGATCGGATCGCCATTCGCGTCGAGCGGCTCGAGGCTCGAATTGTTGACGACATGGGTTTTTTCGCTGCTGGCGGTAAATCCGGCGCGCAATGTGTGGGCGTCCGTGATGCGATAGGCGGCGTCCCCTTGCAGCCCGTTGACGAGGCTCGCGCGATAGACGTCAGACGCGACGCCGTCGAAGATGAGATCGCCGATCTGATCGGGGACGTAATGCAGCGTCGAGTAGCGCGAGAAATAGGAGAGCTGCGTGTCCAGGGCGGCGGAGGATTGCGTCAAGGCGATGACATTGTAAAAGTTGCGCTCGTCCTGGATTTCGTTGAGCTTCGCAGAGTCGAACCAGCTGACGCCGAAGGCCTCGAAATTCGGCGGTTGATTGGGGTTGTTGGGGATGTGGAAATTGGCGGCAGACGTTCCCGTGATGAAGCTGAGCTTCGTTGCGTCGTCGATCGCGTAGGACGCATAGCCGAAGAACCGCCCCTGCTCGGTGAGGTCGTGGATCGCCTCATGGCTCGGCGTCGGGTTTTCGATACCGAGGTTGTTACGAACCAGGCGGCCCGTGGCGAAGACTTCCCACTGTCCGCTCTTGGCGCCATATTCGAAGAAGGTTTGGCCGGTGGCGTGGCTGCCGCCGTAGAGCGTGACATTGCCGCCAGGCGTGTCGGGCGGCGCGCGCGAGATGATGTCGACAAGGGCCGCGGTGCGCAGGCCGTATTGCGCCGGCAGCGCGCCGGTGACCAGCGACAGGGAGCCGATGAAGCCCGTGTCCATGACCTGCCCAAAGCCCGAGACGCCATCGGGCAGGAGGATGCCGTTGATGCGGTATTGCAGATTGGCGTGTTCGTTGCGGACATGCAGATTGCCGCTGGCGGCCGAATCTTGCGCCACTCCGGGAGCTTGAAGCAGGACCTTATCGAGCGGCGTCTCATTGCCTTGCGGAAGCGCCTCTATCGTCGCGCGGTCGAGCGAATATTGGCTCACGCCGATCTTCGGCAGCAGGCGGTCGAGCCGGGCGGCGTTGGTCAGTTCCGCCGACGGCGGCGAGGGCGCGGGAGCCGGAGTCGGCGGGCCCGGGACCGCCGCCGCGCGCTAACTCGATGGCGGCGCGGAGTGACGCGCCGCCGTCGTTGTCGGGCGCGCCGGCTGCGGCGGTCGACTTCGGGCCGGCTTGCGCGGCTTTTGCGCCAACTCAATGTCGGGAAGCGAATATTGAGCGGCGGCGTCGCGCTCCGGCAGCGTAGCCAGAATCGCCGCAAGGAAAGCGAGAGATCGTCTGACGAGCCGTTGGCCCATAGCGGGGTTCCATTCGCGTCGGGGTAGCGATACGATGCAATGTTATAATATAACGTCAATTGTGGTGAGAAAGCGGCGCGATCGAATTTGCTGGTCCCGCGGGCGAACAAAGCTAGAAAATAGGCTTGCGGAAGAGA
>CAWEGE010000007.1:0-230993 GCA_963808525.1 uncultured Alphaproteobacteria bacterium
CGCGACGGTGGGTCCAGGGCAAAGCCCTGGTGGGGCGCGGGGCTACGCCCCGCAACCTGCCGGATCGAGCCGCAAACCGTTCTCCGCATCGAACACATGCAGGTGGGCGGGCGGGATGCTCACCGTCATGCTCTCGCCGTCCTCCGCCGCGCCGGGCCGCTTGACCGACAAAAGAGTGCCGTCGGGCAGGCGGCCGATCAGCACGGTTTCCGACCCCAGCGGTTCCACCAGGTCGATCTGCACCTTCATCCCCGCCGGGTCCGCCACCAGATGCTCCGGCCGGATGCCGAGCACCAGCCGGCGTCCGTCCGCACCGTCGCGCCGCCCATCCGCGAAGGCAGCACCCGGCCCGGCTGAAGAAAACCGCTGCCGTGCCCGCGTGGCTCAAGGACCCGGGCAGGAAATTCATCGCGGGCGCGCCGATGAAGCCAGCCACATAGGTGTCCGCCGGACGCTCGAACACCTCCATGGGGGTGGCGAGTTGCACCGGACGGCCGTTATGCAGCACCAGCAGCCGGTCGCCGAGGGTCATCGCCTCCACCTGATCATGCGTCACATACAGGCTGGTCACCCCCATGCGCCGTTGCAGACGCCGGATTTCGGCGCGCATCTGCACCCGCAGCGTGGCGTCCAGGTTGGACAGCGGCTCGTCGAACAGGAACAGTTTCGGCTCGCGCACGATGGCGCGCCCATCGCGACCCGCTGGCGCTGGCCGCCGGAAACTGGCGCGGCTTGCGCCCAGCAGCGGCACCAGGCCCAGCAGCTCCGCCGCCGCCTCCACCCGTGCGGCAATGTCGCCGTCGCGTCAGGCCGCGGATGCGCAGCCCGTAGGCCATGTTGTCGAAGACCGACATATGCGGATAGAGCGCGTAATTCTGGAACACCATGGCGATGTCCCGCGCCGGCCGGGTCGAGCCGCGCCACATCCCGCCCGTCCAGCAGGATGCGCCCGGCGGTGGCGCTTCCAGCCCCGCCACCAGCCGCAGCAGGGTGGACTTGCCGCAGCCGGAGGCGCCGACGATCACCAGCATCTCGCCGCGATGCCATCGTGAGGTCGATGCCGTGCAGCACCGCCACCGCGCCGAAGCTCTTGCGCAGAGTCGTCAAGAACCAGGGGCGGCCATCTACTTGTCGCCTTCGGTCAGGCCCTTCGACGAACCAGCGCTGCATGAGCATGACCACCGCGACCGGCGGCACCAGCGCCAGCACGGCGGTGGCCATCACCGCGGTTCCATTCGGTCTCGGTTTCGGTGCCGATCATCTTCACGATGCCGATGACGATGGTGTCAGGTTGCGGTCGGTCGCCACCAGCAGCGGCCAGAGATACTGGTTCCAGCCGTAGACGAACAGGATAACGAACAGCGCGGCGATGTTCGCGGCCGACACCGGCAGCAGGATGTCGCGCAGGAACCGCCACGGCCCGGCGCCGTCCATCCGGGCGGCCTCGACCAGCTCGTCCGGCACCGCCAGAAACACCTGCCGGAACAGCAGCGTCGCGGTGGCCGAGGCGATCAGCGGCACGGTCAGCCCCGGAACGTGTCGATCAGGCCGAGGTCGGCCACCACCGTATAGGTGGGGATGATGCGCACCTCCACCGGCAGCATAAGGGTGACGAAAATCACCCAGAACGCCGCCATGCGGAACGGGAAGCGGAAGAACGCCACCGCATAGGCCGACCGGGCGCCCAGGAGCTTGCCGAGCTTGTGGCGCCGCGTTTCCTTGACCTCGCCGCCAAAGTAGGAGGCGGCCATGCGGTGCGCCTCGTCGCATATGATCAGGTCCCAGTCGCCGGCGGCTTCGAGCTTCGCTTTGATCTCATCGGAGCGGGCGGCCATGTCGAGCCGCAGGATGAGCCGGCTCCTCTCGACGAACGGATTGCCGGTCACCGACGCTTCGATTTGGTCTCTCGTCAGGACATCGAAGTGCAGGTTGAACTTTTCGACCATCTCGTCCTGCCACTGCTCGACCAGGCCGCCGGGGGCCACGATCAGGCAGCGCTCGAGATCGCCGCGGATCAGAAGCTCCTTGATCAGAAGACCCGCCATGACGGTCTTCCCGGCGCCGGGATCGTCGGCGAGCAAAAATCGGGGTGGCTGGCGCGGCAGCATCTCTCCATAGACAGCCGTGATCTGGTGAGGCAGCGCCTCGATCTGCGAGGCGGTCACCGCGAGGTAGGGGTCGAATAGATAGCGAGCCGGATGCGATAGGCTTCGGAAGCGAGACGCAGCAAGGCGCCGTCCGAATCAAAGCCATAGACGCGTCCGGAGTCGATCAGATCGAAAGCGGCTTCCTCGCCGCGAAAGACAAGCCGCTCGCCGACGCGCCCATTGACCCGGAAGACGATGTTGAGGGCATCCGGGCCGAAGCGAGCGACCTGCACGACTTCGGCGACCCCAGCGGCGTCGAGGCCCGAAAGACGCGCGCCAGGCTTGATTTCCTCAAATGCCGCCATCCCCAGTCCTTTCAAAGCGAAGATGACGGAATGGCGCGCCGAAAACAATCGGCGATGGGGCGAAGACCACCGCGGTCGTTGACCGGAAGCGAAAGAGCGGTGGAGCCCGCGGTGTCTATCTCGCGGTCACGAGTTAGGAAGCCGTCGGGAGCGAATCAGGAGGAGGGAATCTCCGACTGCCATGCGAAACGCTCCTCGGTGTTGTTCCTTTCGTCGCGACATAGGACATTGCCTGCAACCACGTCATACTTTGTCGTCGCCCGCTCCGGAGCGCCCGGCACAGGACCGAGTTCCCGGATCGGCTTTTCTGTCGCGGCGCCAGGAGCAAAGGGGTCTTGGAACTCGATGTCTTGCCGGCCTGGCAGATGTGGTAGACCCTTCGCGGCAGCCTTCTTCCCCCATCCTTCAGTAAGATTTCGATCGGCCCAAACCTTGACGGCGTCGATGGCGATTTTCTCGCCTTGCCACTTTGCATCTTGATTTGTCGCCTTCCACAGCGTCCAGAGCTGGCTGGAATTCGGCTCGCAATCTCGACGAGGTCAAGACTTTGCCCGTGACGCTCCTTGATTTCGATTTTTGTTTCGCCGATGACCAGACCGTTAGAACAAACAAATCTGAGCCATCCAAATATGATGACGAGGCGCGAAGACCCATCAACCGAATTGAAGCACTCAAGCCGCAGCGCGGTTTCGGTGTTTCTATTTTTTTCTTTGATATTATACTTGCTAGGCAAGTAAATACGTAGGTTCATCCATTCGCCAAGCTCGGACAACCCCACTTCGTAACGCAACTTATCCACATCAATTCCAGCATTCTGCAAGCCTTTGCGACACAATTCGGCAACCGTGCGATGCTGCGCGAGCGAATAGGTTGTGAAACTACGCCGACGGGCACGCCGCTCCACCTTGGTCAACGGCTGTCGCATCACGACCTGGAGGAACGGGTTCTGGGCTCCTCGGGGCCGGCTACGAACGGAGCCAATTCAAACTCCGGCAACATGGCGAGAATGGAGGGCCATTGCCGGCAAGGTAGCGCACGTCGCGTGATCGCCAGGAGCCTGTCTCGGGCAAGATAGAAATGGCGGACATCGGAAATCCCCCGATTTCGCGTCATCGCAACTGAATGTAACTTAAAAGCGGTCGCCTTAAAATCGGCAATCCGCAGGAATTGCGTCCGTGAAGCGGACGCACCCAGGCCCCCTACGCGACATTTTGGCGAAGAACATGCGGCGGCTGCGAGCCGAACGTGGGCTGAGCCAGGAGGCGCTCGCGCACGAGTGTGGGATGAACAGAACCTATCTCAGCGCTGTCGAGCGAGCGGAGCGCAACGTTTCCATCGACAACATCGCGCGCATAGCGGGCGGGCTGAACACTGAGCCTTGGATGCTCTGCGGGATATCTGAACTCGCGCTATCACGGTTGTAAGTCAACGCGGACGCGCCCCCCAAAAAAGTCTTCACTTCTCCCCCACGCTGGCGCCGTCGCAACCCCGGCCATGGCCGCCTACGTTGGCGGTCGCAGCGCCGCGATCATCCGCAAGATGTCGGCGAAAAGGTCGAGGGGTGGCGACTTCCGCCATGTGGAAGGCGACGCAGCGGCCACTGTTCACCGCCCTCCCCCTAATTCGTGCTTTGCCCTTTAGCGCGAGAGGCCGACCTCGACGACGCATGGCTATCCCTGCCAGCCGCGCGCCGTCTCTCGGCCGAATTATGCATTTGCCAGGAGCCTGACTTTGATCTCAGCGTCCGGCGTCGATCGACTGCATCGCGGCGCGGGCCTCTCAATCCTTCGGTCCCTCTCACCGGCCTTCGAGCGCCGCTCGCTCAGCGAGGCGCTGTCGGTGCGCCTCCTCGGCAACTTCCCCTGATCGCATCGGCCAGCTGCCGTGGGGATCGTCGACGGTGACGCCGAAAACCGAGGGCGAGCCTCGGCTTTTCATAAGGAAGCGCGGCCTTCGCAGCGTCAATGCGCATGCTGATGGGTTGCGATGCGTCCTTGTAAAGCATCACGAGAAACGCATGGGCGTCGCCCTCAAATGCGTCGGGGCCGAGCGCCTGCGGCAATCTGCGCCGAGGCATCAGCCTGCGCCTGCTGGCGCGCCAGCGTGGCCTTGTTCTTCGTTCCGGCCTTGCGGCCGCCGCGTCGCTCTCCCGGTCGCGATCCCCGCATATTTGCTATCCTTTGCTACGGTAGCAATCACGAAGCTCTTTTGGTTGAAAGAGTTGCATAGGCCGAGGGCGAGGGCAACATCCCTGGCGATGCCGACGACCGGCGTAAGAAGCGAAGAGCGAACGCACGCCGAGGCTGCGTATGTTTGGAATATCCGTCGTGGGACCATCGGATCGGCGAGGCATAGCGAGATCGTAAAGTCGACGCCCCGCTTATCGGAAGCCGGTAGCCTCAATTGGAGATCGAAAACGAAAACGCCGCGCCCTTAGATCCGGGGTCGCGGCGCTCGTCGGCGACGGCCGGAGCCGTCCCGTAGATAGAACGAAAAGCGATTGATTTGACATATGCAAGGCGCGTTGCGCCCTCGCCACTTTCCAGGCCTCCTTGAGCCAATCCCTTGTGCGCAACCGTCACTTGCCATGCAACCAGTCGAATGTTGAGCCAATAACCTTTGACACAAGCTGAGCGTAAAAAATTGCAACGACGATGCCAAAGGCAAGTCGATGGTGGCTCGCCTCCGTTGTGTCGGCGCTGAAGAAGGTGTTCCACTTCGGCGCGAATTCTGGCCAGAACCATCCATTGACCCACTCCATGAACCATCTTTTGAACATGTTATAGATGTTCTCAAAAAACTTGCTAATGATATCATCCCCCCAAAATTTTTTGAGTTCATCATAACCTCTATTATACTCACTATAGTTGCAGGCGAGTATTTCATCCGCCGTGCGGGCACGAGTAACGCAGTCTGACGGACGAGCGCGAACTTCTGGCGTGCTTGCGGGGGGATCGGGCCGGTGGCACCAAGAAGTCGGTTTGCTGATCTCCTCGTAAGTGCACAGCAGCATCTTGCCGTCGAAATACCACTCATGCCCAGCAGAAATATAGAATGCGGCTATGGCGATGATGAACGCTGGGCCGGCGAGGCGGACTAGGGAGCTACTAGTTTCCTTGTCACCCATTTTGCTACCCCTGCGGGCTGACGCTGCGACTACGCTAGTGGTGCAAATCAGACGGAAGAGTCCTAGGTGTTATCCGAGGCCGCAAGCCCTTGCGACGCTTTCGGAGGGTTCGAAGCGTCTCATTGTATCCACTAGCACACTCTCTCAGCAACCCTTGTAGCGGATGCCAAGTTCTCGTTGCACCACGGAAGCCAATCGAGAAGGAGGTTCCAGACGCCGCCTGAGCATCACGATTTCAGGAAGCGCGGCAGCACGAAGACCGCCAGCCCGATTGCCCAGCCCGATTGCAAGGTGCGCGCGTCGGCTAGCTCCCCCGATTTGGGGGCGTTGCTTGCCATCCCTCACGCGCGCGCCCGACAAGCTTCTCAAAATCGACCTCGCGGGACTAACGCACGAACAGGCGCTTCGCTCATGTCGCGGGCGTTCTCGCGAGCCCGGTGCCAACGACCTTTATGCGTAGCGCGCCCCAGCTTTCGAGCGCTTCAAGCGCTTCCTCGATCGTGCAAGCGACGACGTGAGGGACGTTGTTCGCCGTGCACCATGTGGCGAAGGCCTTCTGGTCCTCGCTCAGCGAACTTGCCGATCCTTTTCAACTCCAAGCAGTGCGCCAAGCCCCTCGGCGCTATCAGCAGAAAATCCGGCCAGCCGCGTCGCAGGCCCATCGCTTTCAGCCGAGCGCCCGTCCTACCGTCTCGGGCCTCCCCGGCGGGAAAGTGGCTCCAACGCCATTCCGGGCGCCCGTAGTCGCGCAAAATCCGTGCGACGGCCATGTGGAGCATGATCTCGCGCGGGCGCAACTGCGGCGCTCTCCGCGGCCTTGCGCGGCGTCCCTGCATGAGTGCGACGAGAGGCGGTGACGCGGCGCTCATGCGTGGCCCTCCGCCAGGACGAGGGCGAGGCCAACATCGGCGTCGGCGATTTCGAGCGTTGCCGGGTTTGGAACGGTTGCTTTGATTAGAATCGCCCGCCCGGCCCAGATATATAGGTGGTGGGCGTCCCCCCACTGGACCAGTAGTGGGGATTCCCCCACTGGGGTTTTTGATTTTCGGTGGGGGTTCTCCCCACCGAAATTGGTTTTTTCCCCAACTGGACTTTTGTTTTGGCAGGCCGCCTTTCCAGCACGCGTGACGCGTTTCCCTCCCCGGCGGATGCTGTTTGTTGTTGGCGTCTTGCGCGCCTCTGCGGCGATCTTGAGCGCTGCTTCGACGGTCTTGACGCGTCGCCATTCATGGGAGCCGTCGCCAAGCACGCCTTCTCGGGGGCGATAGGTCAGGCCAAAGCGATTTGGCGCCCGAAATCCGGCGTTTCCTGCAGCGCCAGGCTCGAACAAAATGATGCCGAGCGCCACGGAGTCGCGAATCGCTGGCGCGATGGCGTGTCGGTCGATCCCGTATTCTTTGAAATGCTCATATGTAATCGGAAGCGTCCCGTTGTCGCGTCCCCAATGATGCGCGAGTTCGATCTCAATTCGTGAGAGGACACGATGTGCGCTCAAGCTCAGCGCACGATAGGCCGGGCTTTCCAGCAGTTCGGCGAGTCGCGCGGTGAATGCCCCGGAAATCGCGTTTTTGCGGCGAGGGCGGCTCATGGCGATCCTCCCGCCGCCATGGCGATGAGAGCAGCCGCGAACGAGGGGTCGAGGCTGGCAAGAAGGGCGAGCAATGTCCCCAGGGCATTTGAGCCTAGGACAGGGTGTCCGCCTTGCGCCTCGCGCCGTTGCAGCGTATTTTTTGTGTCGAGCAGCCCGCCAAAGCGCTCAGTATTTCGAGGGTCGCTCGCCGTGTCACGCGGCGCAGCGGCCCTCGGCTTTTTCGAGGGCGCCACGATCAAGCAGCCTGCGACGTGCTGCGCCGCGGCGCGCTGATCTTCGCCAGCGCCCAAGAGTTGAGCGCGTCGCGAGTGTAAAGAACAAGCCGCCCGGCCTTGTGGTAAGCGGGCGTGTCGCCGGTCACGACGCCCTTGGCGAGCGTCCTCTCTGCGCCGAACCCATAGTTTCTTGAAGATAAGCCGCTGCGTCTTTGCGGCGAAGATATTGTGTGGCGTTCGCCATGTGAGCCATTCCCTGGAAATTTCCGGTCGGCGCCGGGAATGGGTCAGCAATTTACGCACGCGCTTCGCGCTGTCTAAATGGTCTTTTCAAAATTTGATCGGACCACCCTGCGCACGTTCCCTGTAAAGCTCGGATCCGTCGGTCTTTTTCACAGATCGCCTGATGTCATGTGCATGAGCTTTGATAGCGTCGTTGGTCGGAGCTTCCACGCCGAGAAAACCGCACACGGCGGCAACGAAGCGGACGAGCGGCCCGTCCTTTGAGAAGCCGTCCTCCCCCTTGGCTTCGATATAAAGCCTGACGATCATCCGATGCATAGCGGCTTTCGCCGAATGTTCGCCGCTGCGACGGTCGCCACCGCGTCCGGTGCGCTGGACCGCGCCTTGCGCCAGCGCCTCCAAGTCCAACAATGCCCTTTCGCTGAGTCCGCCGCCGCCTAGTTCCTTCAACTCGTTGAGCAAATCCCTACCCTTGCGCGCGATGCAGCGGCGCTTTTCTAAGGGGATCGAGCGGGCAAGCGCCGCACACCGCGCAATTTCAAGAATCCTCTCTCCGACCCGCTCGGCCCGCCAGCCAAGCGCAAAGGGCTCGCACATCGAGCAAATGTCGGCGAGAGCCTTGGCGCGCTCTGCTTTCTCCATCGTCAGGCTCGCTTCGCCGTCGCGATCGGTGTCACCGTCGCACCCTTCTTGCCCTCCATCCCGGCGGCGATTGTCGCGCCGATGGTTTCAACGGCGCGCCGCAGCGGGTCGGCGTCCAAATGGGCATAGCGCTGCGTCGTCGCCGCCTGCTTTTGACCAAGCAGTTTACCCACGATCGGCAAGCCGAGCGACGCGCCTACGCCGAAGCTGGCGAAGGAATGTCGGAGGTCATGTAGCCGGAAGCCTTTGAGGCCCGAGTGCGGGAACCGCTTCCCATGGCGTTGAGATCGGCACGGGGTGCGCCATCCTTCGCGCCGGCAATGATGTGAGGGTTTCCCTCGACAGGCGGCAGGCCCGAGAGAACGGCCTGAGCGGCGGCGGAGAGGTAGATCGGCTTCTTGCCCGTTTTCGATCCCGCAGAAAAAGAATGCCGCGCTCCAAGTCCACCTGCGACCACTGAGCGTCGAGAATTTCCCGAAGCCGGGCGCCCGTCAGGATCAATAGCCGAATCGCTGCAACTGCGAACGGATCGAGCCGAACACGACGGTTCTCGGCCTTCGGCGCGTGTTTGGCCTTCGCCTTGGCTTCGTCGATCGCATACGGCAGGCCGATGGTTTCGCCATCCGAGAGCGCCGCCCCGAGCCGCGATAATTCCTCACTCGTCAGGAAGCGCTCGCGCCCCTTTTCCGGGTAGCGTTCTATCCCTTTTGCCGGGTTGTCCGTCAGAGCAACTTCGTCGCGCCGCGCAGCCCAATTCCAGATTGCTGAAACCAGCGCCAGCGCACGATTGGCTTCGTAAGGCCGATCGGAAAGCTTGCTATGTAGCTCCGCCAAGTCGGCGCGCCGCACGTCCAGACCGCTTAGAACCGACCGCTGGTAGGACGTGGGCTTTGAGGATTCTCTTGTATTCGGCCGCAGTCCGGCCCTTGCGCTTGGCGTCGACATGCAGCCGAATGAAGTCGTCGGCAATCTCGCCAAAACTTCTCACTGCTCGCGCGGCGCGACGCTCAGCTATGGGGTCGGAGCCTTTTTCGACCGCGCCCAAGATTTTTTTGGCCTGTGAACGCGCCTCGTCGGGCGTGAGCCGTCCGTGCTCGCCAATGTTAGCGCGACGCGAGCGGCCATTCTGTCGATATTGAGCGACATAGACCTTGCGGCCGGTAGGAAAAGCCGCGACGCCGAAGCCAGCGAGCGCGTCGTCCCAAAGGAAAGCCCTATCCTTCCCATTGAGACATTTGAGGGCGTCCACCGCCCGTTTCGTGATACGACCCTGCGCCATCTAGCGACCCACAGTTTTCAATTTCGGTAAGCAGCTGGTAAGCAGGTATTAGAAAACCCCATCGCTTATTGGAAATCAAGGGAAAGGTTCATTGCTAGATTTTTGCAGGGTTTTCTGCCAGTTAGAAATCAGTGGAAAGAGCAGTAAAACCGCGGCCATCAAATTTGTAATCAGTAGGTCCTCGGTTTAAATCCTGCAACCGGCACCACTAAAACAAAGAGTTACACAATCTCCTTACGTTCGGCTTTAGCCCTGAGAAGTGAGGATACAAATATCGAGTTCGCGTTTGGCAGCTTTAGGCGCTCCGAGCACGAAAAGGTTTGTGCATCGGGAGTTGGAAGACGAGATCAGATTGGATTGGGGTAGACATCCCCTGACGTGGAGAAAGTGGTCGGCGTCTCGTCGATCCGCGCGCTTGCGCGCTTTGGGAAAGGCGGCGGCGAGCAAATGTGGCCGTTGGAACCGTCGCTCGCTCCAGTCTGCTCAGGTCCGGCGCGCTGAAGCGCGGCCCTCGTCGGTCGGCCTTGTCAGATCGTCGCGCGCAGACTAGAGAACGGCGCAATTACTCTCGCTCTACCGTCGATGACGCGTGCGCGCAGAAGCGCAGGGAGACGATTTGCCAAGCTATTGGCATGGGCGAAGCGTCGATACTTTTCGGGCAGCGAAACCATCGGCCCCTCGCCTTCCAAAAGATCGCCTGCGCGCCCAGCGCGGAAAGGCGAATGCTGAGGGGAGATGACAGTGGATTTTCTAAGGTGTCATAGAACGCATTGTTCATACCCTTCGGCGCTTCACACGCGAAGGCGAGAGCCGATGCAGCGCGACCTCCCCCCAAGCCCCTGGAACCCGCGCGACCAACCCTCTACTAGGAAAGTTAGTTCGACGATTGCCAACTTGTCAATTCCTCTTCTACTGTATTGGAATCCAGAAACATTTTAAGTATTATCATGGCATCTCGAAGCAACATGGATCAGTTTGTAAAGCACTAGGTAACTTTAGTCATCGCAATTCCGGTTGCTGGAGCGCAGCATTAAGCACACCCACAGATACCGAGGCGGGGCCCTAAATCAGGTTCTTTGGAGCGGCATTTCGGGCGTGAATTTTAGAAGTCAATTAGAAGCCGATCAAATCCAATTCGAGCGTAAGTGAGCGCACATCGTAGCAAGGCCAATTTGCGCTTCTCCACGATTTATTGCGACGATCAGTGTCTGCACGATCGTTTTAACGTCGTCTGAGTCCTTCCTGAGCCATTTCAGGGCTGGCTCACAATGGCGACAGAAATTTAAAGAGGGCTCGGGGATTTGAAAAAAAGCCGCGAGTCCGATTTCACCTGCGACGGAAAGCTTCTGAAGACACATGAATTGGCGAGAGATCATCGGGCTCCAGATCAAGGTGGATTTGTCCCGCCCTCCTCTCGGCGAAAGCGGAAATCGGCCCTCCTTCGCCTAGGGGCACGTCCAGCAGGTGCAGCAGCGGCATCCAGTCCGGCAAAGTCGCATCGAGCCGCATTTTGAGATTGGGCAAGTCCGGCTCGAAGCCGATGAGCGCCTGAACGAACGCGAAAACGGCTCCACTCGCCCAAGCCTGAGGCACGTTTGCGCCGATGTAGCGAAGCGGAAAGTTCAGGCTCGCTCGGTCTGTCCCGGCGAAAAGCTCAGGCAGCCGCCCCGAGGTGAAGTAGTCGGCCGCGTCACGCACGGCGCGAATGAGGCGGTGACATTCATCGATGTAACCGTAGCGCTTGAGCCCCAGAGCAATGAGGGAGTTATCGTGGGGCCAGATCGCCCCACGCTGATAAGCGTAGGGATTGTAGGCGGAATGGTCGGCCGAGAGCGTGCGGATACCCCCGCCGCTCCACATGTCGGGGCGGAAAAGCCTGTCGACGACGCGTTTGGCGCGTTCAGCCGGCACGATGCCGGACCACAGACAGTGGCCAGGGTTGGACGCGATGGACATCACCCTTCGCTTGTCGCCGTCAAGCGTCAAAGCATAAAAGCCGAGTTCCTCGTCCCAGAACGCCTCATTGAAGCGCTCGTAAAGCGCCTTCGCTTTCCCACGTAGGCGTTCGCCCCCTCAGCGTCACCGAGAAATTCGAAGATCTCCGACATTCTCGTCCAGGCGTCGAACACATAGCCCTGCAGCTCGCACAGCGCTTTTGCTCCTTGCACATGTCGGCCGTCTGGATAGACGATGGCGTCGCCGGAGTTCCTTCCAGCTTTGGTTTTCATAACCCTTTGCCGAGCGCGTTTGGTATCCTGAAAGCCGTCGCCGTCGCGATCGCCAAAGGCGCCGATCCACTCGAGACACATTTTCGCCGTAGCGAGATGCCGTTCGATGAGCGCGCGCTCGCCGCTGCGTCTCCAAGTGGAATGGAGGAGGATCAAATAGAGCGGCGTGGTGTCGGCGGCGCCGTAATAGGGATACTGCGGAACCTCGTGGAAATGCGCCAGCTCTCCGTGGCGCATTTCGTGGGGATCTTTCCGGGTTCGGCGTCACGAAAGTCGTCGACTTCCTGGGCCTGCAACTCGCCGAGAATATCGAGTGCTCCATGCGCGAGCATAGGATCGACGAGCTGAAACTGAAGGGCGGCAATCAGAATGTCACGTCCAAAGACGGTGAGTACCAGGGAGCGCCTGCGGCGGGAAAGCGCTTTCGCGGGCGGTTGCGCATCTGAAGACCCAACGACGCAATGTCCTCCAATGCCTGTTTACCGATACGGTCGAATTTGGGATCGGAACTTGAGAACCGCGCAACTGTCCTGGCCGCTGGCGCATCCGCAAGCGCACCGCTCTTCTAAAATCTTCCCGCTCATATGAGTTTGTGAGGCTCTGCTCCTCACAGCTCCAAGTCGTAGCGACGCCCTGACGTTGGCTCACAGCACGGCTCTTCACCTCGAAAATGTCGGCGAAGTCCGAGCCAATCTCAAGCTCAAGGTCGAAGTCGATTTCTGAAGCGCTATGGTTCGCCAACTCGAAGGCCTCATGCAAGCCAGTGCCAGAGTCCGAGAGAGACAAGCGCGAGCGTGCGTTGCGGCACGCGTCCGCGCCTTGATCTGAATTCCCGATTAAGCAGGACGATTCGGACCGATCGCGCGCTTTCATTTGCAGAATTCAGGAGCGTCCAGGGCGTTCCACTTGCTGTCAGTCGCCACTTTGCAAGGAGCCGCGTGTCGCGAAAGAACAGACCGCCATTGGACTTGGGTCGACGCCGCCATCCGGCGCGCTGACGAAGGCGTTGCGGTCACTGTGGATGGTGATCTGCGGCGGCCCAATCTTGATCTCTATCGGCATGGCGCCCTCGAAGGTGGCTTTAGGCGGCGTGTCGCGTCAGCTTCGCTTGAAGCAGTGGCCGTCCGAGGCTGGAACGGGCGAGTGCCCAAACCGCGCCCGCGGCGCCAAGCGACGCGGCGATCACCGCCAAATGCGCTTGGGTGCGCGAGATCATCCGGACGGAGTTTCGCGCCTCGCGACCGAAGGGTCCTCGGGTGCTGTGAAGCCGTGTCACTGGCGAATACAGATTGTCGGGCCTGTCTCTTGCGACTTTCGCCTCGCGTTCCTGCGCGCGATAGCCGAACCATCCGAGATAGTAGTCGAGCAGTGCGGGCGCGACGCCATTGCCGAAAATCGCCTCGAGCGTGCTCAATCCCACCCAATATTCTCGCCCGCCCCCGATCGTCGCCTTATAAATGGCCTCGGCGATCGCCTCGGGTTCGAACACGGGAGCGACGGGACGCGGCTCGTACCGCGTGTGCGCGCGCGCCCAGGAAAATTGCGTGGTGTTGATCGCCGGCAGCTGCACCATGGTGACGCGAATGTCGCTCTTTTCGTGAATGAGCTCCGACCTGAGAGAGCCGACAAAGCCTCGCAGCGCGTGCTTTGCGCCGCAATAGGCTGCCTGCAGGGGAATACCGCGATAGGCGAGCGCCGAGCCAATTTGTATGATCGACCCCTTGTTGCGCGGTCTCATGCAGCGAAGCGCCGCCATGACGCCGTGCACTCCACCAAGATAGGTCACTTCAGTCACTCTGCGAAATTCATCGGGCGTCATGTCACAAATGGGCGAGAAGACGGTCAGCATGGCGTTGTTAATCCAAATGTCGATCGGCCCGAGCTGGCGCTCGAAAAACTCAGCGGCGGAGAAAACGGCGGAAGCGTTGGCGACATCACAGGTGAACGTGCTCGCTTCGCCGCCCAGCGCCGCGACCTCCGCTTTGACGTCCTGCAACGATGCGCCGTCGCGCGCAATGAGTTCGAGGCGCGCGCCCTCTTGCGCGAAGCGGTGCGCTATGGCTCTCCCAAGTCCGGCGGAGGCGCCGGTCACAACGACAACGGGATGTTTCATGCTTCGCTCCTTCAACCTGATAGTTCGCCCCGCCCCGCCAGAGCCTCAATTCGGTCGGCCGTGCGCAGAGCGAGCGCTTGGATCGTAAGTGATGGATTGACGCCGCCGACGGTCGGAAAGACGGAGCCGTCGTAGACCCAAAGGTTCCTCACGTCCCAGCAGCGGCAATCTGCGTCGACGACGCTCGTGCCCGCCTTCAGAGCGCGTGGAATCCAGACGATCAGCGCGCTCTGCTTGGCGTTGGTCGAACAACCGAAACGGCAGAAGCCGCGGTAAACGCAGGGCGGCGACCGGCCGCGCGGCGCGGACACCGTGGCCAGCGGGGTCGGCGTCCAGTCCATGCCCAAAGCCTCGGCGCCCCGCGCAAGCACGGCGCCGGCGGCGTTGATGGGGTGCGCGCAATAAGGGTAGCGGGGTCGCTTAGGACCCCAGGGGTAATGGACGGGGCCGGAGATCGACAGCACCTGCTCGGCCCGCGCGTAATAGGTCCACATCTCACGCCAGTCGATCGACCAATCGACGCCGTAACCCAAAACCGAACGCGCTTTGAACCACTCCGGGCGGAAGCGCAGAGACACCATGGCCTCCATAAGCACGAGCGTCGTCTCGTCCCATGAGAGTGTTCCATCCGACTCGGGTCCGTCCGTCGGGATCGTGAAGGCCGACGCCTTGATGCGGGTCACCGGAGCCTCGACGCTTCGCATCGTGATGCTCCTCCCGCTCTACTTGTCGCCTGGCAGAACGGCGCTCAGCGCCTGACGCGCCGCATCAGCCAGAATTGAGCCCTCCCGCTCGTCGCCCTTTACGAGCATAGACATGAAATTGCGCATCTGCTGAAAGGTGATGTGCGGCGGTAGCGGGGGCACTTCCGGATGGGTCTTGAATTCGACGACGACCGGTCTTGATGACGCTAGCGCTTCGTCCCAGGCGGCCGCCACATCCTCGGGTTTGTCGACATAGATGCCTTTCAGGCCAATTAGCTCCGCGAATTTGTGATAGGGAACGTTGGGAATTTCCTGCGAAGCGACGAACTTCGGATCGCCTTCCATCACCCGCTGTTCCCAAGTGACTTGGTTGAGATCCTCATTGTTGAAGACGCCGACGATCCAGGTCGGGTTTTCCCATTTCCGCCAATATTTCGAAACGGTGATGAGTTCGGCCATGTTGTTCATCTGCATCGCGCCGTCGCCGACAAGTCCGATCACTGGGCGATCGGGATGAGCGAACTTCGCCGCGATCGCGTAAGGAACCGCAGCGCCCATTGAGGCGAGGCCTCCCGAGAGCGACGCCATCATGCCGCGCCGCATCTTCAAGTCTCGCGCATACCAGTTTGCGCAAGAGCCCGAGTCGCACGTCAGCATGACTTGCTCGGGCAGGCGCGGCGAGAGCTCCCACGTCACGCGCTGCGGATTGATGGGATTGGCACGGGCGTGAGCTCTGTCCTCGATCGTTTTCCATGAGTTTTCAACGTAACGCTCGATTGTCTCGCGCCAGGCGCGACGGTCTTCTGCTTAAGTCGCGGAGAAGAGAAGCGCGAGCGTTTCTTTCGCGTCACCGACCAAATTCACTTCCATCGGGAAGCGAATGGACAGCATATCGGCCTGAAAGATCGATCTGCACGCCGCGCGCCTGCCCCTCCTTGGGCAAGAATTCGGAATAGGGAAAACCCGAGCCGATCATGAAAAGCGTGTCGCACTCCATCATCATCCTGTAGCTCGGCCGGAGTGCCGAGTAGCCCGATCGATCCCGTGACCCAGGCCAGATCGTCAGGCAGCGCCGCTTTGCCAAGCAGCGCCTTTGCACAACCGGCGTTGAGCTTTTGCGCGACGGCGATGACCTCGTCGGTCGCGTGCAGAGCTCGGCGCCAACCAGCATGGCTACCTTGCTTCCAGCGTTCAGGACTGCTGCCGCACGATCCAGGTCAGCGTCAAAGGGAACGACTCGCGGGTAGGCGTAGCCGACCCCAGACATCACGGCGCCGTGCTTACGCGGTGGATCCTCATAAGGAAGCTCTTGCAGATCATTTGGAAGGATCAGCGCGGTGACTTTGCGCTGACTTAAAGCAGTGCGTATCGCGCGGTCGACCATATGCCGCACCTGCGCCGAAGCGGACGCCTGCTCGACGTAGGCGCCAGCCACATCCTTGAAAAGGCTTTGGAGATCCAGCTCCTGCTGATAATGGGCGCCAAGCGCCGTGCGCGCTTGCTGCCCGACGATGGCGAGCACCGGCTGGTGATCGAGTTGCGCATCATACAGGCCTGTAAGCAAGTGAGAGGCCCCGGGGCCGGAAGTCGCGATGCAGACGCCGAGCTCGCCAGAAAATTTGGCGTGGGCCGACGCCATGAAGGACGCCATCTCCTCGTGGCGTGCTTGGATAAACTCGATCTTGCCTTCCGCGCGGCTCATGGCGCCGAACACGCCGTTGATGCCGTCTCCAGGATAGCCAAAGATGCGCCGCACGCCCCAGTCGTGCAGCCGTGCGACGATAAAATCACCAACGGTCCTGGTCATGTTTCACCCGCGGCGTCTTTGATGCAGCTGCTGCCAAAAGCAGCGTGCGAACGACCATTGGAGCTACCGCAGGGCACACATAAGACAAGAGCAGTTGGCAGAGCCGTCGCTGCGTCAGATCGCCGGAGGTCCATTAATCGCCATCGTTCTCACTCGCAACTTTCGTCGATTAAGCTTGAGGAGCTGTGCGTCCAACTCAGCTCTTTCGGGCTCGAATTTAAGTTACGGACGTGCCCGAGGTTCCCTTTTTCACATTCCCCTATCCGACTCGCATGGCGCTGCTGCGGCTTCGGGACGGCGGCCTGTTCGTCTGGTCTCCGATCCTGCTGACAGCTGAGCTAAAAGCCGATGTGGTGGCGATAGGCGAACCGGAATTTCTGGTCGTGCCAAATAAGCTTCATCACCTGTTCCTAGGCCAGTGGAAGGAAGCCTATCCGCAAAGCGAAGCTATTTGCGCCGCCTGGCCTGCGACGGCGCCGAAGAGACCTCGCTTTCGATGCTGATCTCGAAGACGCCGGATCCAGCCTCGACGGCATCCTCGAGCCTCACCCTGGCGCGCCGAGAGCATGACGAGCAAGCTTCCTCAAGCGCAGAGCTGCGCATGCGGCGTCGCGCAGATTTTCGAGTTGAACATTAAACGCGTCCCATCGCCCAAGGCTCCTCGGTAGATCGCGACGGGGAGACTTTCGAGCGGGGCGCATTCCTTCGGCTGACCGGTTCCGCTGGGGAGCGGAACGAAGAAGCAAAAACGAAACGCGATGAAACGCCTCAGGGGCTTCGTATGGACGCGACTAGCGAGAAGAAAGGCTGTCCGCAGCGAGCCGTATATGGTGCAAAGGGCAAAGCCCGTGCTGAGGGACGACCCAGCATGCGCGCATATTGGCGACGACATTGGATCTGGATACAGCAAGGCCACTCGAGTGGCGTTGACGATAAAGGAGGCAACGCTAACTGCTCGTGAGTTGTCACAGCAACGATTGGCGGCTCGCACTGTTAAATTGAGGGCGCCAAGGCTCTCCATCCCTTCCCGCTTCTACCCAATTGTGGAGCTTTGAGAAGTGAGAGAGCACTTTGGGCCGTACGCCAACTTATGGGCCAAGTTGATTCTGCTCTTTGCAGCGGCGGTGATGGTCGTCGCTCTTGCGCTCATATGGTTTTGGCCGCGCAGCGATTATGCGCGCAGCATCGGCTGGACTTTAGACCAGCCCGCGCCTTTCAGCCATCGTCACCATGTGTCGGGACTGGGCGTCGACTGCCGTTTCTGCCACAGCTCGGTCGAGGCGTCAGCCGAAGCTGGCATGCCCCCCACGCACACCTGCATGACCTGCCACTCGCAGATCTGGACCAATGCGGCGGTGCTGGAACCCGTGCGGCGCAGCTTGGGTGATGAAAAGCCGCTCGCCTGGCGTCGCATCACCAATCTTCCCGACTACGTCTATTTCAACCACAGCATTCATCTTGCAAAAGGCGTTGGCTGCGCCAACTGCCATGGCGACGTGGCGCAGATGCCACTCACTTTTAAGGCCAAGTCGCTGACGATGGAGTTCCGCCTCGACTGCCACCGTGACCCGTCGCCGCGGCTGCGCCCAAAGAACGCGATTTTCGACACGCTATTGGACGCGCGCAGCGGACACGCCGTCTTCAGAAGCTCTGCTTAAACACTACCACCTTGACGCCGCAAACTGACGGATTGTTCGATATGCCACAGGTGAATCGCCAATGGCGCAGCTTCGAGCAATCGATCGACGATCCTCGCTTCCTCGCGCGTATGGCGCAGGAGTTTCCAAACTTCGCGCATTCGCTCGCCTCACCTCAGGATCGACGAGGCGCTCAAGCTGATGGCCGCGCGCTGGCGGTTGGAGGGCTGGGCGGCTGTAGCGAGGGCGGTTCTTCCCAGCGTTGATTTTCCGGCCGTGCGCGCGCCGCCGCAGATCGTGCCCGGCCTGCCCAATTTCTACAGCACCGCCAATGTTCACTGCGGATTTGCTTCGGGAGTTGTGATCAAGCATTGGATGGGCCGCCCGATCAAAGTTGAAGGCAATCCAAACCATCCCGCGAGCCTAGGGGCGACTGATGTCTTCGCCCAGGCGCAACTGCTCGATTTCTACAACCCCGAGAGGGCCTGGGAAATTACGCGCGCCGGGTTGCCGACAACGGCGCCGGTCTCAAGCGCGCCATCGCCGAGCAACGCGAGATTCTCTCGATAACCACGGCAGAGGCTTCGTCGTCCTGACTGGCGCAGTGACATCACCCACCCTCATTGCGGAGCTCGACGTCCTGCAGCGCTTGTACCCGGAAACACGGAGACTGCATTGGGAGCCCATCACGCGGGCAAAGGTAACGAAAGGCGGCGAGATCGCCTATGGCGGACCCGTGGAGGCGACGCCGATGCTCGAGCAGGCGGATGTGGTGCTCGCCATCGACAGCGATCTCTTGAGCTCGGCTCCGGGGCATTTGCGCCACGCCCGTAATTTTGCGGCGCGCCGCAACCCCACGCGCACCCGCAAAATGAACCGTCTCTACGCCATCGAGTCCACTCCGACGCTGACAGGCTCGTGCGCCGATCATCGGTTCGTGGTCGGAGCTGGCGAGATGACGAGGATCGTCGCGGCGCTCGCGGCGGGCGTTCTGGGCTGCGACGGACCGGAGGCGCCCGCGTGGCTCACGAAGATCGTCGCCGACCTCAAAGCGAACAGCGGCCATGCGCTCATCCACGTCGGGCCGGACCAAATCCCCGAAGTTCACGCGCTCACGCATGCGATGAACGAAACGCTCCGCGGGCGCGGTAAGACTTTCGAATTGCTTGCGCCGGGCGAACTCTCGCCTCAACTTCACAGTTTTCGCTAGAGGCACTTCTCGACGAAATGCGCGTCGGGCAGATCGAACTCGCTGCTCATCATCGAAAGCAATCCGGTCTTCGCGAGCGCGAAAGGCCGCGATTTCGCCGACGCCCTGCGGCGTGTGCCTTTCAGCCTGACCTTAGCGCCCACGCCCACCGAGACGAGCGACGCAAGTCTGTGGGCCGTGCCGATGGCGCATGCCTGGGAGAGCTGGAGCGATGCGCGCGCCTTCAATGGCGTCGCGACGATTTTACAACCGCAGGCCATTCCGCTTTTTGGCGGCCTGGCGCCGGAACGTCTGCTGAGTTTGTTTGCGAGGCCAGACCCACCCGAAAGCCTGGAGCTTGTTCAAGCGATCTGGCGGTCGAGCATGGGGACGAATTTCGACAACGCCTGGCGGGACTTGCTCGCAGCGGGCGTCGTGCCGAACACAGCCGCGGCGAAGAGCGACGCCGCGCTGCGTGCCGACCTCCCCTCCATAAAGCCTCCCCCGGCGCCGAGCCTGACGCTTTTGCTGCGGCCCGATCCGCAGCTTTGGGATGGACGCTACGCCGAAAACGCCTGGCTGCAGGAACTCCCGCGTCCGCTGACGAAGCTGACCTGGGATAATCCGCTGCTGATCTCGCCCGCGCACGCACGCGGAATGGGCTTGCAGAACGGGGACAAGGTTCGCTTGAGCGTGGGCGACGTAAGCGCCACGGCGCCTGTCTACATCATGCCCGGTCAGGCGGATGACTGCGTCGTCGCTCTGCTTGGCTTTGGGCGAACGCGTGTTGGCGAAGTCGGCAGCGACGTGGGCAAGGACTTCTTTCCCTTCGCCGATGAGACGCAAGCGCCAACTCTCCTGAAAGTCTCGGGACGCGTGGAATTGGCAACCACCGAGCATCATCAGGCGATCTACGCCAATTCGGGCGTCTATGCGCGCAGCGGGACCCTCGCGGAATTCCTCCGTAACGAGCGCTTCCTCACCTCGCAGCCGCCCGAGGGCCGAGGCCTCTATCGCTGGAAACCAGAAGGACCGGCCGCCTGGGGCATGAGCATCGATCTAAACGCCTGTATCGGCTGCAGCGCCTGCGTCGTCGCGTGCCAGGCGGAGAACAACATTCCGACCGTCGGCAAGCAGGAGGTTTCTGCGCCAGCGCGAAATGCACTGGCTGCGCATCGACCGTTACTATCAAGGCGCGCCGGAAAATCCGCGAAGTCTGGCTTCCAGCCTGTTCTGTGCATGCATTGCGAGCACGGCGTCGTGCGAGCCCGTCTGTCCCGGTAAGCGCAACCGTCCATAATGCCGGAGGGGCTTAATGTCATGGTCTATAATCGGTGCGTCGGCACGCGATTTTGCTCCAACAATTGCCCCTACAAGGTGCGGCGCTTCAACTATTTCGACTTCGCCGACGCGGAGAAAAGAGTGATCAAATCGCGAAATCCCGACGTGACCGTGCGTGCGCGGGGCGTGATGGAGAAGTGCACTTTTTGCATCCAGCGCATCGCCGAGGCCCGCGTCGCCGCCGATCTCAAAACCGGCCCGTCGGAGAAGTCGTCACAGCCTGTCAGGCCGCCTGCCCGACGCAAGCGATTACTTTGCAATGTTCCGAGATATCGAAAGCGAAGCGGCAAAGCGCAAGCGGAGCCCGCTCCCTATGCCCTTCTCGCCGAAGAGAACACGAAGCCGCGCGTGACATACGAAGCGCGCATTTTCAATCAAAATCCATCAATCTCGGAGCCGCCACGATAACTCGCGTTGGCAGGATCGGCCGGGGAAAAAACCGTCACGATCGCGCGCCGCATGCGCCTCGCGCGGACGATCCCATCATCATGCCGGATCAGACAAACCGCTCGATGACGGACCAGATATGCGACATCGTCTTGCACTGGCGGGCGCGGAGATGGTGGCTAGTGATCCTCGCCGCCGCGCTTCTGCTCGTCGGCGCGCTGCTTGGAGCGTCGGGTTGGCTCTTTTACGCCGGAGTTGGGATATGGGGCATCGACTGGCCGGTCGTGTGGGGCTTTGCGATCATCAATTACGTCTGGTGGATCGCCATCGCCTCGGGCGGAACATTCATCTCGGCCCTGTTCTATCTTCACTGGCGCCGAATGGCGGAACTCTTTGAACCGTCTCGCCGAGACGATGACGATTTTCGCCGCCGCCTGCGCGGCGATCTTCCCCATTCTGCATCTTGGCCGTCCCTGGCTCTTCTATTGGCTGTTCCCCTATCCCAATACGATGAAATCTCTGGCCTCAGTTTCGCAGTCCCTTGCTGTGGGACTTCTTCGCGATCCTGACCTATGTCGTCGCGTCGATCCTGTTCTGGTATTTTGGACTGTTGCCGGACCTTGCGACGATGCGCGATCGCGCGCTTCGCAGGAGCGACCGCATTGTTTACGGCGTCCTCGCGCTCGGCTTTCGCGGCTCCAACCGCCAGTGGCGGCATTACCGCACGGCCTATGGGATCCTCGCCGCGCTCATGGCGCCGCTGGTCGTCTCGGTGCATAGCATCGTGGGATTGGATTTCGCGGGCGCCGCCACGCTCGGATGGCACTCGACGCAATTTCCGCCGTTCTTCGTCTTCGGCGCCTTGCTGTCGGGCTTCGCCGTGGTGTTGCTGCTCGTCATTCCGTTGCGCCGGGTGCTCAAGCTCGAGGACTTCATAACGGGCCGGCATTTTGACGTGCTCGGAAAGCTGCTGCTCACGAGCAGCCTCTGCGTCGCCTACGCCTATATGATGGACGCCTTCACGATTTTCTATGGCGGAGGGAAGGCCGAGAAGCTGCAATATCTCGATAAGCTCGGTGGCGCGGACGCTTCGATCTTTTGGGCGGCGATCCTGCTCAACGTCATTGTGCCGCAACTGATGTGGCGGAAAGCTCTAAGGCTCAACCAGGGCGTGGTCATCCTTGTAAGCCTCGGCGCCATCATCGGCATGTGGTGCGAACGCTACATGATCGTCGTAATGAGCCTGCGGCGCACCGCCTTGCCGTCGGCATGGGGCGATTATTCCCCGACCCTTTGGGATTGGCTCACGCTTTTTGGCACGGTCGGGCTGTTTGCCGCGGGCCTTTTGATCTGCGTCCGGTTTCTGCCGATGATCTCCATGTTCGAGATGCGCGAGGTGATCGCGCGCCATGCGCAGGCGGAGACCGCGCATGAAGAATAGCCCGCTTCACGTTCATAACCAGCCCGGCGTCGCCAGCATTGGCATCGGCGTCAAGGAGTTCATGTGCATCGGCGCGCTGCCGCCCTTCGATCATCCGCATGTCTTCATCGAGATGGGCGAGGCCGAGGAGGCGTACTGTCCCTATTGCTCGAACTCGTTTCCTGTTCGACCCGCGGCTGGGAAGCAGCTGCAATCCACCCGGCTGCGCCTACACGCCGGAACTCGAGAGGGTCTATGAGGCTCAGGAGCCTCCGGCGGCGTGCACCGCGGCGGCGGCGCCTTCCACCGAGCCGTCGCGAGAGGCGCCTGAATCGGGCGGGGTTGTCGGCGCCTTTGAAACGGAGGCGTCGCTCCGCGCGGCGATCGAGCGCTTGACGGCGCTGGGCGTCGCGGAGTTGCAAACGTTCACTCCGCGATTTTACGAGGGGATTCAGGGGTCCTCGCGGCTTCCTGGATTCATCCTGATCGGCGGCATGGTCGGAACAGCCGGCGGCTTCGCGATGCAGGCCTATGCGAATATGGCCTCCTATCCGCTCGACATCGGCGGGCGTCCAAAATTCTCCTGGCCATCCTTCGCGCCGATCGCTTTCGAGATTGGTGTTCTCGTCGCTGTTTTATGCGCCATCGTCGGGGCCGCGACTGCCGCGCGTCTCTTCCGGTTTTACGAATTCGGTCGACAGGTGCGACGCCATGCGCGGCGCGATGCGCGACTCCTGGATACTCGTGGCGCGCGCGAAAAATGCGGAAAGCCGCACGCAGTGCCGCGCAATCCTCGAAGCCCTCGGTGCGACGCACATCGAGGAGGTTGCGTCATGAGATGCTGGATCGCCCTCTTCCCCGCGCTTCTCGCGGGCGCCTGCAGCGACATGACCCTCCAGCCGAAGCAGAAGGCTTATAGGCCCCTGGTCGGTCCGGCGCAGACGCCATCTAACACCGTGGGCTTTGGCGAAAAACGGCCCTCGGCGCGCCGCTAAATCTCGCGCTGCTCGAACGCGGTCAGGAGCGATATAGAATTCTACTGCGCGCCCTGCCACTCGGAACTCGGCGATGGTCGAGGCATGATCGTACAGCGCGGCTTCCCGCCGCCGCCGTCCTATCACATTCAGCGACTGAGAGATGCGCCACCGAGCTACTTCTACGACGTGATCACCAACGGCTATGGCGCGATGTATTCCTATGCTGCTCGCGTGCAACCCGACGATCGATGGGCGATCGCCGCCTATATCCGAGCCTTGCAGCGCAGCCAGAACGCGACAGGCGCCGATCTTGGGTCTGCAGGCGAGAGGGCGCAGCCATGAGTTGCCACCGATGGGAAGCCTTGGGCTGGTTGCTCGGATCTCTCGGCTTCGCGTCGGCCTGCGTCGGCTCGATGCTGGCGCCCAGCGCTTTTGCCTATGCTTGGCTGATCATGCTGGTTCTCTGGGTCGGCTGGCCGCTCGGATGCATGGGCCTCCTGCTCATTCACGCGCTGACCGGCGGAGACTGGGGCTATGTCATTCGTTCGCCACTTTGCGCGGGCCTGCGCGCCATCGCGCTGTTGCCTCCATTGCTCATCCCTTATGCCATCGTTGCGCCGCTAATCTATCCGTGGCTGGGAGGAGGGCGGTCGGCCCCTCTCGCCAACGCCTTTTATCTCAACGCGCCCGCTTTCATGCTTCGCGGAGCCTTATATCTCCTCCTCTGGTGCGGGCTCGCTGCAATCATCGTGCGCCGCCTGCGAGCGAGAACGCCGAGTCGGATCTCACGCTCGTGGCGCCAATCGGGCTGATCGCGCTGGCGATCTCGATCACCTTCGCCGCGATCGACGCCGTCATGTCGCTCGACCCGCGCTTCGCCTCGAGCGTGTTCGGCCTCGTCGTCATTGCTGAGATGGGACTTTCCGCTCTCGCCTTCTGCATTTTGGCGGTGCTGATGGGTGGCGAATCGAGACCAGAAAAGCTACGCGGCCTCGGACGGCTCTTGCTCGCGCTCACCATCCTCTGGGCCTATCTCGACTTCATGCAACTACTGATCATATGGCAATCCGATCTGCCGAGAGAGGCGTCGTGGTACGTCGCGCGCTGGTCCGGCGGATGGGGCTATGTGGCGACGCTGATCGCGGGCACCCATTTCGTGGCGCCGTTTTTCCTGCTGCTCTCCGCGAAGGCGCAACAATCGCCTGGCGTGATGGCCTGCGCCTGCGCTCTCCTCATAGTGGGGGCGCTGCTTCGCGGTTTCTGGCTCGTCGCGCCCGCAGCCGCGGCTGATCTCAACAGGATCGTCGTCATAGCCACCGCCGCCCTGCTCGGAGCGACCGGATTCGCCATCGCGCAGGCCGTTCGCGCTCCGCTGGCGCCGTTCACGACAACGGGGGACCATGTCTGAGAAAACGCTAGAACCTGCGCGCCACGAGCTCTCGGACGTCCCTCCCGCGTTCATCGCGAGCGGCGCATTCTTACTGCTGTTGACTGTGTCTTTGACCGCGCTCGCCGTCCTCCTGCTTTATCCCGGCGCAACGACCGACAGAACCATGCGCCTGCCGATGCCGCGCTATCCGAAGCCCCGATTACAGCTGCAAGCTGCACACGATTGGGCGCAGTTTCACATACAGGAGCTGGCGCGGCTGAACAGTTCCGGCTGGATCGACAAGTCGCAAGGCGTCGCGCACATTCCCATTGCCGTCGCCATGCGCAAGGTCGCCGAAGAGAATATCCCCGACTGGCCCGGCGTCGCATCGCCGCAAGCTCCGACGGCGAGCGCGCCTCGACCCGAAGCCAGGCCGACTGCCGACGCAAACGCGGAGAAGGCTAATGCATCAGCTCCTGAAAAGCCTGGCTCTCGTCTTAGGACTGGAAATCCTTCCGGCGCTCGCCCATGCGTCGCCGCCGGCGGACGGAATTGCCTACCGACAAAGACCCGGCGCCCGGCTTCCGCTCGAGACAACGCTGCGCGACGAAAAGGGCCGCGTGCTGCACATCGGTGAACTGCTTGAAGGCTCGCCGCTCATTCTCCTCTTGGGCTACTTCCACTGTCCCCAGCTCTGCGGCGTCGCCCGCGCTGCGCTGCTCTCCGGTCTGCGCGGGTCCGGGCTTGTTGCGGGAGGCGACTATAGACTTGCGGTTGTAAGCGTCGATTCCTCGGAAGACGCCGCTGTGGCCGCTGGCGCCAAAGCCGCGGACGTCGAGGGTTTCGCCGCTCGGGGAGCCGAGGCGCATTGGCGCTATCTGACCGGCGAGGCCTCCGCTCTACTGCGCCTGAAAGCCGCGGTCGGCTACGAGGATCAAACCGGACCAGCCTTGAAGCATCCGGTCGGCGTCGTGTTCGTCACGCCGACCGGAATTCTGGTCCAACTACCTCTTCGGACTGCGCTATGGCGCCGACGATCTTCGCCGCGCGACGGCGCGCGCCGCTGCGGCGACATCCCCGCCGATCCCATCCCTTCTCCTGTTGTGCTTCGACGTCGATCGGGCGACAGGCCACTACACGCTCGCGATCATGAAAACCTTGCGCTTGGTCGCCGGCGCGACAGCGGCGTTTGTCGTCGTTGTGGCGCTTCGCGCCTTACGGCAAGAAAGCTCGCGCCCATCAGTCTCCTGCTTCCTCAAGCGAGCGTTAACGCCGCGGAAGTGGATAGTCTGCTGCTCGCGCTGCTACTGGTGTCCTGTCTCGTGCTTGCGCTCGTTTTCGGATTGATGCTGCGATACATGATCAAATACCGGGAAGGCAGCGGCGCCGATCGTGGCTCGCCGGGGCAGAAGACGTGGCGCCTGGAAATCGGGTGGACCGCCGCGACCTTTGTGATCTTCTTCGGCCTCTTTTTGTGGGCGCGGATACTCTACTTTCGAACTCTTCCAACCGCCGCAGGACGCCCTTCAGATCTATGTCGTCGGCAAGCAGTGGATGTGGAAGGTCGAGCATCAGAGCGGCCAGCGGGAAATCAACGCTCTGCATGTGCCGACGGGACGCGCGATCCAGCTCGTGCTGACCTCCGAGGACGTCATCCACGATTTTTCGGTTCCCGCCTTTCGCATCAAGCACGACGTGCTTCCGGGCCGCTATGAGACCCTGTGGTTTCAGGTCGAAAAGGCCGGCGTGTATCACCTGTTTTGCACGCAGTTCTGCGGAGAAGGACACGCCTCTATGATCGGCGAGGTCGTGGCGTTGTCGCCGCCAGCGTTTGAGGAGTGGCTCGGCCAAACCGCGTCCACCTCCGGCGCGCATGACAGCATGGGCGCGGCCGGCGAGGCTGCATTCGTGCGTTACGGCTGCAGCAGCTGCCACGGCAAGGGCGGCGTCGGGGGCAAGGAGACGGGCGTCGACGCGCCTCCGCTGGTGCGACTGTACGGCGAAAAGGTGAAGCTCGACACCGGTGCGGTGATCCTCGCCGACGATCAGTATCTTCGTAACTGCATCCTCAGGCCGGAGAAGCAACGCGTCGCCGGCTTCCCGCCCATCATGCCGTCATTCGCAGGCCAAATCGACGAGGAGAATTTGCTGCGCGTCATCGCCTACATAAAATCCCTCAAAACCCCGGACAGCCCATGAACGTGGATGAGGCTCGAAGCCAGACGAGCTATCTGCGCGACGGCTACAGTTTGCGCAGCTGGCTACTCACGACGGACCACAAGCGCATCGCCCTGCTGTATTTCGCCGCGATCACTCTCTTCTTTTTTGTCGGCGGGTTCGCCGCCACGCTCATTCGCTACAATCTCCTTTCTCCCAAGGGGCTGCTCGGCTCACCCGAGACCTACAACCGGCTCTTCTCGATGCATGGCGTCGTCATGGTCTGGTTCTTTCTCGTGCCGGCCGTTCCGACGACGCTGGGAAATTTCCTCGTCCCGCTGATGCTGGGCGCGCGCGATCTGGCCTTTCCTCGGCTCAATCTCCTGAGCTGGTATTTGTTCATTCTTGCCGGCTTCGTCGCGCTCTATGCGCTCGTCGTCGGGGGGGTGGACACTGGCTGGACCTTCTACACGCCGCTTACCTCCTTCTATTCGCAGGGCCATGTCGTCGCGACGGTCGTCGCAGTCTTCATTGCCGGCTTTTCGTCGATCGCCACGGGGCTGAACTTCATCGTGAGCATCCACAAGCTGCGCGCGCCCGGCATGACATGGCACAAAATGCCGGTCTTCCTCTGGTCGCTCTATGCGACGAGCGTGATCATGGTGCTCGCGACGCCCGTGCTCGCCATGACGCTGCTGCTGCTCGCTTTCGAGCGCCTCTTCCGCATCGGCGTGTTCGATCCGGCGATCGGCGGTGATCCGCTGCTCTTCCAGCATCTTTTCTGGTTCTACTCGCATCCGGCGGTTTACATCATGATCCTCCCCGGCTTCGGGATCGTCAGCGAGATCATTCCGGCTTTCTCGCGCAAGGAGCTCTTCGGTTACAAATTCGTCGTGTGGGCCAGCGTCGCCATTGCGGTCATCGGCTTTCTCGTCTGGGGCCACCACATGTTCGTCGCTGGCGCATCGCTCTACTCTTCGCTGGTCTTTTCCATTCTGAGCTTCATGGTCGCCGTGCCCTCGGCGATTAAAGTGTTCAACTGGCTTGGCACGATGCACAAGGGCTTCATCCGCTTCGATGCGCCGATGCTCTATGCGCTGGGCTTCATCGGCCTGTTCACCATGGGGGGGCTGACGGGGCTTTTCGTGGCCGCGCTAGCGGCCGACGTTCATCTGACCCAGACCTATTTTGTCGTCGCGCATTTTCATTATGTGATGGTGGGCGGAATGGTCTCCGCCTATTTCGGCGGATTGCATTTCTGGTGGCCAAAGATCACCGGCCGGATTTATCCGGAGATGTGGGGACGCGTGGCCGCCATCATCATCTTCGTCGGCTTCAACCTGACATTCTTTCCGCAATTCCTTCTCGGTTATCTCGGCATGCCTCGGCGCTATGCCGCCTATCCCTCGGATTTCGAGGCGCTCAACGTGCTGTCGTCCGGCGGGGCGGCGATTCTGGCCGTCGGCTATCTTCTGCCGCTCGGCTATCTCCTTTGGTCGCTGTTCTACGGAGCGCGCGCGAGCGCCAATCCCTGGGACGCAACTGGGCTCGAATGGAAGACCTCTTCCCCTCCGGCGACCGAAAATTTCGCGACGACGCCCATCGTGACCCTGCCGCCTTATCACTACAGCCATAGAGAGACGTCGCCCCATGAGTGAGGTGATCGCGCATCCGGATTTCCAATACTCCAGCCTGAAACACCAAGTGGAAACCGCCGTGTCGGGCATGTGGCTGTTTCTTGCGACCGAGGTGATGTTTTCGGCCCTCTCGTTCTCGCCTGGATCTGTTGTCGGCACGCGGACCCGAGCGCCTTCGACGCTGGCGCAAAAGAGACCGATCTCTTCATCGGGACGCTCAACACCGCGCTGCTGCTGTCGAGCAGTCTCGCCTATAGCCTTGGCGTCGCCTCCCTCGAGGCCGGCAGTCGCCGCGGACTTATCGCCTTTGCGATCGTCGCCTGGCTTCTCGGCGCGGCCTTTCTGATTCTCAAATTCGGCGTAGAGTGGCCGCTTGATTTCGAGAAGGGACTTTTTCCGGGCGACAGTTTCGCCCTGTCGCCGCCGCACCGCAATGGCGCGCAACTATTCTTCGTGTTCTATTTTTTCTCCACAGCCATTCATGGGCTGCACGTCATTATGGGTCTCGGGCTTGTCTTTTGGGTCGTCCTGCGCGCGCGTGACTTCACCGCGTCACGTCATACAGCGGTTCTGGTCGTCGGCCTCTATTGGAGCTTCGTCGACATGGTGTGGATTATTCTCTATCCGCTCATCTACCTGATCGGGCGAGGACCATGAAAATCCGAAGCCTGCAGTTGCTTGCGACCTATCTGTCGCTCTTGCTCTTGCTGGCGCTGGAGTTTGGCTTAGCCAAGCTGCCGCTCACGGGGGCGCGCGGAGTCGTGCTCGTCCCCGCGTCGATCATGGCCGCCGTCGTTGCGATCGGCTTCATGGAGCTAGCGAAGGGTCCCCCGACGGCCCGAATTTTCGCCGTCGCGGGACTCGTCTGGCTCGCAATTCTGCTCGGATTGGGATCTCTCGACCCGATGACGCGCGTGCTCTACCCGGTCCAGTATACGACACGGTATTGAGTGCGTTGCTCCTCGAAAGGGGCCACGATCTCGGTTGGGGACACTAATACCAACCCGCACTGATTAGAACTCATGAGCCCAATCGCGCAGTCCGATGGACATGATGCGCCAGGGTTGCTCGGCGAGCTTGTTCCAGGCGTCGCAGCAGTGATCGACGATATTGTCGTAGGAGCCGAACACGCGGTTGGAGAGCCAGTTGTCGCGCAGGAACTGCCACACGTTCTCGGTGGGGTTGAGTTCGGGGCATTTGGCCGGCAGCGGCAGAATGGTGATGTTTTCGGGGAGTTCGAGCTTGGCGGTGATGTGCCAGCCGGCCTGATCGAGCATCAGCACGGCGTGGGCGCCGGGCGCGACGCGCTTGGAGATTTCCGCCAGATGCAGGTTCATCGCATAGGTGTCGCATTTGGGCAGCACGAGCGCGGCGCCCTTGCCGTCCTTGGGCGAGATCGCCCCGAAGATGTAGGTTGAAGCGGTGCGCTGATCCTTGGGCGCGCAGGGGCGCGAGCCGCGCTTGGCCCAACGCCGCGTGATCTTGTTCTTCTGGCCGACGCGGGCTTCGTCGGAAAACCAAATCTCTATGTCGCTTGCCGCGACGCCTTTTTCGCGGGCGATCTCCTCCAGGCGGGCGCGGAAGCTTTTTTAAAATCCTCGATCACGCCTGCGGCTTGCGCATGATGGCGCGGGCGGGCGGAGAGCTTGCGATATCCCATCTTGCGCAGCTCGCGGCTCACCGTCGTCTCGGAGACGCAGATGCGGAACGTCTCGAACAGCCATTGGCAGAGGTCGACGATGCGCCAGCGCACGACGCCGTGGATCGCCGGCGTCGGGCCCTCCTCGACGATATCGACCAAAGCGGCGCGCTGCTCATCGTTGAGGAGTGACGCCTGCCCCGGCGCCTTGCGGTCCACGAGACCTTCGGGCCCCAGCGCGTTGAAGCGCAACACCCAGTCGCGGACGATCTGGAGCGTCACGCCGCCGATCTTGGCCGCCTCGCTGCGCGTCGCGCCATCGTAAATCGCCGCCAGCGCCAAGAGGCGACGCGCCTGCGGCCCATCCTTCGCGCGCTTGGCCAGAGCCCGAAGAGCCTTTGCGTCAGAGTTTTCCCGTAAACCGATTGCAGCCGCCATGGCGAACCTCCTGTTCGCCACGTCGAATCAGAAACCGCCCGATTCGGGAATCCCCCGCGTGAGTCAGCTTCAGCGCGGGTTGGTATAAGTCTAAGGAAACCTTGTTCGAGCCTTCCAGCTCGCCATAGACGCTTCCACAACAGGCCGCGGCCGGCGGCGAGCAGAATTGCGACGCTCTGAGATCCTCCCACTATAGGCGACCCTAAGCAGAACCGCGCGAGGACGCGGCCACGGACGCGTCTGGCGATTTACTTTGCCGCAGCGGTTTCTGACGTCGCGCCAGCGTTATCTCCCCCAGGACCGCGATGGCTATTTCCGACGGACTTACAGCGCCGATGTCCAGTCCGATTGGCGCATGCAAGCGGTCGAGAGCCGAGCTCTCCACGCCCATCGCCGCAAATCTCGCGTCGCCGCGCGTGACTGGCCCTCGAACCAAGCGCGCCGACATAGAAACAGTCCGAAGCCAGGGCCAAACGCAGAGCGAGATCGTCGATCTTGGGATCGTGGCTGAACACGGCTACAGCGGTGAAGGCATCGAGGCCAATCCTTGGAAAGACTTCGTCAGGCCAGCCGGCGAAGACAGAGGATTTAGGAAATCGCTTCTCATTGGCGAAAGCCTCGCGCGGATCGACCAGCGCGACGTCGAAACCGGCGAGGAGCGCCATTGGCGCCAAGGCCTGTGCGACATGAACCGCTCCGACAATGATGAGGCGCGTTGGCGGTAAATGGGCGTAAACGAAGAACTGGCCGTCCCCCTGTCTGACAATGGCGCTCTTCGCCGATTGCACGCAGGCGCGCAACGGATCTATAGGGCAAGCCGCCCCTGCATCGGCGGCGATGAGCCAGGGTGTTCCTCCGTTTAGCGGCGTGGCCAGCGCGCAGAGGCGACGCGCCGAATACTCTCTGTCCATGCGTGCGAGCAGCCCGAGCCGACCAGCGTCGAGCTTCTCGACATGAACACTGATATGCCCACCGCAGGTCAGTCCGACCCGCCAGGCGGTTTCCTCGCCGACGCCAAAGGTGAGAAGTCGGGGCCCGCTACCGCCGATGACGTCGAGAGCTGCGGTCACAACTTCGCCCTCGACGCAGCCGCTTGAAACCGAGCCATAAAACAGGCCGGCGTCATTGACGATCAAATGCGAACCGACTGGCCGTGGCGCAGAGCCGGAGGTCTCAATGACCGTAGCGATCGCCACGCCACGCCCGCTCCTTCCCCAGGCCTCCGCTCGCCGCAGAATTTCAGCTTCGCTCGTGAGCATTCCAAAGCCTTAACGACGGGCGACTCGGCTCGCTCAGACGGTTCTCGTCGCGCTCAGAATTCCATCTGGCGCAGCGTCCCGAAAACTGACAGTGGCTTAAGGACCGATCATCCGCACAGTTCCTCTGACAAGTCCTGGGCATCGCTAGCTCCGCCATCGAGCGTATAGCCTCAGCCCATCCAATGGAGACGAATTTTCCTCGCATTCGCGTGACTCTTGCGTCTTCCGACGCATGTAGGAGGCAAGCGGAGAAGAAGTCATGGCCGAAACCGACACTCGTCATCTCAGCCGTCGCAACGTTCTCGCCGGCGGCGCTGCTCTATCGGTGCTGAGCTCGAGCAGCCCCGCCCAGGCGAGGTCTAGCGCTTCTCTGGGGGAAACAAAGTTTGCGCAGACCCAGGTCGAGGGCGAACTCATCGTTAATAAGACGCTGTATCGCTTGACGCTCGAACTCACGCATCACTCTGCTCGACGCTCTGCGCGATCACATCGGGCTCACGGGGTCGAAGAAGGGTTGCGACCACGGCCAATGTGGCGCCTGCACCGTGCTCGTCGACGGCAAGCGCGTGCTCTCCTGTCTCACGCTCGCCGCGGCCGTTCGCAGGCCCGTGACCACGATCGAAGGCATAGGCTCCGCAATCAAGCCGCACCCCCTGCAGGAGGCGTTTATCCAGCACGACGCCTTTCAATGCGGCTACTGCACGCCAGGGCAGATCATGTCTGGCATCGGCTGCGTGAGCGAAGGGCACGCCGGCAGCGATGCGGAAGTTCGGGAATACATGAGCGGCAATCTCTGCCGCTGCGGGGCCTATCCGCACATCGTCGCTGCAATCTCGCAGGCTAAGACTGCGATCGCGGGAGCCTGATCATGCGCCCTTTCTACTATCGGAGAGCCGACGACGCAGCGTCGCTCCGCACGCTACAACGACGCCAAGACGCGAATCTGGCAAACGCGGCCTTTCTGGCCGGCGGCACTACGCTTCTCGACCTGATGAAGCTCGACGTGATGCGCCCTCAGGAGGTCGTCGACATCAACGGATTTGAGCAGGCGCTTGGCCGCATCGAGAGCCGCGGAAACGAGCTACGGCTTGGCGCACTCGTGCGCATGGCGCACGCTGCTGATGACGAGCGAATCAAGAAGGGCTACCCCGTCATCGCGCAATCTCTCGCGCTGGCCGCCAGCCCGCAGCTTCGCAACATGGCGAGCCTCGGCGGCAACGTCCTGCAGCGCACACGCTGCCAATACTTTCGGGATGCGAGCTGGGCTCACTGCAACAAGCGAGTTCCAGGCTCGGGCTGCGCGGCGCTCGAAGGAGTCAATCGCTTGCACGCCGTGCTTGGCGTGGGGGAAGGGTGTATCGCGACCTATGCGGGCGACTTCGCGCAAGCGCTGGTGGCGTTGCGCGCGGTCGTGCATCTGTCGGGTGCGCACCGGGCGCGCGACGTGCCCTTCGAGCGGCTGCATCTCGGGCCGGAGAAGCCGGACGTCGAGACGATTCTTGAGCCCGGCGAGATGATCACCGGCTTCTCCGTACCGGCGGGACCATGGACACGGCGCTCGCTCTTTCTCAAGGTCCGCGATCGAGAGTTGTATGAGTTCGCGCTGGCGAGCGCCGCCGTGGCGCTCGATCTCACAGGCGACGTTGTGAATGAAGCGCGAATCGGTCTCGGAGGGGTCGCCTATCGGCCGTGGCGCGCGGTTGAAGCTGAAGAAGCGCTCCAAGGCAAGAAGCTCGACGAGGACAGCGCGCAGGTAGCAGCAAAGATCGCCTTCGCTGGCGCGATCACCCACGGACAAAACGGTTACAAGCCGGAACTCGGACGCCGCACGCTGGTGCGCGCCTTGCTCGCGGCGAAAGCGCTGGAGACCTAAGCATGGCCGGGGAGAGCGTAAAGATCGGCGCCGCCGTTCCGCGCCGCGACGGGCCGCAGAAGGTTGCCGGTAGGGCCACCTATGGCATGGATGAGCCCGTGCCGCATGCGCTTCACGCCCGTCTTGTCACGAGCGCCATCGCGCGCGGTCGCATTACCGCGATCGACGATCACGAGGCCCGCGCCGTATCAGGGGTCGTCGACATACTGACCTACGAGAACGTCGGCGAGCGGATCAAAGGCGGCAAGATCGCGCTCGAACACGGCTATATGGGCACGAGCATTCAGCCGCTCGCATCGAAAAAGATCTGGCACGATGGGCAGATCGTCGCGATGGTTATCGCCGAGACCTTCGAGGGAGCGCGAGAGTCGGCGTATCGCCTCCAGATCAGCTACCAGCAGGAGACGCCGACGGCGAGCTTCGGCAACGCCGGCGATGAGGTGGTCGCGGTCGCCGACGTCTCCCCCGACCACGAGGACCCGCAGGTCGGGGACGCCGGTGCCGCTTTCGACCGCGCCGAGATGAAGATCGAGGCGGTGTACAGCACGCCGACGCAGCACCACAATCCCATTGAGCTCTTTACTACGATTTGCGCCTGGGACGGCGACCGCCTGACGGTTTGGGAGTCAAGCCAGAACGTCTGGGGCTTCAAGAACGGGCTCGCCGAACAGCTCGGCATTAGCGCGGAGAACATCCGCGTGGTTTCCCCTTTTGCCGGGGGCGCTTTCGGGTCGCGGGGTTCGCTGACACAACGCACAGCGCTCGTCGCCTTGGCCGCGCGACGCCTCGGTAGGCCAGTGAAGCTCGAGGCGACCCGCGCGCAAGGCTTCACGATCGCGACCTATCGCGCTGAGACTCGACACCGGCTCAAGCTCGGTGCGACGAAGGACGGCAAACTCGTGTCACTCTTCCACTACGGGTGGGAGGTCACCTCCCGGCCCGACAATTACAATGTTTCCGGCACAGACGCGTCGACCAGGCTGTACGCCTGCCCGAACATCGACTTTAAGGTGTTCATGGTCCGCGCGGATCGCAACACGCCAGGCTTCATGCGCTCTCCGCCGGAAACACCTTATCTGTTCCCGATCGAGAGCGCGATGGACGAGCTCGCCTATGCGCTCAAGATGGACCCCGTCGAGCTGCGGCGACAAAACGATACCCAGATCGAGCCCATTCGCGGCTTGCCCTACAGCTCACGGTCGCTCATGCAATGCTTCGACGTGGCGGCGGACACCTTCGGCTGGTCGGCGCGAAAGCCTGAGCCGGGGTCCATGCGCGACGGCGACTGGCTCATCGGATGGGGCTGCGCATCGACCATGTATCCGACGCTCGTTGCGCCGGCAGCCGTGCGCGTACGGCTCACGCCCGACGGCGCCGTGACGGTGCAGACAGCGACGCATGAGATCGGCAACGGCGTTTACACCATCATCGCCATGACGGTGTCCGATAGGCTCGGCGTTCCTGTCCACAGTGTCAACGTCAGGATCGGCGACACCGATCTGCCGCCCGCGCCCGTCACTGGCGGATCGAATACGACGGCGAGCATCTGCAACGCGGTGGCCAACGCTTGTGACGAGATCAGGCGCCGAATCATCGGTGCGGAGATCGCTGCGAACAACTCTCCGTTCAAGGACGCAGACGTCTCTTCGTTCGTATTTGCGAACGGCGCCGTTAGCGTCGAGAACCGTGGCTCGGAGACTCTCACTGATGCAATGAAGCGCGCCGCCATCGGGGCGATCGAGGCCTATGTGGAAAATGCGCCTTACGAATCGCAGCGGCCAGGAGTTCGCAAACTCTTCCAAGGGCGTCCCGACCTGAGAGGCGGCGCGCGTCTGAAAGATCGGGTGCAGTTCGCCTTCGGCGCTCAGTTCGTTGAAGCGCGCGTGCACTCCCGCACCTGCGAGGTACGCGTCCCGCGTATGGTCGGAGCCTACGCGGCAGGAACGATCGTAAATAAAACGACGGCGGAGAGCCAGCTGATGGGCGGACTAATCTTTGGCCTGTCCTCGGCGCTGCACGAGGCGACGGAGATGGACGTGCCCGCTGCGCGTTACTACAACACCGACCTTGCGCAATATCTAATCCCCGTGAACGCCGACATCGGCGATGTGAAAGTGATCCTGATTCCTGAAGAAGACAAACAGGTGAACGCACTTGGAATCAAGGGTGTGGGAGAACTCGGCAACGTCGGGGTCAACGCCGCGGTGGCGAACGCCGTGTTCCACGCTACCGGAAAGCGCATCCGCGACCTGCCAATTAGGCTGGAAAAGTTGCTGGCTTGAACGAAGTCGTGGATCATGCATGCTATCCAGCTTGAGCTTTAACTCAACCACCGATAGCGGAAAATATGCAGCTTAGTCTCAGCTCGGACACGCCTCAAAAGCATCATCAGGATTCCGCAGAAGGTCGCTGGCGGCGCGAGGATGACGACGAGCGGCTCCCCGAGGGTCTGGTAGTTCATTACCATCAGCATGTAGACGAAGATCGGCGCACCGAGGAAGCCAGGCTGACGTTGAGGTTGTTTGCGACCTGCCTCGCGGTCGGCCCGAACTGGATGGCGCGGGCGCGGGCATCTACGAGCCTAGGCAACGGACTTCAATCCGATCGAGATCCTTCTCGAAGACCAAGTCGGCGCTACAAGGCATCGCGGCGCGGACCGCCAATGCGCTTGAGAGCGGAGGTCGCACAACCACTTCCAAGACGAATGCATGAACCCAGCGGCTAATGCAATGTGATCGGATAATGCTCTAGGATCCCCCTTCGTCCGATTCTGGCGCGCGGATGAAATGCAGGAGCGGGAGTATAAGGGCGGAAGACAAGGAACTCGCCGCGACGACCGGGGCCAATCCATCAAGGTGCGCATAGACCCAGGAGCCGAGCATGTCGCCGCCGCGCACCGAGGCGAAGTAGACGCCGCTCGCCACCATAAGGGTGGTTCCCTGCAGACCCTGCGGGCACGAACGCATGATGAGGTCGACATAGGCGCAGGTTGCGACGCCGCCGAAAAGCCCGATCGGGACGGCGGCCCAAATGGCCCCCTCGGCCGAGCGCGCGAGCAGTAACGGCGCATATTGAGGAATAGCGAAAACTGTGCCCCAGAACAACAGTCTGTCGAGACTTACTCTTTCGCACAACCAAGCGAACAACAGATATGCGGGCATGAAGCTCACGGTGTAGGTCGCATTCCAGGCTCCCCACTCCCAGTCCTGCCCGAGGAGTCGATTCTGCAGCTCAAATTGCAGCGCTGTCCCAGTCGCCGGCGAAAAATTCCACAAGAACCAGATTGCCAATGGCAGATACACCGTCTTGCTGCGAAAGTAGCGTGCGGTGGCGTCCCGGGGCGAGCGCCCTGCCGCGTCTTCCCGCCGCACGTCCTCATAGACGCACTCCGGCCCCAGGCCCGCCACGAGCGCCAGCGCGATCGATGCCAAAAATCCGCAAATAAACAAAAGTTGAGTAGCATGATCCGGGTCCAGCGCCGCCAGCAATTCACTGATGAAGCCCCCGCCGATATAGGCGATTGCGGCTGGCGCCGCCGTGAACATATTCCAGACAGAACTCATCTGCCCGCACATCGCGTGTCGCTGACCCAGCGTCGCAGTCAGCCCGTTCTGAGCGCTTGCCGTGAAGAGCGCACAACTCGTTGTTATGACGATCGCTGTAATGAAACTCGGATAGGTGAACGGATGCAGTCCGCCGACAAGGTAGACAACTGCGCTGACCAGGGCGGAGCAGAATATGATCATCCGGTCGCCACCGAGAGCAGCGCCAAAACTGTCTCGAGCAATTCCAAAGAGCAGGGAAAGAAACAGGGGAAACGATACGATCAGTCGGAACTGTGAGACCTGCTCGGCGTTGAGATTTAGCTTGTTTTTGAGCATAAAGCTTATGGGAATGTCCAACAATCCATTGGACGGATCGCTGAACGCCATCGTGAACATGAGGGCGGAGATGTAGCCCAGAATTTTCAGTCGCGCTTTCCCGGACAACACGACCGGAGCTCGACCGGAGCTTGACGGATCCGTCTCTCGCGGATTTTGGCTTTCTTCGCGATCGATAGCTTGCATGGGTCAGTAGCGCCGAGTTGAACCTACCACGCTATATCAGCATCGGGTCACCTGTTCCGTCCAATGGAAGGGAATTTTTGAATTGGGAGTGGTCATGGCAGATGTTTTAGAACCGATGCGTTTAGGCGCTGGACCTATGGATCCAATGAACCTTCACCACGACAACGCGCCGGAGCAGCCGCAGGACCGCGCGCTTCTGCAATTGGCGCGGGCCGTGGTGTCGACAGGTTACGCGTTCTCGACCTTAACGCCGCTTTCGCAGGCCCGCGTCAACGCGCGCCCGAAAAATACGCGAGCTTGCGACCTTAGAGGTGTATTCGGCTGGAGTCGCAGCTTTTCCGCGGAGACGGTCCCACCGCAGCTCTTTGCGCTCATGCAAGCGGCGGAGGTAATCGAGCCATGCGGAGATGGTTGGCGCGCGCTTGTGCGAATTTCCACTCTCGGGGATAAGGCGTACGTTCATTCGTCTTATCCAACAGTCGGCGCCGACGCAGTGTTTTTTGGTCCGGACACTGTCCGGTTTGTCGACGCGATAGAGCGGTATCTGGATGCGAACCCTCTCGTCATCAGACGCGCGGCGGACATAGGATGCGGTGCCGGTCCCGGCGGTATTTGCATCGCGGCGCGGGCTCCCGCGGCCAGCGTTGCGATGATCGACATCAACGACGCGGCGCTGCGCCTTGCGCGGATCAACGCTCTACTGAACGGCGCGTCGAACGCGGTGGCGCACAACAGCGACATTCTCAAGCAAGTGGACGGCGACTTCGACTTGATCGTGTCCAATCCTCCCTATCTCATCGACGGTTTAGGTCGCGCTTACCGTCATGGCGGCGGTCGTCTGGGCGAGGGTTTGTCGGCCGCCATCCTTGAAGAATCCCTGGATCGAATAACACCCGGGGGTAGTCTATTGCTTTATTCAGGCGTTGCAATCGTCGGGGGGCTCGACCCTTTAAAAGCGATCTGCGTGAGCCATATGCGAGAGCGGCCGTTCGAGTGGTCTTATCGTGAGGTTGATCCCGATGTATTTGGGGAGGAGCTCGACGGCAAATCTTATGCCGAAGCCGACCGAATCGCAGCGGTCTTGCTGACGGCTCGTCGCAAAAAGGGTGGTTGATGATTGCGCTGGAACCCGATGGCCCGCTCAGTACGCTCTCCGAGGACGAGTTGCACCAGCGCCTGGCCGAATTGAACGCGCGGCGTTTCACGCCGACGACGCCGACAGAAGGCTGGCGCACAGCCATTAAGCTGTTCGAGGAGGATGTGCTCCTAGAGGGCGCGTTCCTCGAACGCGAGCTTGATCTTGCAGCTGAGCACTGCCGACATTGTCCAACGGACCCGCGGGGATTCATCGCGTGGTTTGAGGAGCTCCGGTGGACGGGGCCCGGGCAGTTCGACCCGCTGTTCGACTGGCTCGCGCGAGCCGCTTCCCCTCACCAGATGAGATGGTTTCTCGCTCAGGAAGTCGCCGGCGAAGCGGGCTTCGAGGATTTGACCGCGCTGACGCAGGTTCGCTTTCCGACACGTGTAAAGCTCGAACTCGCGCGCAACTTTTGGGATGAAATGGGTCGCGGCCAAGCCAAAGGGATGCACGGGCCGATGCTTGCTAGACTTGCTGAAGCCTTGGACCTGAAACCATCAGCACAAACAACCGTGTGGGAAGCGCTCGCGCTCGCCAATACGATGGCCGGGCTCGCCGCCAACCGCCGCTATGCGTACCACTCTGTCGGGGCGCTTGGCGTTGTCGAACTGACCGCGCCCGATCGCTCCGCGGCCGTGGCGGCCGGCCTGAAGAGGCTGGGGATTCCCAGCGGCGATCGTCATTACTTCGACCTGCACGCCGTCCTAGACGTCAAACATTCTGCTTCCTGGAACGCGGAGGCGATCGCGCCTCTCGTCGAGGAAGGGCCATCAATCGCGAGAGCAATCGCGCAAGGCGCTATCATGCGCCTGCTCGCAGGGCGGCGATGTTTCGAGCGTTACAAACGTCAGTTCGGGCTGCAGGCTGCTGCTGCTTAGCGCCTGCAGAACCCGCTTAAGCGTCCCCGATCAATCCGAGACGCTCGACCTCGGCGAAGCCGCTCTCGCTCAGTCTTGCGCCGATGTCCAGGCGATAACGCAGTTTGGGGATGATCACTCGGCGTGTCCGTTCATAGGCGGCTAGTCGCGCGTGCTCGATGGAAGGGCCGACGCCAGTCACGACCATTGTCCATCCGTGGTATCCCGCAGTCACCAGTTCGCCATTCTCTCGGCCGACTTCGCCGAAATGCAAATGGGCGAGATCGGTTTCCGACAGCGCGCCGTCAAACAGTATCGGCAATCCGATTGGTTCTGGCACGAAGGTGCGAACGTAGGGAAACGGCGGCGTTGTCAGAACGACCCCGACTGAAAACCCAGGTCTCGTCGCTAGGCCGGAGCCACTTTTTTTCGTCAGCGACTTGAAAAGGTCGGGCCATGTCGTTTTCTGTAACGGCTCCAGCACCGCATAGCCAGGATAGCCAAAGCGGCAGGTGAACTCGAGCGGCCAGATCCCCTCTTCATTTACGATCGTGTTCAGGTTTATGTAGCCGCAATAGCCGTGGTCCTTCAGCATCGGCCCGATCCGCGCAAGCGTTTTTTTGAAAAACAGTCCGGTACGCTCGAAGGTGGCGACCGTTCCCATCTCACCGGTAAGCTCGCCCAGATCGCCGGGGAAAAAGGCTTTGTGTTCCCAGTCGAGACACGCAGGCTCGAGAAATCGCGTTCCATCGAAATAGGCGCCGACGCCCATCTCGACGCCCTCCACGTGGTCCATCAGGACGAAGCTGAGACGATCACGCTCGACTTGACCAGCTCTTGCGCCAATCATCGCCGCGACGTCGGCGCCGTCCCGCATTTTGCCGACATAGTTGTCGACGGCGCTCAACTCATGGCCATTGAACTTGAGCACATATCGCGCGGGTCTCGCTCTTATGTGCTCGATGGCCGCTTGCGCCGAGCCGAACTCGAGGGTGGCCGCGACCTGCAAGCCGATCTCACGCAACACTCGTTGACCGTAAGCGCGATCATTCTCGAGACGATCGCCGAAAGCGCAACCTCCGATCACATGGTAGCCGGCGGCGCGCAGATCGTCCTGGAGTCGCCCGCGCCCTTCTGCAACATTCTCAAAGAGGATAACGCCCTCATCACCCGCCTCGCGCACCCAGGAAAGCTCCGCTTCCCAGTCTTCGGTATGCGGGACGAGGCCTGCCAAAGAGCTTTTGCACATTGGTTCGGAAATCGAGACGCGGACCTCGTGACCGGCGTTCTGCAGACGCAGGTAGAGCGAGCTGAGATCACAGAAGTCTCCCACGCCCAAGAACCGCATGCTTAACCCAATCGTCCGCTGACCGGAGACTTTTCTATCTGTTTCATATAGAATAAGCGTGCATTCGACAACGGTTCAAGTGGCGGCTCTGATGTTCGTGATCAAGACCCGCGTTGCGTCGAGCTCGATTCACGGGCTTGGTGTTTTCGCCTGCGAAGACGTCTCGCCCGGCGCAGAAGTTTGGCGGTTTTGTCCGCCCTTCGACATTGTCGTACCCGAAGCGGCGCTGGCCGATTTGCCAAACGCGGTTCGCCTGCACCTCGATCTATATGCCTATCGGTCCGTTGACCTCGGCGGCCAGCTGGTGCTGTCCGGCGACAACGCCAAATATCTCAACCATAGCGATGACCCGTCGACGGAGGAATTGCCCTTTCGCTCGATCGCACGCAGGCGCATTGCCGAAGGTGAGGAAATCACCTGCAACTATGGCGCGTTCTGCACCAATTGGAACGGTTGCTTCGAGGACGAGGGAAACCCAGCCAGTTTCGGGACGCCGCACGCAAACCTCTATACCCGACTGCAGATTTCAAAGCGCGGCGTCGGCCTCTTCGCTATCCGGGACATCCCGGCAGGGACGACTCTGTTCCTAGGTGACAAAGGCGAAACAGTGAGTGTGAGCCCCGCGGCCGTCGACGCTATCGACGATGACGAGATAAAAAGAATGTATTACGACTTCTGTCCGCTCGTCGACGGTGCTTTCGTCGCCCCCGCAGACTTCAATCAGATGACGATGGGATGGTATATGAATCATTCCGATAGTCCAAACTTGGTCGTCATAGAGGGGGAAACCTTTGTCGCAGGCCGGCTCATAGCAAAGGGGGAGGAATTGACGACGGACTATAGGACCTACAGCCAGCATGCGCATAAATTTGCGCGGTTCTGGTCTGCTTAGCTCAGCTCTTCACAATGAGCTGAACTTCGCTCTGTCCAAGTGGGTTGTTCCACCGACGGTACCCCGGTCGAAATTTGCGGCCATTACCCTCGCGGATTGCGACTGGAGAATGTACCGGTTCAGCCCGCCCCCGACCTGCCTTCCACGCGAGTCTTAGTCATTTTACGTGCTTTCATTGCCAAAGCAAAACTCAGCGCGCCAATAGTGTATGATTAAGAAAGAGATTTTGGCCTTTGGGCCCGGAGTGGTCTTGCGCAGCGTTTTGTTTCAGGAAAACCAATGGTTCGTATCGGCGGACGGAGGCGGGGACAGCGGTCGTGCGCGCGAACGACTTTCGTCGAAGACGGAAGCCTCCCCTTTGCGCGAGAAATACAGCGCGTTATCGAGCCCGTGAGATTGTTCGGCCACGCTGCAGGCGGCAGGATAAGCTAAAAATTGCTTGCGCGCTTGGCGATGCTCGTCAGCGACAACGCGATTATGGGGAAGCTCAAACTTTATGCATCTGAACGTCCAGATGGCGCTCCCCTCCGCGCGCGATTGATGATTGGAGCTGGCGAAAAGGATTTGGTTACGGAACGATCATTGTCGATCTTGAACGTCGGATCGTTGCAGACCTCCTCGGACGCCGCCGCCAGAGAGACGGGGGACGTGAGCCGCTTCACTACGGTCACAATCGTGTCGGGCTCGATATGATGCGCCACATGACCGCCGTTGGGGATTACGATGAGCTCGCTCTGCGCCGTCTCCTTGTGGAACCGACCTGACTGGCGGTTTGGGCGTGAGAATGGAAGGCGCGCGGCTTCGGCTGTCTCGAGACACACGATCGCTTGGGCTGACGGGCGCGCAAACGACTTCAGGATTTTGAGCAGAAATACATAGCAAAAGCTCAAGGTCCTACTATGTTGTGCCTGCTTCGCCAGTTGCGGCGGGCGAATTTAATGAGGCGATCATGCACGTCACAATCGAAGCCGCCGAAGCCGCTATCCAAGCTGCACGCAAGCGCGCCGTCGAACTTGGGACCGAAATGTGTATCGCGATTGTCGATTCGGGCGCAAACCTCAAGGCCTTTTATCGCATGGACGCTGCTTGGGTCGGTAGCATCGACATCGCCATCAAGAAAGCAAAGACCGCCGTTTTTTTCGGCATGCCGACGGGCCAGATCGGAGAGCTTTCACAACCTGGAGGCTCTCTCTTTGGAATCGAACATTCTAACGACGGACTAATCACGTTTCCCGGCGGCCTTCCAATCGTCGACGAGGATGGCGTATTGATCGGAGCCATCGGCGTGAGCGGCAGCACGGTCAAAAACGATCACGCGGTCGCTCAGGCCGGCGTCAGTGTCGTTGGGGTCTGCGACCTGCCGGCGCATCCTTGGCGCACCTGACGGTTTCTAGCGCTCTGCTTAGGTAAAGACCAAGAAAATCGGAGCGGACATGCCGAGCTTCCTGTCGCGGGCGTTCTTTGAAGACGTTCTTTAAGGATGAGCGCACTCTCTCTGTGGGAGGCGGGACAGGCGAAGGTGACGCGATGCGAAGTGGGGCATTGCTTGTTGGCAGTGCTTATCCGGCCGCAACATCTGTTGCATTCCCGTTTCGCGTTTCTGACGGGAGAAAAAGGCCCTGAGGAAACCCAGGGCCTTTCTATCGTTATCAGCGTTGAGGTGGGGACTAGAAATCCATACCGCCCATACCGCCCATTCCGCCGCCACCAGGCATTGCCTGCGCATCCTTCTTCGGGTGCTCAGTGATCGTGGCCTCGGTGGTGACGATCAAGCCGGCGATCGACGCCGCATCCTGAAGCGCGGTGCGCACGACCTTGGTCGGATCGATAATGCCAAGCTTCATGAGATCGCCGAACTGGCCGGTCTGCGCGTCGTAGCCGTAGCTATATTCTTTCGAGTCGAGGAGTTTACCGACCACGACGGCGCCGTCGCCGCCGGCATTATCGACGATCTGGCGCGCTGGCGCCTGTATCGCCTTGCGCACGATTTCGACGCCGGTCTTCTGATCGGAATTAGCCACTTTGACCCCGTCGAGCGAGGCGATGGCGCGCAGCAGCGCCACTCCGCCGCCCGGAGAAACACCCTCCTGGACCGCCGCGCGAGTGGCGTTGAGCGCGTCGTCGACGCGATCCTTCTTTTCCTTGACCTCGACTTCCGTCGCGCCGCCGACGCGGATCACCGCTACGCCGCCCGCGAGCTTTGCCAGGCGCTCCTGCAGCTTTTCGCGATCATAGTCCGAGGTGGTTTCCTCGATCTGGCTCTTGAGCTGGCCGATGCGCGCCTGAATGTCCTTCTTCTCGCCCGACCCGTCGATTATCGTGGTGGTCTCCTTGTCGATGCGCACCCGCTTGGCGCGACCCAGTTGGGCCAGCGTCACGTTCTCGAGCTTGACGCCGAGGTCTTCGGCGATGAGTTCGCCGCCGGTGACGATGCCGATGTCTTCGAGCATCGCCTTGCGGCGGTCGCCGAAGCCGGGCGCCTTGACGGCGGCGATCTTCAACCCGCCACGCAGCTTGTTGACGACGAGCGTCGCCAGCGCCTCGCCCTCGATGTCCTCGGCGACAATCAGCAGCGGCTTGCCGGTCTGCACGACGGCTTCGAGGATCGGCAGAAGCGCCTGCAACGACGAAAGCTTCTTTTCATGAATCAGAACATAGGGATCGTCGAGTTCGGCGACCATCTTCTCGGTATTCGTGATGAAGTAAGGCGAAAGATAGCCGCGATCGAATTGCATGCCTTCGACGATTTCGGTCTCGGTGTCGAGGCTCTTGGCTTCCTCGACCGTGATCACGCCCTCATTGCCGACCTTCTCCATCGCCTTGGCGATTTCCCGGCCGATGAATTCGTCGCCATTAGCCGAAATTCTCCCAACCTGGGCGATTTCGTCGTTCGAGGTGACCTTCTTCGAGTTCTTGGCGAGATCGGCGACGACCGTCTCCACTGCTAGGTCGATGCCTCGCTTGAGGTCCATCGGATTAAGGCCGGCTGCGACGGCCTTTGCGCCTTCGCGGGCGATCGCCGCCGCGATGACGGTGGCGGTGGTGGTGCCGTCGCCAGCGGCGTCATGTTGCTTGGAGGCGACTTCGCGCACCAGTTGGGCGCCGAGATTTTCGAACTTGTCGGCGAGTTCGATCTCCTTGGCGACGGTCACGCCGTCCTTGGTGATGCGCGGTGCTCCATAGGATTTCTCGATCACGACGTTGCGACCCTTGGGGCCTAATGTGACCTTCACGGCGTTGTTGAGGATTTCGACGCCGCGCAGAATGCGGTCGCGGGCGTCGGTGGAGAAACGAACGTCTTTGGCAGCCATTGTGTTGGAACTCCATAAAAGTGCAGAAGTGGATCGGACGAAACCGGCGGTCGTCAGCCAACCACGCCGAGGACGTCGCTTTCCTTCATGATGAGCAGGTCTTCGCCGTCGATCTTGACCTCGGAGCCCGACCATTTGCCAAACAGCACGCGGTCGCCGGCCTTGAGGTCGAGCGGAACGAGTTTGCCGGCCTCGTCACGCGCCCCGGGGCCGACGGCGACGATTTTGCCTTCCTGGGGCTTTTCCTTGGCGCTGTCGGGGATGATGATGCCACCCTTGGACTTCTCTTCGCCTTCGAGGCGCTTGACCACGACCCGGTCATGCAGGGGACGGAACGCCATATCTCTGTCTTCCTTATTCTGGGCCCGCGACCGTCGCAGCGATCGCCGAGGGCCGAATCGATGAGCCTGTTGGCACTCTCCTATGTTGAGTGCCAACAGGTCTTCCCAACATGGGGCTGCGTTGAGCGCTTACAAGGCGTCGCCGACCCTATGCCGCCCCATCGGCCGTAAAATCTATGGCCGCGGCTCGGAAGAATTTGCTCTCGACCCGGATCTTGACGCAGAGCGCGCGACGTGAACTTTCCCAATCGAAGCTATCTCAGAAAAATCAGCAGTTCCCGACCACTGCCGATAACAAGCTGCTTTTAAAAGAAATTTGCGGCACATGACTTGCACGGGTCGTTCGGTCGCCCATAACTCTGAGGGTGAAGGAGACAACCGATGGCATCGCGCGATTTTCGTCGAATGGTCGAGGGCTACGGCCTCACCACAGCGAATATCCTCTATCGCCTGCCCGACTACCCGGCGATCGTCCAATCCTATGTCTGGCAGGAATACGATCTGCATCCATATTTCCCGGAGCTGCATAAATTTCTCGACTTCTGGACGAGGAGCCTGGAAGGCAAGCTCCACTCCGTGCTTGTCGCGCATGCAACGCTCATTCGCCCTACGGAAATTTCCATCGTGGACGCCGAATTCAAATTACACTGACAACCTCGCGGGCTGACTGGCTTTTCTCTGATGCACGGTAGCCCCGTCGAGGCTTGACGTCGCAGATTAACTCGTAGCTTACTTTTGAGCGCATATGACGCAGGTCAATGATTAGACCGGCAAGTCGGAATTCCCACGCTGTGCGTTTGGCTCATCGAGGCTTGTACCAGGGGACGAACAGGCCGAAGAGGCCGGACAAAACTCCGAAAACAACGGTCACCGAGATGATGATCGGGATCTCCGACGTTCCCCAGATCGCAAGTACAAAACCCAGCACCGCTCCGGCCACGGCGCATATGATCACGCTCGGGCTCAGATCGAACTCAGGCATGGCCACGCCATGATATTTTTCCGGCTCTTTTCCCGACGCGCCAGGGTCGCTCTTTTTTGATTGGTCGTACGCCATGTCGGGCTCCTCGAACTCTCTCTTCGCCGCGCTTCGTTACCTAGGATCGCCGATGCCGACGTCCAGCAAGTGGGCGGGACTGGCGTGCGGACTAACGGTGACGGAACGCGGCACTTCATTGGATCCCATGACCGGTCACGTGAAGTGGCTGCCTCGGCCGTCTGGAAGGCGACATATTGCATGGCTGACTTCTCAGCTTCTCCTTGACGGGAGTGACATTTTAAAGGCCACGTTCATTGTGGCGCGTCGCTATCGCCGGATGATGGATGGAGTCGAGCTGACGCGCCTCAGAGCTCTGGCAGGTTGACCCCGAGCAGTCATCGAAATTTCAGGCAATTCTCGCTTTTGAGGTAGGACAAGGCCTAAGCGCGAACGCAACGGGGGATGGAATGAGGCCCTCAGGAGTTGGCCTGATGTTTGCGCCGTCGGCGATAGCGGGACGAACGTTCGGAGGCGTCAACATGGGTGCAGGCTCGGTCGGTTTGGAAGAGGTCACCCGCCTCACGCTGCAACATTACAATCAGCGCGCCGAGTCTTTCTGGGAAGGCACGCGCGCGCACGACGTCACGCAAAACATCGTCGCGATGCTGAATCACATTCGCGGCGAGCCTCCCTTCACGCTACTCGATTTCGGTTGCGGGCCGGGACGCGATTTGAAGGCTCTTGCCGACCTTGGGCATGTCGCGATCGGCCTCGAAGGGGCGCTCCGCTTCGTCGAAATGGCGCGCATCCACGCCGGTTGCGAAGTGTGGCTGCAAGATTTTCTCGCACTTGATTTGCCTAGAGGACTTTTTGACGGAATCTTCGCCAATGCGTCGCTCTTTCACGTGCCGAGCCGCGAATTGCCTCGCGTCCTGCGCGAACTCCGCGCCGCCCTGAAGCCCGCAGGCGTTCTGTTCAGCTCCATTCCGCACGGAGCAGACCAAGAAGGCTGGAGCGATGGACGCTATGGCGTCTTTCATGACCCCGAAAGCTGGCGACGTTTCGGATCGGGTGCGGGCTTCGTCGAACTCGAGCGCTATTACAGGCCCAGCAATGCGCCGCCCAACGCGCGGCCCTGGCTGGCGAGCGTATGGCGGCGTGGATAATGCGCACGCGTAATACCAACCCGCGCTGAAGCTTGACTCACGCGGGGGATTCCCGAATCGGGCGGTTTCTGATTCGACGTGGCGAACAGGAGGTTCGCCATGGCGGCTGCAATCGGTTTACGGGAAGACTCTGACGCAAAGGCTCTTCGGGCTCTGGCCAAGCGCGCGAAGGATGGGCCGCAGGCGCGTCGCCTCTTGGCGCTGGCGGCGATTTACGATGGCGCGACGCGCAGCGAGGCGGCCAAGATCGGCGGCGTGACGCTCCAGATCGTCCGCGACTGGGTGTTGCGCTTCAACGCGCTGGGGCCCGAAGGTCTCGTGGACCGCAAGGCGCCGGGGCAGGCGTCACTCCTCAACGATGAGCAGCGCGCCGCTTTGGTCGATATCGTCGAGGAGGGCCCGACGCCGGCGATCCACGGCGTCGTGCGCTGGCGCATCGTCGACCTCTGCCAATGGCTGTTCGAGACGTTCCGCATCTGCGTCTCCGAGACGACGGTGAGCCGCGAGCTGCGCAAGATGGGATATCGCAAGCTCTCCGCCCGCCCGCGCCATCATGCGCAAGCCGCAGGCGTGATCGAGGATTTTAAAAAAGCTTCCGCGCCCGCCTGGAGGAGATCGCCCGCGAAAAAGGCGTCGCGGCAAGCGACATAGAGATTTGGTTTTCCGACGAAGCCCGCGTCGGCCAGAAGAACAAGATCACGCGGCGTTGGGCCAAGCGCGGCTCGCGCCCCTGCGCGCCCAAGGATCAGCGCACCGCTTCAACCTACATCTTCGGGGCGATCTCGCCCAAGGACGGCAAGGGCGCCGCGCTCGTGCTGCCCAAATGCGACACCTATGCGATGAACCTGCATCTGGCGGAAATCTCCAAGCGCGTCGCGCCCGGCGCCCACGCCGTGCTGATGCTCGATCAGGCCGGCTGGCACATCACCGCCAAGCTCGAACTCCCCGAAAACATCACCATTCTGCCGCTGCCGGCCAAATGCCCCGAACTCAACCCCACCGAGAACGTGTGGCAGTTCCTGCGCGACAACTGGCTCTCCAACCGCGTGTTCGGCTCCTACGACAATATCGTCGATCACTGCTGCGACGCCTGGAACAAGCTCGCCGAGCAACCCTGGCGCATCATGTCCATCGGACTGCGCGATTGGGCTCATGAGTTCTAATCAGTGCGGGTTGGTATAAGCTCGTCGCGCCCGACGATTGGCGCCGCGTACTATCAGAGTCAGAGCGAGCACGAACAATAGATGGCCGAATCAAAAAAGGATATGCTCGAATCCGAGCAACAGGTAGGCGCCAGGTACCGCGAGCAATCCAGGCGTAGCAGAGAATTGCAACCAAGGGCTGTTTGGACGCACCAAAATGGCCGAGACAGCGCCGTCGCGCGTCGCGAGCCAAATCTTGCCAAGCTCCTGCCAAGCGCCAGAGATTGTGTCCGCCCCCACTGAGATTTTTTTCCGACGTCCGTGAAGCGCCGATCCGTCACCGCCGCGTTAGTTAGAGTCAGGCGCGGGCCCCGCGCTTGCGGGAAGCTTTTGTCCCCAAGAGAGCTGTCTTTCTCCGATGGGGACCTAGCTGATTGCCGAAACTAAAGTCCCTGGCCACGGGCCCGATTAAACGACGGAGCAAGATAATGGCGACTGCCGATACGCTTCGCTACACGAAGATTCCGCTCACTCATGGATCTGGCGCGATCCCCGCCCTAGGGTTTGGCACGCTGATCCCCGATCCTCTCGCAACAAAACAGGCGACAGAGTCCGCATTGGAAGTGGGATTTCGACATCTCGATTGCGCGGAACGGTATCGCAATGAGGATGCCGTGGGCGACGCGATGCAGGCGGCCTTCAACGCGGGGGCGCTTAGGCGGGAGGACGTCTTCGTCACCACGAAGCTGTGGAACACCAATCATCGCCCTGAACGGGTCAAACCCGCCTTTGACGCAAGTCTGCGGCGATTGCAGCTCGACTATGTCGATTGCTATCTTATCCATACTCCTTTCGCCTTCAGACCTGGCGACGAGCAGGACCCGAGGGACGAGCTCGGCCAGGTGATCTATGATCGCGGGGTGACATTGCTCGAGACGTGGCAAGCGCTCGAGCGCCTCGTTGATGACGGTTGCTGCAAAGCGATCGGCTTGTCAGACGTTACCTTGGAGAAGGTGCGAGAGATCGCTTCGGCCGCGCGGATCAAGCCTGCCGTGGTAGAGGTCGAATCCCATCCGTACCTCCCTGAATGGAGCCTACTCGACTTCTGTCGAGAGAACGGGATCGTGCTGCTGGCGTTTGCGGCGCTGGGACACGGCATGAGCCCGAAAGTGCTCGAAGACCCTGTGATCACGAGCATTGCGCGGCGAGTCAACAAGACGCCGGCTCAAGTTCTGCTGGCCTGGGCCGTGCAACGCGGGACCGCCTTTCTCACTACTTCAACCAAACATCGCTACATCCACGAAAACTTTGAGATATCGGCCCTGCCTGAAGACGCCATGCGGGAGATCCGGGAAGGCGTCACGACCAACGTCCGATTCAACGCGGTGGTGGGGACGGGCGTGCCGGGATTTATTCCGCGAGCCAATTGAATATGGCGCGGCTGCTCTCGTTGAATGTGGGGTTGCCCCGCGAGGCGGCGTGGCAGGGACGGACGGTCCGCACCGCGATTTGGAAGGAGCCGGTGCAAGGCCGACGCGGGGCGCGGCGGCTCAACATCTATGGCGACGGTCAAGGCGACCTGGAGGGGCACGGCGGCGAGCACCGCTCTGTCTTCGCGTATCAAATTGAGTCCTACCGCTACTGGCAAAGCGAGCTCAGCCGGACCGACTTCACTTTCGGGCAGTTTGGCGAGAACTTCACGCGCAGCCAGCCCCAAGGTGATATTGCGCTCGATCTTTGAAACGGTCGAACGGCTTCTCGCTCCGAGCTGGCCGGGCGGGAACTGTCAATTATATGGATTGACGCCTCCCTGGAGAGGCTTGTCATGCCCGAGTTCGACGCAGTCATCATCGGCGCTGGCCAAGCTGGCCCCGCTTTGGCGTTTCGGCTCGCCGGCGCTGGGATGACGGTGGCTCTCATTGAGAGGCATCTCGTAGGCGGCACTTGCGTCAATACCGGCTGCACTCCGACCAAGGCTCTTGTGGCGAGCGCCTACGCCGCGCGGATCGCGCGACGCGCCATCGAATATGGCCTGGAGGTCGGGGGCGATATCGGCGTCGACATGCGGCGGGTCAAGGCGCGTGCGGACGCGATCGTTGCGGCGTCGAGGAATGGCCTGACCTCGGCCCTAGAGAACACGCAGAGAATTTCCTTCCATCGCGGGCACGCTCGGTTCGTCTCGCCGCAAGTCGTGGAGGTTGGCGGCGAGCGGCTGCAAGCCGCGCGGATCTTCATCAACGTCGGCGGCCGGGCGCTGGCGCCGGCAATGCCGGGCATAAACGAAACGCCTTACCTGACGAATTCGTCGATGATGGATGTCGATCTGGTGCCACGTCATCTCATCATTGTCGGCGGCAGCTATATTGGCCTCGAGTTCGGCCAGATGTACCGCCGCTTTGGCAGCGAGGTGACGATCATCGAGATGGCGCAGCGGCTCGTGCACCTTGAGGACGAGGACTTGTCGGCGGCGATCAAGGACATCGTCGAGCGTGAGGGGGTCTCTGTCCGGCTGAACGCTAAATGCATAAGCCTCGCCAAGCGTGGCGATGAGATCGTCGTCAAGGTCGATTGCGCCGTCGGCGCCCCTGAAGTCGCCGGTTCGCATCTGCTGCTGGCGGTCGGACGCCGGCCGAACACCGACGACCTGAATCTCGACAAAGCCGGCGTACGCTGCGACGCGCGCGGCTACATCATCGTCGATGACCAATTGCAAACCACTGCGCCCGGCATCTGGGCTCTCGGCGACTGCAACGGCAAAGGCGCCTTCACTCACACCGCCTATAATGATTTCGAGATCGTCGCCGCGAATCTGCTCGACCACGATGCGCGCAAGGTCAGCGATCGTCTACCCGCTTACGCCCTTTACATCGACCCGCCCTTGGGCCGCGTCGGCATGAGCTCGGCACAGGCGCGCGCCAGCGGTCGGCGGGTGCTTGTTGGCGAGCGGCCGATGACACACGTCGGCCGCGCGGTGGAAAAAGGCGAGACGCAAGGTTTTATGCGCATTCTCGTCGATGGCGACAGTCAAGAGATCCTCGGCGCGTCATTGCTCGGCGTCGGATGTGACGAGGCTGTCCACGCGATACTCGATCTGATGTACGCCAAAGCTCCCTACAGCGTCATGCGGCGCGCGATGCACATTCATCCGACGGTCAGCGAGCTGCTGCCGACGTTAATGGGCGACCTCAAGCCCTTAGGTTGAGCTGGTCTCCGCCGAGGGAGGGAACATCGAGATGGAGAACGACGACCTCCGAGCGGCGCTTAATCGCCACTGGGCCGCATCCGACGCCAATGACTTCGAGACGGAGCACGAGATTTATCGAGAAGACGCGGTGCTCGACTATCCGCAGTCGCGCGAGCGCGTCCGCGGGCGGCGGAATATTCAGTCGTCTCGCGCCGCGCAGCCGGACCGCAAACGCTTCACCGTGCGGCGCATGATGGGCGTGGGAGACCTGTGGATCACTGAATTTATCCTGACCTATGACGAACGGCCGTCCTACACCGTGAGCATTATGGAGTTCCTCGACGGAAAGGTGGCCCACGAGACCCAGTATTTCGGCGATCCCTTCGAGCCGGGCCCTTCGCGAGCGCAATGGGTCGAGCGGATGCCTTGACGACCCCTGGCAGCCATACGGACGGCTATCCGCCGCTCTCTCGCGCGGAGCTGCCGAGCGACACGGCCGCTCTTGCTCGCTATCTCATCGGCAAGATCGTGGTTCGGGGGTTGCAAGAAGGCATGCTCAGCGGCCGTATCGTCGAGACGGAGGCCTATGTCGTCGGCGACGCCGCCGGACACGCCTATCGGGGAATGACCCCGCGCAACCGCTCGCTCTTTCTCGAGCGAGGCCATGCCTATGTCTATTTCACCTATGGCAGCTCATACATGCTGAATGTTTCAAGCGAGACGCCCGGCGTCGGAGCGGGCGTCCTCATCCGGGCGCTCGAGCCGCTCGACGGCGTTCCGATCATGCAGGCAAATCGTGGTGTCGAGCGCTTGCGTGATCTGGCGCGGGGACCGGGGAGGCTCGCTGCTGCGTTGCGAATTGATCGTTTGCTCGATGGGCTCGACCTTTGTCGAGAAGGCCCTCTATGGCTGGCGCGAGGCGACCGAGACCCAGGCGATATCGCGCAGAGCGTCAGGATCGGCATTTCGCTGGAAGCAAACCGCCTACTGCGATTTTATCTTCGGGACAATCCGTTCGTCAGCGGTTCAAAATCGGTCGTGGTATAATATGAGTCGATTTAGGTTGCTCGCAGTCACGAGGCGAGCACCGCGTCAAGCCAAACTTGGATGTAACAGTTCGATCACAAGGCCGGTTGATACATCTGATCAGCGGATTGCGAGGCGACGCCGAGTTCGGCGGCGACCGCGTCGACCGCATGCTGAGCGACGGTGAGGTCCGCCCGGCCATCGGAGCTGAAAGAGGGGTTAATGTACCGCTCATAGTATTGGTGCGCTTCTTCGCTGGTCAGGCGGCCGAGGAAGGCGCCGATGTAGTGGACAGCTAAACGGGACTGGTCGGCGATCGCGACAAGGGCTCGCCGGTTCGCGCGCACCAGCGCCTGCAGCGCCGGGTCCTCGAGCGGGATGCGAGCGGGATCCACGGCGATTCCCACGGTGGGGATCTGAAAGTGGTCGCCGACCCAGGACAGCACCGAAAAGCCCTCCTCGGCGGCGACCTGTTCCGGAGAGAGCGTGCTGCCGACGTAGGCGGCGTCGATGGCCCCCTCCCGAAGGCGCCTCAGATCCATCTGGTAATCACCCGGAACACGCACCACACACTGCAGGTCGCGATCGGGATCCAGGCCGTGCTTGCGCAAGACGATCCGAGCGAAACAACCGGGCGCCGTGTGTGCAGCGTGGACCGCAAGGCGACGCCCCCGAAGATCGTCCATCGACTTCACGTCAACGCCGCCTAAGAACCAGAACAGCGGACGATCGGTATTGACGCTGAGCGCTTTCCAACCGATGCCGTCGGTCAGTCGCGACAACAGGGTCCGGCCCAGACCGATCACAGCGCAGCTCCGCAAACGCTCCGTTTCCCAGCGGATCCCGTCGCGGATGGCGACGTGAACATTTTCATCCGTGTAATAGCCCTCCTGATCGGCCACATAGGCGATCAGTTCTTCGTGGATCCCACGCCCGAGATAGGTCAAATCGATCATGTGCATCGGCTCAGCTCTCCGCCAAGCTTGGGCCGTGCGCCGCCCATTGCGCTCACTCCATCCCAAGGCCGCCGTTGAGCGGGAGGTAGTGGCCGGTGGTGAAGCCGGAGTCCTCACTCGCCAAAAACGCGACCGCCTTAGCTACATCGTCGGGACGAACGAGCCGCCCCATCGGCACGGCCGCGGCGAGCTCCTGCAGCCGCTGCGGCGTTAGATGCTTGGACATCGTCGTCCCCTCGACCGTCACTGGCGCGATCAGATTGGCGGTAATCCCGTGCGGCGCGAGCTCAAGGGCGACGTAGCGCGCGAATTGATCCAGCGCCGCCTTGGCGACTCCGAGCGTGATCATGCCGCTGCGCGGCTGGCGGGAAAGAAGGGCGCTGAGATAGACCAGCCGCCCGTAGCCGCGGGAAATCATACCCGGCGCGACGGCTTTCGTGAGCAGAAAGGCGGCGCGCAGCTCCCTGTCCAGCTTACTGCCGAGCTCTTCCCAGGTCAGGTCGGCGAACGAGGTGATGGTGTAAGGCAGCAACGCGTTGTGCACGAGAACGTCCACGCCACCCCAGCGCTGATCTATTTCGCCGACCATCGCCGAGACCTCGTCGAGCGCGGTGACGTCGGCTTTGATCGCGATGGCTTCGCCCCCAGCCGCGGCGATGGCCGCCACGACCTCCTCGGCCTGTGGCGCACTCGCGCGATGATTGACGACCACCCTGAAGCCGCGAATGGCAAGAACTAATGCGGTGGCCGCACCGATCCCCCGGCTGGCTCCCGTGATTATCGCTACGCGAGGCATCAAGCTCACCTCCGCCTAGGGCCTGCCCGACTTCGAGGGATTGGCGGCGCCATCCGGGCGACGGGCTCGGTTCAGCCCTGCAGGTAGGTATCGGTCCATTGTTGCCCTGACGGCGCATCGCCCCTTCGAGTGTGGTCGCCTGCGAATTTAGGATGTATCAACCAGTCGCAGAAACCCCGGGCCCTGTTCGACCTCGACGCTCTTGATGTCCCGGGCGTTCGGGAGCGCGTAACGGTAAGTGGAGCATGCCAATCTGCATTCAATCGTGGCTGTGAGGACAGGCAGTGCGGTTATAGGTCGAGCAGCCCCCTTATGGGACCGTTATACTGGTCGCTCTTTCAGCTATGCCCCCGCTGCGCCCGAGACTTCGAGCTGGGATGTGGTGCTCGTCGGCTCGCTTCAAAGTCGCAGCATCCATGCCGTAACCGGTGTCGCTCACGCTCATTCGTTAAATGTGCCCCCTCTCTCAAGCCCGCCGGTCGGACGTCATTTATTTTCGCCGGCTTGTCGTAACTCAATCTTCAGCGAACCCGTTGAGCCCAACGCAAAGATTGAGGATTGCGAGCTCCAATTGGTTGGGTCGACTTTTGCGGAAGGCGATTTTGCAGGCGCCGTAATGCCGAGAGATAGGCTCCGTTGGATAAGCTCGCGCATGCCGTCCAGAAGTCCCGCAACGTCGACAGGTCGCGCCTCAAGATCCTGGCGGGGGGCGAACGCAAGCAGTCGCTGTGTGAGAGCGCGAACGCTCGGCCGCCTCCGAGGCGCTGCTGTTGCGCCGAGTTCGTCTGTTCGTCGCCATCCGGTTTGCGGCGCAGGTGGTCGAAGGCGACTATGATCGGAGTGAGTAGATTATTGAAGTCAGCGCGCCATGCTCAATGATCTGCCGCCCCGGTTCGCCGTGTCTCAGCAGTCGCAGCGTTGGCTTGCGGCGGGGATTTTCGAGGCGCTTGCGCAGGAAGGACCTTGAGCCTGAGCCTGTTTGGCGTTTAGAACCTGCACGCCACATGCGGGAGCCCATCCCGATTTTCGTTTGCATGCGCTCTAGTGGACGATCCTCGAGCTTGAGAGCAAGTCAGCCAAAGAGAATGAGGCAGAGCCAATAATAAGATGTGTCCCGACAACCAAGTAAATGACGCAAAACCCAATAGGACGTATCTCGACGTCGGCGTTGCATAACACACAATGGGCGGCGATTATCACCGGGAACTTACGGGTCTTCCCCGGGGGAGAAAAAGTGCATGAACAAGCGAGCGGCGGAGACCCGGAGCGGCGCCTCGTGGAGCGGTTCGTGAAGCACGCCGGTTTCGCGCCGCTCGCAGCGGCGCTCGCGCTCGCCGGCTGCCTGGTCGGGCCCGACTACGTCCCGCCCCCTGTCCTGACGTCCGAAAAATTCAAGGAGCTCAAAGTTAATCTGGTGAAGGGCTGGAAGCTCGCGGCGCCGCTCGACTGCGTCGACGCCGGTCCGTGGTGGAGGCTTTACAGGGACCCCGCTCTCGACGCGCTGGAAGCGCAGGTCGAAATCTCCAATCAAACCGTCGCCGCCGCCGCAGAAGCTTACGAGCAGGCGCGCACGCTCGTGCGTGAGGCCGAATCGGCGCTCTTTCCCAACATAACCTCGAGCTACAACACAACCCGCCAACATACCGGGAGGGCCCTTGTCGGCGGCTTCCCCATCTCGCCCAACGCTACGCCCGCGGTCGCGAACCCGAGCACGGCCTCGCTTCATGGCCAGACGGCCACGATCAATACGCCGCGCGCCGATCTCGTCTGGGAAATCGACATCTGGGGCAAGATTCGCCGACAGATTGAGAGCGACATCGCCGGCGCGCAAGTCAGCGCGGCGGACTTAGAGAACGCCAAGCTCACGGCGCAGGCCGCGCTCGCCGCCGCCTACTTCAACCGGCGCGCCGCGGTTTCCCTAAAGGAGCTGCTGGAGAGAACCGCACAGGAATACAAAAAGACACTTGCCATCACGCGCCGGCAATACGAAATCGGCCTCGCCTCCGCGGCCGACGTGAATGCTGCCGAAACTCAGGTCCTCGCCACAGAAGCACAAGCGATCAACACCGGGGTCCGGATCGCGCAGTTTGAGCACGCCATCGCAAAACTGATCGGCAAGCCGCCTTCCGAGCTCTCGCTGCCTCCCGCCGACCTTGTCGGGGCCATCCCCACCCTCCCCGTTGCAGTTCCGACGACGCTGCTCGAGCGACGCCCCGACATCGCCGCCGCGGAGCGTATGATGCAGCAGCAGAACGCCCTGATCGGCGTGGCGGTCGCCGCCTATTATCCTGACATCACCCTGACAGCGAGCTTCGGATACACGGGGTTTGTTCCGCTGCCGATCAATCCGGCGCATGAGTTCTGGTCGCTTGCCGCCACTGCGAAGCAGACCATTTTCGAGGGTGGGCAGCGCTCGGCGGAGGTCAACTCCGCGACAGCGCTCTATCGGCAGAGCGTCGCCAATTACCGCGAGACGGTGCTGACGGCGTTTCAGCAGGTGGAGGATCAGCTCGCGGCGCTCCGAATACTGAGACAGCAGCTCCTCGCGCAGGAAAAGGCGGTCGAGGACGCCCGGAAGACGGTCACCTATTATCTGAACCAATATCGAGTCGGCTGGGTCGCCTTCACTGCCGTCGTAGTCGCGGAAGCGGAGCTTTTCGCCAATGAGCAAGCCGCCCTGACGACGCGCCAGAATCTTTTCATTGCAAGCGTCGCGCTGATCGAGGCGCTCGGCGGCGGTTGGGACAAGTCGAAGCTGCCGACGCCGGCGCAAGCAGCTGGGCGGATCTCGGTCTTCCCACAGGATCCGGCGGTGGAGCCACCCGCGCCCCAGGCTCCGGAGTGAAGCCGAGATCACCGCCGCTCTAATAGCGCGAGCCTTGCGAACGCTGCGAGAGCCAATCGTCTTGGCCCCCGCCGTTGCGTCCGCCCGCCGCTCCCAGATTGCCGGCGCCGGCCTGCCAGGCGGCGAGTGCGCCGACCGCCGACCAGTCGAGCGTCTCCCCGCCATTGGCGAGCAGCGTGAGGAAACGGTCGCGCAACAGGCTCGCGAGCGGCATCGGCGCCCGACGCTCCTCGGCCTGCGGCGAGCGCGAGCTTCACGTCCTTTAGTCCGAGCGGCGCCGCAAAACCGGCGGCCTCTAAGCCGAGGAGAACGACAAAATCTTCAGGTATCAGCCCTCGCCTCAGGGGCCGCCATTGACGCAAGGGCGCTGGCTGTGGAGCGACGGCAGCCTAGCGGGATCAACTCCATGATCGAAAAGGGCGGGCCGCATCCCAAGCCATATAAAGGCGTGATGCCGCCCCTCGGCGGCGCTCCGCTGACGAAGCGGGACGTCGATGCAGTCGCCGCCTATTTCTGGGCGATCGCCCACGCGGGCCACTGACCCGCGCCCGCTCCCCCTCATCTCGCGGAGATGAGAGAACATCCGCCCTCGCCAAGAGGGCGGAAGGCTTCGGCGGCGGGAATGGTCTGCAGCAGCGTGAGATAGTCCCACGGATATTTCGACTGCGCGGGCGTCTTCGCTTCGAAGAGGTACATGTCTCTCATGACGCGCCCGTCGATCCTAAGCTTGCCGTCATGGGTCATGAAGTCATTGATGGGTGTCTCGCGCATCTTCGACATGACGGCGTCCGCATCGGCCGCGCCTACAGCCTGCACGGCCTTCAGATAATGCTCAAGGGCTCCATAGACGCCAGCCTGCACCATCGTCGGCATGCGCTTCGTTTTTTGGAAGAAGCGCGCAGCCCAGGCGCGCGTCGCGTCGTTCTGGTCCCAGTAATAGGCCGAGGTCATCCGCAAGCCCTGCGCGATCTTGAGACCGAGGCTGTGCACGTCGGAGATGGAGACGAGCAAACCCGCGAGCCGCTGACCGTCTTGAACGACGCTGAAGTCGCTCGCCTGGCGGATGGCGTTGATCATGTCCTGCCCTGCGATGGCGAGGCCGACGACATTCGCCCGCGAGGTCTTGGCCTGCAGCAAATATTGCGAGAAATCTGTGGTGCCCAGCGGAGCCCTGACGCCGCCAAAAACAATGCCGCCTTGCGATCGGATCACCTCGCTGGCGTCGCGCTGCATCGCGTCGCCGAAGGCGTAGTCCGCTGTGATGAAGAACCAGCTGTTGCCGCCGGCGTTCATAATCGCCTGAGCGGTTCCGTGAGCTTCGGCGTAGGTGTCGTAGGTCCAGTGGACGGAATAGGGAGAACAGTACACGCCCGTCAGGTCATCGGACGCCGGACTCGACAAGAGGACGATTTTCCTCGCCTCGCGCGAGACCTGCTGAACCGCCAGCGCCACGGCCGAATTCGGGACATCGGCGATCACATCGACGCCCTCCGCGTACCAGTTCCGCGCGATCGAAGCGCCGAGCTCGGCGCTGTTGTGGGGGTCCGCGGAAACAAATGTCACCGGCGCACGCGCGCTCACGCCAAAATCTTCGATCGCCATGCGCGCGGCCTCGATCGCTCCCATGCCGCCGTTCTGGGAATAAACAGAAGACAAATCCGCGAAGATGGCAATCTTGATCGGGCGCCGCTCCCCTGCCCCGGCGCCGGCAAAGACGATCGAGGACAGGGCGACCCCCAGCGCCATGAAGGACTTCAGGGTGTGGTTCGCCCAGCGTCTCACGGAGTCGCCCCCGGCGGCGGCGGGCGGATCTGCACCTTGGCGCCATCTTGAAGATCGACGGGGGGGCGGAGGATGACCTGGTCCCCCGCCTTCACCCCGTCCGAAACTTCGACTTCCGTGCCGAAGTCCCGCAAGATCGTTATCTTCTGCAGATGGGCGACGTCGTTTTGAACGACGGCGACCTGAAGGCCATTCTGGTTGAAGATGATCGCGCCCGCCGGAACGATCATAGACGGCGTCTTGCGCGGAATCCGCAGCTCGACGGTGCAGTAGGTTCCAGCCGCCAGGAGGTCATTTGGGTTGGGAACGTCGATTTCCGCAAGGAGCGTCCGGGTGCCGGGCGCCAGCGCTCCAGCCACCCTCGTCACCTTGCCGGGAAATCCGCGCCGAGGCATTTCGGGCACGCGAATGACGCCCTCGACGCCGGCCGTCAGGCCCGCCGCCTGGTCCTGCGGGACGAATGTCTGAACGCGGATCACATTGCTGTGGATCATCGTGAAAAGAGAGGTGCCGCTATTGGTGTCGGCCTGAACGAGTGAGCCGACATCTACGAAGCGCGCCGTGACCGTGCCGTCGAACGGAGCGGTGACCTTCTCGAATCCCACCAACTGGACAAGGCGATCGACCGCCGCTTGCTGCGCCACGACATTCGCCTCCGCGACCGCTTGAGCCGCCTTCTCGGAAGCATAGGTCAGACGGTCGTTGTCGGCTTGCTGCCTGCTGACCGAGTCCGCGAAGACGAGCTTTGAGCTGCGCGAGGTGGTGACGCGGCCCAGTTCCGCAGTCGCCCTGGCCTGCTCGACCGCCGCCTGCATCTGAACGAGCTGACCGCGCGCCTGCGCCAGCTGCTGGTCGAGATCGGGGGCGGCGATGATGGTGAGGACATCGCCTGCATGCACCTTGCTACCGATATCGACATTGCGAGTGCTGATGTAGCCCGTCGCCCGCGCGAAGATGTTCGCCTGCGTGTATCCCAGTGTGGTGCCGGGCCAGGTGGAGTGTGTCACGGCCTCGCTTTCCTTGACGGTTGCGACCTGAACCATCGGAACGAAGTTCTTGCGGTTTTCCGCCTCGGTGACGGCCTGATTGTGTTGCTGGTAATGCATCCGGACGCCGCGGACGAGCGCACCCAAAAGCAGCAGCAGCGCCGCCAAGCCGAACAACTGGGACCTTGAAAGTCCACGCCATCGCGACGACGGTCCGGCTTGCGATCCCCCGGCCGCCGCAGCATCGTCCGCTGCACTTAACGTCGGCGCGGGATCGCGAGATGCCATCAGACCTCCTCCGCGAAAACGCCTTGCGCCTTCTTGCCGTCATTGCCCTTGCGCAGGACAGCGAAAAGGTAAGGCACGAAGAGCAGCGTGGTCGGCGTCGCAAAAAGAAGGCCGCCGATGACAGCGCGCGCCAGCGCGGCGTTCTGCTCCTCGCCGGGTCCGCCGATCGCCATCGGGACCATTCCGACGATCATCGCCGTCGCCGTCATCAACACGGGCCTCATGCGCGTCCGTCCCGCGGCGATCGCGGCATCGAACGCCGAGACGCCTTCGAGCTGCTGCTCCCGCGCGAAGGTCACGAGCAGGATTGAATTGGCCGACGCGACGCCGACCGCCATGATCGCTCCCATGAGAGAGGGCACGCTAAGTGTCGTGCCGGTCACGAAGAGCATGGTTAGAATACCACAAAAGGTCGCCGGCAGCGCAAGAATGACGACGAGGGGATCGCCAAAGGTCTGATAGTTGAGCACCATGAGCAGATAAACGAAGACCGCGGCGAAGATCAGACCGGTCGCCATGTTGGCGAAGGCGCCGTTCATGCTGGGGATCTGACCGGCGATCTCGATCGAATTGCCGGGCGAGAGCTGCTTCTCGAAATCCGCAACGACGGCATTGAGGCTTTTCGCCACGCTGCCGAGGTCACGCGCCTGCACATTCGCATAGACATCGTAGACCGGCTGGACATTCGAGTGGTTCATATTGGTCGGAATGGAATCCCGTCTAATGGAGGCGACGGTGCTCAGCATCGCCGGAATGGGGTCGCCTGTGTACGCGGTCGCCGTGGAGATGGGCGTATTGACCAGCGCGTTCATCGTGTCCACGAGATACTGCGGCGTCTGGACGGCGAAGTAATAAGGAATGCCTGCGCTCGGATCCGTCCAAAAGTTTGGCGACACCTGCACGGAGGAGGCCAGACTGACGTTGAGATTGTTCGCGACCTGGGTCGCGGTCAGCCCGAACTGAATGGCGCGCGCGCGGTCGATTTCGACGAAGAACTCGGGCGCGTCAACCTCTTGCTGAATGTGGGCGTCGGCAATTCCCGGGATCCCGATAATCCTGCGCCGCATTTCGCGCGCGACTTTCAGATTCTTGACACGGTCATAGCCAGTCGTGCGCACGTCGATTTGCGCCGGTGTGCCGAAATTGAGAATCTGCGTGACCATATCCGCCGCCTGAAAATAGAAGATATTTTCAGGGAAGGCGGTCGGCAGTTCCTCCCGCAGTCTGCGAACATACTCAGCCGTCGGGGCGTGGTTCTCCTTCAACGCGACCTGAATCACGCCGTCGTTGACGCCGATCGTCGTTCCGTCCGAAAAAGCCAGGTTATAGAGGCGCGCAGGAAGGCCGATGTTGTCGACGATGAGCTCGAGATCTCGGTCGGGTATCACTTCACGAATCTTGTTCTCGACCGCCTGAAAGATCTGCTCTGTCACCTCGATGCGGGTGGCCGGCGGCGCGCGTACGTGCAGCACGATCTGCCCGGCGTCGATGGGCGGAAAGAAATCGCGACCAACGAAGAGGAACATGACGCCGCCGAGCGCAAGAACGGCGACGGCGGCGATCGGCGCGAGAATTTTGCGCGAGAGGACGAGATGCAGGAGATCGACATAGCCTGCGCGAAATCGCTCGAAACCCTTCTCGAAACCGCGGTTGAAGCGGGCGAACCAGCCAATCCTGCCCCCGCCTTCGCTGGCTCCATGCTCGCTCCCTTCGGTTCCATGACGCTCGCCCTTCAGCAGCAGGCCGATCATAATTGGCGTCAAGGTGCGGGAGAGCCCGTAGGACGCGAGCATAGCGAATACGACAGCGACACCGAGCGGCGTGAACAAATATTTTGGAGGTCCTTGAAGAAAGATCACCGAAGTGAAGACGCAACTGATGGCGAGAGTCGAGACGAGCGTCGGCACGGCAATTCCGGCCGCTCCGTGGAGCGTCGCCTCGGGAAGGGGCTTCTTCTCCTCAGTCAGCAGACGGTGAGTGTTCTCGATCGTCACCGTCGAGTCGTCGACGAGGACGCCGACCGCGAGCGCCAGCCCGCCCAGCGTCATCGTATTGAGCGTGTCGCCCAACAAGTAAAGCGCGACGAGCGAGCATAAGATCGCGAGCGGAATCGATATCATGACGATCAGGGTGGATCGCCACGAGCCGAGGAACAGAAGGATCATCAGCGCCGTCAGACCCGCCGCGATAACGCCTTCGCGAACGACGCCCGTCACCGAATCGGTGACGAACACCGACTGATCAAAAAGCTCCTTGATCTCGAGACCGGGGGGCGCCGACTTGCGCGCAACCACGAGCGCCGTTTTGACCCGCCTTACGACGTCGACCGTTGAGGCGTTCCCGTTCTTGATCACGCTGATCAGCACCGAGCGCCGGCCGTTCGCGCGCACGACATTCTGCTGCACAGCCGAGCCGTCGCGAACCTGAGCCACATCCTTGACGAAAACGGTAGCACCGTCCGTGTACTTCACCGGGATGTTGTTGAGGGCGTCGATCGTGAGCGGCAGGGCATTGGTGCGGACGTTATAGTCCTTGTCGCCGATCTTCGCCGTGCCCGCGGGCAGCGTCAGCGCCTGGGAGTTGACCGAATTCACGATATCGAGCGGCGTCAGTCCCTTGGCCAGCAGCTTCTCGGGATTGATGTCGACCATGATTTGCCGGTATTTTCCGCCCGAAGGCGTGGGCAGTGTGACGCCGTGAATGGGCGCCAGAAGCTGACGCAAGCGATAATAACCGTAATCGTAGAGCTGTTGCTCGCTCAGCGTCGGTGAGCTGAGACTAATCTGGAGAACCGGCACGCTCGAGGCGTTGTATTGCACGATGATCGGCGGCTCAATCCCGGGCGGCATGAGCGCTCGGATCGCATTGGTGGCAGACACGATCTCCGAGATCGCCAGATCGAGACTCACATCCGGCTGAAAGAAGATCTTCTGAACGGAGATTCCGTTCAGCGTTTGCCCCTCCATCTGCTTGATGCCGTTCACGTTCGAGCTGATGGAATATTCGCTGTAGGTCGTGACGCGCTGCTCCATCTCCGGGGTGCTGAGGCCGGTGTACTGCCAAATGACGGAGACGACGGGAATGTTGATCTCGGGAAAGATATCCGTCGGCATGCCGACGATCGCGGTCGCGCCGAGAAAAAGAATGAGAATCGCCAACACGTAGAAGGTGTGCGGAAACCTTAACGCAAATCGGACAATCCACATTGCGCCTTACCCAGCATCTGGATTGGAGCGAGTCCTGAGAATCGAGATTAAACTTTTGGTGAACTCCTTCTCCAGGGTCATCATTTGGCGTCACTTGTCATGTATGGCTCGAACCCGTGGGAGTGGCATCCACCTCGCAACGTGCGCATATCCATAAAGCTTAGCTTGGCTTGTTTGTTTTTGTCGCATATCTGCTCCCTGTTGTCACCCGGACGCCGCTAATAACCCAACGCTTTTTCGGTGCTTTGTTTGTTTCGATTGAGGTCATGAGCGGCTCGGTGAGCCGGTTGCTATTTCGCGGTGCGTCAAGGACTTCTGCCTGACTTCTCCGTTGCGGGAGCCGATCGGGACATGGATCGCTTCTCCCTGCAACGATGCTGGCAAGCGCTTTAGTGCTCGAAGCAGTGCTCATACTCACCAACAGCTTGACCATCGCCAGCATTTTTGTCGGGGTAACAGCCTCGTGGCGGTCGCCGGCCTGGCCGTGATCGCCCAGTTTTCTTCGCGCAGCGCTCGCAAGTCGCGGCATTTCGTTGGCTACGAAGGACTGACGCTCATAGCAGCCTCCGGCCTCGACATGAAGGCCTGGGACGCGCTCGCCAATGCGGCCGATCGGCCGTTGTGCATTGTGTTCGGCGGATCAGTCGGTCCGGTGAACGCGAACAGCAGCAGCGGGCTATGGCGATTTGAGTGCACGACAGTCGCAGCTGAATACCGCGCGATGACCTCGCGGCTATTGATGCAGTCCACGAAGAGCTCGCCAATTAGAAGCGGATGAAATCAAACCGCGGCGATGGTTTGCGTAGCTTGAAAAATTATATGAGTTTAAGCAATTGAATTTGCGGAGAATAGGCGTTAAAATTCCCTATTCATCAATTCGTAGGAAGCGTCATGAGTGAACTGAACCCGGAGCGGAAAAAACCTGTCCGGCTCAAAAGTCGCCCACCCTTTGAACAGATCGCGCTCCTCCTTCAGGGCGGCGGCGCGCTGGGATCCTATCAGGGCGGAGTATATCAGGCTTTGGATGAGGCCAACATCCGTCCGGACTGGGTTGCCGGCGTTTCGATTGGCGCGATCAATAGCGCGATCATCGTGGGGAATCCTCCGGAGAAACGGGTCAAGGCGCTGCGCGATTTCTGGGAGGAGATCAGCTGGCCGTTCCCGGGTCCATTCGGCGTGCCTCTTTATGCCAGCGAGCTCGATCTCCCCAGCATGATGCATGCGGCGCTCAATCGCGCGCGCGCCTTTGGCGTGATGCTCCTCGGCGCTCCGGGATTCTTCACGCCGCGCTTCCCATCGCCGGTGTTGGCGCCAACAAGCGATTTCTCGAAACTGAGCTTCTATGACACCAATCCGCTCAGATCCACGCTCGAGCGCATCGTCGATTTCGACCGCATCAATGCGGGGGATACGCGACTGACGGTCGGAACCACCAACGTCCAGACCGGCAACCTCACCTGTTTCGACAATCAGACCGGCAAGATCACCCCGGCCCATATCATCGCCAGCGGATCCTTGCCGCCGGGGTTTCCTGCGACGGAGATCGACGGCGAATATTATTGGGACGGCGGCCTCGTCTCGAATACGCCGTTGCAGTTCGTCCTCGACAGCGAACCTCGACGCGACACTCTGGCTTTTCAGGTCGATCTCTGGAGCGCGCGTGGTCCTCTACCGGCCGATCTCGAGGGCGTGGACGTTCGGGAAAGAGAAATTCGTTACTCCAGCCGTACACGGGCCGGGACCGATCAGTACAAGCTCGCACAACGATTGCGCATCGCCTTCTCGGAGCTTCTGCCGCATATTCCCCAAGAGTTGCGGGAGACGCCGGGTGTCAAGCTGTTAGCGGACGCGTCTGACGACAAAGTCTGCAATATCGTTCATCTTATATACAAGACCAAGAACTATGAGGGTAACGCCAAGGATTACGAATTCTCGCGCGAGACCATGGATGAGCGTTGGAGCGCCGGATATGCAGACACAGTGCGTGCGCTCTCTCATCCCGAAGCATTGACGCCACCAGACAAGAGCGAGGGCGTCCGGACGCTGGACTTTAACGAAGGATTTCATTTCGAGTGACGCCGGCGAGCGATCACCAGTCGCGCATCCGATCAGGAGACCATATGAACGAGAACGAAGTCAGGAACCGCGCACTCAAAATGCCGTTGACATCGCCGGCTTTTCCCACGCGCTGTACCTCAACGACACCCGCCGATCGCCGGCGGACGGGAGATTTGGGGCTTTCCCAAGAAACTCGCCTATCCATCGTTGCGCGTCGAAAAGGAAGTGCTGGAGGGCGTCCTGCGTTTCGGCAACGTGCCGATCGCCGTCGCGACGATGGGATACAACCACCAGGTCTTCCCCCGCGACAAGGCGCTCGCGGCATTCAATGCGCCCAACTTCCTGCTCAAGATCATACCGCATGTCGATTGCGGTGTGCGCATCTGCGATGCTGGTCCGCTATAATCTCGAGGATGTCACCGTCAAAGGCGCCTGGCAGAGCCCCGCCGATATCGAACTGTTCCGCCATGCGCTCGCGCCCGTCGCCGCCCTGCCGGTTCTTGAGGTCATTTCAGGCCTTCACATCCTGATGGACATGACGCTCGGACTGGGGGAAGTCGTCCCCGACTATCTGGAGGCCGGTCAAGCAGGCGCCGTGGCGGATTCGACAAAGGCCGCCCGCGGCTCGAAGCGCTTGCGGGTCATGCCCGGCGGTCGAAAGTTCCGGGGGGTGCTTTCTCATGACCGGTGGTCTGGCGATTTTTCCCGCGACCATTGATCGGGGCAGCCGCCGTCATCTGGCAATATGCACCGAAGGCAATCCGCCAATATTGCCGATAGAAGAGAACCGACATGAAGAATGCAACGAAATTCGCCCTTGCGGGCGTTGCTCTACTGGGCGCAGGAGCCGCCGGCGCGATCTATGCGAACTGGGATCGTTTTGTTCCTCTCGCGGCTATGGGCGTCAATTATGTGCGCTACCTCAATTCGCCCAAGGGCGAACTGATGATCGAGTCGGCGCCCGGCGCGGAAAAGGCGCAAGCGGCGCACGTCGCCAGAACGCTGCCGAAAGACGACGGCGACTGGCCGAGCTACAATAAGACGCTCACCTCCGACCGCTTCTCGACATTGAGCCAGATAAATCGCGAAAACGTCGTCCAACTCAAGGTTCGGTGCACCTACGACACCGGGCAATATACGGGGTTCAATTCCGGCCTGCTCTTCGTGGACGGCGCGCTGCTTTTCGCCACCGAGTTCGATACGTTCTCGATCAACCCGAACACCTGCCGGGAGAATTGGCGCAAGCACGAAAGCTACACGCCCGCGACGCCCCAGGACGTCAATCGTGGCGTCGCCTATCTCGACGGCCGCGTCTTCCGGGGCACGCAGGACGGCCGCGTGCTCGCCTATGACTTCAAGACCGGAGATCGACTTTGGGAGACCGCGATCGGATACCCAAACAAACACGAGAGCACGCCAGCCGCGCCAATCGCATGGAGTGGTCTTGTCTTCATCGGCAACGCTGGGGGTGATTTCAAGGGTGTTAAGGGACGCATGTACGCCCTCGACGCCAAGACCGGTCGCATCGTTTGGGAGTTCTACCTCGTGCCCAAGCAGCCCGGTGATCCGACCCGCGGCCCTGAGGGAGCTTCGTCCCTAGACACGTCGACGTGGAACATGGCGGACCATCAACCAATCTCAGGCGGCGCCACCTGGACGTCCTACACACTCGATCCTGAAAAGGGTCTTCTCTATGTGCCGGGCGGCAACCCATCACCGGACTTCGCCACGTCGGTGAGAGGCGGCGGCAATCTATACACCGGATCGGTCGTCGTCCTCGACGCGCGCACCGGCGCCTACAAGAGCCACTTCAAGCTTGTCCCGAAGGACTGGCATGACTGGGACGTCTCCAGCGCCCCCGCTCTCGTTACGACCGCCGCTGGTAAACAGATGATGCTTGTCGCGCCGAAGGACGGGCATCTGTATGGGTTCAATCTCGCCAACGATCAAATGCTCTACCGGCTTCCGGTGACGGCGGTCGAGAACGCGGACACCCTCTTTTCAGCCCAAAAGAGCGTGCACTTCTGCCCGGGAACAATCGGCGGCTCCGAATGGAATGGACCCGCCTATGACCCGCAGAATAATCTCGTGATGACCGGGCAAGTCGAATGGTGCACGACCGTCAGAGTGGAGCCCACCGCAGAGGTCGAAAGCGAGCCCAAGTTCGCGCCTTGGAGCGGAGAGAATTCAATCAATCCGTTCAACATGTGGGGAAAGGCCGATCCTGTCTTCCACTGGGCGGGCTGGCTCTATGCGGTCGATGCGGACGATGGGAAATGGCGCTGGCGGGCCAAGTCCAATTATCCCGTGCAGAGCGGCGTGGCGCCCACGGCCGGCGGCGTCGTGTTCTTCGGCGACATGGGGGGCAATTTTTATGCACTCGACGCAGATACGGGCGCCAAACTATGGGGGCAGAAAATTGGCGGCGCCGTCGCTGGCGGGGTCATCACATTTCAGACCTCGCAGGGACAGCGCGTGGCCGCCGCGACTGGCCTGACGGAAATCCTTTGGCCAACGGAAATCACAACGGCCAAGGTATCGATACTCGGCCTGCCAACCGATTGATCGAGCTGCGCTCAAGACCGCCTTTGACGCTGCCGATGCCAGACGTCGCATAGATGCCCAAGGGAAAACCAACGTCAAACTTCTACCGCCACCTCGGCGAAGATCTCCTTTACGGTTTAGCATGAAAATACACGTTGATAGGCTAGAGCGAGGAAGCGGGCGCGCATCTGAAGCGCATCAAGCCTTTTGGAATTTTCCCGTATTCAGCTCGCGCAACAATGGGTTCGGGAAACGCCTGCGGCGCGTGACGGCGTAAAAGCTCTCTTTGATTTCCAGGAACCTATGGTGCTCGACTAAGAGTCCTGCGGTTAGCACTACTTTGGCAGATTTGACCTGAAGCGTTTCGCGAGAAGTCTCTCACAATGAGGACACCGCTGGGGTGGCGGTTGCGCGAACAGGTCGAGGATGGCCTGCCGGATGGCCGGCATGCTCGGTTGTGGCGGCGGCCCTCCGAATCTTTTTTTCCGTCCCGCGGCTTTGAGGCGGCGGGATTGGAGGAGGAAAGCGTAAGCGATCATGGTCATCAGCGCGTGTCGGTGTAAGCCGGTCCATGAGCGACCTTCGAAGTGGTCGAGGCCGAGTTCCTCCTTGAGCTGCTGATGCGCCTGCTCGCAGACCCACCTGGCTTTGATCGTGGCGGCGAGCGTCTTGAGGCTCGCGTCGGCGGGCAAGTTCGACACATAGTATTTCTGCTCGCCCGTCGAACGGCGTTCGCCGACCAACCAGATCTCATCGCCGGGCATGCGCTGCATGCGATTGTCGCGCATACGGTGCTTATGACCCTCCGCAACGCGGACGCGGCGGGCGGCAAAGAGGCATGTCAGCCGACCTTTCGTGCCCCGTCGCCAACTGACCTTTTGCCATTGCGCGTCGGCCAACGCTGCTTCAGAGGAGACTGGCGGCTGATCGGGGATATGGTATTTGCGGGGCTTGCCCGTTCTTGCGACAGGAAAAACCAGAGCGATGTTGGCCGGGTAGACGTTCTGGCGCCGCGAAAGCCCCACTGCCCACAGCAGACCGCGCTCGCTCAGCGCCTGACGGAACAACCCGCTGGAGCCGTAACCAGAGTCAGCAAGAACGCACCCGAACCGCGCGCCCGACGCGATGACGCGGTCGATCTCCTCGATCGCGATCTCCGGCTTCGTCAAAGCGGTTCGCCTCTCTTCCGGCACGCGCGCCCGCGCCATACGCTCAGGGTCATCCGTCCAACTCTCGGGCAGGAAAAGTCGCAGGCCCACCATCACCGGAACCTCGCGCGACGCCAAGGTGAGCGAGACCAGCGACTGGCAGTTGGCGGTCTTTCCGAGCGCGGAGGCGTATTGCGGCGCGACGCCGACCGAATGCGCGCCTTTCTTCGGCAAGGCCGTATCGTCGACGATCAGCCATGCGTCCGAGCCGCCGACCATTTTGTCGGCTTCGACGAGCAGCGCCTTTTCGAGTGGCGCGGCGTCCCACACGCCGCTGGCGATAAAGTGATGAAGCTGATCGTATCCGACGTCGCCCTCGCGCGCCGCCATGGGCTGCACGCTCTTGCGATCACCCGCGCCGATCAGACCCCCGATATAAACGGGGCACATCCGCGCCCGCGCCTTATGTCGAAAGGCGTTCAGAAAAGGCGTCAGCCACCGTTCCAGATCGGACTTCCAGCTCTGATCCATGGTCGGCCCTCCAACAAGCCGACCACCCATAAATCACGCATCGCGCGTTTGGGGAATCCCAAAAACGCCCACCCTCTCAAAAATCTGCCAAAGTAGTGTTAGCTCGTCCATGACGACAACGGGTGGAACGAGCGCCAAGCAGTCACTCTCGCGCGCCATGAGACGCAGCATCGTCATGTCGTCAATTTCCGCGAGAATAATCGGCTGGACGCCCTCAGCCTCGAGCAGGCTGTCGAAGGCCATGCGCACGCTGTTTCCGCGCCCCGGCAAAGCGACGGGAATTTTCGCCAAATCACGCGGAAAGCGGAAGGCTCGTTTGACGATCTTTGCATGTCCGATCAGACTGACGGGTTGTTCAGCGATCAAGGTGCTCTGCCAATCGACGTCTTGATCGGCCGTCGCGGATTGATTCGCAAGCACGATATCGAGCGCATGGCGCTCAAGCTGCACCAGCAGGTCGGCAAGCGCTCCCGAGCGGATGATCAGCTCGACGTCCTGCCGACCGATCAGCGGCCGCAGGAGCTCGATCTGAAAGTTTCGAGAGAGCGTCGCCACAGCCCCGATACGTAGGGAGCGGCGCGCATCGTCATCCAGACCCTTCAACGTGTTCAGCAGCTCATCGCCCGACTTGAATACCGTGTTGGCGTAGGCGAGAGCGACCCGTCCGGCTTCGGTCAGCTGCAATGAGCGGTTGCGTCGTTCAAAGAGCGCATGGCCGAGTTGCTCCTCGAGAGCCTTGAGTTGCACAGAAAGCGACGAAGGCGAGACGTTCAACCGGCGCGCCGCCTGGGTCAGGCCGCCCTCGTTGGCGATCGTCCAAAAGTAGCGGAGGTGGTGGTAGTTCAGGAACGCCATAGCATCGTTCTAATTTATAGAACGAACCGTTTCAATATTTGCATTTTTCAAAAAGGTTCTCCCCGCTTACGCTCGCGTTGGTTCAGTTGTTCGGGAGATCCCCCATGTCGCAAGACCTCGCTTTGATCGCCCTTATCGGTCCCGTCGCGCTTATCGTGGCCGCGGTCACGCCGTCTCTCGGCACCGACGACCCACCCAAGGCGATGGCGGCGCGCTGCCTCGCCGCCGGAGCAACGGCGCTCGCGATAGCACTGCTGCTCGCGGCGACGGTCGCATCGCAAGGACCCCTTTTTGCGCCTCTTCTGACTGCGGCCGGTATCGGGCTCACCGTCTATGTCGATGCGCTATCGGCGATGCTATCGGTGCTGGTGTCGTTCATCGGCGTCGTGGTTTTACGCTACAGCCGCAATTATCTGGACGGGGATCCCGGACAAAGCGGCTTCTTCAAATGGCTGGCTTTGACCCTCGCCGCCGTTTTGACGCTCATCGTCTCGGGAAACCTCGCATTGCTGATCGCCGCCTGGATCGTAACCAGCCTGGGGCTGCACAAGCTGTTGTTGTTTTACCCCGAGCGCCCCGCCGCGCAACTCGCCGCGAAGAAAAAATTCATCGCAAGCCGGATCGGCGATCTCTCCCTCATCGTCGCCGCGGGACTATTGTGGGAGCAGTTCGGCTCGCTCGAGCTGCCGACCCTTATTGCATCCGCGCGCGGGCTTTCCCGCGCAGACCCCAGCCTCTTCGCGCCCGCCCTCCTCATCGCCTGCGCAGCCCTGCTCAAATCCGCGCAGCTTCCGGTTCACGGCTGGCTCATCGAGGTGATGGAGACGCCGACCCCTGTCTCTGCGCTGCTGCACGCAGGCGTCATCAACGCTGGCGGATTTCTGGTGCTGCGCCTCGCCGATGTCGTCGTGTCGTCCAGCGCCGCGATGACGAGCTTGGCGCTCATCGGCGGCGCGACGGCTCTTTTTGGATCGGTCGTGATGCTGACCCAGACATCCGTAAAGGTTTCGCTCGCTTTTTCGACCATAGCGCAGATGGGCTTCATGATGCTTGAATGCGGTCTTGGCGCGTTCCCGGCGGCGTTGCTCCATATCCTCGCGCATTCGCTTTACAAGGCTCACGCCTTCTTGTCCTCGGGCAGTATCATCGATCTCGCGCGCGCTGCGTGGACGCCGAGCCCAAGCGGCCAGCCGCATCCCGCGCGTTACCTCTTCGCGATTTTGGCCACGCCGCTCTTCGCGCTTGTGGTCGGCGCCTTCTTCGGAGCGACGTTGATCGAAAAGCCCGGCGCGATTGTTCTCGCCGCAATCCTCCTGATGGGACTCGCGCATCTCTTCGCCAATGCGTGGGATGAGCGCTTCAACCCTCATGTTTTGGGCAAAGCCGCGGGAATGGCTGGGCTCGTCGCCATCGCATTCTTTGCGCTGCACGCCGGAATGGAACTCCTGCTCGCACACAGCCTCCCCCGCTCGCCGCCGCTTCGCAGCCCGATCGACGCGGTTATTGCCGTCATCATCATCCTCTCCTTCGGCGCGGTGACCCTGTTCCAGAGCGTCATGGCGAGCCGCGTGAAGTCCGACTTCTGGCAGGCCGTCTACGTCCATCTCTCCCAGGGGCTTTACCTCAACACCATCGCCAATCGGCTGATGCTACGCCTTTGGCCGCGGCGCACGGTTGTGAGCTGAAACACGGAGGCAATTCCGATGAACACCGCAGTCCCTCTTACCTCCGCTCTCAAGCAGGCTGTGCTTGCGACAACACCATCACGCGAGGACATTGAACGCGCGATCGAGGCCGCCTGCAAGAGAGTCGCGCCGCTGTGGCCACTCAAGAATTTTGTGGCGGTAAATCCCTTCCTCGGCTTCAGCCACCAATCCTTTGAAGCGACGGGGACGTATTTGAAGCGTGTCGCGGACGCGGACATGCTGGCGCCGCGCAGTTTCTATCGCGCGGCGATCTCCTCCGGCCTGATCGACGACCGTTCCCTCGAGCAGGCCCTCGCTTCCACCACCACTCGCGTGAATCTACCTGTAGACGTCGAGGCGCTGAAGAGGGCCGCTCAGGCGGAGCCGAAGAGCTCGCCACGGCCATCGGGCGCGTTCACAACGGTCGCAGAATTGCTCGACGCGCTGGCGGACGGCGACCGGCAGGCGTCACTCGTCGGCTTCATGATCGACGAAATCTCAAAATGGTGCGCGGCCTATTTCGACGAGGGCCAGGCCAGTTGGCGTTTGCCACAACGGTCTCTTGGTCCCTATGCCGCGTGGCGCGCGAGCGCGAGATTTGACAGAAATCCTGAAGCCATGGGCGTCAAAGGTTTTCGCCGGAATGTGTTGGCGTTGCCGGAAAACCCGATTGACGCGGTTCTGGAGGTGATCGAGAGACTGGAGATCCCGATGCGCGCCGTCGACGATTACCTTTACCGCGCCCTTTTCGACGTCGGCGGCTGGGCAGCTTACGCCCGGCATCTCGTCTGGAACAGCGAGCTTTATGGCGAGCGCAATAACATCCTTAAGGAGTTGCTCGCCATTCGCGTGGCCTATGGCTACGGCCTGTTTCAGGCGCGGAACGACGCCACGTTCCGCGCCGCTTGGGCGTATGCGATGGCGGAGGCGGCGAAACCCCCGATTGATCACCGCTTGAATGACGATCCGGAACTCGCGCTTGATCGCGTACTGCATGAGGCCTATGAAATCGCCTTCCGTCGACGCTTCATTGCGCGCCTGTTGGCGAGCGCGCTTCGACCGTCGCGAAGCGAGGCGCGTCACAGGTCGCCTGTTCAAGCCGCATTTTGCATCGACGTGCGCTCGGAGATTTTTCGCCGCGCGCTCGAAACCGTCTCGCCCGAATTCGAGACCCTCGGCTTCGCCGGCTTCTTTGGTCTCCCGATCGAATATGTCCCGATCGGCCAGTCGCGCGGTGGTGGCCACTGTCCGGTGCTGCTCAAACCCCACTTCGTCGTCTGCGAGGCGGTAAGGGATGCCTCGGAAGAGGAGGAGCTGGAGGTCCTAGGCCTGAGACTGCTGCGCCGGCGCGCGGCGAAAGCCTGGAAGGCGTTCAAGCTCTCGGCTGTTTCCTCATTCGCCTATGTGGAGACGTTGGGATTCACCTATCTGCTCAAGATCCTGTCTGACAGTCTCAACCTTACCCGCACTGTGCCCGATCCCAATCTGGATGGTTTCGATCGCGCGGTGCTCGGTCGGCTCGGTCCGCGCATCGAGGCGGGCGCGCTCGATGGCAGAATGACCGGGTTCAATCACGAGCAAAGTGTCGCAATGGCGGAGGCTGTGCTCCGATCCATGTCGCTGACCAAAGATTTCGGCCGCCTCCTATTGCTCGTGGGCCACGGCTCGACGACGGTCAACAATCCTCACGCTTCCGGCCTCGATTGCGGGGCTTGTGGCGGCCATACGGGAGAAGCCAATGCGCGGGTCGCCGCAGCAATCCTCAACGACCCGAGAGTGCGTCGAGGACTGCGCGTGCGCGGAATAGTCGTTCCAGAGGACAGCTTTTTCCTCGGCGCCCTGCACGACACCACGACAGATGAGGTCAAGATCTTTGACGCAGATCGCGCGCCTGAGAGCCATCTGGTCGAAATAACGGAGCTTGAGACTCTGCTCGGAGAAGCAGGCGCTCTCGCGCGTTCGGAGCGGGCTGTTTTGCTCGGCGCAGCGACGGATCGCAACATCGACAAGGCTGTTTGTGCGCGCAGTCGCGACTGGTCGCAAGTGCGGCCAGAATGGGGACTCGCCGGCAATGCCGCATTCATCGCCGCGCCGCGCGAACGAACGAGCGGCGTCGATCTCGGCGGGCGCGCATTTTTGCACAGTTATGATCATCGATCGGATGAGGGATTCCGCATACTGGAGTTGATCATGACGGCGCCGATGGTGGTGGCCAGCTGGATCAATCTCCAATATTTCGGCTCGACCACGAACAACAAGGTCTTCGGAAGCGGCAACAAGACCCTCCACAATGTCGTTGGACAGCTCGGCGTCTTGGAGGGAAACGCCGGAGACCTACGCGTCGGGCTGGCGTGGCAGTCTGTTCATGACGGCCGCCGCTTCGTGCATGAACCCTTGCGTCTCAATGTCTTCATCGAAGCGCCCGAGGCCGCGATGGACACCATCATCCAAAAGAACGCGCATGTCCACGAACTCGTCGAAAACGGCTGGCTGTTTCTGCACGCCATCGCGGACGGCGGCGCGCGTATTCGTCGCCGCCTCGCGGCCGGTGAATGGCGGGACTGTACCCCAGAAACCGGTCAAAGCGCGAGCCGGGCCGGGTAACGGATGGCTCGTCCACACCCTTACCGCGGTCACTGCGCCGCAATCGCGACGATGCACGGCAAGGAGCGCGTCGTCGCGCCCATCATGGCGCAATGCTTCGGCCTTCATCTCGCGCGTGCGGACGACATTGATACGGACATGCTCGGCACCTTCGCCGGAGAAATCGAAAGAAGGGGCAGCATGCTCGACGCTGCGCGGGCGAAAGCGAGACTGGCGATCGAGCGGACGGGCGCCCGCTTCGGTCTCGGCAGCGAAGGGGCGTTCGGCCCTCATCCCGCCCTGCCGATCCTGTCCTCCGGGTTGGAGTTGATGCTGCTGATAGACTTCGATTCGGACCACGAGATCGCCGTGCATCGAAGGACGCGCACCAATTACCATTCAATTTCCGCGTCACCGGGCCGGGATCTCTCAGACTTCTTGCGACGCGTCGGCTTTCCTGAGCATGCGGTCATCGTCCGGCCGGAGAAGAGTGAAGAACGCACGGCCATCTTGAAAGGAATTGTCGAAATCAAAACCTTGCATGACGCGATCGCATCGATGGCGGCTGTCTCCACATCGGGAAGGGCGCTCGTGCAAACCGATATGCGGGCGCACCTCAACCCCACGCGTATGAAGGCGATACGACATGTAACGAAGGCCCTCGCCCTTCGTATCGCGAGGCTCTGTCCCCTCTGTGGTTCTCCAGGTTTCGGGCTCTCGGATGTGGAACGAGGCTTGCCATGCAGAGAGTGCGGCTCGCCGACCGACCTCATTCGAGCCGAGGTCCACGCCTGCCTCCGTTGTGGCCATCGTGCGCATAGGCGACAGCGGCCAATGACGGTTCGCGCCGACCCGATGTGGTGCCATCTCTGCAATCCATAGGCAATTTGGGCGCCCGCAGCCGTCTCAAACGAGATCGGCGGGAATAGCTCCGGGCTCTCCAACCCTCACAGGAGTGAACATGCTGAAGGATGTTTAGAAATCGGCGAATTCCACCGCTGGGCGCACAACGGAATACCGGGGGGCAGATCTTTCGTTGGAAACCAAGTCGACGCGACCGCTCGGTCCTCGACCAATCATCTCGCGGCTCCGCTCTCGGAAGCTGACGCGCCCAGGTTTGAGACCGCTGCATTCAATATATTGCGGGCCTCGTGAAAGATTGCGTCGAGGTGCGTCTCGTCCTTGAAACTCTCGGCGTAGAGCTTGTAGATCGGCTCGGTTCCCGACGGCCGCGCGGCAAACCAGCCGTTGCGCGTGATCACTTTGATGCCATCGATCGGAGCATCATTGCCGGGGGCGCGGCTGAGCTTGGCGACGATCGGCTCGCCGGCCAAAGTCGATTCCTTGACGGCGTCGGGAGACAGGTTTTTCAGCCGCGCTCTCAGTTCGCCTGTCGCCGGCGCGTCGATGCGCGCGTAGCGCGGCGCGCCGAACTCCGCCGTCAGCGCCTTGTAGTACTCACCAAGGTCCTTGCCGGCGCGAGCCGTGATCTCGGCCGCCAGCAAGTCCATGATGAGACCGTCCTTGTCCGTCGTCCATACGCGGCCGTCATGGCGTAAGAAACTCGCGCCGGCGCTTTCTTCGCCGCCAAAGCAGCACGAGCCGTCGAACAGCCCAGGCACAAACCATTTGAAGCCGACGGGGACCTCGTAAAGTCGACGGTCCAGCTTCTCTACGACCCGATCGATCATGCTGCTGCTGACGAGAGTCTTCCCCACTGCGGAATGAGCCGGCCAGTGGGGGCGGTGCGTCAGCAAGTAATGGATGGCCAACGCCAGATAATGATTGGGGTTCATCAGCCCCGCCAAGGGCGTGACGACGCCATGCCGATCGGAATCCGGATCGTTGGCGAAGGCGACGTCGTAGCGATCCTTGAGGCCGACGAGGCTCGCCATCGCATAGGGGCTGGAGCAGTCCATGCGGATCTTGCCGTCGTGATCGACCGTCATGAAGGAGAAGGTCGGGTCGACTTTTGGGTTAACGACGGCGATATCCAGCTTGTAGATCGCGTTGATCGGCTCCCAATAGTGCACGGCGGCGCCGCCGAGCGGGTCCACGGCGAGCTTCAGGCCGGCGGCGCGAATGGCCTCCATATCGACGACGTTGCGCAGATCCTTGACGTAGGGCAGCACAAAATCGTCCTGCCGCGTCGTGTCTGCGCTCAGCGCTGCGGCGAATGCCAGCCGTTTCACTTCGGCATTGCCGTTGCGCACCATGTCGTTGGCCCGGTTCTCGATCCACTTGGTTACGTTGCTATCGGCCGGACCTCCGTGCGTGGGATTGTATTTGAATCCGCCGTCCTCTGGAGGGTTGTGCGAGGGCGTGACGACGATGCCGTCGGCGAGATGCTCGGCTCGCCCGCGGTTGTGGACAAGAATTGCGCGCGAGATGACCGGCGTCGGAGTCACGCCGTCGTTCTGCTGGATAACGGTGTTCACGCCATTGGCGGCGAGGACTTCGAGAGCCGTGCGCTGGGCGGGCCCAGAAAGCCCATGCGTGTCCTTACCCATGAACAGCGGGCCATCGACGCCTTGTGCGCGCCGGAAGTCGCAGATGGCTTGAGTGATGGCCAGGATATGCGCTTCAGTGAAAGAGCCGCGCAGCGACGAGCCACGATGCCCGCTGGTCCCGAAGCTGACCCTTTGTTCGGGATCGTCGAGATCGGGGCCCCGTGCGAAATATTCCCGCTCCAGGCGAGCCAGATCAACCAGCATCTCTTTTGGCGCCGGCTTGCCGGCAAGCGGTGAAAGGGTCATGCACCAATCCTTTTCGTCACGCCGGCCATGGCCTCGCTCTAGAGATTGGGCGACAGGCCGCCACGGTGCACATGATTTTGCGCGTCCATACGCCGCTGTCGGCGAACAACTCGGCTCTTGTCTGCTTCGCCAACAAGGGTGGCTTGCTATCAGGCTCTTGAGCGCTCTCGCTTTGGTTCCTTGGGAACGGGTCTCAAAAGCGTGGTTGAACGCCGCAGAAACTGTTCTTATCGCTCCGTTTCCCTGACGTCAGGACGTCAACCGCTCGTCGAGTGAGGGCGGTTAAGTTTCTCAACCGCCCCCTCTTTCTCATCAACTCTTAAGCGGCCTTTGCTCGCCCAGTGTCAGGCGTCTCCATTGCTCTGAGGTACAGATCGAGCAGCAACTCATGCTCGTCGCGCTCGTCCTTATCCTGTTTGCGCAGGCGGATGATTTCCTTCAGCACCCTCACATCGAAACCGTCGCCTTTCGCTTCGGCGAAGATTTCCTTCTTCCCCTCGTTGAGCGCCTTAATCTCTTCCTCGATGTGCTCGATGCGCTCGACGAATGAGCGGATGCGGTCACCCGCGATTCCCAAAGTCTCGGTCATGCATGACTCCCTGATTGGTGCAGGAGGACGCTATGGCTTTAAGGGTAAGAGAGTCCTTAACGCGCTTATGGTCGTTTGTTTCGTTGCCGCCATTTCTGCCCCGGGGAACCGCTCCCCTGCAACTCGGACGCGGGCTTTACGTCTCCAGCGCCACTTTCCCCTTATTGCGCCGCGCCTCGATGTAAGCGTGGGCCTCGCCGGCCGCCTCGAGCGGGAAGATCCGGTCGACATGCGGGCGAACCCACCCCTCCGCTACGCCCGCGAGCAGGGTATCGCCCCACGCGCGCACCTTCGCGCCTTCGTTCCATAGATGCCCGAGGTTCACCCCGAAGACAGCCTTATTTGCGTTCATCAACGATAGCGGGTGGAACCACGGCATGCTCGTGGCGACCGAAAAAAGATTCAGAGGCCAGGGAAGGCGCGACGCGGCGGCGTCCGAAGCCCCGAACATGCCGAGGCGTCCCGTCGCCCGCAATGCTTTGTAGCTCTTGCGCCAATGGCCGCCGCCGAATGGATCGAGAATGAGTTCGACGCCGCGCCCCTCCGTTAGGCGCATGACTTCCGGCAGCCAGTCGGTCTGCGTATAGTCAATCGCCGCATCGAGCCCGCGCGACTTGAGGAATTCGTGCTTCCCCGCGCTCGCTGTCCCGATCAGCCGCGCGTCGCGGCGCTTTCCGATGTCGATCGCCGCTAGTCCGACGCCCCCGCCAGCATTGTGGATCAACACGGTCTCGCCTTTTGCTAACGCACCCATCACGACCATGAGCTGCCAGGTGGTGAGATAATTTACCGGAATCGCGACGCATTCCGCATGCGTCAGGCGCGGAGGCTTTGCAAAAACCTGCTCCACGGGAGCTAGGGCCGTGTCGGCGTAACCGCCAAAACGTGTCAAAGCGACGACTTCCTTGTCGAGCCAGTGCTCCGAGGTTCCGGGGCCGACGGCGTCCACGACGCCCGAAACCTCATAGCCGACGACGGCGGGCAGCTTCGGCGCGTCCGGATAGAGCCCTTTGCGCGCCATGATGTCAGCAAAGTTCACCCCCGCCGCTTTTACGCGAATGCGCACCGCGCCGCTTGTCGGCAGCGGGTCGGGCGCCTCGCGCAGCTCAAGGACCTCAGGGCCGCCGGTCCTGGTGATGAAAACCTGACGCATGAGGCTCTCCGATCAAATCTAGCTAGAAAATAGGTCGCTCAGGTCGCGACTTTTGCAAGAGATCGGAAGTCAGGGCGCATGAAGCCGGATTTATGCCGCGAAGGCTACGTGCCCGCGCGTAGGGGCCCGAATTGACTCACTGCTCCCTCGCCCGAAAATTGGAAAGTCTCGCCGGCTTGTGCGATGATCCCTATCGTCAAGCTCCCGCCGAAATCCCCAGAAAGATCCGGCGGAGCCCGGAAAGCCGCCTCATGGCTCACACGCTGCTTCCGCCGCCCCACGGCGCGCGATTGAAACCCGCGATCAACGCCCCGCGGCGCTCTCCGTTGCGCGTCGCGGAGCGATAGGAGTGTTGCGGGGCGGGTTGCTTTGCGCCGTGGGCGCGATCGCGCTTTCGGCCTGCACGGTCGGTCCTGACTTCGTTCGCCCGGCCGTCGACGCGCCCGGATCTTTCGGACCGGAACCCCGGGACACGCCGAGCCGCACAACTTCCGTCGAGCCCGATCCGCTGTGGTGGCGCTGCTTTCGCGACGCCGAGCTCACCTCGCTCGAAAAGCAACTCGCTGCACAAAATCTCGAACTCCAGACGGCCGCCGAGCGCATCCAGCAGGCGGGCGCGGAGCGCGCCGTCGTCGCGTCGCTCGGCCTCCCGCATCTCGAGACGGAGGGAACGAACGTCTATCAGCGGACCAGCCAGAACGGAACGGCCTCGCTCGCCGCCGGCGCGCCGGGGGCGCCGCTGACCTTCGCCGTGCTGCAGGAGGGTCTCAACGCCTCCTGGGAGCTCGATCTCTTCGGCAAGGTGCGCCGCGCCGTCGAAGCGCAGGACGCGACCATGCTCGCGGCCATCGAGAATAGGCGGGGCGTCGCGGTTTCGGCGCTGGCCGAGCTCGCGCAGGACTATGTCGCGCTGCGCGGCGCGCAGGCGCAACTCGTGATCGTCGAGCGCAATCTGCGCGTCGCCGAAGACGACATTCGAATCGTCGAGAGCCGTTTCGCCAATGGCGTCACGACAACGCTCGATCTTGCGCAGGCGCGAAGCCAAAGGGAGAGCATCGCCGAAATTCTGCCGGTGCTGAAGACGCGCGAGGCCGAGCTCATCAACGCCATCGGCCTGCTGCTTGGCCTCGAGCCGCGCGCGCTGGAGGGCGAGCTGCGGCCGGCCAAGGCGCTGCCCGCCTTCCCCCGCCGCGTGGGCGTCGGCCTGCCGTCGACGCTGCTGGAGCGCCGGCCCGACATCCGCGAGGCCGAGGCGCGCCTGCACGCCGCACTCGCGGAGATCGGCGAAGCGGAGGCGCAATTCTATCCCGACGTCAATCTCGTCGGCGATTTCAACGTGCAGAGCCTCACGCTGAAAAATCTATTTCGCGCCTCCTCGACGCAATGGATGCTTGGGCCCTCGATCACGATCCCGATTTTCCAGGGCGGGCGGCTCTCCGGCAATCTCGCTTTGAAGGAGTCGCGGCATCGCGAGGCGGCGATCGAATTTCAGAAGACGCTGCTGCGCGCCTGGAAAGAGGTTGACGACGCGCTGACGGCCTATGCGCAGGCGCAGAAGCGGCGCGCCGCGGCGAAGAACGCGGCCGAGCAGGACAGGATCGCGCTCGACGTGTCGAGGGAACGCTACCAGCAAGGGCTCGTCGATTTTTTGAACGTGAACGCGTCGCTGACCCAGTTGTTGCGCAGCGAAAACGATCTCGTGGACAGCGAGGTCGAAATGGCGAGCCAGCTCGTGAAGCTCTATCGGGCGCTCGGCGGCGGGTGGGAGATCGCGGAGTGACGCCCCTCGCAGAAGGATTCACTCGGCCCTGGACGCGCTGGAGCGCGGCCTTCGCCGGCGCGGGGCGGACGGCGGCGCCGCCGCTGCTCTTCGCGCTGCGGCTCTGGGCCTCCGTCTGTCTCGCCCTGTGGCTCGCCTTCTATCTCGAGCTCGAGCACGCATATTGGGCGGGTTTGAGCGCGGCGATTGTCTGCCAGCCGGAGCTCGGCGCCTCCTTGCGCAAGGGCTGGTATCGAATGCTCGGCACGCTCGTCGGCGCGGTGGCGATCGTGGCGCTCGCCGCCCTGTTCCCGCAGGCTCGCGCGCCGTTTCTCGTCGCCCTCGCTCTCTGGGGCGCCGTTTGCGCCGGCGTTGCAACGATCCTGCGCAATTTCGCCGCCTATTCGGCGGCGCTGGCCGGCTATACGGCGGTCATCGTCGCCGCCGACGCGCTCGGCGCGACGGGCGGCCCGAACGCCAACGCGGTCTTCATGCTCGCCGTCACCCGCGCGACCGAAATCTGCATCGGCATCGTCAGCGCCGGCGTCGTGCTCGCCGGAACCGATCTTGGCGGCGCGCGGCGCCGGCTCGCGGCGTCCTTCGCGGCGCTGCCCGCCGAGATCGCCGGCCGCTTCCTCCTCATGCTCCGCGAGGCCGGCCCGAACCTGCCGGAGACGCAGCCAATGCGGCGCGAGCTGCTTCGTCGCGTCATCGCGCTGGAGCCGGCCATCGACGCCGCGAAAGGCGAATCCTCGCAGATTCGCTATCACTCCCCGGTGCTGCAGATGGCCGTCGATGGCCTGTTTATGACGCTCGCCGCCTGGCGCACGGTCGCGGCGCTCTTGTCCGAGCTCTCCCATGACGAGGCCCGCACGGCGGTCCACACCGTCCTGGAGAGAGTTCCTGACGAGTTGCGCGCTACGGAACGCGGCCTGCCCGCCCAGTGGATGAGCGACCCCGCCGGGGTTCACGCGGTCTGCGCGGCGGCGGCGGAGAGCCAGCATGAATTGCCTGCGAGCACGCCCGCGCTGCGGCTCCTCGCCGATCAGACGGCGGCGTTGCTTTCCGGCATTGCGGATGCGCTGAACGGGCTCGCGCTACTGTCCTCGGCGCCGGTCCATCCGATCCCCCGCGCTCGCCACGTGGAAATCCGTGTGCCCGACTGGCTGCCGGCCTTCATCAGCGCGGCGCGCGCCTTCGTCGTGGTCGGCGCCCTCGCGCTATTCTGGATCTTGAGCGAATGGCCGAGCGGCGGCGTGGCGCTCGCCTTCGCCTCCGTGGTCGTCAACCTGTTCTCGACGCGCGTCGAGCAGGCTTACGCCGCCGCTGCGGACGCCGCGATCGGCATCCTGCTCGGCACGGTTTTCGGGGCGGTCATCAAATTCGCCGTGCTGCCGGGTCTCGAAAGCTTCGAGGCCTTCAGCCTGGCGATCGGCCTCTATCTCGTTCCCGTCGGCGCGCTCTCGGCCCAGTCATGGCGTCCCACGCTCTTCTCTTTCATGGCGGCCTTTTTTTGCGCCTATATCGAAGCCGCGAATGTGATGAGCTACGACACTATGCAATATTACAACAGCGCGCTCGGCATCGTCGGCGGCAGCATGGTTGCGGCGCTGTCCTTCCGTCTCCTTCCGCCTTTGTCGCCCAGGGTTCGCACGCGCCGGCTGCTCGCCTTGGCCCTGCGCGATCTGCGCCGCCTCGCGGCGGCCCGCGCATCTTTCACGCTCGAGGCTTGGCGGGGGCTCAACTTCGGGCGTCTGGCGGGAATGCCCGAGGCCGCGACGCCGGCGCAGCGCGCCGACCTTCTGGCGGCGCTGGCGGCGGGCCTCGAGATCATAAGACTTCGCCGGTTCGGCGCCGCGCTCGGGGTGGGCTCGGTCTTCGAGCCGGCGTTCCAAATGCTCGCCCGGGGGAGAAGCACTGAGGCGAGCACGGAGCTTTCCATGCTCAGCGCCGTGCTGGCCCCGTCGCCGCGGGTCGAGGATGTGGCGGAGGCTGCTCTTGCCCTCAAGGCGCGCGGGAGTATCGTTGCGATCACCGGTGCGATCAGCCGGCACGGCCCCTATTTCGACGCAGGAGACGGCGCGTGAGATTCACCGAAGTCAATGTGCTCGGGGTCTATGTGGCGCCGATGTCGCTGATGCTCTGCGCGGCCTGGCTCGTCACGGTGACGTTGCGCTGGTTTGCGGCCCGCTTCGGCCTGCTGCGCTACGTCTGGCATCCCGCTTTGTTCATGTTCTCCGTCTATCTCATCGTGCTTTCATCGATGACGCTTTTTATCGGGCGCTGACCGCCATGGCCGAAGTCGACCCCCCAAAGAGCCCTGAGGCGCCGCACCACCATCACCCCGGCTGGGCTCCGCAGATCGCCGCGCCCGCGCGACCCAAAGTTGCGCCATTTCTCATCACGCTGGCGACGGCCGCCATCGCCGCGGTCTTCGGCTGGGCGATGTGGGACGCCTATATGGGCGCGCCCTGGACACGCGACGGCGCCGTGCGCGCTTATGTCGTCACCATGGCCCCCGAGGTCGCGGGCCGCGTCGTGGAGCTTCCCGTCAAGGACAATCAATATGTGCACAAGGGTGATCGGCTGATGCTGATCGACCCGAGGGATTTCACGATCGCCGTCGCACACACCGAGGCCGCGGTGAAGCGGGCGAAGGCGACCTTGGAGAACACCGAGATCGAGGCCAAGCGCCGGCAAAAGCTCGTGAAGGACGTCTCGATCAGCGTCGAGGAGGAACAGACCTACGCGACCAAAGCCGTCGCGGCCCGGGCGGAATATGAGGAGGCCCTGGCCAATCTCGATCAGGCGAAGGTCAATCTCGAGCGCACGGACGTGCGCGCGCCGGTCAACGGCTGGGTGACGAATCTCCTTGCGCAGCTCGGCGACTACGCACATGTCGGTCAGAACATTGTCTCGCTCGTCGACGCCGACAGTTTTTGGGTCGACGGCTATTTCGAGGAGATCAATCTCGGCGCGATCCATGTCGGCGACCCGGCCGAGATCAAGCTGATGGGCTATGACGAAATCCTGCGCGGCCATGTCGACAGCATCGCCCGCGCGATCAACGTGCCGAACGCGCAACCGAACCATCAGGGGATCGCGACTGTCAATCCGATTTTCACCTGGGTTCGTCTCGCCCAGCGCATTCCCGTGCGCCTCCATATCGACGCGCCGCCAAAGAGCGTGGCGCTCTCGGCCGGGATGACCGCAACCGTGCAGATCAACCCGAGCGTCCCGTCGAAAGCCAGATGAACGGGGGCGGTTCAATCCACGAAGCGATCGATCCTCACTCAAAGCGTCAGGCTGTCAATCGGCATACACCTGTCAGCCGGGCCTCCGCCGCAACGCGCGCCCCAGCGCCATCATCGGGAAATAGTGGCGATAGAGGTCGTAGCGCAGCATGAAGGCGCGTGAGAGCTCCGGGCCCTGCATCAGCCGCTCCCGCAGGCTCGGGTCGGTGAGCTTGATCGTCTGCCCCACGCCATAGCCGGGAAAACCCGTGCCGGTGTAATGCGCCTCGGCCCAGGTTCCGTCTTTCTGATGCTCGATCAAATAGAGACAGCCGCGCTCGATCGCCTCTCTGTCCTGCGGACGCTCCACTGCCAGCAGCGCCATCAGCGCCCAGGCGGTTTGCGAGGCGGTCGTCGCGCCCCGCCCCGCCATCTCGATCTCCATGTAAGACGCGCAACTCTCCCCCCAGCCTCCGTCCTGCTGCTGGCGGGAGATCAGCCAGTCACAGGCCCGCGAGACATAGTCCTGGCTCATATTCTCGCCGATGGCTTTGAGCGCCGGCAGCACCGCGCCCGTTCCATAGACGTAGTTTACGCCCCAGCGCCCGAACCAGGCGCCATCCGCTTCCTGCTCGCGCTTCAGATAATCGAGCGCGCGCACCATCGACGGATGCTCGCGCGAAATCCCGAGCTTGCCGAAAGCCTCGACGATATGGGCCGTCACATCGACGGAAGGCGGATCGAGCGCCTCGCCGAAATCGCAGAAGGGTATCTTCGTCAGGATCGTCTGGGTGTTGTCCTTATCGAAGGCGCCCCAGCCGCCGCTCACGCTCTGCATGCCGATGAGCCAGTCGACGCCGAGCGCAATGGCTTCCTCGATGCCCTTGGCGCGCCATTTCGGATCGTTGCGGAAAGGGGCAAGCGCGATGAGCGCGACGGCCGTGTCGTCGGTATCGGGATAATGGATATTGGCGTATTCGAAAGCCCAGCCCCCGGGTTTCACATGCGGCAGTTTGACGGACCAGTCGCCGGGAACGCGCACCTGCCGGTCGAGCACCCATTGCACGGCTCTCTCGACCGGCTCCGGATAATCCTGCATGAGCCCGGCGTCGTCGAAAGCGAGCAGCGCGAGAATCGTGTCCCAAACCGGGCTGTTCGTCGCGCCGATCCAGGTCGCGTCTCCGACATCCCAGCGCCAGCCGGGATCGTTCAACGCCTCGAGCCCCTTCGCCATCACCGGATGCTCGAGCGGATAGCCGCAGGTCTTGAGCGCCATCAGGCTGTAAATCCACGGCGGCTGAATGCCGCCCCAGCCGCCGTCGGCGTCCTGATGCCGCACGATCCATTCGAGCACGCATGGCAGCGCCGCGCCGCGGAAGAGCCCGATATTGAGCTTCCCGCCCAACCACTGCAGCGCGTGCAGGATCACGTCCGCGCCGCGGAAGAATCCGTCCCACCCGCCGGCGTCGACCTTTTGCGGCAGGTTGTAATCGAACTTGTCGCGCCCCTGCGGAAAGAGCGCGTCGAGGCGCCGCTCTTGCGGCAGCGGACGCGACGGGCGCTTGGCGGAAAGCACGGCGATCGCCATGAGCGTCGCGCGCGCCCATTGCGCAAAATGATAGATCGAGAAGGGCGTCCAGAGCGGAAACCAGACGATCTCGGCAGGAATGTTCGGCGTCTTACGCCAGGGCCATTCGCCGATGAGCGCGAGCCAATAGCGCGTGAAGACGCGGATATGCGCGAGCCCGCCCTTGGAGGCGATCCAGGCGCGCGCCTTGACGAGCGCGGGGTCGTCGTCGGAGATCCCGAGCGAGCGCAGCGCCGCATAGGCCTCGACCGTCGCGTTGACGTCGCCGTTCGACGCGCCGTGATAGACCTGCCAGGCGCCGTCCTCCCGTTGCGTCACGAGCAGCGCCTTGCCGAGCCGCTCGCGCAGCGGATGGTTCTCGAGCCCCAAGAACCAGAGCGCGAGAATCGACTCCGCCTCCATGCAGGCGTTGGTCTCGGGCCTGCCGACCCAATGGCCGTCGGGCTTTTGATTAAGCGCGAACCAGTCGGCCGCCGCACGCGCGGCGCAGCCAATCGCGGCGCTAAGATTATGCGCGGGGGCGCTTTGCTCACGTTTTGCGGCCGGCATCGTCACGAAGATGTCTCCTCTCGCTCGGAAGGACGGGAGGTCATAGCCTTTGGCGTCCTGCGAGAGAAGGGGCCACCCGCAAGGCGGCCATCGCCGATCCTCGACAAGCTAACCCGTAAGTGGATTGACGCGCAGAACCGGCTCTAGAGACGGCGGGCTCGTCCGCATTCCATTGATCGAGAAATGGAAGGGATCTCCCGGCCAATTGTTCACGCCAGCCCATATCACTCGTCGCGGTTGCGACTTCATGCGTGGCAGGATCATGAAGTCGATGGACTGCCGATAGCGGGCGCGCGGCGGCGACCCGCGATGCCAAAGCCGATTGGCGTCGAAAATGAACAAGGTCCCGCGAGGACCCGTCACGAGCTGGTTCATCCCGCCCGCGGCGACATATTCGAAGGGGCCGTTGTCCTTATCCACGTCGACGAGATAGATGATGGCGCGCAAAACATGCGGCGGACACATGTCATGATGAAAGGCCTGCGGTCCGCCGCCTTCATGGGCGTGCGGGAGCGACATGAACGGCCGACAGTTCGCATACCAAACGTCGCCGCCCATGCAGAGACGCATTAGGGAGTCGATCTCGGGTGCGTAAAGCGTCTGGAAGATGAGATCGAGCGCCTTCTGATCCGGCGCTGCAGCGCGCATGAGAGAAGTTCCGGGCGTAACCGCATTGCCATGCCAGTCGAGGCGAGCGTGGCGATTTCCCACACCGAGCTCATAGTCGAAGGACTGGGCGAGCTTGGCCGCCGCCTCGGGAGGGATCGCGGTTCGGCAAATGCCCTGCTCTTGGAACTCGCGGGCGAGAGCCTGCGCGGAGGGCGAAGCCGGCTGCTCGGCGCCGTCGCGCAGCTTGTAAGCCAGCTCGTAGCGCAACGGATTGTGGCAGGAATCAAGGTTATTGGTGATTGCAGCGGAGATCATGCGGCCGAGGCAGCGTGAGGCCCCCGCCCGGTTCAGGTGCACGCCGTCGAGCTCGAATTCGCTGCGCAAATAGCCTTTTTCGTCGACGAGTTCCGGCCAGATGTCCACAACGATTGCGCCTGCCTTCGCGCAAACTTCCCGGAGAACTTCGTTGAAGAGAAGCGTCGCCTTGTAGCGCGTGTCGACGGGACAAGCGAAGCCGTGCAACGCCTCGAAGCGTTCGTCATTGAGCGTCGGAGGCGGCAACTCCAAAACCAGAACTCGCGGCAGGCCCATCCTGCGGAACTCGAGCAAAGCTTCCACCAAGGGCGCCAAGGCGTTGCGCGCCAATTCGCGCGCGGCCTCATAGGGCATGACCTCGACTTCGTCGCGGACGGCGTAAGGAGTTTCGTGAGGCGGAACGATGTCGCAAGCGTCGGCGAGCTTCGGCAGAAAGCCCTTGCGCAGATCGATGTCGCCGACGCTCAGAAGCAACACCGGCGGCAGGCTGGGCGTTCCCTCGGCGAATGAGGTCGCGAGCTCTTCCTCGGTGAGCGTGAGAAAGTTGAACCATCGGCCGCGCACCAGATTTTCGCTCTCGAGCGCCGCCATCAGCTCGGGCGAGAGCTTTCCCTTCTGCAGGATGTTGCCAGCCGAGAAGCCTGGAATGTGCTTGCTGACGACGGTGTAGTTGCGGGCAGTAAAGGCGTCCGCGGCGATGAGCCAGCGCGCGGGCAGACAGTGGCTGTCGCCGATCAGGAACAGTCGCACGGCGTCGCCGAGGGGCGAAATTTGAAGCGCAGAGTTGAGGTCGGGGTCTCGTGGCGGAATGGTCAGCGGGACGATGGCTTCTGCGCCGTTCTTGCGCGGCAGGAGCGACCTCAACACGTTCAATGGCTTCATTTATTCAGACTCTCTGTGAGATTTCGCGCCCATCGCAGGAGAATTGCAGCAGCCTCGCCGAAGGGTCGGCGTTAAGCCGTGCGTCGGATAGGCCCGAGCTTGCTTCGAATGATTTTCGGGTTTCTCGTCTATACCAAGGCGTAGCCGTCGTGAAGAGTACGGCGAGGCCAAGGTCAAGCCAGAGGCTCCCGCCTTAATTTGAAGAGGACGTCGCAAAAGCCAACTTCCCAAAGTCTCGCATGCGCAAGTGCGATATTGCGTGGTTGCGTGGCGCGGCCAAGCAGTTATAGCGGGCGCGATCACATCCGCACGAGACCCCGCCATGTCCGCATCCGATCTTCTTCCCGGCTTCGCCCCTCACTGGATCGACACGGACGCCGGCAAGATCTTCGCGCGCTCTGCGGGCTCGGGGGATTCTGTGCTGCTTTTGCATGGTCTCGGCGAAACGCATGTCGCTTGGCGGAAGATCGCGCCACAACTCGCGGAGCGCTTTCATGTCGTGCTGATGGATTTGCGCGGCTATGGCTGGTCGGCCGCGCCGGCAAGCGAGAACGGCGCCGCCTACACCAAGCGGGCGATGGCGAGCGACGTCGTGAAGGTCATGGAGGATCTCGGGGCGATTCAATTCGCGCTCGTCGGCCATGACCGCGGCGCGCGCGTGGGCCTGAGGCTCGCGCTCGACCATCCCGGCCGCGTGAGGAAGCTCGCGCTCCTCGACATCGCGCCGATCGAGGAGGCGCTCGGCGACGGCGATCTCGCCCGCGTTGGCCGCGCCAAATTCATGAGCTTCGAGTCGCCGCGCCCGGAAAATCTCATCGCCCAGGACGCCAAAACCTTTCTCTTCGACGCGCTGAAGAGCGGAACGAAGTCCGGAAAGCTCGATCCCTTCGCCGACGCGCTCGACGCCTATCGCCAAGCCTTCGACGAACCACTGCGCATCCACGCCGCTTGCGAGGACTTCCGCGCGGGCGAAGGCCCGGACAAGCAGGCGCTGCTCGCCGACAAGGCGGCAGGAAAAAAGCTCATCGTGCCGACGCTCGTTCTCTGGAGCGCGGTTCACGCCCTCGAAAATCCTTCGCTTCTGGAGGTCTGGCGCGACTGGGCCGAGGATTTGAGCGGCGAAGCGATCGACTGCGGCCACTATCTCGCCGAGGAGGCGCCGGGGCCAGTGCTGGGCGCTCTGGAAGCGTTTCTGGCTTGAGCGGATCGAGTCGGCGCGCACCTCACAATGCGGCTTCAAGATGCGCCAGACGGCCGAGCAGCGCTTCGCGCACCACTTCGTTCCAGCGATTGTGCTCCGCTCCGGAAGGGTCTTTGCGGCGCCCTTCGGCCTCTCGCCGGTGCAGGCTGTGCATGTCGTAGAGGGGCAGAGAATTCGGCGGCGAAATAAGCGGGCTTCTTATCGAAGTACGCCAAGCCCGCAGCGTGAATGGCGCAGGTGGGTCGCGCCGGATCGAGCGCGTAAGGCGCCAAGGTCTCGGCCCGCGTCAGGATCTTTTCCACCCGCTGCGCGAACCAATATTCGGGATCGGGCATGGGAAAGCCGTTGCGGCGGCGTATCACCGCGACTTTCCTGGCGCTTTGCGGAAAGGCGCGGAGCGCTTGCCTGTGCGAGAGGGTCGAGCAGGCGCCCGAGATCGTGATCGCCGCGCCGGTTCCCGTATCGTCATAGACGAGCAGCGATCCCTGCGGATTTGACCAAAGCTTGGCGGCGTGGCCATGCACGGCGTTGCCGGGGAAATAAGGGATCACGACAAATGTCCGGCGCCCGCGCCGCTCGACGAAGCCGGCCATGCCGCGATCTCCGTTGCGCGGCGAGACGCCCGGAAGGCCCGAAGCGGAAACGGTGATTTGCAGCAGCTCATATTGTGTCTCGATCAGCCGCTCGATCGGCGAGGCCGGGCTCCAGGAAGGGGGCCGGGCCATGCGCCGGCTCGCCTCCGCCTCCGGCAGGGGCCGCTTGATGAAGAGATTCTGCGAGCACTGCGTGAACACTTCCTCGGTCGCGCCCACGCAGAAAACCAGCAGAGCGCCTTGCGCCTCGGCCGCCGCGCGCGGCTCGGCGAGCGCATCTGGCGGAAGACCGTGCTCGCGCTCCAGCAGGCTCGCCGTCAGAAAGCGCGCGTCGAAAAGCGTGATGTGCAGGCCCATTGCGTCGGGATCGCAAGGGTTGAGCGCCAGGATCGCGAGCTTACGGCTCTGCGCCGCCGCGTCGGCGACCTCGAGCAAGGCGCCCCGCGCCGTGCAGCCAAAGGCGCGCGCGCCCGGCTCGGCGCAGGGGACCTCCGCACCGCGAGAGAGAACGCGATAGCGTGGGGGCATGGGCTTGCCTCCGGCGAGCCAGCGCGCGACGGCGACGCCCTCCTTGGCGTCGCGAGGCGCGGGCAGCAGCATGGGGATCGCGACGGTTTCGGCGTCGATCACGAGGATCGGCGCGCCCCCCGCCCCTTCCCTGTCCAGCATCGCCGTCGAAGTTTCCCGCCGGCGGCACCAGAGGCGTCCCCTTGCCGGTCTCCCTGCCCCCAGCGCCGCCAGGTCCGCCGTCATCGCAAAGGCGCCCATTGTGGGATTAAGCCATTGACGATATTGCCGCTCGTAGAAGAGATCCGCGCCCTTGGCGACGAGGGCGCCCTTGTCGGCGCTCGCTCCGCTTTTCGTTCGCTCAACGCCCAAGAGATATTGGAAGACGTGCTCCGCAGCGGGCGCCGGAGCGCCCGCACGTCGTAAGAGGCGCTCCGCAACCGGCTCGCGCCAGGCGCGCGGCAGATAGCCCACCGCCTGATGGGCGAGCGTCCTGAGCCAGCCGCGCTTATAGCGCGACGCAGCGGTTTCGGCTTTTGAGTCGCTGGCTTGGGCCGAGGCCGCTGCCGCCTGCGGGCCGGCCCGCAGGAGACGAATCCCACTGCCGTTTCCCGGCGCCTCGGCGTTGACAAATCCCTTGGTCGACACAATCGCTCCCCTGAAAAAAGAGCTACTCTACGCAGTCGCTTATAGCGAATTCTGGCGCTATCTCTAACCTTCTAGGGTCGGCACTCGTTCCCGAACTTTCCGATATTGTCAGTTTTTGCCGCGTGGCCTCGCAGAGCGCCGGGACTCAAGCATAGGCCGCGAGCTCTCTTAAGCCAATGCGCTCTTCATGTAGGGCTGTCGCGACGAGCGCTCCGGCAATTCCCAGTCCGGCGAGGCTCGCCAGATCCTCCGCTCCGCGCAAGCCTCCGGCGGCGTAAAGCTCGCGGCCTCCCGCACGCGCCTTGATTTCCGCGAGCCGCGCAAAATCCGGCCCTGCGCCGCCGCCGACCTTTTCGAGCGTCATGACGATGACGCGCGAGGGCCAGAGCGAGGGCCGCCTTTCGAGCTGCGGTGGACCGCGGAAGCCGCCCGCGTCGAAATCGAGCGAGAGGATCGCGTTGCGCTCTCGCGAAAGATCGGGCGCCGGTGAAGTTGGCGAGAGGCTCTCGCTGCCGATGACGCGCCTGTAATTCACCGCAGCGGGAGGCGCAAGGCCCCCGCGATCGAGCCAGAAGTCGACTTTTGGAAAAGCCGCCGCGAGGCGTGACAGCGCGGAGTCGTCGGCGCGCTGCCCCATGATGGCGTCGAGATCGGCGAGATAGATGATCTCGAAAGCGTGCAGTCGCAGGAACCCTTCGGCCACCGCGCAAGGGTCGCTCGACGCGGCGAGCGGCGTCGCGAGCAGGCGATATTCGTCGCGCCTTCCGCCGACCGCGCGAACGGCCACGCCGCCCATGATGTCGATGACGGGGATGATGATCACGTCCGCGCGTCCTCTTCACTCGCGCAGTCCCCGAGCATCAGCCAGAAGCGGTCAATACACCCTCGCCTTGGGCTCGATATAGGCTACGTCCTTCGTCATCGTATAGCTGTGCACGGGACGGTCATCGAGCCGGACGCTCTTCTTCTCAGCGTCGATGGAGGCGAGCGTGTGCTTCATCCAGTTCTTATCGTCGCGATTGGGGAAGTCTTCGCGCGCATGCGCGCCGCGCAATTCCTTGCGGTTCAGCGCCGAGTGGATCGTCACCGCCGCCTGCTGGATCAGATTGGCGAATTCGAGAGTCTCGACGAGATCGGAATTCCAGATGAGGGAGCGGTCTGCCGTTTTGATGTCCGCGCTCTCCCGCCAAATCGCGTCGATCAGGGCCACGCCCTCGGCGAGCACCTCGCCGGTGCGATAGACGGCGCAATGCGCCTGCATCGCGCGCTGCATTTTGTCGCGAAGCTCGGCGGTGGACGCGGAGCCATTGGCGAAGCGGAAGAAATCGAGGCGTGCAAGCGCCGCCTCGCCGGCGCTCGCGGGCAGTTCGGGCAGGGTCTCGCCCGGTTTCACGAGCTCCGCGGCGCGATGGGCGGCGGCGCGACCGAAAACGACGAGGTCGATCAGCGAGTTGGAGCCGAGCCGGTTCGCGCCGTGCACGGAAACGCAAGCCGCCTCGCCGAGCGCCATCAGCCCCGGCACGACCGCATCGGGGTCGCGGCCTTTCTTGGTCAACACCTCGCCGTGATAATTCGTCGGGATACCGCCCATGTTGTAGTGGACGGTCGGCAGGATCGGAATAGGCTCTCGCGTCACCTCGACGCCCGCGAAAATCTTCGCCGAATTCCGAGATGCCCGGCAGACGTTCGTGCAGGATCGCTGGATCAAGATGCTCCAGATGCAGGTAAGCGTGGTCCTTGCGCTTGCCGACGCCCCGGCCCTCGCGCACCTCGAGAGTGATCGCTCGCGAGACCATGTCGCGCGGCGCAAGATCCTTCACAGAAGGCGCATAGCGCTCCATGAAGCGCTCGCCCTCGCTGTTCGTGAGATAGCCGCCTTCGCCGCGCGCGCCCTCGGTGATCAGGCAGCCGGCGCCGTAAATGCCGGTCGGGTGGAACTGCACGAACTCCATGTCCTGCAGCGGCAGACCGGCGCGCAAAGCCATGGCGTTGCCGTCGCCGGTGCAGGTGTGCGCCGAGGTCGCGGAGAAATAGGCGCGGCCATAGCCGCCCGTCGCGAGCACGGTGAGGCCGGCGCGGAAACGATGGATCGTCCCGTCGTCGAGCTTCAAGCAGATGACGCCGACGCAACGGCCCTGAGCGTCCATGATCAGATCGAGCGCGAAATATTCGACGAAGAATTCCGCGCCGTGCTTGAGCGCCTGACCATAGAGCGTGTGCAGCATCGCATGGCCGGTGCGGTCGGCGGCGGCGCAGGTGCGCTGCGCCGGCGGGCCCTTGCCGTAATCCGTTGTCATGCCGCCGAAAGGCCGCTGATAGATGCGGCCCTCGGCGGTGCGCGAGAAAGGCACGCCCCAGTGCTCGAGCTCATAGACGGCTTGCGGCGCGTTGCGGCACATATATTCGATCGCGTCCTGGTCCCCAAGCCAATCGGAGCCCTTGACGGTGTCGTACATGTGCCACTTCCAGTCGTCCGGCCCCATATTGCCGAGCGCGGCGGCGACGCCGCCTTGCGCGGCGACCGTGTGGGAACGGGTCGGAAAGACTTTGGTGACGCAGGCGGTCTTTAGACCGGCCTCGGCGCAGCCGACGAGCGCGCGTAAGCCCGCGCCGCCCGCGCCGACGATCACGACATCGAAGGAATGCTCGAAAATCTCGTAGCTTCGGCCGTTCACGCCAAAGGACACTGAGGCTCCGTTAGGTCCGGCCATGGATGGTTCTGCCTCGCTTGAAGGTCGAATTTCAGTGGAACACGGCGATCAGGCCGACCGCCACCGCCCAAAGCCCAGCGATGAGCACCCCGGCGATCGTGTTGACGACAAAGGCCAACGCTTTCTTTTTCGCATCATGGACATAGTCGATGATGATCGATCCCGCGCCGATGACGGCGTGCGCCATGCCGATGAGGATGAAAGCGATGAGCGCGAGGGCCGGCAGAGGCTGCTCGACGATGGCTCGCGCCTCCAGATAGGACGGATTTGCGGCAACCGAGGCCAGAACACAGGCGACGGCGACGCCAAGCGGCAGCAGCAACCAATTGGTGAGCCGCATGAAGCGATCATGCGAGGCGCCCGAGCGATCGGAGACGAAGGCCGAGCCGCGGCCGGTTCGGCCGCTGATGAAGGGTGTGGGCGAGGTCATGGGCGATAGCTCCGGAGCCGCTCAGAAGGGACGCACGAGGGTCACGAGGTAGAAGGTCAGCGCCGTGAGCGCCACGCCGCCGACCAGCGTCGCCTGCGTCAGCGCCTCGCGGCCGACCGGGCCCATCAGAATGCCCCTGTCCCAGAGCGCATGCCTTATGCCGCCGAGGAGATGGTGGTAGAGCGCCCAGACGAAGCCGACGAGAATGATCTTTCCGCTCACGCCGTCGACGATCCAGGAGACGTTGGAATAGGCGCTGGGTCCGGCGGCGAGCCCCGCGAAATAAATCGCGAGCAGCGCGGCGCCGAGATAAAGCGCGACGCCGGTGACCCGATGGGCCATGGACATGACCATCGTCAGCATCACTCGGTAGACGCTCAGGTAGGGCGAGAGCGGACGTCGCTCCGCGAGAGTCTCGCGTTCGGCCTCGATCATGGCTCCCCTCGTTCGAACGCTCATATCTTGAGCGAAACTAGTTAGATCAATTGCTGCGGCGCCGCAACCCGGCGAGAATAGGCTAGACTGCCGCGATGGGAATTCTTCGAGCCTTGGCGAAAGATTGGGCGCTGTGCCTGCGCTTTTACACGCGACTGCAATGGGGAGATGCACAGGCAGTTGAGATGCCGGGCTTCGCCGAAGCCCTGCGCGCGCTGCCGCTCGCCGGCGCCGCAATCGGCGGCGTCGGCGCTTTGGCCTTGGCGCTCTCGCGGGCGCTCGGACTTTCCCCGCTCATTGCGGCGGCGCTTGGCATCGCGGCGCTCGTCTTGGTCACGGGCGGTCTGCATGAGGACGGGCTCGCTGACGTCGCCGACGGCTTCGGCGGCGGCGCGACGCGCGAGCGCAAGCTCGAGATCATGCGCGACAGCCGCCTCGGCTCCTATGGCGGGCTAGCGCTCGGCCTGTCGCTCCTGCTCCGCGTCTTGGCGCTCGCGGCGCTCGCCGAGCGCTCGTCGCTCCTCGCCGCTGCGGCGATGATCGCTACGGGCGCCGTGTCGCGGACAGTTGGCCTCGCGCCTCTCCTCATGCTCGCGCCGGCCCGCCCCGGAGGCCTGGGCGCGGCCATGCCGCTCCCCTCCTCCCGCGCGCTTGCCCAAGGCGCGGCGCTGGCGGCGCTCCTGTCGTGCGCCCCGGCGCTTTTTGGCGCGGCGCGGGGACAAATCGTCGTCGCGGATCTCGCCGCTGGCCTTGCCGCAATGCTCGTCGCGCGGCTCGCGGAACGGCAGATCGGCGGTTACACCGGCGACGTCCTCGGCGCCGCGCAGCAAGTCGCCGAGATTGCGGCGCTGCTTGCCTTGAGCGCAGGGTAAGAACTCGTTCCCGGGGAGTGGTCAGTCCATAACGATTGTGATTGCAAAATGTGGGTACACCTGGTAGCCAAATGGAATTTGAATGGGAGAAAAGCAAGCGGGATTGGACGCTGAGGGAGCGCAATCTCGACTTGGCGGACGCATTCCAGTTCTTTGACGGGCGACCCGTAATCCACCAGCCGACGCCTCTCAACCATGAGGAACGGTGGAAATCGACGGCGCTGATTGAGGGAAAATTCTTCACGGTCGTCTGGATGTGGCGCGGCGACAGGATACGCGTCATCTCGATGAGGCGGAGCCATGGGCAGGAAGAAAGAAAATATCGAGCGACATTCGGCGGATGAGCTCCGCGCGCTGAAGGCCGCGGGGCAAACCAGGAGCGATTGGATTCTCGCAGCGCGAAAGCCCATTCCTGACGGTGGCGATCCCGACGACGCGATGGAAGAGGTCGATTGGGCGACGACGACGCTGCCCCTGCCGCAGCGCAAGGAGCACATGAATTTGCGGATCGACGCGGACGTGCTCGCCTTCTTCCGCAAGCAGGGAAAGGGCTATCAGACCCGGATCAACGCCGTGCTGCGTTCATACGTCGAGCAGATGACCCGCCGCGAGCCGCGTTAAAGAACTCGGGGCCGGATGGAGACCATTCTCATGCGAAGTTTAGGAGTTGCGTTTGCAGCGGTGTTGGTTGCTAGCCCGGCGTCAGCTCTCGATTGCTCTGTGGCGAGGAGCGTAGCAGAGAAAGCAATATGCTCGGACCCAGCGGCGCGCGCCGCAGATTAAGCGCTCGGGAACACATTCAATCAATCGCGCGGCGCAACTGCCCGAAGATGAAAAGGCCAGCCTGATGTTGGCGCAAATCGCGTGGATACGTTCCCGCGACAAATGGTGTCTTGCACCTCTCGCGACCAAGCCATTGTCCGCTTGCCTCGCTGAGAAAACCAAGGCGCGGCAGGGCTACTTGGAAGGAAGGCCTGCAGCGGGCGATATGCCTGCGGGCTCCGTCAGGCCGATGATCATCCTTCGGCGTGCCGCGATCGGCTCCGTGCACCTGACTATCGAAGCGGTAAAATTTACCGGCGACAGCGCGTGGCAGTCGAAACTCAATACGAGCGTCGAAGGAATGGTGAAGGACGCGATTGCGGATTCAGATGTCGGCGTGTCTCAAGAAAACCCCGCAATCCCCGACGCTACATATTTTGTAGACCTCGGAGTTTCGCTTGCTTATGCTTCTCCGCGTTTCGTATCCATTTCCGCCACCTATGAAAATAAATTGGGTCAGGCGCATCCGTTGCGTTGGAAAGGAACATCAATTTCGACATTCAGGCTGGTCGAGAACTGAAATTTGACGATCTCCTGAACGAAACTGAGGGGAAGAAAATCTTCAAATACTGTCGCTCACAGGTAGCGAAGGAAAAAATGGAGGACGCGGCCTTTCATGGCGTCGACGGCAACCGAGACGATGTCAATCTAGGCTGTTGAAAAACCCCCCCCCCTGGCCTCTTGATCCAGCCGAAGCCTTCTTCGATCTTCTTACGGATGCGCTGGCTGATGGCGTAGCCTGCATGCCGCGTCGTGCGCCCATCGATCGCCGAAGCGCGTCCAGAGGTGTTTTGCGCCACATGCGGCGTCACCTTCATCGCGCGCAGCTCATTGACGAAGTCTTCGGCGTCATAGGCCTTGTCGGCGCCGAGAGTGATCACCCTCGACCGATCGGCGCGCGGCTCGATCATGTGCAGCGCGGCGACGCGCTCAGCGTGGCCGTCCGCCGGCGTCAGGCAGGCGCCGACGAAGAGCGCATGACGGTTTTCCATCAGAGCATGGCCGATGAAGCAGAGCTTGGCTTCCTTGCCGGGCCCTTTGCGATAGAGCCGCGCCTCGGGGTCGGTCGTCGACGCGTGCGTTTCGTTCGAACGCTTCTCGCCGTGGAAGTCCGCTTCTTTGTTGCGCCCGCCGCCGTCAGAAGGCGGTTCGTCCACCCCATCCTTGGGCCTGAAGCTCTTCATCGAAGCCCAAGCTTGGATGAGCGTGCCGTCGACCGAAAAGTGATCCGTGCTCAAAAGCCGCTTTACGCGCGGCTGCTCCAGGATCGCATTCAGGAACTTGAGAGCGATGTCGCCTGCCAGCAGCCGGTCGCGGTTCTTCGAGAAAACCGAGTGATCCCAGACCGGATCGTCAACGCCAAGACCGACGAACCAGCGGAACAGAAGGTCGAACTCCAGCCGCTCCATGAGCTGACGCTCCGAGCGGATCGAATAGAAGGCCTGAAGCAGGAGGAGATTGAAGAGGGTACGAGAAACTTTGCCAATTGGCGGTTCCTTAAATCAACCGCCGAGATTGAATACGGCGATAATGCCTTTGGAGGCTATGGGGCCTGTACGTGTCACTGCACGATCCCTTATTCGATGTTAAGGCAGGTCGCGAACAAACAGTTTCCGCTTCCTTAGCTTTCAAATAGCCACGGTAAGACGAAAGTCGTCCATCCAAAAGTGGACATATCGTTAGTTTAGATAAGTTAGGCCAAGCGTGGGCCCTACCATCCGGCCCCAGCTGCCGCGCTCTCCGCTCCCTCCCCAGCCCCGCACAGTTCCTCGACCGCCTCGCGCAACAGCTCGAGACCCGCGCCCCTCTGCACGGCTTCGAGCGTGAGGCGGCGGCGGTAGCGCCGCGCGCCGGGGCGGCCTGCAAAAAAGCCGAGCATGTGCCGCGTCATGGCCGAAAGCCGCTCGCCTTGCGCCAATCGCCGCTCGACATAGGGGTAATAGGCCTCGATGGCCGCAAAGGCGTCGGCGAAAGGCGCTTCCTCGCCGAAAAGCTCTGGATCGACGGCGAGGAGGAGCTCGGGGTTCTGATAGGCGGCGCGCCCAACCATCACGCCGTCAACCTGCGCGAGCTGCTCCTTGCTGGCGTCGATCGTCGCGATCCCGCCGTTGATCGCAACGGGCGTCTGCGGAAAGGCGCGCTTCAACTTATGCACAAGCGCATAGTCGAGCGGCGGCACGTCGCGGTTCTCTTTCGGCGAAAGCCCCTTGAGCCTAGCCTTGCGCGCATGCACGATCAGCGCATCGGCGCCGGCGTCGATCACCTTCTCCGCGAGTGCGAAAAGCGCTGTCTCCGGGTCCTGATCGTCGACGCCGATCCGGCATTTGATCGTGACCGGCAGATCCACCGCGTCCTTCATCGCCCGCACGCATTCGGCGACGAGCGCGGGACGCAGCATCAGACAGGCGCCGAAAGCGCCGTTCTGCACGCGGTCCGAGGGACAGCCGACGTTGAGATTGATCTCGTCATAGCCGAAAGGCGCTGAGATCGCCGCCGCGCGCGCGAGGTCCGTAGGCTCCGAGCCGCCGAGCTGCAGGGCGAGCGGGCGCTCGAAAGGATCGAAGCCGAGCAACCGCTCGCGGTCGCCATGGATCACGGCGCCCGTCGTCAGCATCTCCGTATAGAGCCGGGCGCGGCGCGTCATAAGCCGGTGCAGATAGCGGCAATGGCGGTCACTCCAATCCATCATGGGCGCCACGGCGAATCTAATATCTTGATTTGAAAGAGTTTTTCGCGCAGTTTCAATTGCGTAGGTCACGTCGTGTGCACTCCAGAGTGCGCCTCGATACGACACTTTTCGCTGCTTTTCGACAGCTCAGTGCACACGGAGCGCACACGCCGTGGCGACCTTCACGAAGCTCAAGTCCGGCTCCTGGCGAGTTCAAGTTCGTCGGAAAGGGAAGTACGTCAGCGAGACGTTTCTCCGTCGCAAAGACGCCGAGGGATGGGCGATCGACGAGGAACGTCGGATAGATTGGAGCCCATCGTTCTCGCACGCATTGCGTTGACGCGCCTGGATTTGGTCGGAAAGGGAAATGAGCGCGATCGCAGGCCGACACAAGAAGAGCTCGATCGCATTATTGCAGCGCTTGAAGCGAACCCGAGGCAGCTCATTCCGGTTGCGCGCATCCTCCGTTTCGCCGTCGCGACCGCCATGCGGCAAGACGAGATCACTCGCATCCTGTGGGAGGACTTCGACCCAATCCAGAAGATGCTCATTATTCGCGATCGCAAGGACCCGAGGCGAAAAGCCGGCAACCATCAGCGCATCCCTCTTCTTGATATAAGCGGGCTATGACAGCGGCCGTCTTGCGAACCGGGCGGGTCAACACTTCCGCCGAATTGACTAGACGCTGATGACAAAACTCCCCTCCTGCGCTGAATCGGGCGCTGCGGCGTCACCGACCTTCATCGACCTCTTCTTTCGGCCTCCGCGCCACGGGGTTGGCGATCCAGTGATGGATGTCGGATTCTCTCCAGCCGGCGCCGTTGACGCTGATCTTGATCTGCGGGAAATCAGAACTACACGACTCAATATTGGGCGGTCGACGCAGCTTACGCCTTTGTATTCGATGTGAAGATGTCGGAAGGCCGGTTCTTCGACGACGGCGAGGTGCGCGCGGGCGCGAAGGTCGTCGTGCTCGGCCCAACCGGCGCGAAGAGGCTGTTCGGCGAACAATCGCCGATCGATCAAACAGTGCGCATCAGCGGCGTGCCCATGCGCGTGATCGGCGTGCGCAAGAGTCGCGGATCGAGCGACGGGTCCGATAATGACGACTATATCATCGTTCCCATCACGACAGCGCGCTCGCGGCTGACGATCACGCGGAGGGCGAGCGCCTATCAGCTTGACACTGTTTATCTGAGAATCCGCGAAGGAGCGGATCGCAACGCCGCCACGGAGTCAGTTCTCGCCCTTCTGCATGAACGCAAGCATATGCGCGACGGAGCGATGGAGCGATGGAGCGGTTCGGCGTTGGAGATAATCGGCAGGCCATCGAAGCGATGACCGCCACGCGTAGTCTGGTAGCGAGACGAGGGGAAGCGTGCTTCGCTGAGGGAAGGAGCGCCGTTGCCGAATTGCTACAGATCAACTGAGCATCGCGGTCGAAATGCGACGGAAATGTGAGCATTGTGGCCAAATTGAAACGAATAAATGAAGATCTGTTGCCTAAATGCAACAGGGTAAATGAATTTTAACTGCGGGTCTTCGTGTGAGCTTGGCGTGACTTTGGCCTGTTTAGACTGCCGACTTCCGTCCGAGATTGAGTCGCGAGCAGACAAAACTCTCTCCCCCGCGATTCCTGAGACGGTGACGAGGAACGGCTCCTGCGGCGTGGCCCGCGGATGAATGAGGGCTTGGCGAAGATGCGACGGATCAATCTCATTCTCAGCGGCGTCAGCGCGGCGGCGATCGCAGCGGCGACGGCGGCCCAGGCGCAGACGAGCCTTCCCTCGATCGACATCGGCAAGCCGAAGCAGGTCACGCACACGGCGGCGAAAGCCAAGCCCGCGCCAGCTACAGGAGCAAGCCGCAGCGCGGGGACCGGCCGCGGTAACGCCCGCCCGGTTGCCGGCAGGGGGACCGAAGGGGCGGGGCAGGCGTCCGCCGCGCCCACGCAGGGGACAGGAGTATCGGATGCGGCCGCCGCAACAGCAGCGGCTCAGAACTACGGCGGCGCCGGCCCGCAGCAGAGTCCTTTCAACACGAGCTATACGTACGAGAATTCGACCACCGCCACCAAGACCAACACGCCGGTCATGGAGACGCCGGCCAATGTGCAGTCGGTCACGCAGCAGGTTCTCAGGGATCAACAAGTCACGAATCTCGCGCAGGCGCTGAATTTCGTCAGCGGCGTGACGACCACCACCGGTTCGACCTCTAACGGCAATCCTTTCGCCCAAATCGTGGTTCGCGGATTTGCGGCAAATTACATCTACCGCGACGGGTTCCGTCTCGATCTCGGTAACGCCTCGAGTGCGGGCGCGGGCTTCATCCTCGGCGCGTCAGGAGCAGCGCAATTCGCCAATGTTCAGAGCATCGACGTGCTGAAGGGCGCCGCCGCCGTGCTCTATGGGTTGAGCGAGCCGGGCGGCCTCGTCAACATCGTCACCAAGCAACCGCTCGATCAGCCTTTTTACGAGGTCAACCAGCAGGTCGGCTCGCTGGCCGATTATCGCACCACCCTCGACGCCACGGGCCCCCTGACCTCCGATAAGGCGTGGCTCTACCGCATCAACATGTCCTATGAGAACAATGGAGCGCCATTCGGATCCTTCATCGAAAACACGCATTCCGAGAACATATTCGTCGCGCCAGTCCTCAAATGGAACGTTGACAACGACACTTGGATTAAACTAGAAGGACAGTATTTGAAAAACACCCTGGCAGGGACATTTTCTTCAAATCCGGAGTGGAACGGCAACTTTATCAATATTCCTCGCTACTTAAACTATGGAAACTACTCTCCATCGATGAATGATAACGTATTTTTCGCATTGACTTGGGAGCATAAGTTCGACAAGGACTGGTCTATCAAGCAATTGCTCGCGTTCAATCGTTACGAAAGCGACGGAACGCCACGTTTCGGAACCTATATGGATAATTTCGGTTTCCCATTTGCGGCATATTCTGGCGCGCCATACACATCGCCGGTTTATGATCAGTCACTTAATACGAACGCTTACTCGACGCAAACGCTCGCGACAGAGGTCGACGTCACCGGCCATATCAACACTTGGGGCGCCGAGCACACGCTGCTCTTCGGCGGCGATTTCTACAAGACGACTAATTGGAACCATTATCTGGCGAGTCCGATAAACGCGCCTCAAAGCGTTTTATTTCCGGCCAACCCGGGCCTCCCCTTCCTTGGGCCGCTGATTCCGGGTTCCGAATTTACGACCCCGCAAGACACTGGGGGGCTCTATGCGCAGGATCAGATCAAGCTGCCCTATGATCTCCTGTTCATGGCAGCAGCGCGCTATCAATATTTCCGCCAAGGCGGTGGCATGCAAGGCGGTCCGTCCTTCGCCACCAATCTGAACGGCATATCCGGCTTCAACGCCTCGCCCTTGCAAGCGAGCGCTGAGCAATATGTAACTCCACGTTTCGCGCTGTTGTGGCGCCCATTTCCCTGGGTAAGCGGCTATGTGAGCTACGCCGAGGGCTTTTCCCAAAATACGGGCTTTGTTTTCCCGAACAGCCCCGCACCGCCGACGGGCGCCCGCGACGCCGAGGCGGGTTTGAAATTCGAGTTCTTCAACGGCAAGGTGCACGCCACCGTCGACTATTACAATCTGACGAAGACCAACATCACCGAGCCCGATTTCAATCCGACCCACTTCTGTCCTGGGAACTACGGAATCAATCCAACCTGCGTCGTCGTGGTCGGCGACGCGCGCAGCAAGGGGCCGGAGCTCGACGTTCAGGGCGAAATATATCCTGGACTGAATCTGATCCTGAACTACACGAATCAGTCGGTCGAGATCACCAAGAGTTTCATCGGAGACGTTTCGAACGAAGTCGGCCAGCCTTTACCGGGGATCCCGCGCAACATCTCCACTCTCTCCGGCACCTACGAATTCCAGGATGGGACGCTCAAGGGGCTAAAGCTCGGCGCGACCTATCATTACAATGGCGCCGCTCGTGTGACCGATGGGACTGCGCAGTCCACGCCCGCGGGGACGGTATACCTCGGCTGGCTCACCCCGAGCCTCGCCGGCTACGGGATCGTCGATCTCCTCGTGGACTACCCTTTCCAATATGACGGCTGGAAGCTCGACGCCGGCGTCAACGTCCACAATCTCCTCGACCAGACTTATTACACTGGCGCCTATTATGTCGCCCCTCTCGTCGGTCTTGGCGGCCCCTACGGTGGACGCAGCTACGGCGACCATTTCAGCGTTCTCGGACATTTGACCGCGCAGTGGCCTGGCCTGCCCCCCGCGCCGTCGAAGATCCCGGCGCCGGCCATGACCTGGGTTCACGACTGGACTGGCCCCTATGCCGGCTTGCAGGTGGGCATCGGCGTCGGCGACAACCGCGGAACCTTTTCCTACGCGACGCCTGACGGCTTCTTCGGCACGCCGTCCTTCGTCACCAACGCCTATGGCGTGCTGGCCGGCGCCCATCTCGGCTACAATCAGCAGTTCGACGAATGGGTCGTCGGCCTCGAGGCTTCGGCCGGCGTGGCCGACATCAACAAGGGTGAGCAGCTGGGATGGAGCAGTTCCCTCTATACGGGTGGTTCTATCGACGCGAATATCTCCTCTTACTTCCAGGGTTCGTTGCGGGCCCGCGCCGGCCACGCCTGGAACCGTCTGCTCGTCTACGGAACCGGCGGCTTGGCGTTCGGGGCGTTCAACGTCCTCTCCAGCGCTGGCGGGCAGGATCAGTTCGGCAATTTCTACTACGCGTCGGCGCCGGGTCGTTCGCTCTGGCTTACCGGCTGGACCGGCGGCGTGGGCGCGGAATATGCGATCACGCCGCGCTGGTCGGCGCGCGCGGAATGGCGTTACACCGATTTCGGCCATATCTCCGAGACGTCGACGAGCCTCTCTGCCGCCGTCGGCGGGCCGCTCTTCTATCAGGGCGATCGCCACGTAGAGCAGAACCAGATCAGCTCGGCGCGAGCTACAAATTCGGCGGCGACCGATCCGGAGATGTTCGCGATCGTCCGCGCCGATCTTCAAGGGCCCCGCGCCCGGCGATCTGCCGTCGATCAAGGGCGGACCGGTTCTGCCGGCGGCCTATGCGGCCAATTGGACCGGCTTCTATCTCGGCGGTCAGGCCGGTTACGCCTATGGCGACAATCACGGCGCCTATAATTTCTCGACGCCCGACGGCGTCGTCAGCTCGAGCGCGCTGCAACATGACGCGCAGGGCGTGATCTTCGGCGCCCACGTGGGATACAATCGGCAATTCGAGAGCGATCTGGTGCTGGGTCTCGAGGCCTCCATCGACGGCACGAATCTCCTCCGGCGCGAGAGCCTTGGCGCTACTGACCTTGGCGGCGATGCAGCCGCGCTGACGTCATACGTGCAGTCTGACGTTCAAGGCTCGCTGCGCGGTCGCGCCGGCTATGCCTTCGGGCGACTGCTGCCTTACGTCACCGGCGGCCTCGCCATCGGCCATTTCGGCACGCAGTCGGAGCTCGCCGCCGTCGAACAACGCCAATTTCTCTTACAGCGGCTTCGCCACGCACGGCCTGCACTGGACGACGCGTCTGGGCTGGACGGTCGGCGGCGGCGCCGAATGGGCGATCAGCAATCACTGGTCGCATCCGCGGCGAATATCGCTATTCGGAGTTCGGCTCCGTGTCGGACACGCCGACCGTCGCGCTTCCGGGGACCTTTTATGGCGGCGGACGCCGGCTCGATCAGAACCAGTTCCAGGTCGGCGCGAGCTACAAATTCGGCGATCCGCTGCTCGTGCCCGTCGCGGCGCCTGTGCTGGCCGCCAAGGCGCCGCCCATCGACTGGACCGGATACAGCTGGGCCGGCCTTTACGCCGGCGGTCAGGTGGGCATGATCTGGGGCGCCAATCACGGCAAGTATTATGTCGCAACGCCGGGTGGCCTCGGCGCCTATGATCCGCTCGACAGCGATGCGCAGGTCGCGAGCGTCGAAGGTCATATCGGCTACAACTGGCAATACGATCACGCCGTCGTCGGTCTCGAAGGCTCGATCCTTGGGACGAACCTCGTCAAGAGCTCGCTGCTGCCGGTCTATGACCCCTCGAGCCTCTCGCCCGGCGGCACGCTGACGACGGCGGTGACGTCCAATCTCCAGGGCTCGCTGCGGGGACGCCTCGGTTACGCCTGGGGCCGGCTCCTTCCCTTCGTCACCGGCGGCGTCGCGCTCGGCGGCTTCACGCAGCAGAGCTATCTCTGGGGCGGCGATGCGCTGGGCCTGTTCAACGCCTCAAGCAGCCGCTCTTCGCTGCGCGCCGGCTGGACGCTCGGCGCCGGCGCCGAATGGGCGATGACGCGCAGCTGGGCGATCCGCGGCGAATATCGCTACACGGATTTCGGCAATGTTAGCCGACGCCTCGACCTATGCGGCGCCGTCGCGGCTCTCTTCACCGGCACGCATCGCCTCGATCAGAACCTGCTCGAATTCGGCGTGAGCTATAAATTCAGCGAAGCCGCTTCGGCGCCCGTCATCGTCGCCGCCGATCTCCCGCATCTCAAGGACGCGCCGGTGGTTGTGCTCCCGCCGGGGTCGCCGTGGCGCGGCTTCTACGCCGGCGTCAACGCGGGCGGCGTCTTCGACGCCGGCGAACGGGCAGGGCCGACCTCGATCTTCTGGGATCCGAGCCTGCCCTTCGGCTCCGGCGCCAACCCGAACGTCGCCTATGTTCCCGGCGGCACGGAACGGCGGTTCGGGCGGCGCGCTCGGCGGCGGGCAGGTCGGCTACAACTATCAGTTCGGCTCTCGGTCGTGATCGGCGCCGAGGCCGACATTGCGGTCACGAGCGTCACGGGCGGGGGAAAGCAGACGGCTGCGCTCTACGCCTCGCCCTTCTCGAGGCGGCGCGCTTGTTCCGGCGGCGCCGCTCAACACGGCTCAGGCGAGCCTGCCCTATGTCGGCACGCTGCGCGGCCGCGCCGGCTATCTCGTGACGCCGACGCTGCTGCTCCACACCACGGCGGGCTTCGCCTATGACGGCGTCGACGCCTTCGGCGTCGCCAACACGCGCGCCGGCTGGACGGTCGGCGGCGGCGCCGAATGGATGTTCGCGCAAAACTGGTCGGCGAAGCTCGAATATCTCTTCGCCGACATCAGCGGCGGCGGGATCTCGGGCGGCTGGAGCGGAAACTATGACGCGAACTTCCACCCGCAGCTCAACATCCTTCGCGGCGGCCTGAACTATCACTTCAACAGCTTCGCGCCGGAGGCCATCGTCGCGAAATATTGATCGGCGTCATCGCCGCGAGCCTCATGAGCGGGGCTCGCGGCGCTTTCGGGGAGCGTAACGATGCGGCGCGTTTTCGTCTGGATCCATCGTTACGTGGGCCTCGCCATGGCGCTCTTCCTGCTCATCGAGGGAGTGACGGGGAGCCTCCTGGCCTTTCGCGGCGATCTCTCCACGCTCCTCGACCCGCGTCTCGTCGCAGCTAGGCCCTCGCCCGACGCGCAAAAGCTCGATCTCGCAACGCTCGCGGAGCGAGCCGAGGCCCTCATGCCGCGCGCGACCGCCGCCTATTTCTTCCGCCTTCGCGACGATCAAGCGATTGTGCGCATGGCGCCGCGGAACGACCCAGCGGCGGGAAAGCCTGATCCCGAGGATCCAGGGGTGATCGTGCTCGATCCCTGGACAGGCAAGGAGCTCGGACGCATGCCCTACAGCGGCTACACGCAGGGCATCGTCGCCAACATCATGCCCTTCGTCAACGATCTGCACACGTCTTTGGCGCTGGGCGAGAAGGGCGCATGGATTCTGGCGATCCTCGCGATCCTCTGGACGATCGATTGTTTCGTCGGCTTCTACCTAACCTTGCCGGTCAAGCTCGAAAAGTTCTGGACGCGCTGGAAGCCGGCCTGGCTCGTGAAGTGGCGCGGGAGCTTCTACCGCGTGAACTTCGACCTGCATCGCGCCGGCGGCCTGTGGCCCTGGGCGATGCTCTTCGTCTTCGCCTGGTCGAGCGTTTGCCTCGTCGACAATTTCGGCGTCTACGAGAAGGTGACCGCAGCGCTTTTCGACGCCCGTCCGATAGAGGAGCAGGTCGCGCAATATGCTTCGCCGCGCCAAGACACAGGACCCATGAAGCTCGATTGGCGCGCCGCGCTAGCAAGAGGGAAAGAGCTCGCCGCCGAGCGGGCGACGGCGGGGGGCTTTCGTCTTCTCGAGCCAAAGGGGCTGACGTCCCTGGGCTACATGCGTAGCTACAATTATAGCGTCGAGACTGATCGCTCCTTCCCGGCTGACAAGGAGCTGGTGGTCTTCTTCGACGGAGACGACGGCTCCTTTCGAGGCGCCATGGCGACGTCGACCGGTCACTCCGGAGAGACGCTGACCAATTGGCTGCGCGGGCTGCACATGGCGCGCGAGCCGGTCGATTATCTTTCCTACCGCATCTTCGTCTGCGTCATCGGGTTCGTCGTCGCAATGCTATCAGTCACGGGCGTCTACGTCTGGTGGAAGAAGCGAAAGGCGCGGCTGTTTCATGCTCGGCACGGCGACGGTCGCGCCGTTCCGGCCAGGCGGGAGGCGGCTCTATCAAGAACGCATTAGCACCGGGTGGGCGCTCGCGTGACCCGATCAGCCAAAGTGGCTACACGTGAGATTCGAAGCCGAAGACAGGCGCAGGATGTTGCGCCACAATTTATGAAGGCATTGGACGAGCGATGGCTTGGTTCAAAATTCTGCCGTCCAAGCCTCGAGCGGCGCTCGCTGCGCTCTGCGCTGGCGCCGTCGTCGTCTATGTGCTCTCCGCTTGGAGCCTCCATGCGCCGCAACCCAAATATGCGACGGCGAAGGTCGGCAAGCTCGACATAGAAGACACCGTGCTCGCCGCCGGCGTGCTGCAACCCATCCAGCAGGTCGACGTCGGCACGCGCGCGACGGGCCAGCTAAAATCGCTGAGGGTCAAGCTCGGGGATCGGGTGCGGGCCGGTGATCTCCTCGGGGAAATCAACTCGCTCCTTCAGGAAAACGAGCTTCGCGCGCAACAGGCCAATATCGTCAATCTCGAAGCCAAGGAGCGCGCGGCGTCTGCGCGACTGCGCAAGGCGAGGCTGGAATGGGAGCGCCAGCAAGGATTGATCCATGGCGCGGCGACCTCGCGACGCGATCTCGAAAGCGCGGAAGCCGAGGTTCAGGCGGATGAAGCCGACCTCGCAGCCCTGGGCGCACAAATCGCGCAGGCGAAGAGTCTCGCGAAGACCGCGGAGGCCAATCTCTCTTTCACGAAGATCATGGCGCCGATCGATGGAGAAGTGGTGGCGATCCTGACCAAGGAGGGACAGACGGTCGTCGCGGCGCAGATCGCGCCGGTGATCTTGAAGCTCGCCAGGCTCGACGCGATGACGGTCAAGACGCAAATCTCAGAGGCCGACGTCGTGAACGTCAAGGCCGGACAGCCCGTCTCCTTCACGATCATGGGAGAGCCGGACAAGCGCTACTCGGCGCGTCTGCGCGTCGTGAAGTCGGCGCCGACGAGCTATTCCGAGCCCGCCGCGACGCAAGGGACAACGCAAAGCGCCAACGCTGGAACGACGGTCGGCGCGCCCGTCTTCTACAATGCGCTTTTCGACGTCCCCAACGGCGATGGCGTTCTGCGCATCGGCATGTCTGCGCAAGTGTCGATCGTGCAGGGCGTGGTCAAAAACGCGCTCGCCGTTCCTTCCGGCGCCTTACGCGAGCAAGGCCCCGATGGACGCTTTCTGGTTCGGGTCATCGGGCCTAAGGGGCCGGAGGAGCGGCGCGTGCGCGTCGGCGTCAACAACCGCAGCTTCGCGCAAGCGCTCGAAGGGCTGCAGGAGGGTGACGAGGTGATCCTGGGCGAGCTGCCCACATCGCAGGGTCCGAGCGCATGATTCAGAGCGACGATGCGCATAAGGATCCGCCGCTCATCGAGCTGCGCGGCGCGATTCGCAGCTATGGCCAGGGCGATCGGCGCGTGCTGGCGCTGAATGGCGTGGATCTCGTCATCAAGGCCGGAGAAATGGTTGCGCTCATGGGAGCGTCCGGCTCCGGCAAGTCGACGCTGCTCAACATCCTCGGCTGTCTCGACCGCCTTAGCGCAGGTTCCTGCCGTATCACCGGCCGAGACACGGCGGGACTCGACGCCGACGCGCTCGCAAAATTGCGACGCGAGCATTTCGGCTTCGTCTTTCAGCGATACAATCTGCTGGGCCAGCTCACCGCGCTCGGCAATGTCGAGACGCCCGCAATTTACGCCCAGAGTCGCTCCAGGATTGCGCGAGGCGCGCGCGAAGGCGCTGCTCGAGCGCCTGGGTCTCGGCGATCGTCTGAACCATTATCCCAACCAGCTATCAGGAGGGCAGCAGCAAAGGGTTTCGATCGCCAGGGCGTTGATGAACGAGGGCGCGGCCATCCTCGCCGACGAGCCGACCGGCGCGCTGGACAGCGCCAATGGCCGCGAGGTCATGAATCTCCTGGTCGATCTCAATCGCCAGGGCCATACCATCGTCATCGCGACGCATGACCACCATATCGCTGCGCAAACCAACAGGATCGTCGAATTCGCCGACGGCGTCATCGTCTCCGATCGCTCCACCGGGGCCGCCACCGATCGAGGCGCGACGCCGGCGGAGGAATTCCGGCCGCCCGTCACGGACGTTGGCTGGCGCGCCCCTTGGGCGGAGTTTTTTGAAACCGCGAGGACAGCGTGGCAGGCGCTGCTGGCGCATCGTCTGCGCACGGGACTGACGCTGCTGGGAGTCCTCATCGGGATCGTTTCGGTGTCGATGATGGTCGCAGTCGGCGAGGCCGGCAGCCGCGTGCTCGGCGAGCAAATCGGCAGCTTTCTCAATCTGCGGGAGATCATCATTTATCCGGGTAAGCAAGCCGGGGACGCCTTCGCCGCGCACCTTCACACGCTGAAGATGTCCGACGTGGAGGCGCTTCGTCAGCAGGACTATGTGGAGGTTGCGACCCCGCAGACCTACACGACGGCGACCTTCCGTTATCGGGACCATTCCACGACCGGGAGCATCTCGGGCGTTGCGGAGGATTACTTCGCGTTCCACAACCTTCTTTTCGATAGCGGCCAAGGTTTCACGCGAGACGATGTGAGGCGGGCGGCGCCCGTGGTCGTGATCGACGACAGGTTGCGTGAACAGTTCTTTTACGGCGCCAACCCGCTCGGCAAGATCATCTACGTCGGGAGCTTGCCCGCCATCGTCGTCGGCGTGCTGACGCCCAAGCGCGGTTGGGCGGAGCCCGGGAATCGTCCGAGCGTGATCGTGCCCTATACGACGAGTAATGCGCGTGTGACGGGCCGCGACTATCTCGACATGGTGCTCATGCGTCTGCGCAAGGGCTGGTCCGGAAAAGACGTGGAGCCGAAGATCATCGACCTCGTCACCAAGCGGCATCACGCGAAGGACGTCACGATTGAAAACAACGACGCCGAGGTCCGCAGCCTGCTGTTGCTGATGGACACGATGCGGCTTCTGCTCGCGGCCATCGGGCTGATCTCGCTGCTGGTCGGCGGGATCGGAGTCATGAACATCATGCTCGTCTCGGTGACCGAGCGCACGCGTGAAATCGGTCTTCGACTGGCCGTCGGCGCGCGTCAGGCCGATATTCGCCGTCAGTTCCTTCTCGAGGCGATTGTGCTTTGCCTGTTCGGCGCCGGGCTCGGCGTGCTCCTCTGCTTCCTTCTCATCCTCGTCGTCAATCCCTTCCTCCCTGCGGGCTGGAAGCTCGAGCTCTCGCCGCAGGCCGTGCTGACGGCGGCGCTCTGCGCCTCCTTGACGGGAACGATCTTCGGCTATTTCCCGGCGCGCAACGCCGCGCGGCTCGACCCGGTGGAGGCGTTGGCCCGTGAGTAGCGCGCGCCCGGCTCTCTTCGGGGTCCTTGCTCTCGGCGTGGCCATGGCGCTTTCCTCTTGCGCCGTGGGGCCGGATTTCGAGACGCCGGCGCCGCCGCAAGCCGAGCGCTTCACGCAAGAGCCGACCGCTTCGCCCGGCAATGGCCAGCGCTTTCGCGCGGGCGTCGAGGTCTCGGACCGCTGGTGGATGGAGTTCCGCTCGCCGCGCCTCGACGGCCTCATCGAGGACGCGCTAGCGCGCAATGCGACGATCGAGGCGGCCACGGCGGCGATGGGGGTGGCGCATTACAACGCCGAGGCGGGCGTCGGCGCGCTGTTCCCGCTGGTCGGTCTCGCCTCCAATTCGAGCTACAACCTCTATTCCGGGGATGCGACCAACTCCACCGTCACCCAGGCGCCCTTCTGGTACTACAACAAGCAGGTGCAGATCAGCTACACGCTCGACGTCTGGGGCGGCGCGCGCCGCAACATCGAGTCTCTCGACGCGCAGGCCGAGAACGCCGGCTTCCTCATGGCCGCGGCGCAAGTGATGATCGCCGCAAACGTCGCGAAGGCCGCGATCGAGGAAGCCTCGCTGCGAGCGCAAATCGCCGTGACGCGCCAGGTGATCGGTCTCGAAGCCGAGAGACTCTCGCTACTTCAGCTGCAGCTCGCCAAGGGCGCCGTCTCCTCGATCGACGTGCTCTCTCAAGAAACCGCGCTGGCGCAGGCGCGCCAGCGTCTTCCCGCCCTGGAAACTCTTCTCGCGCGGCAGCGCGACCTGCTCACCGCGCTCGCGGGGCGCTCGCCCTCCGACGAGGTCGAGGAGACCTTCGCGCTCTCGCAGTTCGCGCTGCCGCGCGAACTCCCCTTAAGCCTGCCGGCGCAACTCGTCGGTCAGCGACCCGACATAAGGGCGGCGGAAGCCAATGTTCACTCGGCGAGCGCCCAAGTCGGCGTCGCTCTCGCGGCGCGCCTGCCGAACATCACGCTGACCCCAACCGGCCAGACCGGCGCCTTCTTCATCCCGGCTCTCTTTCACCCCGGCACCTTCGGCTACCAGCTCGCCGGCAACGCCGCCTTCACCGCCTTCGACGGATTCGCGCTGCAAAACAAACAGAGGGCCGCAGAAGCCGGTCTCGATCAGGCCAAGGCGCAATACCGCGACACCGTGGTGAAGGCCTTTCAGAACGTCGCCGATAGCTTGCGCGCGCTGCAGGCGGACGCGCGCGCCGTCGCCGCCGCGCGCAGCGCAGAAGGCTCAGCCAAGCGCTATCTCGCCAGGGTCCACTTGCAGCAGAAATTCGGCGGCGTCTCTCAACTCGTCGTCGTGGACGCGCAGCGCTCCTTTCTCAACGCCGCGCTCGCACGCGTGCAGGTCGAAGCCCAGCGCCTCTCCAACACCGTCGCCCTCTACGCCGCGCTCGGAGGCGGGTGGAGGAACTCCCCCGAGTAGCGCTCGAGATCCGTGTAGCGGTCGCGGCCAACTCAATGTCGCGTGGATTCTCTAACGTGGTGAACATCACGCAAATCATGAGGGAAACCAATATGTCAAATCACGGTAGTGCAAATCTCCGGCAAGGGAAATCGCGGACGAGTTCGGATCCGCTTTTGCGAAAACGATACTTCGTCTGCTGATCCACTCGGCCAAAGTCGAAGGGAGCTTGGCGCCTACTGCGACAAACTGTCCGCCTTGACGCCCTTCCGGCGCCAGCCTAGCCTCTGCGCGTTCCCGAAAGGAGAGCGGGCGTGATCGGATGCGGCCGAGCAAGTCTGGCAAGGAAGAACGCCCTCTTGGCGTTGTTTCTGGCTTGCGCGCTTGGCGTCCAGGTGCTGCTCACGGGCATGGCGCTCGCCGGCGCGGCCTCTTCGGGAGAAGCGGGCTTCTCCCAAGGCTGCGTCACGACGACGAGCAGTCAGGACCCGCTCTCGCCTCGCGGGCATGGCCACGACCACGGCCTCTGCTGCGTGCTCCATTCCGCTCTTGCGGACCTCGGCGCTCCCATCGGCGTCGGCGATCGGCTGACGCCGCCGGTGGAGGCCGCACTCCCGGCGAGCCGCGAGAATCAGGTCGACGCGCAGGCGCCGCCGGAGCTCGAGCCGCTCGCGCCGCGCGGCCCTCCGACCTTCCAAATCTGAGCCTCTCCTCCTCGATGCGCCGGGCGTAGCGAAGCTGCGCCTCGGGCTGGCCGCAGAGGAGCTTGAGCGCCGACGCGCAAGCCAAGGGCTGCGCCAGTCTTCAGATCCTCCAAGCCGACGCCGCGTCCCTCCTCGAGGGAGAGCCCGCGTCGCAAGCCCAGAAGACCCCAAAGGTCGCGCCTCCGCGGCGACCCCGATCTTCGAGCTTTGAGAGGACTTTAATCATGAGCGTCAATCAAACCGTCAGCCGCAGCGCTTCAGAGAGCGTCAGACGGCCATTCTCCTTGCGCACTTTCTCGATCGGCGGGGCGATTCTCGCCGCGATCGTCATCGGCCTGCGGCTTTACGAACAGGCCTTCGGCTGGAGCAAGGGGCTCAACTCCTTCTCCGAGGAATATGGCCTTTACTGGCACACGCTGCTGGTCGTCTCCATTCCGGTCTCGGTGCTGGCCGCTGTCGCCGCCGGCGGCTACCTTTGGCGCACGCGTGACCGGAGCTTGGCGTCCATCGCGCCGGCAGAAGAGCTGCGCCGCTATCACGTGCTGGCGCAGCTGCTCGCGCTGTATGGGATCGCGCTCTTCCTCGGACTGAGCTTCTTCACCGAGCAGACGGCGGTCTGGCATCTGACCGCGGTGCGCGACTCGGACTTCACGCCGAGCAACATCATAACCTTCTACATCTCCTATCCGCTCTTCGTCGTGGTCGGCGTCACCGCCTACGCCTATGCCGTGACGCGGCTCCCCTATTTCGCGAAGGGCGTCTCCCTTCCCTTCGGCTTGCTGCTCGTCGGGACCTTCATGACGATCCCGAACATCGGCCTGAATGAATGGGGCCACACTTTCTGGGTGCTCGACGAGGGCTTCGCGAGCCCGCTGCATTGGGGCTTCGCCTTCTTCGGCTGGATGGCGCTCGGCAGCTTCGGCGTCACGCTGCAGATCCTGGGGCGCCTGCGCGAGCTGCTGGGGCCGGAATGCATAGCGGTCGTGGCGGGACGCCGCAAATAAGGGTTTGGCGCTCGGGCGCTCCTCCCCGCCCGGGCGCCTGAAAGAACGCCGTCCCCGGCGATCGCGCTTCACGCAGTCGATCTCCCCTCGCGTGAAGTCAGCCAACTTCCCCGCTCGGCCTTCCCCGGCCAGCGGGGCTTTTTTGATCTCACGGTGACAGAAGGGCCCGCCCAAGCGCGCGCCCGTTCTGACCCGATCGGCCTAGGAAGGATGCGGCATGTCGAAAGTCAGCAAGGGATTTTTTGTATATGGCGCCGCACTGTGCCTTTACGCCGCGACCAGCCTCGTCAGCGTTGCCCACGCCTCGCCCACGCCAACAGGCTGGTCCCAGGGACCCGGCGCGTCCGTCCTCCACACTATTCCCATCCCGACGATCCCGCCCGGCGGCGCCGCCAACACGGGCGACGTGCAAATCAACACCAAAACAAACCGCGTTTATGTCACCAATGAATTTACGGTCACGGTGCTAGACGGCTCGACCGATACGATTATTTCAAATATCGCGATCCCCGCTTCTACCCTGAACAATCCTAACGGCTATGGGGGAAACTACCAATCCTGCGTCGACGATCTCAACAACACCATATACACCCTGTCGGAAATCGGCGTTGTCACGGAAATCGACGGCGCCAACAACACGGTGAAAGGCAGCTTTGCCCCGTGGGGTTCCGAGACGATCTACAACGTCGACGGAATGGTCTGCAATCCGGAAACCGGCAAGCTCTACATGTCCCTTTGGAACGCCGTGGGAGCCTATGTGGTCGTCTGGGACACGAGGAAGCAGAAGCGAGTCGCCATCCTTCCTGGGGCTCGCGAATGGTTTGCCGTCAATCGCAAGACCAACAGAATTTATTATAGCTATCAGGGCGGATCACAAGTCGCCGTCATCGACGGCGCCACAGACGCCATCATCACCCTCATTGACGCCGGTCAGCCCTATGTGCCGGCAGGCTGCAACCAGCCGGGATGCGGGTCCCAGGTGTCGGATCTCAAACAACTAGCGGTGGATGAGATACGAAACCTGATCTACGTCGTGGGCGATGCCGACGGAATCCTGACGACGATCGACGGCAATACGAACAAGGTGATTGCGACCGCGTTTTATGACTATTTCCTCTATTCGATTGCCGTCGATCCGATCAGAAACCGAATTTATGCGATCAATTCCAACACCGACGAGATGCTGGTGGTGGACGGTGCGAGCGGAGAGCGTTTGGGCAATTTGAGCGTAGGCTCTGGTCCGTTTCCCTTGGGTTGCGCTAGCAACAACAATCCACCAAATTACGTGGTCAACGCAAATATTCCCTGCGGGGCGCCCCAGGGCTATGCTCAGCTGGGGTCCGTGCAGGGGATCGCTGCGAATCCAGTGACGGGCAAGATTTACGCAGGATACGGCGGAAACTATTTCGGCTTCGTGGCTGGCGTTCCCGCGAATTACGCCTATTTGCTTGTGCTTGAGCCGACAAACGCTCCTTCCTCCGTCGACCGCCCCGCGATTACGTCGCAGACACCGTCCCATGGGCTCGCTAGCACGGTGACGCTTGCGGCCGGCGCCGGAGCGATCGACGCCGCCGTCGGCACCCGCTCAAATACGCTATTCATCGCAAATTCGGGAACCAACTCGGTCACAGCGCTCAACCTGGGGAGCCTGTCGCCGACAGCGACAATCCCCGTCGGCGCTTCGCCGAAAGCGATCGCGATCAACGAGTCGCTGAACAGACTTTATACCTTCAATGCAGACGGCTCTGTCTCGGTGTTGGACAGCGCGGGGAACAAGCTTCTCGCCAACTTCCAGGTCGACTTGAGCGCCTCGGGCCTGCTGGGCCTTGATCCGCAGGCGATCGCCTATAGCCGCAGGACAGGCAAACTCTACGCCATCAATGCTTTTAATCAGATCGACATCGTTGATCCGGTCGCTCAAAGGGTCATCACCACGATCAGCGACCCGGACGCCGCCGGAGTGGCGATCAATCAATCGACCAACACAATCTACGTCAGTCAGTACTCCGACGGTGCGGTGTGGGTTATCGACGGATACGCCGACAGGAAGATCGGAGTCATTGGCGGCGTCGGACAGTCGGCCCAGCCGCCCGGCTGTTTCTTGCAGTCGCAAGGACCCCAGAATTGCACCCTCATGCCGTCTGGGCTCACCAGCATCGCTGTGGATGAACCTTTGAATCGCGTCTATGCGCTCGGCGAGTACGACGGCAGCGTCGTCTCCATCGACGGCAAGACGAACCAGGTGGTCGGGAAGCAGTTCATCAATCCCGGAAATTACGGCCTCGCGGTTGATTTCGGCAGGCACGCTGTCCTCGCCGATAGCTTCCTCAGTCCGGCATTGTGGACTATCGATGGTCAAACAGGCGCGATCCTCAGCGTCGCGAACATCACGTCAGACTTCTGCCGCGCCGCTGGAACGGCCTGCTACGGGCAGACCGACTTGAAAAGCGTAGCGATCAACCCGGCGACAGGAAGCGTTTACGTGCTGGATCAGGGTGACCTCAACCCCAGCGGAACGAGCCTGCTCTATATCGTCACTCCAGCGAGCGCCTCACAGGAGGCCGCAACTGAACGGCGCTAGGAAGGAGGGGCTTCCGACCATCGAGGAAAACTTTGTCGGAGAATGCATTGATGGATGACACTACGCGTGAGCGATCCGAAGCGGAAGCGCTCAAGGCGGCGATCATATCCGCTGCTCCATCCTTGCGCGCGTTTGCCGTCTGGCTTTGCGGCGACTCCAGCCGAGCCGACGACTTGGTCCAAGAGACCCTGCAGAAGGCTCTGGCTTCGAAGGGCTCCTTCACTGAAGCGAGCAATCCTAAGGCATGGCTAACCGCCACTTTGCGCAACAGCTATCGCACCAATTATCGCAAGCTACGACGGTAGAGGCGTCCCCTGATGGGCCGTCGCAACGCACAGCACAGTTCCTTCAGCGGCACGCGGTCTTGAGACCTCCTCGGGGCAGTCGGCCTATTGTGTCACCGCCGCCTGCAAGCACGGTATCTTCGATATCGAGCTTGCCGAGCTTCGCCGTCGGATATTGGGGCGCCGGCGCACGGACGATGCAGGCGAAGAGGAAATAGACGGCGACGGCGCAGAGCGCAGCGAGCGCCGCTCGAGGCTTGGACAACAAAAGTTTAAACCAGGCCATCGCTCTCCAACGCCTTCATCGGTTAGAGCGCGCCGCACGCGCCTGGCTGCGACTTATGAATCCGAATGCAGAGGCTCTCGGCGATCGCGAGCCGCGGTTGAACAAGCGCGGAGCCTACCGCTGAACAGACGCGCGGAGCGCTTCTTCCACCAGAGGTAAACGCCGGTGACGGAGAGCAGGGCGATGACCACGCCGGTCAGCGCGACGAGAATGCGATAGGCGAGATAGTCGACCGGATCGCGGATCTGATGCAGCGCCAAGAGCCAGTTGTTGAGCGTATCTCCGAGCAGCGGCGCCTTGGTTTCGAACAGGCCGGCAAATTCGCCGCTGTTGCTGTCGAAATAGACCGTCAGCCGCCTATCCTGCGGAAAGCTGCGGTCGGTGAGAACGGAATAGTTGTAGCGTCCGGCGTAGTTGAAATATTGCAGGGATATCGGGCGAAGCAGATGAAATCCCTCGCGGGATGCGATCTCCTCGGCAAGCGCCTCGCCCCTCGCTTGCAGCGTCTTGATCTCGGCGTCGAAGGCAAGGAGGCTCCCCGTCAGGCCCTCGATGACAAGAAACACCGCCATCGCCAGACCGACATAGCGATGCAGAAACACGGCGATTTTCCGAGTTCATGATACTGTCTTTCCAAGCTGACTCTGGGCCTTCAATATTTAGCGATCATCGGTTCGGGAGCGGGCGCGCCAAATTTATAACTGACGCCAAGCTGCACTTGATTTTGATCGAGGTGGCGCCCGCCGGCGTAGTATATGCCGGGCCCCGAAACCTTGTTAGGGACCTCAATCGTCGTGCCGAAATCGGCGTAACGGTATTCTGCCCGCGCGAACCAGTTCTGGTTGACGGCGTATTCGAGGCCGCCGCCCACCGTCCATCCCAATCGAACCACAGTGTGGCCGGTATTTGCGGCGTAGTAGAAGCCGACGGGATCAAAGCCCGCGAGATCCGCCTGCGTCGTGAACGTGCCAAGCACCCCGCCAGCCGTAGTGAACGGCATGAGCCGCCCCCATGTGTAGCCGAGGCGCGCCCGGAGGGACCCCTGCACTTGGGATTTGACGTTCGCCGTCAGAGTCCCGCCGTCGGTCAGGCCGGATGGATCCGGCGTAGGACTTCCTAGGGATCTCACCTCATTCGTCGCGTGGATTCCGGCTTCGAGCCCCACCACATAGCGATCGATCTGCCGGTCGTAGCCAAAGTGGCCTCCCGCGATTACGCCTTGGGCGTTCAGATCGACGGGATTGACCGTGTTTGGCGCGACATAAGCCAGCGAGATGTAATTTGAATAGCCGAAGGGGGTCACATAGCCGAAGCCCCCATGGTTCAGGCCCCAGACATATCCGACATCGGCGCCGAGTTGGAACCCGGTCCAATCTGGGGCGACGGCGAGCGGCGCAGCATTTTTTGGCGGCGGGTCGCCCGGACTGGTCGAGAAGAAGCCCGGAAGCATTCGCGGGGACGCCGGTCCGGCCGGCGACACGTCGGGGAAGGAGAAGTCGAAGTGCGCGGAGTCGGGTTCGGGCTCGGTCAGCTTGTAGCTGAAGCCGACCTAAATCTGGTTTTGGGCGAGATGGCGTCCGCCCGCGAAGAAAATGCCTGGACCCGACACGTTCGTCGCCGCCTCGGACACGCTGCCGAAGTTCGAATAGCGGTACTCAGTCCGCACGGACCAATTGCTGCCGACCGCATATTCGAGACCGCCGCCCAGCGTCCAGCCGATCCGCGTCAGGAACCGGTCGGCAGTGGATGCGTAGGCGGGGGACGGCGCGAACGTGAGGAGGTCGAGAGTCCGGGCGCCCATATTGTTTTGAAGCGTGAAATCGGAGATAGCGACGCCGCCCGTGGCGTAGAGTAGCAGATGGTCCCAATCATAGCCCAAGCGACCGCGAATCGCTCCCTGAGCATTGGATCGCAACGTGCTGTATATGGAGTTGCCTAGGTAGTCTATGTTGAGAATTGGGATAATCGCGTAGAAGTCTGGGAAGACGTTCGGATTATTTTTCTTTAGATTCAGAGCATCTGCCGACCCTTCGAGGCCTAAAACCCACTGGCCGAACTGAGCATTGTAGCCAAAATGGAGCCCCGCCATGACGGATTGGGCGTCGTCATAGTAGTTTACATTGCCAAAGGAGCCGTCCGGGATGACGTAATTGTAGCCGCTATTGTTGTCGCCCCAAAGATAACCGAGATGTCCGCCGAGATAGAAGCCGCTCCAGTCGCCGGGTCCCTTATGTGGAGCGGGAGCGGGCAGCAGAGGCGTCGAGCGCCCGGGCAGCTCCGCGACGAGCGAGCCGCGCACGGCGAACTGCTGGCCGTAGCTTGCGGACCCGGTGCCGATGCCGACGTTGTAGGGGTTGTAGATCTTGTCGAGATAGTAGGTTTTGTCCAAGAGATTATAGATATTGAGCTGCGCGTGCATGTCGGTGTCGGCGACCCGGAAACGGTAGGCGGCCATCAAATCGATGGTGGCCCAGGCGCCCACAGGCGTCCCGAGCAAAGGAGGGCTGCCGGCGAGGCCGGTCAGGAACGGAAGCTGCGCGCCGTGATAGTGAACGCCGCCGCCAATTTTAAACCCGCTTAGGGCTCCATCCTGGAATTCATAGGTCGTCCAAAAACTACCGAGATTGCGCGGCACGCCCTGGACTTCGAGCCGGGGGCTCCCGTGGGTTCGCCGGGAAGACTTTTGGTCAATCGCACATCTTGATTGGTGTAATTCAAGATCACGTCCCAGCCAGGCAGGAGCGTCCCCTGGACGTCAACCTCGACTCCCTTGCTACGCTGCTCTCCACTCAAGACGCTGCATGTGTATGGAAGTGCGGCGCCCGAGCTCGGGCAGAAATCGGCGGCATTCGTGTCGAGTTGGGGAACGTTTGTTTTCGTCAGATCGTACAAGGAGGCCGTGGCCCGCAGCCTGCCTTCGTAAAACTCGACTTTAGCGCCGACCTCGGACTCGCGCGCGAACTCCGGCGGTGCGATGACGTTCCCAACCAGGTAGCTGCCACTGTCGGGGCTGAAACCTTCCGAATAGTTGGCAAAAATACTCGCCCATGGAGCGGGCTGCCATGTCAAGCCCACGCGTGGCGTCACGGCTGTCTGCGTGTCCGCCTTGTTGTTGGACGTCCCGTAATAGAACGCGAAGAAATTGGCGTTGATGAGCGGATTGCCACCGATGCCGCCATTCTCGCGAAATGTACTGATAACGGGCGCCCGCCAGCACCGAGATATTGTAAGGCAACCTGACTTGATCCTGAAGATAGAGCCCCCCGTGTTGAGATAGTTGGTGCCCTCGGAGACACCGAGATAAGGAGGGATGTAAGGGAAACCGGGAGTGAGCGGATAGGCGACGTCGACAGGTGACCCATAGAAGCCGCTGGTATACTGACTATACGTCACGTCCTTATGGAAGTCGCCGCCGAGAAGTATCGTATGTTGAAACCTATAAGTCTCAGCATGGCCTACGAAATCGGTGTAGGTTCCAAACTCCGATTGGCGATACTCATTTTCATTGAAGTCACGGGAGTAGGCTAGATATGGAGGGCTGGGGTTCCCACCGAAGCTGTTCGACAGGATACCTATGAAGTCTCTAACTTGTCGATAATATCCAACGCGTTCTTGCACCGACCAATCTTGACCGAGTTGCTTTTGCACCGTCAATAAATTGAATGTGCCATTACTTAATGTGGGTGAGCTCTCTCCATGATTCAGGTTACGAGGAATTGTAACCAAATTACCGTTAAATTGTGGCGTGTTGGGAAAGAAACTAGCAGATCTATCCTGGCTGTAAGTGCTTTCCAATCTCACCCAGTTATGATCGTCTTGATTCCACTGAATGACTGGAGCGAAAAAAATATTTTCGAAATGAATATCATGTACTTCGAATCCAAAAGCGCCGGCGTCGTTGGTGTAGGACATGTTCATTCGATAAAGCCAGGCTTTGTTGGAAGAAAGGGGGCCAGTCGCGTCGATCGCTGTTCTGTAGAGGCCAAGCGAGCTGAAGTCCTGACTGGCTGAGTAATAGGGAGAGTTCAGCGGGACTTTGGTGACCAGGTTGACGATGCCACCGGGTTCGCTCAGCCCGTAAAGGCCGCTCGCCAGGCCCCTTGAGCACCTCGATGCTCGCAATATTGGCGAATTGCGATTGACCGAAGCCGGTGCCGCCGCCGCCGCTGAAGCCCGCGAGACGAAATCCATTTGTATAAATATCTGGAGTGTTGAATCCCCGAATGGTGATCGAGTTCATAGGGGTCGCCATTGGTCGAGGAGCTCTGCGAAATTGTGACGCCCGCTACGTTCTGCAACGCGGTTAGGACGTCGGTCGCGCGCTGATCTTCCAGCGTTTGGCGCGTCACCGACTGCACGTTGAACGGGGTCTGAATAACCGGCGTGTCGGTCTTGGTCCCGACGCTGGCGTTCTGTAACACATAGGACGTGTTGAATGGGTCCTGCGCCGCGCCTGCTCCACCGAAGTGATTCCCCCGGAGAGCCGCTTCCGACACTAGCGCCGCCGCCTACTCCGCCTCCCGAACCCGGGCCGGCAACTGGGGAGGAATTGCCGCTTGCGGCTTGCCTCGTCGCACGGCTCTCGCCAGTCCGGGGGCCCGGGTTCACTTTCGCCGCTGTCTTGTGAACCGGCTTCGGCTTGCCGATGTCGATCGAGGGAAGGCTCTGCTGCGCCTCGGCTGGGAGCGTGGTTGCGAGGAGCCCCGCCAAGCCGACTGAGCCCAAGAAGAGTGTGATCCGCCGCATGTCGATCTGCTTTCGCTAGAGCGGCTCCTCGCGAGCGCGGCCGGCTCGCTTGAGGGCGCCTGACTTCTTTCGAAACCTCGTTAACATGCTCTGGCTCACCGGCTTCTGCCGCAGCCTTACGCGAATTTAACATGAGCAAAAATTGCGCGACTGTTGCAAAATGGTTACAGTCGGGTTTGCGAGCGTATCCGAAGTTGTTCACTTCGCTCGCTAAGGCGCCGCCAGAAGCGGCGTCCGCTTTGGTTGAAGCCGAGCGGTCGGGTTCCAGGCCACAGGAACTGCGCGCCATGAAAATTCTCATCGTCGAGGACGAGACGGACATCTGCGAATATGTCCTCAACCAGCTCGCTGTTGCGGGCTTCGATTGCGACTGCGCCGGCTCTGTCGCGGAAGCCTTGATGGCGCTCGTCAGACAGTACTACGACTTGATGTTGCTCGACCGCCGCCTTCCCGACGGGGACGGCGTGGCGGCGATCGGAAAGTTTCGCGCGCTTCAACCCGCCCTGCGCGTTGTCGTCGTGACGGCGAGCGATACGCTTCAATCCAAAGTGTCCGGGCTCGACGCCGGCGCCGACGACTATCTGACGAAGCCCTTCGCGTCCGAGGAGCTCTTGGCGCGGGTGAGGGCGCGGCTGCGGGAGTTCCGTAACAGCTCGCTGCCGCCGATCACGGTCGGCGCCTTGAGTTACGATCCAGCGACGACCGAAGTCAGCATCGCCGGCAGGCCGCTAATCCTGCATCGCAGGGAATTCGCGCTGCTCGAGGCGCTGGTGCGCCACGTCAATCAGGTGGCGCCGCGCAAATCCGTGATGCTCGAGGTCTACGGAGAGAGCGACGCCGTTTCGCCGGGCGCGCTGGACACGCTCGTCTCGCGTCTTCGCAGGCGGCTCGAGGAGGCGCGGGCGGGCGTCTCCATCCATCTCGTGCGCGGTCGAGGCTATCTCCTCACCGAGGCGGCCTGTTGAGGTTGCAGCCATCGCTTCTGCTGCGGCTGACCGTGCTGCTCTCCGCTGCGCAGATCGTCGGGGCCTTCGTCATAGGGCTCCACCAATATTCGGGATATCTGCGCGCCTATATGAAGGATCCCGAAACCGCAATCGTCATGTACGGGTTGGAGAGCGCTCAACGCACGGTGGCGGAGGCCGTCCGCCGCAGCGAAAGCGGCGCCCTTATCGCGTCGACCCCTGAGTTGCGGCGATATGAAAAGCAAAGGCAGATGTTTCGCTACGCGGCCTTCGATCTCACGAGCGGCGAGCCGATATCCGGCGCCTCTCCCGAAATCGCCCAGTCGTTGAAAATCCGCGGCCCCGCCGTTCCCAATTATCTCTCCTTCGATTTGACCTTGGGAGACGGCACGAAATGGAACGGCTTCGCCAGCGTGCTCAACACCGCCGCAGGCCCGTTGCTGATCGCCGTCAGCGGCTGGCGCGCGGATTGGGCCGAGGTCGGGATCGATTTCATTCGATTCGAGGCCATCAACCTCGAATATTTCGCGCCGACGCTCCTGGTCTCTATCGTCGCGAGCTGGATCGCGTTGAGGTTCGGTCTCACCCCTTTGCGCGAGGCCGCCGAGCAAGCTCGCAAGGTCGACATGGGCTCGCTCGATCAACGGCTCTCGAGCGAGAAAATTCCGAGCGAGATCCTGCCGCTCGTCGAAACGATCAATCAGGCGCTATCGCGACTTGACGAGGGGGTGTCACGCTATTCGCAGTTCCTGGCTAACGCCGCGCATGAACTCCGCACGCCTGTCATGGTGCTTTCCGCGCGCGCCAATGGGCCGGAGAAGCCGACATTCCGGAGCGACATCCAGCGCGACGCGAGGCGCATGCGCAACATCGTCGAGCAGCTCCTGTCCTTCGCCCGCCTCGGTCGGCCTCCGCGCGCCCGGGACGAAGCCATCGATCTCGTCGAAGTGGCGGCGGCGATGGTCGATGATTACGCTCTGCTCGCCGTGAAGAGCAGCAGGCGCCTGGAATATGAGGGCGATGAAGGACCGATTGGTGTGATGGGCGATCGGCGGGCGCTCGAATCCGTTCTTTCAAATTTGATCGACAACGCCTTGCGCGCGGAACCGGAGGGGAGCGCTGTCGTCGTGCGCGTGACGCGCGATGCGACTGTCTCGGTCGAAGATCACGGCATCGGCGTGGAGCCTGCCGATCGCGAGCTGATTTTCGAACCATTCTGGCGCAAGGGCGACGCTTCCGCCGGCTTGGGCCTGGGATTGGCGGTAGCGCGCGAACTGATCCAAGGGCACAAGGGCAGAATCTGGGTCGAGGATACCCCGGGCGGTGGGGCGACGTTTAAAGTCTCGTTTCACGCTCCAATGATGCTCTGAACCAGCTTACGAGAGCGGAAGCGCGCGCGGGGATGGAATAACCGGCGCGCCTGCAATTCGTGCAGCCTCCCTGGGATAGGCGGGCGCAAAATACCCGGTTGCGGAGTGCGCTCGCGCGCTTTGCCGCAACCTAGCGGGCTCGGGAGCCGGACGGAGCTGTCATACATCGCCGAAACATTGGAGGCGGGGCCTCCTTCGCTCTGGCTTAGGAAATCAGGGGATCGAGATATCCCTCGATGGTCCATTTCGTCAAAGCCACGCGGAAAGCCATTCCTGATCCGCCGCCCGCCGCAAGCTCGGGTCGAACGGGCCCCGCCTCGTCGATGCTCTTCCGACGCGCGACGATGGCGCCGGCGTCAGGCCCTGCAGTTTTGGCCGAGAGAACTGCCGGTGTCTTGCCCGTCGGCGCGCATGCGAGCGACCGAGAAGGACAGTCCCAAAGAGGGGTCTTCCTCGAAGCGCCGCGCATGCGTTTCGAGATAGCGGAGATCCCACAGGTCGTCGGACTCCAGGAAAGCGACGAATCTTCCCCGAGCCTCCATTATCCCGCGGTTGAGGGAGGCGGAGACCGCGGGATCATTGCTCCTTCGCGATTTGGTCCCTGGCACAACGTCGGCAGCTTCGGCGCCAAGAGGTAATAACTGAAACAACGAATATTTATCTCGGCTTCAAATTGCGAAAACGCCTCATGATTGCAATTTGCGAGGAAAAATGAGGGAGCGCAGACCCTTGGCCCGCGCGGGGTTTTTTTCGCAATTCTCAATTTGCAAAGCGAAACAGTTGAAACCAAGCGCGAATTTCGATCCCCGAAGCGGACGGGAACCCGTTTAAACAATGAACTCAAAGGGTTCTTTTCGACGCGCCTCCTGGCACGTCTCGTGAAACCTCTGTCGCACCAACGCCATCAACGGCGAACTGCAGAGGTCCGAGATGTCCGTTAGCACCATTGAAATCCGCGATAGCGCTCTCCATCGCAATGCCGCTCGTTCTTCGCTGCTGAGGAAGGAGTCCGATTCCTACAAGAACAGCGTGGAGCTCTTCGATCTGACGATCGCCAACACGAACCTTCGGGAGGCGGCCGATGATCTGATTGAAGCCGCACGGGCCGGCCGCCGCACGCGCGTGAGTTTCGTCAACTCGCATGTGATCAACGTCGCGGCGACCAACCCGGCGTACGCACGCGTTCTGCACGGCGCGGACCGCTTGTACACTGGTGGCTGCGGCATGGCGCTCGCGGCCCGCTGGATCGGGTCGCCGCTCGCCGACAACGTGAACGGCGCCGATCTCTTCCCGTTACTCTGCGCCGCAGCAGCGAAGGCCGGCCTAAAAATATTCCTCCTGGGCGGCAAACCCGGCGTAGCCGCGGCCGCGGCAAACACAGTCAAAGCCATGGGCCACGACGATGTGATCGTCGGCACGCATCATGGCTCCATCGAGAGCCCTGCGGATAAGCAAGCGGCGATCGAGGAGATCAACGCCAGCGGCGCCGCGATCCTGCTCGTCGGCATGGGCGTGCCAATGCAGGACATCTGGATCGCCCGCAACTTCAACGCGTTGCAAACTCCAGTCGTGCTTGGCGTCGGCGGCCTGTTCGAACTCCTTTTCAGAAAAGCTCTCGCGCGCGCCGGCCAGCTTGCGCTCCGTCGGCTGCGAGCGGGTCTGGCGTCTGCTGCAGGAGCCCGGCCGTATGTGGTCGCGCTATCTGATCGGCAACGCCACGTTCCTATCCCGCGCCCTCATTTTCGCGGCACGGGAACCGTTCGACGCGCCACGTCACGGCGCTGCGGCGAAAGCACGCGCGTGGCGTTGGGTTCAGCTTGAACGACGGCTCGTCGCCCATGCCGGACCGGCGCTGAAGCGAGGCGTGGACATCGCCGGCGCGCTCGCCGCGCTCACGCTGTTCGCGCCCGTGTTCCTGGCGACCGCTATCGCGATCAAGATGGAGTCGTCCGGTCCCGTGTTCTTTCGCCAGACGCGGATCGGCAAGAACGGCATTCCTTTCACCATGGTGAAGTTCCGTTCGATGCACGACGGAGCCGACGCTCTGCATGCAAAAATGCAGGGCGTGACCGCCTCCCGACACGCGATCCGTTACAAGAACCACAACGATCCTCGCATCACACAATTGGGTCACTTCATTCGCCGATATTCGATCGACGAGCTTCCGCAGTTCTGGAACGTGCTGATAGGAGACATGTCGCTCGTCGGACCACGTCCCGCGCTACCGTCGGAAGTTAAGAAATATGCTGCGAGCGACCGCGACCGGCTGCTGGTAAAGCCCGGAATCACTTGCCTCTGGCAGGTCGGCGGACGCGCAAACATCGACTTCGTAGGTCAAGTCGCGCTCGACCGCCAATATGTCCGCCAGCGCTCGCTCTTCTTGGACATGCTGCTCCTGCTGCGCACCCCCTACGCCGTGCTGTTCGGCGAGGGAGCCTATTGATCACAGCTAACGCGCGGAGGTTTCGCTTCCGTGCAACCCATAACCTTTTATGGTCCAATGGAGCATCGAAGATGTGCGTCGAGAATTCCGCCCCGTCTTCCTCATCGAGTCCGCACGAAGCGCCCCCGAGATCAGAGAAGCTCGCTCGTACTGTGACCCGTTATGACCTCGCGACCGCCATCATGACGCGTGTGCCGCACCTGTCGCGGCGCAAAGCCTTGGACATCGTCGACTGCGCGCTGGAGGAGATCGCCGAGGCGCTTTTGCAGCGCGGAGAATGCGTAAAGCTGCACGAGTTTGGAACATTCTGCGTGCGCGAGAGGACGGCGGGCGCCGGCCAACCTCTTCTCGCTCCAGAAGACGCATCGATTCCTCGACGCAAGGTTGTTCGGTTCAGGGCTTCGCTTCGCTTGAAAGAAAAGGTGGAGAAAGCCCGCGCTCGCGCGCTGGCGCACGACCGTCTGCGTGGCTGAGGCCGTATCCGCGGACGCGGGTCACCAAAGCGCCAAAAGCCAATTAAGCAGAAGGCAGAGCTGGAGGCGCCACCCCGCTCTGCCAAGTTGCGGAGGAACTTGAAGGCGACTGTGGAATGCAAAATGCCGAAGAAATCTTCCCGCGACTTGCAATTTGCAATGCAGAACCCGACATGCAGAAGCCCCCAGCGAGCTTCGATTCACGCATGATGACTGGATTTCAAGGCAAGGCGCGGAAGCCACAGACTTGGCACGTCTTGTGAAACATGGACTGCGAACGCCGATCGGAGGAGACGCTCAAAAGTCTCACCGGCGCCGACTGATTGCCGCGAAGGAGCCGCTATATGTCCAAGGCCATTGAAATCCTGCTGCTCGCCGACCGTCCAATGGAATCTCTTATCCCTCTCGGAATGGGGCACTCGCTGCCGCTGCTGCCGGCCGCCAATAAGCCGATTATCGAGCACCTTCTGGAGACGATCGCCCTCCATGCTTCGCATGCGCCGGCGAATGTTCTTGCTTGTGTCAGCCCCGCCGACACCGCCGCGCAGAACTATCTTAACAAATGGGCTTGGCCCGACGTGTCCGTCGTCGTGCACGACCAGATTCCCAGATTTGTGGATCGGCCTACGCTCATCTTGCGCGCCGACATCTTCCCCGCGCCGCTGCAGTTCGGAGCCGCCTTGAGGCAGGTGCTGACGGATGGCGAACTCAAGACCGATCTTTCCGACTTCGGAATCAGTTGGCTCGAGGCCGGCGCCGCCGTCCCTTCTTTCGCGCTTCCCGATCTCGACGATGAAGGTCTGGAAAGATTCCTTCCCGACCTCAGGAGTTACCACCGGCTCGCGATCGCCGCGGCGCGCGGAGCCGTCGCGGGCCTCAATCCGGGAGGTTGGCTCGAGGACGACGGTCTGCGTGCGGGCCTGGGCGCTCGCGTCAAGACGCGGCGCGCGATCGGCCCTCACGTGGAGGTCGGAGCCAATGCCTGCGTGGAGCACGATGTTCTGCTGGGAGGCAATATCGTCATCGGCGAAGGCTCTCATGTCGCGCGCGGCGCGCATCTCGAAAACGCAATCGTTCTACCGAACACCTATGTCGGGCCCGGCCTGCGTCTGAAGGATACGGTGGTGAGTGGCGATTGGGTGTATCGGATCGAGAGCGGGGTCATTGAGCTGACGACGGATCCCCTAGAAATCAGGCGGCTCGCAGCCTAGGCGCGCCGCGTCTCGGCCTCGGCTCAATCTGCTGTTCAAGGCGCTTTTGCGTGTCTTCCAACCAAGACGCTCACTCAACGCCATGAGAGAAAATGAAGATTCTTCTCATCTCCTTCGAAGGCGACAGGCGGGGCGCCATCCGTCTCGTTAAGGCTTTGTACGACGGCGGCGCTGCGGTCGCGGCGTTATGTCCGCCAAATCACGACATGGCGCAAACCAGGTTCCTCAGTGGAGGATATGCGTTGGAACAGGTGAGAAGCCGCCGCAAGATCGAATCGGCGCTATCCGAGGCGATGCGAGATTGGCGGCCGTCCCTCGTCATACCGGGGGAGCGAGCCATCGCCTTTTTGCATGCTTTGATGCGCCGCGCCGATACGGGTGCTCCCACGAAATTGGACGCCGCGTCTCTCGTCGTTTTGGCCCGCTCGCTCGGCGAGTGCCGGCATTACAATTCGCTCCTCCTGAAAAATGAGACGCTGGCTCTGGCGCGCAGGCTCGGCTTGAGAACGCCTGAGGGCGGTAGCGTTTCCTCGGCGGAAGAGGCGATGGCGCTCGCCAAGCGCATTGGCTTCCCTGTTTATCTCAAGAGCGCCTTCAGCTGGGCGGGCCAAGGCGTCGTTCGGTGCCAGGGTCCGGAGGACATCGCAACCGCTTGCTGCCACCTCGGGCCGCGTATCGGCGTCGACCTTTCGCAGGCTCTCATCGACGCTCTGAAGGGCGAGGTCAAATCTCCTCCCCCCGCCGGTCACGCGGAGACGGTGGCGCCGTTTCCACAGGAATGGCAACGCAGTCCCTCGACCCGCGCGGCCTTCCCCGGATTTGTCGATGCGCCGGAAGACGATGAGGCGTCGGTTGCGCGCATGATGCAGGTCGCCGAAGCTGCGCGATTGCGCAGCAAGCTCCAAAGCCGCCTGTCAATTCGGCCCTCGGCGGTCTTGCCCGCATGCGCGTCGGCTTGGACGCGGCGCCCGCCACGCCTCAGCTTGCCGAAGCAAGGCTGGAAAAACGCCTTCGCGCCGCATAGCAAAGCCGCTCGGGCTTTTCGTCTATGACTCGCAGCCGCGGCATAGATCGGGCTCGAAGGACATGCGCCTATTTTTTCATTCCGCGCTTGCGGTAGATCGTCGACGGGCTGACGCCGAGATAGGTCGCGGCGCGTGAAATGTTTCCTTCGCAGATTTCAACCGTGCGCTCGATCGCGGCGCGCTCGATCAGCTCCAACGAAACCACGTCCGCGGGGCTTTCCCATCTCTCGGGATCGAGCAGAACCCCGAGCGGGCGCGCCGGAGGGGCAATGTCCGACGCAGCCCGCGGAGCCATGAGAGTCTCATGCCGCACCTCGGAGCGTATCCCCTCCGGGATCGCCAGCATCGACGCCTCGATGACTTGCGCGTCGTTCATGACGATGGCGTTGCGGATGAGGTTTTGCAACTGCCTGATATTGCCCGGCCAGTTGTAGGTGAGCAGCTTGCGCGCCGCCTCAGCTGACAAGATGCGCGGTGACTTTCCTTCCCGTTCCGAGAAGCGCGCGAGAAACTCCTCCGCGATCTCGACAATGTCATCGCCCCGGTCGCGCAGCGGGGGCAGTGAGAGTGGAACGACATGCAGGCGGTAGTAGAGATCTTCTCGGAAACGCCCGGCGGAGACCTCCGCAAGAGGATCGCGATTTGTCGCGCAAACGACTCTCACGTCGACCTTTTCGGTGCGCGTCGCTCCCACGGGCCGAAACGTGCCCGTTTGCAAAAAACGCAGGAGTTCCGGCTGCAGGTCGAGTTGCATCTCGCAAATCTCGTCTAGGAACAGCGTGCCGCCGTCGGCTTGCTTCACCGCTCCAGCCCGATCGGCGATCGCGCCGGTGAAGCTTCCTTTCAAATGTCCGAAAAGCTCGCTCGAGATCAGCTCTCTTGGAATGGCGCCGCAGTTGATCGCGACGAAGGGCCCGGCGCTGCGCCGGCCGAGCTTGTGAATGGCCTCGGCGGCCAATTCCTTGCCAGTTCCACTTTCACCGGTGATGAACACGGTTGCGTCCGATGCGGCGACCGCTTCAATCGTGCGGTATACAGCCTGCATGGCGAAGGACTTGCCGATGAATCCACAAAAAGACTCGCGCGAAAAATTCTCGCGCATCAATTTCAGATCGGCTTTGAGCATTGAATGCTCGAGAGAGTTGCGGACGCTTGTCACCAGCCTTTCTGCGCTGACCGGCTTCACCACGAAGTCATATGCGCCAAAGCGCATAGCGTCGACCGCGACTTTGATGGAGCCTTCCGATGTCGCGACAATTACGCCGATGGAGTCGGCGCTCGCAATGAAGCGCTGCAGCGTCTCCAGCCCCCGCATGTCCGGCAAATTGAGGTCTAATATGACGACGGCGGGCGCCTCTTTCTCAATCTTGATGATGCCCTCGGCGCCGCTCGTGGCCGTCAACACATGAAAGCCCGCCCGCTCGAGAAAAGCGCGATAGATTTGGGAGATCGAAGAAACGTCTTCGACAATCAATACCCTATCACTCGCTTTTCGCATCACCTCAGCCGCGCCGCAAACTGGCGCTCTCCCTTCACGCCCCGCGCGACCGCGCCAGGTTCAAATAGCCGCCTCGAGGGGGAATCATCTCGCTGCTCCAAGTAGCGATCATCGCTCAAAACATGCTCGCTTTCCACCCTGACGCGAAGATCGAATGATCCTCTCCGCGAATGGATCGGACATTCCTGCGCGTCTGGCTCGACCGCGATGCGGCCGTAGGCCAGGAGCCTCACTGTCCCGGAATTAACCACAATCTCTCCCAATCGAACTCGCGCCTCGGCGAGCCTCCCGGAGCACCAACGCCAAATCCTAAGCTTCCGGTGATCCGCCCCTCCCTAGCGTCGAGCGAATGCCGTCGACAACGAGACTATGGCTCCTGACGAACTCCTCCGTGAGAGGAGCTAACTCGGCTTGCGCCTGGAGTATCGCGGTCTCCAGCGCTTGCGCGGCAGCGACCAGCTCATCCGCGCCAATATAGCTGGCGCCGCCCCGCAGCCCATGTAGACAGCGCGCCGCATCCTGTCGATCGCCGCACGCCAGGCTTTCGCTCACTTGAGAGGCCGCGTCGCCGAATTCCCGTTCGAAACTCTCCAGGAGAGCGCCGTAAAGCTCTCTGTCTCCGCCGAAAGATCTTTCTGCCCACGATGGATTCAAGCCGGGAACTGGCTCGAAGGCCGGGGTCGCCGCGGAGTGCTTTTCTGTATCGCGCACCTGCGCTCTGGCCGTGCGCGACTTCAGCGTGTCGATGAGCGCCTCGAGATCAATCGGCTTGGACACGAAATCATTGGCTCCTGCGATAAAAACCTGATGCCGCTCCTTATCGAGAACGCCGGCGGTCAGCGCGATGACGGGCAGATCGGAGAGCCTCAATTCGCCGCGGATGGCGCGAATCGCGGTCAATCCATCCATGACCGGCATTTGGATATCCATTAAGACGACGTCAATGGTCACCTTTGCATTTCGCAAAATGTCCAGCGCCTCGCGACCGTTCTCGGCAACCACAACCTGAGCGCCCTCCGCATTGAGCAACCGCTCGACAACGTCGCGATTTATCTGGCTGTCGTCCACGACCAGACAACGCAGGCCGGACAGCCGTTTGACCCCAGTCAGCGTTTTCTTTCCCGGAGCGAATTCCGCGGTCTGCGCCTTGAGCGGCGACAAGCCGAAGGTCGCCTCAAACCAGAATATGCTGCCTTCTCCGGGGACGCTCGAAGCCCCCATCTCGCCGCCCATCCTTTCAACAAGGCGCTTGCTGATCGCCAGGCCCAGTCCGGTGCCGCCGTAGCGACGGGTGATCGCGGCGTCGGCCTGAGTGAAGGGCTTGAAGAGCCCCGCCAGATTTCCGGGCGCGATGCCGATGCCGGTGTCATGCACCTCGAAGCGAAGCCGCGCGTGGAGGGCGTCGAGCGGCGTCGATTGAATCGAAAGCCGAACCTCGCCTCGTTCAGTGAATTTTATCGCATTGCCGACGAGATTCATGAGCACCTGTTCGATACGCAGCCCATCGCCAATCAGCGCGCCGCCCAAAGACGGCATCGCGTCAACGATGAGCTCGAGCCTCTTGGCGCGCGCGCTCGCGCCGAGCAGGCTGCCGATGTGCGCCAGTATCGAGCCGAGGTCGAAAGGTCGCTGATCGAGACGGAATTCCCCCGCGTCCAGCTTCGAGAAGTCGAGGATGTCATTGACGATCGCCAGCAGGGACTCCCCCGCCTGTCGCATGCGTTGCACCATCTCGACTTGATCAGAAGAAAGCGTCTCTCGCTCGAGCAGCTGCGCCAGCCCGAGAATGCCGTTCAAAGGCGTTCGGATTTCATGGCTCATATTCGCCATGAAGTCGCTTTTCGCCTGGCTGATCGCGGTAATCTCCTTTGTGCGGGCGATCTCGGTCATGACGCGCATCTTGAGCAGTCCCGCGTAGGACCGCACCGCCTTCAAGAGCACCAGCGTGTATACGCAAAGCAGAAAAGCCAGCAAGACGAAGTTCTTGTCGCCGCTGCGGGCGAGTGCGGCCAAAGTGCCGATCGTCATCGGCGCGACGAAGCCGAGCGCAGCACGGGGCAGGCTCGCGAGCGCGAAGGAGGCCCCGCACATCATGCCGGCTGAGACCACGGCGATGAGAAGTCGTTCGTTGGCGTCGGCGCCGACCCAGAAGAAGAGGGGAAGCGATCCCCAACAGGAACCGAGAGCCAGCCCGTTGACAATGGCTCTGTCAAGCGACTTCGCCTGAACCTTTTTTCGCCCCCTTCCTGCCCGGCCTCTGCGAGTCCTGAAAAAAATATAGCCTGCGACCAGCAAGAGGGAGAAGAACCAGACGAGAATGAATCGGAAGTTCGCGCCGCCCCAAAAGCCCACGACAACGATCACAGCGTTGCATGAGTTGGCGACCATCATCGTCGGCGTGTTGCTGCGAACGGCTGAAAGCTGTTCCTGCCGCACTCTTTCGGCACTCTCTACATCTAATGCCTCTCCTGCTGAAATTCTTGACATAGTGGCGGTTCCTGGCGGGCCCTTGCTTATTTGGGAAGTTGCAATGGAGAGCTCAAGCCGAGACCACATGAAGCATTTATCCTCGGCAATTCCAAGCGCGCTACTCCGCTAACAAGTCTTCTGCCGCCCTTCCTCGCCCGCCGCTAGATGCGAGCGCGCTCCCGCTAAGGCAGCCGAGTGCAAGGTTTCGAAGGCGACCATTTGAGACGCCACGTCGGGTCCGTCGCCGAGAATGCTGTTTTCGAGCGTCGTTGCGGCCGCCGCCAGCTCACGCGCTCCGATGTATCCGGCTGCGCCGCGCAGAGTGTGCAGCAGATGGGCCGCATTCGAACGATCGCCGCTGTCCAGGCTCCTACGCACTTCCTGAGCCGCCTCGCCGAAGTCCTTGAGGAAGCTTTGCAGCAGCTTCACGAAGAGTTCTTGGTCGTCTCCCAGCAACCGCAATGCTTGCTCTCTATCGATAGTCACGGTTCTCTCCGTTGAATTCGCAAGGGTCGCTGGCGCAAGCGGATCGGGCGCGCCGAAGCGGCTTCCCACGGAGCGAAGCAGCGCTGCGACGAGTTCGCCGAGATCGACCGGCTTCGCGAGGAAGTCATTGGCGCCCGCTTCCAGCGCCTGCCGACGCTGCTCTGTGAGAACCCCCGCGGTCAGGGCGATGACGGGGAGATCGACGAGACCGAGCTGCTCCCGAATCGCTCGCGTCGCCGCTAATCCGTCCATCACCGGCATTTGGATGTCCATGAGAACCGCGTCGAAGGTCTGGCTTGGCACTCTCAGATATTGCAGGGCCTGCTGACCATCACCGACAAGGATCGCTTGAGCGCCTTCGTGACTGAGCATACGCTGGACGACTTCGCGGTTCATTCGGCTATCGTCGACGACGAGGCAGCGCAACCCCGACAATCGCAGGCCCGGTGTGGAGATCTCTTCGGCAGGATTTGCGGCGGCGCCTTCGCTCGCCGCGCAGCGCTCGAAGGGCGCCTCAAACCAAAACATGCTGCCAACCCCGGGCTGGCTCTCGAGGCCGATCTCTCCGTCCATCAGCTCCGCGAGGCGTTTGCAGATCGAGAGGCCAAGGCCCGTCCCGCCAAAACGGCGCGTGATGGCGCCGTCCGCCTGCGTGAACGGCTTGAACAACGTCGTCATCTCCTGCGGCGTGATTCCGATGCCTGTGTCCTGCACCTCGAAGCGCAGGCGCGGCTGTGCAGTTGTGATCGATCGCACCTCGACGCGGAGATCGACGCGGCCGCGTTCGGTGAATTTTATGGCGTTGCCGACGAGATTCATCAAAATCTGCTCCAGCCGCAGCGCGTCACCGACCAACCGACCGGCGAGCGGTGGCGGTTCTCCGACGTGAAGAGCAAGTCCTTTGCTGTGAGCGGTTACGCCCAGGAGACTGGCGACCTGCGCCAGCACCTGTCCCAGATTAAAAGGCTGAGGATCTAGGCGCAGCTGTCCGGCTTCGATCTTCGAGAAGTCGAGAATGTCGTTGATGATCCCGAGCAGAGACTGGCCCGCATGCCGCAGCCGGCTCACCATGGCGAGCTGATCTGGAGAGAGCGGCTCCAGCTCCAGAAGCTGCGCAAGCCCCAGCATCCCGTTCATGGGCGTGCGGATTTCGTGACTCATATTGGCGAGGAATTCACTCTTTGCGGCGCTGGCCGCGGCCAAGGCGAGGGTTCGCTCCTCGACCTTGCGCTCGAGAGTGGCGTTCAAGTCGCGCAAGGCGCTTTCGGCTTGCTGGCGCTCGGTGACGTCGGCGATCGTCGCTTGGGCGAACTGCTCCCCGCTGACGGTGAAGCTTGCGAGCGCCACGTCTACGGGAAAGGTGGAGCCGTCCCGGCGCCGACCCGCCAGCGCGCTCTTTTGGTCCATCCGTCGAGTCGCAGGATTTTGCAGAAAATGTCTTCGATGGCGCACATGCGCTTCGCGCTGCCCCTCGGGGACGAGCGTCTCCAGCATGTGCCCGAAAAGCTCCGAGGGAGCATATCCAAACATCTGATCGGCGGCCGCATTGGTCATTTTTATGCGGCCCTCGTCATCGATCAGTAAAATCCCGTTTGGACTGGTTTTGATAATCGCTTCGAGCAGAAACTTATTGCGTTGCAACTCGCGGGTCCGATCTTCGACGAGCACCTCGAGGTGCTGTCGATACTCCTCGATCGCCGCTTCGCTGTTCTTGCGCTCGGTGATGTCCCTTTCGATGGCCATGAAATTGGTCACTTCGCCGGCCTCGTCAAAGAGCGGCTGCACCTCGATCGAGACCCAGAATTTCTGGCCGTCGCGCCGATAGTTGATCACCTGCGTCGTGAAGCCGCGTCTCGCGTTTAACTCTTCGGACATGAAGCAAATCATCTCCGGGTCGGTTTCGGGACCCTGTAGGAATTCGCTGGGCTTCTTCCCGAGCACGTCCTCGGGCGGCCAGCCCGTGATCCGGGTGAAGGCGTCGTTCACCCATTCGATGCGGCCCACGGCGTCGGTGACGATCACGGCGTTGTCCGTTCGCGAGGCGACGAGCGCGAGCTTGCGAGACTTCGCTTCCTGCTCACGCAGCTTCGCTCGTTGATCGGTCAGCGTGCGATTGAGGCGCTTCAGATCGTCGGTGACAATGCGATGGGTCTGCAGCAGCTGAAGCGTGTCGATCGTCTGATCCTGCACGCCGAAATCTTTCAGCGTGAGGCCATATTCTACGAGTTGTTCTGCGTCGGTAATCCAAGGATTGGCGAGCATGACGGTGAGACGTGGATTTTCGAGAAACACCGGCGCGCCGCGCAGGATGCGGCCGTTCTCCCGGTCTTCGAGGAGGAATAGCGCGTTGGGGTTCCGCCTCGCGAGCTCGGAGGAGAAGAGGCCGAGCGGACGTTGAGCATAAAAAAGCTCGTCGAGCCGGGCGCCAATTTTGGCGCGGGAACAATATTTTTGCAGCGATGGGCCTATGTCGACGATGACGTCGCTGTCGTCCCAGGCGAAAAAAAACGGGAAGATGCGCGTGAGTTCCCGGAGGGGAATGCATCCCGAAGTGAGGCTGTCACTCGCCATGTGGGTGTCGCGTGGTCGGAGGAACCCATCTCACCTGGAAGACATCGTGATCGGCGCCCTTCGCTTTCTGTTCCAGCAGGTTCACGGTCACGGGCGTCTCGTAAAGCTGACCAAGTCCTTTCAACAGACCCACAACGAAGTCCGTTAGGCCCTCCCGGTGGGTACGGTAGTGCAGCTTCAGCGATCCGTCCTCAATGTCCGTGCATTCGAATTCCGGCGGACGAAGCTTCGGATAGATCAGTTGCACACGCGTGTGAAGCTGCGGCAGATTGACGAGAAATTCCTTGAGGGTGGAGCCTGTCGCGCGCAGCATCGGCCCATAATTTTCCCGCGCGGTCTTCATGACCCAGCTGTTGCCGAACTCCAACATCAGGTCTGACACGCAAACTCCCAGCGTCTCATGCGCGGCGCCCACGAGATTGTAAGTGATCGCGTCATCATAGGGTTCATTGCTGATGAAGGCGTCGATCTCCACCTTGGCCTTATCTCTGACCTCCAGCCATTTTTCCTCTCCATATTTTTGAGTGATGAGGTCTTCGAGGGCCCTATTGACGAGTCCGTACATCCTGCACTCCATTCGCGGCTGCGGATTTGCAGCAGCGCAATGCTCCAGGGCGTCAGCTTCACCGTGAACGGGAGGCTCGTGGCGCCGAGGGCGGTGGCGGTCGCACCGTTCCAGATGTTATACTCCGACGGGTCGCAGGCCGCTCGAGCGTAGTAGCTCAGAGTGACGCCCGACGCGCTCGTGATCCCGATTTGTGAGGGCGGCGCCGACTTGGACAGGGTTGATGGCGACTCTCGCCTGCTCGCGAAATCGCGCCGCCAACGGCGTCGCGAGCGCGCCGAGCAGCGCGACGGTGGTCGCTCCCTTACGCGTTATGGGGGAGGTTCTCCTGCACGAACGGTTCATCTCCGATCCCCTCTTTACACTTGCCGATCACTGCGGCCGCGGCTCGCCCATGGCGCGTCCTCGTGACGTGGCGATCTTCACGCGCGCTCGCTGGCCCCAGCGATCGCAACGTCAGTGGTCCAACGGCTGAGCGTCACGACGAGCTCCTCGAGATCGACCGGCTTTGGCAAGAAATCATTTGCTCCGGCCTCAAAGACTTGTTGGCGTTGATCGTCCAGGACGCCCGCGCTCAGCGCAATGACGGGCAGGCGCTCGAGCCCGAGCTCGTCGCGAATGTGCCGAGTCGCGCTGAGACCGTCCATCACCGGCATTTGAACGTCCATCAAGACTGCGTCAAACGCCTCGCCCGGAGCGCGCAAGCGTTCAAGAGCCTGCGCGCCGTTCTCGGCCGACATGACGTGAGCCCCCTCACGCTCCAGCATTCGCTCGACAAGAATGCGGTTCATGCGACTATCGTCCACGACCAGGAAGCGCAGTCCGACCAGCCGCCCCGCCTTCGGCTTGGGCTCGTCCGCGGGCGGGGCGATGGGAATGGTCTTTTCCTGAAGCGAGCGTGCGAAGGGGGCCTCGAACCAAAAAGTGCTGCCAACTCCGTAGAGGCTCTCAACTCCGATCTCGCCGCCCATCAATTCAACCAGACGCTTGCTAATCGAAAGGCCCAAGCCTGTGCCTTCGTAGCGTCGGCTGATCGCGGCCTCAGCCTGGGTGAACGGTTCGAATAAGCTTCCGATCTGCTGAGGAGACACCCCTATGCCCGTGTCAGCGACCTCGAAGCGAAGACGCGCGGACTGCGGCGTCGAGCTCAAGAACTGGACTCGGAGGCGAACCTCGCCCTTCTCGGTGAATTTGATGGCGTTGCCGATGAGGTTCATCAGAATCTTGCTGGAGTCGGTGAGCATCGCCGATCAGCATGCCTTGGAGCGCCGGCGCCTCCTCGATAAAAAGCGCCAGCCCTTTGCCGCGGGCCGCGACGTCGAGCAAGCTTCTAATGTGGAGGAGAATCGGCTTCAGGCTGAAGGGTTGAAAGTCGAGCCGAAGGTGACCCGCCTCGACTTTCGAAAAATCGAGAACGTCGTTGATGATGGCCCGCAGCGAGTTCGCCGGCATGGCGGATCTCCTGCACCATTTTGGATTGTTCTGTCGAAAGCGTCTCCCGATCCAGCAGCTGAGCCAAGCCCAGCATGCCATTCAGAGGCGTTCGAATCTCGTCACTCATCGTCTGGAGGAAATTCGTCTTGGCCTCATTCGCGCGATCGGCGCTCGCCTTCGCGGCGACCAAGCGACGCTGTATCTCGTGTTCCTTGGTGACATCGATATGAATGCCGATCACCCGGGTCGGCGCGCCCTGGGCATCACGTTCGACAGTCTTGCCCACGCTCTTGACCCACGCCCACCCTCCGTCCTTGCGCCGCAGCCGAAATTCGGCCTCATAGGTTTCCGTTTCGCCCCGGGCATGAGCCGTGAAGGCTTCGACGAAGAGGGGGCGATCCTCCGGATGCAACAAAGTGAAGAAGGTCTGGCGCTTGGACGGCAGCTCGCCGGGAACATAACCGAGCATGAGAAACCATGCGTCGCTGAAGAAGGCCTCATCCTTGGCGGGATCGAAATCCCAAAGGCCGGTTGACGAGGCGCTGAGGGCGATGTTGAGGCGGTGCTCGCTGCTCCGCAAGCTGTCCTCGAGCTGCTTGATCGACGTAATCTCGGTGCTTATCGATATGAACTGCGACAGGCGGCCGCTACGATCCTTCAGGGGCGTGATCGTCGTTTGCAGCCAGTACAATTCACCCGCGGCGTCACGATTGCAAATTTCTCCGCGCCAGACTTCTCCACGCAGAATGGTTGACCACAACTCGCCATAGAATGCGGCGTCGTGAACGCCCGAGCGCAGCACATTGTGCTTTGCGCCGATGAGCTCGGCTCTAGAAAGGCCCGCCGCACGACAGAAATGATCGTTTACGTATAGGATATGTCCGCTGGGATCGCTGATCGAAACGATCGCATGTTGGTCCAAAGCGAATTTCTGGTTCTCGAGCGCCTTCTCGCGATCCTCGATGATTTCACGTTGTCGGTCCGTCGTGAGCATCGCGGAGCCGCAGAAGAGGTAAGTAAGCAGCGCGCCTCCGACCATGATGAGATAGGCGTAACTGGACGTGCGGCGCGCAACGAAGCCTTCGCGCGGCGCCAGGAGCAGGGTCCACTCGCGTGCGCCGAAGGCTATTCGCGTCTGCGCCAAGAATTGCGGCGAACGAGAAATGAAGTGATGCGGCATGAGCCGCTTGTAGCGGAACGCTCTCGGGTCTCCTGGAACGCTCGCGTCCAAGACGACGGGATGCTCTAAATCCGTCTGATCGATGAGCCAGTAATCGAAATCGGACTCCCCGAGTCCCTTTAAGGCCACGTCCACGAGCCTCGGCATCGAGAAGACGCCGAGGGCGAATCCGCGAAGGTCCTTTCTTGCGTTGACGCCAGGCGGACCGAAGGCGGGCACAAAGAGAAGCATGCCCATTTGTCCGTTCTGGACCAGATGAACGCCGCCCGTCGCCGATGCTTTTTGCGTGTCCCGCGCCGCGAGCAGAGCCGCTCTGCGGTCGGGATTCGAGGCGAGATCGAAACCGAGTACGCCCTCATTGCCTTCGAGCGGATAGACATAGCCGACCGGGAAATAATCGGCGCGCGAGCCGGGCTTCACCGCGTCGCCGTCAGCTTGGCGCTCGAAGACCCGGTAGCTGCGTCGCCACTGCTTTTGAAAGCTCTCCTCATGGCTCTGGACATCGGCAAGCCGAACGTGTGGTATCCATTCGACGGCTTGCATGCCCAATCCAAAGGCCAGCAGGCGCCGGGCGATCGCCTCGAAATCGCTCAAGTCGCGCTCTCGCGCGCCTTCGAAGGCTCCAGCCAGCCCACCGACCGCATTGGCTCCGAGCGCGAGCGTGGCTTCGATCTTATCGGTGAACTCCTGAGCGACGTTCGTCACTCTGCCTTCGATTCTTCTCCACTGCGAGGTTTGATTATAGGCGAAAGCGCCTGTGGTCACGGCGAGCGTGAGCAAGCCGGCTCCGATGAGGGCGCCGTGTTGTGAAAGCGCTCTCCCATGCGCGAGCGGCGGTAGAACACGATAATTGGAGTGAAAATCATGATGCCCAACGCATCGGAGCACCACTCCACGGCTCCAAAAAGCGGCGCGTCGCTCCACGCAAGATCGGCGAGGACAATCACATTCGCCATGGAGAGCGCCGCGCCGATCAAGCCGATGACGACGGGGCCGAGCAAAACGAATAAGCCAATCGAGGCGATATTGACGCCGCCGAATGGAAAGGCGCGAAAACGCTGTAGCAGCCACACGCCGATAGTGGTCCGCATGGCGACGGAACCCGCGACGATGAGCGCCGAGAGCAGCGCGGCGCCCGAATAGCCCGAATGAAAGGGCAGCATTTGCGCGAGAAAGCCGAGAGCCAACGAACCCAGTGCAGCGCCGAGGATCGCCGCGGGCCCCTCTGTCGCGGCGAGCGCGACCGCCACGCCGGCGGGAGGCCATATGATCAACGGGTTATTCAATATGTACGACAGCAGCAGGGTGAAAGCGCCAACGAATAGAAAGGCGAGCGCCGACTCCAAGACTATCCCGCGAGCGGACCGGGAAGACCCATTCGTCACCAAATGCGTCTGATGAGGCGTCACGGAATCCCTGTCATCATCGTTGACGCGCAGCATCGCTTTGCGATTTTTGCTCAAAGGACTTGCGCTCGATACTGAAATTTCAGCTTTGCCCGCATGATACGAGCGAAGGCGTCGCAGGGGAAGGCCGCTGGCGAGGCTTCTTGGTGAAGCGGCCGCGCGCCATCACGCGACATCGCGTGCGACACAAAACATCCCGATATGACAAGACTCGCCGCTTTCCGAGGCCCCTGTCTTTCGAAGGCCGCACAAAAGGCAAGTTCGCCCCCAATTGTCTCAGGAAGCGACGCCCCCAGGGCGAGCGCTACAAAGGGTTGAACGAACCGCGTAGCGGTCGAGGCGAAGGCAAACGGCACGGACATGCTCGAGACTACGGAATCCGCCATCGTCAATCTCGCCAACGCCTGCTGCCGCCGTCCCCTTCTCACGATCGGCCTGGCGGCGGTCCTGACGTGTCTCGCCGTTGCCTACACTCATCAAAACATCGCGATCAACACCGACACCGAGCAGCTGATCTCCGCCAAGCTGCCCTGGCGCCAACGCGATATAGCCTATGATGCGGCGTTTCCCCAGCAGGCGAACACGCTCCTCGTGGTGGTCGACGGCGCGACGCCGGAACTCGCCGAGAGCGCCGCCGGCGCGCTGGCCTCCGCGCTCGCCAAGACGGAGGGGCGTTTCCAGGAGGTCGAAGAACTCGGCGCGCCCGAGTTCTTCAAACGCAACGGTTTGCTTTTTCTCAATAAGGACGAGCTGCAGCGCCTGTCGGACCAGCTGATCCGCGCGCAGCCGTTCCTCGGCGCGCTCGCGACGGACCCGACCTTGCGCGGCCTCGCCGGCGCTCTGCGTTTCATACCGGAGGGCGAGCGGCGCGAGGTCATTCGCCTGGAGGACTTCGCCAACCCGCTTGCGCGTCTCTCGGAGACGATCGACGCGCTGCTTGCGGGCCGTCCCGCCGCTTTCTCCTGGAGCGAGCTCATGACGGGCTCGCCAACGCAGGCCCGAGAACTCCGGCGCTTCATCCGCGTCAAGCCGATCCTCGATTTCGACGCGCTACAACCGGGCGCCGCCGCGTCAGAAGCCATCCGCAAAACCGTCGCCGAGGTCGGGTTCGGCGCCGAAAGCGGGGTCACGGTCCGCCTGACGGGTCCCGTCGCCATAGCCGATGAAGAATTCGGTTCCCTCGCCGAGGGCGCCGTGCTGAACGCAGTGCTGACCGTCGTGGCCGTTCTCGCCATTCTGTGGCTCGCGCTCCGCTCAGGAAAAATCATTTTCGCAGTCGTTACGGCGCTCTTCGTGGGCCTGGCGATCACCTCAGCTCTGGGTCTCGCGATGGTCGGCGCGCTCAATCTGATCTCTGTCGCCTTCGCTGTTCTCTTTGTCGGCATCGGAGTGGACTTCGGAATTCAGTTCGCGGTGCGCTATCGGCGAGAGCGGCATCTCAATAATGATCTCGACGCCGCGCTCGAGACGACCGCGACGGCGACGGCGAAACCGCTGCTGCTGGCGGCGGCGGCCACCGCCGCGGGCTTCTACGCGTTTCTTCCCACGCAGTATATCGGCGTCTCCGAGCTCGAACTCATCGCCGGGACCGGCATGATCGTCGCCTATCTGACGAGCGTCACGCTGCTCCCGGCTTTGCTCACCGTGCTGAAGCCGCCGCCGGAGCCCGCCCCCATCGGCTTTCATCATCTCGCGCCAGTCGATCGCTTCATGGGTCGCCACAGAAAGCCCATTCTCGCGCTCGCCGCGCTGCTCGTGGCCGCGGGCGCGCCGCTCTTCAAGGATCTGCGTTTCGATTTCGACCCTTTGAGCCTGCGCAACGCCTCGGCCGAGTCGATTTCGACCCTCAAGGATCTGATGAAGGATGCGGCGACGACGCCGAATGTGGTCAATGTGCTTGCGCCTTCGCTCGACGAAGCGGGCTCCCTGGCGCACCGCCTCGACGCGCTGCCTGAGGTCGCCGAGACGGTCACGCTGCGAAGCTTCGTGCCGGAAGATCAGGACGAGAAGCTCGCGATCCTCGCTGACGCCCACGCCCTCCTCGGGCCGACGCTCGACGCCCCCGACGTCAAGCCCGCGCCGCAGGAGGCCGAGACGCAGCAAGCGCTGAGGGAGGCGGCGGACGACTTCCTTTCCTTGCCGAAGCCTCCGCAAGAGGAGGCGCTGGCGTTAAAGCTCGCAAGCTCCCTCAAAGCGCTTGCCGAGGCCGACGTCGGGCGCCGGGGCGCCGTCGCGAAGGCGCTGCTCGGAGGGCTGGAGCTCCGCCTTGCGCGATTGAGCGCGGGGCTTCAGGCGCCGCCCGTCTCCATCGAGAGCCTCCCGGCCGAGCTCAAACGGGAGTGGTTGACCGGGGACGGATGGGCCCGCATCGAGGTGAGGCCCAAGGGCGAAAAGCAGGACAATGAAACGCTGCAGCAATTCACCCGAGCGGTGCTCGCCGTCGCGCCAGAGGCCACGGGTGGACCGATTCTCATACAGGAATCGGCCAACACGATCGTGCGCGCCTTCATTCAGGGAGCGACGCTCGCGCTCGTCTCGATATCGCTCATTCTTCTCGTCGCGCTGCGCCGAATCGTCGACGTGCTGGTCACGATCATCCCCCTGCTGCTCGCCGCCGTCCTCACGCTCGAGCTGATGGTTCTCTTCGGCATGAAGCTCAACTTCGCCAACATTATCGCCCTGCCTCTGCTGCTCGGCGTGGGCGTCGCCTTCAAGATCTATTACGTTCTGGCTTGGCGGCAGGGAGAAACGAGCTTCCTCGCCTCCGCGCTGACCCGCGCCGCTCTGTTCAGCGCCATGACCACGGCGACGGCCTTCGCGAGCCTGTGGCTCTCGGACCACCCGGGGACCTCGAGCATGGGCAAGCTCCTGAGCCTTTCGCTGCTGACGACGCTCGTGGCCGCCGTGCTGTTCCAACCGTTACTGATGGGCCCGCCGCGTCAGGCGCCGCGGGCGCCGGCTTCTCGCACGCCGAGCCCCGCCATCCTGCGGGAGCCGGCGGATTGAAGCCGGCTGGCCTGGGCGCCGGAACTCTGTCCATCGAAAGGCCTAATTTGCAGCTTTTATGGGCGCTCTGGAAAGAGTGAGGCCGAAGCGGCTAAGCTCAAGATATTTGAGGGCGAAACGTGCTGTTCGGCTCATCCTTGGCGGCCATCGCTGCAATTTACGCCTGCTTGGCGCTGGCCGCACTGCTGTTGGGCTTACGCCGAGCGCAGGCTATCCAGGGACCCCAGGATGCGCCGCCGGCGAGCATTATGAAGCCGCTCTATGGCGCCGAGGCCGGCACATACGAAAACCTTCGTTCCTTCTGCCTGCAGGACTATCCGCACTATCAGATGGTTTGCGGCGTCCGGGACGCAAACGATCCGGCTGTCGCCTCGGTCCGACGCCTGCAGCAGGAGTTCCCCGCGCTCGCCATCGAGCTTGTGGTCGAGCCGCGTCTGCATGGCTCAAATCACAAGGTCAGCAACCTCATCAACATCCTCGCTCGCTGCCGTCACGATCTGCTCGTTCTCGCCGACAGCGACATTCGCGTCACCCGGAGTTATCTCGCCGAGGTCGTCGCGCCTTTGCACGATCCCGCGGTAGGCGTCGTCACCTGCCTCTACCGAGGCCGACCCGCCGCGTGTCTCTGGTCGAGGCTGGGCGCACTGTTCATCGACGACTGGTTCGCGCCGTCCGTGCACGTCGCGCATGTGCTGGGCTCGCGGGCCTTCGCCTTTGGCGCCACGATCGCGCTTCGGCGCGCCACTCTGGAGTCCGCAGGCGGGTTTGAGGCCATCGTCGATCAGCTCGCGGATGACTATCGTCTGGGCGAGCGAACCCGACAACTCGGGCTCCGCACGGTCTTGTCCTCGGTGGTTGTCGACCACGACGTCGTCGAAGAGAACCCGAGATCGCTCTTCGAACGCGAGATCCGTTGGCTGCGCACGATTCGCTCGCTCCAGCCGGCGGGCTTCGCTTTCTCTTTCGTCACCTTCAGCCTACCCGTCGCCTTGCTCGGCTTTCTTCTCGCGCCGGACTCGCTCGCCGCCAAGGCGGCGCTTTGCGCGACCTTCGCGGCACGGCTCGCGCTGCACCTCGTCCAGCGCAGGCGCGCGAAAATGCCCCTCTTTTCGGAAATTGGCTTGGTCGCGCCGCGAGATTGCCTCAGTCTCATCCTTTGGTGCGCAAGCTTTGCGAGCTGGCGCGTCCGCTGGGGAGGACAATGGTTCTCGGCGGAAAAAGAAGGCGCGCTTTGCGAGATTGAGACGGAAGTCTCCCCGCTCACATGAGGATCGGATGCTGAAGACCTTGTTCCTGCAAGCCCCGTCTTTTGACGGTTTCGACGGCGGCGCCGGTTCTCGCTACCAGGCCAAGCGTGAGATCAAATCCTTCTGGTATCCGACCTGGCTTGCGCAGCCCGCCGCCCTCGTGCCGGGCAGCCGCCTTCTCGACGCGCCCGCCGATGGCTTGGGCGTCGAGGAAACGCTGTCGATCGCGCAGGATTACGACCTCATCGTCATTCACACGAGCACGCCCTCCTTCCCGACCGACGCGAAATTCGCCGAGCTGCTGAAGGCGAAGAAGCCCGGCGTGCTGATCGGGATGGTCGGCGCGAAAGTGGCGGTGGACCCGGACGGCTCGCTCAAAGCGACCGCCGCCATCGATTGGGTCGCGCGCGAGGAATTCGATTACGCCTGCCTGGAGCTCGCCGAAGGAAGGCGCTTCGCAGACATCCTCGGTCTGAGCTACCGCAACGCGGACGGCGCCGTCGTTCACAATGCGCCGCGTCCCATGATCGAGAACATGGACGAATTGCCCTTCGTGAGCCCGGTCTACAAGCGCGATTTGAAGATCGACAACTACTTCATCGGCTATCTGCAGCATCCCTATGTGTCGATCTACACGGGGCGCGGCTGCCGCTCGAAATGCACCTTCTGCCTCTGGCCGCAGACGGTCGGCGGCCATCGCTATCGCGTCCGCTCGCCACAGAATGTGTTGGAAGAGGTGAAGTGGATCAAGGAGAACATGCCCGAGGTGAAAGAGATCATGTTCGACGACGACACCTTCACCGACTTCAGGCCGCGCGTCGAGGAAATCGCGCGCGGATTGGGCAAGCTCGGCGTCACCTGGTCCTGCAACGCCAAGGCCAATGTGCCCTACGAGACCTTAAAGATCATGAAGGAGAACGGTCTGCGTCTGCTCCTGGTCGGCTATAAGTCCGGCGACGACCACATCCTGCACGTCATCAAGAAGGGCCTGCGCACCGACATCGCGCGCCGCTTCACCGAGGACTGCCGCAAGCTCGGCATCACAATTCACGGCACCTTCATACTCGGCCTGCCGAGCGAGACGCGCGAGACGATCGAGAAGACAATTCAGTTCGCGAAGGACATCAATCCGCACACCATCCAGGTCTCGCTCGCCGCGCCCTACCCCGGCACGAAGCTCTATGAGGACGCGATCGCCAATGGCTGGCTCGAGGAGAACAACTCCGTCAATCTCGTCAATAGCGAGGGCGTGCAGCTTGCGGCGCTGAGCTATCCGCATCTCTCCAAGGAAGAGATTTTCCACGGCGTCGAACGCTTCTACAAGAGCTTCTATTTCCGCCCAAGCAAGATCTGGGAGATCGTCTCCGAGATGCTTCGCAGCTGGGGGATGACGAAACGCCGCTTGCGCGAGGGCGTTGAATTTTTCCGCTTCCTCAACGCCCATCAGAGCTGAGCGCCCGGCTTAGCCATGCCGCGCACCGCCCCGCGGGGGCTGATCGTCACGGCCGATGATTTTGGACTGCATGAAGCAGTCAATGAGGCGGTCGAACGCGCGCATTGGGACGGCGTGTTGTCGGCGGCGAGCCTGATGGTCGGCGCGCCGGCCGCCGAGGATGCGATCGCCCGCGCCAAGCGCGCGCCGAAGCTTCGCGTCGGACTGCATCTCGTTCTGGCGGACGGACACTCTACGCTGTCGCGTGAAAAAATTCCCGATCTCGTCGACGCCGAGGGTCGTTTCGGCGACGCCATGGCGCGCGACGGGTTTCGTTTCTTCTTCCTGCCTCAAGTGCGCCGCCAGCTTGCGCTCGAAATCGAGGCGCAATTCGCGCTCTTTCAGAAGAGCGGCCTCGCGCTCGATCACGTCAACGCGCATAAGCATTTTCACCTTCACCCGACGGTGCTCTCGCTTATCATCGCCGCACGTCGGCGATATCCGTTTCCCGCGATACGGCTGCCGCTCGCAGTCGATCCGCCGATGTATCTACGGCCCTGGCTCTCTCTCATGCGCCTACGCCTGGACCGCGCCGGCATAGCGCACAACGATCGCATTTGCGGGATCGCCGAGACCGGCGCCATGGATGAGCGCGCGCTGCTCGCCGCGCTCGCCCGCCTGCCGGACGGCGTGACGGAAATCTACTCGCATCCGGCCACGCAAGAGGGGATCACGCGTTCCATGGCGTCCTATCGGCCGACCGACGAGCTCGAGGCGCTTTTGTCGCCGCGCGTTCGAGAGGCCGTGGACAGTCTCGGCGTGAAGCGCGGCGGCTTCTCGGACTTCTGGCCCCCCCGAGGCGCCGCGTGAAGCTTCCGGCGCAAGGCCTGACCATTCTGGCTGGGGTCGCAGGCCTCGCGGCGCTCGCAGCGCTCGTCGCGCATGAGGGAATCTGGTCGATCTTCGATACGCTCGAGCGGGCGGGATGGGGGCTCTTGTGGATCGTCCCGTTCCACCTCCTGCCGCTCATGCTCGACGCGGAAGGATGGCGCACGCTGCTGGCTCCGCGCGATCCGCAACATTATGCGACGCGGCCTTTTCTCCTCTGGGTCGCGGCGGTGCGCGAGGCGATTAGCCGGCTGCTGCCGGTCGCCAGCATCGGCGGCGAGATCGTCGGAATCAGGCTCGTGCTCTTGCGCCCGCTCAACGGCGCCGCCGTCGCGGCGAGCGTGATCGTCGAAGTGCTCCTCACCCTGGTCAATCAGATCCTCTTCACCGCCGTCGGTCTGGCGCTGCTTCTCACAATCGTGAAAAAGACGCCGCTCGTGGACACGATGCTCGCGGGTCTCGCCGCGAGCGCGGCGATCCCCGTCGCGGTCGCTTTGCTCTTGCGCTACGGCTCGCCCTTCACGCGAACTCGCGCAGATGATCGAGCGCACGCTCGGCGAACGCTGGGGGCTCACAGCGCTCACCGGCGGCGCCACGATGCTCGACGAAGAGGTCGTTAAGCTCTCCGGGCGCTATGGGCGGCTCCGGGCGGCGCTCGCCTGGCAGCTCGCGGGCATGATCGCCGGCTCCTTCGAGACCTGGCTTGTGCTCAAGCTCGTCGGCCATCCTGCGTCACCCTGGAGCGCCATCGCGCTCGAGAGCCTCTGTCAGGCCATCCGCAATCTCGCCTTTTTCGTGCCGGGCGCCCTGGGCGTGCAAGAAACGGGACTGGTCGTAATCGGCGCGGTGATCGGCCTGCCCGCCGACGCCGCCATCGCCCTGTCGCTCGCGAAACGCTTCCGCGAGATCGTCATCGGACTCCCCGCCCTCGCCTCATGGCAGTGGGTGGAGATCGGCCGGATGCAACGCAAGCTCAAAGACGTTTAGTCGAGACGTCCGACACAGCGCCGAGCGACACGGCTCACTCCGGCCGGAAGTCGGCGTCCAGAGCTTGCTTTCGTCGCCGCGGCCGACCAGCCTCGCCGGCTCTTCCCCGATCGACGTGAAAAGCCGAGCGGGGTAGCTCGCGCTCCATCAATATTTCGCCAGTACCGGGACCGGAGCACCCCAGGTGAAGTGATAGTTCACGCCAGCGCGCACGAGGTTGCCGTTGAAGCGAGCGCTCGCCGAGGTCGAATATCCGTAGCCGTAGTAACCTAAGCTGCCCCAGGTTACTACGCTGTTGAGGGTCACCGTGCCGAGATCATAATACAGATATTCGAGCTTGGCGCTCCAGTTTGGCAGGAACATCCATTCCACGCCGCCACCGGCGGTCCAGCCGACGCGCGTGTCCGAATAGGAGGAGCTCGCAAATCCGGGCCCGTAGATGCCGGCAAGGTCAATGGTGGCATAGGACGCGGACATATTTGCATTGGCGTAAGCAAGACCCCCCGTGCCGTAGACCAGCAAGGTCGGAGTCACGAGATAGCCGGCGCGAGCCCGCACCGTGCCAACGTAGTCCAGCGAACCTTGGAATTGCGCCGAGGTGAGCATCGTCGTCGGGCTGCCGAGCGGGTCCGGCGCAGCGCTGGTGAAGGCGGTGTTGACACTCGAACCCGCCACGCCTTGAATGTCAGCCTCAACACCAACAAGGAAGCTGGGATTGAACTGGTAATTGAAGCCAACCTGCGCGCCTCCGCTGAACGATCCCCTGTTGCCGTTTCCGATCCCAGAAGCGTCGGCGCTCAGAGCGCCGGCGGCGCCCGCCGCCGCAGGATAGTAATCGTCATAGATGTCTACGCCGGAACTCGTCAGACCGGGATTCCCGCCCAAGATCCCGCCTGCGTTCGCGCCGACATAAAAGCCCGTCCAGAGCGGCGGCGGCGGCGGAACAACGAGGGGCGCCTTGATCGACGGAAGGTCGGCGGCGAACGCCGACGCGGACAGGACAGTGGCCAGCACCGATGCGGCGAGCACCTTACTTTTCATGACGAACCTCCTCAGTTTCTGGCTCGGAGCCCTCGGCGCGCCGTGGCGGCCCATTTGACGCAGGCGATGGCGTGCGCTGCCGCACAAGGGGACGAGAAATCGCCGATTTCTCTGCCGACACATGCAAACAGCTGCCATAAATGAATAGATCGGGCCTCTGACATCGCGCCTCTACAAAATTGTAGAACAACCTCCGCTGAAGCGCTGGTTTTGGAGTTGATCGAAGATTTTTTGTAAGACTGTGACAAAAAGATCACAGTTTTAGTGTGACAAAATAGCCACACGTTTCATTTTGAGCAGCAAAAGGCCGAAGCCCCTAGAGGGTGTTATGCACTCTAGAACAGGACTTCTCGGCGCGCTTGAGCAAGAGGCGCTCATGGTCTTTGACGAGCCTCCAGCATCGCGTCGCCCAAGCGAAGGAGCGCTCGACCACCCAGCGCTTTGGCAACAGGACGACGCTTTTTTCGCCTCGGGAAGTTTGACGACGCAGAGCTCGACGCCCTGCGCTTTCGCCGCCTACCTCGGACTCAGCGACGATCGGTCTTATCGATCGAACATCTTCTTTTCCACGAAGCGCTTGGCGCTTTTGGGGAGGGCGCTCTCCCGCAGCGGGGATCGGACGAATCTCCCGCCTGTCGACTTTTCCCGCCTCGAGGCGGGCGCCTGTCTCAGATAGCCGTTGTCGGAGAACCAATGGATGGCGTCCTCGAGCGCCAACAGCGGCGCTCTCGCCGCGTAGCCCAGTTCCTTGTGGGCCTTCTCGCTGGAGAAGAACATCATCTTCTTTGAAAGCTTCACGCCTTCGACGGTGGCGACGGGAGATTTCCCGGTCAACCGCGCCGCCGCTTCGGAAAGATGGGCGATGGGCAGGACGAGGTTGTACGGCAGCCGGACCCTGGGCGGCGCGCGGCCGACCAGTTCCGCGATTGCGGTCAGGATCTCGCGAAGCGTCATATTCGCGCCGCCGAGCACATAAGTCTCGCCGACCCGGCCGCGCTCGAACGCCAGCCAATGTCCGTCGGCGACATCATCGACATGAACAATATTGAGGCCGGTGTCGACATAGGCCGGCATTCGACCGGCGGCGGCCTCGAGAATCGTGCGCCCCGTGGGCGTCGGCTTGACGTCGCGCGGACCGACCGGCGCGGAGGGGTTGACCATGACCACGGCCAGACCCTTGTCGACGAAGTCGCGAACGACCTCCTCGGCCATGAACTTCGACCGTTTGTAGTGGCCGACGATGTCTTCGAGCCGCGCCCGCTTGGACTCGTCGCCCGGCGTACCGTCGTCGGGCGGCTCCAGCGTCGCCACGCTGCTGGTGTAAACGATGCGGCCGACGCCAGCCTCCGCCGCCGCCTTCAAAATGGCCCGCGTGCCTTCGACGTTCGTCTGGTAGATTTCGCTCGGCCTTCGAGCCCAGAGGCGATAGTCGGCGGCGACATGAAACAGCGCGTCGCAGCCGCGACAGGCGCGCGCCGAGGCGGCGGCGTTGCCGAGATCGCCCTCGATGATTTCAACGTCCAAGCCGTCGATGTTTCGGCGATCCGAGCCGGGACGCACGAGCGCGCGAAGGGCGACGCCCTCGACCAGGAGCCGACGCGCGACCGCCGAGCCGATGAAACCCGTCGCCCCGGTCACAAGAGCTTTCATTCCCCATCCCCAGCATCGAGGGCTGCGCGCTTGCCCTCTCCCGCCGCCCGGCGATCGCCGGCGACGATCCTTCCTGCTTTAAGTGCCGCCCGAGAGGAGCTTGTCCGCCTGACGCGTCAGCGAACTGATCAGCCCATCGGGACCACCGGATTTCAAAATGGCCCCGAACTCCGCCCGACGCGTCGCAAGCTCGCTGATCGCGCCATTGAGATAGACGTCCATGATCTTCCAATCGGACCCGACCTTGCGCATCAAATAATTGAGCGCCACGGTCTTGCCGTTGGATTGGGTGATTTGCGTCTTGACGAGCCTGTCGCCGTTCGGCTGATCGACCGTTTGCGAGACTTCGAGCTGTTCTCCGGCATAATCGTCGAAGCGGCTGGCGTAGGTCGCGATCGTCATGCGCGTGAAGGCCTTGACGACCTCACGCTGCTGCTCCGGCGTGAACTCGCTCCAGCCCGGCCCTACGGCGGTCTTGGCCATGGACGCCAGATCATAGGTTTTCGAGAGCACGGGCGCGAGCTTGTCATACCGACCCTTGAGCCCGAGCTGCTTTGCGTTCTCCATCGTATTGAGGAGAACCTCGTAGAAGCTGTTCACACGCGCCGCCGGTTCCGCGCTTTCGCTGCGAGCCGGAGCCGAGAGCAGCGCCGCGAGCAGCAAGGCGGCGAGGGCCGGGATTCTGAGGGACGTTCGAGGCATGATTTTCCTTCAGCCGGGAGGGAAAAAGCGATCAGAGCGTGGCGAGGCCAGCCGCCGCGATGCGCTGGCCGGGCGAGAGCGTCTTCATTGCAGGGCGCTGCCCGCATTCGACTCCGCCGATTCGGCGGCCCCGGACGCGGACTTCCTGAACGTGTTCCCCGACGCGGTTTCGACCGTGCGGGCGTTGGAGAACGTCGACCAACCGCTCTGGGCCAGCGCCTCCTTGAGTTCCGCGTCCCTCTTCTGCATGGCGACGCTTTGCAGCATGACGTAAAAATCTATGGAGCTGGCCTCGAGCGCCTGCAAATCCCCAGCCTTATCCACCTTCGACAGCGCGCCGGCTGTCGATCCTGAGATATTGACCCCCGTCGTGAGGGTGGTCGCCGTCGATCCCGCGACGCCGATTTCTCGCGCCTGCGCTGCGAGGCCGGCCGGTCCAAACCAGTTGACCGGCAGCATAACCACGAATTCGACCGTCGAGCCAATGAGGTCGCGCGTCGTGGTCGGCCCCACGAGCGGCAGAACGAGATATTCACTGTCACGCGCGCCCCAAACATAAAGCGTCTGACCGAAGTCGCCCGTCTGGCGCGAAAGCTTTTCCCGGCTTGCGACATCCACGAGACCGCCCAGGCCGAAGGTCGAGTTCATGGCGAAACGCGCCGCGGTCGTCGCCGCGGCCCCGGGCCGCAGCTGCAAAAGGTCATTGGCGAAGATCAGCGGCTCGCCCAGATTGTTAGAGAAGGATTTAATCGAGTTGCGCACCGCCTCCGGAACCCCCTCCCGATAGGTTTCGGCGACGGGATAGACGACGGAGCGGTTGATCTGCTGATTGAACTCGAGCGTGGCGCGGTTGCGCTCCTCGGAAGGATCGTGCGTCGTCCCAGCCCGCTCATCAGCAAGGCCCATGAAATCTCCCTGCGCCGGCGCCGCAGCCGTCACGCGCGGGCCGGCGGACTGCGAGGCGAGCGTCAGGGGGGACTGGAGACCGCCGTCGCTCGACGCGCAGCCCGCCAGCGCGCCCGCAAGCCCGATCGCCGCTACGCGGCACCGAACGCCGAGCGTCGCCTTCCTCATATCCCCTCCGCCACTCCGAGCTGCCGCAGTTTTGTTATAGCTTGGGGCTCGCAGACAGACAAATAGCAGGAGCTACTTGGTTTTCGCTTAATGGCGGAAGCTTATCGGGAAGCGCTGTCATGGCGAAGACCCCAGCGAGCCGATCGAAAAAGCCGAAGAAGCGGCAAAACAGACCTTTCTCCCGCAGACGGTTGTCGACCTGCCCCAGAACCTCACCATTTCGCGCCGCGCAATTGAGAAGGCGCCAGGAATTATTTCAGCGCCCTGTCGGCTGCGCAAATTGCGGTACTGCACCGCACCACGTCATGAGAAAGGAACATTTGCTCTGAATATCGAGTTTTCACTACGTTGCTTGGCGCAAAATCTCGCCAAATTTCGCACTGCAGCAAGGTGGAGTGCGATAATTTTGCAACACTCGCGGGAAATCTGCAGTCAAACGCCTAGAGCGCAGGAGAATAGACTTGCCGGATTTCACTTTTGGGCGGACCATCCTCAATACAGACGCCCGGGGGGCGCATCAAGAGTGACGCGAGCATAGGAGATCGGATCATGAAGATGAGAAAGTCTCTGCGTCGAAGAAGCGCCATGCGGGAGCTTCTCTTGAACTTCGAGCTTCGCCCCTTCTGCGACGAGCCGCCGCCGGCTTCGGCCGGCTGGCTTGGACTGGCTCGCCCGGGCGTCGCCTACTCGCCGCTCTACGCTTCCGCCCGGCTTCTGCCCGGCGAAAGGCGCTGACAGCCTCGCGCGGCTGCCTTTGTCCGCGGGCACAGCGTCGGCTTCCATTGGCCCGCGCCCCCATGACGGCGATCGTTTCCCCGGTCGCCCGACAGAAACGCCCCGCCCCGGATGTACGGGCGGGGCGTTTTCTTTTCGCCAACCAAGAATTGTTGAAGGGAAATTAACTGAGCCTTCAGGTGGGGTTCAGGTTCAGGGCCCGATATTGCTCACGCTCAGGGCTTCCGCCCGAGACAAGGAGACCTTTCCATGACCCGACCACTCAACTCGGCGCGCGTCGCCGTCGCCATCCTCGGCCTCACGCTGGGCGCCGGCTTCACCGAGGCTTCGGCCGAGACCTGGGCGCAGCGCCATCCCCGCCGCGCAGAGGTGAACGCGCGGCTCAACAATCAGAACGGCCGCATAAACAAGGAATTGAAAGAAGGCGAAATCACCAAGGGACAAGCGCACGCCCTGCATCAGCAGGACAGCGCCGTGCGCCAGGAGGAGAGGGACATGGCTTCGCAGAACAACGGCCACATCACGCGCGGCGAGCAGCGCGTGCTGAATTCAGCAGGAAAATGCAATCAGCCACGAGATCGGCCACTAGGCGCGAGGACTAACTGAGCCTCGCGCTCAGAGCCCGCTAGGCTCGACCAACAACCGCGCCCGCCTCGCAAACGGGCGCGGTTAAGCATGAGACCGCAGGGCGCGATCGCGCGCGCAATCAGGGCTCGCGCGAGGGAATTGCCGCCTCGACCTGGCCCAAAGCCTTGACGAGCTGCGGGCCGCCCGGAAGACCAGCAAGGAATTCCTCGGTGCGTTTCGGGTCATTGCCCCAGACAATCAGGAAGGCGCCGACAGCGAGCAGCAGAACCGCGATCCAAAAGAAGAATATTCCCGCGAGCACCGAGACCACGATGACGGTTCCCAGTTTCGTGCGATCGTTCCAAACCATTGCGCTGTCTCCGAAGTTTGCGTCGACGCACATTCTAGCACAGGCGGAGTCCAACCGGGACGCCTGTCGGCGCGAAATCCGACGGCTACGCTCAGAAAATTGTGCAGGACGGCGATTTTATTCCCGCCTCCCGCTCGAGAAGCGCCCGTTTGCGCTCGACGCCCCAGCGATAGCCGCAGAGCGAGCCGTCGCTGCGCAGAACACGGTGGCAGGGAATCGCGACGGCGATCTTGTTGGCCGCGCAGGCCCCGGCGACCGCTCTCACGGACCTGGGCTCGCCAATGTGCTGGGCAATCTCGGAATAGCTGGCGGTGGCGCCCGCCGGGATCCGGCGCAGGGCGGCCCAGACGCGGCGTTGGAACGGCGTTCCTGGGATATCGAGAGGAAAGTCGAAGTCCTCCGCTGGCGCCTCCACGAGGCGCAGGGCCTCGGCGACGAGCGATTTGTCGCCGGCGCGCAAAAGCCTGGCCTTCGGAAACCTCGTCTCGAGATCGGCCAGCAAGGCTTCGCAGTCGTCGCCGAAGGCGAGGAAGCAGACGCCCTTATCGCTCGTCGCGACGAGGAGCTGGCCGAGCCAGCATTGGCGCGTCGAGAATTTGATTTTGAGAGGCGCGCCGTCCCCGCGCGGCAGACGCGACGCGCGAAGTCCTGCGGCTCGGCGGGCGGGCGCCCAGTGCTCAATCGCCTCGATCATGGATCCCTCTCGCTCGGCGTTGCGACTCGCCAGCCCGAACAGCACGGAACCTAAGCCCGCAACCGTACGCCCGCAACGGCGGTCGCCCTCATTGCCCGGCGAGCAGCTTCTCCAGCATGGCGCGCGTCGCAAATCCATCGGCCGGCGAGACGCCGGCGCTGAGCTGCCAAGCGTGAACGGCGTTTCGCATGCCGCGGCCGAGCTTGCCGTCTTCTGCGCCCTTGTAAAAGCCCTGCTGCGCCAGGGCCTGTTGCATCTTGACGATGTCGGTCGTGGCGAGCGGAGCGACCTTGGGCCAGGGTTTTGAGGGCGTATCGCGGCCGGCGATCCGGTCGCCCAAGACGCCCACCGCCAGCGCATAGGCGTCCGAAGTGTTGTATTGGCGCACGACCTCCCAATTGTCGGTTAAAAGAAAGGCCGGACCCGCGGCGCCCGTCGGCACATAAAGGCTGGCCGCGCCGCTCGCCGGCAATGCGGCTCCTTGGGGTCGCGTAAAGCCCAGGCTTCGAAACTTCGCGAAATCCATGTCGAAATTCGCATAGTCGAAGTTCTCCGGGACGAGCGTTTCGTAGCCCCAGGAGAGGCCCGAAACCCAGCCCGAGCCTGCGAGGAACCTCGCGATGGAGGCGATCGCGTCCTGGCGGGAGCCCCAAATGTCCGGCGTTCCCTCGCCCCCATAGCGAACCGCGAATTTGCGGTAGGTCGAGGGCAAGAACTGCGGCATGCCCATCGCCCCGGCCCAAGAGCCGCGCAGCTTTGAGCGCGGAAATCCGTCCTGCAGCATGAGTAGCGCCGCGACGAATTCCTCCTTAAGCTTCTCGGCCAGATGACCTTGCCAGGCGAGCGTCGCGAGCACGCGCAACACGTCGGAGCCGCCGGTCCCCGCGCCGAAATTGCTCTCAATGGCGAGAATGGCGAGCGGAACCTCGCCCGGAACGCCATAGCGCTTCTCGACGTCGCGCAGGACGGGCGCAAGCTCCTTGGCGAGGGCGCGGCCCTGCTCGACGCGGGCCTTCGTCACGGCGCCCCCGACATAGGTCGGGATTGAGACGGTGAACTCGGACTGGACCTTCGGCTTGACTACCACGCCGGAGTCGGGCGTGAGATCGGCCGTCGCGCGCGCGAAGGTTTCGCGCGAGACGCCGGCGGCCTCGGCTTGCGGCCAGAGGCCCTGCACAAAAGCTTGAAAATCGTCGGCCTGCGCCGGCTTAAGTGGGGCGCCCGCGCCGAGGCTCAAGAGCCCGGCGAGAAGCGCGCGGCGGTCGAGCCGAAGGCCTTTGCTCGAAAATTGCATCACGGTCTCCGCCGTTCGGGAAAAGCCCACGCCCGAGAGGCGTAGCCGATTGTGTTCTCTGGAAAGATTACACTCTCGGGGTATTTGTTTGACAGGGGGCCGAGGCTGAACTCTAGTGACGAACCTGGAGCTCAATAGAGGAAGGGCGCGGGAAATCCGCGCAACCGACGTGACGCACATTCCTTCCACAGGCCGAAGCACGCCGTCAACGCCAGCAGAGGCTCTGCGGCGCGCGCCGCTGCCCGAGGCGGCGCTCAAGGCGAAGCTGCGCAATGCGGGGCTTCGCCCGACCGTGCAGCGCGTGTCTCTATCCAAGCTGCTGTTCAGCCAGAACGGCGACCGCCACGTGAGCGCCGAGGCGCTGCACGCCGAGGCGCGCGAGGCGGGTCTGCGCATGTCGCTGTCGACCGTCTACAACGCGCTCAACCAGTTCGCCGCCGCGGGCCTCTTGCGCCAGATCGCGGTGCAGGGCCCGCGGACCTATTTCCATACGCGCACCTCGCCGCACAACCACTTCATCGACGAGGCGACGGGCCGGATGTTCGACGCCGCCGACGACTCGATCGAATTCGCGCGGCTGCCCGCGCCGCCGGAAGGCATGGAGATCGTCGGCTGCGACGTGATCATAAGGCTCAAGCGCAAGCGCGGCTGAAAAACACAGAGCCTCCCCCGGCGTGTCGAGCCGGGAGAGGCCACTGCTTACGCAATTGCACTCAAACGCTACGCTACGCCACGGATCAGCCGCCTTGCGCCGGCAGCGCGACGAAGCGGGTGCCTTCGGCGGATTTCACGCGCAGCAGCACGGCCTTTCGGCCTTCCTTGCGCGCGGCGTCGAAGGCCTGGACGAGATCGGCACGGGCGTCGACCGCCTTGCCGCCAGCTTCGAGAATCGTGTCGCCGCGCCGTAGGCCCTTCTGCGCTCCTGCGCCTTCCGGATCGACGTTCGTGATCAAGAGGCCCTCGCCGCTGGAACCGCCGCGCACCTGCGAAGCGGGCACCACCTCGATTCCAAGCGCGCTCAACGAGCCGCCCTTCTCCTCGCCGCCCCCGAGATCCGCCCTTATGTCCTTCTCAGCCGGAAGGGTGCCGAGCTTCAGGTTGACGGACTTCTCAGCGCCGCCGCGCAGATAGACGAGATCCACCGACTTGCCTGGTCCGAGAGCGGCGATCTTGCGCGAGAGCTCGCGGGGCCCCTCGACCTTATCGCCGTTGACGGACACGATCACGTCGCCCGACTTGAGCCCTGCGGCCTCGGCGGGTCCGCCCTTCGCGGGAGAGGCGACCAGCGCGCCCTTGGTGGATTTGAGCCCCAGGCTGTCAGCGATGTCCTGCGAGACAGACTGAATCTGCACGCCGATCCAGCCGCGCGTGACCGTGCCCTTCTCCTTGAGCGCGACCACGACGTCCTTGGCCACTTCCGTGGGGATCGCGAAGCCAATGCCGACCGAGCCGCCCGAGGGCGAGTAGATCGCCGTGTTGACGCCAACGACGCCGCCCCGCTCGTCGAAGGCCGGGCCGCCGGAATTGCCGCGGTTCACGGGCGCGTCGATCTGCAGGAAGTCGTCATAGGGTCCGGCCTGAATGTCGCGGCCGCGCGCCGAGACTATGCCCGCGGTGACCGTTCCGCCAAGGCCGAAGGGGTTGCCGACCGCGATGACCCAGTCGCCGACGCGCGGGGCGGTGTTCGACCATTCGACATAAGGCAGATTGCCGCCGTCGCTGACCTTGAGCAGCGCCAGATCGGTGCGCTTGTCGGTGCCGATGACCTTCGCCGGCAGGGTCTTGCCGTTGTCGAAGGTCACCTCGACTTCCTTGGCGTGCTCGACGACGTGGTTGTTCGTCACGACATAGCCGTCGCCGCTGATGACGAAGCCCGAGCCTTGCGACTGCGTGACGTGCTTATGGGGAACGCCGCCACCGCCGCGGCCTTCGCCGAAACGCCTCAGAAAGTCATTGAAAGGGTCGTCGGGGGAGAGCTCCTGACCCTCTTCGCCCTCGCCCAGCCCGGCGAAGCCCTGAGTCTCGACGGCTTTGACCTTGATGGCGACGACGGCGCCCTTCACGCGCTCGACGACGTCCGCGAAAGAGGCGGGACCCGCTGCGGACTGCGGCGCCAGCGCTTCAGCATGCGCGGCGGGCGGCAGGGCGACGCTCGAGCCCGCCGCGAGAAGCGCCACGGCCGCGGCGGCGCCGAAGAGACGGCGGCGGAAGGTAAGAGAGGAAACCCGAAAAGCGGGGTCGTGCATGGGAAGTTGTCTCCAGGAAAAGACGCCGCCGGCTCCGCCGACGGCGTCTCAGTTCTGCCGCGGGGGAGGGGCCGCACGGCTAGGGACGATGGCCGGCCCTATGGGAGACAAGATGGGGGGTTGGCCCTTGCGCGCCAGTGGAGAGGGGATGAAACTTTCGTAAGGCTTCCGGCTGGAACGAATTGCGCAGAAGCTGATAGATTTCGTGACTGGGCGCTGCTCCGGCCTCCTGACCCGGCGCGATCAAAGACAAAGCGCGCCGCGCGCGCAGACAGAGTTTGGAAGGAAGCAGGTATGACGCGAGGGAGCAACGTCGCCTTCATCGGGCTGGGCGTAATGGGCTATCCGATGGCCGGCCATCTGGCGCGCGCTGGCCATCGCGTCACGGTCTATAATCGGACCGCCGCCAAGGCGCAGCGCTTCGAAAAGGAGTTTTCTGCGCGCGCCGCGGCGACGCCGCGCGAAGCCGCCGAGGGCGCCGAATTCGTCTTCTCCTGCGTGGGCAATGACGAGGATCTGCATGCGGTGACGCTCGGCGCGAGCGGCGCCTTCGCCGGCATGCGCGCCGGCACGGTCTTCGCCGATCATACGACCGCCTCGGCGAAGGTCGCGCGCGAGTTGTTCCAGGCGGCGGCGGAACGAAGCCTCGGCTTTCTTGACGCCCCCATCTCGGGCGGACAAGCGGGGGCCGAAAAGGGCCAGCTCACGGTCATGTGCGGCGGAGAGCCGGAAGTCTTCGCCAAGGCCGAGCCGGTCATCGCCGCCTATGCGAAGGCCTGCCGGCTCATGGGGCCGCCCGGCTCCGGTCAGCTCACCAAAATGGTCAATCAGATCGCGATCGCCGGCCTGGTCCAGAGCCTGTCGGAAGCCTTGAACTTTGCCGAACGCGCCGGACTTGACGGGCTCGCCGTCGTCGATCTTATCAAGAACGGCGCGGCGCAATCCTGGCAGATGGAGAATCGCGCGGCGACCATGCTCAAGGGCGCGTTCGATCACGGCTTCGCCGTGGAGTGGATGCGCAAGGATCTCGCCATCTGTCTCGATGAGGCGCGGCGCAATGGGGCGGAGCTGCCGGTCGCGGCGCTCGTCGATCAGTTTTATGCGCGCATTCAGCAGATGGGCGGGTCGCGCTGGGATACCTCCAGCCTGATCGCGGCGTTGAAGCGCTGACGCAGCCGACCGCGGTTTAATTTTTTTTGCTCTCGCTGCAACCAACGGCGCTCTCTGGCGTTGCCCACTCGTACGGGGAATTCCTCAATCGGCCGTCGCGCCGCTTGAGGAAGAGATTTCCCATAGAACCGAAAGGGGCGTCTGGTGGCCATTTCGCGGGATAATCCTTTCGCCAGCCGCACGTCGCGGGCTGTCTTCGCCATTACAATAGCCGCGGGACTTTGCGCAGCAGTCGCGGCTACGCCGTCGGCGTCAATCGGCAAAGAGAGCAGCAACGCGACGACCGCCACGACCCGCAAGGGGGCGAATGCGACCTCGGGCGAGCCTGCGAAAGGAATGAGGCCATTGGGCAGCGGGCCGACCATCAAGGTCGGCCGCGCATTCGACGCGGAGGACGAAGACTGCACGCTCGCCGTGACCAAGGTCGCGGAAAAGAGCGGCGGCGTCCATGTCACGCGCAGACTGACCTGCGTGAACTGACGCCGCATCGAGAACGCGCCCCGCGCGTGCCCGAAACTACCGCTCTGAGCGGAGCGAGGGACGCGTATCGGTCGAGGGCGGAAGCGATCCGGCAGGACCGCTTCCGTCTTTTTTTGTGCGCCGGAGCAATAGCCTAGCCATCGCTGGCGCCTTGCCAAAGTCGCACGCCTGGACAAACCTTAGGCTCCGACTGGCGGAAGTCCGTCGACCGAGCAGGCACCTCATTTCAGTCAGAGCCCAAACGTTTTGACGGAGGAAGCCATTCAAGCCATCGACCTTGAATTGTCGCGCGCGGCTCGATCCTTCCGCTTGCGCGGGGCGGCGGCGCCGCTGGCCCGGTGGATCGGCTTCAAAACGAAAATTGCCTTCGTTGATTTCTGGTCGGATTTTTCGCCGTATCACGGCTTTCTCAAACATCTGCTCGACCTGTCGCTTGGCGGATGGAAACCCTGCGAAAGCGAGGACGAAGCGGATGTCGTTTTTTCGAGCGTGTTTCCGCACCGGCCAGTCGCTTATCCTGAAAAAACCATTGCGTTCATTTGGGAAAACATCAGGCCAAATTTCAAATACTACCGATACGCGCTATCATCGGATATCGATCATTATTGCGGGCGCAATTTTCGCCTGCCGGTTTGGTACGGCGAGATCGCCTGGTCGCCGAAGTATCGCAAAGGGCCGCCGACTTTCGACAACGCTCACGGAAATGAGGCGCTCCTTACGATCCCGCAGCTTTTGACGGCGCGACACGGTCCTTACATGCGAAGGCCCAAATTCTGCGCCCTCGTGTCTAGCCACTACGAACCGCATCGAATGATGGTCGCCGACGCCTTGGCGAGCCTCGGCCCGGTGGATCAATTCGGTCGCGCGAGCGGGAGAACCGATCCGCGCTCCAAATACGAAATTTTGCAGCCATATGTCTTCAGTTTGTGTTTCGAGAATTCAATGTTTCCTGGCTATTACACGGAAAAGCTCGTCCAGGCATGGGCTGCCGAAACCATACCTCTCTATTTTTCCGATAGGTTGGTCAAAAACGAGTTCAACACGGCGGCGTTTCTGAATCGCTACGACTTCCCGACACTCTCCGCGTTCGTATCGGAGGTGAAAGACGTCCTTGCCAGCCCAGAAAGGCAGGAGACGATCTGGCGGCAACCACTGATGCTCCAGGCGCCGACTTTGGCGCCGGCGGTCGAGTTTCTCCGGACCGCCGTGAGAGCGATACAGACGTCATAACCATCCGGCGATTGCGCGAGGACGAGGTCTTTTCGCTGCTATGCGACCCGAACGCTTCGGCGACGCCATTCGTCTATTGCAAGAACGCCCTGAGCCTTTGCTCCACCGTCGCGAGGTCCTTGAGCTCGCACTCCCACACCGTCAACGCGCTCCAGCCCGTCGCGTGGAGCTTGTCGAGATTGGCGGCGTCGCGCGCGCGGTTGCGCTCGATCTTGGCGCGCCAATAGTCCGCATTGGCTTTCGGCATACGCGCGCCGCGCGCGCAGTTGTGGCCGTGCCAGAAACAGCCATGCACGAAGATCGCGCGCTTGCGCCCGGGATAGGCGATGTCGGGATTGCCGGCGACATCCTTGCGATGCAAGCGGTAGAAGGGCGCGAAGCGACGCAGCAGCGCGCGGACGATGAGCTCCGGCGTCGTGTCGCGCGATTTGACCGCGCGCATCGTGGCGGAGCGGCGCGCCGGGTCTTCCGCCTTCACGCGGCTTGCCGCTGCGCGGCGTGGCGCAGGAGCGGCTCGAGAAGATGTTGGCTCAGATGCCGGACAACCGGCGCGACGACCCCGTCGCCGGTCAGATGATAGGCCTCGTTGTAGCCTGAGGGCAGCCGATAATCCTCCGCAAGGCCCATCAGCCGCGCGGTTTCGCGCGCGGAGATCAGCCGCGAGCGCAGCCGCCGGCCCTCGACGAAAAGCAGGATCTGACGGCTGGAGCCGCCGGCGGGTGTGCGCAGGCAGCCCGAGAGCCCGTCGAAACGCGCCTCTGCGCGCTGGCTCTTTTCGCCCGCAGACGAATAGCGCGTGCGCCGATAGACCGCGCCGACGGCGGGGCGGCCCGCAGCCTGCGCCGCGGCGAGCCTTTCGCGATGGGTCGCGTTCATCAGCGAGACGAGCGCCTGCGTCTCTTGTTCCGAGCGCCAAGCCACCCCATCCGGGCGGGCGTCGACAAGCTCGGCGAGCGAGAGGTTGCGCTTGCTTGGCGACGCCAGCCGCCACCAGACCCAGCCGCGCCGCGCAGCTTCTGAAAGCCGCTCGACCGCACCCTGCAGCCGGGGCGCATGGAAGGGCCCGTCGGCGGTTTGCACCGTCAGGGCAAGAGGAGGCGGCAGGGCCGCGTCGGCTGCGACGATGAAGAGACGCGGTCGCGACTGCGGCACGAAGAGCGCCGCGTCGATGACGAGCGCGCCATAGCGGTAGCCTTCGTCCGCCAGGGCTTCGCAGATTGCGGCGAAATCCTTGCCGCCATGCGAGGTCAGCGTTCCGCAGACATTTTCGAAGGCGAGCAAGCGCGGCGCGCGGCCTTCCTTGCGCAAGCCGCGCATGAGGTCGAAGAACGGCCAGAAGCTTCCGCTGCGCTCGCCTGCGAGCCCCGCGCGCGCGCCGGCAAGGGATAGGTCCTGGCAGGGGAAGGACGCCCAGACGAGATCGGCGCGCCCCGGCAATTGCGCGGTCGTGATGCTGCGCACGTCGCCGACGAAAAGCGCGTCGCCGCCCCAGTTCTCGCGATAGGTCTTCGCTTTCTTCGCGTCGAAGTCATTGGCGAAGAGGCAGCGCCAGCCGTCGCCCAGCCCCGCGCGCGCCATGCCGCCCCCAGCGAAGAATTCGTAATAGGTCGGCTTGCTCATCTGGCGAATCGCGCTCCCGCAAGAGGAGGATAGCCGATTGGAAAAGCAGCGCGAAAGCACTGCTTGCGCGGTTCTCAAGAGCTTTCGCGGCCGAACCGCGAGCGTCGACCGCTCATTTCAGGGTGAACTCGATGCGGCGATTGTCGGCCCGCCCCGGCTCGTCGTCGTTCGGGGCGATCGGCTGCTGCGCGCCATAGCCCGCAGCCGAGAGCCGCGCGGCGGAAACGCCCTGCGCCACGAGATAGCGCAGCACCGCTTCGGCGCGCAGCTTCGAGAGGGCCTGATTGCTCGCCGCGTCGCCGACATTGTCGGTATGGCCGGCGATCTCGACCTTCGCGTCGGGGCAGCGGCGCAGGATCGGCGTCAGCGCGTCGAGCGCCACGGCCGCGGCGCGCGTGATCTCGTAGCTCCCGGGCGCAAAGAGCGCCTTGCTTACCCTTTGCGAAGCGTCCAGCGCCTGTTGGCAGACTGGAAGCTCGAGCGCGCCGGCGGCGGGGAGCTTGGCGAGAGTGGCGCGGGCGGCCTCGAGCCGCGCCGCCCGCTGCTGGGGCGTGAGGTTTTGGATCGCGACCGAGCCGGTCCGATCCGCCCCTGCTCCGGCTTCAGGCTCCACCCGCTGCGCCGCCTGGCTGCGTGCCAGAGCTTCGGCCTGCCGCCTTGCGCTTTCGAGGAAGACCGCCCGCGGATCGGCGGTTTCGGGCGCGCGCTTGTCGGCAATACCCCGGTCTTCGACCGGCGGCGCGGCGGCTTCTCTCCGCGCCGCCTCGATGCCTGGAATCTCGACCGCATTGGCGCCGAACCACAGCAGCGTCGCGGGCAGCAGGCCCAGCGCCCACTCCCGATGCTCGCGCAAATCTCCGCCGCGGCCGAGCGCGCCGGCAGCGCAGCCGATGAGAAAGGCCGCATAAGAGGCGAGGCCCGAACTCGAGCCAAAGGCCCGCTCGGCCCGTCAAAGCCCCGACGCCCGCGACGACGAGTCCGAGGACGAAGGCGAGGAGGCCCCAGCCGAGCCAGGGGGAAAGACCGCCATCCGTCTCGGCGCGGCGGCGCTTCTGCGCGGTCACGACGCCGATGGCGAGAATCGCGGCGAGCCAGAGCCCGAGATGCGAAAGCAAAGAGTCCATGACTGGAGCCCCCTTCTGCGAGCCGTTTCCCCTGGTCGAAGACTAGCACTCTCGCGCCACGCTCAACGCCATAAATCAATCGCTGCTCGACGCAGTCTTCTCAGGCAGCGCCCCGGCGCCGAGGCTCACATTCTGCATTTTGAGCTCCGCCCATTCCTTGAGGTCTTTGGCGGTGAAATTGCGGAGGAAAGGATTCCCGCTCAAAATCTTTTCGCGCGTGACGCCGGCCCGGCGATCGGCGTTGGCGATCACCGTCGCCGCATCGGCGTTTTCCGGGGCTCCGAGAATGGCGGCGGCGCCTCCCGGTCCGGCAAAATGCGCAAGGTAGAGAGAGCCCGGCGTGGCCGGCAGGCCGCGCCGCGCAAGGAGCAGCGCATTCTCCTCGACATAGCGGTCCGTCATGAAGCGCGCGAGCTGAGGATCGGCACGCAGCCGCAGGATCTGCTTCGGGCTGAGCCCCGCCGCGATGTCGGGGCGCCGCCGCCTGACGAGATCGAGCCATGTGCCGTCGACGAATTGCGCGAGACCCGCGGCCGAGGAATGCGGATTGCGCGCTTTGGCGTCTCCTTGCGACTCGCCAAGGATGATCCGGTCGGCGAGCCTTTTCGTCGCGGCCTTTGCTTGCGGCGGCGCCTCGGGCCAAATCCGCCCGCACCCTGCCCTCACCGCAAAGCCCAGGATCAGCGCGGCCACGACCAATAGCGGCGTCAACCAAAAGCTCCGCAGGCCAGCCGACGGCCTCGCGATCGGCGAGAGAGCCTGCGCCTTGCAAGGCGGCGGCGGCGAAAGCGCGCGGATGGGAAGAGAGAGCCGGCCATCCTCCCCAAGCGCTGTCGCCGAAAGGAGCTTGATCCCGCCACTTTCATCGGGGCCCAGCCTGATCGTAATTTCGACGGCTTTGCCGCGCCTAGTCTTTAGTGGCGCGGCCGATGGCGGCTCAAGGCTGGCCATATCGGTCAGGGCGGAATCGGCGACCGTTACGGCGGGCAACTCCTGCACGGCGGAACTCTCTCGGCTGAACGCAAACGCACCCAAGGCCCCCGCGTAAGCTTAGGCTGAAAATCGTAAACGTGGGTTAAAGGAAAGAGGAGCGCCAGCGCGGGAAGCGGCGTTAGGAAGATGTTAAGTCGATTGGCTTGAGGCTTGTCGACCACAGGCTCGCATCCGGGAGGTCAAAGCATGTCAAACGACTTCGATCCTCTCGCCGCCATCTCGGCCATGGCCGGGCAGCCGGGGACTATTCCTGAAATCCGCATCAGCGCGGCCGACCGACCGCCGGGCGGTCGTCGGCGGGAAGAGCCGCAGGCGGAGAGCGGTCCCACCGCGGCGCGAGCGCGGCTCTTGAAGCGCGCGGGGAGAACCGGCGCGACGCTCGCCGCCTGCGCGCTCGCGGGCCTTGCGGGCTGGGGGCTTTATGGCGTCGTCGTCCCGCAATCTTCCGGCTGGTTCGACTTCATCGCCGCTAAAACCGCGCAATGGAGCGCGCCTCCGGTTGATCTCCTTCCCGTGACGCAGAAGCTGCAAGCGGAGATCGAGAGCTTGCAGAAGAAGGTGGAGGCGCTCGAGAAATCCCGAAGCGCCAACACGAAGTCCGTCGCGGCGCTGGAGAAGTCCCTTGGGGCGTTCGACGGGATCAACCGCCGCATCGACGAGACGAAAACCGAAACCAAATCCGAGATTGACGCTCTGTCGGGCCGCATCGTCGCGCTTCAACAGGAAACGAATGCAAAACTCTCCGAGCTCAGCTCGGCGCATCCGGCCAGGAAGCGAGGTGCGCAACCGGTCGAGAACAGAGCTTCGCCTGCTGCGGAACAGCGCCAGCGCCAAGCCACCCGGCGCAACGACGCTTTCGATCCTTCTCAGCATCCGGGCGCGCCGGGCGCCCCCAGACCGCTCGGGGCGCCCTGAGGCTCAAACCCGCATCGGCATCAGCACGTAGAGCACGGCTGCGCCGTCGCGATCCTGGATCAGCGTCGGCGAGCCGGGGTCCGCGAGCAGGAAAAGGGTCGTGTCGCTCTCGAGCTCTCCCAGTATGTCGAGCAGATAGCGGGAGCTGAAGCCGACATCGAGCGGCGTGGCGTCATAGTCGGCCTCGAGCTCCTCGACCGCCGAGCCCTGGTCCGGGTTGGTCACCGAGAGCACGAGCTTGCCGGGCGAGAGCGCGAGCTTCACTGCGCGCCCGCGCTCGGAGGAGATCGTCGAGACGCGATCCACCGCATTGCGGAAGCTGTCGCGTTCGACGGTGAGCCGTTTGTCGTTGCCCGTAGGGATCACGCGCCCATAGTCCGGGAAAGTGCCGTCGATGAGCTTCGTCGTCAAAAGCGCATCGCCGAAGGAAAAGCGCATCTTATTGGCCGAGACCTCGATCGTCGCCTCGTGCTCGGCGTCCTCGAGCAGTCGCTGAATTTCGTTCACCGCCTTGCGCGGCAGGATCACGCCCGGCATGCCGGCGGCGCCGGCGGGCGCCGGCAGCTCGAAGCGCGCGAGGCGATGGCCGTCCGTCGCGACCGCGCGCAACAGCGAACGGCCCTCGATCTCCACGACATGCATGAAAATGCCGTTGAGATAATAGCGGGTCTCTTCGGTCGAGATCGCAAACTGCGTCTTCTCGATCAGGCGCTTCAGGTCGGCGGGCGGCAGCGCGAAGCGGTGGCCGAATTCCCCCGACGTCACCTCTGGAAAATCGCTTTGCGGCAGCGTCTGCAAGGAGAAGCGGGAGCGGCCGGAGAGCAGCGTGAGCTGGCCCGTTTCGCCGCTCGCCTCGAGCGAGGCCTGCGCGCCTTCGGGGAGCTTGCGCACGATGTCGTAGAGCGTATGGGCGGGGAGCGTCGTCGCGCCGGGGCGCCCCACTTCGGCTGCGACCTTCTCGGTGATCTCGAGATCGAGATCGGTGGCCTTGAGCAGCAGAGACTTGTCGCTCGCCTCAAGCAGGACATTGGCCAGGATCGGGATGGTCGTGCGCCGCTCCACAACGCGATGAACATGCCCGAGCGCCCGCAGAAGAGTCGCTCTCTCGATCGTGACCTTCATGACGCAAAAATCCGAATTGCCTTTGGAATCGAAGGCTCGGGGGAGCCGCGGGGGCGGGACTTTGCCGCGGCGCGGCGCCGAGCGCAAGAGGCGCGGCCGGTTTCTCGCGGAATTTCCGAGGACAACAGCCTGCCTGCGGCGCGGCGCGACGAAGAGAGGAAGCCGCTACTCCGCGACGGCCCCCACCTCCAGCTGTTGCAAAATATCGGATGGGCTCCGGATGAGGTCCATCACGCCGAGGCCCTGCGGCGCCGTCAGCGCGACGCGGAGCCGAGAGCGATGGATGAGGAAGCTTTCGACCGCCGCGGCGATGCGTTTCGCCTTGTCGCTTTCGCCGAGCGCGCCGAGGATCGCTCGCCCCATGTCGCGGGCGTAGTCGAGGCGGAGCTGCGCGGGATCGGCGCCGCTCTGCCGCGCCGATTGCTCGATGAGCCGATCGAGGAGCTTTGCGTTGGAAAGGGTCGCCTCCACCCGGTCGAGACGCGCGGCCATCAGCAGCGACGCCGCGACGAGCGGGCTGGCGCTGAAGACCCCGCCCTCGACGTGAGAGAGCTTCAGACGGAGGCTTAGCACAAACATATCCCGGGCTTCGAGAGAGAGCTTCGAGACCTCAAATTCGCGCCGCGCGTCCAGCCATTGCGCATCCCCTGCGCCGGCAAGCTCGAGCGTCGAATAGCCGAGCCCGCGCAGGAAGGCGGCGCTCGGGTCGTCGCCGCGGGCGGCGAGATCGACGCTCAGGCCCTGAAAACGCGCCAGCGCCTTGGTCGGGGCGCCGTCGCGGAAATTGCCGAGATCGAGCCCGCCAGAGGCGAGCGCGAATTTGACGCGGCCTTTGCCGTCGGGCGCCGGCGCGTCGCCAGTCAGCCGTTCGATCCTCGCTCTGTCGAAATGCAGCGCCCGCAGCCCCGGGCGCGTGAACGCCGCGCCAATGTCGAGCCCCTCGACGGCGAGCGCTTCCACTCCGAGCCGGCCGCCATCCGCGCTCTTGGAGCTGAAGCCGGCCAGTTGCGCCTTGCGGACGACGCCCTTGTCGAGGCCCTCGAAGGCGAGGTCGCGCGCGCCGATGGCATAGGACGCCTCCGCCGGCGCCTCGTGGCCCGCGAGAGCGAGGTCGTGCGCCTCCAACGTCTCGAAGGCGATCGTCTGCAGGATGTCGTTGGCGGTCTCGCTCCCAATTTCTCCAAAGAGATGCGGCCAGGCGTTCTCGGGGCGCTCGCCAAGCCTCGGCCGCCGGGTCGAGAGCCGCGCGGCGGCGAGCGAGACGGCGCCCTCCCCGGCCGAGAGGGCGAGCTTTTCGAGCGCGGCCGATTCTGCCAGCGCCGGCGCCCCGTCGGCGGCGCTTCCGTCCGCGAAAAGCCTTGCGAGTCTCGGCAGATCGAGCCCGCTCGCCCGCAAGTTTTCGTAACGCGCCACCGCCGACGGGGTGTCTTCGCGCAGCCTTTCCTCGAGCAAGCCTACGGTCAACGCGCCGACGCGCCCATCGACGACCGCATCCATTTGCATATCATTGAAAATGAGCGAATTTTTTCTGTCGCCGGCCACGCTTCGCGCCTGCGCCTCGGGGACGCGCACGCGCCCTGCGGAAAAGCGCGCAAGCCGCTCGGCGAGCTGTGTCGTTGCTCTGGACGCGAAGATCGCCGCAAGCGCTTCCTGCGTCAGCGGCGTGTTCTCGACTGCGAGGCGTGGGATGCGGAGCTCGAAAGCGCCCATAGGCAAATTCAGATTTTCCAGGGCCGCGAATTTTTCAAGCGCCAGGGCGCCGGGCGCAACGAGGCCGAGAACGAGGAGAAAAGCTCTGTAAAACAGCCTCATGATGCTCCTTTCGAGGCTTTCCTAGGCTCGCGACGGGCGCGAGCGCCGCGACATTCTCACGCGACCCCGCCGCCTCGCCCCCCGGGCGAATCGCGTGCTAGAGCTAAAGGACGCAAAAGTTGAGAAGACTCTTGCGATCCGGATTTCGCGTCGGCCTTCTCCCCTGACGCGAGGTCTCGAAGGATAAGCGCGCGAGAGGGCAGCCTATGCGAAGACTTCTGCTCCTGCGACACGGCAAGGCGGACCGGCATTCGGCCGGTGGCGACCGCGAACGTCCCCTGACCCGCCGCGGTCTGGAGGACGCCCGTCGCGTCGGCGAGCATCTCGCGCAACGCGGCCTGACCCCACAGCTTGCGGTCGCCTCCAACGCGAAACGAGCCCGGCAGACGCTCGAACAGGCGCTCGAAGCCTTCCCCGAGCACGTTGCGCATCTGATTGAAAACACAATCTACAACGCCACGGCCGATCATTTGCTCGAAATCCTGCGGCAGTCACCCGATCGGGCCGAGACGCTGCTTGTCGTCGGCCACAATCCAGGCTTTTCCGAGCTCGCCATCGCGCTCGCGGGCTCGGGCGATGCGGAAGCGCTGCAGCGGATACGCCTGAAATATCCGACGGCCGCGCTCGCCGTGCTGGAATTCCCGCTCGAGAGCTGGGCGAAGGCGTCTTTCGGCGGGGCGAAGCTCGCCGCTTTCCTGACGCCGGCCGAGCTGCGCGGCGAGGACGACGACCCCGAGTGAGCGGCACAGGCGAAGCTTCTGGAAACTCTCGGAAAAGGGTGAAAGTCCGCAACTTTCGGGGCTCGCAAATAGGCTCGCCGGTCGAGCCATGCTAAGGATTCCGAGCCCATTGGGAAGGCTCGCGACATTGAGGCCATGAACGAACTCGACCGAGATTTGGCGGCCTTGCCGCGTCCCGACGCCGAGACGCCGCAGAGCGAAGCGCGGCGGCTGTTCGCGGCGCTGCGCGGGCCGGCGATCCCAGACCTGCTGCGCGACGAGTTGCTCTGCGAGGTTTTTCGCGCCTCCGCGGCCGCTCACCCGCATGCGATCGCCTTGGCGACGCTCGAGCGCCGTTTCACCTATCGCGAGGTCGAAGCGATGGCGGGCGCGATCGCGCAGGGGCTCGTTTCGCGCGGCGTTCGTCCGGGCGACGCGGTCGGGCTGTGGATGGCGCGCGGTCCCGAGCTCCTCATCGCCCAGCTCGCCATCACCTTCACAGGGGCGGCCTTTCTCCCTTTCGACGCCGGCGCTCCCATCGATCGCATCGCGGTCTGCCTTGGCGACGCCGAGGCCAAGGGATTGCTGACCTCGGCGGCTTTCGCCGAGAAGGCGCAGAAGGGCGTCGGCGCGCCGCTCTGGATCGACGCGGAGATCGCGGAGCCTTGCGACTCGCCGCCCGATCCGAGACTCCGTGGGGCGACGCCCGACGATCCCGCCTATCTGATCTTCACCTCGGGCTCGACAGGCGTTCCTAAGGGAATCGTCGTCACCGGCCGCAACATTTGCCACTATCTGCGCTCCTGCAACGAGGTCTATCGGCTCACCGCCTCCGACGTGGTTTTTCAGGGCGCCTCCGTCGCCTTCGATCTCTCCATGGAGGAAATCTGGGTTCCCTATCTCGTCGGCGCCTCTCTCTTCGTCGCGACGCCCGAGATCCTCGCCGAAACCGAGCAATTGCCGGACATTCTGGAGGAAGCCGGCGTCACCGTGATGGACACGGTGCCGACGCTTCTGTCAGTCCTGCCGCGCGACGTGAGCTCTTTGCGCAAGATCATCCTCGGCGGCGAGGCTTGTCCGCCGGCGGTCGCCGATCGATGGGCGCGGGCCGATCGGACGATCTTCAACGGCTACGGTCCGACGGAAATCACCGTCGTCGCGACGATCGCGCAGGTGCGCTTCGGCGAGCCGATCACGATCGGCAAGCCGATACCCAATTACAGCTGCTATGTCGTCGACGAGCATCTGAAGCTTCTCGAAAGCGGCGTCGAAGGCGAGCTTCTCATCGGCGGGCCTGGCGTCACGAAGGGCTATCTCAAGCGCGAGGCGCTGACGGCAGAAAAATTCGTCAGGAACCCTTTCCCCTCGGACGGCTCCGATCCCATTCTCTATCGCTCCGGCGACGCCGCTTTCGTCGATGAGAAAGGCGACATCGTCTATCGCGGGCGCATCGACACGCAGATCAAGATCCGCGGCTTTCGCGTCGAGCTCGAGGAGATCGAGGCGACGCTTTCCAAGCTTCCAGGCCTGCGGCACGCCGCCGTCGTCCTGCGCCAGGAAAAAGGCCTGGACGAGCTCGTCGCCTTTCTCACGACGGACGGAGAAAAGCCGGATCCGCGCGAGCTGCGCGCGGCGCTCCGCGAAACCTTGCCCGTCTATATGGTGCCGGCGCGTTACGAGTTCGTTGAAGCCTTGCCGACGCTCCCCTCCGGCAAGGTCGATCGCAAGGCGCTCGCCAAGCAGGAGCTGACCGCGCCACCGGGCCTCGACGAGGAGCAGGAGACGCCGCGCGACGCGAGGGAGGCGAAGCTGCTGGAAGCGGCGAAGCGCGTCTTTCCCGACGCGCCCATTCCTTTCGACGCGGATTTCTTCACCGATCTCGGCGGTCATTCGCTGCTCGCGGCTCGCTTTGTCGGCGTCGCGCGCGAGACGCCCGCGCTCGCACGGATCACGTTGCAGGACCTATACGCGCATCGCACGCTGCGGGCGCTGGCACGCCATCTTGCGGGCGGCCCCGAGATCGATCTTACCCCGCGCGATCTGTCCTTCAAGCCGCCGCCGCTGCTGCGGCGCCTGCTCTGCGGCCTCGCTCAGGCGGCCGCCCTGCCCTTCCTGCTTGCGGCGATCACCGCGCAATGGCTCGGCGTCTTCGTCTCCTATCAGCTCATCACGAGCGTCGACGCTTCGCTTCTGACCGAGACCCTCACGCTGCTCGCCGTCTACGCCTGTGTCAATCTCGCGACTCTCGGCGTCTCGATCGGCGGCAAATGGCTGGTGATCGGCCGCACGAAACCCGGACGTTACCCGCTTTGGGGCGTGTATTATTATCGATGGTGGCTGTCGCAGCGGCTCATCAGTCTGACCCACGCCAAATGGTTCCAGGTCTCGCCGCTGATGAACTTCTATCTGCGGGCGCTCGGAGCCAACATCGGCAAGGACGCGCTCATCAGCGAGTTCGACGCGGGCGCCATCGATCTCGTGACGATCGGCGCGGGCGCCTCGCTCGGCGGCAAGCTCAAGCTCTCCAACGCGCGCGTCGAGGGCAATGAGCTCGTCATCGGGCCGATCGAGATCGGCGCCGACGCCTATGTCGGCTCCTCCTGCGCAATCGAGGAGGGCGTCATGATCGCGGACGGCGCGGCGCTCGAGGATTTGACCTCGCTGCCCAGCGGCGCCTGCGTCAGCGCGCATGAGCTCTGGGCCGGCTCGCCGGGCCGGCGTGTCGGGGAAGTCGACGAGGCCAAGCTCGACCCGCAGGTCGAGCCGAGCCCCTTGCGCCGAACGGTCATGACGGTGCTTTTCGCGATCTTCGCGCTGGTCATTCCGCCGATCGGCCTCCTGCCGATCTTTCCCGCCTTCTATGTCTTCGACAAGCTCGACGCCTGGATGGGGATCGCGGAGTTCGAACCATCTCTATTATCTCGCCGCGATCCCGATCTTCGCCTGGCCGACCGCCTTCACGCTGGTGCTCGTCAGCGTCGCCTTCATCGTCGCCTTCCGCTGGGTCGTCATGCCAACGCGCGTGCGCGAAGGCGCCTATTCGGTCTGGTCAGGTTTCTATCTGCGCAAATGGATGGTGGCGCTCGCCGCAGAAGTCACGCTCGAAACACTCTCCTCGCTCTTTGCGACGCTTTACATGCGCGGCTGGTACCAGCTCATGGGCGCGAAGATCGGCAAGGACTCCGGAAATCTCCACCAATCTTTCCGGCCGCTACGACATCGTCGAGATCGGCGAGAAATGCTTCATCGCCGACGAGGTCGTCCTCGGCGACGAGGACATTCGCCGCGGCTGGATGTATTTGAAGCGCGTGCGTACCGGCGATCGGGTGTTCATCGGCAATGACGCCGTGGTGCCGCCGGGCTCCGATATCCCGACCGGCGCGCTGATCGGGATCAAGTCGCGTCCGCCGACGGATCAGCCCGTCGCGCAGGGCGACACCTGGTTCGGCTCGCCGCCGATCAAGCTGCCCGTGCGCCAGAAATTCGACGGCGGCGGCGCAAGCTGGACCTATGAGCCGCCCTATTGGCGCAAGGTCATGCGTGCCGGCTATGAAGCGATCAACGTCTCCCTGCCGACGATGCTCTTCATGACCTTCGGCACTTGGTCGGTCGAAAGCTTCGGACAGGCGCTCATCGACGGCGAATATGCGAATGTGCTGAGGCTCTTCGTCCTCTCCTCGGTGCTGATCTCGCTCGGCATGACGCTCGTCGTCGTCTTCGTCAAATGGTTGACGATGGGCAAATATGAACCGCAGGTGAAGCCGATGTGGTCCTTCTGGGCCATGCGCACCGAGGCCTGCGCCGTGCTCTATTGGGGCCTCGCCGGCAAGGTGATGCTCGACCATCTGCGCGGCACGCCCTTCCTGCCAATGATGCTGCGCCTGTTCGGCGCCAAGATCGGCAAGGGCGTGTTCATGGACACGACGGACATCACCGAGTTCGACTGCGTCACGATCGGCGATTATTGCGCCATCAACGCAGTCAGCGCGCTGCAGACGCATCTTTACGAGGACCGGGTCATGAAGGTCGGGCGCGTGCATCTTGGGCGCGGCGTCTGCGTCGGCGCGGGATCGACGGTGCTCTACGACACTTTTGTCGGCGATTTTGCGCGGCTCGGCCCTCTGACGGTGGTGATGAAGGGCGAGACCATCCCGCCGAATTCCGAATGGATCGGCGCGCCGGCGGAACCGGCGCGGGACCGCTGAACCCTCAGTCGGCGAACCTGGCTTTTCGCTTCGCCGCTTTATGTATCCGTATCGAACGCTGCTGCGCGCCAGGACCGTCGCCGTGCCGAAACCGCAAGCCATTTCACCGAGCGCGGGAAGCCGCCGGCGGAGGCAGGCGCGCGCCGTGCTGGCGCTGCTTCTCCTTCTCGCGGCCTTCAACCCGACGACGCCGCGCCCCAAAACCATCGTCGCGCTCGGCGACAGTCTGACGGCGGGCTATGGGTTGCGACCGCCCGAGGCCTTTCCGGTCGTTCTGCGCCGCCGGCTGAACGAGGACGGGTATGACGCAACCGTCGTCAACGCCGGCGTCAGCGGCGACACGACCCAGAAAGGCTTGGCGAGGCTTCCGCGTATCGAGGCGCTCAAGCCCGATCTCGTGATCCTGGAGCTCGGCGCGAACGACATGTTGAACGGGCTCGATCCAACGCTGCCCGAGGGCAACCTTGAAACTATCATCACGCGGCTGCGCACGAAGGGAACGCGCGTGCTGCTGACCGGCATGCGCGCCGAGCCCGGAAGACTGGGGGAAGCCGCGGGACGGCGCTTCGACGCGCTATTCCCCGCGCTGGCGGCGCGCTATTCGCTGCCCTTCTTCCCGTTTTTTCTGGAGGGGGTCTCCGGCGATCCCGAACTCGTTCTCTGGGGCGGGCTTCATCCCAATCGCGAGGGCGTTCGACGCATCGTCGACCGCATCGCCCCGCTTGTCGAGAGCACGCTCGACGCGGGGCGAAGCGGCCCGGAGAGGCGCAGCCGGACGCTGTGATTTTCAGGCAGGGTTCGTCGCGGCCGCCGAGCGCGGGGGCTTCACCGGCCCGACGTCGACCTGGATCTCATCGCCCTCAACTCGTAGCGGATAGGGGTGAAGCGTGTTGCGGACGAGATGCGTGACGCATTTTCCGCTCCCGCTGTCGAAACCCCATTGATGGTGCGGACAGGTGACGGTCTTGCCGTCGAAGGCGGCCTCGCTCAGCGGCATGTCCGCATGCGGACAACGCCCGCGATAGGCCTTGAGCTCGCCGCCCTTCGCCCAGACGAGGAGCACGCTCTTACGGCCGGCTTGAAAGAGGCCCATGCCGCCTTCGCTGACGGCGTCGGTGTTGCAGATCGCAGTGAAGGTCATCGGAGGGACTCGACGGAGAGGAACATCCGTCGAAATCGAAGCAAGTTGTGGACCAAGGCCAAGCTTTGCACAGCGCGCAGGCGCCGCGCGGTCGCCGGTCAAATGTCGAGATTTCCGTAAACCGAGATCTCTTTCTCGCGCGCGCTTCGAGCGTCGTCTCCCGCCTTGACGCCTCGCCAGACATCGAACAACATCACGAGCGTGGAGATAAGTCCCGTCGTCTTGCGCAGGATGAGGCCGAAGGGAAAGATGAGCTTCTCCGGCGCGATGATGAATTGAGAGCCAAGGAATATCGCCGCCGCGTTGATGAAATAAACAGGTCTATACAAGGATTTCTCTCTCCAGGCGCTGCGCGCGTGCGGAAGAGAGCTTTGCTTCACGGCGCGATTATACTCCGGATTCGCCGCCAATCCGCCCAGCCGCCGCTTTGGCGGCAGCGCGTTCGGACCGGCCAGCAAAGACTGCAGCTCTTGCCGAACGGAGGCGTGCGCGATCCAGGCGACGCCCAAATTCGCGACAACGAAAAACCATTTGAGCTGCGGAAGAGACAAGAAGAGCTGGGCGCCGATATCGACGAAGAGCAAGTGCGTAAACGCGTTGAGCACGAAGGCGGAGCGGTGGAGCGAGGCTCGGTTCATCTCCTCGATCTTATCGGCGAAGAAAGCCGCGCCGGCCTTGTCGCCGCAGAGCCCGGTGAGAAATTGCCGCTGCTGTTCGCTCAGTCCATACCTATGGCTGAGCTGCTCGATCGTCTCTGCGCTCGACCCCTCCGGAATGCGGAATGTCAGCTTCTGAAAGAGTCCCGACGCGCGCGTGAAGAAGCCGCGCCACAGCGCAAATTGCGACGTCACGGTGTCAAGGAGGCCTAGCTTATCGTTTTCCACGATGACTCCCTCGGTCGCTCGCGTGGGACGCTGCCGTGCGGGGCGCAGCAGCGCCGGCCACGGTCCATCTCGACGAGGCGAAGGGTTAGCGGCTTGTGGCTTCGAGTCAAGCCGATGACAGCTGGCGACCCGCCGCCGCGAGACTGCGCAGGCGCCGAGCGGCGTGTTGTCGCTAGTCCCTCTCCGCGCAGGGCAGTTGGCAGGGCGCCTTAACTTTGTCGGGGATCGCGGCCGTGGGCGCGAAACCCGCGCTTCAACGCTCCTTGGCGAGCGCGTCCAGCGCCTGCGGAAGGCCTCGGAAGGAAATCTGCATGGCGACGTCCTGGCCGGAGGCGCTCTTGAAGGTCACACGACCAGGGCCGGCGGTCGTGCGCCATTTTTTCAGCCCCTCCTCCTTCGGAACCGCTGAGGCGAAGCAGCCCGCAGGCAGGCACCGGGCCCAGCTCAGCTCGGCGGGCTGGGGATCTTTCTCATCTAAGGCGATACGCACGCTGCTCGGGAAGGTTACGTTGACCGGCACGACGACAGTCACATGCAGACTGTCGTCGGGCGTGGGCTTCCCAAATGCGATCATGGCGAAGGGAGCGGTCTGATTTTGGATCATCACATTCTGGACGATCTCGCAGCTCCGGCGGGATTGCGGCGCCGGCGTCGTCTGACAACGCAATGTCCAGTCGCCGAAGGTCGCGCTGGTGGTCTGTGTACTGGGCTCCTTGGGCACGGCCTTCTCGGCCGGGGCGGCGGCTTTCGGGCTGCCAGTCTGAGCGAGCGCCGCACCCGCCAGCGCCAGACCGGCGCCGGTGAGGCCTAAATAAATTGCGACGCCTCCGACAATCGTCAGCCGCTTTGGCGCTTTCATCTCACCCCCCTTATCCCTAATATAGAACGCTATCGCCATAGCGCTTAACCCAATCCGCGCGCAAGAGAGCGCCGCCCCTCGAGTCTCCGCGGGCGAAGATGGGAGCTGTATTAGAGAACGGCGCCACGGCGCAAAGCGACGGGCAGCGCGGCTCCGGCGTCCCTCTTCCGCCGCCGAGCTCCTCGGGAATATCGGTTAGACAGCGTCCCGGTCGCGCTCGCCGGTTCGGATGCGCACGAGCTGATCCACCGTGAAGACGAAAATCTTGCCGTCACCATGCGTGCCCGTTCGCGCGACCGATACGATCGTGTCGATCACCTTCTCGACCTGCTCGAGAGGGATGACGAGCTCGATCTTTAGCTTTGGGATGAACGTCGCGGTGTATTCTGCGCCGCGATATATTTCGGTGTGCCCGGCTTGGCGACCATAGCCCTTCACCTCGGTCACCGTCAGGCCCAAGAACTCCGAGCGCGCGCAGCGCGTCCCTTTAGCGGAATCCGGTCGGCGGCACGGGGTGAAGACCCCGCGGCGTCTCTGGTTCGGGCGCGGGTTCTGGATAATAGGCGGCCGGCTCCTGCGGGTAGCGCGGCCTGTGATCGCGCACGCAATGTCGGCGCCCGTGGGCGTCTGGCCTGAAGCATCGCGTTCGCGCCCTCGCCTCATCTGGTGAAAGCGGGACGAGGATCGCGATCGCCACTGTGACGCTCGCGATCAATTGGGCAAAACGAGACATGATCCTCTCCTCGCCCCGATAAACGCGCGAGACTGGGCGACGTTCCGAGACGGCGGATCATGGGGCGCCAGCGCGCCGCGCTCGCTACTGTTGCGGGCCCGTGCTGCGCCAGCCGAAGCCGCCGCCGAGCCCTTCGCCGGCGCCGTTCTTCCCTCCGCCACCGCTGTGTTGATGCTTCATGGGCGCATTCGAGGCGGCGACCGCGGCATTGACGGCGCGGATGTCCTCATAGGTGACGTGGCAATTGTGCTGCCTGTCGAAGCGTGCGAAAAAAGGGCTCTCGAAATCGAGGAACTCTTCCTTCGTCACGCGGCCTTTGCCTGCCTGATCGAAGTAGTCGAAGGACGCCGAAGCGAAGACTGAACTCGTCTTCGGGATGATCGCGAAGCTCTTCTGGTCGATGTAGCCGCGCTTCTTGGGGTCGGCGAGGCGGTAGAGCTTCGTCATATAGGCTCGCCATTGCTGGCAGGTGAAGACGCCGCCGTCGCCGCCCCAATCGCGCGCCGTCGAGACCAGTAGATCGTCGTTTTGCTGAGCGAATGACGGTGCGGAACTGCAGACGCCGGCAAGGGCGAGCGCGAGGATGATCTTGCGCATCCGGTTTCTCCTTCGAATAAGGTTGTGCTCTCGCCTAATCCGTGAAGCGCGGGAGGATCAGGGAGAGGGCGGTCGCAACGCTCGACGGAGCTTACACCGCCTCGTCGCCCCTGTCGCCGGTGCGAATTCTGACGACCTGGTCGAGGGTATGGACGAAAATCTTGCCGTCTCCATGCGTGCCGGTTCGCGAAGTCGCGACGATGGTCTCGATCACTCGCTCAACCAGTTCAGCCGTCACGACGACCTCGAGCTTCAATTTTGGAACGAAGCGCGCGACATATTCCGCGCCACGATAGATCTCGGTGTGTCCGGCCTGGCGGCCGTAACCCTTCACCTCGGTGACCGTGAGGCCCATGACTCCGAGCTCACGCAGGGCGTCCTTCACCTCGGTGAGCTTGAAGGGGCGGATGACGGCAGTCACGCATTGCATGGTTCATTCGCTCGCGGCTAGAGGGTCAGCGCTCAAAATCGCGGTGTCGATCATGTCGAATCGGACGCGGTCGAGCAATCAAAAGAAGCGCGCGCCGCGGTTGACTCGACTCTCGAGCGAAAGAAAACGGCGACGCCCGGAGGCGCCGCCGCGTTTCCTTTTTCTCCGATCCCCGACTAGTAGTGCCAGATCAGGTCGGCGGAGAAGATCGTCGCATGGCTCTTCGTGCCGTTCTCGAAGGCCGGCGTCTTCAGAGAGTTGTAGAAGGCCACTTCCGGACGGATCGTGATGGTCGGGGTCAGCCAGTGCTGCCAGCCCATCGCGTAGTTGAAGTAGGAGGTCTTGAAGCCGGTGCGCTGACCCGTGATGTCGTCGAAGTATTCCGCGCGCCAGGAGAGGTTGTCCTGAGGCGAGAATTCCCAGTTGAGGTAGGTCAGGAGCGACCACTCACGCGCCGTGCAGTGCGAGTTCAAGTCGGTCTGGCAGATCGCGCCATTGTAGCCGTTGAGCATCTGGAACCACGGATAGGGCGTGGCGCCAAAGAGCGGCGAGGCGAAATTCGGCGTCGAGTCCGTGTGCATGTGCCAGAATTCGATGTCGAAGTGCCACTGGTCGTTGAACTTGTGGTAGTAGGTCGTCGTGAACTGCTGCAGGTTGTTGTAGCCGTAGCCTCCCGTGTTGATCGCGTTGGCGCAGGAGTAGATGGCGTTGTAGGCGTCGTCCGTCTGATAACGAAGACAGCCGGTGAAGCTCGGCTGAATGCCGTTGTCGTTTTGGCCGTTGTAGGCCGCTTGCCCCGCGGACAGATAGCCGGCCGGAACAGTGGACCAGATCCCCGGCGTTAGCGAGTAGAGCGAGCCCGCCAGCAAAGCCGGGTAACTTACCTGCCGGCCGTTCCAGATGTTCGAAGTCGGTGCCCACAAGAATACCGAACTGCGCTGTGATGTTCTTGGTGACCTGCAAGGTGGTCATCAAGCCGGTCGTGGTGTAGTTATCGTAGCCGTAGGTCATGGAGTGCGAATACATGTAGTTGTTCGGCGCGAGCTGCGCCTCGATGTCCGGCACCGAGATGAATCGGCCCAGGCGGAACATCAGACCCTCCATAATCCCCGGCACATACAACTCGCCGTAGATCATGGGCGCGTCGAAGCCCGCAAACTTGTTCCACTTCTGCAGCTGGTCGCTGAAGATGCCGAGCGACGTCGTGTAGCGATAGGTCTCGCCAAAGAGTGGCGACAGGCGGAAGCCCCAGTCGATGTGATCCTGCTGCACCGTGTCGGGCAGACGCTCGATGATCGTCACGAACTGGTCGAGCTGTAGCAGGTTGGGCTGGTAGGCGTAGGCCGCCGGGAAGTTGCCGCCGGTGACCTGTCCGGGCAGCGTCCGCATGTTGGAGACGTTGAAGCCCGGATTGACCCAGCCATAGACTTGGATGTGCGCGTCGTCGAGGAACTTGCCGACCGCGGTGGGACCGAGCGCCTTCATGAGCGGGCTGTCGATCGAGTTCGGGGTCGTCGCGCCGATGTAGTTGCTGCCGCCCATCGGCCATTCGGTGAAGGGATAGGGCCCGGAGGTGACCGGCGCCGGCGGGAAATAGCTGCGGCGGCTCGGCGGCGCCGACGGATCGTCGGCGGGGTAGCCCAGGCCCCATTCATCCGCATAGGCGTGATAGAACCGGCCGAGGAAGCTCGGATCGGGCTCGGCCGCGACCTTCGGCGGCTCCTTTTTCGTCGGTCCCTTCGGCGCGGGCTCGGCGACGACAGGCGTAGCGCCCCAGAAACTGGCGTTCGGACCGAAGTGATAGTTGAGGCCGAGGCGGACATTGTCCTCGGTGAAGCGCTCGGTGAAGTTGAGGCCGAAAATGCCGCCGCCCACCGCCGCCGACGCGCCGGGAACGCGCCCGAGCCAGGGATGTTGAGGCCGGAGTTCTGGTTGCCGGTCGAGGTCACATGCGCATTGCCAAGATCGACGTGGCGGTATTCGATATTCGCCGACCACTGGTTAGTGAAGGCGTATTCGAGACCCGCGCCGACCGTCCAGCCGAAGCGCTCGATGTTATTGATGTCATTGTTGGGGTTGAGCGTCGCATAGCCAAAGGATTGATAGACGCTCGGCATGCCCCAATAGTTGTGGCGCACGTCATAGCCGCCGCTCACGAGGCCGCCCAAGAGGTAGTAGAGCGCGCGTCCGTCGGCGTAGCCGGCCTTGCCGATGAGCGAGATTTCCCAGTTCTGCTGGATGTTGGTCTGGAACGGTGCGGCGCCGGGGGCAATGCTCGGGCCGACGGTTCCGGCGGGGAAGAGCGGGGTGGGCGTGAGCGAGCCGCCCGGGAACACCGTGTTCAGAACGTTGTTGAACACGGTCTTGTTGGTCTGTCCGGTCGCGAAACCGATATCGAACTCGCCGCCGCCGACGAAATTGCCCCACTGCTTCAGATAGCCGGCGTGGAAGTCGGTCTGCATGCCGCGCGGATTGTATTTTTGCTGATACCAGGCGGGACCGGTCAGTCCCGCGCCGCTGGGGGAGAAGGCGCCGAACGATCCCGGCAGCGCATCCCAGCCCGTCTCCCAGGTGTTGGCGAGGCCGTAGCCGAATGTGGAGCCGACATACCAGCCGTCCCAACTGAAGGGCGTGACTGGGACGATGGGGGCCTTTTTGGACGGCAGATCCGCCGCCAAGCCTAAGGCTGGTATCGCTGCGACGAGCGCGATTAGGGACACGCGAAGCTTGGACATTTGAGGTTCTCCCCTCGTCTGGAGTGCTGCCGAAATCAGTTCTGTCTTGAAAGTGCCGTGTCCACGGCTAGGCTTCCATTATGTTTTTCCCCCTTGGGAGCCTCCCCGCGTAACAAGGAAAAGCGCATCCACGCAGTCGTTTTGCCTAAAATGAAGGCAACAACCATGCGCGGTGGAAAGAAGCTCTTCGAAATCATCGTGGCCATTCGGTCATTTGACCGAATGGCCACCCGCCGAGGCGCGGGACTGAAACGAAAAGATGCTTAATTAGGCTTTAAGCCTACGGTGTTTACTAACGAGTGGGTTCGATGCGCGTAGGAGCAAGCGAACGGGCGATCGCGATGCGGAAATCTAAATCGAGCACTGTTTGTAATCGAAATTGCATAACGAATTTTCGCTTATTGCGCAGCAAGGCCCACGCTCCCTTTACAATTCCCGGAGTCTGTGTCTAAATTACAACACGAAACGAATAACTGATTATTTTTAATACATATACTCGCATAAAAAAGCCTCGTGAAGCCGCATAATTCGGGTCGCCATAACGAAGTCAGCAAAAGGTTCCCTGCAAATGGAAAAATTTTATCATATGTTCATTTATGTTGAAAGCTTCCGCTTGACACGGTGGGCCAACTCCGGCCGACCCCGCGGCAGGCAAAAGCTGCGCGTCTGCCTACGCCTGCAGCATGAAAAGGCGAGACGCAGCGAAAGCGCGCCCTGACGATCACTCCACGTGCACAGGACCGCCCGGCACGAGCCGGTAGCCAACGCCTCGCTCCGTAACCAGGATCTGCGGATTGGCGGGGTCGTCTTCGATCTTGGCGCGCAGCCGGCCGATGAAAACGCGCAAATATTGAATGCTGTCGGCGCTCGCCGCGCCCCAGACGAGCTCGATGAGCTGGCGCTGCCCGACGACGCGGCCGTTGGCGCTGGCCAAAATGTGCAGCACCTCGAACTCCTTGGAAGTGAACCGCAACGCCTGCCCCCGCAACGTGACCGTGCGGGTCGCCGCGTCGATGGTCAGGTGCCCGACCTGATAGACCAGGGTGACGGGCTCGCTGGGCGCGCGATAGCGCAGCGCAGCGCGCGCGCGCGCCAACAATTCTCCAAGTCTCAGGGGCTTGCAGACGAAGTCGTTCGCTCCGCGGTCGAGGGCGCCAATCTTCTCGCTCTCCTCGTCGCGCGAGGAAAGGGCGATGATGGCGACGTGGGAATGCTTGCGAAGGATGCGAATCACTTCCAGGCCCTCGATGTCCTGGACGCCGACATCGAGGAGAATCAGGGACGGCTGCCAGGAGATCGCCAGCACGATGGCCTCCCCTCCCGAAGTGGTGTGCGCGGCCTCATAGGCCTCCGCCACGAAAGCGTCCCGAAGCCGGCGCGCCAACTCGAGGTCAGCGTCGACAATCAGCACCTTTTTCAATTCGGCGCGGTTCTTGATGGTGGCCATCTCCGAGAAGTTCTTGCGAATTCAGGCGCGCGCGGGCCCAGCCTATAGGGGAGATGGGACCAGAGCGCTTGTGGCTCGCCTCCAAGCGCCGCCCGACGGATACCCAAGCCGAAGTCGCGTCGTATTTCCACTGTAATTCGCGATATGTGCGAAGGGAATTGCCAAAAAACTCGGGATCGCACCCAGAGGAAGCCGACAATTATCGACTTCCCGGCTCGAGAAAATTTTCCATTCTGTAGCCGGCGGCGCGGCTCATTCGAGCGCTCACCGGTAAGAAGGCCATTCACTTTGCCCTCGAACCGGCCTCGAGCGTTGCGAGGGATCACTTTCAGTAATGGAAAACCTGCATCTGTCCCGAGTCGAACTTCTGTGTCGAGGCAGCGACGTTCATCTCTTGGATGCGGGCGAGGGCGTCGCGGTAGACGCTGTTCAGTATGGCAAGCTCAATCCGTCCCTGCGCGGATTGGTCGTCAAAGCCGCTGACCGGGGCGATCTCGTCGCCGCCTTCGTCGTAAACCACGCGCAGGGGCTTTAGGGGAAAGGGCTTGGCGAATCCTTCCGCCATCAGGATCCGGGCGATCTGGCGCTCGTCGACGAGCCGGATCGCATAGACGTTTGGAGCAGCCTCGCGGCTGATTTCGAAGGTCAGCTTCTGCATCATGATCTAGACTTCCTTGCGGTCGCCTGCGCATAGGGGTTGAGGGTTGCGTCGTCCCTTTCGCCGAAGGAAGTAGTCCCGAGCAGTGTAAGGATTCAATGCGGATTTCACGCCACGACGGCAGCCAGGCTCGAGCGCCTTCGCCTCAATATTTCGCGTCGACGCCGGGGACGATGAGGACGGGGGGCGGGGCCCAGAATTGGTAGCTGACGCCCACGCGCAGCGTGTGGTCGCTGGCCCTGTCCGTGTCAGGTACAGCGTCGGCGTCTGCGAATTGATCTTGATGCTGCCGAAGTCCGAATAGCGATATTCGATGCGGGCCGCGAGATTGCCCATGAAGGCGTATTCGAGCCCCGCGCCGACGGTCCATCCAACCGGCGTGGTGTTCGAATTGTCGCTCGGATAGATCGGCGGATAGGGGAAATTGGAGTTCGGATTGGCGTTGAGCACGAAGTTGTGCGCCGTCTGGAAATTCGCCCAGGCCGCGCCGACCGTGGCGTAGAGCAGCGTATGGCCCATCGCATAGCCGATGCGGCCGCGCAGCGAGGCCCGCCAATTGTTGTAGCTCTCGACGCTGTAGGGGCCAAAGCCCGCGCCCCAGGCGGCGGTGAAATTATGGATGTTCCCGCCCTCGATGTCGCCCTCGAGGCCGAGCACCAAATTCTGGAAGAACTGCTGGTTGTAGCCGAGATAGCCGCCGCCCAGCACGCCGCGCGCCGTGCCGCTCGTATCATAATAGCCGGGCAGGCCCGGCACGCCGGCAGCGGTGAGCGGATAGAACGGCGCGTAGACCTGGTCGCCCAGCGTCTGCCACCCGCCGCCGATCTCGCCGCCGATATAGCCGCCGGTCCAGGTGAAATAGCGCGGCGCGCTCGACTGCTCCCAATAGGGCGGCGTGCGCAAGGGCGCCATCGTCGGCGGCAGATCGTCCTGCGCGAAGGCGGGCGAGCCGGTGAGCATCAGGATGAAAAGAGCGATGCCTTGCAATCCGGTCATCGTCACGTCTCCCGGAGCATCATTCGAGGAAGGTCGGGAACCAGCCGGTCGACGGCGGCGCGCCCATCGGCGCCGGCGGGACGAGAGGCGGCGCGGCGACAACCGGCGCGACCAAGGCCGGCAAGCTCAGGGGCGGCGGCGGGACCTTGTCCGAGGCCCAGGGGCTCTTGCCGAACTCGATCGAGGTCGGGAACCAGTCGGGATTGACCGGCTCGTCGATCTTCGCGACCTCCTGCAGCGTCGGGCTCACCGGCTCTAGGGTGGGCGAGAGCCGCTTCAAGTTCTCGTCCTTCCAGTCGCCGCCGAGCGCCATGAACAGGCCGACCACGTCGCTGAGCCGCTGGCCCTCAGCGCCCATTCGGGTGACCGCGGCCTGCAGCCAAGTCTGCTCCGCGTTCAGCACCTGCAGCATGTTGACCGAACTGCCCTCTCTCATGAGAAACTGCTGCTTGACGATCTCGAAGCTCTTTTTCGCCACCGTCTCGGCGTGGACCGCGGCCGCCACCGCCTTGGCGTCGGCCTGCAACGCGCGCAGCGCGTCGGCGACGTTCTGGAAGGCGACGATCACCGTCTGGCGATATTGCGCCTCGGCCTGCGTCAGCCCGGCCTCGGCGGCGCGTTGCTTGTTGAGGAGCGTGAAGCCCTGGAAGAGCGGCTGCGTCACGCCCGCGGTCAGCGTGTAGAAGCCCGTCTGCGGCAGGAAGAGCTGCGACATGCTGTAGCCGCTGTAGCCAGCGAAGGCCGACAAGGAGACGGTAGGCAGGCGCGCGGCGATCGCCACGCCGATCTGCGCGCTCGCCGAATGCATTGCGGCCTCCGCCGCGCGCACGTCGGGACGCTGGCGCACAAAGGCGGAAGGCAGCGTCACCGGCAAGCGCGCCGGCAGGGTCAGCGCCTTCAGATTGAAGGTCTCGGGCACTTGCGCGGTCGAATATTGCCCCGCGAGCGCCGTCAGCAGGTCGCGCTGCTGCGCTAAGGATTTTTCGAGTGGCGGCAGCAGCTGCTCCATCTGCGCCAGCGCCGCCTCCTGCACGAGCACGTCGGCCTGCGCCACCGCGCCGATCCCATATTGCTGGCGCAGGATGGTCACGATGCCCCGCGCTTCCTTGATCACCTCCTGCGTCGCGGTAATCTGCCCGCGCAGCGTCGCCTCCTGCGCCGCGGCCGAGGCGACATTGCTCGTCAAAGCGAGATAGGCGGCCTCGAGCTGATAGCGCTGCTGCTCGGTCTGCGCCTCGAGCGACTGCACGGCGCGCAGATTGCCGCCCCAGATGTCCGGCGAATAGGCGATCGTCAGCGATTTGGTGAAATAGGAGTAAGGATTGGTGAAGGCGTTGGGCGTGACTTCGAACTGCACGGGCGACTGCAGATTGCGGGTGTTTTCGGAATCGAGCAGGATCGAGGGCAGGAAGCCGCCCTTCTGCGCCTCCGCCTGGTAGTAGGCGATGCGGATCGCCGCCTGCGCCGCCTGCAGCGACGCATTGTGCTCAATCGACGCCTCGATGAGCGCATTGAGGTTCTTGTTGTGGAAAACCTCCCACCAGCGCGCCGGAATCTCGTCAACGACGACGACCCTCTGCGAGCCGGCGCTCTTCACCGGATCCGGCAGGAAGCGGTCCGTCATCGGCGGCGGCGGCGAAATGAAGTCCGGACCCACCGCGCAACCGGAAAGGCCGAAGACGCCGAACCCCGTCACGACGCGGACGACGGCCGCAAGCGCGGGACGTCGGCTGACGAGAGGCGCTCTCAACGATTGTTCCACTCGCCGTTCCCGTAGGTTGGCTGCATGCTCGACGCGCTTTCTGCCTCTGGCTTTGATGACGCAAATTGGGCGCCGGCGCAGCCGTGCCGGGGGCCTCCTCTATGCCCGCGCTCTATCGCAGCCCCGAGGCGATATTGCAAATGCGTCCTTAGGGGGTCTACTGTCGATTCCGACAGTGGACCAAAGCCCGGCTCCGTGTCCATACCTCCAGCGCGCGGCCCTTGTGCGCCCGCTTCGTCGCACTGCGGCGCGAGCGATCCGGACGACGAAGAGACATGCCTGTCGTAGGACGGTTGAATGAGCGAATCTCCTAAAATCCCGCGCAATTACGTGAGTTACGGCGTCGCAGCCATCATCGCGCTGGTCGTCGCCTATGCGGTTTACGCCTTTGTTTTCTCGAAGAAACCCGCCGATGAGAAACCCGTGGCTGCGGAGACCGTCCCGGGAGAGCTCGCGGTCGATCTCAACGAGAAGCAGGTCCAGGCGATCAAGATCGAACTCGTCGGAACCAGGACCTTCGTGATCGAGCGGCAGGCCGTCGGCAACATCGATTTCAATCAGAATATGCTGACGCAGGTCTTCACGCCCTATCAAGGCCGCATCATCGACGCCAAGTTTAATGTCGGCGACAAGGTGGAGAAGGATCAGGTGCTGTTCACTATCGACAGCCCGGATCTCCTCGCCGCGGAATCGACGCTGATCGCCGCCGCAGGCGTGCTGAAGCTCCAGAATATGACGCTGGTGCGCGCGCAGAAGATGAAATCTTTCGGCGGCGCCTCGCAGCAGGCTGTCGATCAATCGACCTCCGACCAGCAGACGGCCGAGGGCGCGTTGAAGTCGGCGCGCGACGCCGTGCGCATCTTCGGCAAGACCGATGAGGATATCGACGCCATAATCGCCATGCGCAAGGCTGATCCGCGTCTCGTCGTGAAAAGCCCGATGACCGGCTATGTGACGACGCGCAACGCCGCGCCCGGGCTCTTCGTTCAGCCCGGCGTCGCGCCCCCGCCCTTCACCGTCGCCGACCTTGCCACCATGTGGCTGTTCGCCAACGTTCCGGAAGCGGAGACGCCGCTCTTCAAGGTCGGGCAGAAGCTGAAGGCGCACGTCCCCGCCTATCCGGGACGGGATTTCGACGGCAGGATCACTGTGCTCGGCCCCTCCGTCGATCCCAACACGCGGCGCGTCTTCGTGCGCTCGGAGATCGAAGACCCGCAGCACTTGTTGCGCGGCGGCATGTTCGCGGAGTTCACCATCCGGATCGACGACGCCGTCAACGCGATTGCCGTGCCGGCCGCCGCCGTCGTCCGCGAAGGCGACGGTTCACTGAGCGCCTGGACGACCACGGACGACCGCCACTTCGTGCGCAGAATGGTCAAGGTCGGCCAAATTCAGGAGGGTTACGACCAGATCCTCGAAGGACTGCAGCGCGGCGAGCGCGTCGTCACCGACGGCGCGGTGTTTTTGAGCAACAAACTCGCCGGCGGGGCGTCCGACTGAGCGGACGCCGCCATAGCGCGCCGTAGATCGGAAGAGACGAGGAAATAGAAAGTGCTGAAGGCCATCCTTCAATTCGGGCTCACGCGCCGGGCGATCGTCGTGCTCGGCATCATCGTCTTCGTCGCCGCCGGCCTGCTCGCCTTCACAAAGCTCAACATCGAGGCCTATCCCAATCCCGCTCCGGTCATTCTGGAGATCACCGCGCAGCAGGCCGGCCTCTCCGCCGAGGAAATGGAGAAATACTACACGATCCCGATGGAGATCGCGCTTTACCCGGTGCCCGGCGTCGTCAATGTGCGCTCGACGTCGTTTTATGGCCTATCCTTCGTACGCGTGACCTTCAAATACGGGGTGGATTATTATTTCGCCTATCAGCAGGCGGCGATTGCGCTGCAACAGGGCGTGACGCTCCCGGGCAACCAATCGCCGCAGATCCAGCAATCGAGCCTCACCGGCGAAATCTTCCGCTATCAGGTCAAGGGGCCGCCGAATTTCGGCCTGACCAATCTGCGCACGATCCAAGACTATATCGTCACACGCCGGATGCTCACCATCCCCGGCGTCGTGCAGATCAACTCCTGGGGCGGCACGACCAAGCAGTTCAACGTCGACGTCAATCTGCAGAAGCTCGAGGCCTATAACGTCACGATTCCACAGATCGTCACGGCGATCGGCAACGCCAATGTCAACGTCGGCGGCCGCGAGATTCAGATCGGCCAGCAGTCAATCAACATCCGAGGCGTCGGCCTCATCGACGACGGCGGAAACGACGATCTCACCCTCGGCACGCGCACCGAGGACATCGAGAACATCATGCTCACGCAGACCAACGGCGTGCCGGTGACGATCAAGGACGTCGCCAAGGTCAATGTCGGCTATGTGCCGCGGCTCGGCATCGCCGGGCGCGACCACGACGACGACATCGCCGCGGCGATCCTGCTCATGGGCCGCACGCAGCACACCAACGCCGTGCTGCCATTGGTCGAAGCAGAGGCTGAAAAGCTCAATCACGACGGCACCCTGCCGAAAGGCGTGCAGGTCGAACCCTATTACGACCGCGGCGCGCTCGTCGAAGTCACGACCCATACGGTTCTGCACAATCTTTTCTTCGGCTGCGCGCTCGTGTTTCTCATTCAATGGATCTTCCTCGGCGATCTGCGCAGCGCGATCATCGTCGGCGTCAACATTCCCTTCGCGCTATTCTTCGCGATCATCATGCTGGTGATCCAGGGCGAGGATGCGAACCTTCTTTCCGTGGGCGCCGTCGACTTCGGGATCATCGTCAACTCGGCGGTCATCCTCGTCGAGAACATTTTTCGAAACTTCCAGTCGCCAAAGGCCGCGCGCGAGCGGCTGCTCGGGCATTTGACCGAGGGATTCTGGGGTCCGGACCCGACGACGCCGATGGGGACGCACGGCAGCGCCTCGATCTGGACCAATCGCCTGCGGCTCATCTTCATTAGCGCGCTGCAAGTCGACAAGGCGGTTTTCTTCACCGCGACGATCACCGTGACGGCCTTTTTGCCGCTCTTCACGATGACCGGCGTCGAGGGGCAGATTTTCGGCCCCATGGCCCGAACCTACGCCTATGCGCTCGCGGGCGCGCTGATGGCGACTTTCACCGTCACACCGGTGCTCGCCTCACTCGTGTTGCCGCAACATGTCGAGGAGGTCGAGACCTGGGTCGTTCGCCAGCTGCGCGAGCGTTATACGCCCGCGCTGCGCTGGGCGCTTTCCAACGTCAATCTGGCGATCGGCCTCGGCGGCGCCTTCCTGCTCATCAGTGTGCTCGTCGCGACCCGGCTCGGCAGCGAGTTCTTGCCGGCGCTCGAAGAAGGCAATTTCTGGATCCGCGCACAAATGCCGCCGACGATCTCGCTCGACGACGGAACAGAGGCGACGCGAAAGATGCGCGAAATCCTGCTGCGTCATCCCGAAGTCGTCACGGTGGTTTCGCAGCATGGCCGTCCCGACAACGGCTCCGACGCCTCGCCTTTCTCCAACGTCGAGCTGTTCGTCCCGTTGAAACCCTTCGACCAATGGCCCTCAGGGCTTTCCAAGGAGAAGCTGACCGACATCGTGCAGAAGGAGTTCGAGGACGAGCTGCCTGGCATCGGCTTCAATTTCTCGCAATATATTCAGGACAACGTCGAGGAGGCGCTCTCCGGCGTGAAAGGCGCGAACTCGGTCAAGATCGTCGGCCCCAATCTGACGAAGCTCGAGGAGTTCGCCGAGCAGGCCATGAACGAGATGCGCCAGGTGCGCGGCGTCGAGGACCTCGGCATCTTCCATGTGATGGGGCAGCCCAACCTCAACATAAAGGTCGATCGCGCGAAATGCGCGCGCTACGGGCTGAACGCCGGCGACGTGACCACGATCGTGCAGACGGCGACCGGTGGCTCCGTCGCGACGACGGTGCTCGAAGGCGATCGGCAGTTTGGCGTGCAAGTGCGCCTGGAGCCGGAGTTCCGCAAATCAATCGAAAAGATTGCCGCGATCAAGGTGGGCGTGAACACGCCGGCCTCGGCCAACGCCTATATTCCGCTGCGCGATCTCGCGTCGATCTCGCTCGACACGGGCGCCTCCTTCATTTATCGCGACCGCAGCCAGCGTTACGTGCCGATCAAGTTCAGCGTCCGCGGCCGCGACCTCGGCAGCACAGTGGCCGAGGCGCAGGAGCGCGTGAACAAAGGGATTAAGCTGCCGACGGGCTACCAGATCCTTTGGGCGGGCGAATTCGAAAATCTTCAGCAAGCGAAGAAGCGGCTCTACATCGTCGTGCCGGTCACCTTCCTGCTGATCCTGCTCTTGCTCTATGGCCTCTTCAACTCGCTGCGCGACAGCCTCGTCGCCATGGCCGGCATTCCCTTTGCGATCGGCGGCGGCATCATCGCGCTCTATATCGCGGACTTGGACTTCTCCGTTTCGGCGGCCATCGGCTTCATCTCGCTCTTCGGCGTCGCGGTCATGGACGGCATTTTGAACATCACTTACTTTCGCGAGCTGACGGTCCAGGGCATGGAGTTCAAGGAAGCGATCTTCCATGGCTCCGAGCAGCGCATGCGGCCGATGCTGATGACAGCGCTCTCGGCGGGCGTCGGGCTTTTCCCAGCCGCGATTTCGCACGCGATCGGCTCGCAAGTGCAGCGTCCGCTCGCCACCGTCGTCGTCGGCGGCATGCTGCTCGGCCCAGTCTTACTGCTCGTCGTCGCGCCGGCGCTGCGTTCGGTCTTTCTCTCGCGTCCGCGGCACGGCGCAGACACCGGAGAATCCGACCAGTCGCAGGACATGACGTCCACATTATAAAACCTACGTCGGCCCAGTCCGTGACGCGACGACTTTCTCCTCGCCTCATCCGTCTGGTGCACTTATACCAACCCGCGCTGAAGCTGAACTCACGCGGGGGAATTCCCGAATCGGGCGGTTTCTGATTCGACGTGGCGAACAGGAGGTTCGCCATGGCGGCTGCAATCGGTTTACGGGAAAACTCTGACGCAAAGGCTCTTCGGGCTCTGGCCAAGCGCGCGAAGGATGGGCCGCAGGCGCGTCGCCTCTTGACGCTGGCGGCGATTTACGATGGCGCGACGCGCAGCGAGGCGGCCAAGATCGGCGGCGTGACGCTCCAGATCGTCCGCGACTGGGTGTTGCGCTTCAACGCGCTGGGGCCCGAAGGTCTCGTGGACCGCAAGGCGCCGGGGCAGGCGTCACTCCTCAACGATGAGCAGCGCGCCGCTTTGGTCGATATCGTCGAGGAGGGCCCGACGCCGGCGATCCACGGCGTCGTGCGCTGGCGCATCGTCGACCTCTGCCAATGGCTGTTCGAGACGTTCCGCATCTGCGTCTCCGAGACGACGGTGAGCCGCGAGTTGCGCAAGATGGGATATCGCAAGCTCTCCGCCCGCCCGCGCCATCATGCGCAAGCCGCAGGCGTGATCGAGGATTTTAAAAAAGCTTCCGCGCCCGCCTGGAGGAGATCGCCCGCGAAAAAGGCGTCGCGGCAAGCGACATAGAGATTTGGTTTTCCGACGAAGCCCGCGTCGGCCAGAAGAACAAGATCACGCGGCGTTGGGCCAAGCGCGGCTCGCGCCCCTGCGCGCCCAAGGATCAGCGCACCGCTTCAACCTACATCTTCGGGGCGATCTCGCCCAAGGACGGCAAGGGCGCCGCGCTCGTGCTGCCCAAATGCGACACCTATGCGATGAACCTGCATCTGGCGGAAATCTCCAAGCGCGTCGCGCCCGGCGTCCACGCCGTGCTGATGCTCGATCAGGCCGGCTGGCACATCACCACCAAGCTCGAACTCCCCGAAAACATCACCATTCTGCCGCTGCCGGCCAAATGCCCCGAACTCAACCCCACCGAGAACGTGTGGCAGTTCCTGCGCGACAACTGGCTCTCCAACCGCGTGTTCGGCTCCTACGACAATATCGTCGATCACTGCTGCGACGCCTGGAACAAGCTCGCCGAGCAACCCTGGCGCATCATGTCCATCGGACTGCGCGATTGGGCTCATGAGTTCTAATCAGTGCGGGTTGGTATTACGCCGAAGCAGATCCTCGCCGGGCTCGATCTCGACGCGGGCGCTCTCCAAGGCGCGCCGACTGGCCCACCTGGCCCGCGAAGCTGACGTGGACGCAGGTTGATTCAAACACGAAAAAGGCCGCCGCATGCGGCGACCCTTCGTCTATTCCCGGTCGCAATGCCAACGACCGTGACCGGAGCGCGTCAGATTTCCTTGAGCTGATCGGCGGAGGACTTGCCGCTGCGGCGATCCTGGACGATTTCGTAGCTCACCTTTTGGCCTTCGCGCAGATCACGCAGGCCGGCGCGCTCGACCGCGCTGATGTGGACGAAGACGTCTGCGCCGCTGCCATCGTCGGGCTGGATGAAGCCGAAGCCCTTTTGACCATTGAACCACTTTACGGTGCCGGTAGCCATTTTCATCTCTCCAAACATAGTTTAGAAGCTGGCCCGCGTTCGCGGGGCCGGGTCGATCGATGTTTGCAAGAGGTCGTCGGCGGCTTCATTTCCAAAGCAAGTCCACGTCGTCAGGCCGAAAATCGATTGGTTACAGATAGGCGCCCGCGAAGCCGAATGCAACGCCGAACCGCTCGCGAGCGCCGGTCCAAGCCCTCGCCCTGACGGCTGCGACGATCTAGCGACAGGAAATCCAAGACCTTTTCCCAAATCTTGCTAGCCCGCATTATGCAGCGCAAGTAGGCGGATGCAGCTTAACAAGCTGATTTCGTGTATGATTTGGTTGTCGACGCCAATCAACGCGATTTCAGAAAGGCCACACCCGCCGTGATCAATCCTATGCTGCCGTTGCCTGGCTTGTCACCTGTCGGGGCCAAAAAGATCGTCGCGCAATTCGACGGCGGGTTGTTGTCGTCGGACGCCGGCGTGCTGGTTTTGCGCGAGGTCGAGCAACGTCTTCGCGTTGCCGAACGCATGGCCGCCTGCATCGTCGATCCGCGCGCGCCGGAGCAGATCACGCACACGCTCAGCGACATCATTCGTTTTCGCCTGCTGATGATCGCCGCGGGCTACGAGGACGGCAACGACGCCAGCAGCCTTCGCGTCGATCCCGTCTTCAAGATGGCGCATGATCTTTCGCCCTCGGACCGCGATCTGTGTTCGCAGTCGACGATCTCGCGTCTGGAAAATTTGCCGGACGCCCGCGCGCTGCTGCGCATGGGCCGCGCCATGGTCGACCTCTATTGCGAATCATTCAGGCAGGTCCCCAAGCGCCTCACCCTCGACATCGACGACACGTTCGATGCCGTCCATGGCGGCCAGCAATTACGGTTGTTCAACGCGCATTACGACGAATACGGCTTTCAACCGATCGTCGTGTTCGACGGCGCCGGCCGCTTCGTCACCGCCGTTCTGCGTCCCGCCAGACGGCCCGGCGGCAAGGAGATCAGGGCCTTCCTACGCCGCCTGTTGCGCGCCATTCGCCGCAATTGGCCCAAGACCGAAATCCTGCTGCGCGGCGACAGCCATTATTGCACGCCGGAGACGATCGACTTCTGCCGCGCCAGCGGTCTCGACTTCGTCTTCGGCGTGGCGCCGACCTCGACGTTGCGAGCGCATATCCTGGGCCTCGAGGCCAAGGCGACGGCGATGTTCGAGGCTGCGCCGGAAAACGGCAAGGTTCGACGCTTCAAGGAGTTCCTCGACGGCGCACAAAGCTGGAGCCGCGTCGAGCGCATCATCGCCCGCGTCGAGGCCAGCGCGGACGGACCCGATACGCGCTTTGTCGTCACCAATCTGACCACCCGCAACGCGCGCAGGCTTTACGAGGACGTGTACTGCCGACGCGGTCAGGCCGAGAACCACATCAAATCCTGGAAGACGCATCTGGCGGCGGACCGCACGTCCTGCATGAAGGCCAGCGCCAACCAGCTGCGTTTGTTCCTGCACGCCGGCGCCTACTGGTTGATGTGGGGCTTGCGCCAGTCAATGCCGCGGCGATCCATGTGGCGCGTCGCGCAGTTCGACACGCTGCGCCTACGGCTGATCAAGATCGCCGCGCGAGTCGTCGAGATGAAGACCATGATCAGGATTCATTTGCCCACATCGTGTTGCGGACAGGACATCTTGCGCTTCGCGCTCGAAAAAATCCCGCGTCTCGCCACCTGAGCGGCGGGGCGCGACGCCCCGAAAACCAAACCCGTCCCGTCAACCCGCAAACCCTTCCCCTTCGAACTCTGGCCATGCCGCCGGTGACGAAAATGCGCGTCGGTGCGACCAAAAACTCTCGATCAGATCATCCAAAAACCTCGCGGCGAGCGGCACGAAGCTCAAAGCGCTGCATAATGCGGGCTAGCTGCGGTCATCATGCCGTCCCGCTCTCGGAATTTCGGGACACAAGCCGAACGAACGCTGTCCGAATCGGCAAGGCGGCCGCTCGGGCGAAACCATAGCCCGAGCTCTTTGCTAATGCGCGAATGACGAATCAGCCGGAAGCCGCCGTCTTCAATTTCGACAAGGCGCGGATCTTTACGCGCATGCTCGCTGGTTTGGCGGCGCCTTTGACCATCTCACCGGTGGCCGGATTACGAACCAAGGTTCCCGCTCTGCGAGCGGGCACTTTGCGAAGAGTGACTTTCAACAAGCCGGGCAAAGTGAATTCGCCTACGCCACGAGGATGCACCGATCCCAGCAACACGCTTTCCAGCGTAGCGAAGACCCCCACGGCGGTCTTGCGGGGGATGTCGTTCTGCTCGGCGATCAGGTTGATGAGCCCCGCCTTGGTGAGGGTTTCCTTGACTGGGCGAATGGGCGCCGCTTCGCGCTTGACCGTTTTAGACTTGCTGACTTTTGCCTTGGCCAAAGGAACTCTCCTTGTAACGATAGGGTTTCTGGATGCCCACAGAGTCGACGATTACGTGCTCGCCTTTGAGGGTCGTCCGCGCTTGCTCGGCGCAGCCGCGCTCGCCTTATTGGCCGGCGCGGCGTTCTTGCGAATTTGACCAAGCCCCGATTGCTTCGCCAGTTGCGATCGCGCCGCGGCGTAGTTGGGGGCGACCATCGGATAATCCGATGGCAGGCCCCACTTGGCGCGGTATTGATCAGGCGTCATGCCGAGGGTCGCCAAGTGCCGCCGCAGCGACTTGAATTTCTTGCCGTCGTCGAGACACACGAGGAAATCGGGCGTGAGCGATTTGCGAATGGACACCGCCGGCTCTCTTTTCTCCGCCTGCAAGGCCGTATCCGCCGGCCCGCTCGCGAGCCTCTCCAATGCGGCGTGCGTGGCGTATATCAGGCCGGGCAGTTCCGCGATCGGCAGAGAGTTGTTGGCGACGAAGGCCACCACGATCTCCGCGGTCAACTCGATCGACTGCGAAGCTTCTGCATCGGATGTCGTCATGGACGAGCTCCTTAGAGGTGAAGAGTAGCAGCGATACTCAGAAACCGCGCGTTAGTCGATACCATTGCGGAGATTTACTGTGGATGGGCGCCGACCCTCAGACCCGACCCTGAACGAATTGAGTCGACAGAGTCGGTTGTGATTCCCCTTGCGAGCGGGATGATTCGCAAGGGATTCGCCGATGTGGAAGCCGGAACATCACTCGCCGCCGATCGTCGCAGCCTTCGTTGCCCGTCTGATCTGAGCGACGCCGAATGGGCTCTAATCGCGCTTGATACCGCCCGCCAAGCGCGGCGATAGCGGCGATATTTAATCGGGCTTGGCGGCACACGACTTAGACATGTGCGCTCTCCCGTCCCTTCGACATAATACCAACCCGCGCTGAAGCTGACTCACGCGGGGGATTCCCGAATCGGGCGGTTTCTGATTCGACGTGGCGAACAGGAGGTTCGCCATGGCGGCTGCAATCGGTTTACGGGAAGACTCTGACGCAAAGGCTCTTCGGGCTCTGGCCAAGCGCGCGAAGGATGGGCCGCAGGCGCGTCGCCTCTTGGCGCTGGCGGCGATTTACGATGGCGCGACGCGCAGCGAGGCGGCCAAGATCGGCGGCGTGACGCTCCAGATCGTCCGCGACTGGGTGTTGCGCTTCAACGCGCTGGGGCCCGAAGGTCTCGTGGACCGCAAGGCGCCGGGGCAGGCGTCACTCCTCAACGATGAGCAGCGCGCCGCTTTGGTCGATATCGTCGAGGAGGGCCCGACGCCGGCGATCCACGGCGTCGTGCGCTGGCGCATCGTCGACCTCTGCCAATGGCTGTTCGAGACGTTCCGCATCTGCGTCTCCGAGACGACGGTGAGCCGCGAGCTGCGCAAGATGGGATATCGCAAGCTCTCCGCCCGCCCGCGCCATCATGCGCAAGCCGCAGGCGTGATCGAGGATTTTAAAAAAGCTTCCGCGCCCGCCTGGAGGAGATCGCCCGCGAAAAAGGCGTCGCGGCAAGCGACATAGAGATTTGGTTTTCCGACGAAGCCCGCGTCGGCCAGAAGAACAAGATCACGCGGCGTTGGGCCAAGCGCGGCTCGCGCCCCTGCGCGCCCAAGGATCAGCGCACCGCTTCAACCTACATCTTCGGGGCGATCTCGCCCAAGGACGGCAAGGGCGCCGCGCTCGTGCTGCCCAAATGCGACACCTATGCGATGAACCTGCATCTGGCGGAAATCTCCAAGCGCGTCGCGCCCGGCGTCCACGCCGTGCTGATGCTCGATCAGGCCGGCTGGCACATCACCGCCAAGCTCGAACTCCCCGAAAACATCACCATTCTGCCGCTGCCGGCCAAATGCCCCGAACTCAACCCCACCGAGAACGTGTGGCAGTTCCTGCGCGACAACTGGCTCTCCAACCGCGTGTTCGGCTCCTACGACAATATCGTCGATCACTGCTGCGACGCCTGGAACAAGCTCGCCGAGCAACCCTGGCGCATCATGTCCATCGGACTGCGCGATTGGGCTCATGAGTTCTAATCAGTGCGGGTTGGTATAAGTCATTGCTTGGCAGTTACCATTGAACCTCAAACGGGCGACAAAGCCGTTTAATGCCTGATTACAAACGATTTCTGGCGACTGATGGAACTTGGAGCGAAAGACCGGGCCGCCGACACGCATCTTGTTTCGCGATCGTTTCTCACCGAGCACCCCGACGGAAACTATATGGCTTAATCCCGTTGGCGTTCGATCGTCCCGTTCGGGCCGTCAGCGGATTGTTCGAAGGAGTCGGCTGATTTCCAATTTTCAGCCGCTGCGCGCGCGTTCTCGCGCTTCCGGTTTGCGCCATCATCCGAACTTTTTCGCGCGGGTCAAGCTGCTTGAACGCGGCTTTGGTGCGCCGCGGCGCGATAAACGGCGGACGCGATAGTTCAAGAGGATGTTCCCGGCTACAAGAACGATGAGCGCGCGGAGAATCACGATCGCCTTAACCTATCCGCTCATTCGTCGGCGGTCCCGACGATTACGATCACGCGATCATCCTTCGGATCTCGTCCACGCGCCGATCGATGAAGTGGTGCTTCATCACCGCGCCGACATGGGCGAAAATCGCGGCGTAGAACGCGAGCGGCAAGGCGACGGCATGCGCCGCCGAAGCGAGCGCGGCTATGCGGGCGTCCGGGCCGAAGGGCAGCGGAATCGTCCAGCCATAGAGATCGACAGCTTCGGCCTGGAACGCATTCACGAAAAAACCGCTCAGTGGAAATCCGACAGCGATTAGGTACAAACATACGCGTGTCGAGAGCGCCAGGAAGCGCTCCCACGAGGTCAATCCGGCTGACGGCGCCGGCGCCGGACTCATTTTGAGCCACGCGAGCCGGACGAAGACCAGAGCGAGAACCGTCAAGCCCAGCGACTGATGAGCCGAGAGAAACGACGCCCTATCGGCCGAGCTTTTGGGGAGCACGGAAAAGAACAGGCCGATGGGGATCAAACAAAAGATCATGACCGCCATCGCCCAATGAAGCGCGCGCGAGACGAGCCCGAATGCCCGCGTTGAATTTCTGAGAGGCGTCGTTTCGACGGCTGGTCGTCGCAATTCGGTCCAGCCGGCCCAGAGCAAGAAAGGGATCGCGATCGAAGCCGCGACGGCCTGCGCGCCCAGGATCAACGGTTTGTACACTTCGAGACCGAAAGCGCCTGCGGAAAACGCGGCGAAGGTTCCATCGACTTCGGCCAGAACGATCGATATCGTGATCATGAACAGACCGAGCGCGGCAATTAGCGCGCCCATAGCGCGCAGGAAGCGGTTGGGATAGTTCAGCGCAAACGCCAACACCAGTGCGAGCAGCAGGTAGCCGAAAGCCATAGACTCTCTCGTCTCATGCGGGCGCTCCGCGAGGAGCCGATCAATCGTCGCCAGTCTTCCTCCCAGCGACGATCGGGATCGAACATCGTATGTGTCTTCCGACGGGATGTCGCGGCGTAGACCCGATGGCGCAATCCCGCGAAAGCGAGTTTACCCGATACTCTTCGGATAACGTCACTCTTGAACGTAAGGCTGCTCCTAAAGACCGGTTTTGACAAGCTGCGTCGGCGGCCGGGAGTCAATCAGCGTCGCGAGCGCGTCGTTTGAACGGAGCTTGCTTGTAAACGAGGGACCGGAGTGGATCGTATGGAAACGGTTCACTCAGAATACAGCGTGCTCACCCCGCTCCGGTGCGATGCCGCCAGCTATGACCGAAGCGTAAAAATCGAAGAGCGTCTCAACGCCTGTTGACGGCGTAGCGGCTGCGTCATAGCGGCCGGTTTCAGGGTTCAGCCAAAGCATGGATTCGGTCGCATAGTAGCGACCGATCCGCGCGAGTTCCGCCTTTTCGGCTAGAGGAGACGCAATGGGGGCGACCAAGCTAAGGGCCCCGACAATGCCGTCAAGCATCGCGACCGGCACGTTGCGAAACAGAGCCGGGCGACGCAAGAGTGCAAACAGGAACTCCCCCTGTTGCCTTGGTGTGATCGCATCCCCTGGGCCGCCGATGGGAAGCACACGGTTCCAGCGACGCTCGTCCTCCAAACACTCGGCCAGATAGACGGCGAGATCTTTGTCACCGATCGGTTTGCAGGACGTCAGCATGCCGTCGCCGAAGACCAGGAACGGCTTGCCCCGCTGCACACGCTCAATCTGCCCCGACAGCGACTTGAAAAATGCCGTCGGCCTTACGATCGAATATTTGATGCCCGACTCCATGAGCGCCGTCTCGAACGCCAGTTTGGCATGCTGAAAAGCGAGGACGGGCTTTTGCACGCAGATGGCGGAGAGTTGCACGAAATGGGAGACGCTCGCTTCCTGTGCCGCCGAAAGCAAATTCAAATGCGCCTGATGGTCGATTGCCCACGCATCCTTCGGCGCTCCCGTTCGGGAGGCCATACAAGATACGACGCCATCGAACCGCTCGCCCTGAAATCCGTCCCTCACGAGCGATGCGGGCTTCGAAACATCGACGAACCTCACAGTGGCTCCGTCGAACCGCGCCTCATTGCCCTCCGACAAGAGCGTCCCGCCACGGCTCGCCCGCGGCCGAACGAAGCAAACCACGTTATGTCCTCGCTGCACGAGCACGCGCAACGTCGCTCGGCCTATCGTGCCGGTGGCGCCAATTAGGCATATCCGCAAGGATGGACCATGCGCCGCGCCGACGAGGCCGCCCTCCATCATATCGTTCGCCGCGATGCCATATCCCAATCGGACTCCCCCTAACCGTCAGGTCGAATTAATAGCCACCACAGCGCGACCGCAAGATGTCTTTGACCCGTCTTTCGTCGGCTCCGGGGTTTCGCGTGCGTGCGAAAGAACTTGCCAAGATTATAAGCGGGCGCATGGATGTGGAGACGGACAGCTTTGGCCGGGCAGGCGCGACGCCACAGCCAAGTCCCATTTGGCCACGCCCTCGGCTTGCACCCAGCTCGCCCTGCCGCTCAAACCAGGGAACAAGCCCGCCAAGCCTAGCCGTCTGATGCTGTCCATCATATGCAGCGTCGCGGCTCGCCGCGTAGCCCGCTAGGCCCGACCTCGGCCTGCTTCCCCTCCCCGGGACGATGCGGATATCGCTCAGTAGTGCACGAGCAGGTCCATCGAGAACACCCCGATATGGCTCTTCGTGCCGACGCCTCCGAGCAGCGGCGCCGAGGTCTGGAAGGCCGGAGCGTGCAGCGAGTTGTAGAAGGCGACCTCGGGCCGCAACTCCACCGACGGCGAGAACCAGTGCTGCCAGCCCATGCCATAGTTGAAATAGGGCGTGCGCGTGCCGGTGCGCTGCCCGTTGAGATCGTCGAAATATTCGGCGCGCCAGGAGATGTTGTCCATCGGCGTGATCTCGTAATTGAGATAGGTGAGCGCCGTCCAAGTTCGCGCTGTGCAGGTCGGGTTGGGATTGCCCGGGCATTGCGCCAAGGACGGCGAATTGACCATGTAATAGAACGGATTGGGCGAGACGAGGCCGATCTGCGTGTTCAAGAGCCCGTTGGCGTTGGGGACGTTGTTGTTGTGCATGTGCCAGGACTCGATGGCGATGTGCCATTTCTCGTCGAACTTGTGGTAATAGGTGATCCCGTACCATTGCAGATTATTGTAGCCGAAGATTCCCGTGTTGATGCCGTTGGCGCAGAGATAGAGATTGTCATAGGACGAGTCGCTCTGGTAGCGCGCGCAGGCGGTGAACGTCGGCTTCACGCCGGGATCTCGCTGCCCCTGGTAATAGGTCTGCGCCGTCGTCGTCGCAAAGACTTCCGGCACCGGCTGATAGAGGACTCCGCCCGGGACCGGCGGCAGGAAGACCTGATCGCGCTGCCACGGCATGGCTTCCGTGCCAAACGAAATGCCGCCCTGCAGGATGAAGTTCTTGTTGACCTGCAGCGACGCCATCACGCCCGTGTTCGTGTAGTTGTCGTAGGCGTAGGTCATCGAGTGCGAATACATGTAGTTGTTGGGGGCGAGCTGCGCCTCGATGTCGGGGAGCGAGATGTAGCGGCCGACGCGAATGTTCAGCCCGTCGTAAATCTTCGGGATGTAGACTTCACCGTAAATCATCGGAATGTCGTAGCCGGCGAACTTGTTCCACTTCTGCAACTGATCGCTCCATAGGCCTGCCGCCGTTGTGTAGCGATAGGTTTCGCCGTAGAGCGGCGAAAGGCGGAAACCCCAGTCCCAGTGATCCTGCTGCACTTCGTCGGGCACGCGTTCGATGATCGTCACGAACTGGTCGAGTTGGAAAACATTGGGCTGATAGGAATACGCAACCGGATTGTTGCCGCCGATGAGGGCCCCGGGCATGGAATGCGCCGTGCTGATGTTAAAGCCCGGATCAACCCAGCCGTAGACCTGGATGTGCCAATCCTCGAGGAACTTGCCGACCGCGGTCGGACCCAGCGCCTTCATCAAGGGCGAGTCGATGGAGTTCGGCAGCGTTGCGCCAATGATCTCGGTGCCGCCGAACGACCATTCGGTGAAGGGATAGGGAGGCGAGGTTTCCGGCGCCGGCAGCCAGCCCGGCCGGCGGCCGGGCGGGGCGTTGGGATCGGCCGGCGGCGATTGCAAGCCCCATTCGTCGGCGTAGCCGTGGTAGAGGCGGCCTAGGAAGGTCGGATCGGGCGGCGGTAAGGGTTCCGCCTTCTTCGTTTCTCCCGCGGGCGCGGCGGGCTCCGGCGGCAGCGTGAGGAGGAAGGGCGCCACATGCGTGTGCCAGTTCAGGCCAAGGCGGATCGTGTCTTCGCTCGAGCGCTCGCGGAACGTCAGCCCGGGAAAGGTTACCGAGGTGACGGTCGCCGTTCCGAAGTCATTGTGGCGATATTCGACATTGGCCGACCATTGGTCATTCAAGGCGTATTCGACGCCGGCGCCGAGCGTCCAGCCGAAGCGCTCGATGTTGAACTGGCCATTGCCGCCGCTGTTCGCCGTGGAGTTGAAGGTCGGCGAGGTCATGTTGATGAAATCGCTCGCCGGGTTGTAGGGCGTTACGCCCGGCAATCCCCAGTAGAGATGCTGGACGTTGTAGCCGCCGTTCACCATGCCGCCCGTGAGGTAATAGAGCGCCCGGCCATCGGCGTAGCCGGCGCGGGCGCGCAAGCTCCAGCGCACATTGTCCTGGATGTTCGTCTGAAACGCTCCGCCGGCCGGGAAGGGAAGACCTCCATATTGCGCGGAGAGCGGCGCGCCGAGCGCGGAGCCAAGGCTGTTATAGAGCGTCTTGCTCGTGTTCTGGCCGCTGTAGGTCACGTCGAACTCGCCGCCGAGAACGAAATTCCCCCACTGCTTGTTGTAGCCCATCTGGAAGCCCGTGAAGGGTCCGCGCGACACGTAATTTTGCGAATACCAGACCGGATTGGCGAGCCCGGCATAGGCGGGAAAAAGGTCAGAGCCCTGCTCGTTGACGTTGTTCCAGCCATAGCCCCCATGCACGCCCACATAGACGCCGTCCCAGGAATAGGGGGCCGCGGGCGCGGGCTCCGATTTCTTAGCGGGGAGATCGGCGGCGACAGCGGCGCCTTGGATCGCGAGGAAAACCGCCAGGGAGGTCGAGAGGCGCTTGTTCATGGGGATCTCGTTTTTCTCAGCCGCTTCAGCAGCCGCACCGTTAGAGCGCAGTCTGCGACTTTGCATGAGGTTTCACAAGGTTTCCGGTAACAAATTCTAGCCAAGCTTGCCAATAAATTTTAGGCTTCCTGTGCTTCTATTAGGCATGTGTTGCCTATTTGCAACAGTCTTGCAAAGAAATACTTCTTGACTGTTGCATAAATGCAACAGCGCGGGCGACTGGTAAAAGTGGAGATCGGGGGAAGGAGAACTTTGTCAGACGGAAGAGGGCTCCGGCTTCACGCCGAACCGATAGCCGAAGCCCGGCTCCGAAAGAACGAGCCTTGGAAACGCGGGTTCGTCCTCGATGTTGAGGCGGAGCTGACGCACCAGCATGCGCAGGTCTTCGACGTCGTTCTCGCGCGCCGCGCCCCAGATCTCGCGCAAGATATCGCGGTGGCTTCTTGGCTCGCCGCCGGCGCGGGCGAGGCAAACAAGGAGGTCATATTGGCTTCGCGTGAGCTTCAAGAACTCGCCGTTTTTCTTGACCCAGCGCATTCGCATGTCGAGCACGAGCCCCTTCGTCTCGACGTAGTTGTAATGCCGGGCGTCGCGCAGCGCCACGCGCATGCGCGCCAGGAGCTCACCGGTGTTGAAGGGCTTTTCGACATAGGCGTTGGCCCCGAGATCGAGCGACGAAATCTTCTCGCCCTCCTCGACCCGCGCGGAGAGCACTAGGAACGGCACGGAGGTGAAGACGCGCGCCTGCTGCAGAACCTCCTTGCCATCCATATCGGGAAGGCCGAGGTCCAGGATCACGATGTCGGGGGAGTGGTTCCGAATGGCGTCCATCGCCTCGCGGCCGCTAGCGGCGCAGACCACCTCATAACCCGCCGCGCTCAGCGCGATGCGGAGTGACGTCAGCATTGGCAGTTCGTCATCGACAATGAGCGCGCGCACTTTTTTCGTATCCCGCCTCCTCGATTTTCACTCGAGGAAAACTGCTCCGACCGCGCATAAAAATTCCATTCCGATTCCCGCAAAGAATTCATAAAGATTGGAACAACTTCACCGGTATCAGCTTACCTCCAAAGGGCCGCGCCTTCGGCGCCTTATTCTCTGCTGCTCGGTCGACATCGAGATCGATCAATTACGGACGAATAGTCTCCCGCAAATCGAAGAATTTCCGGAGGCTTAACAAAGCCGCCTGCGGCACTCATGTATTGATGGGGATTACAGCATAGTATAAGCTGCGCTTTTTAGAACTTGATCGTTCATGCGCGTGCCATGATTAAATTGTCACAAACAGAAAGCGGCGACTTGTCGACGGAAAGGTGCGAGCATGAACTTTCCAAAGTTTGTGGCCGGCTTGGCCATCAGTTTGTCCCTCGCCGTTTCCGCGGCGCCTGCCGGCGCCGCGGCGGTGGTGGAGGCTCCTCCTTACGGCGCGGGCCCCGGTTGGTGGGGTTATCCACGAACCCCGGGAGGAATCCCCTATCCTCCACGCTATGCTGGACCTTCGCCAGGACTTCAGAGCTTCTACTGGGAACCCTACTGGTCCGGGGAACAGCAGGTCCATACCGCGCCGCACAAGTGACGACGCGCGGGAGACAAGGCTCGGGTCCTTCTCTAGAAAGTCGTCCCCCGGCTCATGCTGAGCCGAGGGGAGGGGGTTCGACTAATAGTGCCAGAGCAGGTCGGCCGAGAAGACCGCAATATGTTGCTTGGTGCCGACGCCGCCGAGCAGCGGCGCCGAGGTCTCGAAGGCCGGCGCATGCAGCGCGTTGTAGAAGGCGATTTCCGGACGGATCTCGACGGTCGGCGAGAACCAGTGCTGCCAGCCCATCGCATAGTTGAAATAGGGGGTCTTCGTGCCCGTGCGCTGGCCATTGAGGTCGTCGAAATATTCGGCGCGCCATGAGATGTTGTCCAGGGGCGTGATTTCGTAGTTGAGGTAGGCGACGGTCGACCATTCGCGCGCCGTGCATGTCGGGTTGGGATTCCCCGGGCATTGCGCCAGACTCGGCGCGTTCACCATATAATAGAAGGGATTGGGAACCGTCAGGCCAACGAGCGAGTTCGCAACGCTGTTCAGGTTGGGCACATTGTTCTCATGCATGTGCCAGGCCTCGATGGCGATGTGCCACTTGTCGTCGAACTTGTGGTAGTAGGTGAAGCCGTACCATTGCAGATTGTTGTAGCCGTAGACTCCCGTGTTGAAGGCGTTCGCGCAGACATAGAGATTGTCGTAGGCCGTGTCGGTCTGATAGCGCGCGCAGCCCGAAAAGGTCGGCTTCACGCCCGGATCGACCTGGCCCTGGTAATAGGCCTGCGCCGTGGTCGTCGCGAAGACGCCGGGCACGGGCTGGTAAAGGACGCCGCCTGCGACCGGTGGATACCAGGCCGACCGCGCGTTCCAGAAGGCCGCCTCGGTGCCGTTCGTTATGGCGAGCTGAAGCATAAAGTTCTTGGTGACCTGCTGCGAGAAGACGACGCCGGTGTTGGTATAGTTGTCGAAGCCATAGGTCATCGAGTGCGAATACATGTAGTTGTTGGGCGCGAGCTGCGCCTCGATGTCGGGCAGCGAGATGTAGCGGCCGAAGCGGATGTTGGTGCCCTCAAGCAACCAGGGGAAATACAGCTCGCCGTACACCATCGGAGCGTCGAAGCCCGCGAATTTGTTCCACTTTTGCAGCTGGTCGCTGAAGATGCCGTCGGCGGTCGTGTAGCGATAAGTCTCGCCATAGAGCGGCGAGAGTCGGAAGCCCCAGTCCCAATGATCCTTTTGCACCTCGTCCGGCAGGCGCTCGATGATCGTCACGAGCTGATCGAGCTGGAGGACGTTAGGCTGATAGGAATAGGTCACGGGATTGTTGCCGCCGATCAGCGAGCCGGGCAGGGACCGCGCCGTGCTGACGTTGAAGCCCGGATTGACCCAACCATAGACTTGGATGTGCCAGTCCTCGAGCGTCTGGCCGATGGGCGTGGGCGACAGCGCCTTCATGAGGGGCGCGTCGATGGAGTTGGGCAGGGTCGCACCGATAGTCTGCGAGCCGCCGAACGACCATTCCGTGAAGGGGTAGGGCGGCGACGTCTCCGGCGCCGGTGGGAAATAGGCGCGGCGTGAAGGCGGCGCGTTCGGATCGGCCGGCCCTGACTGCAGGCCCCATTCGTCGGCATAGGCGTGATAGAGCCGGCCGATGAAGCTCGGGTCCGGTGGCGGCGCGGGCGGCGCGGCTTCGGCCTTCTTGGTCTCTTTCTTCGGCGGCTCCGCCTGCGACTCAGTCGGAAGCGTCGTCACGAAGAACGGCAGGCCCGGGTGATAGTTGACGCCCAACCGAAGCGTGTCCTCATAGGACCGCTCGCGGAAGGTCAGGCCGGGGAAGAGGTTCGACGTGACCGTCGCCGTTCCGAAATCATTGTGACGATATTCGAGATTGGCCGACCATTTGTCGTTCATCGCATATTCGACGCCAGCGCCGAGCGTCCAGCCGAAGCGCTCGATATTGAAGGAGCCGCTGTTGCCGTAATTGCTGGTGGCGAAGTAGGAGGCCGCTGTGTTGTTGAAATCGGAGGCCGGCGTATAGGGCGTCACGCCAGCGAGGCCCCAGTAATAATGCTTGACGCTATAGCCGCCGCTGACCATGCCGCCGGTGAGGTAATAGAGCGAGCGCCCGTCGGCGTAGCCGGCGCGGGCGCGCGCCGACCATCGGAAGGAGTCCTGAATATTGGTCTGGAACGGCCCGCCGGTCCCAACGCCCAACGGAGCCGCCAGCGCAGAGCCTAGGCTGTTGTATACGGTCGCAGTGGTGTTTTGCCCGGCGTAGCTGACGTCCCATTCGCCGCCGAGCACGAAGTTGCCGTATTGCTTATTATAGCCGATCTGGAATCCGGTAAGCGGCCCGCGCGACGTGTAATGCTGATTGTACCATACCGGATTGGCGAGGACGGGCCCGCCGGCCGTCGTCAAAAGCCCCGGAAGGAAATCCGACCCCTGCTCCTCGACGTTGTTCCAGCCATAGCCGTAATGCGAACCGATATAGACGCCGTCCCAGGAAAAAGCCGGCGCGCCAGGCGGCGGCGCCTTGAGGAAGGGGAGATCGGCGGCGACGGCCGCGCTTTGCGCGACGACGAGCGCCAAGAGAGAAACGGAGATGCGCTTGTTCATGAGACGGCCCTTTCCTGCCGGCTGCAGCCTTTGAAGCTTACGCCTTAGGTCTCAGGCTATTCGCGGCAAGGAGCGGATTCAATTCCGTTTTATAAATGATCAAATAACAATTTCCTTATGCATAAGTGCGAAAATAACGTGCAGATCGCTCCAAAGACATCCATCTGTTGCTTTTTTGCAACACTAAAAATTTCTGGTGGTATCGTCTGTTGCTTTTTTACAACAGTCAAGAGGAATTTCCACGGCCATGCCAGTGCTTATCTTGCTTTGGTTTCCGCACGCCACAGAATTCCGCTCCGTCAAGACCCGCGTCATCAACGCCCGCGAGTTCCAAAGCCAACTGGGAACGATTCTCGATCGTGCGTATGGACCTGAACGTCCGCGAAGCGGACCTGCAAGAGTCTTGTGCGATGCGTCACTTGCATGCAAGGTCTGGCCGTTTCGGGCCAGGGGCGAGGGCGCAGCGGCCGACCGACGGACAGGGGTGGAAGTCATGAGTTCGACCGCATCGCAGACTGGCGTCCTACGCCACTTTTGGGCTCTGAATTGGCCGCTCAAGCTGCTCGTGCTCGCAATCGCGCCAATCACTCTCTTCGTGGTTGGCCTGCTTTTGCTCGACATGTTCAACTATTCGGTCGGCGAACGCATGGGAATCGTCTCCAAACTCTCGGCCAAAGGCATCGCCTGCTGGACGACGGAGGGAGAACTCGCCCAGCTTAATTTCTCGAAGACAAGCGCCCTAGGCTCGAAGGACGCCCCGATCGACAACACTTTCTATTTCTCAGTGCCCGACTCCGATATGCGCAAGCAGTTGGAGGCTATCCCGCCAGGAAGTTCCGTCGCGCTCCAATACAATCAAAAGCTCTTCGCTCTCGACTTGCCCATTCCCTTGATGTGCCGGCGCCGGACACAATTCGAAATCGTCGGAGTGAGGCTTGCGCCGGCCAATCCGCCCCAAGTGTTTCCGGCGAAGCCCGCTCTAGCTGGTGAATTCGGCGCCTCCGCGACGACGAGCGACGCGGAGGCCAGTCAGGCCCCCGCCGAGCCGGCTCCGGAGTCTGCCACCGCCAACGCTGCGCCTCCGACCGCCAGCGTCGCACCCACCTCTGAAACGTCAGCGGTCCCGCCAAAGGACGCGAAGGCCGAGGCCGCAGCGCGCTGGAGGAAATGTCGCGCCGAATGGGAGGCTGAACCGGCTCACCTCAAGAAGAAACACTCGAAACTGACCTGGAACATATATTGGAAGCAATGCGCCGCCCGCTTGGCGGGCGCAAAGAAGTGACGCAGCCCAGGATCGACCTGTGAGAAACCGGCCGCGCCGATCTGCCCCCAGTGAATGGGTCCCATTTCCACGTTAAGCGCCAAATCCTTGGGCGCCGCCTCAACGAGTGGCTACTGCGGCGAGCGCCTTCGTGGCCGCCACAACCTCTTTGACTCCCTAACACTAAGAAAGCACGCTGGGATTCTACGAAATCCGACGTGGAAAATATGCTACTTCTTGAGGAACGCCGCCACGTCTTTGGCGGTCTGCAGGCCGGCCAGCGCCGCTCCCTCGGAGTGGCTGTTGTAGAGCCAGTCGCCGGCCAAAAAGAGCGCTTCGTTGGGCTGACGCATCAGCGTCGAGCCCTCGTCCAGAGGCGATCGTCCGGGTGGCCAGTACGCCACTGAGGCCGGGTGGTAGCCGTAAACGTAGGCCGCGCGCACGTACTGCGAGAAACCGGGATACAGCTTGTCGAGTTCGGCAAGGATCTCGTCGCGCTTGGCGTCGCGAGGCTTCATGTGGTGGGCTTGTGCTTCGAGGCCGTAGACGAGGAGGCCGAACACCGTCTCTCCGGCGCTGTTGCCCTTGTCGCGCGGGCCGTAGATTACGCCCAGGGGCCCATTCGACAGGATGGGGAAGGGCGAGTTACCGTTGTCGGCCGTCCACAGCTTCATCGCCTCGGTCGACATGATGAAGTGCGCCACGGTGTACTGGCCCCGTCCCAGGGTCTCGATGGCATTCCAGCGGGCCTCCCCCAAAGGCGGATCGAACTGGATGCCGGGCAGGCGCACCCAGGGAACGGCGACTACCACCGCGTCCGAGTGCATCTGGCGCAGCTCCCGTCCGATCTGGTAGGTGACCTCGCAGTCGTAGGTTCCTCCCGCCTGCGGCACGCGCTTCACGGCCACGACCTCGGCGTTCAACTGCACGGGACCAAGGAGGCGCGACGCCAGACCCGTGATAATACCCGAGTTGCCTCCCTTCACGTGGTAGTTCTTCTCCCCGCCGAACAGGAATACGCGCGCCTCCAGGATGGCCGAGAGCGCGCTGAACTGCTCGGACCGGGCCGCCACTTCCACCTCGATGCTGAGGCGCAGCGTCTGCTCCACCTTGCCCGGTAGTCTGTGTGCCGTCAGCCAGCCGGCATAGGACATGTCCTGCAACGCCTTCGTGCGCGGCGTTAGGCCCTTCGTCGTGGCCTCGCGATAAAGATCCTCCATCTCCTCGATGACTCCGTCGAAGACCTTACGCTCGTCGGCGGTGAACAGGGTCTTGAAGAATTCCTCCCGGGTATCCTGGATGAAGGGGTGCAGCTTCCCGTCAATGATGAGGCTCGAGTAGGCGTCCTCGTTGGCCTCGATCTCCAGGCCGAGCTCCTTGACGACGCCCAGCAGCGGGTTCCTTTCCCACACCTCCTGCATGCCGAACTCGGCCTCCAGACCGTTGCCGTAGTCGGCCGTCTGGATGCGTCCGCCCAGGCGCGGCCCGGCTTCCAGCACAGCCGCGTGGAGGCCCATCTTCCCCAGCTCGTACGCCGTTAGGAGACCCGCCAGTCCGCCTCCCACTACAATGACGGGGACATGGGGCGATTGGGCGGGCGTGGCGGAGAGCGGCGCGGTCGGAAGCATCACGAAAAGAACGAGGACCGTCAGCAGGGTCAAGACTCTCATGCAAAACCTCCCGGCGGGTAGCCGCCATGGCTCGTCACCTTAGCGCCGATGTTCTTTGAGCGTCGTCATGGACCAGCCTTTCCTCGGCTTCGTCGTCGCCAAGCTGTGTGCAGAAAGTTGCCGAGGTTGTAGGCCAGCGTAAAGTTGAAGATACACGGTGTTGGCGCCGGATGTCCCGTGCTGCCTTGGCTTGGGAAGGACGGCTTGTGCTTCGATTTCAAAAGCCGGCTGATATCCAAGGAAGGCTCAATCTTCGCCTTTCCCGACACCTCCCTGTACGACACCTATATTCTCTCGACCGCGCCATGGCGGAACGCGTCGGCTCAGTCAGACAAAGTTGAGTGGGTGCAGGCACCTTGAAGATGTGGGGCACAAGCGCCTGATCCCATCGCACCATAAGCTCGCGTCCGGCCATGGCGCTGACGCTAAGAGCGTCGTCGAGCTCCCGATAGGCGAGCAAGCCAGCATCGGAGGCTTGGAGATCGCCCCGCCCGCGCTGGCACCCCCTGCCCCGAAACCAAAAAGGCGATCCATCGTCGCCACAGTCCGCCATCTGAATTCCCGCGAGTCGATCGCCAAGGCGCCGGACAAGGACGTTGAGGGCTGGCAGAGCCCAAATTGCAGCCGCGGCTCGCAGGGTCTCGCGCGGCAGCTTGGCGCCACAAGCGGACATGCGGCTGAGCCTCATTTTTTTCGATGACGTCGTTGGCCTGCGCGAGTAGCGACTGCGGCACTGAGGCGGGCCGGCAGCTGGATCGGCAGGTCAGCCGGCTTCCACCCCTTGAGGATCTTTTGACCGTATCGCCGGCGAAGCGGAGATTGCGACTTGGTGACGTCCGGAATCTCCGACAATCCGCTCGGGCCATAATAATGCTTTTGCGTGCCGAGCGCTAACCGTATTTGAGGTCTGTGCTCTGTCCGACCTCGATGAGATAACCGTCAGGATCGCGGATGTAGCAGCGAATCTCGCCGTACTTGGGAATCGGCTTCGTGATGAACTCGGCCCCGCGACTCTTCCATAGTTCATAGCACGCTTGAATGTCCGCAACGCGGAAATTCAAAAAACTGTTGATGTGATTCGGGTCGGGGACACTGAGCGTTACAGTCGGCTTATCCGGGGTCGGCCCGCCCCCAACGTTCAGTATCATCCAGATATTCGCAAGCTCAAGGTACCCCGGCGCGTTGCCGTCACCCAGGCTCAGAATGCGAGCGCCGAAGACCGTTTCGTAGTAGCGAGCCGATCGCTCGATGTCGGCGACGGTGAGAAACTGCGCGATGCTGATCCCCTCTCGCGGGGGCATTTCATAGCTCTTCTCTTCGACTCGTACGCTCATTTGACGACTCCCATTCCGGCAAGCCGATGATGTGAGTTATAGTCCCGGAAATCCAAACATCAACCACGACTGATTGGCGGAGAGGGAGGGATTGTTCCCCGATCTCAATAGCCCGGGTTCCTCATGGGTTTCTGTCTGCTTGGGGTCATGTTCGCTCGTCGGGTCTTGCCAGGAGCGCGTCTGCTCCTCCCCAGATTGCCGTCGCGACATGCACGCCCACGCGCTTCGGCTTGGCGCCATAACCTGCCATTGGCGAAGAGATTTGCAACGGATTCTGCGTCTGCACCTCGACCAAAGAAACTGAGTGCGGTTGAGCGCCGCTCTCCTGAGAACGCCCGATTGGAGGAAACTTTCAATCGCACCGAGAGCCTTATGGCGAATCCCGGTTAACGGAAAATTAACCCTCTCGCAATTATTTCGATTTGGTGAACGGCAGAACGATCCCTTTCAAACAGAAGGAATTTGCCTAGCCGCTTGGGTTTTAAAAAGTGTGGCGTCGCTTGAGCGTGAATGCAACCCCCTCACCATGGATCGATCCTCATGCGCACGATCGCATTTGTCACTCAAAAAGGCGGCACCGGAAAAAGTACGCTCGCCACCAATATCGCCGTCGCCGCGTCGCTTGCGGGAGAGCGCGTGTTCCTCCTGGATCTCGACGGGTCTCAGTCCGCGGTCTCATGGTCAAAGATTCGGGGAAAAAGCGACGTGGGGGTCGAGAGTGTCCCCGCTGCAAAGCTCGCTTCAACCTTGGCGGCGTTGGAGAAAAAAGGCGTGACGCTGGTGGTGATCGATGCGCCAGGCGCCATTGGCGCGGAGTTTGACGCTGCGGTGCGCGCCGCCGATCTTTGCGTCATCCCGGCTCGGCCGAACGCTTTCGACCTCTGGGTGAGCGAGCATACGCGGGCCAGGGTGAAAGCAAGCGGCAAAGATCACGCCTTTCTGCTCAATCAATGTCCGCCCGCGCAGCAGAGTCATCGCGTCGAGCAGGGCGTCAAGGCTCTCCAGGCAATGGGAGCGTTGCTCTCTCCGCTCGTCTCGGCGCGCGTCGATTATCAGGAAGCGGCGCGTTTCGGAGTCGCGGTCGTCGAAGGCAATCCGAGCGGCGTCGCCGCGCGTGAGATGGGGGAGCTTTGGTCTTGCTTGAAGCGTCGGCTGAAAAAGGCCGCCAACTCCAGCAGGAATCGGGCGGAGGCGTCAGCGAAGCCGCTGGCTCCCTCGGCCAAGACCATTCGCAAAGCCGCCTGAACGCGGTCGCACCGGGCCACGGCTCCTAAACGGAGTCTCTGGCGCGAGTCCGATCGCAGCGAAGGCAATGGGAGTCGAGTGCAGACAAACCGGATTGCGGCACGTCACCCATGTGCCGGCAACGCCTTGGGATTGGAGATCCGCTCGGGGTCAACTTCGCCCGTCCCGCCCAGTCAGGAGCGCGTCTGCGCCTCCATACTTTTCCGCCTCGACGCGGGCCTTCTCGCGCGGCAGCGACGCGTCATTTCCGGACTCGGCCAAACGTCTCGCCGCCGCAAAAAAAGTGCGTTCATACGCTCGACCGGATCTCGTTTCAGGCCTCTAAAAAAGGGGCATCAAGGCGCCATCCCTCAATAATAAGGCTCCAGCGGATCGCCGTCCTCCGAACGAGCCCTGGCGCAGGCAAGGGCTGATCAGTCCCCTCCCGCTATGGTATCAATCCGTAGGAGAGCTGTGGTGACGTGGTGATCGGAATTATTTGCGCGATCTTCGACGCCATCATTGGCGCCATCCTATTGCTGCCGGTCTTGAATGCGGTGAGGAGATGACTCGATGCGCACGCTTATCGGCCTGTTAGTGATCATTTACCTTGTCGGCGTTGGTGTCGCCCTGGCGCCCACGATCAAAGCAAACTGGAACACCGCCCCCGGTCTGGCTGAAGGTTGAGTCCTGTGAGTTCTTGTGATTCGTTGCCGAGCACGGCGAGAGCGCGGCGCTCCTCCAGGACGGTGCCGATCCTTCGCTTGAGCGTGACAGAATCAGTCGGCCCCCTTTTTTATCCGGCGAATCCGGGTAAAGATTGCTTAGCTTCACGCTCGGCGTCCTTACAGAGGAGAAGCGTATTGAAAAGCCAATACGAATCCATTGCGTCCCAATATGTCGAGGCCAGAAAAGACCCGGTGACGCTCTTTCTTGAAATGCCTTCTGTAAAAAATGCTTTGGGAGACATTGATGGGAAAAGTGTGATAGATTTTGCCTGCGGTACAGGCCATTACACGCGGTTCATCAAAGAACTTGGCGCGAAGAGCGTCCTGGGCGTAGACCTCTCTCCTGCAATGATCGAGGTTGCGCAATCGGAAGAAAAGCGAAATCCGCGTGGGATCACATATGTAGTGGGAGACGCCACCGAAGAGCAGCTTTTCGGTGGCTTCGATGTGGCAACGGCAATATTCTTATTCAACTATGCCGATGATGATCGGACGCTTGAAAAAATGTTCTTCAACGTAGCGGCGAACTTGAAGGATAGCGGAAGATTGGTCGCAGTAGTTCCAAATCCCGATTTTGTCAATGGTCTTCGCAATACCGCCAAGTATGATTTTTTATTGGAAGTGATAGAGAAGCGATCATCGAACTTGCGTGTGAGGATGGATTTTCTCGGTCCTGAAAACTTTTCGATTGAATTTACTCAGTGGAGTCGCGATTCTTACGGGATAGCTATGCAGCGTTCTGGATTCGAGGAAGTTACCTGGATTCCTTTTGCTGTTTCTCCTGAGGGTATCGTAAGGCAAGGGGAGGATTTTTGGTTAGAACTGCTTAACAACCCAAAGAGTATCCTCTTGTGCGCGAAGAAGAAAAGTTCAGCTGCGGCGTGAATTCCACTTTCACCCATGCGCCGGCGACGCTACGGGAATGCAGGTCGGCTCCGGGTCAACTTGAGTTGCGAAGCCATTGTTCGAAAGTGTCCGGTCCTCCCCGCATCGCTGCTGCGACACGCGCGTTCTCGCGCTTCGGGTTGGCGCCAATGGCGGAAGTTGCTCAGTCTCGGCCGCCGCAAAAAACAAATCGGGTGGGGGCGTTTTGTTCGGATAGCCGTGACTGAAGCGCTCCCGGCAATTAACGCGCCAGAAAGCCGCGCGCCCTCGTCAGAGCGCCCGCGATGACGAGGAAGGCGAGGCCAGCCAGTCCGGCGCCGGGAGTTGGACCGGGGGCGCTGACGCCGTTGTAAAAGTTTGTGCTGCTCGGATCCCCATTGCCGGCGACGTATTGGAACGTGTCTCCGATTTCGTAAGCGCCGGTATAGCTGGTGTCGAAGCCGGGGGGCAGAAGCCGTGCCGCCTCAGCGCGCTTGTCCCTCGAAGGGAGTCCTCGGAGCGGTAAGAATTCGCTCAAGGCGGGGCGGTTCTGCGTGGAATCACTTCACGTATTCTGTGACGTCAAATATGCCGATAGAGAATTGTTGCGGATCCGACGCCGGAGCGACCGCGGCGACCAGCGTCGTGCTGACACCATTCCATCGCGCTGGAAGCCATTTTGGATGCTGCACGTTATAAGCATTGCAATCCGAGACTTGCATAGGCGAGCGAAGGCCCGCTGAGTCGATGATGAAAATTGCATAGATGTCGCCTTCAATGTTGTTGCAGTAGCGATTGGACTCGAAGGCGAACCAGTTGCCGTCCGGCGACCACCAACCCGCCCGCGCTTGAAATATCGGCAAGAACCCGAGATTCACATCAATATTTCGCTCCAAGGGAACGGTTCGTATATATTTGCCTTGGCCGCCGGCAACCCAAATATAATTGATATTCTGATTGTAATACGCAGCGATCCCGTTCTGTTGCCCGTTGGACTGCCCTGCGAAGGCGACGACGCTGGGATTCTGCTGATTTACGCTGGGAAACCCCGCCCAAACCGCATCGCCGCCGAGCGGATAAGCAGTGACATGTCCCGTGAGATCAATTTGCGCAATAACCCATTGTCGTCCGTTGACTTGTGGATTTGGCTGCCATACGTCTACTGCTAGTTTGCGGCAGTCTGGATACCAAGACGGATAGATCATTTCCGCTGTGTTGGTCATGCCGGTAGCGGGAACAGAGTTCATTCCGTTTGGCGTGGCCGTGAAAATTCCATCTCCATTACTAAACGCAACGGGTCCATTCTTGGGCTTGCCTCCCGCCGAGCGGTCCCAGCACCAATCGGCGCGCTGCGATCCGGCCGTGACGCCAGTCGAAATGAAAGGAGTGGGGAAATGGTCGGCGCAATTGGTAGGAGGGTTCGTTGGAAAAGCGTCGATAACCAAATTTGTGGCGGTGCCGCCATTGGGCGTGCTCTCGAAAATGACATAAGCGCCATCGGCGCTGATCGCAGGTCGGTAGTAGCTATAGCTAGAGCATGTGAAAATTAACGTCGGCTCAACATATGTGGGCGCCGCCCTGACAATCTGAGCTCGCGCAAATTGTGGAGCGGCCGTGACCGGATAAAGTAGGAGGCCGACGAGAAAGACGTGAGCAAGCCTCAACATCGCGATTCCCCCCTTTGGCTTCAGCGTCCGGAGCCTGAGTTTTTAACCGGCATTCGTCGAATGGCCGCATCGGTCACGAATTTCTGAAGTTTCCGCATTTGACAAGGTTACGCGCCTCGCCTCGCTTTTGGTGCTGACCTGTGGCGCTTCGACTCGCCCATCCTTCGCTTCTGCGGCGCATTTCGCCGCCGTTCCGTCTTGCTAGGACTGCCCAATTTGGGCAATCTTCCCTTGAGGGTCGCAAGGCGTTTGGCGGATCCCGGTCGAACATCCGCAAATTGTCTTCGCCACAAACTCAACCATGGTGGGTATTATGCTCGCAGAGAGGCCGCATAGGGGTGCCGCGTTCGCATGGGTCAAATTTATAAGAGCAATGTTTTTGGTGCCGACAATAGCGAGGCCCCTGCCTATGATGCTTTTGGTATGCGCGTTTTTCTCAATGGAAGGAAAAATCGCGCTCGCGGCAAATCTCCCGGGCTGGCTGCCGAGTCCCGAGGTGGTTGAGGCTATAGCGCAGACCTTTGCTAAGCCCGCTGTGGATCGTGGTGACGCAGTTGGCGTCGGCGTCAGCATACTGATCGGCGACCGTCCACCCGTTTATTTCTCATACGGATTGGCGGATGCTGAGACAAAAGCTGGGTTCGATAGAAACCTGTTTTTTCAAATCGGATCGGTGACCAAGGTCTTCACCACCAATTTGCTGGGCCAGCAAATTTATGACGGAACGCTCAGCCTCGATAAGCAGCTTTCCGATTTGAGCAATGAGGTTGGAACTTTCAATCAGAACTTGGGGCCTTCGATAACGCTGCAGTATCTCGCGGATTTCACCTCTGGATTCCCAGACACGGCACCAGTGTGTCTTTCCTATCCGTCACATAGAAATGTATTCGGCTGCATGCCGAACGATCGACCCTCCATCTCCCAATATGACGCGCAGAATTTTCTCTTGTTTCTCCAGAACGTCCCTCTGATGAATTACCAGCACGAAGATAAGAAGGGAAAGATTGACCCGATCACGATCACGAGTTTGCCGGCGCCTTACGAATATTCCGATTTCAGCGTCGGTCTTCTCGGTTTGATCCTGGGCGCCAATCCAAACACGCCGCTGAACAACGGCGCTCTGACGGGCTGGGTGAACTTGCTGAACCAGCGCCTTCTGCTCCCCCTGGGCATGACGCATACCTTTCTGCCGCCAATCCCGCTCGGCGGCTCGGTCGGCTGCATCCCGGGTGGCTCCGTCGACTGCGGGACGGTCGGCTCCGTCAGCGGCTATGACTTGGCGACCGGCTATGTCGATACGGTCTCCCCCAGTGGAGGGTTGGAGAACCTCGTCGTCGAACAGGGCGGCGGATATTACAACAGCGGCGCTTTCTCCCCCTGGGTCAAAATCGTCGGCGGCGGCGGCAGTGGCGCCAAGGTCACAGCAACGGTTTCAAGTGACGAGCACCGGCCGGGCGGCTCAGGGAGCGTCACAGCCTTGAACATCGTCAACCCGGGAACAGGCTACATCGCCCCGCCGCGCATCATGTTGTCGACCTGCGCGCTCGACCCTTCGCGCGTCTGCGGCCCGCAACCCGACTGTAGCGGGAGTACGACGCCGATCATCGCCGGGGGAAAGGTTATCGCCGCTATGATCGACAAGCCAGGGCGGTTCCCGACTCCACCACTCGTGAAGATCTGCGGCGGGAGGCGGAACGGGCCCGGCGATCGAGACGCGACGGCCACGGCGCATGTCGCCAACAATCAGCTGACCTTCATCAGCATCGATGATGGCGGAACAGGCTATGTGGATCCTGTTTCGGTAAAGATCGAACCGGGAAAGCCGACCGTCAACCCAGTTCCGATCTGGGCTCCGGCGGGCGCCTTGCAGTCGACGCTGGAAGACATGAGCATCTTCGCAGCGGCAGCCTTGGGTCGGCAGAATGCAAGCTTAAAAGTCGTAACGCCGGAGATCGCCGCGGATTTTAAAATCGCTCAGCAACCGTACGCCTGTCAGGTGGGACAGGCGGAGATCCCGTGCCTTGCCACGGTCGACAGTCCGCCGACGCAGCAGGTCGGCTTGTCCTGGGCGATATTTCCGACTTTGGATCCCAACAGCTACCCCGTCATAGTGTCAAAAAACGGCGGTCTCGACGGCTTTTCCACCCAAATCGATTTGATGCCGGAAGAGAAAATCGGGGTGGTGGTTTTCGTAAATTCCTTCGACACCACGACCAAGGTGGCTGAAGCTGAGATCATCGCGAGAAATATTCTCAACGCGCTGCACTATACGATCAACGGTGGGCCCTGAAGCTAAAGTGCGGCGCAAGATCACATAGCGGTTTATTATATTGGCACGGGCTGCGCTCATCGAGTGCCCGCTCCAGATCAAGAAATCGCTCTCCGGTGCCAGCGACGGAACCATTGCCCACGTCGCAAGCGAGCGTGTGACGCTGAGGTCATGCGGCCTCGGTGGCGAATGTCGCATTTGGGTCAAACTGCGCCATCAGCGCCCCTCTCAGACTAGTCTGCTCGTCCCCAAATTGCAGCCGTGTTTAACCCAGGTGCGCGCCCGCACAGCGCCTCGGCGGTATCTGCGCTCTTATGCATATGGTCAAGGATTCGGTAGCGGGAGGTTCAAATGACCGTCACCTATGCTTGGATGTTCGCCTACATGGCCCTCATGCTCGTCGGCGGCCTGTCCTGATCGAAGCCCACTCGGCTTCGTCGTGAACGAGCTATTCGTGTCGTCGCACCGCTCTAAAGAATTTCGGCGTCCATTTTTGTTCGACGGCTTGAACCACCGAGTGGACTCTCGCCGCATGAGCTGGCTGCGCGGTTAGGAAGAAGACGACATGCGCCGTCTCAAACGACCAGACGTTCGCGTTTCGCGTCTCCTGGCGAATCAACCGCTCACGCGCTCGAGAAACTCTGGTCGCTGTTCGTTCATGGGAAAATGCTGATACAGTAGCCCGGATTGGCCCCGGGCATAGTGGGCGGCGACCTCATCGTAATAGACGTATTTGTTCGAGCCTTTGCGCCCCTTGGGACGCGAGGGAACGGCCAGTCCGTTATCCGGATCGAAAAATACTAGGTCGGCCGCGGCGAGCTTCGTCAGGCAGTCGCGATGAAACTTGCTCCGCTCGATGATTGCATCGGGCGTTGAATCCTTCGAAATAAATCGCCTCGGGTATGAGCCCCTGCCTCTCGACCCTTTGGAGATCAGCCTCGCCGGGCTGGTCCGGAACGGCGGTGAGCAGATCGAACAACTCGGGATCGAATCCATTCCACTTGCTTGGCTCGTCACGGTATCCTCGGTTTTTCCCGTGCGGGCCCCCATCGTCCTCGGTCAGCATCCAGCAGACGCCGATCTTGAAGCCACCTTCCTTCGCCAGGAGGCGAAGCAGCGCATATTTCCGATAATCGTTCACGTCGCCAAAATATTGGATTTTCATCGCCTGCTCCCGGGCTTGGCCCGGGGACAGAGGCTACAAGAAATATCCTGATTTGGGATAATCCGAATTTGGGTTTCTCTGAACCGCCAGTCTCAAACTGGCGGCTAGACTTGAACTCCCTCTTTCCCGAGCTTTACGACCGCGCGCTGGCCGAGCTGATTCAGGCCCGCAAGAAGGCTCGCGTCACCCAGACCGACTTGGCGCAGAGCCTTGGGCGGCCCCAGTCGTTCGTCGCAAAATACGAAGGGCGCGAGCGTCGCCTCGACGTGGCGGAATACATCAGCATCGCGAGGGAGTTGGGGGCTGACCCATACAAGCTGCTCAAGGAAGTCGAAAAGAGTGAGACCGAAGGCGGCAACTGAGGGTCTCGATCACGCCATGAGTTGTTCGCCGATTTCAATTAATCGTCTCCTGGTAGCGGCAAATGAGGGTGAAAGATTGCGATGATAACTTTATCGCCACATTCGCGAATAGGAGGATGAACTGTACAATCTATTTTGATGCGGTTCCAGCTTACCGTGCCACTCGCAATAGACGGTAAGATGTCCAATTTCCACTTCGCGCGCCTGACGACAATGATTATTTTTGTATACATTGGGTTTCTCCGGTGCCATTGAGAGCTTTAGCACCTCAAACCTCTGCTCAATTATTTGGTTAGATGGGCGCAGTTCGCTGTCGAGGCATGGAGCATCCACTGGGACAAGCAAAGTTGAAGGGCAAGTGAAAGCCCATCCGCCATAGTCGTCAAGAATGCTTAGATATCGTCGGATTTCCGAGCTCAACGGGTAGTATCCACCCACAAGACTACCTAATCCCCGCCAAACGGCGGGACAAAAATATAGATTTGGAAAAGCGTGTGGCGCCATGCGCTCTAATGTAGCCTCTTTATCACCCTCGACATCGACCGCAGACCGCCAGAATTCCCGGTGAGTAGCCTCATGCTTAACCCAGTAGACAGTGGCACTACCTCTGGATGATACCGTTTCATGTGGACCGGACCTACGGATGGCGAGGCAAGCAACGGCCCGCCGGTTCCTGACGTTATGGTGTGCCCAGGCGACATCAATATTTTCATTAGCCGTGTCGCAGTCCACTCGAATAATTGTTTCTTCCATGCCATCCGGCCAATCGTCCAAGTCTGCATAGCGAAGCGCTCTTCCGAGCCATGCCGAGAGCTCTTGACGCAATTCTGCAGATAATTCGACGGGTGCCTCGGGGGAGAACAAACTCCAGATATCAAATTCACCTAGCACGTGCCGCGTCTGGAGATCGTCTCCAATCCAAATAGTTTCACGTCGTTCTTGAGCTACCGAAACCCGTTCAAGCATAAGTTCAATGGCACCGACGACTTCATCAGTGGACCAGCCATCGAAACTCCACTCAGAACCATCCACAACGAATGCCAAAATTTACCTCCTTCTGCGAATGCGTCCCAACAAGGCGACATCAATTTGATACTGATCGAAAAAACCCGGAGGCCACTCGGAAACACCGCCAATGGAAGTGAAGTGAAGCTCGTGGACAGCGATATGATCGCTTTCAATCGAGTCAAAAAAATGCAGTACAGCCTTGTCGTGATCGAGGTAATTATACTCTCCTATCGCTCTGCGGATGCCATTCAAAACGTGATCTGAATGGGTCTCTAGAATTACTTGGACACCTCGACCAACAAGCCATGCTAGAAACACTCCGATGCGCGACTGTCCAGCTGGATGCAAGTGTGCTTCAGGGTTTTCAACGATGAAAAGGCCTCCCGACATAGCGATCAGGCCGCCTAGGATCACAGGAAGTGCGTACGAAACTCCGAAGCCCATGTTTGGTGCCCGCACCCAAGTTCCTCCAGGCGCTCTAAAGCTTAGCGCTGTAACGGAAGAGCCCTGATAACGTTCAGCGTTTATCTCGACCGGTCTGGCGATTTCCCCGAGCCAGTGCTCTACCTCATACTTCAGAAGGGCTGGCGCATGCCTTTCCCTGCCGGGATGCAAACGATCGGCATATCCGATTAACTTCCCGCCGAGCGTTGCCAGTAACTGTGCGCACTGCTCACCACGAACTCCAACTTCGAGCTGCTCCGCCGGGCACGGAGAAGCTCCTAGAATATTTCTCGGGCCGAGGCGCTCTGCACATAAATAGGTCAAAGCTCTCGGCTGCGCAGAATACGATAGCGGGGGGGGAGTTGCAGGTTTTTCATCGACTGTGAGGTAAAGTGCGTCGTCAGCAGGCACCCCAAACTTCCAGACTGATGGCTCTTCTGATGTGGAGCTGAGTTTTATCTCGATAGGATCTACGGAGTTCCAGTTCCGTACGTCTTCAGCGGTGCCAAGTTCGATTCCAAAGGGACCATTTAAGCGAACCGTGCCGTCCAAAGCTCCCGCCGATGCCTCCCACGCCAGCAGAAGCGCGTGTATCACAGACGTTTTTCCCGATCCATTCAAGCCTGTTAGGATACTGAGCGGTCTTAGGTTGAAACTCTGGCTTTGGAAGCGCTTGAAGTTCCGAATATCAACTTCTGTGATCATTTCAGAGCCCTCGCCAAAATGTCTTTCGTGCGACTGAGCCTCCTCTCGACCGCCTTGGGATCTCCCGTTCCAACAGTAACAGCTCGAGAGTATTCTAGATCAGAAAAGGCAGAACGAAACGCTTCGACAATTTTCTGCTTCTTCGGTAGCAATATCTGGAGTTGGTAGTCAGCCAACGCTATGGCTTGGGCCTCGAAAACGGCACGATTGATGGGTCCCCGTCTGATCTGGGTCGGCGGGAAGCGGCGGAATGCTGCTTTTTGCAGGATCCTATGAGCGTTTTGCATCGCCTGCGAGAAATCAGCTTTGAGTCCGGCCATTTCCTTGTCAGTGACTGTTGGCTGGTCAACCGAACAGCCATCCAGCCTTTTTGTATACGCCACCAAGAATGCATCAAGACTAGAGTATTTTCTGTATTCGATATCAGAATAGCGCCTAAATGCACAAAAGCGCAGGACAAGCTCACGATTAGTCATTCTTCCGCTGTCTCTTACCCAGAGACCGTTTGAATTTGACGTTCGACGCCAATAGTGCCACTGAGTGGCTTCATCAAACTCACGCATCTCAGCAAGCTCAGTCAAAAAAGCTCTAGACCGTTGCTTGCTCATCGCATGACGAATTTCTTGCGCAGAGAGCGGACTACCTAGCGTGTTCACTCTACTAAAAATATCGTATTTCACCTCGTCGGGAGTTTGCGGTTCTATGATGTGAACAACAATCTGGGTGCTTCGGAATTGACGGAGAGCTGGAGAGTCCAGCTGGGAGAACTTTAAGCTGTGAAGGTCAGTTAAATACTCAAGGTCTGCTCTGTCTAAAACATGATTGTCTTGCATGAATAGCGCAATAGTTGAAAGACGTTGAACGCCGTCAACAACTTGGTACTTTCCTTCGTTGTCCTGATTAAAGTAAAAGGCAGGAAGGGGGATGCCTAGAAGTATAGACTTAACCAGGCGAGTACGCTGACGCTGCTTCCAAACATAATCACGCTGGAAATCTGGTGATAAATCTATGTCTTTATCGAGAATCTGGTCCACCACATCCCGTAGTGAAAAGTGCTTCGTTGTGATTCGGATTTTACCGGGATCCCAAGGTTTGACATACGCATTGCCTCGACCAGTATCCTCATCGTCGATAGCATCAGGCGCAGTTTCGTGTTCGCCATCAGCGGGGGGGTGGATCGAGGATTTGTCGGTAGACATCGAACGATACTCAGGTGGCTAGATGCACAACTCCTAGCCTGAGATCGGCCTTTACGCCATCGTCAGATACTCGATAAAACGTCATTGTGCGTGCGGGAGCAAATTGGCTTTCTGGCGCGGCGCCGCCATACCCGCACCTCTCTGCACTAGTAACCACGCGGTAACCACGCGGCTCCGTTTACGCTTCGCCCACTCGCTCGAATGGCCGCGTTTGCGTCTCCCGGTTGCACGAGAGTGCACGCCAGTTCACGTCTGTTCATCGAAAGTTGCAAGGAAGACTGGCGCGCTGTGACGGGCGATGATGAGAACTACTTTTACGCCATACCCCTCTGAGCCGAGTTCGCGACGCTTTCTCCCGTTGGCGCTAGGCGGCTTCGGACAGAGAACGCCCGACACAGCTTCGCGCGAGATCGCCGTGTGCTCGCGCGTATCGCCACGACAGCTCGCAATGCGCGCTCTTCCCTGCGGATTGATCCAGAGTCCGTTTAGATGCGATCATCGTTCGCTTTTGTCGATATGACGTCTACGCCCCCCAAGAAATCGTGGGCATCCGTGCGCCTTTAGGACTTTTCCAGATATGGAAGCCACAGCTTGAACGTCGCGCCGCCGCCCGGAGTGTCCTCGACCCAGATCCGGCCGGCGAGCTTCCTCATCAAATCGCGGGCGATCGCCAGACCGAGCCCCATTCCAGCCGAGGTGTCGCTCTTCCGCCAGAAGGGCTCGAAAATCACCTCGCGATCGGCGGGGGCGACGCCCTCGCCATGATCTTCGACCGCGAGCGTCGCGTCGCTCGCGACGCGGACGATCACGGCGCCCTCTGGTGGTTCGGCGCGCAGAGCGTTTTCGATCAGATTGGAGATGATCGATTCAAGCGCCTGCCGATCGCTCACGACGACTACCGGCTCCTCGGCCCCATCATAATCGATGCGCTTGCCGCTCTTCACCGCGAGGAGCGCGTAATCATCGACCATCGCCGTGGCTATTTCGACGAGATCGACCAGTTCGTCCCGGGCGCGCCGAGGCCGCCCAAGGCGGGCGAAGGACAGGAGCTGCTCGACGATGTTGCGCATGCGCCTCGCATCGCGCTGGATGTCGCTCCGGAATGTCGGTTTTTCCGGCCCGTTGGCGCGTGCGGACAGCACCATGACAGGCGTGCGGAGTTCATGCGCGGCGTTGGCCAGGAACTGCGAATAGCGTGACACCCCCTCGTCGAGTTGCGAGAGCGCCTGATTGATCGTTTCGACGAGCGGCAGGATCTCGCTCGGAATTTTCTCGGTCGATAGCCGTTGATCGAGTGAGCCCATGTCGACCTTGCGGGCTTGGGCGGCGGCCTCCCTCAAAGGCGTGAGACCGAATTTCAGCGCGACCCAGCTCGCGACGATGGAGACCAGAAGCGTCGGCGCGTAGTATTCGAGGTTGAGGGCCTCGAACCGAATAAAATCGACGCCGACCTCGGCCCAATCCGCGCGCCAGCCGCTGACTGCGATCAGCAACGGACCTGCGGCCGTGTTGAAAACGCTGGCGAAGCCGTTCCATTTCGTGCCGTCTCCCAAGGTCAAATCGAAGGAGAGATAATTGGGAAGGGCGCGGCCGTGAATTTTCAACGACTGGGCGATTTCAGGAGAGGCGCCGGATATCGGCTCGCCGCTCGTGATATCGAAGGCCGCGTAGCGAAACATCGGCCTTTGCTTTTCATACTGCCGCAACTGAGGGGTCGGCGCGATATGGTAGCCGCCATCGCTACGGAGGACGGCCTCCGCCACCGTGCGTTGCGCGCTCTCCATCCCGTACACGATGATTGCAGTTTCGGGATCCCTCAAATAGGCGCGCAGATATCCCGAATATTGGTGGAGCCCTATGACGAAGGAGCCGAGGATCTGCGCACCGAACAGGAGCACGGTCAGCCGCAGCAGAAGCGACGGCTGCAACCTCAACAGGCGGCCTCGGTCAGGAGATAGCCTCGACCGCGCACGAGATGAATGGAGACGCCGGCCTGCGCCTCCTCGAGCCGTCTGCGAAGACGCGATACGAGCGTGTCGAGCGCGCCCGGCGAGACGGCGTCGTCCTCGCCGTAGACCTCGAGCATCACGGATTTCCGCGGCGCAACCAGGTTGACGTGACGCACCAGCGCCTCGAGCAGCGCGAATTCCCGCCGATGCAGTATCAGCGGCCGCCCGTCGATGCTGATTTCGGTCGTCGCTGGATCGTAGCTCAAGGCGCCGACCTTGATCCGCGGCAGCGAGGCGCCGCGGAACTCCCGCAGCCGCGCCCGACCCGCGCCAAGAGCTCCTCGGGCGCAAACGGCTTGGTCAGGTAATCGTCGCGCACGCGTCGAGGCCCGACACTTTGGATTGGAGCGTGTCGCTCGCCGTCACAACGAGAATACGCAACCCCGCTTGAAGCGCGCGAAATTTCCCGATCGCCGTCACGCCGTCTCCGTCCGGAAGCCAACGGTCGAGCAGCATCAAATCGTAGCTCTGTCTGACGAGCGCCATCGACGCTTCCGCGACGGAATCGGCGCAGTCGCAATCGAAGCCCGCGACGGCGAGCTCAGCGAGGACATATTCACGAATGGCCGCCTCGTCCTCGACGATCAGAAATTTCATTGCGCGCAGTTCCCGTGGCCTGGAACCCGACCGCTCCGCTCCCAACATGGCAGACGCCACATCTGGCCGTGTGCTGGCGAGTGAGCGGGTGAGCAACCTTTGATACGCCCGCAGATGCGACTGAAACCATTCTGCAACAGCTGCCAATTTTTGCGGTTGTGAGATTCGCGTAAGGCCGCGGCAGAAAGCGGTAAGCTGCGGTGTGTTAACCCTGATCTTCACGAAGAAGCAGGCTCCCTCCTCAGCGATGAGGCCACGATGCGAGGGAATCTTATCAGAGGGTCGATCGAGATGCGGCGGGTCAATTTCTTCTTGAGCGCAGTGAGCGCCGCGGCGATCGCGGCGGCGACAGCCAGCCACGCGCAAAAAAGCTTTCCCTCGATCGACATCGGCAAACCCAAGAAGGTGACCCGGACTGCGGCCAAAACCAAGCCCGCGCCACATACGGGTAGAAGTGGCTCGCGCGGCGGCGGCAATTCGCGCCGGTCGCGGGCGGCGAGGCCACTGTGAGCGCCGATGCAAGCGGCGGCGATGGCGCGCCGGGCTCGGACAAGGGCGGCTATGGCGGCGCCGGCCCGGCGCAAGACCCCTTCAACAGCTCCTATGCTGGAGAAGACCAGCATCGGCACCAAGACCAATACGCCGATCATGGAGACGCCGCTCAACGTGCAGTCCGTCTCGCAGCAGGTGCTGAGGGATCAGCAGATCACCGATCTGGCGCAGGCGTTGAAAACGTCAGCGGCGTGATCATCGCACATGGCGCGACGGACAACGGCAATCCCTATGACAAGATCGTGATACGCGGCTTCGCCACCGACACGATCTATCGCGACGGCTTCCGATACTCCGGCAAGGCCGGCGCCGCATTCCAGCAATTCGCCAATGTCGCGAGCGTCGAGGTGTTGAAGGGTCCGGGCGCCACCCTCTACGGGGTCAGCGAGCCGGGCGGCCTCGTCAACATCGTCACCAAGCAGCCGCTGGATGAGCCCTATTATGCGGTGAACCAGCAGATCGGCTCGCTGGCCGACTATCGCACGACGATCGACGCCACCGGCCCGCTCAACGCCGACAAGTCATTGCTCTATCGGATGAACATGTCCTATGAAACAATGACGCGCCGTTCGGGTCGTTCGTCGACAACACGCATTCGGAAACGATCTTCTGGCCCCCGTCGTCAAATGAACATCAACCCATCTACCTGGGTAAAGGTAGAGGGGGTCTATAATAACTTCACCGTGCCGAGCTTCTTTCCCATCGATCCCGTCATCAACGGAAGCTTCGTAACGATCCCAAGAAATTTGAATTACGGCGCATACTCGCCGACCAATAATCAAAATATATTTGGCGCGCTCACTTGGTCGCACAAATTCGACGATGACTGGTCGATCATACAACAGATCGCGTTCAATCGCGTGACTTCGGAATCGAACCTGCGGCTGGGGACGAACGTAAATTCGCCCACGAGTTGGCCATTTGCAGCTAATAGTATCGTAAACGGTAATTTTGTGCCTTGTTGTGGATATTACCCACCGGTCCTCGACCGTTATCACGCGTTTAATTTCGGCAGCTACCAGTCTCTTTCTACAAATATCGACATCATCGGACATATCAACACCGCCGGCGTGGAGCACACATTGCTTTCGCGGCGACTTCTACAAAACCATAGGCTATTCCCAATATTATATAAGCAATACGATATCGCCGATCGGCATTTTCAATCCGGCCAACCCAGGCATTCCCTTCACGCTTCCCTTGGTTCCCGGCAGTGGCGGGGGGGCGGGAGAGGCGACGTCTGCTCAAGACAGGGCGGCCTCTATGTGCAGGATCAGTTGAAGCTGCCCTATGATTTGTTTCTGACGGGGAGCGCGAGATACCAATATATCCGCCAAGGCGGCGGCACGTTCGGAAATCCCTCGTTCGATTTCAATTATAACGGACTCCTCGCCCTCCCCAGCACCGCGCAGACATTGCAATCCGTGACGCCCCGCTTTGGCCTGCTGTGGCGGCCGGAAAAATGGATCAGCGGCTGGGTCTAATTACCGAGAGGGTTTCGGAGCCAACGGCGGCTATGCCTATCCGCTTAACGCCTCTCCCTCCCACTAGCGCGCGCGAGGCTGAGGCCGGGGTCAAAGTCGAGCTGTTCGATGGAAAGCTGCGCGCGACCGCCGACTATTACGACCTGACCAAAACCAACGTCCCCGAGGCGGATTTGAACCCCTTACACGTCTGCTTCGGCGGCCCCTGCTCCATTGCGGTCGGCGCGGTGCGCAGCAAGGGGCCTGAGGTCGACATCCAGGCGCTACTGCTCGTCCCTGGCTGGAGCGTGATCCTCGCTTACACCAATCAGGATGTCAGGGTCACCAAGACCTATCTGGGCGACACCACCAACCAGCTCGGCCAGCCCTTTCCGATCACGCCGCGCAATGTTGCGAGCTTCAACACCGTCTATGAGTTTCAGGACGGAGCGCTCAAGGGGGGTTAAGATCGGGGGCGGGGTATTATTATTACGGCGCGGCGCGAGCCCGACGACGTCACCGGCTTTAATCTCGCAGCGCTGACGCCGAATGTCGCAGGTTATGGGATCGTGAATTTTGGCCGACTACAGTTATTTCTGGGGCGACACCAAGGTGAATTTAGGCATAAATATCAATAATCTTTTTGACAGGACCTATTATACCGCCGCCGCTTACTCGACGGGCACGGCCCAGTTCCTCGGGCCCATGGCCTCTCGAGCCCGTTCATTGGATTGGCGCCGGGCAGCCGCATCTACGGCGCGCCGTTCAGCGTGCTCGGGCATATCGGCGCGGAGTTGCCGGGCTCTCCCACGAAGCTTCACGCTTCGCCCTCGGTGGCCGCTTGGCCGACCCTCGCCAATTGGACGGGATTTTATGTCGGCGGGCAGGTCGGATACGCCTGGGGCGACAACGCCGGCAGCTTTGCTTATCGATGCCCGAGGGCCATAGAGCTTCTCCCTCCCTTGTCAGGGACGCGCAGGGCGTGATCTTCGGCGCTCATGCCGGCTACAATCAGCAGTTTGGCAACTGGGTGACCGGTCTCGAAGGCACGGTGGAGGGCACGAATTTATCGAGTTCGAGCCGCTCGGCTGGGAAAACGCCGCGGAGATCGGGAATGAGGTTCGCCGCCCTCATCCCTCCCTGCTTTATCGGGACCTATGGCTGGTTGGTGACGACCTAGATTTCCTCCGATATACAAGGCGCGGTCCGCGCGCGGCTGGGCTATGCCTGGAACAGGTTGCTGTTCTTTGGGGCGGGCGGCGTCGCTTTGGCCAATTTCAACCTGCAATCGAATCTCGGTGGTCAGCACCCCGAGCCGTTTCAACGACTACGCCGCCCAGGATCGCTCGACGACGCGGGTCGGGTGGACGCTCGGCGCCGGCCTGGAATACGCCCTCAACAGCAATTGGTCGGTGCGGACGGATTATCGCTATTCGGATTTCGGCGCACATCACGGAAACGCTCGCCCCATCCTTCTCGGACGGCGGCGAATATTACCGTGGCGGCCGCCATGTGACCCAGAACCAGCTCGAGGTCGGCTTCAGCGCACCGATTCGCCCTGATCCCTATCCCGAGCCCGCTCCAGGCGCGCTCGTGGTCAAGGGCCCGGCGGCCTTCCCATCCGCCGTCGATCAAGGGCGGCCCGGTCCTCGACGGCCTACTTGCGGCCAATTGGACCGGCTTCTATCTGGGCGGTCAGGCCGGCTACGCCTACGGCGACAGTCACCTCGCCTAGGACACCAGGGAGCGCCCGGCCTGGCCGGCTTCCTGGCAGGCGCGGCCCTGCTCACCGGCGATGCCAAGGCGTGCTCTTCGGCGGCCACCTCGGTCAGCAACCTGCAGTTCGACAAGGCGTCGGCGGTGGGTCTCGAAGCCTCTTCATCGACGGGTCGAATTTGATCCGGCGCAACTCTGGAGGCCTGACCGATCTTTCTATCAACGGCAACGCCGGCCGCTCCCTAATTTCGCGCAGTCCGGCGTCCAGGGCTCGTTGCGCGGTCGCGCGGGCTACGCCTTCGGACGGCTTTTGCCCTTCGTCATCGGCGTTCTCGGCGGTCGGAAGCTTCTCGCGGGGAGTCTCTCAACTCGGCGTGTTGGACACGAACGCTTCCGGAGACCAGCTCTTCTCTTACGCCACAAGGGCCTCGCAGGCGACGACGCGCCTTGGCTGGACGCTGGGCTGGCCTGTTCCCATGGGCGGTGGAGCGACCACTGGTCGGTTCGGGGAGAATACCGCTCTCTCAAACTTCGGGGAATTGCAGGATACGCCGACCACCTCGGCGTTCGCCGGGCGCTGACCTCCACCGGCGCGCGCCTGTCGGGATCATAACGAGGTGCAATTCGGTGCGAAGCCACAAGTTCGGCGATCCGCTGCTCGTCCCGGTCGCGGCTGCTTGTTCTCGCTGCCAAGGCGCCGCCGATCGACTGGACCGGCTACAGCTGGGGCGGCCTTTACGCGGGCGGTCAGGTCGGCATGATTTGGGTCGTGTATCATGGCGTCCACCGACGCTGACGACGCCCGGCGGTCTCTGCGTTCTACGATCCGCTCTCGACGACGATGCGCAGGTCGCGAGCGTCGAGGGCCACA
>CAWEGE010000008.1:0-7953 GCA_963808525.1 uncultured Alphaproteobacteria bacterium
GGCGGCAGCGAGCTGCTCGTCTTCGCTCTGCCAAAAAAGCCGTGAGGGAAGCATGCGCGGGTCCTTCAGCAAAGCTCTTCTCGTCATGGCGGCGCTTCTCGCCTTCAGACAAGCGCGCGCCGAAACTCTATTCCGCGTCTGCGCGGATCCGGACAATCTCCCCTATTCCAACAGCGCCGGGGCGGGTTTCGAGAACAAACTCGCCGAGCTTTTGGCGCGGGAGCTCGGTGAAAAGCTGACTTACGAGTGGCGCGCGCTGCGCCGCGGCTTCGTGCGCAACACGCTAAACGCCGATAAGTGTGACGTGATGATGAGTGTTCCCGTCGGCTACAACCTGGTCGAGACGACGAACCCTTACTATCGCTCGTCCTATGTCCTCGTTTGGCGGGCCGACCGCAATCTCGGGCTGGGTTCGCTGAAGGATCCGAAGCTGAAATCCTTGACTGTTGGGGTCGAGCTGCTCGGCGAAAACGGCGCCGTGACGCCCCCTGTAATGGCTCTCGCAATGTTCGGAGTGGTTTCCAATGTGCGTGGCTACATGGTGTATCGCAACGAAGCGGCGTCGCGGCCTAACGCCGTAGGGGCCGTGGCGAGGGGCGAGGTCGATGTTGCGGCGGTTTGGGGACCCTCGGCCGCGCAGCGCCAGAATATTCTCACCGTGGCTCCGATCGGCGACGTCGAAGAACTGGCCCCGATGCGCTTTGCCTTCGACATCGCCCTCGGACTGCGCAAGGGGGACAAAGAGCGCAAGCAGCGCCTCAATGAGGCGCTCGCGCGCCGAGCGGGCGATATTCAGGCATTGCTGGTCGAGAACGGCGTGCCTCTGCTGTCGGAAGGACCGCCGCGATGAAGCGCTCGCTTTGTGCAACGCTCTCGGGCCTAGCGGTTTCAGGTATTCTCATTCTCCCGAGCTCCGCGAACGACGCAGCAACGGCCGAAAAGCTGCTCCAGACGCCCGTCAGTCGCTTGTCGCCGGGCGACGTAGCGCCACCTCCACCCGTCCCATCGCCGCGGCAGAACGATCCTGCGGCCGCTCAACGCGGCATGAACTATTTCAATGCTTTCAACTGCGTCGGATGTCATGCGCCGAACGGCGGCGGTGGCATGGGGCCGTCGCTTAGCATGCGTCCGTACATTTACGGCTCAGAGCCGGCTAACATTTTCTTGACGATCAAGCAGGGACGCCCCAACGGGATGCCCGCCTGGGGCGAGATGCTGCCTTCGGACGTGATTTGGGATCTCGCCGCTTATGTCCAAAACTTAAGCGCGGGGCCGGAGAGGAGCTGGGGAACGACCGTCTCCGCGAGCTCGCCGAAGGTTCAGCAGGTTTCAGCGGGCGTCGTTGTTACCGATAAGCCTTGGAGCCACACGCAGCCTTTCAAGAAAGGGCAGAAGCCGTGAGGCGCGGCGCGCTTTCCATTTTCCTCGGCCTCGTCTCGGCGACGGCGGCCCGAGCCCAGGCCCCCATGAATTTTTTAGAAGGCCACGGCGCGCGCACGGAGCCGGTAACGCCTTTGACCTGGGGCGTGACGCTCATCTCGATCGTGGTGATCATTGTCATTTGCACCATGCTGCTAGCAGCGCTCCTCCGCCAACGCTTGTCCGAAAGCTCGGTCCGGACCCTCGTTTCGCCTCGACCGAAAGACCTCGGGCTCGTCTATTGGGGGGTTGGCGTCACGGCTGCGACGCTCTTTGCCGTGACAGTCTGGACGATGCTGTCGCTGTCGGCGCTCTCCAGGACGCCGGAAAACGTGTCTCCTGTCACTCTCGAGGTCATAGGACACCAGTGGTGGTGGGAGCTGCGTTACCACGACGGCGATCCCGCGCAAGACTTCGCCACCGCGAATGAAATACACATTCCCGTTGGCCAGGCGGTTCGCGTGTTTTTGCGCAGCGCCGACGTGATTCACTCGTTTTGGATTCCCCAGCTGGCCGGTAAAACCGACCTGATCCCCGGACAAATCAACGAGACTTGGCTGCATGCCGATCGCGAGGGCGTCTATCGCGGCCAGTGCGGCGAGTTTTGCGGCAAGCAGCATGCCCATATGGCGCTTCTGGTAGTCGCCGAGCCGCAGGAGAAGTTCGACCGTTGGCGTAATGGGCAGCTCCAGAGCGCGCCGGCGGCGACGGGCCTCGAAGCAAAGCAGGACGAGCAGACCTTCGCGCAAAAATGCGGAGCCTGTCATGCCGTGCGCGGAACGACCGCGAATGGAGTCTACGGCCCCAATCTGAGTCATCTGGCGTCGCGTACAACCATCGCGGCCGGTGCTCTGCCGAACACGCAGAATAATCTCTCCGCCTGGATCGCCGATCCGCAGAAGTTTAAACCTGGCTCGCTCATGCCGCCGCTCGAGCTGACGGGGGATCAGGAAAACCGGGTCGTCCGTTTTCTCGAGAAAAAGGATTAGGAGCGCGACATGACGGTCAGCGAGTTCGATCGAGGGCTGGAGGGAACGCAGGCGGATTACAACTCCGCTCTCGCCGGCCGGCTCCGCGCGATCTGGGGGACGCGTTCCGGAGTGCTGGGTTGGGTTTCAAGCGTCGATCACAAGGAGATCGGCCTCCGTTACATCGTCACGGCCTTCGCGTTCCTTTGCATCGGTGGTCTCGAGGCGCTGTATTTTCGCCTGCAGCTGTCCTGGTCGAACCGTGCGCTGCTCACGCCGGAACGATATAACGAGCTCTTCACGATGCACGGCGTAACCATGATCCTTTGGTACGCGCTCCCCATTCTTTCAGGCTTCAGCAACTATCTTTTCCCGCTGTTGCTCGGCGCGCGCGACATGGCTCTGCCACGTCTCAACGCGCTCTCCTATTGGATCTACCTGTTCTCAGGAATATTGCTTTACAGCGGCGTCTTCTTCAGTGGCGCCCCGAACGCCGGCTGGTTCAACTACACCCCTTACGCCAGCCGGCCCTACAATCCGGGCCTGAATATCGACTTCTATCTCGTGGCAAACATCATGCTCGGTGTATCGACGACGGTAGGCGCGATAAACTTCGTGCTCACCACACTGCGGATGCGTGCGCCGGGCATGTCGATCAATCGCCTTCCGATCCTGATCTGGGGAACGTTGACGGCCTCCGTCGCCAACATCTTCGCCATTCCCTCCGTCAGCCTCGGCTTCTTCATGTTGTGGCTCGACCGCAATTACGGGACGCATTTCTTCGACGTCCCCGCCGGTGGCAAGACGTTGCTTTGGCAGCATCTCTTCTGGATGTGGGGGCATCCTTGGGTTTACGCGATCGTTCTGCCGGCGATAAGCATGGTTTCCGACGCTTTGCCCGTCTTCTGTCGTCGCCCGCTGGTCGGCTATCCGCTGGTCGCGCTCGCGACGGTTCTGACCATGGTCCTAGGATTCGGCGTCTGGCTGCATCATATGTTTGCAACTGGCCTGCCTAGCTTATCGCTGTCCTTCTTCAGCGCCGTCTCGATCCTCATCACGATCCCGAGCTCGGTGTCGATCTTCGCCTGGCTCTCGACGGTTTGGACGGGCCGCCCGCAATACACGACCGCGTTTCTGTTCTTCTGCGGCTTCATCGTCGTCTTCGTCATCGGGGGCGTCTCGGGCTTCATGACCGGCTCCGTTCCGGTCGACTGGCAGCTGACCGACACCTACTTTGTCGTTGCGCACATCCACTACGTGCTGATCGGCTGGAATCTCTTCGCCGTGATGGGTGCAATATATTTCTGGTTTCCGAAGATGACCGGACGCTTGCTCGACGAGCGGCTGGGCAAATGGAATTTCTGGACGATGTTCGTCGGTTTCAACGTCGGATTTTTTCCCATGCACATTCTCGGCCTGATGGGGATGCCGCGCCGCATCTACACCTATCCCGCCGGCATGGGCTGGGACGTCCCAAACCTCATCGTCACCGCCGGCTCCTATCTCTTCGCGCTCGGCTTTCTCCTCTTCATCGTCAATGTGGCGGTGAGCTTACGCAAAGGGAAAGCCGCCGGCGCGAATCCGTGGGATGCGCCGACGCTGGAATGGTCGACGCCTTCGCCGCCTCCTCCCTTTAATTTCGTCGTCATCCCGACCATTGGCTCGCGTCATCCCTTGTGGGAAGATCGCCTGCGCGAGACGCCGGATCGTTCACGGGTCGGCGCTGGTCCCGCGCTGGCTGATGGCCGACAGAGCCTGGCGTCGAGCGCGCTCGACGCGGAAGCGGACCTTATCGTGTCGATGCCTCGAGACACAGCGATTCCCTTGTGGATGGGAATCGCCATCGCGGCCTTCGCCGCCGCCATGCTGATGCGCTCGGCTATTCTCCTACCCTTCTCGATCGTCGCGATCCTTGCGCTCGGCGTCGCCTGGCTTTGGCCGCGCAAAAATCGGAGCATCAAACATGGCTGAAAGCGCCGTGGCCAAAGTCCACTCTCCTTCGCAAAAACAAGTCGTCGAGAAGACGACCGGATGGTGGGCGATGCTTGCCGTCATCGCGACGGAGGGCGCGCTTTTCGTCTATCTCGTCTTCTCTTACGCCTATTCCGCCGTGCAGCACATTGGCTGGCCGCCCCAGGGGCCATTGCCGTTGCAGCTTTCACTCCCCAATACCGCGGTTCTTCTCTCAAGTAGTCTCGTCCTCGTTTTAGGCCTGCACTACCTGCGGCGCGGCGAGCGCGACGCCGGTCACGCGGTGACCGCAATCGCGATCGCACTGGGTGCGATCTTCGTCGGTGTGCAGCTTCTCGAGTGGAGGAGCGTGCCGTTCACGCCGCAAAGCGGCCTCTACGGCTCGCTGTTCTTTACAATCACGGGATTCCATCTCGCCCATGTCGTCGTCGGCCTCGTTGTGCTCGTCGCGGCGGGCGCCTGGTCACTGTTCCGCGTCACAACGCAGGAAGAGTCGGTCGTCAGACTGAGCGTTGGCGCGCTTTACTGGCACTTCGTGGACGCGGTTTGGCTGGTTGTCTTCTTCACGCTTTATCTTTCGCCAAGAATCGGGTGACGCATGAGTGGAAATGTTTCGCGAGAAAAGCACGCTGATCCAGCGGACACGACGCTATCGCTCCTGTTCTTTGGCCTCATGGGCGCCCCGGCCGCCTGGGCGATGCATCTTTTCGCAAATTACATTCTGGCGAGCCGGCGCTGTTTTCCTGACGCCGCGAGGCATCGGGCATCGACTCCGCTTCCGCTTGATGATCGTCTGACCTTGTTTGGCGTTGACGCAATCGCCGTCATTATTGCGGCGCTGGCGCTATTCGTCTCTTTCCGGATCTGGCGCGACGCGCGAGACAGGCGCGATAACTCCGAAGCACCCGCGGTCGCCGATCGAACGAAGTTCTTGTCCTCCTGGGGGATGATTTGCGCCGGGCTGTTTCTGCTCGCGCTTGTGTTCGATCTCGTGGCGCTAGGGACCCTCCCGCGATGCGGCTGAGCCGATGCTCATCGAGCCCCTGCTCATTCTTGCGTTGACCGCAGCCGCCGTCCTTTTCGCGGCCGGCTTGTTGCGGAAGTCGAAAGGGGTCGCGCCGAGCCTCGTCGACTGGCGCCGGGCCGGCTTCTACGCATCGGGGCTGCTCGTCACGCTCCTGGCGCTGTTGTCGCCAATCGACGACGCGAGCGACAGGCTCGTATCCGTGCACATGGCCCAGCATATGATGCTTGTTTTGATCGCGGCACCCCTCCTGGCCGAAAGTCGCTTCGAAGTTGCATGGCTATGGGCGCTCTCCCCTCAGTCCCGGACGAGGCTGGCGCATTTCCACGGCCGCCTGCGCAGATCGACGCCATGGAGAATTTTGGCCTCCCCCGGCGTGGTCTGGTTCGTCTTCGTCGCCTCCTTCGTCGTCTGGCATGTCCCGGGACCCTATCGCGCGGCGTTGCGCAGCCCCTTGCTGCATGAGCTTGAGCACTTAAGCCTGCTGTTGGCGGCGATCCTCTTTTGGAACGGGGCGCTTCGCGCTAGCGGTGAATCTCACCGCGGCGTCGCGATCCTTTGCGTGGCGACGGCAGCGGTCGCCACCGGCCTTTCTGGGGCGCTGATTTTCTTCTCTCCTCATCCGCTCTACGCGACGCCGCCTGCGAGCGAGGGCGCCCGGGTCATGGAGGACCAGCAGATAGCCGGTCTCCTGATGTGGATTCTCGGCGATGCGGTCTATCTCTTTTTTATCGGCCGCATTGCTCTCGGCTACTTTGCGGCCGAGAACTGGAGTTGCGCGACCGCCCCTGACGTAAGCCCGTCGCCAGTACCGGCTCACTCGCGACTCACTATAGCATCCACTCCCAAGGTAGCCGCGCGGCTCGCTGTCCGGCCCGACGTGTTCCCCTCCGCCAACAGCGGGAGTCGCGCCTAGGACCGTTTGGTTCGAGACGAGCGTTCTAAGTTTCGAAGTAATCGAGTGCTTCGAGATGGCTGAAGCCGCCCTACTTAGCCTCCCTCCGGCCGCGCCAGGAGCACGTCTGCTTCCGCCAACATTGCGCGCGCGGTCTCGCGCTTCGGGTTGGCGCCAGAAGCGGTCGTTCGGGCGTGACCCGCTAGCGGACGACCGCAAGCTCATCCGTGATCCGAACTGAAGGGCATGAGAAACTAAACGCCGCTTGACCGTTTCGCCGATCCTGTCAAACTTTAGTTCGCATCGAGAAAACTTGCTTCGCAGAGAGCATTTCCTACGTGGGGGCAGATCGCGTGAGAGTCTCTGAACTGATTTTGGGTCTTGCGAAAACCGTCCTACCATCGATCCTTGTGCTGGCGCTTTTGCAAAGCGCGGCAACCGGCGCTCCCGACGACGGGTCCGTGCTCCCCTTCCCGCCGGCGCCTTCAGCCAGCGTCGCCAAACCGCGACTGCAGGACTCGACGATGCATCGGCGCGTGGAGAAGGATCGTCTGCCCAAGGACGCGCCGAATATCTTCATCATCCTGCTGGACGATGTGGGTTTCGGCCTTCCCGACACCTATGGCGGCCCGATTCACACGCCAAACCTCTCGCGCATCGCCAATGAAGGCGTCAGCTACAACACCTTTCACACAACGTCGATCTGCTCGCCGACGCGCGCCGCGCTGCTTACCGGACGCAATCACCAGCGCGTGGGTTCCGGCACCATCGCCGAACGCGCCGTGGACTGGGACGGCTATACCGGCGTGATCCCGCAAACCTCGGCGACGCTCGCGAAAGTGCTCGGCTATTCGGCGGCGCAAGCGGCGGCTTGACGCTCTATGTCGACGACGGTCGACTCGTTTACGAATACAACATGATGATCATCGAGCGATACATCGGCCGGTCGCAGGAGAAGCTCTCCGCCGACAGTGCTCGCCTATTACCTCGCCAATCGCCTGCGCAGCCCGGAAATCCGGCTCACGAAAGCAAGTAGAAGAGCCCGCCTGCAATCGCGATCGTGGCGGGAAGCGTGAGAAGCCACGCCGTCCCGATCTGCCAAAGCGTAGCCGGTTGAACGCCCGCTCCCGAGGCGACCATGGTCCCGGCGATTCCGCCGGTCACCACATGCGTCGTACTGACGGGATAGCCCGTGAAGCCCGCGGCGCCGATCAGGCCGGCGGCGACCAATTCCGCCGAGGCGCCTTGCGCGGGAACCAAAGCCTCTTTGCCCAGCCGCTCGCCAAGAGTCGTCACGATGCGCCGGTAACCGAACATCGTTCCTAAGCCGAGGCATAGAGCGCTGACGACCCGCACCCACCAAGGCGCGTATTGGACGGAATTCATCAGGTTTTCGTGGATCGACTTGGCTTCTTTCTTGTCGGCGTCGGAAATCCTCGGGGCCTCGGACGCTATTCTGATTTCCGATACAACCCGGTTGAAATCGTTACGAACGGGCGTTCGCTCGGGCGGGGGAATGTCATTGGCCGATCTTATGCCGGAAAACCGGCGGCCCAGCGCGCGGGCCGCCTCGACGCCGAGTTGCTTTTGATCGTCGCCGTAACGTTCGATCAGCTTTGCGGCGAAGGGCATGTCGTTCGCGAGCGTCGCGATCTGCTCGGCGCTGATCTCCATGT
>CAWEGE010000009.1:0-197105 GCA_963808525.1 uncultured Alphaproteobacteria bacterium
CTCTCATTCCGATCATCCGCGCCAACCTTGCGAGGAAGCGCCGTCATGGCCTGACTAGGCGAGCTGGTATCGCAACCTCAAAGTGAACTGCGATATCGTCTCGCATGACGCCGTTGAGCACAGCGCGAAGGAATATGCGCGTTACGAAGGCGGACGCACGATCTCAACCAACACCGTTGAGGGCTACTATTCGATCTTCAAGCGCGGCATGAAGGGCGTCTATCAGCACTGCGGCGAGCGGCACCTTCACCGCTATCTGGCGGAGTTCGACTTCCGCTACAACAACCGCGTCAAGCTCGGATGCGACGATACTGAGCGCGCTCGTCGCGCCATCAAGGGCGTCGAAGGGAAGCGCTTAACTTACGCCCAACCTCGTCAGGCCTCGCCGGTTTAAGCGGGCCGCTTTAGCGTTTCTGAGGTGGAGAAAGAAGCGAAGAAGAGTTCCTGACTTCAGGGCGCGAGAGCATTAACATTGCTCTTTGCGCTAAGGCTGATTTGCTGCTTTGACATTAGCCAATCCCTACACCCACGGGGGCGCCTATCCGCCCCAATCGCTCGGATCAACAGCAACGATAAGAACGCTGTCTTCTGGAAACGGCACAACTTGTCTAACTAGCGACGTCAAGTACGCCGCATCGGCGTTTGTCCAAACCAGCCAAGTGAACCCGTTGAACCTGATCCAATCTCCGGCGGTCTGTATGGTCGCGTCCATACGCTCAATCGCGGCGAGAGTTTGCGGCGTTTTTATCCACCTAATATTTATACTATAAACTCTCGGCATTACCTTTCCTCCAATTGCTTGGGAGAGGTGTTTGCCGTGGCATCAATTATATTTTTGTCTGAAGCCGCCATATCCATCTAAAAATGCGAAGCTATAAGTTCTGCTCCCTCAAAACAGCTATATTCGGGTATTTTTTTGCAAAAAAAATAACTGCAAAGAAATAAATAAAAAAAATGGCGGCACATCCCGACGCAAGATACACAAGAAATTCAGGCGGGAATCTCCACGCTATTATTCCCAGCAACGCGAACAAGCCTAATATGGCATTAGTAGTTTTACCCACTATGCCATTCCCTAATTTGACGCTCTTAACATCAAATCCTGGGATTTGATCAAGGCCAGGAAATATCTTCCCGCGGTCCAACAGGCGCTCCCGTTTTGCTCAGGGTAACGCAGCCCTGGCTCTTCGCCAAGCTTCATTCTGGGCATCCTCCGCTTTCTTTAATTTTCCGACTGCGTTGGGAGCGCTTTTTCGGACTTGCGCTATCTGGCGATTCCGGCTTAGGCTTGTGCGGCGTCGGCGGCGTCGCTATCATGCGGCGCAGAACGTCGTCGCGCCGACGCGCAGTGTCTTCCTCCGACATATCGAAACCCCTTTTATTTCCCATAGGTCAAATATGCCACAACCAAACGACCCCGACCACAAGGAATGGGTTGCACTGCTTGGCTCTATGGGGCTAGCAATGCATTTATGGGCCGGTGTTGAAGACGCATTATTTTTGTTATTTTCGTCTATTTTACGATCTCCATCTGAAACGATGGATAGCATTGTGTTTTATAGTTGCCCCAGCTTTGAATCAAAACGAGTTCTCACCGACAGACTATCGCAAAAGGTTCTAACTTCTGAAGATCATAAAAGGTGGGGAATCAATCAATAAAAGACTTATTGACGAATCATCTTTTAGAGGAAAGATAGCACATTATGGTATTGACCATGAGGTTCAAAATAATAATGCCATTCTAGCTGCGCTTCTTAAAGATAAAGCGCCGCCAGACCCCATTCTCGGGCCACCACACCTGCGCCGATCAAAAAAGAACAAAATATCTGTCGGCAAAAAAGGGCAACTTACAACAGACAGTAAAGATATTCTAAAGCACTGCAATTCTTTTTCATTGTTAAGTGACGATATTAAATCTCTTTCTCAATCTGTGAAGCTATCACATATTCATCTATCGCCGACTCCAGCAAACTCTTTATCATCATTTTTGCACTATCCGGGGACGCAAGAGGAATAGCGTCTACCTCGGATGAATAGAACTCCATTAGGCCATCTGCCATAAAGGACAAGAAAGCAGCATCTTCCAAAATCGCCTTTGCAGACATAACCAAGCCAACGGGCGCGCCAGCCGAGCCTTCCGACTCGACAGGCTTGCCATGCCCCGGCTCAGGCTTGATTGTCAAGTGCATAATCGCCTGAGCCGGCGCCGCGCCTCTCGCCGGAAGGCCTCTCGGGCTTCGGCCGCGCATTCTGGACAGACTTCCTCGCTCACCCGCCGATCGCTTTCCTCGAGTGTCACAAGTAACGACGACCGCCGACGCGAAACCGGCGGCGCCGCTGCATCGCGAGCGGCGCCGCCCGCCTTGCGTTCAGCTCTGGTGCGGCCCGAGCATCTCTTTCAACGCCGACTCGATGCGCCGCCACGGCTCCGCGTCCTCGGGCTTGCTTTCGATCTTCCATCACGGGGGCTTTTTGCGCCGCCTCGGCGACGGCTTTGTCGCCATGGGCTTCAAACAGTCGCCGTGCATAGTCCTGAACGTCTACCGTCTGCATCTCAGCCTCCTCTTCTCCCAAGCGCGTCAGGCGACGCTTCCGGGAACGACATGGCTCTCACACCCGCCGCTTTCGACGGGCCTCAAATCGGCGAGCTCCGCATCCGTGAACACGCGGCTTCGGGTCAGGAAGCGCAAGCCCTCGGGAGCCTCCAGTGAGAAGCCGGAGCCCCGGCCCGGAACGACGTCGATCATGAGCTGCGTATGCCGCCAATAGTCGAATTGCGCGGCGCCCATGTAGAAGGGAGCATCGCCGATGTGTCCGAGCTTCACGTCGCTCGCGCCGGTGCGAAATTCTCCCGCCGGATAACACATGGGCGACGAACCGTCGCAGCAGCCTCCCGACTGATGAAACATCAGCGGCCCGTGCTGGCGCTCGAGCTTGGCGAGGAGCTCGAGAGCTTGCGGCGTGGCGACGACGCGCTCGATCATGTCGCACGGCCCCTCGGTCAGAAAAAGCCCAAGGCCTTCGGGCTGTAGCTCACGAGCAAATTCTTCGTCTGCTGATAGTGATCGAGCATCATCTTGTGCGTCTCGCGCCCGACGCCCGACTGTTTGTAGCCCCCGAAAGCCGCATGCGCGGGATAGAGGTGATAGCAATTGGTCCAGACGCGCCCCGCCTGAAGCGCGCGCCCGCAGCGATAGGCGCGCGCGCCATCGCGCGTCCAAAGCCCTGCGCCGAGCCCATAGAGCGTGTCATTTGCGATCTGCAGCGCCTCCTCCTCGGTCTCGAAGGTCGTAACCGAGACGATGGGGCCGAAGATTTCCTCCTGGAAGACGCGCATGCGATTGTGCCCTTCGAGCACGGTCGGCTTGACGTAGTAGCCGTCCTTCAGCTCGCCCTCCAGCCGATTGCGCTCGCCGCCAATCAGCACCTTCGCGCCTTCCTTGCGGCCGATGTCGATGTAGGAGAGAATTTTCTCCAACTGATCGTTCGACGCTTGCGCGCCGACCATTGTGGCGGGATCGAGCGGGTGGCCCTGCCGCATTTTGGCCACGCGCGCCAGGGCCTTTTCCATGAATTTCTCATAGATCGAATTCTGCACGAGCGCGCGGCTCGGACAGGTGCAGACCTCGCCCTGATTGAGCGCGAAGAGAGCGAAGCCTTCCAGCGCCTTGTCGAGGAAGGCGTCGTCCTCGGCCATCACATCGGAAAAGAAGATGTTGGGCGATTTGCCGCCGAGCTCGAGCGTCACGGGTATGAATTCTCCGAGGCGTATTGCATGATGAGACGTCCCGTCGTCGTCTCACCCGTGAAGGCGATCTTTGCGATCCGCTTGTTTGACGCGAGCGGCTTCCCGGCTTCGACGCCAAAGCCGTTGATGATGTTGAGGACTCCCGGCGGCAGCAAATCTGCGATCAGCTCGGCGACGACGAGAATGCTCATCGGCGTCTGCTCGGCGGGCTTGAGCACGACGCAATTGCCTGCGGCCAGCGCCGGCGAGAGCTTCCAGGCGGCCATCAGAACGGGAAAGTTCCAAGGGATGATTTGGCCGACTACGCCCAAAGGCTCGTGGAAATGATAGGCGACCGTCTCTTGGTCGATCTCGCTCAGCGAGCCTTCCTGCGCGCGAATGCAGCTGGCGAAATAACGGAAGTGATCGACAGCCAACGGTATGTCGGCGGCGGTCGTCTCGCGGATGGGCTTGCCGTTGTCGACGGTTTCGACGAGCGCCAACGCGGCGAGATTGTCCTCCAGTCGCTGGGCGATCTTGTTCAGGATGTTGGCGCGCTCCGCGGCCGGAGTCCTGCCCCAGGCGTCCTTGGCCTTGTGAGCCGCATCCAGCGCCAGCTCCACGTCGGCTGAGCGGCTGCGCGCGATCTGGCAGATCGGCTGACCGGTGATCGGACTGATATTGTCGAAATATTCGCCGGCGACGGGCGCGACCCATTGGCCGCCGATGAAATTCTCGTAGCGCTTCTTTATGGAGACGGAGCCTTTCAGCTTCTCGATTTCCTGGTGCAGCATCGCTTCCTCCCTTGGCCACCGGCGCGGTGGTCGCCCCTGCCCTAGCGCTCGGCCCATCCCAGGATTAGCGCACCGATAGCTAGGTCGGAAATGGAGGCGGACCAGCGGTCCCACAAGATTAGGGTAATGCGGCTTGGCTCAAGTCATTCGAGAATTGCCAAGCTCCACAGCGCCGTGTCGCGTCGACGCCGCCCCGAATGTCTGCTTAACTCCTTTCATGCAGGGCTCTCAGGAAAGCTGCGCGATGGATATCAATCGGGAAATCTTAGGGCTCTTGGGCCTCGCGCTCTTCGCTTTCGCGCTGGGGCTCGGCGCCGCGCTCTATATCCTGCCTCGGCGCGCCGATCCCGACGGCTACATCGAGGCGCTGCTGCAAGAGGTTCGCGGACTGCGCGCCGCCGCCGCCGCGCGCGACAAGGCCGAGGCCGCGAGTGAAGCCAAGTCCCGCTTCCTCGCGACCGTCAGTCACGAGATCCGCACGCCGCTCAATGGCGTGCTCGGCCTCGCGCAGCTGCTTTCGATGACGCGGCTCGAAGCCGAGCAGGCGAGCTATGTCGACTCGATCCGCGATTGCGCGCGCGCGCTTGCGCAGCTCGTCGACGATATTCTCGACTACTCCAAGATTGAAGCGGGGCGGCTCGACTTGCGCCGCGAGGAGTTTGCGCTTGCGCCGCTCGTCGAAGGCGTCGTCGAGCTGCTCGCGCCGCGCGCCCAGGGCAAGGGCCTTGAGATCGCCAGCCATGTCGCGGCCGCGGCGCCCGAACGCATCGTCGGCGATCCGGCGCGGCTGCGTCAGGTGCTGATCAATCTCGCAGGCAATGCGGTGAACTTCACGCAAAAGGGCGGCGTCGGCGTCAGCGTCGCGCCTGCCGGGGACGGCGCGCTGCGTTTCGCCGTCGAGGATACGGGTCCGGGCGTTCCCGCCAGGGCGCGGGCGAAAATCTTCGAGGAGTTCGAGCAGGCCGAACCGCTCGCGACGCGCACGGGCGGCGGCGCGGGCTTGGGGCTCGCCATCGCGCGCCGGCTCGTCGCCAAAATGGGCGGCGCGCTCGCGCTCGAAGCGAGCTCTGAGACAGGCTCCCGCTTCGTCTTCACGCTGCCGGCCGGTTCTGGGCAGGCGGGCCATCCCCATCCGCTAGAGGGCCAGAGCGCGCTCATCGTCGCGCCCGGCCTGTTCGAAGGCCCCTTTCTCGCGCGTTATCTCGAAGAAGCGGGCGCGACGGCTCAGATCGCCGCGAGCCCGGAGGCGGCGCGCGCTCTGCTGGAGACGCGGGGCGCCAAGCCACCGCAAGTCGCGATCGTCGACTGCGCGCTCGGGCTCAAGGCGGCCGAGAGACTCGCCGAGAGCGCGCGTCGGGCGGGCGCGCGCTGCTTCCTTCTCTTCTCGCCTTTGGAGAGGCGCGAGCACGGCGAAGCGGCGCTCAAGGACTTTGACGGCTGGCTCGTGAAGCCGGTGCGCGCGGCCTCGCTCGTCGCGCGGCTGGACCCTGCGGCGAAGACGCCGGCGCAGGTCTTGGCGCCGCAGCCCGCGCCGGCTCTGGCGGGCCTCACCGCGCTCGTCGCCGAGGACAATGAGATCAACGCGCTCATCGCGCTGCGGCAGCTCGAGGCGCTCGGCGCAGCGCCGACGCGGGCCGAGGACGGAGAAAACGTCGTCGCGCTGGCGCAGGCGGCGATCGAAGGCAAGATCCGTCGCTTCGACGTGATTCTCATGGATCTCTTCATGCCCAAGCTCGACGGGCTCGATGCGAACTCGCCGCATCCGCTCGGCCGAAACCCGCGCCGGCGCCCCGCGCACGCCGATCCTCGCGCTCACCGCCAGCGCCTCGCGCGAAGACGCCGAAGCGGCCCGCGCCGCCGGCGCCGACGCCATTCTGACGAAGCCCGTCGAGCTCGCGGCGCTGCAAGAGGCGATCGAGGCGCTCGGCGCCGTCGGTCGCGCCAAACTGGTTGCGAACCCAGCCTAGATTTGGAATGTACAGCGGCGGCGCGCTGCGTCACAAAAGCTTCGTTTGGCAGTGGTCTAGCTCGCGGCAGAGAGCCGGGCGCGCGCCAGACCCTTGATCCGGCGCGGTTTGGCGATGCAGGCACGTTTCCCCTGGCGCGGAAAACGAGCTAGGTGGGGCGCCGAAACGGTGCCGGCCGCCCGGGATTGCTGAAAGGAAACGCTGATGGCTCGCGAAAGACCGCCGCTCATCCGGCCGCCGACGCCGCTTTGGGTGAAGGCCGCCTGGACCGGCGCCGCGGCGCTCCTCGCGCTCTTCATTTGGATCAAGACCCGTCCGCCGGCGGCGCCCGCCTGCGACGCCGAGGTCGTGAAGAGCGATCTCGGCGATCTCGTGAATGCTGCCGCCGGCGAGACGCTGGAGACGCGCGCCTTCAGCACGCTGACCGAGACGACGGAGCTCAAGACCTGCGCCGCCGTGGCGGTGCGTCAGAATGTCGAGATACCGATCGAATATTCGGTGACGATAGAAGACCGCGCGCCCAAGGTGGACATCACCAGCGGAGAGGATCGCCTCGCGCAGCAGGACGCCGAGGCGCCGGCGCAAGCCGAAGCCACAAAGCCAGCCTCCCAAGAGGCACATTGTCGAGCGGAAGCCGAGCCCGAGGCCAGCATCGCCGACTGCGGCAAGATCATCGACGACAAGGACCTAAGCGCCGAGGAGCGGGCCAAGGCGCTGTCGCTGCGCGGCCAGGCCTATGGCGAGAAGAAGGATTGGCAGCGAGCGCTGGCCGACCTCACCGCGGCGATCGCGCTTCTCACCAAAGACGGCGCGGGTTCCGCCGCGCAGTCGCCCATCTATCTCGCCCGCGCCGCCGCCTATCTCGGCAAGGGCGACGCTCGGGACGCCCTGGCCGATTACACGGCCGCCATCCGGACAGACGCAGCGAACGGCCCGGCCTATCTCGGGCGCGCGTGCCAATGGGCCGCCGCTGGCTCGCTCGCCAATGCGGAAGCCGATCTCAAGCGCGCGGCCGCCCTTACGCAAAGCCAGCCCGACGCCGCCTGCAGCGCGGCGCTCGAGGCGCTGCGCGCCAAGCCCGCCAAAACGGCGAAACGCAAGAAATGAGGGGCGAACGGGCGCGCGGCGAGCCGCCGCTCTCAATCCAGTTTCGCTCTAACGAGCCCGCGCACCGAATTGCCCATGAAAAACTCCCTGCCCTCGAAATCCTCAAGGGCCAAATAGTCTTCTCGTGCGCGGCCCACGGCGACGAGCCGCGCGCGCAGCGTTCCCGGCAAGAGGCCACTCGCGAGCGGCGGCGTGAGCAGCACATCGCCCTGCGCTAGGAACACATTGCTTCGCGCCCCTTCGCAGACCTCGTCGCGCTCATTGAGGAAAAGCACTTCGTCGGCGCCGGATCCGGCGAGTTCTTCCTCATAGATCTCGCGCCGCGTCGTCTTGTGGCGCAGCATCGGCTCGGCGGAGAAGAAGCGGCGCTTCGCGACGGCCACCCGCCAGAGCGTCTCGGGCGAGGTCTGCGCGATCGTTTCCAGGCCGAGCTCATGGGAGCCATCCGAGCTGAGGACCAGTCGCAGGCGCAAGCGCTCGAGGGCTGGGACCGCAACGGCGGCGTCCAGCGCCGACCTCACGCGCCCCTCGTCGAAGACGAAGCCCAGCGCCGATGCCGAAGCGCCCAGTCGACGCAAATGCTCGGGAAGCAGGGAGAAGCCCTCTTTCCGCGTCCAGAGCCAGCGTTTCGATGAGGCCGAAAGTCTTCACGCAACTCCTCGCCTTCCCTGTGGGCTCGCCCCGCCGACGCTTGCAAAATAGCTCGCGCGGCGAAGCCCGCAATCCGTTCGGCCCGGCTTTGCGCGCCGCCATTGCTTTCGCAAGTCGAGTGGCTATAGTCCGCGCCGCATCGCGGCCCCACAAGGCCCACGCCGCGAACGAGCCTATTGGCGGGCCTTCCAGACGAGATCGCGAAATGAAGCTGATACCGGACGCCATGGCTCAAACGGAACAGCCGGCTCCCGCCCCGACGGAGGCTGCGCCGGCGCCGGCGGCAAACCCCGCGGCTGCGGCCAAGGCCGAGCAGGCTCCAGCTGCTGGTGCGCCGCCCGCGGTTCAGGGAAAGCCGGGCGTCGCAGCCCCGGGCGCGCCGCCGCCGGGCCAGCCGGAAATGCCGTCGATCGCCGATCTCCTCACGCAGTTCGTGCCTTTTCTCGTCATCATCGGCATAGTCTACATCATCGTCATCCGCCCGCAGCAGCGCAAGCAGAAGGAGGCCGAAGCCCAGCTGCGCAAAGTGCGCCGCGGCGACATCGTCATCGTGAACGGCTTCATCGGCAAGGTGACCAAAGTCGTCGACGACGCCGAATTCGAGTTTGAGGTCGGACCCAATCTCCGGCTGCGCGCGCTGCTTTCCGCGATCTCCGAGGTGAGGTCGCGCGGCGAGCCCATCAAGGATGCGCCCGCGCCCGATAAATCCGTCAAAGAGACGACGCCAGCGACGAAAGCGCCGGCCGGGAAGCCCGCAAGGGACGCTTCGGCTTCCGCCAAGCCCGCCAAGGATGCGCCGCCGACCGCCAAGAGCTGACCTCACTCCGCTCTTAAATCCTTGTCGTAAGCCTCAGAGCAAACAATGCTGCGTTTCGCCACCTGGAAGATCGTTCTGATTGTAGGCATGACCCTCGTGGCGCTCGCCGTCGTGACACCGAGCATGCTTTCGCCCTCTCATTATGAGCAGCTCGCCTCGGTCGTGCCGCCCTGGCTGATGCCGCCGCAAATCGTGCTCGGCCTCGATCTCCAGGGCGGCTCCTATCTCATGCTCGAAGTCGACCGAAGCTCCGTCCTGCATACGCAGGCGAGCAATTTGCGCGACGACGTGCGGCGACTGCTGCGCGAGGAGAAGGTCGCGATCACCGGAGGCGTCGGCCAGACGGCGCGCGGCGTGCAGATCCGCGTGCCGGACGCGGCGGATCGCGAGAAGATCCTGCCGAAGCTCAAGGCCTTGAGCCGCCATTATTCCTCGGTCCTCGGCGGTCCGCCGGCGCTCGAGGTCGAGGACGCGGGCGACGGCCTCATTCGTGTCAACCTGACCGAAGCGGGACTCAATCAAAAGGTGCGCTCCGCGGTCGAGCAGTCGATCGAGGTCGTCCGCAAGCGCGTCGACGAGCTCGGCACCCGTGAGCCGAGCATCCAGCGCCAGGGCGACGATCGCATCATCGTGCAGGTGCCCGGCCTCCAGGACCCGCAACAATTGAAGGACGTGCTCGGGCAAACGGCGAAGCTCGAATTCAGGCTAGTCGCCGACCCTGGCCAGGCCGCGGGAGAGACTGAAGAGCTCGAGCAGACCGATCAGCCGGGCAAGATTCAGATCGAAAAGCAGGTCATGGTGCAGGGTGAGGACTTGACCGACGCGCAAATGAGCTTCGACCAGCGCGGCGGCGAGCCTGTCGTCAACTTCCGCTTCAACATTCGCGGTGCGCAGAAATTCGGCGAGGTCACCTCGAAAAACGTCGGCCGGCTGTTCGCGATCGTGCTCGACAATAAGGTGATCTCGGCCCCGCGCATCCTCGGGCCCATCACCGGCGGTTCCGGCCAGATCACTGGCCGCTTCACCACCGAGCAGGCCAATAATCTCGCGATCCTGCTGCGCGCCGGCGCATTGCCGGCCAAGCTCAACATCGTCGAGGAACGCACCGTCGGCCCGGGCCTCGGCCAGGATTCGATCGACGCCGGCAAGCGCGCCGCCTATGTCGGCGCCGCGCTCGTGGTCGTTTACATGCTGATCACCTACGGCGTCTTTGGCGTCTTCGCCAATTTCGCGCTCTTCGTGCATATCGCGCTGATCTTCGCAGGCCTCGTCCTGCTGCGCTCGACGCTAACGCTTCCCGGCATCGCCGGCATCGTGCTGACGATCGGCATGGCGGTCGATTCCAACGTGCTGATCTACGAGCGTATCCGTGAGGAGTCGCACGCGGGGCGCTCCATCCTCGCCTCGCTCGATGCGGGCTTCAATCGCGCATTCGCGACGATCATCAACTCCAATGTGACGATGTTCGTCGCAGCGGCGATCCTTTACTTCCTGGGCTCGGGTCCAGTGCGCGGATTCGCCGTGTCGCTCGCTCTCGGCATTCTGACGACCGTCGTCACGGCCGTGACGATGACGCGCATGATGATCGCTCTCTGGTATCGCCGCGCGCGTCCGACGCGGCTGCCGATATAGGAGACGCAACAATGAAACTTCTGCGTCTCGCTCCCGAGAACACCAATTTCGGCTTCATGCGGTTTCGCCGTGTGAGCTATCCCTTGTCGGCGGCCCTCTCGATCATCGCGGTGCTGCTGTTCGTGTTCGTTCACATGAACTTCGGCATCGATTTCGCCGGCGGCACCGTCATGGAGTTGCGCGCCAAGGGCGGCTTCGCCGAGGTCGGCACGCTGCGCGCCATCGCCGAGAAGCTGAAGCTCGGCGACGTGGAAGTGCAGGCCTTCGGCAATCCCGCCGACGCCACGCTGCGTTTCGGCTCGCAGCCGGGCGGCGACGTGGCGCAGCAGGCGGCCGTGGATCGCGTGCGCGCGGCGGTGGAAAGCGACTATGACGTGCGTCGCGTCGAAGTCGTCGGACCGCGCGTCTCGGGCGAACTCGTGCAGTCGGGCACGCTCGGCGTCGTGCTGGCGATCATCGCCGTGCTCGGCTATCTGTGGTTCCGCTTCGAGTGGCAGTTTGCGGTGAGCGCCGTCATCGCGACGATGCACGATCTGCTGCTCACGGTCGGATTCTTCGCGCTGACGCAACTTGAGTTCAACACGACCTCGATCGCCGCCATTCTCACCATTGTCGGCTACTCGCTCAACGAGACGGTCGTCGTGCTCGACCGCATTCGCGAGATGATGCGCAAATACAAGAAAATGTCGACGGCGCAGATCATCGACATGTCGATCAATGCGGTGCTGCCGCGCACGATCATGACGGCGACGACGGTCCTCCTCGCGCTGCTATCGCTGGCCATTTTCGGCGGTCAGGTCATCCGCTCCTTCTCGCTCGCGATGATTTGGGGCCTTGTCGTCGCGACCTATTCCTCCGTGTTCATCTGCTCGCCGATGCTGATCTATCTCGGTCTGCGGAACGAGGGCCGCAGCGAGGCGCCGGCGGAAAGCGCGGAGTCGAGCGTGGCGGCGCTCGAATCGACCGGCGCCGAGGCTTCGGAAGCGCAGCCCGCGCCAGCGGCGCCCCGCAACACCGCGACGCCCAGAAAGAGCGGCGGCAAAGGCCCGTCGAAGCGATCGTCGAAGTCCGGCGCCAAGTCATGACGCCGGGCGCGGGCTTCGTCCCGGGTCTGCATAAGATCGACGACTATGGAAACGGCGGGTTTCGCTTCGCCGACATGTCGCATCGCGGCTCCATCCTCGCTTCGCCCGGCGGCGTGCGCTCGCTTCCGTTCACGAGACCCGAGGAGATCGACGCCGCGACGCTCGACATTGCGATCGCGGAGAAGGTCGATCTCCTCATCCTCGGGACCGGCGAGACGCTCGTTCCGCTTCCCGCGCCGCTGCGCGCGAAGCTGCGGGCCGCGGGCGTCGGCTGCGAGACGATGGCGACCGGAACCGCGGTGCGCGCCTACAACATGCTCGTCGAAGAGTCCCGGCGCCTGGCCGCGCTGCTCATCGCGGTTTAAGGCCCCCTCCCTGTCCCTCCCCCGCTTCGCGGGAGAGGGGACGCTAACGATCAGCCTTTTGCGTAATCAGAGTTGAGCGCCGAGTTCGCTCCCTCTCCCGCGAAGCGGAGGAGGGTGGGGAGGGCGGCGCAGAAAGGGTCTCGTCAGATCGCCAGCGCGGTGACGAGCAGCGCCGTGCGCAGCGGAAAGCGGCTCCACAGCTTGAGGTCGACGATCGGACCTCCCCGAGGACGCAAGCCAGGGCTTGCGGCTTCCGCGGGGTCCACGGGATGATTTCGCCTGGGGTTGAGCTGGCGACGCCGCTCACGCGGCTTGGCGCAAATCGCGTTGTCGCAAGCGGTCGGGATTGGCCTCGACGCCTTCCTCGCTCCAGACGCAGACGAGCAGTCCGCTGCGCGGATCCCTGCGCCAGCGACAGATCAGGCGCCGACGGCGAGGCCGCAGCTTAGTCGAGCGCTGCGGGGGCACGAGCGTGAAACCGGCGTCGCGTCGTGCCGCGACAAAAGATGAAAGAGCGAGGGCGTTCATGGCCCGCCTCCAGACTTGGTTACGCCAAGGTCCGGAGAACGAGCCCGCGTGGCGAGCCTATAAACTCGCCTCGATCGAAGCTTCGTCTTCCGCGCCTTGGACGGTTGCGCTGTTTTGCGGCCAGAGGCTCGCGGCGAAAGCCGCGCGACGACTGCCAGAGCTGCTACTGCCCATGGTTCTCACGAAGGTTGGATTTCCGAGCGCCTCGGCGCCGGATGAACGCGCTTTGATCCTCGCGCCGGTCATAGTCAAGCGAAAACGTTCACGAAAAATGAGGCGCGACTCGGCCTATATTCTGAGAGAGGCGCCGATGAGCAAAAGCGCTGGGCCTTCGATGGCTTCGCCCGCGACCTTCGCCGGCAAATCGGCGAGCGTGCCACACACAATGCGCTCGCTTGGCGTCGAAGCGCGTTCGATGAGATAGGCGGGCGTCGCGGGATCGGCGCCGGCTTCGATCAGCTTCTTCGATAGCTCGGGCAGCGTGCGATTGCCCATATAGACTGCGGTCGTGGCTCTGCTGTCAGCGAGCGCGCCCCAGTCAAAATTTTGGGGCAAAGCGCCGTCCTTGCTATGGGCCGTGACGAACTGAACGCGCCGCGCCGTCTCACGGTTCGTGAGCGAGACGCCGAGCGCCGCGGCGCCCGCGAGCGCGGCGGTCACGCCCGGCACGATCTCCACCGAGAGCCCGGCCTCGCGCATGGCGGCGATCTCTTCATTGGCGCGGCCGAAGATCATGGGATCGCCGCCCTTGAGCCGCACCACGTTCTTGCCTTCGCGCGCGAGCTGGACGAGCAGCGCGGAAATCTCCGCCTGATCGACGGACGGCGCATAGCCGCGCTTGCCGACATTGATGCGCTGCGCCTCGCGCCGCGCGAAGTCGAGCACGCTCGCCGGCACCAGATCGTCGAACAGGATGACGTCCGCGCCGGCCAGCATGCGCAGTCCTTTGAGCGTCATCAGCTCGGGATCGCCGGGACCCGCGCCGACAAGCACGACGCGCCCGCGCGAAGGTCCCTCGGCTGCGGCGCTCGTTTCTTCGGCGAGCGCGTCGCGATCGGCTTTCGACGGCTCGCGCTCCAGCGCAGAAAAAGCCAGACGCGTGAAGCGACGCCAGAAGTCGCGCCGCGCGAGAAAGTCCAGTCCCGAGGCCTTGACCCAGGGCCGCCAGGCCTTCGCGACGGCGGCCCACGCGGCGAAGCTTGAAGGGATCAGCGTCTCGATTCGTCCGCGCACCGCCTGAGCGAAGACGGGCGCGGCGCCGCCCGTCGAGACGCCGATGACGAGGGGCGAGCGATTGACGATCGCGCCCATCGAAAAGTCGCTCATCTCGGGACGATCGACGAGGCCAAGCAAGGCGCCTGCAGCCTTCGCCTTCTCGCGCAAGGCCAGCGCCTCTTCATCACGCTCCAGCGCCGCGAAAACCAAAGCTGCGCCGTCGAGCTCGGGCTCGCTCGCATGGAGCGCGACATTGGCGCGACGGCGCGCGAGCTCGAGAAGCTTGGCGCAAGGGGCGTTCGCATAGACGTCGACATTCGCGCCGCTCGCCGCTGCGAGGTCAGCCTTCCAGGCCGCGGCTTCGGAGTTGCCCACAACCACGACGCGACGGCCCTCGAGTGAGAGGAATATCGGCAGGCTCTCCAGCGGCTGCATGAAGTCGGCGTCGACTTCGTCGGGCTTGCGGCTCACGTCCTGTCCACTCCGCATTCGCTCCGGCGCGCCTCAATGGCGAAAATGGCGCGTTCCGGTGAAGACCATCGCAAGTCCCGCTTCATTCGCCGCCGCTATCACCGCCGCGTCGTTCATCGAGCCGCCCGGCTGAATGACCGCGGTCGCGCCCGCGGCCGCCGCCGCAAGCAGACCGTCGGGGAAGGGAAAGAAGGCGTCGGAGGCGACGACCGATCCTAGAGCGAGCGTCTCCGCCAGACCTGCCGTGGCGGCGGCCTCCGCGGCCTTCTGCGCGGCGATGCGCGAGGAGTCGACGCGCGACATCTGCCCCGCGCCGATCCCGACGGTCGCGCCATCCTTCGCATAAACGATCGCGTTGGACTTGACGTGCTTGGCGATGCGGAAGGCGAATTTGAGATCGGCGAGCTCGGCCTCGCTCGGCGCGCGCGTCGTGACCACATCGAGCTTCATCTCGTCGACCGTGGCGTCGTCGCGTTGCTGCGCCAGAAAGCCGCCCGCGACCGTGCGCAGCGTGAGGCCCCGCGCGCGCGGATCGGGAAGGCCTCCGGTGACGAGCAGACGCAAATTTTTCTTCGCCGCGACGATCGCGACGGCCTCATCATCCGCCTCAGGCGCGATGATCACCTCGGTGAAGATCTCGACGATTTTTTTCGCCGCCGCAGCGTCGAGCCGCCGGTCCAGCGCGACGATGCCGCCGAAGGCCGAGACGGGATCGCAGCGCAGCGCCTTGAGATAGGCTTCCTCAAGCGAAGCGCCCTCGGCCGCGCCGCAGGGATTGGCGTGCTTGACGATGACGACGGCAGCGGTCCGCGCCGGATCGAATTCCGCGACACATTCGAACGCCGCGTCCGTGTCGTTGACATTGTTGTAGGAGAGCTGCTTGCCTTGCAGCTGGCGCGCCGTCGCGACGCCGAAGCGCTTCGGCCCCGCGAGGTAAAATCCCGCTTTCTGATGCGGATTCTCGCCATAGCGCACGCCCTGCGCGAGACGTCCGCCAAGCGCGCGCCAGGGCGGCGCCGGCTCGCCGATCTCTTCCGCGAGCCAGTTGGAAATCTCGGCGTCATAGGCGGCGGTGCGCGCGAAAGCTTTTTGCGCGAGGCGGCGGCGCAGCGTGAGCGGCGTCGCGCCCTTATACGCCTCGAGCTCGGCGAGCAGCGGGGCGTAATCCGACGGATCGACGATGACGGCGACGGATTCGTGATTCTTGCAGGCGGCGCGGATCATCGCCGGTCCGCCGATGTCGATGTTCTCGATACAATCGTCGAAAGCGGCGCCTTTGGCGAGCGTCGCCTCGAAGGGATAGAGATTGACGACGAGAAGATCGATCGGCGCGATGCCATGCGCGAGCATCGCCGCCTCATGCTCGGGATTCTCGCGCACGGCGAGCAGGCCGCCGTGAATGCGCGGATGCAGCGTCTTGACGCGCCCGTCCATCATCTCGGGAAACTGCGTCACGTCGGCGACGTCCCGCACGCTGAGTCCGGCGTCTGCGAGCGCCTTGCGCGTGCCGCCGGTCGAGATCAGCTCAACGCCGAGCGACGCAAGCGCCCGCGCGAATTCGACGAGCCCGCTCTTATCGGAGACGGAGAGGAGGGCGCGAGTGATGGGGCGGCGGTCGACGGGCATCGGGACTCCGGGCAATGAGCCGCTCGACGCCGCCGCCTTGGCCGAACATCGACGAGAAGGCGGCGGATTTCTTCAGATCGCAGCCGCGCGCTTTGCAAGGGGCGAAGCCGCCCGAGCCGCAACATTCAAAGGGCGAAGGTTGCGAAACTGGCGAGAGAGACGGGACTTGAACCCGCGACCTCCGGCGTGACAGGCCGGCGCTCTAACCAACTGAGCTACTCCCCCGCGTGCGGAGAGCGTCGGATAGGGCAACCGTCCTTCGAAGTCAAGGCTGGCGCTGTGCGTGCGCGCTCAATGACTTAGAGCGCATTGCAAGCCGCTGCAACTCCTGTGCGCTTGAAGGCGCACGGTCCGCGCCTCCGGGCGCGTACGCAGGAAAAGCGCAGAGTTTCAGCCTTCTGGCGCACCCCCGCGTTTAACGCTATCAAGCCGCGGGCGTCGGCGCGGAAGGCTTTGGGACATAGAGAGATGAAGCGCGTCGCGGTCGTCGCGATCCTCATAGCGGCTTTTGCCGCCTGGCAGATCTGGCGAGGCGGCTCGCGCGAAGAAGGCGCCTTCCTTGGCTATGTCGAGGGCGACATTCGATACATCGGCCCCATTGAGGGGGAGCGCATCAAAAGCGTCGCCGTGGAGGCGGGCGACCGGGTCGAGGCCGGGGCGCCGCTCTTCGCGATGGAGACGCCCGTGCTCGACCAGCAGCGCAAGGAAGTCGCCGCGCGCATCGCGCAGATGGAGGCGCAACTGCAAAATCTGCAGGCGGCGCTGAACCGCCCGCAGCAGGTCGCGGTGCTCGAGGCCGCCGTCACGCGAGCGGAGGCGGCGCTGAAGCTCTCGAAGCTCACCTACGACCGCCAGAAAATCCTCTTTGCGAAGGGAGACGTGCCCAAGGCGACGCTCGACAGCGCCGAAATGGCGCTCTCGCGCGACGAGGCCTCGTTGAACGAAGCCAAGCGCCAAGTGACCGCGGCGCTGCTCGCCGGCCGCTCGCAGGAGATCGAGGGCGCCGAGGCGGCGTTACGCCAGGCGCGCTCGCAGCTCGCGCAGCTCGACATCCGCATCGCGCGCCAAAGCGTCGCTGCGTCGGCCGGTGGATCGATCGAGGACGTGTTCTTTCGCGCCGGCGAGATGGTCAACGCCGGTCAGCCCGTGTTGAGCCTGCTGCCTCCGGAGGGCCGCAAGACGCGCTTCTATGTGCCGCAAGGCAAGCTCGCGCAATTCCACCTCGGTCAGCGCGTCGCCATCTCCTGCGACGGCTGCCCCGAAGGGCTTTACGCGCGCGTTTTCTATATCTCATCCCAGGAGGAATACACGCCGCCCGTCATTTTCAGCGACACCGAGCGCGAGAAGCTCGTCTTCAAGATCGAGGCGCGCATGGAAGGCGCGGCGATTGCGTTGCCGCTCGGCCTCCCCTTGCGCGTGCGCCTCGACAAGGCCGCGCAATGAGCCTTGCCTCCGAGCCGCCGGCGATCGAGGTCGAGGGGCTCACCAAGGTCTTCGGCGAGAAGAAGGTCGTGGACGGTCTGTCGCTTCGCGTGCGTCGCGGCGAGATCTTCGGCTTTCTCGGGCCGAACGGCAGCGGTAAGACGACGACGATCCGCATGTTGTGCGGGCTGCTCACGCCGACTGCGGGCAGAGGCTCCTGTCTTGGCTACGATATTCTGACACAGCAGGAGGAGATCAAGCGGCGCGTCGGCTATATGACACAGCGCTTCTCGCTCTACAGCGACCTCACGATCCGTGAGAATCTCGAATTCGTCGCGCGCATCTATGGTCTCGCCGATCCGCGCGGCGCAGCCCAAGGCGCGCTAGAGCGCTTGGGGCTTGCCGATCACGATAGACAGCTCGCCGGCGAGCTTTCCGGCGGCTGGAAGCAGCGGCTGGCGCTCGGCGCCTGCACGCTTCCCAATCCCGAGCTGCTGCTGCTCGACGAGCCGACGGCCGGCGTCGACCCCAAGGCGCGCCGCGATTTTTGGGACGAGATTCACCGCCTCGCGAGCCAAGGGCTGACCGTGCTCGTCTCCACCCACTACATGGACGAGGCCGAACGCTGCCATAAGATCGCTTACATTGCTGGCGGCAGGCTCATGGCGTCGGGAGGCATCGATGAGATCGTCACGGGCGCCGGCCTTCACACCTGGCTCGTCACCGGTCCCGAATTGCCTGAATTGTCGCGGCGGCTGCAATCCACAAAGGGAGTGGAGATGGTCGCGCTTTTCGGCGCCGCGCTGCATGTCTCCGGACGCGACGCGGCCGAGCTTGATCGTGTGGCGCGGGAATTTGGCGCGGGCGCGCCGCAGCGCTGGACGCGGGGCGAGCCGACGCTCGAAGATGTATTCATCGATCTGATGATCCGCGCCGGCGGAGCGCCGTTATGAAAACCGCGCAAGCGCATATCGCGGGACGGCTCGAAGGCCTGCGCGCCGCGCTGCAGCGGCTTTACGCCGTCTTCGTCAAGGAGTTTCTGCAGCTCATGCGCGATCGTCCGACGCTCGGCATGATCGTCGGCATTCCCTTGATCCAGCTCACGCTGTTTGGCTTTGCGATCAACACGGACCCCAAGCATCTGCCGACCGTGCTGATCGTGCAGGACGACGGGCCGCTCGCGCGCAGCGTCGTCTCGGCCCTGCGCGCCACGGATTATTTCGCGATCAAGCATGCGGCGCGCGACGCCGCCGACGCCGATCGCATGATCCGCAGCAATGAGACGCAATTCATCATCGAGATCCCACCTGACTTCGACCGGCGCCTCGTGCATGGCGAGCGACCCGCCGTGCTGCTCGTCGCCGACGCGACGGACCCCACAGCGACGGTCGGCGCGATCGCCGGCGCCAATGGCGCGATGACGCGCGCGCTGAAGCGCGAGCTGGTCGGACCGCTCGCCTTTCTTGCGCAAGGGCAGGCGCCCTTCGAGCTGCGCATTCAGGAGCGTTACAACCCGGCGGGCGAAGCGCGGCGCAATATCGTGCCGGGACTCATCGGCACGATTTTGACGATGACGATGCTCATCTACACGAGCCTGTCTGTGACGAAGGAGATCGAACGCGGCACCATGGAGTCGCTGCTCTCCATGCCGGTCACACCCGTCGAGATCATGCTCGGCAAAATCCTGCCCTATGTCGCGGTCGGCGCCGTGCAGATGGGGATCGTGCTCGTGGTCGCCACGGCCTTCTTCCATGTGCCGATCGTCGGCTCGCTTGCGACACTCGTGCCGCTGACGCTGCTCTTCATCCTCGCCAATCTCGCGATGGGCTATACATTCTCGACGATCGCCGCCAATCAGATGCAGGCGTTCCAAATGTCCTTCATGTTTTTTCTGCCGAGCATATTGCTCTCGGGCTTTCTTTTTCCGTTTCGCGGCATGCCGGATTGGGCGCAAGACCTGGGCTCGCTGCTGCCGCTCACCCATTATCTAAGGATCGTGCGCTCGGTGATGCTGAAGGGCTCGAACTTCGCCGAGCTTTCCGCCGACGCCGGCGCGCTAGCGCTCTTTGCGCTCGTGGCGATGACGGTCGCGATCATGCGCTTCCGCCAGACGCTGGATTGAGAGCGCGGGCGTTGACATCGCACGCGCGTCGCTTACGATCTCTTCTGCGTCGCTCACGAATAAGCAAGAGTTGAAAATGGGCGCCAGGCAACGGAGATTTTGTTGAGACCGATCACCCTCGCGCTTCTCGCCGTGACCTGCGTGGCGATGGGCTTTTATTTGTGGTCGCTCTTCGTCAGCAGCCGCTACCAGGCGCTCTGCAACCTGAATTATTGGTCCGCGACCAAGGAAGAGCTGGATTCCTGCAAGGAAGCGAAAACGGAATTGGACACACGGCGATGAAGCACGCGCATTTCCCGCTGGCGGGCCTTTTCGGCTTCGCGATTGTCTCGAGCGGGCCTTGCGCCTTCGCCAAGGAGCTGCATTTCGATTGCTCGCGCACGGATCAGACCGTGATGGTTGAACTCGACACCGACAAGCTTTTCATCGAGCTCATGTGGAGCGAGGGCGTCGCCGAGGAATATCAGCAGGGCGAATCCTATATCTCCGGTCCCGACAGTTTCGGCGAGAAGGAGAAGGTCACCTATGTCGTCACGATCGACAAGGACCTCGTCACCTTCGGCCAGGATCGCGCCTGCCTGCAGAGCGGCACGAAGCGAAAATGCGTCGACAGCCAGACGCGCGACACGCTCGATCTCGCGAAAAGCGAGCTGAGATATAATCTCGGCGACGAGATCGCCGTGTTCAAATGCCAGCCCGCGCCGCCGGGTCGGCGGATGTAAATTATTATTGGGCGAGCGCCGCGATGAGCGTCGGGTCGTCGTCGCATGCGCCAGAGCGATTGACCCGCGTCGAGACGGTCCATTCCTGAAGCGCGTCCTCCGGCGCCGACCGCAGCAAGCCCGCGGCGTTCTCGCCGGCGATCCATGTCTTGGCTTGGCTCCAGGAGAGAAGGATCGGCATGCGGTCGTGGAAACGGCTCATCCAGCCGTTCGCGGCTCCGACGACGATCGTCGCGGAGAGAAGCTCCTGTCCCTTCGGGTCGCGCCATAGCTCCCAGAGTCCGGCCAGCGCAAGCGGCTCTCCGTCGGCGCGCGAAAAGTAGTGCGGGATCTTATGGCCCTTCCCGCCCGTCCACTCGTAAAAGCCCGAGGCGGGCACGATGCAGCGGCGCGACTTGAAGGCCGCCCGGAACATGGGCTTTTCACTCAGCGTCTCGGCGCGCGCGTTGAAGGTCGAGGGCAGCTCCGCGAGCGGTTTCGACCACCATGACGGAACGAGGCCCCAGCGCATCGGAGTCAGCTCTACGCCCCCGGGACCCGCGCGAACAACTTCGATCATGTCCGTCGGCGCAAGATTGTAGCGCGGCGCGAGATTGCGCGGCTGGCCGACGAGATCGGCGAGCCGGCGAATTTCCGCCCAGGAGAGATGCTGCGTGAAGCGTCCGCACATGGCGCGATCATACACGGCTTTCGCGACGCCGCGGACTTGTCAGCGGCGCCGAACGGGAAGAAGTTGCCTCCAGCGCGGTCCTTGCTGGAAAGCTCTTCATGACGACGGCGGCTGAGACGCTCGCACTGCCGGAGCGCGTTTTGGAGGCTGCGCGCGCGAGGGTCGCGAGCGGCTATCATTACTCGCTCGTGTTCGGCGTGGTTGACGGCGACAGAGCCGGGATCGCGACCCTGGGAGCGCTCCCGGACGGCCTCGCGCCGGACGGCGACACGCTCTATGAGATCGGATCGATCACCAAGACATTTACGGGACTCCTCCTCGCGCAAGCCGTGCTCGCCGGGCGGCTGTCACTCGACACGCCCGTCGAGGAGCTGCTTCCCGACTTCAAGCTCCCGACGCGCGGCGGCAGGAAGATCACGCTCGGCGTGCTCGCCGACCACACTTCGGGCTTGCCGCGCGTCCCACCGGACCAGTGGCCGAAGGACGTGGAAAATCCTTACGCCGACTATGACGCCGCAAAGCTGAAAGCCTTTCTGGCGGGCTACGACTTGCCACGCGACCCCGGCGCCCGCGAGGGGTATTCCAACTTAGGCTTCGGGCTTCTCGGCTACGTGCTCGCGCGCGCGGCGAACAGGCCCTATCCGGAGCTCGTCGAACAGGAAATATTCCGGCCGCTCGGCATGACGATGAGCGTCGCAGCCTTCGCGCGCGTGGGAGGCCGCCGGCTCGCGTCCGGTCATGACATCAGCGGGAAGATCGCCCAAAACTGGGACATGGATGCGCTGGCCGGCGCCGGCGCCATTCTCTCCTGCGCAAACGACATGCTGCGCTATCTGATGACCAATATGGGCGCGACAGCCACGCCGCTGCTTGAGGCGATGAAATTGGCGCAAGCGCCAAAAGTGGTAGCCAGCGGCGCCGATCAGAAAATGCGAGTGGGGCTTGCCTGGATCACGACCGACAAGAACATCGTCTGGCATAATGGCGGCACGGGAGGCTACCGAAGCTTTTTGGGGTTTACGGCGGACGGCCGAAGGGGCGTGATCATCCTCAGCGACTCGGACTGCAGCGTGGACGATCTCGGATTTGCGACGCTCGACCCCGACGCGCCGCTTGCGCCCAGCTTCACGCGAATAGCCCTGCCTGACGCAGAGTTCGACGACTATGTCGGCGCCTACAGTCTCGGCGAATGGCGACTCTTGAGGATCGAGCGCGGCAACGGTGCGCTTCATGCCCGCTATCCCGGCGGCTTTGCGATTCCCATTTTCCCCTGCGCCTCTAACGCCTTCTTCGCCCGGGAGCTCGGCTTTTCCATGCGCTTCAAACGCGACGAAAAGAAGGATGTGATCGGCCTCGTCATGGGCGGAGCTGACGAAAAGGATGGCAGGCTCTCATCGAAGCTGGGGGCGGAGAAATTCCCGCCATCGCCCGTCGAGACCCAGCTCGACGCCGCGACGCTCGCCGATTACGTCGGCGTTTACGCGCTGGATTCCGAAACCTGGACGAAAATTTCCTTGGAGCACGATCATCTTGTGGAGCAGACCACGGCGGAGCGGCCGCGAAAGCTGAGCGCCCGAGCAAAAGACGCGTTCTTCTTGAAGGACCACGACATCCGTCTCGATTTCGAACGCGACGCGAGCGGCAAGGTCGTTGCAATGACGCGGCGCGGAGCCGGTCCGGACATGCGGGCGTTACGGCGCCCTGCCTGACCCCGGCGCCGCGCCTCAAGCCGCCAGCGCGCAGCACTTCTTATATTTCTTGCCCGAGCCGCAGGGACAGGGGTCGTTGCGCCCGGGCTGATCGCCTTTCACGACGGGAGTGGGCTTGCGGTTCGCCTCTTCGAGGAAGAACCAGCCATGAGTCTCGTCGGCGCGGAACTTCGACCGCTCGCGATGCCCCTGCTCTTTGCCATCGAGCGTGAAATGCGCGACGAACTCGACATAGCCTTCCGTGTCGCCGGCCGTTCCCGCCTCGGTCGAGAGGATGTCGAGCCCGAGCCACTGCGATTGCGACGACCAGTGCTGCACCGCTTTGCGATCAAAGTCTTCACGCGCCTCGGGCGCGAGGGAATCATAGAGGAAGTCGATCTTGCCCAGCGCAAAGGCGCTGTAGCGCGCCCGCATCAGCGCTTCCGCCGTCGGCGCGGGCTTGCCCTCCTCCAGGATCGGCGCGCAGCACTGCGCATAGGATAGCGGCTCTTTATCTTTGGCGCGGCAGGGGCAGGGCTTCTCTGTCATGACCTTCTCGTTATCGCTGGAACGGGCCTTCTATCGGAGCCCCGCGGAAAGCTCCAGCGCGCGGCTTGACGTCGTCGTTTTTGTTCTCTATATGTTCTTTATTCGCTGTTTGTTCCAGCGCGGCGACGTTCGGGTTGGTCTCGCCCCCTCCGCGCTGGTTTCGCGTCATTCGTTCGCTGCGTTTGTCTTTGCGTTCGCCTTCGCGGCCCACGGGCGCGCGTTTCGTCCCCACGTAAGCGCCCGGGACCGCGAAGGCGGAAAGCACAAACTTCAAGCCAAGGCGAGGTCGCAATGACGGGTCTCAACAGCGTTGACGGCGTTCTCCATCCGCATCGCGGACTCGGCGCTCCGGATTTTCTGATCGACCCCGACCGGCGGCGCGGCCGGGGCGCCCTGACCCGCAGGAGCGGCCGCTTCGAGCGCCACAGGCGAGAGGATGTCGACGACGGCTGGAACTCTCTCGAAAGCCTTTCCGGACTGACGACCCGCGTCCATCTCGAGAAGGCGAGAAGCGTCGTCACGCGGAACAATTCTCCCGATATCGGCTTCGATCGTTCGGTCAATCCCTATCGCGGCTGCGAGCACGGTTGCGTCTACTGCTATGCGCGGCCGACGCACGCCTATGTCGGCTATTCGCCGGGCCTCGACTTCGAAACGGAAATCTTCGTCAAGGACGGCGCGGCGCAGACGCTGGAGCGCGAGCTTTCCGCCCCCGGCTACGTCGCAAAGACTCTGGCGATCGGCTCGAACACCGATCCCTACCAGCCGGTCGAGAAGCGCCATCGCGTCACGCGCGGCCTGCTCGAAGTGCTCGCCCGCGCCAACCATCCCGTCGGGATCGTCACCAAATCCGCGCTCGTCACCCGCGACCTCGATATTCTCAGGCCCATGGCCGAGAAGGGCCTCGCCAAGGTCGCGATCTCGATCACGACGCTCGACGGCGATCTGGCCCGCCGCATGGAGCCGCGGGCTTCGCAGCCGCGGCTGCGGCTGGAGGCGATCGAGAAGCTCGCCTCTGCCGGCGTGCCCGTTTCGGTGCTGGTCGCGCCCATCATCCCGGCGATCAACGACGCCGAGATCGAGACGATCCTCACGCGCGCCCGCGCCTGCGGGGCGAGCGAGGCGGGTTATGTGCTGCTGCGCCTGCCTCTCGAGCTGCGCGAAATCTTCAGCGAGTGGCTCGACGAGAATTTTCCCGATCGCGCGCGCCATGTGCTCTCGCTCATCCGCCAGGCGCGCAACGGAAAGCTCTACGACGCGGCTTTCGACAAGCGCATGACGGGCGAGGGCCCCTACGCCTGGATGATCGGGCGGCGCTTCGAGCGCGCCGCGGAGAAGCTCGGCTTCGGTCCGGGGGCGAGGCTGCGTTGCGATCTTTTTGAGCCGCCCCGTCGCGCGGCCGAGCAGCTTGCGCTATTCTGACGTAGCGCCTCCGGCGCGCTCCCTCGAACGATAATGTTCGAGCGATGGGAAATCGCGCCCAATCATCGTGGCAGCGAATTCCTGTCGCAAGAGTTTCGTCAACATTTGCGGAAATTCGCTAGCTCGGCGCCGGCCAGCGGCGCGTTCCGCGAGAAAATTCTTTCGGAACGCAATGCGCGGGAATGTCTCGAACCTCCCTGATTTCATGCTCGAAGCCGAGCTTATCGCCCAGGGCGTCACGCCCATCGCGGGAGTGGACGAAGTCGGACGCGGACCGCTCGCCGGACCCGTCTGCGCGGCCGCCGTCATCCTCGATCCGGCGAAAATCCCGCCGGGCCTAGCCGACTCGAAAGCCCTCGCCGCCTCGGCGCGCGGGAGGGCTTTCGCCGCGATCGTCGAAAGCGCGCGCGCGATCGGCGTGGCCTTCGTGACGGCGAAGGAGATCGACGAAACCGACATCCGGAAGGCCGCGCTCAAGGCGATGGCGCAGGCCGTCGCAGCTTTGAGCGTCGCCCCCGCCATCGCGCTCGTCGACGGACGCGACCTGCCGCAGCTCCCCTGCCCCGGACGCGCGATCATCAAGGGCGACGGGCTTTCGCAATCGATCGCCGCGGCCTCGATCGTCGCCAAGGTCGCGCGCGACGCGATGATGCGCGACCTCGCGCGCACGCATGGCGAATATGGCTTCTCGACCAACATGGGCTACGGCTGCGCCATGCATCTGGCGGCGATCGCGCGCCTTGGCCCTACGCCCGTCCATCGATTGAGCTTCGGGCCCTGCAAGCCGCGTTTCGAGAATTCGTAAATTTCCAGAAATCCTGCTGCTTACGCGCGGACTTTAACGAAGCCGTCCGAAAAAGGGACGAAAGAAATAACTCCCGCTAAACGCGCCCTTTACCTCAACCGGGCATAGTCCTGCCTGTTGGTAGCGTAAATGGTGCTGAGTTCATGCAGACCGCTCGCGTCGGGACTGCCCGTCCTGTAACCCAGATAAAGGTCACGCGTACTGGGGGGAAGGCTCACGGGTCGCCCGACGCGATGCCGCCGCGCAACGCCATATTGCGCGGCGACTGCGTCGAACTGCTTCGCGCGCTGCCCGAAGCCTCGGTCGATCTCGTCTTCGCGGACCCGCCCTATAATCTGCAGCTCGCAGGCGCGCTCTCGCGCCCCGACCAGAGCGTCGTCGACGCCGTCGACGACGATTGGGACAAATTCGCCGACTTCTCCGCCTATGACGCCTTCACCAGAGATTGGCTGGCCGCGGCGCGGCGCGCGATGAAGCCGCAGGCGACGATCTTCGTCATCGGCTCCTACCACAACATCTTTCGCGTTGGCGCGACCATGCAGGATCTGGGCTTCTGGATTTTGAACGACATCGTTTGGCGCAAGACCAATCCCATGCCGAATTTTCGCGGGCGGCGCTTCACCAACGCGCATGAGACGATGATCTGGGCGGCGCGCGACGCCAGCGCGAAAGGCTACACCTTCAATTACGAGGCGCTGAAAGCGGCCAATGAGGATTGCCAGATGCGCTCGGACTGGCTGCTGCCGATCTGCATCGGCGGCGAGCGCCTCAAAAACTCGAGCGGCCGCAAGGCGCATCCGACGCAAAAGCCGGAAGCCTTGCTCGCCAGGGTTATGCTGGCGGCGTCACAGCCGGGGGATCTCGTCCTCGACCCGTTCTTTGGCACCGGCACGACGGGCGCGGTCGCGAGACGGCTGCGACGCGACTATCTCGGCTTCGAACGCGAGTCTTCCTATATCGAAGCCGCCCAAGCGCGCATCGCGGCGATAGAGCCCCTGGACGCGCAGACGGTTACGCCGGCGCCGAGCCGGCGGTCCGAGCCGCGCGTCGCCTTCGTCAGCCTGGTCGAGGCCGGGCTCATCGCCCCGGGCACGCATCTTCGCGACGCGAAAGGGCGGCACGCGGCGATCGTGCGCGCCGACGGCGCGCTCTCGATCGGCGGCGTCGTCGGCTCCATTCACAAGACGGGCGCGCTCGCGCAGGGCCTGCCGGCCTGCAACGGCTGGACCTTCTGGCACTACGAGGAAGGCGGCACTCTCGCGCCGATCGACGCGTTGCGCCAGCGGGCGCGCGATCTCCTCGGCGCCGCGGCGTAATCCATCGCATCTCTCCGGCGCGCCCCTCATCTCATCGTCCGCGCCGCTCCGCACAAAACCGGTGCATCGCCCCCGCGATTGGTTTACCGATCAGTTTCGCTGGACGCGCCTTCGAGCGGGAGCGGCGCGCCCGCATGCGCGCTTATCGGGCGAGGGAGCGATAGAGGCGGCAAACTCCGGATCAACTGACGTCAGCGATTGTTTGGAACGGGCATGCTGCATTCTCTCAAGAAGTTCTTCGTTGAGGCGCTGCGCTTCGCGAGCGACGGAGGAAACCGGCGCCCGCACGTCGGTGAGAACGCGCATCGAGACTCCCGCGAGGTTGCGCGGCGCGCCGCCCGATCTCCGAACGGCGGACCCGACGGTCGCCGATGAGTTCGCCGCCGGCTTCTTTTGCTTCGGGGGCAAAGAGGCGCAGACGAACGGCCGCTCGCCTTTCTCCCTCGCACCGCCGAGCCGGGCGTGGCGGCGGTCGCTCGCAGAATTCTCCTGGCTGCGCGATTTGCGCGCGGCCGGCAGCCCGCAGGCGCGAAAAACCGCCCGCACCCTCGTCCAGGATTTTCTCGAGCGGCGCTCGACGGAGACGGACGACCCGGCGCTTGAGCCCGAAGCGGCAGCGCGGCGCGTGCTGAATCTCCTGGCCCATTCGCCTTTTCTGCTCGAGGAGGCGGAGCCGACCTGCTCTCGCCAGCTTCTGCAAGGCCTCGCCGAGCAGGCCAGAAGCCTCGCCGCCCTGCTCGGCTCGAAGCGCGCGAAGGGCGTCGATCGTCTGCTCTGCGCCCTCGCCCTTCTCGAATTCAGCCTTTGCACGGATGCGAGCCCCCAGCTCATGACGCAGAGCCGCCGGGCCTTTCTGGCGACGCTCGACGAGCAAATTCTCGCCGACGGCGGTCATGTCAGCCGCAATCCCAGAACGACGCTCGATCTCGCGCTCGACTTTCTGGCGCTGCGCCAGCTCATGGTGGCGCAAGGCGTGAAGCCGCCCGCCGCTCTGACGACAAGCATCGACAGAATGATCTCGCTTTTGCGGCTATTGCAGCAGGGCGACGGCGCGCTCGCGCGCTTCAACGGCATGGGCGCCGGCAATCCCGGCGCGCTCGCCACGGTCTTCGCGCATGAGCCGGCCGGCGCGCTGCGGATCGACGATGCGCGCGCCTCCGGCTATGCGCGCATGGAGCGGGGCGGGACGACCGTCATCATGGATAGCGGGCGCGCCGCCGCGACGCGAATATTCGCGCGAGGCGCACGCCGGGGCGCTCTCCTTCGAGCTGTCGCTCGGGCCCGAGCTCGTCGTCGTGAATGGCGGGGCGCCGCCCGCCACGCTCGAAGCGGCGCGGGAAGCGGCCCGCCAGACCGAGACACATTCGACGCTCTGCCTCGACGGCCAATCATCGAGCCGCATCGCGCCGCTGTCGGAGAAAACCGAGTCTCGGCCTGATCCTGGAGGGGGCGCGCACGAAGCGCGTGCGGCGCCGCTCGACGCGCTTCGGCGACGCGCTCTCCGCCGAGCTCTACGGCTATGTGGGCCGTTACGGCCTGCGTCACGACCGCCTGCTCATTCTGAGCCGCGACGGCGCCAAGCTTTTGGGTCAGGACCGGCTCGTCGCGGTGCGCGGCGCGAAGGCCGGCAGGCAGGCGCGCCCCTTCACTCTGCGCTTCCTGCTGCATCCGCAGGCGCAAGCCGCGCTGCGCGAGGACGGCTGGAGCGTGGACGTGACGCTCCCCTCCGGCGCGACGCTGCGCTTTGAGGCGGACAAGACCCCGCCGCAGCTGGAGCCGCCTGCTATTTCGCCGCGCCCGAAGGCCCGCGTTCGACGACGCAGATCATGCTGCACGGCGAAGCCGCGCAGGGCGCAAGGCTGAGGTGGTCGTTTGAGGCCGTGTCGAAACCCGCGATGCAAAAATCTTGATCTCTGCATTGCAGAAGAAGGGCTTGGAAGTCAAAAGTAAATATAGGAGCCTGTTTCGAAGCTATCGAGGCTCGATGCAATTATGGAGAACAATGATCAGGGCGAGTGGTGGCCAGACCACATCAGGCAAGTCTTCGTCGCCATAGGCGGCGTGATGCGCTCAGACCGCCTGTACCCCGATGACCGACTGAAACTCTCCGCAGATGTGGGCGCCATCCTGCCCGGCCATTCGGTCATTGTAGAGCACCTCTCTGGGAAGGCGCTCGGGGGTCGGAAGGGTCGCTACGTAATCACCATCGAAGGACCGGCGTTCGCCGGGAGGTGGTCTTTCGGGTCGGGCCAGCTTGAAGAGCGGGTTTCGAGTGCCCTCGGCTCGTTGCATAAGTTTTGCAGACCGTGTGGAAACCTTTTTCTGCGTGAGCGGCCGACTACGCGCCGCGAGATGGCGGGTTTTGCGCGCTATGGTCGGAAAATCCGCCGGTAGCGCCGCCTACGGCGTCCATACTGTTCGTGCCAGCCCGGATTTGGCCTGACGGCGCGGCTTTTACGACCGGACGGCCTCCATCATGGCCTCGACACCGAGGATATTGAGGGCCCGCCTTAAATTGTAGACGAGCGCGGTCAGACTGAACTCGGCGCGCACCTTGTCGAGGCCGCGCATGAGGAACGCGCCCTGGTTCATCCATTGTTTGATGCTGCCGAAGGGATGCTCGACGGTCTCTCGGCGGCGGTCGAGAACTTCCGGCCGCGCCTTCAGACGCGCCGCCATGCGGTCGAGCACCGCCTCGTTCTCCAGACGCGAGACTTTACGATAGCCGTTGGTGCAACGCGACCGCATCGGACAAACCAGGCACGCCGCCCGGTTGGCGTAGTCGATCTTTTTCAACTCCCGCAGCCTGCTTTCATAGCGTGACGCAAGAATTTGCCCGGCGGGACAAATGAATAGCGTCCGCTCCGGATCGTAGCGAAACTCGTCCTTGCGGAAAAAGCCCTCGCGCACCGACGATCCACGCTGTGGCTTGGGAACAAAGGGAACGCAGCCCGGCTTTCTCGCAAGCCTCGATGTCCTCGATTTTGAAGTAGCCGCGATCGGCGACTACATCGATGGTAACTACATCGAGGATGGCGCGGGCAGGCTCGGCGGTTTGGGTCAGCAGGCCCATGTCCACGACCTGATTGGTCACGGCCTGTTCGACGATCATTTTGTTCTTGGCGTCGACGGCGACCTGGATGTTGTAGCCGACTCCAACTTTCGTATGCGCGGCCATCGCCCGGCTGTCGGGATCGGTCAACGAAACTTGGGCCTCGCCGGTTCGCTCGATTTCCGCGAGCAGCGCGCGTAACGACCGCACTTCTCGCGAAGCGCCTCGATTTTTTCCGCAAGATTTTTCGTCCGAGCGCCACCCATTCCGCTTTCGGCGGCATCGCGTCGTCAAGCCGCTGCAGATTTATGCACAGCCGTCGCGGCCGCCTCGATGAATTTCTCCAACGAAATGCGGGTAAATTGCGGTCCATTTTACTCGCCTATGCCGTCGTCCATTGCCACGCCTCGGCGAAGAATCGATCGGCTTCAAAAGCAGCGTAAAGTCGCGAAACAGGGCTTTGAAGGCCGCGCGGTTGTCCGCGCGGAAATCGGCGATGGTTTTGAAGTCCGGCTTCAGCGTCCGCAGCAGCCAGATGACCTCGATGTTGCGATGGCATTCGGCTTCGAGCCGCCGGCTGACCGCACCCGGTTGAGATAGCCGTAGATACTCAACCGTCACAAATGGGACCGCGAAGACGGCAAGGTATTCGCGCTCGATCGGATGAAGGGGACCCTCGCCCAGGTTGCGGCGCGCTACGCCGCCGCCGTGGAAAGCGGACGCCTCGTCGTAGTCCATGGTGACGTGCAGGCTCCTCCGTTTGCCGAGGGCGCCTTTGACGCCATCGTCTGCCAAAACGTCGTCGAATGCCTGCGAGACCGCGACGCCTTGGTGGTGCAGGCCGCTCGGATGCTGAAGCCCGGCGGGACACTCCTTCTTGGACACCATGATTTTGACGGCGTCATCATCGCCCATGACGACCGCGAGCTGACCAGACGATTGGTGCACGGCTTCGCGGGCTACAAGCAGGACTGGCAGGAGGCCGTCGAGGGGCAGATGGGCCGGTTGATCCCCGGGTTGGTGTCGAACGCCAGCTTCGCTTCGGTCGAGATAGAGACGGCGATGTTCGTCGACCTCGACTTGGGCGAAGGCTCCTATGCTGGAGTTTACTTGGAGTGTCTCGCCGCCGTGGCTCCTGCCATCGGCGTCAGCAAAGATGAAATGGAGCGTTGGACTGCGAGCTTGAAGAAAGCCGCGTCCGAAAGCCGGTTCTTTTTCGGACTGTCTTGGATTGCAGCGATCTGTCGCAAAGCCGAGGCAGAAGTTTAAGTCCGCCGGACGGCGCGCCTGTTACCACAAGACTTGCCCTTCCGCCCCGCCCGGCCTAAAAGGCCCCCGCGTCGGCGGCGAACCCGTTCCGGCGCATTCGTCGTTGGCGGCTTGGGCCAAGCTTGAGCGCTCCAGGCCGCGACAAACCGTGGAACCCTTTGGCCGTGTCGGATCGAAGCGTCTTCTCCCCTGTCAATTTCGCCTTGGCGATTGGCGGCGGACTCTCGGCGGCGACCGTCTTCGCAGTGCTCGTCAAGGGCACATCCGCGGGTTTCCTGCTCTCGCATTTCGCGCCGCTGCCGATCATGATCGTCGCCCTGGCGCTCGGCCTTTCGCATGGCGCGACGGCGGGGCTTGCGGGAACGATCGCGCTGAGCCTCTGGCCGCATCCGCTCTTCGGCATGGTCTTCGGGCTCCTCGTCGCTCTGCCCGCCTGGCTCTCCTGCTGGGTCTGCGCCGGCGCGCCTTTCCGAGGCCATGACTGGCTCGAGCGGAGCCTTCCCGGTTGGGCCGTCACGGCGCAGACGTTGGCGATCATCGCGGCCGTCCTTCTCTTTCTTGGCCTTGCGGCGATTTTCTCGGGCTCGCTCGCCGAGCCGCTCGCCAATCTGCAGGAGCTGATCAATTCCGCGATCGAGGCGATGAAGACGGAGGGCGTCCTCGGGGACAAGGTCGATCCCGAGGATTTGAAGCGCATCCTGCGTCTGGCCCTCCCCGCAATGGTCGCGGGCCACATGCTGCTGGTGCAGGCCCTAAACCTCTGGCTCGCCGGAAGAATCGTGCAATTCTCCGGCATGCTGAAGATCGGCTGGCCGGATATCGCCGCCACCCTCGCGCTGCCGCGCTGGCTCGCGATCCTGCTCCTGCTGGGCGCGGGCCTTTCCGCCCTCGACGGTCTCGCCGGCGCGGCGGGCCTCGCCATCGCGACGCCGACGGCGCTCGCCTTCGGCATTCAGGGGCTCGCCGTGACGCATTTCTGGCTGCGCGGCTCGCCCTTGAGGCTCATCGCGCTAACCCTGGTCTACGTCAGCATCGGGATCTTCGGCGCGCCGATGCTGCTCTTTTCCATTCTCGGCCTGGCCGACGTCGTCCTGCACTTTCGAGAGCGCAAGACGCCTTCGGCGCGGCCGGGGGCGCCGTCTAGGCCGGCGCTTTCAAAGCTTCAAGCCAACTCAAGGAGAAACCCCATGGAAGTCATTCTGCTCGAACGCGTGGCCAAGCTCGGCCAGATGGGCGAGACCGTGCGCGTGCGCGACGGCTACGCCCGCAATTTCCTGCTCGCGCGCAAGAAAGCGCTGCGCGCCACGGAACACAACAAGAAGCATTTCGAGTCGCAGCGCGCGCAGATCGAGGCGCACAGCCTCGACTTGAAGAAGGATGCGGAGAAGGTCGCCGAGTTGCTGGAGGGACAGAAGTTCACCATCATCCGACAGGCGGGCGAGAGCGGCCATCTCTACGGCTCGGTTTCGACCCGCGACATCGCCGACGCCGCGACGGCCGGCGGCTTCACGCTGCTGCGCAACCAGGTCGTGCTGATCCATCCGATCAAGGCGCTGGGCTTGCATCAGGTGCCGGTGCATCTGCATCCCGAGGTCGATGTGAAGATCACCGTCAACGTCGCCCGCTCCGAGGAAGAGGCCGAGCGTCAGGCGCGCGGCGAGTTCACACTGCGCGAGCGCGAGGAGACCTCCATGGACGACCTCGGCCTCGAGGTCGGACAGGCGCTCGCCGAGGCGGGCGACGTGGAGATGTAAAGGGCGTAAGGGCCGCGCCGCGCTCGCCGCTCAGCGCGCGGACGCGGCCCGTTCAAGCTCTTTTGTTCTCGCCGCGTCAGTGCCGTGCGGGAGAATGCGTTCGAGCCGCACGAGATTTGTCGGCCCCCCTCGGTTTGAGCGGCGGCGAAAATGAATGGTTTTCATCGTCCGGGTTGTTTGGCGGCGGAGGGAAGCCCCCTCGCGGCTGAGGATCCGCAATGTAGTCGAAATCGGGCTCTTCGTTCCAGGGGCCGCGCTTATCCTCGCCCTGCGAAAGGTTAAAGACGAGCTTGACTGTTTCGTCAGCGGGGATATCGCCGAAGAACGGATCGTCGAGTTTGCCCATCGAATCGAGAGCCTTCATGAACATCTTCGCGTGCGTGATCTCGCGCGTGAGCAAATGCTGCAGCACGCGCTTGGAATTCTCGTCGTCGCATGCCTTGATGAGCGCTTCGTAGGTCTGGCGAGCCCCAGCCTCGGAAGAAATATTCGCGCGAAGGTCTCTCACGACATTTCCGCCCTCTTGGATATAAGAGGCCGTCCAGCAACTCCCCTGACTATCCAGAAAATGTGGCCCTCCGCCTTTGAGCTTGAACAGAGGGGCTTCATAGACGTCCGTTTGGTCGATGTTGCTCGTGTGCTGGCTGATGAGCTTGCCCACCATTTCGAGATGGCTGAATTCCTCGATGGCGATGTCCTGAAGCATGTCGCGTATGCCGGCGTCCTCGACGTGAAATGACTGAACCCAGTATTGTAGTGCAGCCGTAAGCTCGCCGGTGGCTCCCCCAAATTGTTCAAGCAGGAAGGTTCCGAAGCGAGCGTCTGGTTTCCCGACGCTCACCGGTTGAATGAGCTCTTTTCGGTGTAAAAACATTTCTGCCTCCTCGGGCTCCGACGCCAGCGCCGGGTTCAAACGAAGACGGAAGGTCCGTTGTTCCCGAGCCCCTGAAATAAGGCTTTGACTCACTTAGGCGCTGCAACTGCGGAAGCGCCGTCTCCGCCCAACCTTAAGCCTCGCCCCAAAAATAGTGCCAGACGCCGTCCTCACCGAAGCCGAGCTTCGTGAGGCGCGGGCGGCCGTCGGCGAGCGGGCGCGCGTAATCGAAGAAACGCACGCAGCTCCAAAAGGCGCGCTCCTCTTCGAGCGTCTTGGGCGGGCCCGCGAAGGCCGGCCATTCGTAGATCGTCACGGGTCCGCGCAAGATCTTGGCGTAGGCCTGCGACAGGCAGGCCTTGGCGACGTTCAGCGTCTCGAGCCCCTTGCGGTCGTAAGAAAGCGCGCGCAACGCTTCGATCGGGTCGTATCCGGCCGGCCGCTTCGTCCCCGAGCGCTGGAACATTGGACGCGTCTCGTTCCAGTCGATGGGGATGCGCAGCGCCTCGAGCTCTCCCTTGGCGCAGGCTTCGAGAATTTTGGCGCGGATCGCCGCGACCGGCGCGGGCAGAGCGCCAAGATCGCGCGAGGGCGCCGAAACAATCCCGGCTTTTGGCTCGGCTAGGCTGGGCATGATGTCGTCCCTTCGGGCGCCGGCGCGCCCTTCCAAACGCTCCTTGACGCGTTAGACCTCAGCTTAAACGCGTTTTCTTGACGAAGCGGAATCCACTTCGGCGAAAAAAGCGATAAGCTCGTGGAGGAGGCCAAGATGAGTTAATTCCCCCGGGCGAAGGAAAAGAAGCCCGAGCCGACGCTCCTCGACGTCATGGCGCGGCGCGCGGCGGGCGCGCTCCTGGCCGAGCGGCTTCTGCGCCTCGGCGCGGCGGTGGCCTCGCTCGCGCTCTTCTTTCTGGCGATTTCCTGGTCCGGTCTTTGGCTCGAGGTCGGGGCGCCCTGGCGCGTCGCCGGCGTTTCGCTTTTCGCGCTTTGCACATTCGTTTTGGTTGCGCGCGAAATCCTTCGCGGCCCTCCGCCGCGCGCCGAGGCGCTGGCGCGGCTCGACGCCGCGGACGAGAGCGGCGTTCGGCCGGCGAGCGGGCTCGAGGATCGCCTCGCCTTCGAGAAGCCCGACGCGGCGACGAAAGCGCTTTGGGAGGCGCATCGCCGCAGCCTCGCCCGCGCGCTGCGCAAGCTGCGCCCGCCGCCGCCGCGACCCGATCTCCCGCGCCGCGACCCCTACGCGCTACGCGCGCTCGCCCTCATCGCCGCCGTCACGGCCGCCATTGCGGCGGGATCCGACCGCAGCGCCCGCCTCGCCGCCGCCTTCGATTGGCGCAGCCCGCGCGTGGCGGGCGCCGCGGCGCGGCTCGACGCCTGGCTCGATCCCCCGCCCTACACCGGGCGGGCGGCGATCGTGCTCGAGGAGAAGGACGCCGGCGAGACGCTTTCGGCGCCGGTCAATTCTATTCTGCGCATCCGGGGCCGCGGCGGGGCGACAGAGGGAGCGTTCACAGAGCTCAAGGACCCCGGAGGGGGTGACGCCAATGAGCGCCGCTTCGCGCTCAAAGGCGACGCCAGGCTTTCGCTGCCGGGCCTCGGCGCCTTCGCCTTTGCGGCGATCCCCGATCTCCCCCCGACGATCGAGCTGACCGCGCCGCCGCGCAATAACTATCGGGGCTCAATGTCGCTCGCCTTCAAGACCGATGACGATTACGGCGTCATCGAAGCGCAGGCGCTGTTTTCGCTTTCGGCCGGCGCGCCCAAGTCTCTCTTTCCCCCGCCGCAGCTCGCCCTGGCGCCGCCCCAGCCGCAGAACGGACGCGGCGAGACGGAGGGAACGCTCGATCTCGCCGACAACCCCTGGGCGGGCGGCGTTGCGCTGCTGACGCTCGCGGCGAAAGACGAAGGCGGTAACGAAGGCCGCTCGAAGACCGTCGAGGTCGAGCTGCCGCAGCGCCGCTTCAACGATCCTCTGGCGCGGGCGCTCGCGGAGCAACGCCGCCTCCTCGTCTTTGATCCATCGGCGAGCACCCGCACGCGTCTGGCCCTCGAGGCGCTTTCCATGGAGCCCGAGCTGTTCGGGACGCCCTCTTCAGTCTACCTCGGCCTGCGCCTCGCGCGGCGAATTCTGGACAAGCCGCAAAGCGACGAAAATCTGCGCGAGGTCGCCGACCTGCTGTGGGCGATCGCGACGGGCATAGAGGGCGACACTAGCGAAAGCGAGCGAGCGCTGAGACAGGCCCGCGAAAGGCTGCGGGACGCCGTGGCGCGCGGCGCGAGCGAGCAGGAGATCGCCCGGCTCATGCAGGAGCTGCGCGACGCCATGTCGAAATTCATGGAGGATGCGAGCCGGGCCGGCGCGCGCGACAAGAACCGCGGGAGCGATCCGAACGCACAGACGCGCGTGATCGACCAGCAGGAGCTTGAGAGAATGCTCTCGGAACTCGATGCGGCCAGCAAGGCCGGCGACACGCAGCGCGCCGCCCAGCTCCTCGACCAGCTCGGCGAGATTTTCGAAAATCTGCGAGGCTCGGGACAAACCCGCTCCTCCGCCGCGGCGCGCAGCCTTTCCGAGATCGACCAGCTGTCGCGCGAACAGCAGCAGCTTCGCGACGACACGTTTCAGGGACTTGGGCAGAACGGCGGGCGGGGCGGGAGCGCCGAGCGGCAGCGAGCCTTGCGGGAGCGACTCGAGCGCGCGCTCGAAGGGCTCCGCCGCTCGGGCGAGGGCGCGCCCGCGGATCTTGACGACGCCGACGAGGCGATGAAGGAGGCCGAGCGCGCGCTCGGACAGGGCCCGGCGGGCGGCGAGCAGGCGGTAGGGTCGCAAGGCCGCGCCCTTCAGGCGCTGCGGCGCGGCGCCGACGCGCTGGCCAGCAGGCGGGAGAGACGCAGGGCGGCGCGCAGGGGCGCGAGGGCGAGAATGGGCGAGATCCGCTCGGCCGCGACCTCGGGCGCGACGGGGGTAAAAGCGGCGACACGCGGCTCGGACCACTGGGCGCCGCCCCGGCGCTGCGCGCGCATCGGCTGCAGGAGGAGCTGCGGCGGCGGCTCGATCAGCGCGAGCGGCCGTCCGATGAACTCGACTATCTCGAGCGCCTGTTGAAGCGATAGACCTGCCGCAATGCGGGGCTCGCCGCCGTGGCCAAGGCGATCGTAAATGTCATCGGCGCTTGGGCGTCGGAGCGCATTCGCGCGCGCTCCGACGTAGCCCTTGCCTTTTCAGCGCGTTTGCGCCCATTGTTCGACCGTCACGTCGCGCTCGGCGCGCTCGAGCTTGTCGGACATTTCTTCGAGCATGCCGTGCTCCTGCTGGGCGGCCATCGCCTCCATGCCATCGGAAAGCACCGCCGTCTTGAGGGCCTTGGTCGCCTGGCGGCCAAGCTCGCGGATCCATTGATTGACATTGGCGAGCAGCGCCCTTTTACGCTCCTTCTGCTGCTCGGGGCCGCCGCCGTCGTCCGAGGCGAGCGTAAGCTCTTCCTTGGTCGCGGCCGTCTTCGCCTCGATGTCCGCGAGCTTGTCCTCGAGCGCCTTGATCTCCTCCCGCTTGGCGTTGGCCGCCTTCGCCTTCTCCAGCGCAGCCTCGGTCTCCTTCTTCGCTTTGGCGAGATTGTCGAGACCGTTGTTGAGCCAGTTCGCCTGCAGCTTCAGCAGGCCCTCCCGCGGGGTGTTGCCCGAGACGCTTAGATTCCCGGGAAGCGGGAAATAAGGCCCAAGCTCGGCCGCGCCAGCCGGCGCAACGCAGAGAAGCGCTCCACTCAACAGGAGCGCCGACAGATTTTTGTTATGCGCCATGTGTTCCTCCCTTGCCCGCGGTTATTTGAAGTCCGCCGGGCGTTCTTTCCGCTTGCTTTTTAGTCGCGGCGTTTTCTCGCGCGGGACCGAAGGCGGCGACGCGCAGGCCGTTTGTAGTCTGGAGCGCGACCGGCCAGCTGGCAAGAGCGCGTCTCCGGCAGAAAGCGGCGCGCTCTAACGTCGGCGCGCAGGGGCGGGGGCGCAAGCCGTCGCGGCGCTGGCGCGCGCCGAGGGTTCTAGCACGGCCGCGCAATCGAAATTGGGATCGACGGGAGGCGGCGGCGGAATCTCGGCCTTCGCGCCATCGGGGGAGGAAACGCCGACATCAGCTGGCGTAGCGGCGGTGCGGCTCCCCCAGTCCCAATATTTTGAAGCTTGCCGGCTGATTGAGACGTCGCGCCGATTGACCGGACGAGGCTGAAAAGGAAGCGAGCCAGCCACGGGAGTGACGGTCGGATCGCGGCCCGAGGTCCCGACGATGCGAAACCCATCCTGGCGCGGGGTGAAATAGACCCCGTGCTTGCGATCGCCCCTTTCGCCGAAACCGATCGCGCAGGGCCCTCGCATCGCGGCCTCGCAGGCGGCGCGGGTGGCGAAGCGCGGAGCCTTCTCGTCAAATTCGGCCGCGGCGTTCTTTTCGGCGTTGGCGCACAGCTCTTGGCTGCGCCCGCCTCTGGAGACGCAGGCCGCAGCGTTGAGATAGACCCCGCCGCTGGACCCTCTCGGCGTCTGAGCGAAGGCTTCGGTCCAGATTGCGCATAAAATGGGGGTCGCGAAGGCGACCGCGCGCAAGGTGATCCTCATCGCGTCTCCGTATTTCCAGCCAGGCCCTGCCGAGTCGGCCTTCTTGGCGAAGTTGAATTCGGCACGGACTCTCCGTGCGGCAAATCGCGAGCGGGCCAAAATTTTCTGGCTATTTAGGGGCGCGGCGCCCAATTTGGGAAATTTGCCAGTCGGGAGAAGCCGCGACGCCATGAACTTTAAACGTTTTTGTGAAACTCCTTGAGGTTGACGGCGCCAGCAACTGACGACTATCAAGGGCTGGCTGCTTAGGCCATCTTCAGCAGGGTTCGGGATGCGCTTCCATAAACCATTCGCTCTTGTCCTTTTCTGCGCCGCCTCCCTCGCGGCGTGCGAGCCTGGAGCCACTCTCGACCCTTTGACCGACGAGCAACGGGAAGAACTCATCCGAAACGCCCAGACGATGTCGCCCTATCTCAAGCCCGGCGAGAGGGTCAAAGTCCTGGTTTTCGGCGAGGACAAGCTCTCGGGCGAATATGACATCGATCCCGCCGGCTATGTCGCCCTTCCGCTCGCCGGCACGGTCAAGGCCTCAGGCCTGAGCCAAGTGCAGCTGGAGCGCGAGCTCGCGAGAAAATTCCGCGGAGAATATCTGCGCGACCCGAAGGTCACGGTCGAGGTGGTCGGCTTCCACCCCTTCTACGTCATGGGCGAGGTCAACCGCTCCGGAGAGTTTCCCTTCCGCAGCGGCCTCAACGTCATGAGCGCGCTCGCCATCGCCGGCGGCCCCACCTATCGCGCGAGCCGATCGACGGTGCTGATCAAGCACGCTGACGAGACGGGCTTTCGCGAATATTCATTGGACGCAGAAATACCCGTTCTCCCTGGCGATTTGATCAAGCTGCCCGAACGCTACTTCTAACCCATCGCGACCGCGCCCTCTCCGCTTGGCCGCGGCAACGCGCCGGTCAGCCCGCAGGACCGAGCGTGCGCGGCGCAGGCGCGACGACCTTCGGCTGGCCGCCGTCGATCTCCAACACGGAGAGCGCGCGGTCGTTCAAGCCCTCGGCCCGGAAGCGGAACACGCCGTCGGCGCCGCTGAATCCCGCCGGATTGGTCAGCGAGGACTCGGCGTAGCGCTGCGAGCCCTGCTGTCGGGACAGCGCAATGGCCAGTGTGACCGCGTCATAGGCGAGGGTCGCGATGCGCGACGGCTCGGACCCAAATTTGGCGCGATATCTGCCCGCAAAGGCGTTGAAGCCGGTGTTCTCCGGCGCCGCGAACCAGGCGCCCTGCAGCGCAGGAAGCTTCAGCGCGCGCGGGTCGTTCCAGAGGCTCGTGCCCAGGATCTGCAGGCGTTTGGAGTTGATATTGGCGGCGGTCAGCTCGCGCGCCAGGGCGCCGATCGCGTCCGGCGAACTCGGGGATGAACAGCATGTCGATCTGATCGGCCACCGCCGCGATGCGCTTGACCGAATCGGCGGGCTGGCCGGGCTTGTATTTTTCGATCACGACGACGCGCAGGCCGTGGTTGGCCGCGCTTTGCTGGAATTGCGCGAGCGCGAGCGCGCCATAATCATTGTCGGGAACGAGAGCGGCCGCGGACTTCTTGCCGCGTTGCGCGGCGAAGTCGATGATGCGCTCCACATTTCCCTCGACAAGGAAGGACAGGAGGTAAACGCCGCGCGAGGCAGCGGAGGAATTGGTTGAAAAGGCTATGACAGGCTTGCCAGCGCCTTTCGCGACGCGTCCCGCCTCCTTGACCCCGGCGGCGAATACCGGGCCAATGATCAGCTCGGCGCCCTCGTTCACGGCGGCCTGCGCCGCCGCCGCCGCGCCCGCGGGGGAGGAGTGATCGTCCTTGACGACGATGCTCACCTCGTTCTGTCCGGACTCGAGATAGGCGAGTTGCGCCGCGTTGCGCAGCGATGCGCCGACGCTCGAAGGGCCGGAAGCCTGGGTCAGCGGCACGATCAGCGCGATCTTGATCGGACCCTGGCCAATCAGCTCGCTGGGCTCGCCGGCAGGAGGAGCCAACGGCTGAGATGAAGCCGGACCGGCGGAAGGCGCGCCGAGCTTGAGATCGGGACCGCTCGGCCCCCCCTTGGGGTTGCAGGAGCAAAGCAGCGCTGCGGCCGCCAGCAAAGCGAGGGCGAAGCCTCCTCGCGGCGTCGCGCGGCGGGGCTTCGATAAAGTCATCGTCCGCATGGAGGTCGCTGCAAGTCCTTTGGACAGACGTGAAATCCTCTTCGTTTCCCAAGTCGGCGCCAAGCAATAGCCCCGGCCCTCGGCCCTATGTCAATAGAGGGTTTGATTCTCGCGGCAGCTGCGCGAGAGGAGCTGCGCGACGCAAGCCTTGCGATGACTGCAGCTATTGTTCTATAAAAAGAACGCACGAGCGTCATACAGAACGCAGAACGGCTTTGCGAGGAAGCCCATGCCCGACGAACACGCGCCGCCCGCAGCCTTCACTTACGCCGCTTTCGGCTTGCGGGCGGAGGCGGAGGCCGTCGCGCCCGGCCTCTATCTCGTCGCGACGCCGATCGGCAATTTGCGGGACATCACCTTCCGCGCCCTGGAGACGCTTGCGGCGGCCGATGCGGTGATCGCCGAGGATACTCGCGTCACGCGGACGCTGCTCGCGCATTACGGCATATCGACCCCGCTCGTCGCCTATCACGAGCACAATGCGCGCGTGATGCGCCCGCATCTCATCGCGCGCCTCAAGGACGGCGCGAGGCTCGCGCTCGTCTCCGACGCGGGGACGCCGCTCGTCTCCGATCCGGGCTACAAACTCGTCCAGGAAGCGCTGCTGGCCGATATCAAGGTCACCGCAGTTCCGGGACCTTCCGCCGTGCTGACGGCGCTCGTCGTGGCGGGCCTCCCGACGGACCGCTTCTTCTTTGAAGGCTTCCTGCCGCAAAAGAGCGGCCCGCGGCGCGCCCGCCTCGCCGAGCTCGCGCATGTGCCGGGCACGCTGGTCTTCTTCGAAAGTCCGCGCCGCCTCGCCGACACCTTGCAGGACTGCGTGGCCGCGCTTGGCGATCGTGAGGCGGCGATCGCGCGCGAGCTCACCAAGTTCTACGAGACCGTGCGGCGCGGTTGGCTCGGAAATCTCGCGCAAGCGCTGGCGCAGGAGGAGCCCCCGAAGGGCGAAATCGTGCTGCTGGTCGCGCCTCCCACGGCGAGGGCGCAAGCTGGGCGCGAGGAGGAGATCGACGCCCAGCTGGAAGCCGCGCTCGGCGCCCATTCGCTGCGAGACGCGGCGGATGTGGTGGCCGCCGCCACCGGCCAGCCGCGCCGCCAGGTCTATGCGCGCGCACTGAAGCTCGTCGCAGACAGGGGCGGTTGAGCCGCGCCGGCGCTGTTTTGCTTTGCGGGTCGCGCGGAGCGGTCTATATCCGAAACCCATGCCCGCCGCCCCCACGAACCGTCGCCCCGGCCAGCCCAAGGATTCGCCCCAGGAGCCGTTCAAGCGCTCGATCGCCGGGACGATGCGGGCGATGGCCAAGTCGCCTGATCTTGAAGTGAGCTTCTCACCCGACCGCCCGTCGCTCGTCACAGGCGAGGAGGGCGTCAAGGCGCGCCTGCCCGAGCCGCCGCGCAAGCTTGGAGCCCGCGACGCGGCGATTGCGCGCGGTTGCGCCGACAGTTTCGCGCTCAGGATCGCCTGCCACAATGAGGCTCTGCACCGGCGTTGGACGCCCGCGACAACAGAGGGCCGCGCCGCTTTCGACGCCATCGAGCAGGCCCGCGTCGAGTTCGATCGGCGCGCGGCGCATGGCAGGCGTCGCCGCCAATATCGAAGCGATGCTCGACGACCGCTATCAGCGCGCGCAATACGGGGCCGTCACGCGACGCGAGGACGCGCCGCTCGAGGACGCGCTGGCGCTTATCGCGCGCGAAAGACTGACGGGGCTCGCCCCGCCGGAGCACGGCCGCAAGGTCGTGGAGCTGTGGCGCGATTTCATAGAGGAGCGCGGCCGCGCGGATCTGGACAGGCTCGCCAGCGCGATCGAGGACCAGCGCGGCTTCGCGCAGATTGTGCAGCACCTGCTCGCCAGCCTCGACATGGGCGCGCCGCAGCGCAAAGAAGAGGACGAGAAGCAGGACGAGTCCGACGAGGAGAAGCAGGACAGGGACAGCTCCGAAGGCGAGCAGGAAGAGGGCGAAGAGGCTCAGTCCGCCGCCGATATGGAGAAGGCCCTCTCCTCTGAGGAAGAGATGGCGGAAGGCGACGCCGAGGCCGCCGACCTGCCGCACGGCGAAGCGCGCGAGGATCAGGACGGCGGCGAGCCCGAGGAGGCCAATGAGGGGCGCAGGCCCAATCTCCCGCACGCCGAGCGGTCGGGGTCCGACTATGTGGCCTACACGACGAAATTCGACGAGATCGTGCGCGCCGAAGAACTCTGCGAAGTCGAGGAGCTCGACCGGCTGCGGTCCTATCTGGACAAGCAGCTCCTGCATCTTTCGAGCGTCGTCGGTCGGCTCGCCAATCGGCTGCAGCGCCGGCTGATGGCGCAGCAGAGCCGCTCCTGGGAATTCGATCTCGAGGAAGGACTTCTCGATCCCGTGCGACTGCCGCGCATCATCCTCGACCCGCAGCAGCCGCTTTCCTTCAAACGTGAGAAGGACACCGACTTCCGCGACACGGTGGTGACTCTGCTGCTCGACAATTCCGGCTCGATGCGCGGGCGCCCGATAACCGTCGCAGCGACCTGCGCCGACATTCTGGCGCGCACCCTGGAGCGCTGCGGGGTGAAGGTGGAAATTCTCGGCTTCACCACGCGCGCCTGGAAAGGCGGCCGCTCGCGCGAGGCTTGGCTGGCCGAGGGCAAGCCGCTGAACCCCGGCCGACTCAACGACGTCCGCCACATCGTCTACAAGGCGGCCGACGCTCCCTGGCGGCGCGCGAGGCGCAATCTGGGGCTGATGATGCGCGAAGGCTTGCTAAAGGAGAACATCGACGGCGAGGCGCTCGATTGGGCGCATCGCCGCTTGCTTGCACGATCGGAGCAGCGCCGCATCCTGATGATGATCTCCGACGGCGCGCCGGTCGACGATTCGACGCTCTCCGTCAATCCGGGCAATTATCTCGAACGACATTTGCGCCAGGTCATTTTCGAGATCGAAACCCGCTCGCCGGTGGAGCTGATCGCCATCGGCATCGGCCATGACGTGACGCGCTACTATCGGCGCGCCGTCACCATCGTCGACGCCGAGGAGCTCGGCGGCGCGATGACCGAAAAGCTCGCCGAGCTCTTTGGAGAGAAGCCGCAAGCTCCGCAACTTGCCGCCGCCCAGGAGCCGGGCGGCCGGCTTCGCGGCGAACGCGCGTCAAAGCGGCGCTCGAGTTAAAAAAAATTCATCATAAACGCTTAAGCGAAAATTTTTTTTATCGACATAACGGAACTCCGACCGCCCTCTGCGCATTCCCTACCCGGAACTAAGAGCGGCATTTAGACGCTGTCAGTAAGCGTGGCCGATTGACCGGGGTTGGAGGAAGTAAGTCATGTCTCTGATGAGCGTGCATAACGACAGTGGAGCTCTCTCGGGCGCGAAACCCGCGCAGCTGGAGACCATCGCCTGCGTTTCGGTGATCTGCCTCCTGGCTTCGGCGCCGCTGTTTGTCGCCATCGGCTTGATGATTTGGGGCGGTTGAGCTGCTGCTTCAGAGCTTTTTGCTTCGCGCCGCGCTCCTGCGAGGGGCGCGGGTTTTTCGTTTCCAATGCTGATTAAATCGATAGAGAAACAATCGCACGAATTCCTCATCGCGCCCACAAGATGCGCCCCGGCCGCCTTTGCCTTGGCAAACGCCGTTAGCCTCCGGCTCAGCCAAAGCACGCGCAGGAAATCAGGACGAGCGCTCAGCTCTCATCCCCGATCGGCCACTCTCCCTTGAAGACGCCGCCCTTCGAGTCACGCGCCTCGACCGAGATCGTCTTTGCGCCAGTGGGCTTGTAGTCGAAACGAAAGATGGGATCTTCCGAAAGCGATATGCCGCCCTCCATCGAGAAGATCAGATCCGCTCCCTGTCGCACCTCCACCTTATTGACGTAATGCGCCGGGACGTAGAGATGCGTCACCTGGTCCATCTGCATGCCCGAGGCGTTGGGGTGGCGGATCATAATCTGCGCTTCCCGCCGGTCGGCGGACTGCGATTTGAACGCGCGATATTTCATCTTGCCGAGATTGGCCGCCGCTTCGTCCATATTCTTGCCCGCGGGGGCCGAGCAGCCGCCTGCCGCCTTGACGAATTTGACCTCGGCGTGAAGCGAGCCGTCCCCCGTTTCGGCGACGGCGTGCACATTCGTATAGGAGTTCACGCGCACGCGCGTCTCGATGAAGCTCACGCCGGCGTTGGGCCCAAGTGTGAACGCGGCGGCCATCGGCATGGGATTCTGATCGATGACGAGAGTCGCGCGCCGCACGCCCGCGTCCTTGAGGCGCAGCGTCATGGGCACGATGGCGGCGTCTTCCGCGCGCGTCGGCGCCTCGAGCGTGATCGTCTGATCCAGTCCGACGCTCTTGCCGGGGAAAAGATCACGGGAGATGTCGGGCCATACGTCGGGAGTTTCGGCGCGAACAGTGAGCGAAGCGCCGGCCGCCAATCCGAGGGCGAGCAGAAGCGCGGCGCCGCGGCGCGGGGGGCATCGTGTCATCGGGCTTCCTTTCGGCGCATAAGACCGAGGCGAGCGCTCGGAGAGCAGCATAGAGCAGGCGACGGGCGTCGTCGGCGACAAAATCACGGCCCTTCCCATTCGAGCTCGGCAAAACCGGCGGTGGCGTTGCGTCCATTATAATTGTCGAACAGGCTCCACTTCGAGCGTTCGCTCTCTCCCGCCTGCTTGGCCGTCTGCGCGACGCTCTCTCCCTTTTTGATCGCTTCGCGCAAGTCCGCGGTCAGCCGCTGCAGATAGGCGCGCTCGTCCTCCACCGCCTGCCGCCAAGGGGCGACAAGCGGACCGTGCCCCGGGACCACGCGACGCGCCGGGATCGCCGCCAGCTCGTCGGCGACCGTGAGGAAGCCGAGAAGGCTTCCGTCCACCACCGGCACATGCCCCAGGAAGAGCAGATCGCCCGCAAAAAGCGTTCCCGTTTTCTCGTCCAGCACGGTCAGATCGCAGTCGCTGTGGGAGCTCGGCCAAGCGCGCAGCGCGATCCTCCGGCCGCCAAGTTCGAGGTTCATTTCTTTCTCCACGGTCACGGTCGGCGAGACGAGCGTGGTCCCGTCCAGCGCGTCTCCCATCGCCTCACGGAAAGAGGAGAGATAATGCTCGCCGCGGGCGGCGAGCGAACGCGGCAGATTCTTGTGGCCGATGAAGACCGCCCCCTCGGCGACGAAGGCCGAGACGCCGAAGATATGATCGGGGTGGGCGTGGGTGGCAATGACGTAACGAATGGGCTTCGACGTCCTCTCTCTCAATGCGGCGAGGAAGGCCTTGCCCTCGATGAGGCTGCCGCCGGCGTCGATGACCGCCACGGCGTCGTCTCCGACGATGGCGCCGAGATTGGCGATGTCGCCCTTGTTGTCGCGCGTCATCATCGCGATCTGGCCCGCATGGGCGAGGACGCCGGGGGCGATCTCCTCCAACTTGAAGCCCTCCGCAGCGCGGCAAAGCGCCGGGAGACAGAGGAGCGATATCACAAGGGCGAGGAAACGCTTCATGGGGTGCGGCTCATCTTAAAGCGCGATCGAGATCGGGCGGCTTACCCGGCTATTTTGGCGCTTTTTCCCGGTTGCGCTCCTAAAAACGGCGCCATATTATCCCGCCGTTTCCGGCTCAAGAAAAGTCTTTCGGACGGGAACCGAAAGGTGATCCTCACGCCAGCGTCGGCGACGCGCGCTCGGCGCGAGACAAAAAAACGGAAAAAGCTTTCCCGGCACCCAGGGAGCCATCAAGGCGCGAGGTCGGCGACGACGCCAGCATAAGGCGCGTGGCGGCATCGTTAGGAGGAAAAGCTCATGCATAAACTGTTGTTGTCGACTTCGGTCGCTGTTCTGGCGCTCGCCTCGGTCGGCGTGGCGAAGGCCGAGGACGCGCTGCTTACCCTTCAAAAGGACCCCAAGCAGTGGGTGAGCCCCACGGGGGACTACGCCAATTTGCGATATTCGACACTCAAGGAAATCAACACGACGAACGTTCAGCGACTCGTCCCGGCGTGGAGCTTCTCCACCGGCACGCTACGCGGACATGAGGGCGCGCCGCTCGTCCTCGGCGACGTCATGTATATTCACACCTCTTTCCCGAACATCGTTTACGCGCTCGACCTGAACGACAACGGCAAGATCATCTGGAAGTATGAGCCCAAGCAGGATCCCAACGTCATCGGCGTGATGTGCTGCGACACGGTGAACCGCGGCCTCGCCTATGGCGACGGCAAGATCTTCCTCGCGCAGGCGGACACGACGCTCGTCGCGCTCGACGCCAAGACCGGCAAGCTCGTCTGGTCAGTCAAGAACGGCGATCCCTCCAAGGGTCAGACCTCGACCGCCGCTCCGCATGTCTTCAAGGACAAGGTGCTCGTCGGCATCGCCGGCGGCGAGTTCGGCGTGCGCGGCCACATCACCGCCTATGACATCAAGGACGGTCATCAGGTGTGGCGCGGCTATTCGATGGGTCCGGACAGCGACACGCTGATCGACCCCGAGAAGACCACCCATCTCGGCAAGCCGGTAGGTCCCGATTCTTCGACGAAGACCTGGGAAGGCGATCAGTGGCAGATCGGCGGCGGCACCACCTGGGGCTGGTACAGCTACGATCCGGAACTCAATCTAATCTACTACGGCTCGGGCAATCCCTCGACCTGGAACCCCAAGCAGCGTCCGGGCGACAACCGCTGGTCCATGACCCTCTGGGCGCGCGACCTCGACACCGGCAAGGCGAAGTGGGTCTATCAGACGACCCCGCACGACGAATGGGACTATGACGCGATCAACGAGGTCGTGCTCGCAGACCAGACGATCGGCGGCGTGAAGCGTAAGACTGCGGTTCACTTCGACCGCAACGGCTTCGCATACACGCTTGACCGCATCACGGGCGAGCTGCTCGTCGCCGAGAAATACGACCCCGCGGTCAACTGGGCGTCGAAGGTCGACATGGACAAGAGCTCGCCGACCTACGGCCGTCCGCTCGTCGCGTCAAAATATTCGACCGAGCAGAACGGCGAGGACACGAACACGCAGAACGTCTGCCCCGCGGCGCTCGGCTCGAAGGACGAGCAGCCAGTGTCGTTCAACCCGGAGACGGAGCTCTTCTACGTGCCGACGAACCACGTCTGCATGGACTATGAGCCCTTCCGCGTGAGCTACACCGCCGGCCAGCCCTATGTCGGCGCGACGCTCGAAATGTTCCCTGCGGGCAAAGTGCTCGGCGACGGAACGACCAACACCGGCAACTTCATCGCCTGGGACGCGCGCGTCGGCAAGATCGTCTGGTCCGATCCGGAGCAGTTCTCGGTGTGGTCCGGGACGGTCTCGACGGCTGGCGGTCTCGCCTTCTACGGCACGCTCGAAGGCTATCTAAAGGCCGTCGATCTGAAGACCGGCAAGGAGCTCTATAAGTTCAAGACTCCGTCGGGCATCATCGGCAATGTGATCACCTATGAGCACAAGGGCCACCAGTATGTCGCGGTGCTCTCGGGCGTCGGCGGCTGGGCGGGCATCGGCCTCGCCGCGGGCCTCGCGAAGAGCAACGAGGGCCTCGGCGCCGTCGGCAACTACAAGGGACTCGCGGATTACACGGCGCTCGGCGGCGTGCTAACCGTCTTCGCCCTGCCGGCGGAGAGCGCGTCGGCCGCCTCGTCGGCCGTTCCCTCGGTCTGGAAGTCGCCGGCAAACTAAAGAAAGCTGGGGCGCGCGCGTCGCGCCCCTTTTCTCAAAGAGCCCGGCTTCGTCGTCTTCACGGCGCGTGGCCGGGCCTTCTTTTTATGCCTCCTGCATTCTGCTAAGGGGCCAGCGACCGCCGAGCTGTAACGACGGCGATAAGAGAAGAAAAGTCGGAGAGTAGGGATGAAACTGTCTTTGGCGAGGGCGCTCGCCCTCGGGGTCGTTGTGAGCTTTGGAACCGCGGCCTACGCCGATCCGCCGGGCGATCCGAAGGCCGTCAAGTCGGAAGACGGCAAATATCTCGATGCACAGGGCGATCCGACCTATAATGTGAAGGATGGCACGGTCGATTGGTACACTTTCTCCGGCTATCGTCGCTATCACTCGGAGTGCCACGTTTGCCACGGCCCGAACGGCGCCGGCTCCACCTATGCGCCCGCCTTGAAGGACTCGGTCAAGCGCTTCAATTATGCGGAGTTCGCCGGCATCGTGATCGGCGGCCGGCAAAACGGCAACAGCGTGATGCCATCCTTCGCGGAAAACAAGAACGCCTCCTGCTACATCACCGATCTCTACGTCTATTTGCGCGCGCTTTCGACGGGCGCCATCCAGCCTGGACGGCCCGAGAAAAAGGAAGAGAAGCCGAAGGCTTTCACCGAGGCCGAAGCCGCGTGCATGAACGCCAAGTAAGCGCCTGCCGGCGCGAGACGCGCGCGTCTCGCGCCCGCTTCCGGAGGTCGAAGTGACGACGACGCCAAGCCGGACTGCGCGACGCTTCCTGCGCCGTCGCGTGGCGAGTGGACTCGTGCTTGCGCTGCTCGCCTCTCCCGCCCTTGCCCAGAATCTCGGGCCTGACGCCGGCGCTCGGGGGTTCGACGAGGCGGGGTCGATCGAACTCATCGATCCCACGACGCTTCGCGTCTGCGCCGACCCCAACAACCTCCCTTTCTCGAATGAGAAGCGCGAGGGCTTCGAGAACAAGATCGCCGAGCTGCTCGCCGCCAAGCTGCACAAAGGCCTCGCCTACACCTTCTATCCCGGCGCGACGGGCTTCGTGCGCAACACGCTGAATGCGCATCTTTGCGACGTCATTCTCGGGTCGCCGCAGGGCAGCGACCTCGTGCAGCCAACGAACCCCTATTATCGCACCACCTATGCGCTCGTGACGCGCGCCGACTCCGATCTCGCCGATCTGCGCTCGCTCGACGATCCGCGCCTCAAGGCGCCCGGCCGGCGCATCGGCCTGGTCGCCAACACGCCGCCCGGCAATCTCCTCGCGCAATATGGCCTGCTCGGCGCGGTCAAGCCCTATCCGCTGATGGTGGACACGCGCTTCGACTCCTCCTCCGAGAGGATGATCGCCGACCTCGAGAAAGGCGACCTCGACGTGGCGCTGCTCTGGGGACCCTTCGCCGGCTTTCGCGCGAGGTCTTCCGCAAAGAAGCTCATTGTCGCCCCGATCGCCGATCAGCCTGGCGCGCGCATGAGCTTCCGCATCGCTTTCGGCGTGCGCCGATCCGACCAGAACTGGAAGCGCGAACTCAATCGCTTCATCGCGGAGAATAAGGGCGCCATAGACGCCATTCTGCGCGACTACGGCGTGCCGCTCATCGACGAAGACGCCAAGATCGGATCGCCAACGCCAAGCGGATCGCCATGACTGTGGAGACGGACGCGGCCTTCGCGCCGACCAAATCCTTTCAGGGTCTGATCCTGACCCTGCAGCGCTATTGGGCCAAACAGGGCTGCGTGATCCTGCAGCCCTACGACATGGAGATGGGCGCGGGCACCTTTCATCCCGCCACCACCCTGCGCGCGCTCGGGCCGAAGCCCTGGCGCGCCGCCTATGCGCAGCCCTGCCGCAGGCCGAAGGACGGGCGCTACGGCGAGAATCCAAATCGGGTGCAGCACTATTATCAGTTCCAGGTGATTCTGAAGCCCTCGCCGCCCGATCTCCAGTATCTCTATCTCGCCTCGCTCGCCGCCATCGGCCTCGACGCGAAGCTGCACGACATCCGCTTCGTCGAGGACGACTGGGAAAGTCCCCACGCTCGGCGCCTGGGGACTCGGGTGGGAGTGCTGGTGCGACGGCATGGAGGTCTCGCAGTTCACCTATTTTCAGCAGGTTGCGGGCATCGAATGCCGCGCCTGTGTCGGGCGAGCTCACCTATGGCCTCGAGCGCCTCGCCTGCTATCTGCAAGGCGTCGAACTCGATCATGCAGCTCAATTTCAACGGGCGCGAAGGCGACGAGAAGATCTCCTACGGCGACGTCTTCCTGCAGGCCGAACAGGAATATTCGCGCCATAATTTCGAATATGCGGATACGCAAAAGCTATTTTCTGACTTCTCCGCGGCCGAGAACGAATGCAAGCGGCTGTTGACGCTCGGCGGAGACAAGCCGGAGGAGCGGCATTTGCTCTCGCTCCCCGCCTATGACCAGTGCATCAAGGCGTCGCATGTGTTCAATCTGCTCGACGCGCGCGGGGTCATCTCGGTGACGGAGCGTCAGAGCTATATCGCGCGCGTGCGCGAGCTCGCGAAAGCCTGCGGCGCCGCCTGGGCGCGCACCGAAATCGGGCGGTTTTCGCGTTTAAAATCCAGCCTTAACGTGAAAATAGGGAACGAAACGCGGCCTTGTGCGTTTCGTGGGCGCGCTCTCCGCTCGAACGGTATCGTTCGAGCGATGAGAAATCGCGTCAGATCAGAAGGCGGGAGCGAATTCTGATCACAAAAGTCTCATCTTTTGTGGAATTCGCCAGGGCGCGGCTGTTGACACTGATCCGCTTTTGTTCTAGTTGTGTTCGAGTTATGATCGCGTTGCGATGGAGGTTGGAATGATCGGCGCCGAGTTCCGCGAAGCGGCGAGAACACCAAAAATTCAAGGGCTTCGCTGAGGGCCGGCGCGCCGGACGCGGCGCGAGCCTGGCTTCGCTCGCCCAAACCCGCTTCCACGGCGCGTTCTACTCCTGGCACGGCGCTTCCGGGCGCCGCTATGTCCTCTCCGTCTTCGAGGGGAGCGATTGGATGCTCGTCTCTAATTTCGAGTCCGTCGCCATCGTCGGCGTCGCCGGTGAGGGAACGACCCGCCGCCCGATCTGCGTCCTGTCCCCCCGCGAGCTTCGCGCCCTGGGCCCGGCGCTCGTCGAGGCCGCGAGCGAATGGCACGTGCTGTTTGGCGCGGATGAGGCGTCGATCAAGGACTTGGCTGGGTCGCTGATGAATTAGCATCGGAGCACAGCCTCAGGTAAAGTCTTTGAAAATGAGATAATTTGCATTTATCACGATAATTATTACTCCACTTTTCCGTATTCAGAAATGATGAGGCTATGGGAAGCACCAATGAAACCACGCCGACGGTAACTGCCAGCTTGGAACCCAGAGCACGAAAGGCATTCTGGAATGCTTTAGGCTTTATGATTCTATCCACAGCGGCGCTGGTTTGTTTGCTCATCATTATGATGTATATTACAAGAGAAGGGATTGTTTCAGTATCTACATCATACTTTATCGTCAAGTGCTATCTTGGCATAAGCTTGCTTTCGAATATTGCGGTCGTTAGGGCCAATTATATAATGTTATCTGATTACTGGATTTGGCGGCGCAAGCGTGTAGGGGACGCCGCTTTCCAATTGGCTTCAATATTAATGTTGTTTGGAATATTATTCGGCGGCCTCTGGTTTCCGTTTAGCAACGTTGGATTTTCGAGAGGCGTCGAAATAACAGTCGATCATTTTTTCTACCCGGAAGCAACAAATAGTTCGCTATTCAATCTCAAGGACGAAATCGAAATGGAGATGGAAGGTTATAAGTATCTCCGATGGTTAATCCTCATCCAGCTGGCTCTTGCCTGGGCACCGCTTACTTTCGCGGCCGCATTCTCCAGCACAAATAACGAGATTAAAAGAGCGTAGGAGGCGTAATTGAACAGCGCCCTCCTTCGCACGAAGTCCCTCTCCTCCCTAGCCTCATGGCTCAAGACATTCGGCTAGGGGGCGTGCTCTTATTGCGCGGCGAGCTTGATCTCGGGATAGGTGCAGCGTTCGCCGCTCTTCTCGTCGACATGCAGATGCGCCGGCGGCTCGACGAATTCGAGCCCCAGCGTCTTCCAGACGTCGACGAGCGATTCGACGAGCGAAACGATATGCGCATGCGTGTGGCGCGGCGTCGGCGTCACGCGCAGGCGTTCCGTGCCTTTGGCGACCGTCGGATAGTTGATGGGCTGGATATAGATCCCGTGCCGCTCGAGCAGCATGTCGCTCGCGGCCTTGCAGCGCTGCGCGTCGCGCACCATGACCGGCACGATGTGCGAGCTGTTCTCCAGCACCGGCAGGCCGCCGGCGGCGAGCGCATGTTTCACAATATGTGCGGCGCGCTGATGCGCGGCGCGAATGTCGCGGACGGCTCTTGAGCAGCCGCACCGCGGCGCAGGCCGCCGCGGCGATAGCGGGCGGCAGGGCGGTCGTGAAGATGAAGGAAGGCGCATAGCTGCGCACCGCGTCTATGAGGGCGGCGTCGCCCGCAATATAGCCGCCGAGCGAGCCGAAACCCTTGGCGAGTGTCCCTTCGATGACGTCGATCTTCGACATCACGCCGGCGGCCTCGCAAACGCCAGCGCCGCGCGGGCCATACATGCCGACCGCATGCACCTCGTCAATATAGGTCATGGCGCAATAGCGCTCCGCCAGGGCGGCGATTTCCGCGACGGGCGCGATATTGCCGCTCATCGAATAGAGGCTCTCGAAGACGATGAGCTTCGGGCGATCGCCGGCCTCGATCAGCAGTTCCTCGAGATGCGCGAGGTCATTGTGGCGGAAAATCTGCCGCTCGGCGCGCGAGCGCTTCACGCCCTCGATCATCGAGTTGTGATTGGAGGCGTCGGAGAGGATCAGGCAGTTCGGAAGGAGATCGGCGATCGTCGAGATCGCCGCGAGATTGGAAATCCATCCGGAGGTGAAGACGAGCGCCGCTTCCTTGCCGTGGAGATCGGCGAGCTCATGCTCCAATTCGACGATCGCGCAGCTCGTGCCGGAGATGTTGCGCGTTCCCCCTGCGCCCGCGCCCACCTTTTGCGCGGTCTCGACCATTGCGTCGATGACCTCGGGATGCTGGCCCATGCCGAGATAGTCGTTGGAGCACCAGATCGTGACGTTCTGCGCGCGCCCGTCGGCGCGGCGCCAGAGCGCCTCGGGGAAAGTCTCCACAGAGCGCTCGATATGCGCAAAAGTGCGATAGCGCCGCTCAGCCTTGAGGCGGAACAGGGCCCCCTCGAAATAGCGCCGATAGTCCATTTCAGGGTCCTTTAGCCCTCGCCGGACGCCGTTGATTTCCGGCGCTCTGGCGCATCTTCGCTACCCGGAACCGCTCCTCCCCCTGAGCTGATCCGGCCCGAAGATAGCTTATCGTCGGCCCCATTGCGAGAGGCGTTTCGTCGCGTCTCGAGGCGATTTTTCTCACAGAGGTTTTCCCGCGCTCGCGCGGGAAAGGATCCGACGTCGACCCAGCCCCCGCGACCCTTTGGCGCGCGCAAAAGCGGACTTTGTCACCGAACTCCCGCGTCGGTGGCGACTATTTCGGCTATGGAGGCGTCGCAAGCGCCGGACGGCGCCGCGATTGACGCGGATAAGAAGCGCGCCGGCGCCAAGGGGAGAATGCAATGAGCGCGAACCAAAGACACCAGGCCTTGTCGCTTTTTCGAGCCGTCGCAGCCACGGCGCTGCTGGCCTTCGCCGGCCCGGGTCTAGCCCAGGCGCCGGCGCAGCCGGCGCAAGGCGGGGCCATGAGCCACGACATGATGGGCGGCCACGAGATGGGCGCCATGGGCGGCGGCCACGACATGAAGGGCATGTCGATGGGCGGCATAGGCGGTCATGACGGACACGACATGATGGGCTCCGGCATGGGCGCGATGATGCGCAAGATGACTTGCGGCTTCGCCGAGCATCTGGACGGCCGGCTGGCCTATTTCAAGGCTGAGCTGAAGCTCTCTGACGCCCAGCAGACAGCCTGGACCGCCTTCAACGACGCCTATCGCGCGGCCGCGCAGACCGCCCTCCAGAAATGCGCGGCGCTCGACGCCCCCGCGAGCGGCGATCACGCCAAGCATCATGGCGTGATCGGGCATCTGACGATGATGGAGCGTCACATGACCGACCATCTCGAGATCGTGCGCGCGCTCAAAGCCGCCATCGAACCGCTCTTCGCCGCGCTGACCGAAGAGCAAAAGAAGACGGCGGAACAAACGCTGACCTCCGTGATGGGAGTCGGCATGCGCGGCATGATGGGCGGCTCCGGCGGCGGCATGATGGAGGGCGGCATGATGGGCGGGGGCCACGATATGGGCGGCGCCTCCGGCGGCGCGGCTCATTAACGCCGCAGAAAGAGGAGCGCGCGAATCCGTTTTGCGCGCTCGCTCATGTCGCGCGACATTATGTAGCAGTTAGACAAAGTCACGCTTATTGCAGCAAATTATTAGTGATTGATGTCGCCGACGCTTTTTAAGATCAAAAGAAACTCATTGAAAATATTTAGCGTCGCCAATGCGAAGCTGGCGCCTTCGCTTTTGACGTGAGAACTCGGAGCTTCGACCATGGATTTCGTCGTCAATTGCCATGTTGCGCTGAGAATTGCAAAGATATGAGACAAACACGATCTCAGTAGCAGTGGCTTCGCAGGGATTCGCGTTTCGCTCGAAGACACGAGCATAGCCATAAGACGCGTGAAGATTGCCATTATGGAAAACACTCGAAAGACGATCGAACAAAGGCGCGAGACTGTCGTGCGCGCCGCCTTGGGACGGGCCGAGGGAAAGCTGTCCCCCGCCGTCATCGATGAGCTGAAACAGGGCCTCGGCGTCAGCCGCGCGACGGCCTATCGCATGATCCGCACCTTCCGCAGCTGCGGAGCGGTCGTCGCCCCGGATACGCGCCCCGTTGGCCGCCCGAAAGGCGCCAGAGTGCTCGACCCGCGGCGAGAGACTCTGATCGCCGAAGCCATCAAGCAGTATCATGCGACGCAGCCGACGCCGAAGTTCAGCGAGCTCTTGCAGGAGATCGGCCGACAGTGCCGCGCGGAGCGCCTGCCTCCGCCCAACTGGCGCACTGTCAGATCCCGCCTCAGCGATTCGCTGAAGTTGCAGGACGCCGCCTGCTGACCGGCTCTCCGGGCCTGCGCCAATAGACGCTTGCTGACGGCCCCTCAAGGCGCTAGTCCGGATCGGCGTCCGCCTCGGCGGAACGCGCAAGCGACTCCCGAGCCCGGACTTTTCCGCCATGGTGCGACTGGACAAGATCTACACGCGCGGCGGCGACGCCGGAGAAACGTCGCTCGTCGGCGGCGAGCGACGTCGCAAGGACGATCCGCGCGTCGACGCCTATGGCGACATCGACGAGACCAATGCGGCCATCGGCGTTGCGCGCGGCGCGCTGGCCGTCGAGGATCAGGCGCTCGACCCCATGCTCGAGCGCATCCAGAACGAGCTTTTCGATCTCGGGGCGGAGCTCGCGACGCCCGCCGCCAAGGGCGCCGCCGCCTCGGCGCGGCTTGCAGTGACGCAAGAGCAGGTGGCGCGCCTCGAGGCGGAGATCGACTGGATGAACGGCGGGCTGGCGCCGCTGAAATCCTTCGTGCTGCCGGGCGGCGCCCCGGCCGCCGCACATCTGCATCTCGCCCGCACCATCTCGCGCCGAGCCGAGCGCGCCATCGTCACGCTCGCCGCTCTGCCGGGAGAAGAGGTCGCCGCGGTCGCGCTGAGCTACGTCAACCGCCTCTCGGATTTCCTCTTCGTGGCCTCGCGCTGGGTCAACCGGCGGGAGGGCGACGTTTTGTGGCGTCCCGGCGCGACGCGCGCCTCATCCTCAACGCCGCGCTAACCATTCCGCTGCTTTTTCCGTGCTAGAAACGCGATGCGGGGCGGGCTCGAGCTCGCCCGCGCCGGAAAGGATGCGCGTCGAGACCATGCCGCCCTCATCGAACGACGCCGAGCTGCCGCCTGCCCTCGCCGCGGCCTTCGCCCGCCTCTCAAGCGCCCTGGAGTCCGCGGAGGACGTCGTGCGTCTGCAACTCGAGGAAGATTTGTCGCTCGCCGATTTCGAGGAGGAGCTCACCGTCATGCAGGACGACAGAAACCGCCTCGCGCAGGAGCTCGACGCGGCGCTCGCCCGCGCCTCGGGTCTCGAGCGCATCCGCGAGGAGGCCGTGCGCCGCGTCGAGCGCGCCAGCGCCGGCGTGGCCGCCGTTCTCGGCCTCGCGCCGCGCGAAGAGGGAAAATAGCGCCATGGCGGTCGCCGTCGTCACGGTCGCCGGGCGCTCCTATCGCGTCGGCTGCGAGCAGGGCGACGAGCCCCGCATCGAGGCGCTCGGACGTCTCGTCGACGAGCGCATCGAGAAGCTGCGCGGCGGCTTCGGCGAGATCGGCGACCAGCGCCTGCTCGTCATGGGCGCGCTCGGATTCGCCGACGAGTCCGAGGACCACCGGCTGCGCGCTGAGGCCCTCCAGAAGGAGGTCGAGACCTTGCGCGCCGAGATGGCGGAGCGCGACGCGCGCGAGGCGGCTCTCGAGGCGCGTCTCACGCAGAGCGTCAGCGACGCCGCCGAGCGCCTCGAGCAGCTGGCCCGCGATCTTTCGGGACGCGGCGGCGGCGGCGACCTCCCTTGATCAAAGGGGCGCGCCGACGCGTTCAGCGCCCGGCGAGGCTGAGCGACATCAGCATCTCATCGAAATAAAGCCCGTCTTCCTTCACGGCGCGAGGCTCGATCCCATAGCTCTCGAAGCCCCAGCGTCGATAGAGCGCCACGGCCGGCGCATTGTCGCTCATGACCGTGAGGATGAGGATCTCGACGCTTCCTCGCGCCTCCTCGATGAGGCGGGACATGAGCGCGTCGGCAACGCCGCGTCCGCGATAGTCGGGGCGAAGATACATGCCGAAAAGCAGGGCCTTATGGGCCGTCTTGCGGCCCGTGTTACGCGAAAGTCCGGCGATCCCGACGAGCGCCTCTCCATCGAAGGCGCCGAGGACGAAATCGCGGGCGAGCCGCGCCTCGATCTCGCTCGCCGTCAGATGCGCCTCGTCCTCGGGCGCATAGCGGAACTCTCGGGCTTGCAGCGCGAAGCCCTCGAGGCGCAGCCGCTGAAAGTCGCCTGAGTCGGCCGGAGCGAGCCGGCGTATCTCGAGCCCGCCGACGCCCAAGCCCGTCCTCACATATTCGGATAATTCGGCCCACCGCCGCCTTCCGGCGGGACCCAGGTGATGTTCTGCGCCGGGTCCTTGATGTCGCAAGTCTTGCAGTGCACGCAGTTCTGCGCGTTGATCACGAAGCGCGGTCCCGTCCTCGCCGTCTCGTCGGCGTAGACCACCTCATAGACTCCCGCCGGACAATAAAGCCGCGCCGGCTCGCCATAGCGAGGGAGATTCTCCTGGATCGGAACGGAAGGGTCCGTAAGCTTCAGGTGACAGGGCTGGTCCTCCTCGTGATTGGTGTTGGAGACGAAGACGGAGGAGAGCTTGTCGAAAGCGATCTTCGCCGAGAGCTTCGGATAGGTCTTCGGCGTCACCTCGGAGATGGGTTTGAGCGAGGCGTAATCGGGCTTTCCATGCGGCAGCGTGCCGAAGACGGAGAAGCCGAAAAGCTCGTTCGTCCACATGTCGAAACCGCCGAGCGCGACCCCGAGGTAGAGCCCATATTTGGAGAGCAGCGGCTTGACGTTGCGCACGGGCTTCAGATCGCGCCCGATGTCGGAGTCGCGCCAGCCTGCGTCGTATTCCGCGATCTCGTCATGCGCGCGGCCGGCCTTCAGCGCCTTCTCGAGATGCTCGGCCACGAGCATTCCCGAGAGCATCGCATTATGCGACCCCTTTACGCGCGGGAGATTCATGAAACCGGCCGCGCAGCCGATCAGCGCGCCGCCCGGGAAGACGAGCTTCGGCACGCTCTGCCAGCCGCCTTCCGTCAGCGCGCGCGCGCCGTACAAGATGCGTTCGCCGCCTTCTAGCTGCGCGGCGATCAGCGGATGCGTCTTGAAGCGCTGGAACTCGTCGAAGGGCGAGAGCGTCGGATCGTCGTAGTTCAAATGAATGACGAAGCCGATCGACACGAGATCCTCGTCGAAGTGATAGAGGAAAGAGCCGCCGCCGGTCTTGCTGTCGAGCGGCCAGCCGAAAGTGTGCTGCACGGCGCCGGGGCGGTGCTTCTCCTTGGGGATGCGCCAAAGCTCCTTCAGGCCAATGCCGAATTTCTGCGGCTCGCTGTTCTTGTCGAGCCCGAATTTGGCGATGAGCTGCTTTGAGAGCGAGCCGCGCGCGCCCTCGGCGAAAAGCGTGTAGCGCCCCCTAAGCTCCATACCGCGCGTATAGCTTTCCTTGGGATGGCCGTCCCGCGCAACGCCCATGTCGCCGGTCGCGACGCCCAGCACCTCGCCCTTGTCGCCATAGAGAATCTCGGCGCCGGCGAAGCCCGGATAGATCTCGACGCCGAGACCCTCAGCTTCCTGCGCGAGAAAGCGCACGACATTGCCGAGCGAGCCCACGAACTTGCCGTGATTGCTCATGAGCTTGGGGTTGATGAAATGCGGCAGCGGCGTCGCGCCCGTTTCGCTCAGGAGAAAGATTTCGTCCGACGTCACCTGCGTCGAGATCGGATGATCGGCGCGCTCGCGCCAGCCCGGCAGCAGGCGATCCAGCGCAATCGGATCGATGACGGCGCCCGAGAGAATATGCGCGCCGGGCTCCGAGCCCTTCTCGATGACGACGACAGAGAGGCTCTCGTCGAGCTGCTTGAGGCGAATGGCGGCGCAAAGCCCCGCGGGTCCGGCGCCGACGATGACGACGTCGTAATCCATCGAATCGCGCGGCGGCAGTTCTTCCTGTTCCGGTTGCACGCCTTCCTGTTCTGATCCCATGCCGTCTCCCCTTCGCGGCGGGCCGAGCGCGCCACTGCGTTTCTGTCACTTTGAATGGCACCATATAAGCTTTGCCGCGCGTTGCAAAAACTGCGGCAGGGAGGGCGAGCGGGTGAGTGTGAAGGGCGGCTTGCGACCAAAAACGGTCGTCCCCGCGGCCACTTCTCAAAAGGAAGCTGGGCCCTCATCGTAAGTTTCGAAATTTTGCGATCCGGACTCTAGCTGACAGCCGAATGAACGTTTAGGCAGTCGGGGTTTTTGTAGAGCCAGTTGTGTCCGTTGCAGGTTTCGCTCGCCTTGCAGCCTCTTTTGCAAGAGCTTCAACCGATGCGCGCTTTATGGAAGCCGATCTAGCCGCGGCCGCGGCCTTTGCAACTGCCGCCTTATTTGCGGCACGCACACTTACCATTCTTGCTCTGATTAACGCCGCTTTAGCCGTTGTGGTAGTCGGGATGGGTCGCGAAGGAGTAACCTTGGACGCAGAGTTCAATTGCGACCAGCTCTTGATCAAGTGCATCATATCCCGGAACGTCAATTTGTTGTGGCGAAACCTCAGCGTTTCGCACAGTGCTGGGAGAGCCTCTTGAAATTCGTTGTATCGCGCAAATATCACGTCGCCGCATGGAATAACCGGGTCGCTCCCGGAGAGCTGCGTCGACAGCCAGTTCCTTATCTTCTCGACAAGGAGATCTTTTCTTCCATCATGCGAGTTTATGCTTTGCCCAGCAATATCCGAGATAAACTTCTGATACCGATAACTTTCACGGTCCAGAACGATACATGATTTATCCTTGTGACCATCCCCTCCAAAACGGTGGCAGCCAAGGAAGATCCCCAACTCAAACGGCATATTAAACCGGGGGAGGCCGTTACTTTTGTCGAGCTCGGTCCGAGAAATGTCATGAATGCCCAAACGGCACTCTTCTATGATTTGCATGATCTTTTGGACGCGGACTTGCCCGCTGTTACTGGCCTCGAGCGAGCAACGAGGCGTGAAGCCGCATTCGACAACGGTGAAAATCATTGCCATAAACAGGCCCAGGTATTCTTCCTCAAAAGGACAGTTGATAAAAACATTTCTATCATAGCTGGAGACCGGTCCGCTCAATTAACCCTCACATCTTCTGGGTTTCTTTGATCGCCAGCTGCAATTCGCGGACCGAAAAGCTGTCCGGCTGATAGGGCAACGCTACTTTCGATGCTTGAGACGCAACACCAACCTTCTTTCTTACAACAAACCTCTCGCTATGGGTTTTACTGGGGAAAAGCTGTTCTTTACTCAGCCTTGCGTTCAATTTGGAAAGCTTAACTTCGGTGCCGTCACTGAGTTGCACCACGACATCACCGTTAACCACTGGAGCTTTTGTCCGATTAGGAATCACCGGCCCATCGATTTTAAATCTATGGATTTCTTGCCGAGTCAAATTTTTTCTCAGCGGCCATGGTCTTGCTCTGATAAGAAATAGCGACATGTCAAAGATACAAGAACGCTCGTGAAAATCAAGGTTATTAACCTCAGGGCGAGCTCGGCCGTCATATTCGGGACCTCACCCGTGTGGGTCCGCTAAAAGCGCCCCGCCGCTTGAGGGCCTTTCCGGCCCTTCGCTAAGGTGACATTCTGGCGCATGCGGACAATCCAATCGATCCACCCGTGCAGCGCACTCTTTCGCTAAATCACATAGTTGAACGCGTCATAAGCGATATCGCTCAGGAGCTGGTCCATGTCGCGGGCGGGCTCGCGGCAGCCGGAGGCGCTGACGATCTTCGCCGGCACGCCGGCGACCGTCACATGGTCGGGCACGTTTTGCAGCACGACGGAGCCCGAGGCGACGCGCGAGCAGCGGCCGATCCGGATATTGCCGAGGATTTTCGCGCCGGCGCCGACGAGCACACCGTCGCTGACCTTGGGATGGCGGTCGCCCGAGACCTTGCCGGTCCCCCCAGCGTGACCTGCTGCATGAGCGAGACATTGTCGCCCACCGCCGCCGTCTCGCCGACGACGAGGCCCGTCGCGTGATCGAGAAAGACGCCGCGCCCGAAGGGCGCCGCCGGGTGAATGTCGGTCTGGAACACTTCTGACGAGCGGCTCTGCAGATAAAGCGCGAGCTCACGCCGGCCGTTTCGCCACAGCCAATGGGCGAGACGGTGCGCTTCGATCGCGTGAAAACCCTTGAAATGCAGGAAAGGCTCGAGAAGCCTCGCGCAGGCCGGATCGCGCTCGACGATGGCCGTGAGATCGGCGCGGAAGGCCGCGACCAGCGCCGGCTCGGCGGCGATCGCGCGAAAATAGGCGTCCGCGACCGTCTCGGCGGGAACGACGGGGGCGCCGAGACGGGCCGCGATGCGCCGCACAATGGCCTGGCCGAAGCTCTCGCAATTGAGCACGGCGCCAGTCAGCAGCCCCGCGAGCGCCGGCTCGAGCGTCATGGCCGCGCTGGCCTCGTCCCGCAAATGGCGCCAAAGCGCGTCGTCCCCGGCGCAGATTTCGCATAGGGCCGCGCGCGCATCGGGCAGGGCGTCGCCGAACTGAGGGGTTACGCTGATCGTGTTCATTTCGCTCACGCCGCATGCGCCGCCGCTCTCCCGCAGCGCAGCAAGAATGATTATCATATAGAGCGAGCGGCGCGAAGGGGCGCGGGCTCCTGAGGGCGAGGGCCTGGGGCAGGACACATTCACCGGCGGCGTCATGGCGTGGCGCGGCCTTTCGGCCCGGACGCAACCGTGCGAAAAGGGTTGGCGAATTCTCAAGCGGAAGCAGGAATGGATATCGACGAGATCATCGGCAACTTCGAGCTGCTCGACGAGTGGGACGACCGCTATCGCTATCTGATCGAGCTCGGACGCACGCTGGAGCCTCTGCCCAAGGAGGCCTACACCGACGAAAACAAGGTGCGCGGCTGCGCCAGCCAGGTCTGGCTCGACACGCAGACCGGCTCCGGCCCCGCGGGAGAAAAGGTGATCATCTATCGCGGAGACAGCGACGCGCATATCGTCAAGGGCCTCGTCGCCCTGGCGCTCGCGCTTTTCTCGGGGCACACGCCGCAGACGATCGTCGACACCGACCCCCAGCCGGTCTTCGCCAGGCTCGGCCTGTCGCAGCATCTGACGCCGCAGCGCTCCAACGGCCTGCGCGCCATGGTCGACCGGATCAAGAATGAGGCCCGCGCCTTTGCCTGACGGGCCGCCGGCGTGACGAAGTCGAAGCGCGACCCGGGGTCCCGCTCAGCCCCGACCCGCGAGGAGATTTTGGCCTTCCTCGCACGCGAGGAGCAGGCGATGCGCGAGAGCGGCCGCGCCGCCAAGATCGGCAAGCGCGAGATCGCCCAAGCCTTCTCGGTCAAGGGCGCGGACCGGGTCGAGCTCAAGCGGCTCATCGCCGGACTTGTCGAGGAAGGGGCTCTGGAGCGCCGCCGCGGGCCCGCGAAGCCCAAGCGCGGCGCGCTGCCGCCCGTCGCCCTCGTCGATATCGTCGCGCGCGACGCCGACGGGGAGCTCGTCGCCGTTCCCGTCGAGTGGGACGAGTCGGTCTATGGCTTGCCCCCCCGCATCCGCATCGAGGCGCCGCGCCGCGCGAGGCCGGGCGAGCCGCTCGGGGGCGTCGGCGAACGGGCGCTCGTGCGCGCCACGCGCGACCCCGACGCCGGCGAAGGCGACCCGGCTTTCGTCGGCCGCGTCGTCAAGCTGCTGACGCGCGAGCGGCGCCGGCAGATCGGCGTGCTGCGCATCGCCGAGAATGGCGTGGCGCGCATCGAGCCCATCGACAAGAAACAGGCCGGCCGCGAGATCACGGTCCTGCGCGACGACCGCGGCGAGGCAGAGGACGGCGAGCTCGTCGCCTTCGATATTCTGCCGAGGGCGCGGCACGGCGGGCATCTCGGCCGCGTGCGCGAAAAGCTCGGCTCGCTGACGAGCGAGAGGGCCGTGAGCCTCATCGCGCTGCGCGCCCACGACATTCCCGACGTCTTCCGGCCCGAGGCGCTGGCCGAGGCGGAGAAGGCCCGCGCGGCCAAGCTCGACGCGCACCGCGAGGACTGGCGCGACCTCCCTTTCGTGACGATCGACCCGCCCGACGCCAAGGATCACGACGACGCGGTGCATGCGGCGCGAGACGTGTCTCCCGACAATCCCGAAGGCTTCGTGGTGAGCGTGGCGATCGCCGATGTCGCCTATTACGTCCACGCCCATTCGGCGCTCGACCGCGACGCGCTTGAGCGCGGCAATTCGGTCTATTTTCCCGACCGCGTCGTCCCGATGCTGCCCGAGCGCATCTCGAACGATCTCTGCTCGCTGCGCGCCGGAGAGGACCGGCCGGCCATAGCCGTGCGGATGCGCCTCGACGCGAAGGGACGCAAGCTCGCCCATCGCTTCCACCGCGTGATGATTCGCTCCGCGGCGAAGCTCAACTACGCCCAGGCGCAGGCGGCGATCGACGGAAATACGGACGAGACGACGGCGCCCCTGCTCGAACCCGCCTTGCGGCCGCTCTGGGCGGCCTATGAATGCGCCAAGCACGCGCGCAAGACGCGCGCGCCGCTCGATCTCGACCTGCCGGAACGCAAGATCCTGCTCAAACCCGACGGGGCCTTCGACCGCGTCGTGATCCCGCAGCGGCTGGAGGCGCACCGCCTGATCGAGGAGTTCATGATCCTCGCCAATGTGGCGGCCGCCGAGACGCTCGAGGAAAATCGCCAGAAGCTCATCTATCGCGCCCATGACGAGCCGAGCCGCGAGAAGCTTGCGGCGCTCTCCGAGTTTCTGGCGACGATCGGCGTCAAATTCGCCAAGGGCCAGACCGTGCGCGCCGCGAATTTCAACTCCATCCTCGCCCGCGTGAGGGGCCATGCGCAGGAGGGTCTCGTCAATGAGATCGTGCTGCGCACGCAGGCGCAAGCCGAATACACGCATGAGAACTACGGCCACTTCGGCCTGAATTTGCGCCGCTACGCGCATTTCACCTCGCCGATCCGGCGCTATGCGGACCTCGTCGTGCATCGCGCCCTGATCCGTGCGCTCGGCTTTGGCGTCGGCGCCATGCCGGAGACGAGCGCGAGTGAGCTCGCCGAGATCTCCACGCGCATCTCGGCGGCCGAACGCCGCGCCATGGCCGCCGAACGCGACACCGTCGACAGGCTCATCGCGGCGCATCTCGCGGATCGTCTCGGGGCCATTTTTTCCGCGCGCATCTCGGGCGTCACGCGCTCGGGCCTCTTCGTGAGGCTCATCGAAACCGGAGCCGACGGCTTCGTTCCCATATCGACGCTTGGCCGCGAGTATTTCGTCTATGACGACGCGCGCCACGCGCTCACGGCGAAAGGGTCGGGGGAGAGCTACCGCCTCGCGGACCCGATTGAGGTGCGGCTCATCGAGGTCGCGCCGGTCGCCGGGGCGCTCCGCTTCGAGCCGGCGCAGACGCAGCGCGCCGCGGGCGCAAAACGATTGTCGACGCCGCGCGCCCGCTCGAGGCGGAAGGGCTAGCCTGAAGGGCGGGACGTCGGATGTATCGAAAAAAGCGCCGACTCTCCGTGCATTCCGTAGCCGGGCCGTTTCGCCGGGCGAAAAAATGCGCTAGGCAGGCGCCGTTCTCGCATGGGGCGCCGACCTTCGGGGCCGCGCAGACATGAATAAGATTTCCGGCGCCGCCAGATCGCGCGGCTGAATCGTGGAGGTTCCGGGGATGCCGTCCTATCTCGACCTGGCTGTGCTGGGGATTGTGCTGTTCTCAGCGCTTCTGGCGACGCTGCGCGGCTTCACGCGCGAGGTGCTCGCCATAGCCGCCTGGGCCGGCGCCGCGGCGGTCGCCTATATCGAGTTCAAGTCCCCGCATTTTCTGGGCTTCATCAAGCCCTACATACAAAAAGATGTCCTCGCCCATGCGGTGGATGCGGCGGCCGTGTTCTTCGCCGCGCTGTTCCTGATCACGATCGTCACCGTCAAGCTGTCGGACGTGATCCTGGATTCGAAAATCGGCGCGCTCGACCGCACGCTGGGCTTCGTGTTCGGGGCGGCGAGAGGCTTCCTGATCGCCGTGGTGCTCTTCATCTTTTACACTTGGCTGGTGCCGGAAACCAACCAGCCCATGTGGGTGAAGACGGCGAAAGGCCGGCCGCTGCTCGAGGCGGTCGGAGACAATCTTCGCGATCTCGTGCCGCAGGACGCCGAGAATTTAATCAATGAATTGAAGAACAAGAAGAGCGTGCCGGCGAATGAAGAGCCGCCGCCGGAGCCGGAAGGCGAGAGCGCGAACGCCAAGCCGGTGGAGGAGTCGCCGACGCCGCCTCCCGCATCGCCGGCTTCGCGAAAGGTAAGATGAGGCGTAGAATGCCTCTAATGGGCAATGGGAGACAGGCCGCCAGATGATCTCTCCGCCGGAGGACGACACGACGACGCCGCCGGAAGAAGCGACGACGCTTCTCGACGAGGACCGGCTGCGCGAATATTGCGGCGTCTTCGGGGTCTTCGACATGCCGGAGGCCGCGGCCTATACCGCGCTCGGCCTGCATGCGCTGCAGCACCGGGGACAAGAGGCCGCCGGCATCGTTTCCTTCGACGGCGCGCGCTTCCACGCCGAGCGCCGGCTCGGCCTCGTCGGCGATCATTTCTCACGTGAGAGCACGATCAAGCGCCTTCCCGGCGCCTCGGCGGTCGGCCATGTGCGCTATGCGACGACCGGCGAGACGATGCTGCGCAACGTGCAGCCGCTCTTCGCCGAGCTCAACTCGGGCGGCTTCGCGGTCGGCCACAACGGCAATCTCACCAACGCCCAGACGCTGCGTCGGGAGCTCATCAACGAAGGCGCGATCTTTCAATCGACCTCCGACACGGAGGTGATCCTGCATCTCGTCGCGCGCAGCCGCGAGGGCAAGCTCGTCGATCGCTTCATCGACGCGCTCGCGCGCATCGAGGGGGCCTATTCGCTCGTCGTGCTCACCAACGGGAAGCTAATCGGCGCGCGCGATCCCCTGGGGATCCGACCGCTCGTGCTGGGCGAGCTCGATGGCCGCTACATTCTCGCCTCGGAAACCTGCGCGCTCGACATCATGGGGGCGCGCTTCGTGCGCGACGTGGCGAATGGCGAGATCGTCGTGATCTCGCAGGACGGCATCAAGAGCATCTGTCCCTTCCCGGCGCGGCCGGCGCGGCCCTGCATCTTCGAATATATTTATTTCGCGCGTCCCGATTCGATCGTGCATGGGCGGTCGGTCTATGAGGTGCGCAAGGCCATGGGCGTCGAGCTCGCGCGCGAGAACAAGATCGAGGCGGACGTCGTCGTGCCCGTTCCCGATTCCGGCGTGCCGGCGGCCTTAGGCTTCGCGCGCGAGGCGGGCCTGCCTTTCGAGCTCGGCATCATCCGCAACCACTACGTCGGACGCACCTTCATTCAGCCGACGCAAGCCGTGCGCGAGATCGGCGTGCGCCTGAAGCACAGCGCCAATCGGGCCGTGGTCGCGGGCCAGCGCGTCCTTCTCATCGACGACTCGATCGTGCGCGGCACGACCTCGATCAAGATCGTGCAGATGATGCGCGACGCGGGCGCGACGGAAGTGCATTTTCTGATCTCCTCGCCGCCGATCACGCATCCCGACTATTACGGCATCGACACGCCGCAAAAGGACAAGCTGCTCGCCGCAACGCACAGCCTCGAGGAGATGCGCCAGCAAATCGGCTGCGACTCGCTCTCCTTCCTGTCGATCGACGGCATCTACCGCGCCATGGGCGAGGGGCGGCGCAACGACCGGCAGCCGCAGTTCACCGACCACTGCTTCACCGGGGAATATCCCACCGCGCTCACCGATCTCGCCGCGGAAAACCGCGCGCAGCTGTCGCTGCTGGCGGAAGCGAGCTGATCGCAAAGGGGGCGCGAGCGCCCCTAATATCGTCACAATCTTAAATAGAGTCCGAACTCGCGACTTATGTCGTTCGGCGATACGTTTTGTGCGGCCTGCGCAGGCGGGACCGCTCGAACGCATGCCGGAATTCGGCTCTTTTTCGCGATCCACGCCTTTCCCCCTCGACATTGCCGGCAGAAGCGCCGCCGCAGGCGCTTGCGGACGTCGCGCGGAACGCCGCGTCGCCTGCAGGGGCGCGCTGTCCCAACTCCGGCGCCTCGGAGGATCAAAGAGGCGCGCCCAGGGGGCTTGAGGTTCAGGAGATCGAGATGAGCAGAACCGTCGACAGGCCGACCGGCTCGCGGGCCTCCCGAAGCGCGCCACCGCTTCCCCGCTTGCGCTGGCCCTCGGAACAGGGCCGCAAGCCCCGGCCTGAGAAGGGCGTCGAGCCGAGCGCCTTTCCGCCTCCAGCCGAGAGCGAGGGGGCCCGCATAGACGCCCAAGCGGCGACGCAGTCACATGTCCAAGAGCGCGCTCCACGCCCTCGCCTCCTGGAGCGCCCTTCACGCTCTGAGTCTTCGCGCGAGGAACCGTCGCGCCAAAAGCCTTCGCCCCAAGCGCCGACTCCTGAGTTTTTGTTGCAGCGCGCGCCCAATCCTGAGCGGCGAGCGGCGCGCCCGCCCCGCGATCCCTTCATGCTCGAAAGCCTGCGCCAGCTCGGACTCGCCGTGGCGATCGTGCTGGTCTTGGGCTTCGTCGCGCTGCGCGTTTTCTCGCCACGCGAGGCGAACGTCGCAGCCGAGGCGCCACGCTCCAACGCCTCAGCGGCGCAGAAGCGCGCTTGGACCCCGCCGCCCGCTCCGAAACTCGACGTCGCCTTCGATCCCTCCGCGCCGACCGGCCAGGCGGCGCCGCTGCGTTTCTCGGTCGCGGATGCGCCGGAGGGCTCGACGATCGCCATTTCCGGCCTCTGGCCGGGCGCGGCGCTTTCAAAGGGCGAGAACCGCGGCGTCGAGTGGCGGCTGGGCCTGACGGAGCTCGCCGATCTCACAGTGATACCGCAGAAGGATTTCGTCGGGAGCATGGACCTCGTCGTCGAGTTGCGACTGCCCGACGGCGCTCTCGGCGGACGTGAGCTCGTCAAGCTGGACTGGGCGGCCGACGCCGCGGCACAAGCCCAAAAGCCCCCAGCGCAGGCGGGCGCTCCGCCCCCGTCAGGGCCAGTCGAGACGCCGCTCGCCACGACCGCGTCGCCGCCGGCCGCGCCCGATGCGGAAAGCGTTGCGGAGAAACCGCTCGCGCCCGCCGCTGCGCCGTCACAAAAGGCTGCGCCCACTCAGGCCGAGGCGCCCGCCAGGGAAGCCGCCGCGCCGCCCGCCGAGGCCGGCGAAACGCGCGTCGCTCCCTGCTTCGCCAAGCTCGACGGCAAGGTGGTCATGCAGGGCCAGTGCCGCATCGCCTGGGCGGGAAAAAAGAGCGTCACCTTCCAATTGGGAGTGAAACGCATCTCCATCACGCAGCTGCACGACCGCGTCTGGCGGTTGAAGTGGAACGGCAAGGACAAAGGCAAAATCTTCAAGCGCGACGACTGCTGGGGCGCCGAGAAGGCGTGGGTCTGCGAGCACGCCGTCTGAGCGGAGTTCCGCGACGCTAGCCCAAGCCGAGTTCTTCCCCTGCGTCGCGCCGACGCCATATCAGTGAGGCGGCGCACGAAACTCTGCAGGGGGGGCCCTATGGCCAACCGGGAACAACGCGGAAATCGCGAAACCAAGAAACCCAAACATAAAAAGCAGAAGGCCGCGCATCATTCGGCGACGGGGTTCCTCGCCGCGATCGCCGAAGGGCGCCCATACCCTCGAGCGCGCGCCGCAAATAGCGGCGCGACAATTCAGCGCGCCGGCGCGCCGCGCAGCGGCTTCTCCTCCATGCGCGCGAGGAAAAAGAGAGCGAAGCCCAGGCAGATTGTCGTGACCGCGAAGACCTCGCGGAAGGCGGCGTGCAGGGCCTCAACGGCTTGGGGCGTGGCGGCCTCGGCCTCAAGCGCGACGGCCCCCGCCCCCATCGCCAGCGCGCCGAGCAGCGCGACGATCAGCGCGCAGCCGATCTGCCGGGCGAACTGCATCACGGCCGTCGCCGAGCCGAGATTGCGCCGCTCGACGGCGTTTTGCAGCGAGACCGTGCTGATCGGCAGAGTCGTGCCGATGCCGATGCTGATCGTCGTGAGCAGCGCGTCGAGCGCGACGAGAGACAGGCTCTTCAATCCGAGCGCAAGAAAGGCGGAAGCCATGGCGGCGCAGGCGAGCCCGATGAGACCCGGCGCCTTGTAGCGGGCAAGATGCGGCATGAGCCGCCCTGAGATCGTCGCGCCGATCACAACTCCGACCATCGGCGCGATGAGCGCTGCGCCGACGCCGTCGGCGTCGAGCCCGAAGGCGCCTTCGAGATAAATCGGCGCGACGACGGAAAGCCCGACGAAGCTCCCGAGCCCGAAAGCCCCGCACAGCGAGGCGTTGCGCGCCGTCGCATTGGCGAGCACGCTCAGCGGAATGAAGGGCTCGTCGGCCTTGCGCAGCCGATGCGCGAAAAGCGCCCAGAACAGCGCCGAAAGGATTGTGAGGCCAATGACGTCGCGCGCCGCGGCGTTGCGATGGCCGAGCGCCAGCGCCAGCAGGCCTGCCGCCGCGGCGAGCATCGCCGCGCCAATGTAATCGAGCTCATGCGGATGTCGGCGCACCGGCAGGCGCCGCAGAGACGACTCGACGAACAGGAGCGCCAAGAGCCCGAGCGGTAGATTGATCCAGAAGATCAGCGACCAGTGCAGATGGCTCGCGAAGAAGCCGCCGAGCAGCGGGCCGGCGACGCTCGACAGCACGAAGACCGCGGCGAAATAGGTCTGATAGCGGCCGCGCTCGCGCGGGCTCACGAGATCGGCGATGATGGTTTGCGACAGCGCCAAGAGCCCGCCGCCGCCGAGCCCTTGCAGGGCGCGGGCGACAGCGAGCGCCGCCATGCTCGGCGCGAGCGCGCAGGCGATCGAGCCCAGGATGAAGACGCCGACGCCGATGAGCAGCATGATCCGGCCGCCGTGGATGTCCGCGAGCTTGCCGTAGAGCGGCGTCACCGTCGTCGCCGCGACGAGATAGGCCGTGACGATCCAGGGAGAATCGGCGAAGTCGCCGAGCTCGAGGCCGATTGTCGGCAGCGCCGCAGCGACGATCGTCTGGTCCAGCGCCGACAGCAGCATGGCGAGACAGAGCCCGACGAAAGCGCGGCGTATTTCAGCCATGCTGGGCAGGGCGTCGGCAGTCATCGGTCCTTGGAATTCCGGAGGAAGAGAGGTCGGTCCTGTTTGGCAGGCTCAAATCGGGCGAAATTGTGGCGCTTCCCGACCCTGCGCCGGCGCGCAGCGCAGCGCCGCGACCTGCGCGCGAAACTGAGCCTCGCCGCCAAAACTCGGATGGCGCAAGGCCACGCGCTCGACCCCCGGCGCGACGCGCGCGGCGACGTGTTCCGCGTCGCGGCCGACCGCAAGGATCCGCTCGCGCCCGAGCCAGAGCGAGCGCGTCCCGCGGCGCTCAGCCGCGACGAGCAGCGCCAGCAGGATTTTCGCCCGCGCTTGCGGCGCCCTTGTCCTGTCGTGGACCGCGCAGCGATCCGCAAAGGGATTGAAGGGGTGCTCGAAGCGCAACGCGCAGAATTCGGCAAGAAATTGCGAGGGGCTTATGGCGTCACTCTTGCTGTGCTGCTCCCTCTGCCCCGCTCGGGGGAGAGGGAATCGCGGACGATCTTGTCGAAAACGGCGAAGCGGCGCATAGCTCAGCTTCGGCAGCCCAGCCCCCTGGAGTCGCAACCATGCTCATCCTCATTCTCGGCATCCTCATTTTCCTCGGCGTGCACGTCTTCGCCACCCTGCGCCCGCAGCGCGCCGCGCTCATCGAGCGCGTGGGGCTCCAGACCTACAAGACAGGCTACGCGATCGTCGCGGCGACGGGCCTCGCGCTCATCGTCTTTGGCTTCATCCGCTACCGCTCCGAGGGACTGATTCGGATCTGGGATCCGCCGCATTGGCTGCATCACGCCGCGATGCCGCTCGTCTGGTTCGCCTTCGTCGCGCTCGCGGCCCGCCGCGCGCCGGCGGGACGGATCAAGGGATGGCTGCGTCATCCGATGCTCGTCGCCATCAAAGCCTGGGCGCTCGCGCATTTCCTCGTCAACGGCGACCTGGGCGGCATGCTGCTGTTCGCCTCCTTCCTGGCCTTCGCCGTCTACGACCGCATCTCCGTGAAGCGCCGGGGCGACGAAGGCGCCCCGCGCCTCGACCATTTTACGCGCGGCGATGCGATTGCACTGGGCGCGGGCACGGTCGTTTACGCCGTCGTGCTGATGCTGCACCCCTATCTCTTCGGCGTCGCGGTGCTCGCCTGACGGGGGGCTTAGAGCGAATTCCGCAAAGGTTGACAGACTTTTGCGACCAGAATTCGCTCCAAGTCTTTAATCTGGAGCGATTCCTTCCCGCTCGAACAATTCCGTTCGAGCGGGAAGCGCGCTAGCGGCGGGCTTGATTAATACGCCCCTCCCTGCTTTTAAGCGCAGCAATTCTGCAGCGCAGCAAGGAGCCGCCATGTCCTCCCTTTGGCCCATTCACGGCAAGATTTCCGGTCCCGTCGTCCTCATCGGCTTCGGATCGATCGGGCGAGGCATCCTGCCGCTGATCGAGCGCCACTTCGATTTCGACAAGAGCCGTTTCACGGTCATCGATCCCTCGGACGCGAACCGCCACCTTCTCGAGGTCCGCGGGATCGACTTCCTGCAAAAGGGCCTCACGCGCGAAAATTATCGCGACGTGCTGACGCCGCTGCTCACAAAGGGTTCGGGCCAGGGGTTCATCGTCAATCTCTCGGTCGAGGTCTGCTCGCTCGACATCATCAAGCTCGCGCAGGAGCTGAAGGTTCTCTACGTCGACACGGTCGTCGAGCCCTGGCCCGGCTTCTATTTCGATCCGAAGCTCGGCAATAAGTCGCGCACCAATTACGCGCTGCGCGAGACCGTGCTCGCGGAGCGCCGGCGCAAGCCCGGCGGCTCGACCGCCGTCTCCTGCTGCGGCGCCAATCCCGGCATGGTCTCCTGGTTCGTGAAGGAAGCGCTGATCAACATCGCGAGGGACACGAAGGCGCTCGACAAGGAGCCGCAGACGCGCGCCGACTGGGCCGCGCTCGCGCAAAAGCTCGGCGTGAAGGGAATTCACATCGCTGAGCGCGACACGCAGCGCGCGCGCGCGCCGAAGCCGCGCGGCGTCTTCGTCAACACCTGGTCGGTCGAGGGCTTCGTGTCGGAAGGCATGCAGCCGGCGGAGCTCGGCTGGGGCACGCATGAGAAATCGCTTCCGGCCATAGCCGGGACGCATGCGACGGGTTGCGGCGCCGCAATCTATCTGAACACGCCGGGCGCCAACACGCGCGTGCGCAGCTGGACGCCGACGCCGGGTCCGCAATACGGCTTCCTCGTCACGCATAATGAGGCGATCTCGATTGCCGATTACCTTACCGTGCGCGACGCCTCCGGCAAGGCGGTCTATCGCCCGACCTGCCATTACGCCTATCACCCGGCCGACGATGCCGTGCTGTCGCTGCACGAGCTTTTCGGCGCGGCCGGAAAGCGCCAGCTGCGCGAGCATATTCTCGACGAGCATGAGATCGTCGACGGCGTCGACGAATTGGGCGTTTTGCTCTACGGGCACGCGAGGAACGCCTATTGGTACGGCTCGCAGCTTTCGATCGAGGAGACGCGCGAGCTTGCGCCCTATCAGAACGCGACGGGCCTGCAGGTGAGCTCGGCGGCGCTCGCGGGCATGGTCTGGGCGCTGGAGAATCCGGAAGCCGGCGTCGTCGAGGCGGATGAGGTCGACTACAAGCGCTGCCTGGAGATTCAGAGGCCCTATCTCGGCCCCGTCATCGGCGAATACACGGATTGGACGCCGCTCGAAGGCCGCCCCGGCTTTTTCCCAGAGGACATCGATCTCGAGGACCCGTGGCAGTTCAAGAATATTTTGGTGAAATGAGGCTTTCTCCCTCTCCCGGCTTGCGGGGAGAGGGAGCGGACTTGGCGCATCAACCCAGCGAAGCGTTGATCGTTAGGGTCCCCTCTCCCGCGAATAGCCCTTCGAAAGATGGGCGTCTAAAGACCCCCTTTGGCGGGGAAGGCGCAACCTAATAACCCTCTCGCCCGTCCGACCTGCGCTTACCGCCAGGTTGGCTCGTCATTGTCGCGGCGCGAGACGCGCGCGGTGCTGCGAGGCTTTTGCGCGGCCGTCTGATCCGCTTGCGGCTTCTGAGCGGCGGTCTTGGCCTTCGCGGGCTGCGCGGCGGCCTTCGCCTTTCCCGCCTGCGCGCCCGACTTCGACTTGCCGTCGTGCTTGGTCGCGTGCGGCTGCGCGGGAACGGGCGTCGTCTCCATGCCGACCACGTCGGCCGTGTCCTTATGATAGATGTCGTCGCGGAACTGCGTCGCGCCGTCCGGCGAACCCCAGGCCGTCACATAGACCCAATGCACGGGCACGGGCGGAACGATCTTCACGTCGAGACGCTCACCGGTGCGGATCACCTCGTCGATGTGGTCGCGATCCCAGCCGGGTGTCTCCTTCAACAGCCAGGCGACGTAGTCGCGCACGTTCTGCAGACGGATGCAGCCCGAGGAGACGAAGCGGAAATCGTCGCCGAACACGCCCTTGGCCGGCGTGTCGTGCATATAGACGCCGTAAGGATTGTTGATGTTGATGCGCACGACGCCAAGCGAGTTGAAGTCGCCGCCCGTGTCCTGGCGAAAGCGGTAGTTCATCGCGTCGAGCGAGTTCCAGTTGATCTGCTCGGGCTGAAGCTCGGTATTGTCCTTGTCATAGACGCGGATGTGGTTATCGCGCAGATAATTGGGGTCGTTCTGCATCTTCGGGATCAGATCCTTGCGGATCACCGAGGCCGGCACCGTCCAGAAGGGGTTGAAATTGATCTCTAGCGCCCGTGTCGTCATGATCGGCGACTGGCGGTCGATCTTGCCGACGCCGGCGATGTGATGCGTCATCACCTGGCCATTCTCGACCGTCTCGACATGCGCCGCCGGAATATTGGCGACCACCATGCGGTTGGGGAGGTCGTGCGTGACGCTTTTCAGGCGGGCGAGATTGATCTCGAGCTGGCGCAGCCGCTCTTCGGCGGGCACGTTGAGCGCGCTCAGGGTCTGCGGCGTGACGACGCCCGTCTCGTTGAAGCCGTGACGCGCCTGGAAACGGCGCACCGCCGCCTCGACGTAGGAGTCGAACACGGGGCTCGTGCCAGTCTCGGAGCCAATGTCGCTCGAGGCGACCAAGCGACGGCGTAGGGCCGAAACCGCCGGGCCGTTCGAGCCGACTGAGAGCTGCAGGCCGCCGGGCACGGGCTGCCAGCCGCCCTCGGCGACGATCTGGCGATATTGCTCGATCGCGCGCTCGGTCGCCGCGACTGTCTGCTCGGAGAGAAGCGGCGTCGTCGAGCGCGACACGGTCAGTTTTTCGGCGGCGTCATAGCGCTGCGCCCATTCGGCCTGGCCGTCGTAGGATTGGGCGAGGGCCGCGCCCGAAAGGCTCAGAGCCACCAGCGCGCCGGCGGCAAAGCTTATCGTCGTGGTCCTGGACAAGGGCAAAGCTCCAATCGGAAGAGGTCCGCGATGCGCGCGGACAAGGCGAAGAGATGTTCGCCGAAAGCGGTGACATTGAGGTTAAGAAGGCCAGATTTCTCGGGCGATTTTGTGGCCGGGCCGGCGCGCGAACCCCTTGAAATTTCTGGAGAGGATCGCGAGCGGCGGGCTGCGAGGCGGCTTTTGGAGCCGCAGCCGCAAAAAAATGGCCTCGCCCGGGGCCGGCTTCGAGAGCTTGGCGCAGGGCGAGGCCGTGAGCGATTTTCGCTTCGAGCTTACTCCGCCGGGGCGGCCGGAAGGCGCGGCGCATCCTGCGCCGCCTTGGCTTCGCTGGTCTCGGCGCGCTGGGCGATGATGAGATCGTCGCGGCTCGTCGCGAGATGGCGGAACTTCGCCATCGCCGCGCCGGTGCCCGCCGGAATGAGCCGGCCGACGATCACATTCTCCTTCAGGCCCACGAGCGGATCGACCTTGCCGTTGACGGCGGCCTCGGTGAGCACGCGCGTCGTCTCCTGGAAGGAGGCCGCCGAGAAGAAGGAGCGCGTCTGCAGCGAGGCCTTGGTGATGCCGAGCAGCACCGGCGTTCCAGACGCGGGCTTCCCGCCCTCTTCCAGCGCCTTGGCGTTCGCCTCCTCGAGCTCCACCTCGTCGACCTGCTCGCCTTCGAGGAAGCCCGTGTCGCCCGGATCGACGATGTCGACCTTCTGCAACATCTGACGCACGATCACCTCGATGTGCTTGTCGTTGATGTTGACCCCCTGCAGGCGGTAGACCTCCTGGATCTCGTTGACGAGATAGGCCGCAAGCTCCTCGACGCCCTTGATCGCCAGAATGTCGTGGGGCGCCGGATTGCCGTCGACGATGTAGTCGCCCTTCTCGACGACGTCACCGTCCTGCAGATGGATGTGCTTGCCCTTCGGGATCAGATATTCGACGGGGTCGCCGCCCTCTTCATGCGGGATGATCGAGAGGCGCTGCTTGTTCTTATAGTCCTTGCCGAACTGCACGGTGCCGGAGATCTCCGCGATGATCGCGTGGTCCTTGGGACGGCGCGCCTCGAAGAGCTCGGCGACGCGCGGCAGACCGCCGGTGATGTCGCGCGTCTTGGCGCTTTCGAGCGAGATGCGGGCGAGAATGTCGCCCGCCGTCACCTTCTGCCCCGGCTCGACCGCGATGATCGAGTCGACGGGCAGAGAATAACGGGCGTCGCCGCCGCGCTGCAGCTTGATGATCTTGCCGTCCGCGCCCTTGACCGTGATCGAGGGCTTGAGGCTCGCCGAGCGCAGGTTGAGGCGCCAGTCCATGACCATGCGCTTGGTGATGCCGGTCGACTCGTCGGCCAATTCCGCCATCGACTGGCCTTCCACGAGATCCTCGAAGCCCACGACGCCGTCGACTTCCGTCAGAATCGGACGCGTGTAGGGGTCCCACTCGGCGATGCGTTGGCCGCGCTTGACTGTATCGCCTTCGTCGACCTTGAGCCGTGCGCCATATTGCACGCGCGTCGCCGAGCGCTCAGTTCCGTCGGATCCCAGGATCACCACGGCGACGTTCCTCGCCATGACCATCAGGTCGCCGTCGGAGTTGCGCGCCACATGTCGGTTGCGCACATGCACCTTGCCGTCGAAATTCAATTCGACAAAGGACTGGTCCGCGAGCTGCGCGGCGCCGCCGATGTGGAAGGTGCGCATGGTGAGCTGCGTGCCTGGCTCGCCGATCGACTGCGCGGCGATGACGCCCACGGCTTCGCCCATGTTGACGGGCACGCCGCGCGCGAGGTCGCGACCGTAGCAGGCGCCGCAGACGCCTTCCTTGGCCTCACAGGTCAGAACCGAGCGGATCTTCACTTCCTGAATGCCCGCCGCGGTGATCGGCTCGAGGTGCCACTCCTGGATCATCTCGCCGGCGGGAACCACCACCTTGCCGTCGGGCGCGCGCAGATCCTCGGCGGCCGTTCGGCCGAGAATGCGCGAGGCGAGCGAGGCGACGACCTGGCCCGCGTCGATGATCGCGCGCATGCGTATGCCGTTCTTCGAGCCGCAGTCCCGAGTCGAGATGATCGAATCCTGGGCCACGTCGACGAGGCGGCGCGTCAGATAGCCGGAGTTCGCCGTCTTCAACGCCGTGTCGGCGAGACCCTTGCGGGCGCCGTGCGTCGAGTTGAAGTATTCAAGAACGGTGAGGCCTTCCTTGAAGTTCGAGATGATCGGGCTCTCGATGATCTCGCCCGAAGGCTTGGTCATCAGACCGCGCATCGCCGCGAGCTGGCGCATTTGCGCGGGCGAGCCGCGCGCGCCGGAATGCGACATCATGTAGATCGAGTTGATTGGCAGATCGCGGCCGTGCTCGTCCTTGCGCACCGCGGAGATGCGGATCATCATCTCCTCGGCGAGCTTCTCCGAGCATTTGCCCCAGGCGTCGACGACCTTGTTGTATTTCTCGCCCTGGGTGATCAGGCCGTCGTTGTACTGCTGCTCGTACTCCTTGGCGGCGGCGCGCGTCTCGCCGACGATGCGCTCCTTGGTCTCCGGCACGATCATGTCGTCCTTGCCGAAGGAGATGCCGGCCTTGAAGGCCTCGCGGAAGCCGAGCGACATAATGCGATCGCAGAAGATCACCGTCTCCTTCTGCCCGCAATTACGGTAGACGGTGTCGATCATGTTGGAGATTTCCTTCTTCGTCATCAGCTTGTTGGCGACATCGAAGGGAATCTTGACGTGATTGGGCATGAGCTGGCCGAGGATCAGCCGGCCGGGCGTCGTGTCGAAGATCTTTTGGACGCGCTTGCCGTTCGCATCAAAGGTCCAGGCACGGCCCTTGACCTTGGCGTGCAGCGTCACCGCGCCCGCGGCCAAAGCGTGCTCGATCTCGCCCATGTTGGCGTAAATGCCGGCAAGCGGGGCCTTGGTCTTGGGGTCCTCGCGATACTGTCCCGGCTCGCCGTCGCGCTCGAGCGTCAGATAATAGAGGCCGAGAACGATGTCCTGGCTCGGCACGATGATCGGCTGACCATTGGCCGGGTGCAGGATGTTGTTCGTCGACATCATCAGCACGCGCGCTTCGAGCTGCGCCTCGAGCGACAGCGGAACGTGCACGGCCATCTGGTCGCCGTCGAAGTCGGCGTTGAACGCCGCGCAGACGAGCGGATGCAGCTGTATCGCCTTGCCTTCGATCAGCACGGGCTCGAAGGCCTGAATGCCGAGGCGATGCAGGGTCGGGGCGCGGTTGAGCAGAACCGGATGCTCGCGGATAACCTCGTCGAGGATGTCCCAGACCTCGGGCTTCTCTTTCTCGACGAGCTTCTTCGCCTGTTTGACGGTGGCCGAAAAGCCCTTGGCGTCGAGACGCGAATAGATGAAGGGCTTGAAGAGCTCGAGCGCCATCTTCTTGGGCAGGCCGCATTGATGAAGCTTCAGCTCGGGGCCCACGACGATGACCGAGCGGCCAGAATAGTCGACGCGCTTGCCGAGCAGGTTCTGGCGGAACCGGCCCTGCTTGCCCTTGAGCATGTCAGCGAGCGACTTCAGCGGGCGCTTGTTCGCGCCCGTGATGACGCGGCCGCGGCGGCCGTTGTCGAACAGCGCGTCGACGGCCTCCTGCAGCATGCGCTTCTCGTTGCGGATGATGATGTCGGGCGCGCGCAGCTCGATCAGCCGCTTCAGACGATTGTTGCGGTTGATGACGCGGCGGTAGAGATCGTTCAGGTCCGAGGTCGCAAAGCGGCCGCCGTCGAGCGGCACGAGCGGTCGCAGATCCGGCGGAATGACCGGAATCTCTTTCAGCACCATCCATTCCGGCTTATTGCCGGACTGAATGAAGGCCTCGATGATCTTGAGACGCTTGGCGAGCTTCTTAGGCTTCAGGTCCGTCGTCGCCTCGGCGATCTCCTGGCGCAGGCTCGCCGCAATGCTCTCGAGGTCCATCGAACTCGAGCAGCTTGCGGATCGCCTCGGCGCCGATCATCGCCGTGAAAGTGTCCTGGCCGTATTTGTCCTGGGCCTGCAGATACTCGTCCTCGGTGAGAAGCTGCCGGTCCTTGAGGTCGGTCAATCCCTTGTCGATGACGATGTACGACTCGAAATAGAGGATGCGCTCGAGGTCCTTGAGCGTCATGTCGAGCAGCAGCCCGATACGCGAGGGCAAGGACTTCAGGAACCAGATGTGAGCGACGGGCGCGGCGAGCGAAATATGGCCCATGCGGTCGCGCCGCACGCGCGCGAGCGTGACTTCGACGCCGCACTTCTCGCAGATCACGCCCTTGTATTTCATGCGCTTGTACTTGCCGCACAAGCACTCATAGTCCTTGATCGGGCCGAAGATGCGGGCGCAGAACAGCCCGTCGCGCTCCGGCTTGAAGGTGCGGTAGTTGATGGTTTCGGGCTTCTTGATTTCGCCGTAAGACCAGGAGAGGATCTTTTCCGGGCTCGCGATGGAAATCTAAATCTGGTCGAAGGCCTGAGTGGCCGCGACCGGACTGAAGAGATTCATGACCTCTTGCTGATTCACGGGGTTTCTCCTCTGCGAGCTCGCGACGCGCAGCTCCGGATTTCGTTCCGCTGAGAGCGAGCTTCGCAAAAGTGCCGAACTTTCGCGATGGGAACTCGCCTCAGCCTGTTGCTCTCGCGCGATGTCGCTCGAACGACCGGGTTCGAGCGACAGGCGCGCTTCTGCGTTACTCGGCGGCTTCCGACGGGGCCTGCAGCTCCTCGCCCTCCGGGGCCGTCGAGGTCAGCTCGACGTTGAGGGCCAGCGAGCGCATCTCCTTGATAAGCACGTTGAAGCTCTCGGGAATACCGGACTCGATGTTGTCGTCGCCGCGCACAATCAACTCATAGACCTTGGTGCGGCCCGCGACGTCGTCCGACTTCACCGTCAGCATTTCCTGCAGCGTGTAGGCCGCGCCATAGGCCTCGAGCGCCCAGACCTCCATCTCTCCGAAACGCTGGCCGCCGAACTGCGCCTTGCCGCCGAGCGGCTGCTGCGTGACGAGCGAGTAGGGCCCGATCGAGCGCGCATGGATCTTGTCGTCGACGAGATGGTGCAGTTTCAGCATGTAGATGTAGCCGACCGTGACCTTGCGGTCGAAGGTCTCGCCCGTGCGCCCGTCGAAGAGCGTGACCTGGCCCGAGGACGCAAGGCCTGCGCGGCCCAGCATGTCGACGATGTCCTTCTCGCGCGCGCCGTCGAAGACGGGCGTCGCGATAGGCACGCCGCGGCGCAGATTCTGGCCGACTTCGAGCAGGGTCCGGTCGTCGAGCTCCGTGATATCCTTGTCGCCGTCATAAACATCGAGGAGCTTCTCGCGGAGCGGGCCGGCGTTCTTCGTGCGCAGATAGGAGTCCACCGCCGCGCCGACCTGCTTGCCGAGGCCCGCGCAGGCCCAGCCGAGATGCGTCTCCAGAATCTGGCCGACGTTCATGCGGCTCGGCACGCCGAGCGGATTGAGCACGATGTCCACCGGCGTGCCGTCCTCGAGGAAAGGCATGTCCTCCTGCGGCACGATGCGCGAGACCACGCCCTTATTGCCGTGACGGCCGGCCATTTTGTCGCCCGGCTGGATCTTGCGCTTCACCGCGACGAAGACCTTCACCATCTTCATCACGCCGGGCGGCAGCTCGTCGCCGCGCTGCAGCTTCTCGACTTTGTCGAGGAAGCGCGTCTCGAGGCCTTTCTTGGCCTCGTCATATTGCTTGCGCACGGCCTCGATCGACCCCATCAGCGCGTCGTCCTCGAGTGCGAAGGTCCACCACTGAGAACGGGGATGCTCCTCGAGAAGCGCCTGCGTGAGCACCTGATCCTTCTTGAAGGATTTCGGTCCCGCGACCGCCTTCTTGCCGATCAGCATCTCGGAAAGACGCGTGTAGACATTGCGGTCGAGGATCGCGAGCTCGTCGTCGCGGTCCTTGGCCAGCCGCTCGATCTCCTCGCGCTCGATCGCCTGGGCGCGCTCGTCCTTCTCGACGCCGTGCCGGTTGAACACGCGCACCTCGACGATCGTGCCCTGCACGCCCGGGGGCACGCGCAGGCTCGTGTCGCGCACGTCCGAGGCCTTCTCGCCAAAGATCGCGCGCAGCAGCTTTTCTTCCGGCGTCATCGGGCTTTCGCCCTTGGGCGTGATCTTGCCGACGAGAATGTCGCCGGCCTGAACCTCGGCGCCGATGTAGACGATGCCCGCTTCGTCGAGGTTCTTCAGCGTTTCTTCCGAGACGTTCGGAATGTCGCGCGTGATCTCCTCGGGACCGAGCTTGGTGTCGCGCGCCATCACCTCGAATTCGTCGATGTGAATGGAGGTGAACACGTCGTCCTTGACGATACGCTCGTTTAGGAGGATCGAGTCCTCGAAGTTGTAGCCGTTCCAGGGCATGAAGGCGACGAGCACGTTGCGGCCGAGCGCCAGATCGCCGAGCTCAGTCGAGGGACCATCGGCGATGATGTCGCCCTTGCTCACGATGTCGCCGACGCGCACCAGCGGCTTCTGATTGATGCAGGTCGACTGGTTCGAGCGCTGGAACTTCATGAGGCGATAGATGTCCACGCCGGGGCGGCCCGGATCGAGGTCCTCGGTCGCCCGGATAACGATGCGCGTCGCGTCGATCTGATCGACGATGCCGGTGCGGCGCGCCGCGATCGCCGCGCCCGAAATCCGCCGCGACAACTCCTTCCATGCCGGTGCCGACGAGCGGCGCGTCCGCCTTGACGAGCGGCACAGCCTGGCGCTGCATGTTGGAGCCCATCAGCGCGCGGTTGGCGTCGTCGTTCTCGAGGAACGGGATGAGCGCAGCCGCGACCGAGACGAGCTGCTTGGGCGACACGTCCATCGCGTCTACGCGATCGCGCGTCGTGAGCACGACGTCGCCGGCGTGACGGCAGAGCACGAGGTCCTCGGTCAGCGCGCCGTCCTTGTCGACCGGCGCGTTGGCTTGCGCGACGTGGAACTTCTGCTCCTCCATCGCCGAAAGATAGACGACCTCGCCCGTGACCTTGCCGTCGCGCACGCGGCGATAGGGGGCCTCTATGAACCCGTATTTATTGACGCGCGCGAAGGTCGCGAGCGAATTGATGAGGCCGATGTTGGGGCCTTCCGGCGTCTCGATCGGGCAGATGCGGCCGTAATGCGTCGGATGCACGTCGCGCACCTCGAAGCCGGCGCGCTCACGGGTCAGACCGCCCGGTCCCAGCGCCGACAGGCGGCGCTTGTGGGTGATCTCGGAGAGCGGATTTGTCTGGTCCATGAACTGCGAGAGCTGCGACGAGCCGAAGAACTCGCGCACCGCCGCCGCCGCAGGCTTGGCGTTTATGAGGTCCTGCGGCATCACCGTGTCAATGTCGACCGAGGACATGCGCTCCTTGATCGCGCGCTCCATGCGCAGGAGCCCCAGCCGATACTGATTCTCCATGAGCTCGCCGACCGAGCGCACGCGGCGATTGCCGAGATGGTCGATGTCGTCGATCTCGCCGCGACCGTCGCGCAGGTCGACGAGCGCCTTGACGACCGCCACGATGTCCTCGCGACGCAGCACGCGCATCGTGTCGGGCGCGTCAAGGTCGAGGCGCATGTTCATCTTGACGCGACCGACTGCGGAGAGGTCGTAGCGCTCGGGATCGAAGAACAGCGAATGGAACATCGCCTCCGCCGTCTCGATCGTCGGCGGCTCGCCCGGGCGCATGACGCGGTAGATGTCGAAGAGCGCATCCTCGCGCGTGCTGTTCTTGTCGAGCGCCAGCGTGTTGCGGATGTAGGGGCCGATGTTGATGTGGTCGATGTCGAGGATCGGCAGCTCCGTGAAGCCCTTCTCGACGAGCAGCGGCAGGGTCTTCGCGGTGATCTCGTCTCCGGCCTCGGCGAAGATTTCGCCGGTCGACATGTCGTAGAGATCCTGGGCCAGATACTGGCCGTAGAGCTCCTCGGCGGCGACCTTGATGGCCTTCACGCCCTTTTCGGCGAGCTGACGGGCGGCGCGCACGGCGAGCTTCTTGCCGGCCTCGAGGATGACCTCGCCTGTGTCGGCGTCGATGATGTCGGCTGTGGCCTTCACGCCCTTCAGGCGATCGGCGTCGAAGGGCATGCGCCAGCTGTCGCCGTGGAGCGTATAGGGAATCGTCTTGTAGAAGGTCGAGAGGATCTCTTCGCCGTCGAGGCCGAGCGCCAGCAGCAGCGACGTCGCGGGCAGCTTGCGGCGCCGGTCGATGCGCGCATAGACGATGTCCTTGGCGTCGAATTCGATGTCGAGCCAGGAGCCGCGGTACGGAATGATGCGCGCCGCGAACAGGAGCTTGCCGGAGGAGTGGCTCTTGCCCTTGTCGTGGTCGAAGAAGACGCCCGGCGAGCGGTGCATCTGCGAGACGATCACGCGTTCGGTGCCGTTGACGACGAAGGTGCCGTTCGACGTCATGAAGGGCATGTCGCCCATGTAGACGTCCTGCTCCTTGATGTCCTTGATGGATTTCGCCTGCGTCTCCGGATCGACATCGAACACGATGAGGCGCAGCGTCACCTTGAGCGGCGCGGCGAAGGTCATGCCGCGCTGACGGCATTCGTCGACGTCATATTTCGGCGCCTCGAACTCGTAGCGCACGAATTCCAGCAGCGAGACCTGCGCGAAGTCGGAGATGGGGAAGACGGATTTGAAGACGCCTTGCAGGCCTTCCTCGAGACGGCCGCCCTCGGGCTCCTTGACCATCAGGAACTGGTCGTAGGAGGCCTTCTGCACCTCGATGAGATTGGGCATCTCGGCGGCATCGCGGATATGGCCGAAATATTTGCGAACCCGCTTGCGGCTTGAGAATTTTTGCGCGCCCTGCTGAGCCATGTCGTCTCTCGAACCTTAGGGTTTGTCTATGGCGAATAGCGAGCTGCGAATAGCGAAGAGATAAGCCCTCACTTCGCTATTCGCTACTCGCTCCGTCACGGTCGGCCGAAACCCTCCCCCGCTGGCGGGGGAGGGATAGGGATGGATAATGCAAGCTTACTTGAGCTCGACCTTGGCGCCGACCTTCTCGAGCTGGGCCTTGATCTTCTCGGCCTCTTCCTTGCCGGCGCCTTCCTTGACGGGCTTCGGCGCGCCCTCGACGAGGTCCTTGGCTTCCTTGAGGCCGAGGCCCGTGATGGCGCGAACTTCCTTGATGACCTCGATCTTCTTGTCGCCGGCGGCGGCCAGGATGACGTTGAACTCGGTCTTCTCCTCGACCGGAGCGGCGGCGGCGGCGCCCGCGCCCGGAGCCGCCGCGACCGCGACCGCTGCGGCGGCCGAGACGCCCCACTTTTCTTCGAGGAGCTTGGCGAGTTCAGCGGCTTCAAGGACGGTCAGCGAGGAGAGGTCTTCGACGATCTTTTCGAGATTGGCCATTGTGATGGGTTCCTTCGGATGGGTTGGATGTCTGGTTACGGCGAGCCTGGATCAGGCCGCGTCTCTGTTGGCGTAGGCCCCGAAGACGCGCGCGAGCTTGGCGGCGGGCGCGGTCTGGAGCTGCGCGATCTTGGTCGCCGGGGCCTGGAGGAGGCCGACGAGCTTTGCGCGCAGGTCGTCCAGCGAAGGCAGAGTCGCGAGCGACTTCACGCCATCGGGACTAAGGGACGTCGCGCCGAGCGCTCCACCGAGGATCACGAACTTGTCGTGGTCCTTGGCGAAAGCCGCCGCGACTTTCGGCGCCGCCACCGGATCGTCCGAATAGGCGATCAGGGTCGGTCCCTTGAGCAAGGGGCCGATGGAGGCGGCGCTCTCGCCGTCGAGAGCGATCTTGACGAGGCGGTTCTTGGCGACCTGAACGGCGGCGCCCGCCGCGCGAGCCTGCTTGCGCAGCCTCTGCATCTGGGCGACCGTCAAGCCGGAGTAATGCGCGACGACGACGACGGAGGTCTTGGAGAAGACCTCCTTCAGCTCCGCCACGGCTTGGGCTTTCTCCGCTCTATCCACGGGTGCTCTCTCTTCAGGCGGAGCCATGGCCCCGCCGGTTGCGATATGCCGTCCGTTTCCCGAGGGGGAGACGGGCGGCCTCCGTAGATCCTGTCCCCGCGAGCGAAACCGCCGCGGTTTTAGGGGGCGCCGAACCAAATCCGAAGGACCTGTCCGCTTGCGGACCGGCCTTAAATTCGTGGTTTCCCCGTCTGTGCAGGCCGCTAGACGCCTTTGTGGGCGCCCAGCCGATTAAGTCGCAGGAGCGCAAGGCCCGTTGCGGACGCCGGCAGTCTCGGACAGGATATGGCCGGACGGGGCGCGGGACTGTGATCCCGGCCCTCCGGCCTATCCACCGTCTTCCCTTGCGCTTGCGCGAGGTTTCAACGGAAGCTCTAAATCCTATTGAAAGGGGCCGCCGCGCGTGGCGCGCCCCGTCGAACGCTCTATGTAGCGTTCCGCCCGCCCCTTGCCAAGAGGAAAATTGAGGGATTTCCCCATGAGGGGATTGACAGCCATATTTTAGCGCCATTGCACGCTTAAGCGTTCCCCCGCGTCGCGTCGAATTGCCGAGTTGGAGTCGCCGCCCCGCGGACGGCAAAAATTCCGCCAATCGGGATTACGCGCATGGAGACCGAACTCGCCACCCCGCCACACCAGGCCGACACGCCCCTCTCCACTGAGGACGCCGAGCGCGTCACGACGCCCTCGAGCGCCGACGCCTTCGAGCCCGAGACGGAAGCGGCGGCGGAGCTCCCTGCGGAAAGCCCCGGCAAGCTCATCGCCGAGGCGGCGCATATCGTCACGCAGGGTCGGCATCGCTTCTACTCGCTGGCGCTTTCGAGCGACGTGCTCGCCGCCTGCTGCACCGCCGACACGCGCGCCGAAAATCCGATCGACGGCTTCCAGCGCCTGCTCGACCGGCGGCGGGCCGTGGAGATCGCGAAATATATCGACAAGGGCTTCGGAACGACGCCCTGCGCCGTAATCCTATCGGCGCAGCCCAAGGCGCATTTGCGCTACGACCGCGAAAGCGGCCTCTTACGCTTCCGTCGGGACGCCGGCGCCTTTCTGATCATCGACGGACAGCATCGCATTTTCGGCTTCCATCTGGCGAAGCGGCGCATCAAGGTGCCTGTTGTCGTCTACAACAAGCTGACGCGCGCCCAGGAATGTCAGCTGTTCATGGACATCAACACCAAGCAGCGGCCCGTGCCGCAGGAGCTGCTGCTCGACATCCGCCGCCTTTCGGAGACCGAGACCGCAGCGGAAGCGCTCCTGCACGACGTGTTCGACCTCTTTAACAAGAAGCCGGACAGCGCCTTAAAGGAGCTGCTGTCTCCCGCGGAGCGGCGCAAGGGCACGATATCGCGCGTCACCTTCAACGCCGCCATGAAGCCGCTTGAGCGCATCTTCCAGGAGGCCTGCGCCGAGGACGTCTACACCGCGCTCAACCGCTATCTGACGGTCTGCGCCGAAGGGTTGCGGGGGCAGCAGGCGCAGGAGAATCTGGTCAATCCGGCGCTGTTCAAGGCGCTGCTGCTGCTCTTCCCCGACATTGCGGAACGCGTCGCGGAGCGGGGCGGGGGCGAGCTGCGCGTCGATAACTTCCAGCAGATCCTGCTGCCGATGTTCCGCCGCCTCAAGAAGAGCGAGCTGCCGAAAGCGGGCGCAGGACATCTGGCGATGCGCGAACACTTCCGCAAATCGCTCTCCGCGGGCTTCTCGCTCAAGGACTGGCTGTTCAACTAACGCTTGGCGCGTCCTCGATCCTGCGCGCGAGCCCGTGCTCGTCTTGCGCCACAGGAAGGGCTGGCGCCGAAGCTCAAAAAGCGCGCGCCAAGCCGCAGCGCTTTGAATGAGCTGCCAGGCCGGCGCGGCGAGAAGCGCCCGGCTCGCCATTGATCAGAGGATCCTTTGGGAGCCGGTCAATCATGACCGGCTATGGCGATCCTCGACTTCGCTTAACAGCGGTCGCAACGCCTCTAGGCATTTCAACGGTAAAGCTTCACTCGCGGCCCAGTCTCATACGTGTTGAAAGCTTATAGGCCCTTGCAGAATTTCAGCTTAAGCTTTATATTACTGGCGTTAGAGCCGAGACCAAGGTTTGGGAGGGCGCTATGAATAATCTGCGAACTTTCCTTATAGCGTTATCCGTCGGAATGATCATTGGCGTTTCGGGTAGCGCCGCGCAGCAAATGGCGCCGCAGTATGTTACCGATGCGGTGGGCGTCCACTTCAATCCCCAATCCCACAAGGTGTTGCTGTGGGATTGGGGATACCCCGGCGGCGCCGCTGTCGTGGTCCTAGGGCCGAATTGGAAACCCTCCTACTTCGTTGTCGGCTGTGCGGTCGGCACTCGGGAAACCCCGTCAGATTCCTGCAAAGTCAGCGCCGAAGAGTCCGCCGCGGCGCCGATGAGCGAAACGTCCGTGTTTAACCTGGCCTCGGTCGGCAAGCTGTTCACCGCGCTCATTCTCGCCCACACAACAGATATGAGCTTGAAGGACAATCCTGGGACTTACATAACCAATCTGACTGGCGGCTGTATCAATAGCAAAACCTTGGGAGAAATCGCGAGTCGAATCTTCTGGTTTAACCGAGTATCCCAATCCGCAAGCCTGCCCCGGAACTCCCCACAAAGGCGTCTACAACTACGTTGATTATATTTAGAACTTGAACTGCTGGGGGAACCTGCCCAGCGCTTGTCCCCTAGCTGGTTACTACATCTATTCAGACAATGGTTTCATTTTGCTGCGCTTGCTGCTCGCCAACCACCTCAAAGCCTCCTTCCCGTCCCTGGTCGGCCAGCTTGCGCAGAAACTGTCTTTGAGCCAGACGTCGATGCCCAGAAAACAGCTGCCGGTCTCCGCTGTCCAAGGATATAATTGTTACCCTCCGTCAACCGATGCGGGCGTGGAGTTCTGGCTGCGACGGCCAGCCGGTGAAGGTCGATGACGAATTGGCCCACAGCTGGTATCAGGACAACGCCGACAACGGCGGTCAGGTCGTCAAGCCCGAGCGACATGGCGGCGCTCGCGCAGCTTGCCCTACCGTTTGGCCAAAACATTCATGCGCCTGCCGACTGGCTACAGGCGATGAATAGACCGAACAGATTATCTTCGAAGGCTGGGGCCAACAAACACGCAAAACTGCAAGCTCCCTACCGCGGTCGGCATGGCGTGGCAGCAAAGTATCACGTCAAACGGAACGAGGATTCTCTGGAAAGAACGGCGGAGTACCGTTCAGCTCCACCTATGTCGGCCTCGCTCCCGATCTGGGGATTGCGGTCGTCGTACTGGTTAATCGCGGGCGAGTCGAGGCGGCGACCGCGGGCCAGCAAATTCTTGAAGCGATCGCGGCTCACTTCAATTAGAGTGGATTCCGCAAGACTTGACAGATTTTTGGGATGAGAATTCGCTCCAACATTCTCCTCTCGCGCGATATTTCTTATCACTCGAAAGATTCCGTTCGAGTGGAAAACGCGCTAGGGAGCTGTGCGTCCTCGATCCTGCGCGCGAGCCCGTGCTCGGTCTTGCGCCAAAGGAAAGGGTGGTTCCTCAGCTCGAAGAGCGCGCGCTACGCCGCCGCGCTCTGCATCATTTTCCAGGCCGGGGCGGCGAGAAGCGCCGGCGCGAGACTTTCGAGACCAGCCCGCCGCATTCCGATGAGAATTGGACAAAGGGACGCGACAAGACCCCCAATGGCCAGCGCACACCAGATCGTCGCAAGCGAAAGCTCGAACCCGTCCCGAGGATGAAGCAGGTCGCCAAAGACCGCGCGCCAGAAAAAAACGAGCGTCAGCGGCGGCCCGATGAGCGGAGCCGCGAAGCCTCCCGCGAACATCCCGATCGTGGCGAGCGCTCGCCTCGGCCCCAGATCTTCGAAGAGCCGCCGCGGATCGCGGCCATGCGCCAGAGCGGTCTGCATCCAGCCTTTCAGCCAGCGTCCGCGCTGCGCGAGCAGCGCCTCGAAGATCTCGGGCGCCTCCTCGCGCGTGTAAGAGCGGAATGTCCTCACCGAATAGCCTGCGCGCGCGAGACGCAGGCCGAGATCGGCGTCCTCCGTGACGTTATAGGCGTCCCAGAATCCCACAGCGCGCAGAATGTCCATGCGGAGATGCGGTATTATGTAGCTGACGCAAGTCGGAAAAATTGACAAAAATCATAGGCTTGCGACAATCGGGGCATGAAGCCCGAAATTGTGAAGCCCGCTAGAACGGCAGACTACGCCCATACCGTGAGCGGCTTGCTCGCGAAGCGCGTCGAGCTGTTCCACGAAGCCGAGCGCATTCGAGATCGTCTCGCCGAGATCAAGAACGACGTGGGCGCGATTGATCGCGTGCTGGGGACGTTGGGCTACAGCGGCGACCTAGACGCTCAGATGCCGCGCCAGAAGCGGCAAGTGCTGTTTGGCAGGGGCGAACTGACAAGGGCCATCCTGGACGAGCTGAGGACCGCTACGGCGCCGATGGCAAGCCGGGAGATCGCCAGGGCCATCTTGGCGGTGAATGAACTGGACCCTCGGGACCGGCGCTTGCTAACCGAGCACACGCGGCGGGTGAGTAAGTCGCTGCGGAATTTGAAGGCGGAAGGTGCCGTGAAAGCGGTGCAGGATAAGCGCGGTAATGCTTTCTGGACGCGGGCGATGCCGCTGCTTAAATGAGTTTCGCGCATGTGGCGCGAAAGAAAGGAGGGACACGTGAAGCTTCGCTTCCGCATGAGCCTCCCCGGAAAATCCCCAAGGCGGGGATTCTCGGCCTCCACGGAGCCCTTGGTAGAGGGGTGTGAGGCGAGCGGTCGATGACCGTCGAGTTATCGCAGAAAAGCAAGGACTTGGGCTGTGCGAACGCGCCTTCTACCCGGCGCGGGCTCATATAATCGCACGATTTCTTCGATTCCCCTCTTGTCAATAGCAAGTTACGAGGCGACCTTCCTCAAGAATTGAATCACTTGGGAAGGACCTTTAGGCCAATGACGGGGGATAGCCTGCCAAAATTCAGAAAGCCCCCCGTGATAGAAGCCTACTGCGCCGTCTATTTCCGCGATCTCATGGATTTAAACGCTCCGCATCTGGGGGCATTTTGGGAGCCCATTCGAGGGGAATTCCCGTTCACGGAAACCCAACCTGCACTGCCGCCCCTGTTTATGTCCAATCCGGTAGGGACAGGTGTTCTATTCCAGTCTCCTTCGATGGATTTCCCGCGCTCATGGTTTTTGAGTAAAGATAAAACGATACTTATACAAATTCAAAGAGATAGGCTAATTGTAAATTGGAGAAAGACCGATGAAGACAGCGCTTATCCAAGCTTTGATACGGTAAAACAAAAATTTGATACGGTATTCGGCTTGTTTAAAAGTGTTATTAATACGCAGCTAGCAGGAGAAATCCATATAACCGGGATTGAAACCGGCTACGTTAATAATATTGTTACTGATAAGTGCAGGATTAACCAAATAATACCTGCGCTAAATCCGCAACTTCTCATTAATGATGCAGATTGCGACTCTAGTTCTGTAAATTTTTGGTCATCATTTGAGTTTCCAAAGAATAAAGGCGGAATCACTATCCATATTAATACTCTTGGAGCAAATGTTATTAGAGTTAATATAATTAGTCGCTGGATTGCAGAAATAAGCGAGGTCGCGGCCCAGGAATGGTTAAATTACGCACACATGAGAAATGTAACGGCGTTCGCTGCTTGCACAAGTGATAAAATGCATAATGTATGGGAGCGCATAAAATGACACAATTTCCTTCTTTAGAGGTAATCGAGAATCCTCTTCAAATACAGACGCCATCTTTTGAGTCTGGAGTAGACATGTGTAAACGCATGTTGTTAGTTGTTCTTGGCCAGGTATGCACCTTTGCTGTTTCCGAGGGCGTAAGTATTAATCTAAAAACTATAAGTGCTGCGGCGTGTTTTATTAATGACTTACCTAAAAATAAGTCTTTGCCGAAGTTGAATGTCGATGATGATGGAAATGTCATTATGGCGTGGCTATCGACTTCTGGCGAGATACAGGTAGCGCTCACTATTGAGCGAGATACGATGCATTGGGTAATACGTCCAGGAGCTAACTCGTTCCATGTAGAGCCATATATCTATGTCGGAAACATACCGCCATCTATCATGTCAGAACTGCCGAAGCGATAAACCTTTTAAAAAGGTTGATCAGTTCACTTCTGGCGACAATATGTCGAGGGTTATATTCCGCCCGCGTATGGTTCAAGGAATTGAATCTTACGTATGGGATGAAATATTTCAGTTCCCAAAGAACGCAAATAGGACTGAATCACTTGTTTGGAGAGCCATTGCTAAGTGTTCAGCGTGTGTTCACTTAATCGGGAATAAAATTCAGGGTGACGGGATACGAAAGCAATATGCCGGTTTTTTTACGGCCAATGTTGGGGATATTGAATCTGCAAAGACTACGGTCGGGCATGGTTTTAGCTTGGCGCACGTTCCGGAAGAGGGCGGAGATTGGCATGTTCACATAAAGGTTGAAAGCTCGGAAGGCCGTCAGATTACTGCTCAGGATAAGTGGGACATTAGAGCCGAGATGCGGCGAGTATTTACTAAGCAGCAATTCGAAGCCGCCCCTGCCAATACCCTTTCCACTGGCGAGATACCGGATGCGCTAGCGCAAGGCCCGTAACCGTAAGCCATTGTTCGCCGTTTGAAATGCGACGATGATCCTCGCGCCACGCCATTTCGCGGGAATACGCGGCGAGATAGGGGCCGCTGATATGATGGTGGTGGCCCATCTCGGCGCGGCGGATGCGCGAAAAGAAGCTTTCGGCTTGGTTCGGTACAAGCCTCGTCATGGGAATATGCCCATTCGTGGTTGACGCGTTTCGTCAGGAAGATCGCGTGCAGCTTGTCCCAATGGGCGGCTTCGTCGGCATGGATAACGGCGTCGGCATCCACGCGCTCGGCGATTGTTGCGATAGAGGCTGACTCTGGACGCGAAGACGAACGGAAGCGTCCGCCCGTTGCGCTCGCGCATCGCGACCACAACGCGGCGCTTGCCGGTTTGGTTGCACGCAAGGCGACGATCAACCCGGTTTTCTTTGAAGTTGGCGGGCTTCACATACCCGCCGACATAGCAGCCATCTACCTCTACGGTCCCGGACGGCCGAACGGTTTCGACCTCGGCGGCGAGCGCTTCGCGGATTTTATGGGCCAGAACGAAGGCTGTCTTGTATTGCACGTCGAGACCGCGGGACAGCGCCAGCGCGCTCTTGCCTTTGACCTCGTTAACGAAGATCGCGATGGCCAGAAGGTAGTCGCGGACCGGGAGCTTACGGTCGGCAAAGATGGTGCCGCTCGTCACGCTGAATTGATGGTTGCAGCCCTTGCACATGAAGGCGGGGCGGCATTTCAGGGCATAGACTCCCAAGCATCCGCAACGCGGGCAAACCGGCTGCCCCTCGGTGGCGCTCCAACGAATTTGACGGAAGGCGTCGCGAGCTTCGTCGTCGGACATGCGCGCCACCTTCGCGAGGGAAAGGCTGCGGGCCGCGGCGGAGAGCAGGAAGTGCTGAGCCATTTGCGTCTGTCCAACGATTTTCGTTAGACATGACGATAAGCGTTAGCATTTTAGGTGTCAATAACGATTTTCGTTTGTCTTGACGTTTTTCGTCGCTGGCGCTATCTAAGTGGCATGACACCTGCTCAGTGCCGCGCCGCTCGCGGATTTCTTGATATTTCGCAAGACGAGTTGGCGAAAGCCGCGAACGTCGGGCTTTCGACCGTCCGTAACTATGAGAAGGGCCGGAGCGTTCCGATAGGGAACAATCTAGCGGCAATGGAAGCTGTCCTAGTCGCTCGAGGAATTCAGTTTGTGAGCAAGGGCGATAGCGAGACATGTGGAGTCCTTTACGCCGAACCGAAAATGGCCACGGCGCACTCGACAGAATCTGAGAGATTCTGCTAAGAAAAGTGTGGAGGCGGAGGGAGTTCGAACCCTAGGGGGAGACGCTGCAAATCGTTCCCTAGCACCGGCTAATAACCGCCCCCACAAGTGAGCGGCTATCCCGCAAACGCAAGGATAGCCGCCCGGCATGGTGATGCTACCGTATTATCATGTTCCACCTCCCGGTCCGGCTTCACGGCCTTGCGCTGGGTTGACAATGGAAGCCGTAGACGAGCCCCGCCCGGGATCAGCGTCTGCGGCTTCATTCTTTCGGGGCAGGCGGTAAAGCGGCCCGTCCTTGATAAGGCGCCCTTCCTTCGCCATACGCCACGCAATCGGGCTAACGAGTTCCGGTCGGACTTCTGGCCAGAACTTGAAAGCGATAAACTCAAGAATTTCTTTGGGCAGGAGCCCTTGTGGCGCCCCGGTTGAAAGCAGGGCGTCCACGATCATTTCCGGCATGGTGGGAATGCCGGTCGGCTTCGCTGGTGCACCGCCAGGGGTGCGCCCAGAGCCCCCATCCTTTTCCTCTCGGGCCAAAGGATCAAGGCGCAGCAAGACGCGCTCGGCAATGTCCAGCTCGTTAACCTCAGCCATTAAGGCGTCAAGCTGATCTTGGACCCGCTTGATATCGGCTTGGACGGCTTTTTGCCTGAGGCGAAGGGCGGTAAGAGAATTGGCCATGAGCAAAGATGGCGCATGCCGCGCCGCGAGTCAACAAGGTATGCTTATCACCGTTCCTGTTTTTCCCCCTTATCAAGGAAATTGATACGGAATGGCGACGCTTCGGTTAGCTTGCATCAGCTACATAATGCCGCGGAGATGCGGTATTATACCAACCCGCGCTGAAGCTGACTCACGCGGGGGATTCCCGAATTCGGGCGGTTTCTGATTCGACGTGGCGAACAGGAGGTTCGCCATGGCGGCTGCAATCGGTTTACGGGAAGACTCTGACGCAAAGGCTCTTCGGGCTCTGGCCAAGCGCGCGAAGGATGGGCCGCAGGCGCGTCGCCTCTTGGCGCTGGCGGCGATTTACGATGGCGCGACGCGCAGCGAGGCGGCCAAGATCGGCGGCGTGACGCTCCAGATCGTCCGCGACTGGGTGTTGCGCTTCAACGCGCTGGGGCCCGAAGGTCTCGTGGACCGCAAGGCGCCGGGGCAGGCGTCACTCCTCAACGATGAGCAGCGCGCCGCTTTGGTCGATATCGTCGAGGAGGGCCCGACGCCGGCGATCCACGGCGTCGTGCGCTGGCGCATCGTCGACCTCTGCCAATGGCTGTTCGAGACGTTCCGCATCTGCGTCTCCGAGACGACGGTGAGCCGCGAGCTGCGCAAGATGGGATATCGCAAGCTCTCCGCCCGCCCGCGCCATCATGCGCAAGCCGCAGGCGTGATCGAGGATTTTAAAAAAGCTTCCGCGCCCGCCTGGAGGAGATCGCCCGCGAAAAAGGCGTCGCGGCAAGCGACATAGAGATTTGGTTTTCCGACGAAGCCCGCGTCGGCCAGAAGAACAAGATCACGCGGCGTTGGGCCAAGCGCGGCTCGCGCCCCTGCGCGCCCAAGGATCAGCGCACCGCTTCAACCTACATCTTCGGGGCGATCTCGCCCAAGGACGGCAAGGGCGCCGCGCTCGTGCTGCCCAAATGCGACACCTATGCGATGAACCTGCATCTGGCGGAAATCTCCAAGCGCGTCGCGCCCGGCGCCCACGCCGTGCTGATGCTCGATCAGGCCGGCTGGCACATCACCGCCAAGCTCGAACTCCCCGAAAACATCACCATTCTGCCGCTGCCGGCCAAATGCCCCGAACTCAACCCCACCGAGAACGTGTGGCAGTTCCTGCGCGACAACTGGCTCTCCAACCGCGTGTTCGGCTCCTACGACAATATCGTCGATCACTGCTGCGACGCCTGGAACAAGCTCGCCGAGCAACCCTGGCGCATCATGTCCATCGGACTGCGCGATTGGGCTCATGAGTTCTAATCAGTGCGGGTTGGTATTAGGTAGCAAACACACCTAGGTGTGCTTGCTACCTAATACCGCGGAAATGATTGGAGGTGCCGCCAAGGAAGATCGGCAGATCCAGGGCGGCGAGCCCCTTGTTGAAGACCTCGAACAAGCCCGCATATTCCAGCGCGAAAAACGCCGTGAACGGTATTATGGCGCAAACGCCACAAGCGGTTTGACGGCTTCGCGCCTATCTTCGGCGCATGAACGAACTCGGCAACAAATACGCGATTGCAGCCTTGAGAGAACGCCGGGCCGAACTGTCGGGCGAGATTAAGCAGCTCGAAAGCCGCCTCCGCAATCTTCGCGAGTCGCTTGTTCACTTGGACGGGTCGCTGTGCCTATTCGACCCCGACGGCAACCCAAAGAGCATCAAGGCCAAGAGGCCCTTTAAGCGCATTAAGCTTTTCGGGGCCGGCAAACTCAACCAACTCATTTTAGACGCTCTGCGCACTGGCGGAAAACCAATGCGGACTCAAGAAGTCATAGAGTCGATCATCGCGCGCCTTGGCTACGGGCCGGAAGCGGCCAACGGTGTCAAAGACCGAATCAGAGCCAACCTTCGCTACTTGGTCGTAAATCGCGGACTCGTTGTCAGAGATGGCGACCGGGAGACAACGACTTGGCGGCTGGTGTGAGAAACACGAGCGCAATTTATTGATTTTTCGCGCAATACGTTAATTGGAATCAATATCCCCGATATTTTCGGGACTCTTTTTGCTAGGCTTGTCAAGTGATGATAATTAGCTCATATTGATTTCATGCACGGATTTCCCCCAGAAAAAATCGTAGAGATTGACGCCGTTGCGTTTGAGGATGCAGCGGGGAAATGGTTTGCGCAATGCATCCAAGTTGATATCGCCGCGCATGCGCACAGCCTGCCAAGCCTCGCCAAAGCGCTTGAACGGCAGATAGCGGCCAATATACTTATAAATGAAAAGGCCGGACGCTCAGGATTAGAAGGAATACCTTCCGCTCCTGAAAGATATATAGAGGCATTCCGAACAGGATATCTCTCTTTTACTGCTTCTTATAAAATGAAAAACGTTAGCAACTTAAAGAGAGTGCATTTGCATGATATTAAGGTATTGGAGGAGCCCGTGTATTAAGTGCCTAAAATAGTCGTTCCGTTTTACAATTCTAAAGAAATAATAAACCTTTTCATTGGAATGGGGTGCGAATATACGCGTGACAATGGACGTGTCGAATGCCCAGATGGAGACAATTTCTCAGTTGACGAACTAAAAAGCCCTGAGACGGGCGGTTTCATTGCAATAATTGATTTGGGAGACAATAAATCCATCTCCTCAATTGAGGTTGATGGTTGGGAACGCAGGCTTGGCGTTAAAATCCCGCGACCGCCCGTGAGAAGCTAAGCGGCAATATGCCTCTGCCAATAGCCCGTGAAGTCAGGGCTCGTCTTCTTCCCCATCGCCAGCCCCGCAAGGCGGCTCACCTGTTCGCCATTTGACATGCGGCGATGATCCTCGCGCCAGGACAATTCTTGCGCGTAACGAAGCAAATAGACGCCGGCGACATGATGGTGGTGGCCGATCTCGGCGCGGCGCAGGCGGCTGAAATAGCTCTCCGCGTCATTGGTGCAGGCGCCGTCCATTGAATACGCTTCTTGATGGTCAATGCGGCGCATTTCGAATTTGCCGTGCAGCGCGTTCCATGCGGGCGCTTCGTCGGCATTGACGATTGAGCCCTTGGCGATGCGCGAACGAATGAAGTTGAGCGCCTGTCCTTCCGTGCGGAACACGGCCGGGACCGAATTTCCCTCACGCTCGCGAACGATGACGACACATTGGCGCTTGCCGTTTTGGTTGCACGCAAGACGCCGATCGACGCGATGCTCTTTGAAGTTAGCAGGCTTGACGTAGCCTCCGAAGTAGCCGCCGTCGATTGCGACTGACTTGCCTTCTCCGCCGACCACGCGGCCTTTCATTTCCTCGCCCATGGCCTCGCGCAGCTTGTGAAGCAGCACGAAAGCGGCCTTGTAGGACGTTCCCAGCTCGCGGGACATGGCGAGCGCGCTCTTGCCCTTCACTTCATTGCAAAAGAGGCTGATGGCCGCGAGATAGACCCGCAACGGGAGCTTGTGGCTGGCGAACAAGGTGCCGCTCGTCACAGAGAAGTCCTTGCGGCACTCGCGGCAACGGAAGCGCGGCGCGCCGTTCGGGCGCCGGCAGTCATAAGCGTCGAACTCGCCGCACTTCGGGCAAACCGGCTTGCCGTGGGTCTCGGGCCAACGGACTTTGCGGAACATGGTCTCGGCGTCCGCATCCGACATACGGAAGATCGCCCCGAGGGAAAGCGACTTGGCGGCGCGAGAGAAGAGGAAATGCTGAGCCATGTTCCCGTATCCGAGATTGTATTCTCAGATACGGTATCATCACCGTCCCCATTGTCAATATGAAATTATCAGATATGATACCTAAAGTCAGATTGCGAGAACGGGGACGACATGGGATTCGCCAAAACCGAAAAAGAATGGGCCGAGCGCGCGGCCCGCTTCCTGAAGGCCGAACTGAAGCGCGCCGACATAACCTATGAGCAGCTCGCCGAGCGGCTCAAGGAGCATGGGTTCGACGAGACCAAGGCCAGCATCGCTAATAAACTAGCAAGGGCGACTGTCTCAGCCGCTTTTTTGCTGGCGGTGGTTGCCGTCCTGGGCCTGACTGGCATAGACTTAGAAGATCTTTAAAATTGTCGTCTCCATAGGAAATAGGCGACTAAGACAGCAATTATCCCAGCCATGGATGCGCCACAAATTACAGTGACCAACAGCTCTAGGCCGGAGAGCCGGGTGTTTGGATTCGATCTTGATTGGTGGAATGGTGCAATGCTTTGCTCGCTCGCCGCGACGGCGGTAGCGGCAGTAGCAGTAGTATTTTCCACGTATGCCGTAATTAGATTGCAAAAAGATGCGGAAGTCGCCGCGGAGGACCGGGCGGCTAAACTTGCAGTAGAACTTGAACATACGAAGACAGCGGCAAAGCAGATTGATTTTAACTTACTGCATGAGCAGCGGCTGACAGCAAATGAGCGATGGCGTTTGGAACGAATTGAGCGCGCCGTTTTACCGCGATCAACCTTTGTTAACTGGGGCTTACTAACAGAGAGGTTAAAATCTTTACATCTTGAAGGCGTTTCGTTGGTAACTCTCGATGAGGAAAATTTAGAAGAAGACGATTTTGCGTTGCAACTATCAATTGCATTCCAAAATGCCGGCATCAAAATTATTACATTTGCCGTTTCCAAAGATGATAGAAGACTTTTTGGACAGTCTTCATCGGGGCTTTTCTTAATAACGGTGGACGATAAGGGCAATAAACTTGCCGATATGCTGTGGCAAGAATTCCAAATCGGCGGAGGATCAACGTCAATATTTCCAGATCGACCCTCGAAGATTCCAAGAAACATTAATTGCTTAGTTATCGGTTCCAATAATTGGTCCGTAGGTCCTCCATCCGGGCAAGCCGGAGAGGGTCTGGACCAATTCGGACGGCCTGTCCCCGCGCCGCAATAAAGCGCGCCACGCGCGGCCCGGATCATCGTCCGCGCCCCGTTGTGGCGTTTGCGCCATAATACCGGCCGTGAAGCGATTGACCGCGCCATTGTCGATCGCAAGGCTCGCCTGCAGGCAAGCCAAATGGCGTGGCGCGCGCGCGAACAAGCCGGCCGCGCGCCGAAGCTGCGTTGGCTCGGGTAGATCCTCCGCGTCGTAGACGGCGAGAAGCGATCCGCGCGCGTAAGCTGCGGCGATGTTCAAGGCGCGCGGCTTGGTTTGCGGCGCGCCGCGCGGCGCGACGAGAAGGCGGTGCGGCGCGCGCGGGCCCCAGCGTCGCAGGGCCGAGAGCGTCGCCTCGTCGCCTTCCTCCACGACGAAGATCACGTCGAGCTTGGCGCGCGGATAGTCCAGTCGATCGATCGCCCGCGCGATCTGCGGGGCGACTCGCGCCTCGCGATAAAGCGGAACGACGATCGTGTAGATCGGGAGGCGGTCACAGGCGAGCTCGGTCTCGGCCTCATCGCACGTGAGGCTCGCGATGCAGGCGGCGAGTCTCAGCGCCACCGCAGCGGAGAAGAAGAACGCCAACGGCAAAGCCGCGGTGAGCGCCAGTGCGCCATTGGGCGAGAACAACAGGGTGAAAAGCGTCGCAAGACTTGCCGCGACGGCGATGGGAAGAGCCGCCCCCTGCGTCGCCTTGCGCGCGCAAACCTTCGGGGCGGCGCGCTCCGCGCAGAAAGGCGCCGCGCGGGCCACAGCGTCGAGCGTGGCGCGCGCCGTCGCATCGAGAAAATTTGCGCGCGTCGTGATCGCGAGATTCTCGCGCGCTTGCCGTCCACGCGCCGCTCCCACCAGCTTGCGGACCGCTGCGCCCTGCGGCGCGCAAATCCACGCTGCGCCCTCTCCGGCAAGCTGCGCATAGCCTCGCTCGGCGCAAAGGCGAAAGTCCGATCCGGGCTCGATGTCGATCTCTCTCGACAAGAAGCGAAGGCCGAGGCGACCTGCGAGCGCGCGGTAGAAGACCTCTTCATCGACGAGACCCTCCGCCAGCAGAGCCTCGTCGGCGAAGACGCCGTAGCGGCGCGCCAAGCGAACGCCCTGCTGCAGCACGATCCTGGGGACGCCGAAGTCGAGCAGGAAGGCGATTTCGAGGGGGAGCCGAGACGGCGACAAAGAGACCGGAGACGCCGCGCTGCGCAATCGGAGCCCCAGGGAGTCCGAGAGGCGCCCGATGCGCGGACCCGGCTTAACAAAACTTTCTAAGCGATGATGATACATCTCTATGCTCGCAACCGCCGCGAGCGACCGTCTTCGGTGCGCTCGCGTCAATCGCGACGATTGTACTCAATCACGACCTTTTCAAGTCCGAGCCGCGCCCGGTTTGAGGAAAACTCAGGCCTCTCTGTAGAAGAGCAGGAAAAGGCCCGCGAGCAGAAAGCAATTGGGCCAGACGAGCGCCGCGGCCCGCTGCGCGCGGCCCTTTTCCAAACGCAGCTCCAACCAGCGCGACCAGCCGGCGGCGACGCCGACGAGGGCCAGCGGCGTGTGCGTGATCTCGATCAGCATTTCCTGCTTGGGATTGGCGAGGCCGTGCGAGTGGGTCAGCAGCACGGCCGCGGCGACCGCCGTCACGATCGGAAAGACGTAGGGCGCAGCGCCGTTCTTGAGCCGGCCGAGCCGCACGCGCCATTCGAAGACGCCGAAGGCGACGATGAGCAGCATGGCGAGCTTGTGTTGCGCGATCTCGGGGTCTCTGAGGCTGTCGAAGAAGCCGATGCGGCCGAGCGGCCAGGCGCCTTCGTCGGCTCTGAAGAAAATGAAAGTCGCTAGGCCAAGAAAGACAAGCGGCCAGTGACGCGCCGCCGGCGCGAGGAGCCTTCGCCGTTCCGCCAAGGCGAGCGCGCCCATCGCGAGCACGAAGAGCCCTGCCCAATGATGATTATATTCGGACCAGGCGATGTCGGCGGCGTTGCGCGGCGGCGCTGGCGGCTCGCCGATCGCGTAAGCCAGAGGCGCGGTCGGCCGCTTGTCCTGCGCCATCGTGACCGAGAGACTCGAAAGATCGGGGCTCTCCATCTCCAGGCCCGGCGGCCAGCGCGGCGCCAAGCGCTCCAAGACCTCTGCGGCGCTCGCCCAGTCGCTCGAAAGATCGCGCGCCGGCGGGAGCGAGGCGAGCGAGGCGGCGCAAAAGATCACCGTCAGCCCAATGCCGATCTCGGCCTCGGCGAAACGCCGCATCGACAGAATGGGCGTCGAGGGCTCGGCGCGCCAGCGGCGCACGGTGACAAAATTAAGACCGCCGAGCAGGAGCAGCGCAGCGAGCAGAACGATCTTGGCGCTGAGCATCACGCCATAGGAGGCGCCGTATAGCGCCGCCGGATCTCCGACGTAATCGCGAGCGAGGTAGAATTCGCTGCCGATGAGCGTCGCGACGGAGACGACGGACATCATCGAGAAGCGGGAGGCGGCGCGGCGGCGCGCCGGCCCGTCGGCGCGCGCGAGCACCAGCAGAAAATAGGGAATGCCGCCGATCCAAAAGGCGACTGCGAGCAGATGCGCATATTCGGCGAGATAGAGTGCGAGCGCGTGATCCGGCCGGCTCACCGCATGGGTGACGGCGACCTGCGCGGCGACGATGAGGGCGCTGCAGACCAGCAGGAGGCAGGCGGAAGCGCCAGCCTGGACGAGAAAGGCGACGAAGGCGCCGCTTGCGGCGCCGGCCGCGGCCGCGAGCGCGGCATCCGCGCCGATGAGAGCGGTTAGCGGCAGATTCAGCGTGCCGCGCAGGAGAGCCATGAGGCCCGCGCCCGCGATCGCCTCGCCGATCGCCAGCGCGAGCGCGCTCCAAAAAATGAGGCGGCGCGCCGTTCGACCGGTCGAAGCCTCCTCGGACGGCAAGGCGAAGACGAGGAAGGCCGCGCCGCCCAGCGTGATCGTCTGCGCGGCGAGGATCCATCCGCGCGTCAGGACATTGAGATAGCCCCAAATTTCCAGGAAGAGCTGCATGGCGCTATCGATCCACCTCGAAAGGGATCTCTCCATGCGTGACGTGCCCATCGACGCTCAGCGCCTGCCACAACAGCAGGTAGGAGCCCTTCTCCAAGGCTTTCGCCTCGGCTTCGAGGCTTTCCTCGCTGCTCTGCGAAAGCGCCAGCCCCTCCTGCGAGCCGTCGGGACGCATGAGCACCAGGCGAGAGCGCAGGCGGTCGATCCGGCTGTTGAAGCGCAGTTCGATCCGGATCTCGCTCTTCGTGACGATCTCCTGGGGGCTGGGCGAGGAGGCGACGACGATCGCATGCGCCGCGGCCGGTGCGGGCCACAAGGGGATCGATGCGAGAAGCAACAGAAGAAGCGCGGCTGGAAGTTTTGTCGCCATAGGTGCAAGCGGTTGAAAGTCGATCTCGGGCCTGGGGGCCCGCGCGCCCTGCGCGTGCAGTGCAAAAAGGATGCAATTGGGGCGATTTTCGTAGCACATGTACAGCGCGCACGAAACGGTCCCGCTTGCGGCAGGTCTTGCGCTGGCGTCTTCCAGTCACTAGCCTTGCGGCCAAGCGCCGTTGAAGCGCGCCGCGACGAGGGGCAAACCCCGCGCATTATCAAGGGAGCTCAGAATCAAGAGAGCTCAAAGGGGGAAGCTCGGGACCATGGCGAACAACAAGATCACGACCTTGGAACAGGCCATCGCGCTCATCAGGGACAATGACGTTGTCACCACGAGCGGCTTTGTCCAAAGCTGCATCCCGGAGGCGTTGCACATGGGCCTGGAAAAGCGCTTCGTCGAGACGGGCCACCCAAAGAATTTGACGCTGATCATGACCGCCGGCGCGGGCGACAGCAAAGGCCTCGGCACGGGCCGTTTGCATCACGAGGGACTGCTCGGCCGTGTCATCGCCGGCAATTTCGGGCGCATGCCCAAGGTCGCCCAGGCCGCCCAGGAAAATAAAATCCTCGGCTACAATTTGCCGCAGGGAGTGATCTCGCAGCTCTACCGCGCCTGCGCCGGCGGACAGCCCGGCCTCTTCTCCAAGGTCGGCCTCTACACCTATGTCGATCCGCGCTTCGGCGGGGCCAAGGTGAACGACGTGACGACCGAGGACATCGTCAAATATCACAACATTCAGGGCGAGGAGTGGCTCTTCTACATCGCCACCAAGATCGACGTCGCCTTCATCCGCGGCACGAGCGCCGATCCCTCCGGCAACATCAGCATGGAGAAGGAGGCGCTGGTTCTCGACAATCTCGCTCAGGCGATGGCCGCCCGCAACAATGGCGGCATCGTCATCGCGCAGGTCGAGCGCGTCGTCGAGCAGGGTTCGATCCATCCCAAGGACGTCGAGGTTCCCGGCATTCTGGTCGACTGCGTCGTCGTCGCGCCGGAGCCCGAGCTGCACCGCATGAATTACGGCGTCATCTATAACGCCGCGCTCTCGGGCGAAATTCGCGTGCCGGTGGAAGGCATGGCCAAAATGCCGCTCGACGAGCGCAAGGTCATCGCGCGCCGCGCCGCTTTCGAGCTGCCGCCGAATGGCGTCGTGAATCTCGGCGTCGGCGCGCCGGAGGGCATCGCCGCAGTCGCGAACGAAGAAAAGTTCACGCCCTACATCACGCTGACGACGGAAGCCGGCGCGATCGGCGGCGTCTTGGCTTCGGGCTCATCCTTCGGCGGCGCGAGCAACGCCGACTGCATCATTCAGCAGAATCAGCAGTTCGACTTCTACGACGGCGGCGGGCTCGACATGACCTGTCTCGGCATGGCCGAATGCGACGTTCAAGGCAACGTCAATACGTCGAAGTTCGGCGGACGCCTCAATGGCTGCGGCGGCTTCATCAACATCAGCCAGAACGCGCGCTCGGTTGTTTTCGCCGGCACCTTCACCAATGGTGGGCTGCGCGTCGCGATCGAGGACGGGCAGGTCAAGATCCTGCAGGAGGGGCGCAATAAGAAATTCTTAAACTTCGTGGAGCAGATCACTTTTTCCGGCAAGTTCGCGCAGAAGCGCAAGCAGCCGGTGATCTATGTCACGGAGCGTTGCGTCTTCCGCCTCGGACAGAGCGGCATGGAGCTCGTCGAGGTGGCGCCGGGGATCGACATCGAGAAGGACATCCTCCGCCACATGGACTTCAAGCCGATCATCGAGGAGCCGGAGCTCATGGACAAGCGCCTCTTCCTCGACGAGCCGATGGGTCTCCTCGCCGAGTTGCTGAACCTCAACATGCACGAGCGCGTGCAATATGATCCGGAGCGCAACATCCTCTTCGTCAATCTCGAAGGCTGGCACGCGCGTACGAAGAAGGACATCGACGAGCTGCGCAAAACTCTGGTCGCGGCCTGCGAGAAGGTGGGCAAGCGCGTGGCCTCGGTCGTCAACCACGACGGCGCCAAGATCGCGGAGGCGCTCTACGACGACTATGCGGAAATGATCCAATATATGATGGAGCACTACTACTCGACGACTGCGCGCTATGCGACGAGCGCCTTCGCCCGCCTCAAGATGAAGGAGGCGCTGGCGAAGCGCGGTCTGCAGCCGCATGTCTTCGAGCGCAAGGAGGCGGCGCACGCCTTCCTGGAGGTGGTCGAGGGGTGAGCTTTGCTCCCGATTATCCGGCCGCGCGCGTCCACGCCTCGCCCAATCACGGCCAGCGCGCGCGACCGGTCTCGCTGCTCATTCTCCATTACACCGGCCTGCCGACCATGCAGGGCGCGCTCACTGCGCTCACGAGCCCGGCCACGGAGGTCTCCTCGCATTACCTCGTCGACGAGGAGGGCGGCGTGCTGCAGCTCGTGCCGGAATTGCGGCGCGCCTGGCACGCCGGGCGCAGCTTCTGGGCGGGCGAGACGGATGTGAACTCCGCCTCGATCGGCATTGAGATCGCGCATCCCGGTCATCACGATCCGCGGCCCTATGCGGAAGCCCAGATCGCGACGGTGATTGCGCTTTCGCAGGATATTTGCGCGCGCTTCGCGATTTCCCCGGAAGGCGTGTTGGCGCATTCCGACGTCGCCATCTCGCGCAAGATCGATCCTGGCGAATTCTTCCCTTGGGAGACACTGGCGCGACACGGCGTCGGACGATGGGTCGAGCCCGCGCCGATTTCCGTCGGCGGCGCGCTTTGTCTTGGCGATGAAGGCGAGGCCGTGCGGGAGCTGCAAAGCAAGCTTGCGCGTTACGGCTATGAGATTACGGTCGATGGGCTGTTTGGCGAGAGAACGGCCTATGCCGTCGCCGCCTTCCAGCGCCATTTTCGGCCGCAAAAGGTCGATGGCGTCGCGGACGCCTCGACGCTCGCGACGCTCGACGCTTTGCTCGCGCCGCTCCGGGCCGGAAGACGCGCGCGCCCGCAACCCTCCTTCCCGAGAACGCAGAGGCGCGGCCGCCGGTTGTAAAGGGGCCTGAAAACCTCCGGCGTCTTCACGCAGTCTTCAAGAGGAAAGCGCATCGTCCCGAAATGGAGACCGATCCGCAAGACGAGACGCTGCGCTTCCTCTCGACGCTCGACGGCGGCGAGAAAACCATTTCGACGCATATCTCGCGCGTCGTGCTCGGGGCGACGCGCGTCTATAAGCTCAAGCGTGCGATCGTCTTCCCTTATCTCGACTTCTCGACCCCGGAAAAGCGCCTCGCCTTCTGCGAGCGCGAGGCGGCGCTGAACGCGCGCCTTGCTCCGAGGCTCTATCTGGGCGCGCGCCGCGTGACGCGCGAAGCGGAGGGGCGTCTCGCGCTCGACGGTGCGGGCGCGCTCGTCGACGCCGTGGTCGAGATGCGCCGCTTTCCCGACGACGCGCTGCTCGAGACGCGCGCACGCGAAGGACTGCTGGGCGCGGCTGAGATCGAACGACTGGCGTTCAGCCTTGCGCGCTTTCATGACGGCGCCGAGATCGCGCGCGCCAAGGGCGGGGCGAAGGCGATGCGCGCGGTGCTGGCGCTTTGCGCCGAGAGCCTGCGGGGCGCGCCGCCGGCGCCGATCGCCGCCATCGACGCCCATATCGACCGACTCTCGGCGCTTATCGAACGCGACGCCGCTCTCCTCGACGCGCGCGACGCGCGGGGATGCACGCGCCACGGCCACGGCGATCTGATCCTGCGCAACATCTGCCTTTTCGAAGGCGAGCCGACGCCTTTCGACTGCATCGAATTCTCCGATGCGCTCGCGCAAATCGACACGCTCTACGATCTCGCCTTTCTGCTGATGGACCTGTGGAGGCTCGAGCTGAAACATCTCGCCAACATCGCGCTAAATCGCTATCTCGACGCACGCGACGAGGCCGACGGCCTGCCGCTCCTGCCGCTCTTCATGGCGCTGCGCGCGACGATCCGCGCGCATGTCGCCGTCTCGCAGGAGAGACTGGAGGAGGCGCGCGAGGACTTCGCCCTGGCGCAAGGCCTGGCCCAAGACGCGCCGCCGCTCGTCGTCGCCATCGGGGGGTTCAGCGGTTCCGGCAAGTCGAGCGTGGCCGCGGCACTCGCGCCTGTGCTCGGCGCGCCCCCCGGCGCACGCACGCTGAACAGCGACCGATTTCGCAAGGCGTTTTTTGGCGCGGAGCCGACCGCGCGACTGCCGGCGCAGGCCTATGAGAGCGCTGTCTCCGTCGAGGTCTATGCGCAGATGATCGCGGAGGCCCAGCGCGTCGCGGCCTCTCCCTGGCCGGTGGTCGTCGACGCGGTTTTCGATAAGGAGGAGGCCCGCCGCGACATCAAAGCCGCGGCCAAAGCGGTCGGCGCGCCCTTTCTCGGCTTTTGGCTCGAGGCGCCGATCGAAGAGCGCTTACAGCGCGTCGACGCGCGCAAGAATGATCCGTCGGACGCGACGCGCGACGTGCTGCTGCGGCAGATGCGCGGCGAGACGGGCGTGATCGCATGGCGGCGCCTCGACGCCTCGCATCCCGCGGCTAGGATCGCGGCGGCGGTGAAGCCCTCTTGAGACCGGCTTCTCTTGGGCTTCGTCTTCCGACGCAACTCCAATTCAGAATTTCCGCTCCTCGATCTTGTGCTTTTGCATCGCGTAAGCGACCTGCCGCTGCGTCATATTGAGGAGCCGCGCGGCTTTGGCCTTCACCCAGCCCCCTTCGGTGAGCGCCTCGATCAGTCGCTCGCGCTCCGTGCGGCGGTCGCCCCCGACGAGCGTGCAATGCTCCGCCCCGGTGCAGATCACAGGCTCCGCGAGGGCGCCGTCGAGCGGCGCAGCCTCCGCGCGGCTCGCGGCGTTTTTTGCCTTGAAGGGCGCCGAGGGCTGCGCGGGAGCCGCCATCGCGCCGGCGAGCATCGAGAAATCATCGGCGTCGATGGCGTCCCGCGTCGCCAGCGTTGCGCTGCGCAAGACGCAATTCTCCAGCTCGCGAATATTGCCGGGGAAGCGTTCGCGCGCCAGACTCTCGAGCGCGGCCCGCGTGAAGTAGCGCTGGGTTCCCTGCTCGGCGTTGAAGCGCCGCAGGAACTCCATGGCGAGGATCTCGACGTCTCCCTCGCGCTCGCGCAGCGGCGGGATGCGCAAAGGCACGACGCTCAGCCGGTAATAGAGATCCTCGCGGAACTTGTGTTGCTGCACGTCGGACTCGAGATCGCGGTTCGTCGCGCAGATGAGCCGCACGTCCACTTTGATCGTGCGCGTTCCGCCGACCCTCTCGAACTCGCCCTCCTGCAACACGCGCAGGAGCTTCGCCTGAAAGGCCGGCGTGATCTCGCCGACCTCGTCGAGAAACAGCGTGCCGCCGTCGGCGAGCTCGAAGCGGCCCTTGTGCTGGGCGATCGCGCCGGTGAAAGCGCCGCGCTCATGGCCGAAGAGCTCCGATTCGAGCACGCTTTCCGAGAGGACGGCGCAGTTGAGCTTGACGAAAGGCCGTTCGCGCCGCGGCGAAAGCCGGTGGATCGCCGCGGCGAAAGCCTCCTTGCCGACGCCCGTTTCGCCGCGCAGGATCACCGTCGAGCGCGCCTTGGCGACGACGCGAACCTTCTCGATCGCGGCGCGAATCGCGGCGCTTTCGCCGAGGATGCCGGGAAGCGACGGCTCGGCCGCCCTCTTCATCGTCCGCTCGCTTTTTTCGGCGGGCGCCGTTTTGGCGATGCGCGCCTGCTCGAGCATGAGTCGCGCGCGCTCCTCCGCGACATATCGGTGCAGTCGAAGGGTCTGTCCGATGAGGGCGGCGACCATCACGAGCAGGCGAATGTCGCGGTCGAAATGGAAAGCCGCCTGCAGATCGAGCGCTCGGTCGACCGTCAGCGAGCCAATCACGCGTTCCGCGTCCTTGATCGGAACGCCGATCATCGAGAGCGGACGTTCCTTGGAAGCGCCGATGGCCGAAAGGTCGCATTGCGAGAAGAGCGGCGAGTCGAGCACATTCTCGATCATCACGGGCATGCCGGTGTTGAAGATCTGACAGACGACGGGGCGCGGAAGATGCGCCGCGAAGCGCGCGCGCGTCGCCTCGCTCCAGCCGGCGCCGACGACCGTCACCGGCTCCCCCTCGCTGTCGAGGAGCGTGATCAGGCCGTGGCGCAGCTGGAGGAAGCTCGCGAGCAGAGTGGCGACCCCCGAAAGGGTCTTCTCGATCCGGTTCGGCGTCGCGAGGAGCTTGGAGATTTCGTAGAGGCTGACAAGGGCGCTTTCGGTGAGGGCGTTGGGTTTGGCGGTCGCTTTTATGATTGAGTTGGGTTCATAGCCCATGGAGAACTCCTGGGGTTGAGCCGAATAGTTCTTGTCGCTTTCCACGCAAGGACTGCGCCATTTCCGACAAATTGTCGGCTTCCTGACAAAAGACGAGCCGCGCGGGCGGCGACGCAGCTCCAAAAGTCATTGAAATATATTGGCTTTACTTTGAGCACTAAAGGGCCTCTTTCTGCCGCCCCGCCGTAAAAAATCGTGCCAAGTGGGGCGCGGCGAAACGTGACCTTTGCCTAAACTCTCCACAGAGTCGCGGAAAGAAAAGGCGAATTGCCGTGCTTTGATCAGCCGGTCAGCCAGGAAGCGAGGGCGTCTGAAGGCGCCTGTTACGGGGAGCGTTGGGGAGTGGCCGCTCCGCAATCCGCTTCGCCAAAAAGACGCGCGCCGCGCCTTGCGGAAAATCCTCGATGCGCCCGCAACGCGAAAATCCGAGGCGCTCGTAAAAGCGGGCCGTGCCCTCTTCGAAAGTGTCGAGATAAATTCCGATGCTCCCCGTCTCGCGCGCGAGGCTCTCGACCTCGGCCATCAGCGCGCGCCCAAAGCCTTGCGCGCGCTTTTCCGGCGCGACCCAGAAGTGTCGGACATAAAGCCAGCGCCAGTGAATGACGCCATTCATGCCGCAAAGCAGCGCGCCCTCAGCATCGCGCGCCTCGATGGACAAAGGCTTCTCGTCGCGCGGGCCGTGACGGCTTGCGACCTCTCGCGCGAGAAGCTCGGAGATTTCTGTCGATTCGCGGCCCTGATGTCTCAGAAACGAGGTCTTTTCATCGCGCTCCGGCGCTGTCATCCTCCGGCTCCATGCGACTGCGTCTCCTTCCCAGTTTTTGCGCGGCGCTTCTCGTCGCGGCCGCGACGGCGCTTCCCGCCGCGGGACAGGGCGCTTGCGACGCGCCCGTGTCCCTGCGCGGCAGCGAGATCGAGGATTATGAACCGATTTTCTGGCGCTGCGCGAATGACGCGGGCGCAGCGCAGCTTGCGACGCGGCGCGGCCGCGTCGGCGAGGAGGCGCTGCTGCTGCTCGTCGATCCCTCGTCGCTCAAAACGCAGGTCGCACGCGCCGCCTGCTGGCGCTGCGTGGAGACAAGCGACGCGCAGGAGGCCGAAACGCGCTTTCTGCGCGCGGTGCAGGGGGCCGGCAAGGAGCCGGAAACGCCGAAGGCGCTCGCCAATCTGGGCCTCACGCATGGCCAAGGCGGCGGCTCCTTTCTGACCGGCGATCTTTGCCCGAGCACGCGGCCGCTCGATCGCAGCTTTCTGGAGCTCGTCGCCAAGGAGGGCGCCGGCGCTCCCCTCGCGCTCTCGATCTCGGGCGGCTGGATTCTCCATCACCAGGCTGATCTCGACTGGCTGCGCCAGAAGATAGAGAGCGGCGCGCTCTCCGTCTCCTGGGTCAACCACTCCTATAGTCACCCCTTCGCCAAGAACAGGCCGAATGAGCAGAATTTTCTGCTGACCCCAGGCCTCGACATCGACGCGGAGATTCTCGAGACCGAAAGGCTGATGCTAATGAATGGCCTTGCGCCCTCCGTGTTCTTTCGCTTTCCGGGTCTCGTCTCGGACGCGAGCCTCATGCAGAAGCTGCGCGAGCGCCATCTCGTCGTGCTCGGCTCTGACAGCTGGATCGCGCTTGGCCCGCCGCCTCGGGAAGGCTCGATCATGCTCGTGCATCCCAACGGCAACGAGCCCGTGGGCCTGAAGATTTTCGCGCGGCTGCTGGGGGAGAAAAAAGTGCCGAAGCCGCTGCGGCCGATCGAAGAGGCGCCGCGGTGACGGGCGGTTTCCTCGTGGGAGCTAGCGCGTTAGACTAAGATTTTTAATTTCGAGGTGGATAATGAATCTTTTTTTTGCGGCGATCTGCGTCGTGATCGCGCTTTGCTCTTGCGCTCACGCCAAGCTCTGGAACTGGAGCTATGACGGCGCCGGCGTTTCCGCCGCCGGCACATTCACAACGGCGGATGCGCCCGACGCCTCGGGCTTCCACAAAATCACCGAAGTCACCGGCCAGCGCAACGGCGTGGCGATCACGCGACTGCAGCCTGCCGGAACGGCCACGCCCGGCAATCCGGGCTATCCCGTGGACGATCTCATCCGCGCCGCCGGGCCGCAGCTCACCAAGGCGGGCTTCGGCTTCGCGCTCGCCGACGGAAGTTTTGGCAATGCCTTCTTTCTCGATTCCGCGAGCCCGCCCCAATATCTCGAGGCGCATTCGGCGACGCAACCTCCCGCATTCAAGGAAGTGACGATCCGCTTCAGCGCGTCGATCGCGCCGGCGCCGAAATAGTCGCCTCACGACACTTTTCGAGTGAAATCCGCAAAAAGACGAATTTGCTCCCTATTTTCTGGCCGTTTCTCGGCCCATTCATCATTTCGCCCCGCTTTCGCTCAGAAAGAGCCAAGTTCTTAAGCTTTGCTCGCGCTACCGGGGTCGCCCGCCGAATTTATGGGCCCGACTTAAATCATCACCAATGGATTCGATTCATGAAACGTCTCGTCATCATTTCAAATCGCGTCGCCGATCCCGAGTGCAGTCAGGCGCAGGGCGGCCTCGGCGTTTGCGTCCTCAACTCTTTGCGCGAGCGTGGCGCGCTGTGGCTCGGCTGGAATGGCGAGATCGTCGCCGACAATGAGGAAATCGCCGCGACCCGCACACAATTCGACGCTTTGACGCTCGCGACGGCTCCGCTCACGGAGCGCGACTACAACGAATATTATCTTGGATTCGCCAATGGCGTTCTATGGCCGGTGCATCATAACCGGCTCGATCTCGCCCGCTTCACGCAAGAGAGCGCCGACGGCTACCGGCGCGTCAACGACCGCTTTGCGCAAATGCTCATGCCCTTGCTGCAATCCGACGACCTCATCTGGGTGCAGGACTATCATTTCATCGCGCTTGGAGCGCGCTTGCGCGCGCGTCAGGTCGCCAATCAGATTGGTTTTTTCCTGCACATCCCCTTTCCGGCTCCAGATGTGCTGGTGGCGATCCCTGAGCACGAGTGGCTGCTGAACGCGCTCTTCGAATATGATCTGGTCGGCTTTCAAACCAAAACCGATCTCGGGCATTTCTGCCGTTTCGTTTGCGACTTCATGGGTGGCGAGCTGATGGCGCCCGATGTCCTCGCCATGGACGGCAAATCTCTTTCCGTCGCTGTGTTTCCTGTCGGCATCGATGTCGACGCCTTCGCCGCAATGGCCAGGACTCCCGAGGCCAGCACGCGAAATCTTGCGCCTGCACAGGGCGGGCGAGCCGCGCATCAACATCATTGGCGTGGATCGCCTGGATTACACCAAGGGCCTGCCGGACAGGCTCCGCTCCTTCAGGCGTCTGCTCGAGATGTATCCTCAGAATTGCAAGGCCGTGACCTTGATGCAGATCGCGCCGCCGACGCGCGAGGAGGTGCGCGCCTACGCCGATATTCGCCACGAGCTCGAAGCGCTCTCGGGTGAGATCAATGGAGAGTTCGGCGACTTCGACTGGACACCGGTGCGCTACATTCATCGCCAAATCGCGCGCGAGACGCTCGCCGCGCTCTATCGCGGCAGCCAGGTGGGGTTGGTGACGCCTTTGCGCGACGGCATGAATCTCGTCGCCAAGGAATATGTCGCCGCTCAAGATGAAGAAAATCCCGGCGTGCTGATCCTGTCGCGCTTCGCCGGCGCCGCGGAAGATCTCGAAGAGGCTTTGATCGTCAATCCTTACGACGCCGACGAGGTGGCGCAGGCGATGCAGACGGCGATACACATGCCGAAAGCGGAACGCATCGAGCGTCACGGCGCGCTGATGGAGCGCATTCGCGAGCGCGACGCCTGCAATTGGATGAAGCAGTTTGTGGGGGTGTTGGGGAGGGCGTCCCGAAATCACGACGCGCTGCTTGGATAAGACCTCTCGCGATCCTCACCTTGGCGGGTCGCTCGCCACAATGGGCCGCGCGCCGTCTCTCATCTTCAGCGCGCGTTCGATCTCGGCCAGGATGACGCGCTTGCGCGGGCTCAACTCGGACAATTCGGCGAGCGTGCGAAAATCCGCAATGGCGTGCGGGCAGATCCAGTTCCCCTCGAAAACGCGCACGCCCGCATCCGTCACGACGACGTCGCCATAGCGCAGGGTCTCGTCCCACAGCAGCGCCTGGGTGGCGTCGAAACGCCTCGCCGGCCTCCTCAGCGCGAAAGGCGGCGCCGAGCCGCCCGCCGCCGAGGAGGCTGTCGCCGTGGCCGCGCCGGCGCCCCCGGCGACGATCTCCAGCATCGGGCGCCCGGCGGCGTTGCGAAAAACGTAGCTGTAGTCTCGGGAAAGTAGGAGCTTCTCGACGATCTGGTCGAGCGAGCCGGTGAGACGGCCCGTGAACGGCGCGTCGAGCCGGACGGCTGTGCGATAATCGAGCCCGACCGTGTCCCGCAATGCGGCGAGCACCGCCTCGATCGAAGCCTGTTCGGCCTCGACCAATAGGGCCCGGCGGTCGCCCGCGAGGCGAACCTCGGCCTGCGCGGCGGGCGCTAGGGCCAGCATCGCGGCGGCGAGGGCGGCGAGTATGACAGTTTTCATTCTGTCTATAAGGCGCGGCCGGCCCGGATCGTTCCCGCCACCCCAACGCTTCGTTAACTTTGTTGCGGGCTAATACCAACCCGCACTGATTAGAACTCATGAGCCCAATCGCGCAGTCCGATGGACATGATGCGCCAGGGTTGCTCGGCGAGCTTGTTCCAGGCGTCGCAGCAGTGATCGACGATATTGTCGTAGGAGCCGAACACGCGGTTGGAGAGCCAGTTGTCGCGCAGGAACTGCCACACGTTCTCGGTGGGGTTGAGTTCGGGGCATTTGGCCGGCAGCGGCAGAATGGTGATGTTTTCGGGGAGTTCGAGCTTGGCGGTGATGTGCCAGCCGGCCTGATCGAGCATCAGCACGGCGTGGGCGCCGGGCGCGACGCGCTTGGAGATTTCCGCCAGATGCAGGTTCATCGCATAGGTGTCGCATTTGGGCAGCACGAGCGCGGCGCCCTTGCCGTCCTTGGGCGAGATCGCCCCGAAGATGTAGGTTGAAGCGGTGCGCTGATCCTTGGGCGCGCAGGGGCGCGAGCCGCGCTTGGCCCAACGCCGCGTGATCTTGTTCTTCTGGCCGACGCGGGCTTCGTCGGAAAACCAAATCTCTATGTCGCTTGCCGCGACGCCTTTTTCGCGGGCGATCTCCTCCAGGCGGGCGCGGAAGCTTTTTTAAAATCCTCGATCACGCCTGCGGCTTGCGCATGATGGCGCGGGCGGGCGGAGAGCTTGCGATATCCCATCTTGCGCAGCTCGCGGCTCACCGTCGTCTCGGAGACGCAGATGCGGAACGTCTCGAACAGCCATTGGCAGAGGTCGACGATGCGCCAGCGCACGACGCCGTGGATCGCCGGCGTCGGGCCCTCCTCGACGATATCGACCAAAGCGGCGCGCTGCTCATCGTTGAGGAGTGACGCCTGCCCCGGCGCCTTGCGGTCCACGAGACCTTCGGGCCCCAGCGCGTTGAAGCGCAACACCCAGTCGCGGACGATCTGGAGCGTCACGCCGCCGATCTTGGCCGCCTCGCTGCGCGTCGCGCCATCGTAAATCGCCGCCAGCGCCAAGAGGCGACGCGCCTGCGGCCCATCCTTCGCGCGCTTGGCCAGAGCCCGAAGAGCCTTTGCGTCAGAGTCTTCCCGTAAACCGATTGCAGCCGCCATGGCGAACCTCCTGTTCGCCACGTCGAATCAGAAACCGCCCAATTCGGGAATCCCCCGCGTGAGTCAGCTTCAGCGCGGGTTGGTATAATCGGCTCAAAGACTGCTCGAGCCTTTGCCGATGCGCGCCTCGCCGGACGACAGACGCTTCCAGAATTCGCCCATGCGCCCGCTTGGCGAGGCGGGGCTTTGGCGCCCGCCGCCGGACGAATCGCCGGAGGAGGAGAGCCGGCGCTCCGAGTCCAGCGCCCTGATTTTCGCGGCGGTGATCGCGACCATCATCGGGGCGATGGCGCTGATCGGGCTGCGCGACAGGATTGTGCGCATCGCGCCGCTCGCCGCCGCGCCCTACGCGACGCTGGGTCTCCCGGTCAATCTCGACGGCCTCGCGCTTTCCGAGCTGCGCTCGCACGTCTCGCTGGAAGGCGCGCGCAAGGTGCTGCTCGTCGAGGGCGAGATCGTCAATCTGCGCCGCGACGCCAATGTTGCGCCGCCGCTCGCGCTTTCCGTGCGTGGCGCCGACGGGCAGGACAAATACGCCTGGACGACGCGGGCGCCCAAGGCGCGGCTCGACGCCGGCGAAAAGGTCGCCTTCCACACCCGCCTCGTTTCGCCGCCCAAGGACGGCGCCGAAGTGCTGGTGCATTTCGCTTCGAAATGAGGGGCCTTCAAAACAACCCATGCAGGAACCAGCGGGCGTGGACCTCGTCCTCGCCGGGCACGCCTTCGCGATAGAGCCAGAAGCGCCGGCCCTCGCTGTCCACGACCTGGAAATAGTCGCGCGCCAATAGATTTTGCGGCGCCTGCCACCAGGGCGCCGCGATGCGCTCCGGCCCCTCGAAGGCGGCGGTCTCGTGCAGCGCGCGCCGCCAGCGGAAGCGCAGCGGCGGCCCGTCGGGCGCAAGCGCGATCGCCTCGATGGGCTCCGGCCGCTCGAAAAGCCGCAGCGGCCGGGCGAGCGGCGCGAATTTTTCCCCGCAGGGCTTGGGCGCGGGAGAGGCGGCGGGCGCGGCGCGCACCGCGCATTCGGGCGTGTGGCGCTCCAAGAGATCGAGCCGCAGCACGCGATTTTGGCCGAGCCGCGCGCCGAGCTGGTCAACGACATCGGCGAGCGCCTCGGCCTTGCCGGCCGCGGCTTCGTCCAGGCCCCGCTGCTCGTCGTGGAGGCGCTCGGTCGAAACGGCGGCGAGCCGCAGAACGTCGAAGCCATAGCCTGTGTCCAGCCCCTCCTCGGCGAGGCGGCCGAGGCGCTCGCGCAGCAGGCCGAAGAGGCGGGCGGGATCGCGCAGCGGCCGGCTCGTTCCCGCCGTGAGGCGCTTGACCGCGCCGTCGACGCGATAGAAAGCCGCCTCCAGCCGCCGCGCGCCGAGCCCGCTTTTTTCGAGCAGGGGACAGAGGTCTGCGCAGAGGAGGCGAAGCGTCGCCTCTATGTCGGAAAGCCTCGTCAATCCATCGGGAAAGCGCCGCTCGGCGATATGCGAGGGGGCCGGGAAGCGCGGGACGATCGGCTCGCGCCGGCGGCAGAGCAGCGCGTCGAGCCGCGTCATCGCCGCGGGGCCGAGGCGGGCCGCGAGGGGCGCGCGCGGACGCGCCAGAAGATCGCCAATTCGCGCCAGCCCGGCGCGGGCGAGGCGCGTTGCGCCCGGCTCCTCGAGCTCGAGCGCCGCGACGGGCAGAGGCGCGGCGAGCGCCTCGATCTCGCCCGCCGCCAAGCGCGGCGGGACGAGGCGCAGCTTGGAGAAGCGCGCGAGCGCATGCGCCAGCGCTGGCCCCGGCGCCAGCGCCGCGCGGGCGTGAAAACCCTGGGCGTTGAGGCGCGCCTCGATCTCGTCCAGCAATTTCGCCTCGCCGCCGAAAAGGCTGGCCGCGCCGGTCACGTCGAGCATGACGCCGTCCGGCGCATCGAGCGCGGCGAGCGGCGTGAAGCGGGAGCACCAATCGGCGATCGTCGCGAGCGTCGCCGCGTCGGTTGCGGGATCATGCTCCTCGAGCCGCAGGCCCGGATACAGCGCGCGCGCGTCGGCGACGGCCATGCCGAGCTTAAGCCGGCGCGCTTCGGCCGCCGCATTGACGGCGGCGAGGCGTTCGGCGCCGTTGAATTCGGCTCCACAGCGCGAAGGGCGCGTCACGCGAAGACGCGTCGCTTTGCCGCAAGATCCGGTCGGTCGCAAGCCTCGGCAGGAAGACGCTGAGGAAACGCATGACGAAACGCGCCCCTATCGGGATCGAAGAGAAGCTCGCGCCATTCCGGCGCGTCGAGGCCGCCGGGACAGGCGGCGCTAAGACGCGCCTTGAGCAGGCGCAGGCGCCAGCCGAGCGGACCCGGCAGCGGCGGCCCGCACCCCGGCGGCGCGGGGTGGGGCGGCGAAGGCGCGCCGACCTCGAAGCGCAGCTGCGCCGCGCTGGCGAGGCGGCCGCCCTGGCCCGCGGCGCGCAGCAGCAGCAGCAGGGCGCATCCCCCGCCGCGCCGCGCCGCGAGCGAAAGACGCCGCGACGCCGCAAGGCTATAGGCGCCGGGGGCGATCCAGCTTTCGGCGACGACGGCGCCGACGCGGCGCTTCAGCGCCTCCTCCATCGTCCACAGGGTTTCGCGAGGATCATGCGTGCGCGCCACGATGAGCCGCGCCGGATCGAGGCCGAGCGCCTCGAGTTCCTTGGCGTAGGGCAGGCCGATTTCCCGCGCCGCCATGTCCTCGGCGATCCAGACGGCCGAGGCGGCGCGCGGGGCGACGGCGCAAAGCGCCAGGACCGAGGCGAAACCGGCGGCGGCGGCGGCGTCGCGCGGACGGGCCGGAACGATCTCGCTCAAGCCGCCGGATGCGAGAGCGCCAGGCAGGACCTCGAAAAAGTCCTGCGCCGAAGCCGGAGCGTCCGCCTTCCCCCATTCCGCGGGAAGGCGAGGAAGCGGCCCATCGCGCGCCTCGAGGGCGGCGATGCGCCGGCGCAAAAGGACGATGCGCTCGCGCGCGCCATTCGGCGGCATCGATCCGGCCTCCTTTGTTCTTGATATGTTCCATCATGGAGCCGAGGGGAGGAAGGAGTCAAGCGTGTCCACCGGATCGCGTGTCGCTCGAGCAGAAAAATCAATTAGTTTGATAGGATTTATAAATTACGGAGGGAGGTCAATTTCCACTCACCCGGAGCCGCACAATACCCACCGCATGCTTGTCTGTAGGGCCGAAATGCTTATGTACCTACCTCGGCCCGATCCAATCCGCCGGAGCCGACAAAAACGGGAGAGATCAGAATGGAACGTCGCGAATTCATGACAACACTTGGGGCGGCCGCCGCCGTCTTGTCAGCTGCGCCTGCGTTTGCGGAAGGCATGGCCCATATGCATCCGGCGAAATACAAGGGGCTGAGCGACGCCGCCGGGAAATGCGTTCTCGACGGCGACAGCTGTCTGCGTCACTGTTTCGGCATGCTGTCCATGAACGACACGAGCATGGCCGCTTGCACCCAGGCCTCCTTCGACACAATCGCCGCCTGCCGAGCGCTCTCGACGCTCGCTTCCGTCAATTCGGCCGCCGTTCCGGCGCTGGCGAAGGTGGTGGAAGGCATTTGCGAGGCCTGCAAGAAGGAATGCGACAAGTTCCCGCAATATTCCGAATGCGTTGCGATGGGCGAGTCCTGCAAGGCCTGCGCCGAGGAGTGCAAGAAGATTTCGGCCTGACCTGGAGCGGCGCTCTCTCCCCCGCCGTGAGGGAGAAGCTGAAAGGTTGATATCCAAACAAAAAGGGCCGGTCCCGAAGGACCGGCCCTTTCACTACTCTTAGCCGCTTTTGCCTTGTCAGTATTTGGCGAGGACCGGAGCCGCGGTTCCGCCGCCGAAGCGATAGGTCAGGCCGGCGCTGATGACGAGCGGATCGATCGGCAGCGCGACGCGAACCGGGACGTAGACGGGGCCAAAGAGGGCCGTCGTCGGGCCCGGCACGAAGGCGGCGACCTTGGCGTGAACCGTCGGCTCCATCGTGATGTATTTCACGTCCAGGTTGAGACCCCAGTGGTCGTTGAACATATAGTCGAGGCCGACTTGGCCGACGACGCCCCAAGACGGGGTGACCGTCGCGTTGTAGAACTGGGCGTAGGCTCCGGGGGCGTTGAGGCCCGCCAGGGCCGACGTCAGCGGACCGCTCGGCTGGAACATCAGCGGCCAAGTTTCGTTGTTGACGCGCGTGCCCCAATAGGCCGTGAAGTTCACACCGACGCCGATATAGGGCTGCCACGCGCCGAAGTTGGTGAAGTGGTAGTCAATCAACAGCGACGGCGGGAACACCCAGGTGTGGGCGAAGGTCGACTGGATCGAGCCCGTGCCCTGAATATGGTGCGGCGAGACGCAGCAGATCGCCTCGATCGACCAGTTCTTGTTGACGTAATAGTCGACGGCGAGCGTCGGAATAACCGCCCAGGAGGTGCTGGTGCTGGCCCAGGGAATCTGCGTGCCGTAACCTTGGCTGAGGCCCGTCGCAATGGCCGGATTGCCGGCGTACGGCAGGAGGAGGCCCGAAACAGGGGCGGTCGCGAAGGGCGCGACGATACCCTCGTCATAAGCCGTGCCCTTGCCGGCCGTCGGAACGACTCCGGAGAGCTCGAGGCGGACCTGGAAGGGCTGGAAGGTCTCGATGAGCGGCTCCGGCGGCGGCGCCTTGATGGAGGGCAGGTCTGCAGCGAGAGCAGGCAGGCTCACGGCGCTCAGGAGTGTAGCGGCAAGCGCGCCACGAATAATCGTCTTCATGGGATCCCCCTTGGAACAATCGGGACGACACTTGCAGGAGCGGCGTGTCGAGTTCGGGCGGAGGTTGCAACGAAACTGCGCAGTCGGCCTTGATTTTCGTCAAGATTTGAGGGGGCGATGTCGCTTTCTCTTGAGCTGTGTCACTTTAGCAACACTTTTCACCCAGTTAGAAATGAGACTGCGCATTGCCTTCAATAGCGAGAAACCCAGCATTTTCTAAGTATTCGGTTGACGACGCGCGGCGCGCAGGCGCGACAGGGCGCCAAATTCCTGCTTCAATCCGAGCGGCCAAGCAGGCATAGGAGAGCCGCCAACTCCGCCCAATTCAAGGAAAGACGCCCGTTTGACGCCGGCAGAACCCAACATCGATGCTGCGCTCGTCGCCGCCCATGGCCTGAAGCCTGAGGAATATGCACGCATTCTGGCGCTGCTCGGCCGCGCGCCGAGCTTCACGGAGCTCGGCGTCTTCTCCGCGATGTGGAACGAGCACTGCTCCTACAAATCCTCGCGCCTGCATTTGCGCAAGCTCCCCACAACGGCGCCGTGGGTGATTCGCGGGCCCGGCGAAAACGCCGGCGTCATCGACATCGGCGACGGCGACGCGGTCGTCTTCAAGATGGAGAGCCACAACCACCCTTCTTTCATCGAGCCCTATCAGGGCGCGGCGACGGGCGTGGGCGGCATTCTGCGCGACGTCTTCACGATGGGCGCGCGGCCTATCGCCTGCCTCAACCTCCTGCGCTTCGGGGTGCCGGAGCACCCGAAGACGCGGGCGCTGGTCGCCGGCGTCGTTGCAGGGATCGGCGGATACGGCAATTCCTTCGGCGTGCCGACGGTCGGCGGCTCGACCGAGTTCGATCCCTCCTATGACGGCAACATTCTCGTCAATGCGATGGCGGTCGGCCTCGCGCGCGCCGATTCGATCTTCTATTCGGCCGCTGCGGGCGTGGACAATCCGATCGTCTATCTCGGCTCCAAGACCGGGCGGGACGGCATTCACGGCGCGACCATGGCTTCCGCTTCCTTCGAGGCCGACGCCGAGGAGAAGCGGCCGACCGTTCAGGTCGGCGATCCCTTCTCCGAGAAGCTGCTGCTCGAGGCCTGCCTCGAGCTCATGAAGACCGGCGCCGTCATCGCCATCCAGGACATGGGCGCGGCGGGCCTCACCTCCTCGGCGGTCGAGATGGGCGCCAAAGGCGATCTCGGGATTGAGCTCGACCTCGACGCCGTGCCTTGCCGCGAGGAGGGCATGACGGCCTATGAGATACTGCTCTCCGAGAGCCAGGAGCGCATGCTCATGGTGCTGCGGCCCGAAAAGGAGCGCGAGGCCGAGGCGATCTTCCGCAAATGGGGCCTCGATTTCGCGATCGTCGGCAAAACCACGGACACGCTGCGCTTCGTCGTGAAGCACAAGGGCGAGGTCAAGGCCGATCTGCCGATCAAGGAGCTTGGCGATCAGGCGCCGCTCTACGATCGGCCGTATGTCGAGCCGCCGAAGCTCCCCGTCGTCGATGCGGCCAGGATCGCGTCGCCCCTCTCCAACCGCGAGGCGCTGCTCAGACTGCTGGCGTCGCCCAATCTTTGCTCCAAGCGATGGATCTGGGAGCAATATGATCATCTGATCCTCGGCGGCACGATCCGGCCGCCGGGCGGCGACGCCGCGGTCGTTCGCGTTGGCGAGGGGCCGAAAGGGCTGGCGCTGGCGACCGATGTGACGGCGCGCTACTGCGCCGCCGATCCTTACGAGGGCGGAAAGCAGGCCGTCGCGGAAGCTTGGCGCAACGTCAGCGTGACCGGCGCGACGCCGCTCGCTTTGACCGACAATCTCAATTTCGGCAATCCCGAGCGGCCAGAGAACATGGGGCAGTTCGTCCATTGCCTGCGCGGCATCGGCGACGCGGCGCGCACGCTCGACTTCCCGATCGTCTCGGGAAACGTCTCGCTTTACAACGAGACACAGGGGGCGGGCATTCTGCCGACGCCCGCGATCGGCGGCGTGGGCGTGATCGCCGACGTCGCCAAGGCCGCGCGCACGGGCTTTGGCGCGGAGGGCGAGGCCATCGTGCTCATCGGCGAAACGCAGGGCTGGCTCGGCCAGTCGGTCTATCTGCGCGATCTGCGCGGCCGCGCCGAAGGCGCGCCGCCGCCGGTCGATCTTGTCGCGGAACGCCGCAACGGCGAGTTCGTGCGCGAGCTCGTGCTGGCCGGAACGGCGCGGGCGGCGCATGACCTCTCCGACGGCGGTCTCGCCGTCGCGCTGGCGGAAATGTGCCTCGCCGGCGGGGTTGGCGCCCGCATCGTCCGCCTGCCGGATGGGCTCGCGCGGGCCGTGCTTTTCGGGGAGGACCAGGCCCGATATCTCGTCTCGGTGGCCTTCGCGGAGCTCGACGCGCTCGTCGCCTCGGCCGAGGCGCGCGGCGTGCCGGCGACCCCGATCGGCTTTACGGGCGGCGACGCATTGATTTTGCCCGGCGAGGCGCCGATATTGCTCAGGTCCTTGCACGAAGCGCATGAGACGCCCCTGCCGGCTTACATGGCCGGGGAGGATAGAGCCTTTATGGTTAGGAACTGAACAAATGCCGATGCCCGCGCAAGAAATTGAACGCATGATCAAGACGGCGCTGCCGGATGCGACGATCGAGCTCACCGCGCTCGCCGACGACAACGACCATTGGGCGGCGACCGTAACCTCGGCGGCCTTCGCGGGTTTGAGCCGCGTCAGGCAGCATCAGCTCGTCAACTCCGCCTTCGGCGAGAAGCTCGGCGGCGAATTGCACGCGCTCGCGCTGACGACGCGCACGCCTTAAGATCGACGCGACGCTTTGGGCTTCGTCACCGCGAACGAAGCGAAGCAATCCAGGAGTCGAGAGCGCAAACGAAATCGTTGAATTGCAGGCGCGGCCCTTGGATTGCTTCGCTTCGCTCGCAATGACGGTCAACCGGCGGAACCTTGACCTCCGCGCGAAAGGACAAAGTAGATGAGCGACATCAAGGCTCGCATCAAGAGCGAGATCGACAGCGCCGACGTCGTGCTGTTCATGAAGGGCACGCCGCAAGCGCCGCAATGCGGCTTCTCTCAGCAGGTCGTGCAGATCCTCAACCACGTCGGCGCGCCCTACAAGGCGATCAACGTGCTCGCCGACGCCGATATCCGCGACGGCATCAAGGCCTTTTCGAACTGGCCGACCATCCCGCAGCTCTACGTGAAGCAGGAGTTCCTCGGCGGCTGCGACATCACGCGCGAGATGTTCCAGTCGGGCGAGCTTGCGGCGCTGTTCGACAAGGAAGGCATTCCGCACAAGACCCCGGCGAAGGCGTAATCGTCTCCTTCGCCCGCAAGGCGAATCGGCACGCGCTGGAGCGCACGCCTTCTTCGAGCCGGGCTTCGCCCTGGCGCTGGCGCAGCAGCGCTCTGGCCGGGCGAGCCCGCGCTTCGTCGCCGTATGGCGCGACGAAAGCCGAAGAGAGCTTGTCGGCTTCCCGCTGGGCCCGACACCCCTCGGCCTTTCAACCGCCCTCTGCAAGCGCCTTGCGCAACGCCTCCAAATCCTGCGGCAGCTCGCTCTCAAACGACAGGTCCTCGCCTGTCACCGGATGCGTGAAGCCAAGCGTCGCCGCATGCAGCGCCTGGCGCCCGAGCCGCTCGACCGCCGCGCGCGCTTGCGGCGTGAGCCTTGCGACCTTCGTCTTGAAGCCCGCGCCATAGGTCAGATCGCCGATCAGCGGATGGCCGATATGCGCCATGTGCACGCGGATCTGATGCGTGCGCCCCGTCTCCAGCCGGCAGGCCAGCAAAGACGCGGCGCCGAAATCCTCGAGCCGCTCCCAATGGGTGATCGCCTCGCGCCCGCGCGCGGCGGAGACCACCGCCATGCGCTCGCGCTGCGTCGCGTGGCGGCCGACCGGCGCGTCGACCGTCCCTTGCGCGCGCTCCGGCGCGCCCCAGACGAAGGCGAGATAGTCGCGCGTGAGATTGAGTTTGCGGCCGTGATCCTCGAAAAGTTTTGACAGACCGGCATGCGCCGCGTCGGTCTTGGCGATGACGACGAGCCCACTTGTATCCTTGTCGATGCGATGCACGATGCCCGGCTTCTTGACGCCGCCAATGCCGGAGAGACTCTCGCCGCAATGCGCGATGAGCGCATTGACCAGCGTGCCGCTCTCATGCCCCGGCGCCGGATGCACGACGAGGCCCGCGGGCTTGTCCACCACGAGAAGATGCGCATCCTCGAAGACGATGTTGAGCGGAATGTCCTCGCCCTGCGGAGCGGCGGGCTCGGGCTCGGGCAGCGTCAGCGCCACGGCGTCGCCCGCGGAAAGTCTCGCGCTGGCGTCGCGCGCCGGATGACCGTTGAGCGTCGCGGCGCCGGACTCGAGCAGCGCCTTGACGCGCGTGCGCGAGACATGCGCGGCGGCGATCTCAGGCCGTTCGGCAAGAAAACGATCAAGCCGCGTGCCGGCCTCCTCCGGCGCGACGACGAAGGAAAAGGCGGTCTCTGCGGGGGGCGCTTCGGGCTGGGCGCTCATCCGAGCTCCCGCGCGAGCTTTTCACGGTCGAGCGCGCCTTCCCAGGCCGCGACGACGATCGTCGCGACGCCATTGCCGCAGAGATTGGTCAAGGCGCGGCACTCGCTCATGAATTTATCCACGCCCAGCACCAGGGCCATGCCCGGCGCGAGCTGCGGATCGACGGCGGCGAGAGTCGCGGCGAGCGTGACGAAGCCCGCGCCAGCGACGCCCGAGGCGCCCTTCGAGGTCAGCATGGCGACGCCAATGATCGTGAGCTTGTGCAAGAGATCGAGTTCGAAGCCCAGAGCCTGCGCGATGAAGACCGTCGAGAGCGTCATGTAGATATTGGTGCCGTCGAGATTGAAGGAATAGCCGGTTGGAACGACGAGGCCCACGACGCTCCGATCGCAGCCGAGCCGCTCCAGCTTCTCCATGAGCCGGGGCAGCGCGCTCTCCGAGGACGAGGTGCCGAGCACCAGCATCAGCTCGTCCTTGATATAGGCGAGAAAGCGCAGAATGCTGAAGCCCGTGAGCCGCGCGACGCCGCCGAGCACCAGCAGCACGAAGAGCGCCGCGGAGAGATAAAAGGAGCCGACGAGCCAGGCAAGCGAGGCGAGCGAGGCGAGGCCGTAATGGCCGACTGTATAGGCCATCGCGCCGAAGGCGCCGATGGGCGCGGCCTTCATGATGATGCCGACGACGCCGAAGGTCGCGTGGCCCGCGTCGTCGAGAAAGACGCGCAGCCTCTCGGTCTTCTCGCCGACCGCCATCAGCGAGAAGCCGAAGAGGATCGCGACGAACAGCACCTGCAGGATCTGCCCCTGCGAGAAGGCGCCGAAGATCGTGTCCGGGATCACGCCGAGCAGAAAGTCGACCGCGCCGCCGGCCTCATGCGCCTTCTTGGCGTATTGCTCCACCGCCGCGGCGTCGGGATGGCCCGGAAAGCCCGCGCCAGGGCGCAGCAGCGCGCCAACGACGAGGCCGAGAATGAGCGCGAAGGTCGAGACGGTCTCGAAATAGACGAGCGCCTTGACGCCGACGCGCCCCACCTTGCGGGCGTCGGAAAGATGCGAGATGCCGCCCGCCACGGTGCAGAAGATGACCGGGGCGATGGTCATCTTGACGAGCTTCACGAAGCCGTCGCCAAGCGCTTTGACCCATTGCGCGTCGGCCTGCTCGGGGAAAAAGGCGCCAAACAGCGCGCCGATCGCGATGGCCGCGAGCGTCTGCACGTAGAGCTGGCGATGCAGGGGCTGTTTCGGGTCGGTCAAGACCGGGGCTTTCGGGCTGGAGGGGCTCGGCCGGGAATAGGCGGCGTGAGCGCTGGAGGCAAGGCGAGGTTCGCGCTTGGCGGCTTCTTCTTGTGACCGGCCCCCGCGCATGATAGCCATGTCGCGCCGCGGGCGAGCGTCGGGGCATAGCGCAGCCCGGTAGCGCGGAAGTTTTGGGTACTTCAGGTCGCAGGTTCGAATCCTGCTGCCCCGACCATTGCCCCCTCGAGTCGCGGCAAGACCTTACGACGTTCAAGGCGAGGCCAAATGACCGCTTGCATCTATCGTCCGGAAGGCCAATCGGTCGAAAGCGCGAAAAGGCCCTGGCGCCTGCGCTTCGATCCCGAATCGCCGCGCGCTATCGATCCCTTGATGGGCTGGACCTCCTCGTCCGACATGCGCGCGCAGGTCAAGCTGCGCTTCTCGACGAAGGAGGAGGCGATCGCCTACGCCGAGCGCGAAGGCATTCCCTATCGGGTCGACGAGCCAAAGCCCAACATCGCTTGGCGCCGCCTCCAATCCTACGCCGACAATTTCAAGCCGACCCGCAAGGATCTGTGGACGCACTGACGCCGTTCGGGCTTTCGACTCCGTAGCTCAGTCGGATAGAGCAACTGCCTTCTAAGCAGTAGGTCGCAGGTTCGAATCCTGCCGGGGTCGCCAGCAATCTCAATGGACCAGCGGCGCCACAAGCGCGGCGGTCGTCATCCAAGCGCTTCCGACGCGAGCCACCGGGCCGAAAGCGCGCCTGAGATTGTGCTCGGGAAAATTTGCCGGCGCCCTTGTGTTGCACCCACACCCTTTAAGGCGGAGCAGCGTAGCGGCGCGGATCGAAAGCCAATTCGGTTTATCCCTCTCGAAGCAGATTCCTGGAGCGACTGGAAATGCGCAAGCTTTTATTGGCTGCTGCCGCAGCGATCATCATTGGAGCCCTTGGCCTGCTGGCGGTTTACATCCGGGTTCCGCTTGAAGCGACAGCGCTGACGCCTGTCACGGCGCCGGCCCCTCCCTCTGCGGCGGTTGAGCCGCAGCCGGCGGCAAGCGAAAGCGGCAGCGCGGATTCCGTCCCAGCGCCGAGCACGGCGGCCGCGCCCGCCGCCGCGCTCGAGCAGACCGCTGCAGCGCCCGCCGCCCCCGTGGCGGCCCAGCCGCCAGCCGCAGCAACGCAAGCTCAGGCGAAGCCGAAGGCGCATACGCATAAAACCAAGCACGCAGCGCACTGAGCGAAACGCGAAGACTGACTATCGAGGAGGCGCGCGCGTGACGGACACGGTCAGAGACAGCAACGGCGCCGAGCTGAAGGACGGCAACTCGGTTACGTTGACCAAGGATTTGAAGGTCAAAGGCTCGTCTGCGGTGTTGAAGCGCGGAACCGTGATCAAGAACATCCGTCTCACGGACGACCCCGCCGAGATCGAATGCCGGTCTGATAAGATCAAGGGCCTGGTGCTGCGAACGGAATTTCTGAAAAAGGCTTGAGCGTCTTCGAGGCGCGGGGCTGGAAGCGGCGATCAGCCCTGTTGCTGGGGATGCGGCTTGGCGCGGTGATGATGCGCGTGCCCGCTCAAGCCCCAGCTCTTCGAAATGCCCGGCCCCGCCGTCGCGCCGATGAGCGCGCCGCCGACGAGCCCGACCGGACCGAGCACGAGGCCGCCCGCGGCGCCGCCGAGGATGCTGTCAACGACCGCCTCGCCGGCGCCGACCGGCGCCGCGCAAAGAAAAACCATCGGCAAAGCGAGAAAAAATCGACGCATCGGCTTTCGAGCCTCCGGCTGGATTTCGCTGCATTCGGACGAACCTCGCACGCGGAAAAAAGGTTCGGTTCCACCCCTCAAAGCGCGAGGTCAGCGCTGGGTGCGCCGCCACCGCGACAGCCGCGATTATGTAGACAAAGAAGTTAAAATTGAGGGCATGGACGGATTAGGCGCCTTCCGCCGAAGCGCCCTGCGCTCCGCGTCAAGCGGTCGCTCCTCGCTTGGCTTATCCTGCGCGACGCCCTAAACCCGCCCATCGGCCCCTAAGGAGCGATTCGCTTTGGCCAGCCCGCCCCGTCGCCTGCTGACGCCTCAAAAGCGCGACGACCGCGAGGACGCGTCGATACGGCCGCTCGCGCTCTCCGACTTTACAGGCCAGGAGGCCGCGCGCAAAAACCTCAAGGTTTTCATCGAAGCGGCCAAAACGCGCGGCGACGCGCTCGACCATGTGCTCTTCGTCGGCCCGCCCGGCCTTGGCAAAACGACGCTCGCGCAGATCATCGCGCGGGAACTGGGGGTCAATTTCCGCTCCACCTCCGGCCCCGTCATCGCGAAGGCGGGAGACCTCGCCGCGCAGCTCACCAATCTCGAGCCGCGCGACGTGCTTTTCATCGACGAGATCCATCGCCTCAACCCGGCGGTTGAGGAAATCCTCTATCCGGCGATGGAGGATTTTCAGCTCGATCTCATCATCGGCGAGGGGCCGGCGGCGCGCTCCGTCAAGATCGACCTCGCGCGCTTCACGCTCGTTGGCGCGACCACGCGGGCCGGCTTGTTGACCACCCCCCTGCGCGACCGCTTCGGCATTCCAGTGCGGCTCAATTTCTACACGGTCGAGGAGCTCGAGACGATCGTCGCGCGCGGCGCGCGCGTGCTCGGAATCGCCATGAACGAGAAAGGCGCGCGCGAGATCGCGCGGCGCTCGCGCGGCACGCCGCGCATCGCCGGGCGCCTGCTGCGCCGCGTGCGCGACTTCGCGATCGTCGAGGGCGTGGCCGAGATCACGCGCGAACTCGCCGCGCGGACGCTGACGCTGCTCGAGGTCGACGACATCGGCCTCGACGTGATGGACCGTCGCTATCTCGACATGGTCGCGGTGAATTTTTCCGGCGGGCCGGTCGGGATCGAGACCATCGCCGCAGCGCTCGCGGAGCCTCGCGACGCGATCGAAGACATCATCGAGCCCTATCTGCTGCAGCAGGGTTTCTTGCAGCGCACCCCGCGCGGCCGCGTGCTGACCGCGGCGGCGTTCCGTCATCTCGGCTTGAAGGAGCCGCCACGCGCGCAAGGCCAGATTGGACTCTTCGGCGAGGAGGAGTCCTAAACGGCTTCATGAGAGCACCCGTCCCAACGCGCTCATCCGGAAGCTTAATCAGATGCGCCGGACTCCTCGGCCAGAAAGTCGGACCAGAACTTTTCGGCTGTCACTGATGTTGTTGTGAGGCCGTTCGGTCCTAGCGCGCCGAATGTCTAGAAGCCGTTAGATGAGATTGAGCGCATCTCCAGCTATTCGAGCGTTAACTGCGATAATATCAGATTGAATGAACCTCACTCCTAGACTAGTTAGCTCTTCGGCGATCTCTGGATACAGCTCTCCGTCATCGTCGAGTAGATGGGCGTTCATTATGTCGAAGTACCCATTACATAAAAATGTCTCTTTCATGCACATTTCTGGTAAAATACCTGAAGTAATATTTATACCGATGGACTCTAATTTTCGGAAGTCGATGATTTTTGCTGAATTGTTCATACCTATGAGCAGCGTATCATAAAAGCATACGAAACCATTTTGTCGCAAGAAATCTACGGCTCCGGTTTTTGGTAACAATGAAGTTTCTGAATATATAATACTGACGTTTTGTATGCTTCCACCGAGACCGACTATTGCAGGGATTTCACCTCCTTGCAGATCTAACTTGATAAAATCGAACTCCCCTTGAGAATCTAGCCTCAAGACATCGACATCAACCATTTCGTATTGGTGTGAGCCGAAATCCTTGGGCTTTAACAGCCCTGCCCATGAGGTGCCTGCCGGCATCGAGGCACTCATGGCGTCAAATCTATAAGGGACAACAAAGCTTTCCTTGCCAACGAAATCCGAAACGGCCGACTCTACTATATGGATTATTGGTCTTTCGCGAACGTTCTTAGTGAGCTGAACAATATTTTCGTATAGCGGTTCGTAGCAAAGAATCTCAGAGTTGCTATATGCCTCGTCATTTAATATAGTTCTAATAGTATTATCGTAAAGAATCGCTGTTGATCCAACACAGGCACCACAATCAGCGATCCTTATGCTCCTGGAGGCTCTTGATTGAACGAATTTTGGAAAGAAATTTGAGAATATCCCTTTTTCTAATCCACACGCCATTTCCCGATATAGAGGCTCTATTAGCATTCCCGCCCTCCCGATATCTATAACTATCTGTTCCTGTGAACGTTAGCAAAACTGCAACTGGAGGGTGATGATACAAATTTAGCCTCTGATGTTCAAGAGTTGAGAAGGCGCGAGAGGCCATAGATCGCGACTCCGGGCGGCGCTCGAGGCCCCTCAGACCTGCCGAACGGGAGCGAACTCGATGGGGAACGAGGACGTGCTGTAGACGGCGCTCTATGATTTCGGCTTCGCGGGCTGCGCCGGGGCCGGCGGCGCGAGGGGCGCCGTAGAGCCGAGGTTGGCGGAAATGCCGAAGAGCCTCCACTGGCCGTCGACCGGCGCGTAGAGCATCTCGAATTTCAGCTGCTGCGGCGCCGACGGGAAGAAGCCCGCGAAGTGCATCATGCCGTTCTGCGTGATCTCCGGCATCACCGTGAGCTGCGGCTCCAGCATGAGGACGCCGGCGAGATCGACCTTGTCGCGCCGCAGATTGGCGAAGACTTCGGTCAGCCGGGCCGGATTGTTGGCGGCGGCGAAGCCCGGCGCCGCAAGGTCGCGCAGCACCGAATAATTGCCGGTCTTGTTGGCCTGGTCGAGCGCGATGAGCGTCGACTTGAGCAGGATCAGGAGACCGTTGCGGTCGATCTGCGCCGCCTTGGCGGGCGGCGCCGGGACGTTTTGCTGCGCCCTCGCCCCAAAAGGCGAGCTTGCGGCCCCGAGGGCCGCAAGCAAAAGAATAACGCCACCTTGTCTTTGGCGGTTCGTCATCACCACGCCCAGGTCGCCCCGGCGCGGCCGCCGACGCCGCCGTAGTTGAAGCCGACGGCGATGCCGCCGTCAACAACCAGATTGGGGGTGACGCGGATTGCGGCCGCGGTGCCGAAGGCGTTCTGGCCGCGGAAGTCGCCCCAGTGCGCCGACACGGCGAACTGCTTGTTGTCGGGCAGGTTGGGACCCGCGGCCGCCAGGGCGACCGCCGTTCCCTCATAGCCGCGCCGCACGCCCTTCCACAAGTCGTAAACCTGCTGCTGGAGTTGGCTCTCGCCGAGCGCCAGCACATTGGTCCGGTTGTAGAGGTCGTTGATGTTGGACGGACCGTAGTTGGACGTGGCGAGGTGGCCCGCTGCGTCGGTCATCGTAAAGTGGTTCTGCTGATCCGAAAACCCATTGGCCGGGTTGGAGGCCGCCGCGAGGCTCGCCGCGGAGGTGATGCCCGGAGCCTGCAGCGACGGACCGGTCGCAGCCAGACCCAGCGGGCCGCCGGCGCCGGCGCCCAGCATGATCTGGTTGCCGGCGTTGTTCTGCGCGCCGGTTCCAAGCGCGGTCGAGCCGACGAAGCCGTTCGTGCTGGCGCCGGCGCCGAGCGCGGTCCCGTTCGTGCCCGGCCCGCCAAGGCCGACCGTGTTGGCGCCCGAGCCGAGCGCCACCGAGTTGGCGCCTGAAGCCGTAGCGTTTTCGCCGATCGCCGTGGCTGCCGCGCCTAGGCCGCCGCCGAAGGCGGAGGAGCCGGAACCGAGGGCCACGTCGTTCTGTTGGTTTGCCGTGGCGCCGTTGCCCGCCGCGAAGGCGCCGGCGTTGAACGCGCTGGACGCGTTGCCGAGCGAAATCGCGCCTGGGCCAAAAGCATCGTTAAAGTTGCCCTGGGCGACCGAGCCGTTGCCGACTGCGTTGTTGCTGGCGCCGATCGCCACCGAGCCGGTGCCGTTGGTCGAGTTGACGTTGCCGATCGAGACCTGCCCGTCTCCCGCTCCGAAGGTCGTCGCATTGCCGAGGCCGACGGATCCATTGCCATTGACCGTGAAGCCGCCGCCGATGCCGACGGAATTGGCGCCGTTCACAGTGACGCCAGAGCCGATCGCCGTCGAATTGGTCCCATTCGCCGTGTTGCCGGCGCCGATCGCCACCGAGCTCTGGCCTTCGGCTTTGGAAAAGTTGCCGATCGCCGTCGTGTTGACGTTGTCGGCGTTCGTTCCCGTGCCGACGGCGGTCGAGAACGCGTAACCGGCCGTCGCGTTTTCGCCGACCGCGGTGGCGGCCGCACCCGCCATGCCGCCGCTCGCCGTCGCGCCGAAGCCAATGGCCACGTCGTTCTGGTTTTTGGCGTTGGAACCCGTGCCCACCGCGATGGCGCTCTGGCCCCCGACGCTGGCGCCGGCCACGCCGTTCAAGCCGCCGCCGATCGCCACCGCGCCGCCGTTGGCGTTGTCCGTGGCGCCCACGGCGGTGCCGTCGTTGCCGCCAAGAACTACAGAGGCGGCGCCGGTCGCCGAGGCGCCCGCTAAGCCCGACCCGCTGCTGCCGCCGATGGCGGTGGAGCCTAGCCCCTGAGAGTTGGTCTGGTTGCCGACCGCAACTGAGCCGGTGTTGCCCGCAACGGCTCCAGGCGTGCCGCCGACGCTTTCCACGCCGCCGATCGCGACCGCCCCCTCGCCCGCCGCCTGAGCGCCGGGATCGATATTGCCGCCCGTGCCGATGGCCGTCGCGCCGAAGCCCGTCGCCGTCGTCGCATTAGCGGCGGTGTCGCTGCCGCCGATGGCGATGCTGGCGCGACCCGCCGCGTTAGCGTTTTGGCCCACGGCGGTGGAAGCGCCACCCGACGATCCGAGAGCGCCGGCGCCGACGGCCGTGTTGCCCGAGGCGCCCACCGACGCCGGGTCGACGTTCGCGTTGGCGCCAATGGCGGTATTGTTGACGCCCGCTCCCGCGTTCGCGCTCTGGCCGACGGCTACGCCATTGGCGCCGGTGGCCTGAGCATTCGCGCCGACCGCCGCGGAAGACGCGCCGAGACCTCCGCCGAAGGCCGTGGAGCCGGAGCCGAGGGCGATGTCGTTCTGGTTGAACGCCGTGGCGGTGTCGCCCGCGGCGAAGCTGCCGGCGCTAAAGGCGTTGCTGTTGTTGCCGAGCCCGACCGCGCCCTGGCCGAAGGCTCCGCTGTTGTTGCCGTGAGCCACCGCGCCCTGGCCAAAGGCCGCGCTGCTGCTGCCCAAGGCGACCGCGCCCTGGCCGCTCGCCGTATTGTTCGCGCCGATCGACACCGCTCCGCCGCCGTTCGCGGTGCTGGAGCCGCCCGCGAAGGCGGCGGTGGCGTTCGTTCCGCCGCCCGTCGCGTTCGAACCGAAGCCGATGGCGGTGTCGCCCGGAGCATTCGCAACCGAATTCACGCCGAAAGCGGAGCTTTGCGCAGCCTTGGCGTTGGCGCCGTTGAACGCGCCGTCCGAACCGCCGACCGCCGTTGCGCCGACGTCGCCGGCATTGGCGCCACTGAACGCGCCGTTGGCGCCGCCGATGGCCACGCCGCCCGCTGCGGCCGCCGAAGCGCCAAGCCCGGCGCCGTCGGCGCCGCCGATGGCCACGCTGTTCAGGCCGCCCGCCGCCGCGCCGGCGCCCGCGCCGCCGCTGCCGCCGAAAGCCACGGACTGATTTCCGGAAGCCGAAGCGCCGATGTTGCTTCCGCTCGCGCCGCCGAGAGCGACGGAGTTGTCGCCCGTCGTGGCCGCACCCGTTGCCCCGCTGCCGCTGTTGCCGCCGGCCGCGAAGGAGTTGACGCCATAGGCGGAGGCGCCGCCAGCGAGACCGGTGTTGGAGCTGCTGCTGCCGCCGATCGCCGCCGCGTTGAGCGCGCCAGCATTCGCGCCATACTGGCCGGCGCCGCTGTTGCCGCCGATCGCCACGGTATTTGCAGCCGACACCGCCGCGCCATATCCGTTCGCGTTGCTGCCGGAGTTGCCGCCGGCCGCGAAGCCGTTCTTGCCGCCGCTGTATGTGATCGCGCCGCCCAAACCTTTGCTGGTGTTGCCGCCGATCGCGGCCGAGTTGTCCGCCGTTAGTCTGCGCGCCGGTGGTGTTGCCGGCGCCAAGGGTGTCGCTGTTGCCGCCGATCGCCGAAGCGTTCGCGCCCCCGCTCACAGCTCCAGTGGTGATTGCCCCGCCGACGCTATTATTGCCGCCGGCCGCGAAGCTGGCGATTCCGGCCGCGGTCGCCCCGTTGCTCAAGGCGCTGTCCGCGGTGTTGCCGCCGATCGCCGAAGCGCTGAAGGCCCCATTCGCGACCGTGGCTCCATTGCTGCCGGAGGCTAGACCCCCGGAGCCGCCGATCGCGACGCCGCCGGGCGTCGCCACGGGGGTGAGACCGTTTCCGACGCTGGTGTTGTTGCCGAGCGCGACCGAGCCGCCGCCATTCGCCGTGTTGTTGTTGCCCGCAGCGACCGCTCCCTGGCCGATCGCATTGTTCCCGTTGCCCGCCGCGACCGCGCCATTGGCGGCAGTGGCGCCAGTAAAATTGCCGGCGGCGGTATTGTTCGCGCCAGCCGCCACCGCGCCGTTGCCGTTCACGACGTTCGGATCGCCGATCGCCACCGCGCCGTTGCCGGTCGCCGATTGCTGCTGACCGATCGCCACCGCGCCTGTGCCATTGGCGCTGCTGCTGTGGCCGCCGGCGAAGGCGCCGCTGCCGCCCTGGGCGGTGACGCCGCTGCCGATCGCCGTGGAATTGTTAGAGGTCGCGTTGCTGTTGTTGCCGACCGCCGTCGATCCGGCGCCCGATGCAGTGGTGCTGTTGCCATAGGCCGAAGAGTTGCCGCCGGTCGCAGCGGCGTTCGTGCCGCAAGCGGTGTTGGAGGGGTCGTTGTTGTCGTTGCCCGTGCCCGAGAGGTTAAGGGTGGGCTGGCTGGCGAAGCCGCCCGGGGCTCCCACCAAAGAAGGAGAGCCAGGGGGATCGAAAGGGGTAGCAGGAAGAACAAAACCGGATTGCGGCGAATTCGGTTACGGTGATTACGGTTCCGCTGCCAACCGAGCCGACGCTGCCGCCGGTCGTCTGTATGCCGTTGGCCGCGCTCACACAGTTCACGGCCCAGGCGCTGCTGGGCGCGCAAGCGGTCGTCATGGCGACGGCGGCCGCGCCGCCGAGCAGCGCCTTGCGCAGCATCTTTTCCTTAGAACCGGCGAAGAAATTGGAATGAACGCTCATAGGTCGTCTCCGACGTTGACAACTTTTTTGGCGTCCGGCGCCCCTTGCTTGCGCGCGAACCAGTGGGGGGAAGCTAGCGGAAAGAATCCTCTCAGTCTTCGACGATAAGCGGTTCAACTGTCGATTTTCGGTAGAGTGTGACCTGATTACAACAGTGCTATTTTTGCAACAGTAGTTTTCAAGGCGTACAATTGTGTAAAAATACAGTAAAAAGTGAAGGCGCCGCTCGATTGCTGCGGCGCTCGGCGAGAAGGCAGGGTCTCAAAATGTTGCAAAAGGGCGCACGCCGAAACTTCGACGCGAAGTTTCGCGCGCAGACTCGCAAAATCACATTGAGGCAGGGCTGACGCGTCGCGCGAGCGTTTTACGCATCCCGCAGATTTTCTGGAAAAGCGGGGGGCGGCGCCGCGCTCTTCTGGCGAGAGCGCCCAAAAGTCCTGATGACAAATACAACAGGGGGCCGGCCGCTTGCGGCCCCCTCCTCAGGCAGTCAGGCAGGCGCTGAGCGCGAGACCGGCGAGCACGCGGTCGACATGCTCCTTGCAGCAGGCCGCCACTTCGCCGGGCTCCGTCACCGGCGCGTCGGCGCGCTGGAAGGAGACGCGCCCCTCGGCGGCGGCGGCGGCGACCGCCGCGACGAGCGCGTCGCGATCGCGCGTCCCGTCGAGCAGCGGCGTCACGATATGGACAACGATGTCGAGCGCGACGCTCTCATGGCGGAGATTGGCGCTGGCGCCGAAGCCGGCCGCGGCGTCGCCGCGCAGCAGCGGGCAGGCCACGGGCCTCGCGGTCGGGCTCGCCGCCAGCCGCGTCGGCTCGGTCGACGGGCTCACGATATTGGCGAGCGTCATCTTAAGGAGAGCGTCCGCCACATCGGCGCGCGTTTCGGCGTCGAGGCGCAGGCCCTGCGCTGAGAGCGCCGTCCCGAGCTCGTCGATCGAGCTCGAAGCCGGCAGACGCGCGACGAGCGCCTCCACCGCCTTGCGCGTCGTGGGGTTGTCGGTGAAAAAGCGCGCGCCCGTCGCGTCCGTGAAGACGGCCTGGCCGTCCTCCTCGCCCGCAAAGGCGAAGCTGGGGCGCGCCAGGAAATTCAGGCCTTCCGCGACGGGCGGGAGCAGCCGGCGAACGATCTGCGCCTCGCGGGCCTTATGCACGAGCAGGCTCTGGCGGAAGGTGCGGCCGGTGAAAATGTCGATGTGCTGCTCCAGGGCGACCTGCTGGTCGCCGGCCAGGCCGCGCAGCAGGGGAGCGGCGGCGGGATTCATGTTTTCCGGCAGCATCGTGGAAACGTCCACCTCGCCGAGATAGGCCAAGCAAAACTTTTCGGCGGCGCGCATGAACTCGGAGAAGCTGCAGGGCTCGTTACATTGCTCCAGGAACTCATGAGCGATGTAATAATCCGCCGACTGCCGGAGCTGCGCCGCCTCGCTGCGGAAGATGCGGCCCCAGCTGCTCTCCGCGGACGTGTGCTGCTCGAGGAAGGAGAGCAGCTCGCGCGACTTCGCGACCTGCGCCTGCAGGGGCAGATCGGGCGGGATGTGCAACGCCATCGCGTCGCGCAGCGTCTGCCGCAGCCGCCATCCCGGCAGCACATTGTAGCTGATATAGGCGACGCCGGTCGGCGCGAGATTGTCGCGCGCGATACCCAGGATCGCCTCGCGCACCGGCTCCGGCACCCAGCTGTAGACGCCGTGACAGATGATGTAGTCGAAGGTCCCGTCCTTCGGGCGCAGATCCGTCAGAACTCTCCCGGCGCAGGCTGATGTTGGAGAGCTTCAGCGCCGCGATGCGGCTTGAACCCGCGTCGATCTGGCGTTGCGAGAGATCGACGCCGACAAAGCGCGCTTCCGGAAAGCGCGCGGCGAGCGGAATGAGATTGCCGCCGGCCGCGCAGCCGAGCTCGAGAACGCGCGCGGTGCGGAGCGGCGGGACCTCGAGCCCGAAGACGCGCGCCGCCGCCGCGAGCCGGCCCGGGTGCGTTTGCGGGAAGGGGTGCGATTCATAGGGCACATCGTCATAGGAGGCGGCGTTGCGGGCGATCGCGCCCTGAATTCCGGGGATGAACTGCTGCGTCATTGACAAGGCCTCCGGCGCAAACAGGAAATCGGCTCCGCTCGGGCGCCCGTTTTCGCAATCTCTCGAGCCGGCGAAGCGAAGCGCGCTTAAGGGTTCTCGCTCTTGGAGCTTTCGCTCTTTGGCTTTTCGGGCTTGGGCTTCTTTTTCTCGGGCGCGGGCTTCGCCGGGGCCGGAGCCGCAACAGGGGCCGGGGTCGGAGCCGCCGTCGGCGCGACGGGGGCCGGGGACCCGAGATTGGCGGCGAGGCCGAACAGCCTCCATTGGCCGTCGACCGGCGCGAAAAGCATCTCGAAATTGATCTGCCGGGGCACGGACGGAAAGAAGCCCGCAAAGTGCAGCATGCCGTTCTGCGTGAGCTCCGGCATGACCGTGAGTTGAGGCTCCAGCACGATCACGCCGGAAAGATCGACTTTGTCGCGCCGCAGATTGGAGAAGACCTCGCCGAGCCGCGCCGGATTGTTGGCGGCGGCGAAGCTCGGCGCGGCGAGATCGCGCAGCACCGAGTAATTGCCAGTCTTATTGGCCTGATCGAGCGCCAGCAGCGTCGACCTTAGCAGGATCATGAGGCCGTTGCGATCAATCTGCGCCGCTGCGGGCGGGCGTCCCGCCGGCGCCTGCGCAGCCGCAGGAGACGCGGCGAGAAGCATCGCTGCGATGAGGCGCGCAAGCAGCGGCTGGATCGACAGGTGGCGCATACGCCCTCCTAGGCGATCGGCACTCTCCCTGCAAGCCGCCCTGCGCCGCGTACAGGCAGGGCGGCGTCGAGTTCGAGCCGTCAGCAACATGCGCGCAGCCCTCGACGCTGGTCGCGAAAATCGCCAGAATGCGAGCAATTCGCGGCTGACCGACGGAGCCCCGCAGCTTGGGCGAAATGGACGACGACTTGCACCGCCCGTTAGGCCGCGACCGGGATCAAGTTCGCTCGTCCCGGCTCGCGCCAATCGGCCCTCGCCGCGTCGCGGCTTCGATCCTCGCCCTCGCCGGGATTGCAGTCGCCGCTCTCTTCGTCCTCGCGCCGCGCGGCCCGCTCGACGCGACGCTCGGCGGCAGGCCCTACGCCGTCACGAAGATCGACCCCTACTCGCCGCCGCCCGAAGCCGTTGCGAAACCCGCGGAAGTCGCCAAGGCCCCGGCCGCTCCGGGCGCCTCCTCCGTGCAGGTCCGCAGCGCCGAGGAGCACGCCGGAGCGGCGACGGAGGTCGAAGTTCAGAACGGCGTGCGCGTCCTGCGCGCGGGGGGAGGCGGGGCGCCAATCCGCTGATCATCGAGGTCGAGCCGGTGGCAGTCGTGCGCCTCACGCCCGCGCCCGACAAAAGGCTTGTTGAGAAAAGCCGCTTCGGCACGCTTCCCCGCATCGGCGCCGACGGCGCGCGTCCCATGGACGTCTACGCGCGCCCCTTCGACGCCGCGCAGCGGCTCAAGGCCGGAGCGCCGCGCATCGCGCTCGTCGTCGGGGGCTTGGGCCTCAATGGCCGCTCGACGGAGACGGCGATCGCTGAGCTTCCCGAGACGGTCACCCTCGCCTTCGCGCCTTATGGGACGAATGTCGCCAGCGACGCCGCCAGGGCGCGCGCGCGGACACGAAACCCTGCTGCAGACGCCGATGGAGCCTTTCGACTTTCCCCGCAACGACCCGGGCCCGCACACGCTACGGGTCGAGGGCGGCGATGGGAACGAGGATCTGCACTGGCTCATGACCCGTTTTGCGGGCTATGTTGGCCTCATGAGCTTTCTTGGTTCCCGCTTCACCGCCAATGAAGAGGCGCTAACGCCAGCGCTGGAAGAGATCGCGCGCCGCGGCCTCTTCATCCTCGACGACGGCGGCTCGCCCCAGTCGCTGATCACGGCCACTGCGGCGAAGCTCTCCATTCCAGCCGCGCGCGTGGATATTGTCCTCGACCAGCGCGGGAGCCCGCAGTCCTTGGAGGCGGCGCTGGCGGCGCTGGAGGCGCAGGCGCGCCGCACGGGCTCGGCCATCGGCTTCGCCAATGCGCAGGCGCCGACGATCGCGCGCCTCGCCCGCTTCGCCAGCGAGGCGGAAAGCCGCGGGCTCGCGATCGCTCCGATCTCCGCGCTCGTCGAGAAGAACGCGGGCGCGGCGACGGCCGCAGAGGGGCCGCCACGATGACGGAGCGTTACCGACCCTGCGTCGGCGTGATGCTGCTCAACTCTACGGGACAGGCCTTCATCGGCCGGCGGCGGCCGAAGGGCGAGCACGATCGGGTCGACGCGCATCACGAATGGCAGATGCCGCAGGGCGGCATCGATCACGGCGAGGAGCCCTATGCGGCGGCGCTGCGCGAGCTCTGGGAAGAGACGAATGTGCGCAGCGTCGAGCGGCTCGGCGAGGTCGAGCCCTGGCTGAGCTACGACCTGCCCCTCGGCTCCGGCGGCCGCTGGGAGGGAAAGTATAGAGGGCAGACGCAGAAATGGTTCTTCCTGCGCTTTACCGGCCGAGAGAGCGAGATCGACATCCATTGTCCCGCCGACGGCGCGCATAAACCGGAATTCGACGAATGGCGCTGGGAGGAGCCGGCGCGTCTGCCCGGGCTCATCGTGCCCTTCAAGCGCGAGGTCTATGAGCGGGTCATCGCGGAGTTCGGTCGGCTCGACGCCTCGCGGGGAAGCGGCGGGGCTGTGCAGGAATAGCCGGGTCTATACGCCGCCGCTCACGCGTTTTCCGCCTCCAGAGGCGCTCGCCGGAATGCGGCGTCGTCCCGCGCCGGTTGCGTGGCCGCGATGAAGCCGCCGCCGAGCACGCGAGCGTCGGGGCCTCCATTCTCGTAGAACACGCAGGCTTGGCCGGGCGAGACTCCATATTCGCCCTCCTCGAAGAGGACTACCGCCTCCCTCGCCCCGCGGGGCGCGAGACGGGCGGCCACGGGCTGGCGCGTCGAGCGCGCCCGCGCGTGCACCCTGAGGCCCTCGGGCGGCAGCTCCTCGAAGGCGCCGGGGCCGATCCAGTTCACGTCGCGCAGGCTCGCCGCGCTCGTCTCCAGCGCCTCGCGCGGGCCGACTACAACTCTTGCGCGCGGAGCGTCGATCCGAACCACAAAAAGCGGCTCGCTCGCATTCGCGGCTTTGGAGGAGCCAAGGCCAAGCCCGCGCCTTTGTCCCACCGTGTAGTTCACCACTCCAGGGTGACGGCCCAGCACGCGGCCGTCGATGTAGACAATCTCTCCAGGGATCACGGCTTGCGGCGCGAGTTGCTCCACCACCCCCGCATAGCCGCCGGAAGGCACGAAGCAGATGTCCTGGCTGTCGGGCTTTTCGGCGACGCTCAAGTCATAGCGCCGCGCCAGCGCGCGGACCTCGCTCTTGGCGAAGTCGCCGAGGGGAAAGCGCAACAGACGCAGCTGCTCCCGCGTCGTCGCGAACAGAAAGTAGCTCTGGTCGCGCGAGGCGTCGCGGGCGCGATAGAGCGCACGTTCGCCCGTCTCATCCTCTCGCGCCGAGACATAATGGCCCGTCGCGAGGACGTGGCCGCCGAGATCGCGCGCCGTCTCGAAGAGATCTGCGAATTTTATGAACTGGTTGCAGGCGACGCAGGGCACGGGCGTTTCGCCGATCGCATAGCTCGCGGCGAAACTGTCGATCACCCTCTCTTGGAACCGGCGCTCATAGTCGAGGACGTAATGCGGGACGCCGATGCGCGCCGCGACATTGCGCGCGTCCTTGATGTCCTGGCCGGCGCAGCACGCGCCCTTGCGATGGATCGCCGCGCCGTGATCGTAGAGCTGCAGCGTGACGCCGACGACGTCGTATCCCGCCTCCTTCAGCATCGCCGCCGCGACGCTCGAATCCACGCCTCCGGACATGGCGACGACGACGCGCGTCTCGGCCGGAGTTTGGCCGGGAACGAGCGGCGGAAGATCGCGTGCGGCTGCGGCGGGATCGTTCATTGGAGACGCGGGCTGTTCGAGAGCTTGCGAAGCGGCCACGCCGCCTCAGACGGAAATTAAAGCACCATTGTGGGCCGCGATGCAATTTGGGCGCGCGTGCGGCTCGGCTCCCGTTTGGCGCCGGTTATTGTGGACTGTGCGCTTTTGGCCACAGTTGGCATGAAAGACTGTGGGGAACGCGCCTTTCGCTTGCCAGCGACTCTTGCGCGTGATTTACTGCAACGAGTAACGTTGTCTCTGTCGTCGACGGCCTTCAGGTCATTCGACGTCTTCTCTCGAGTTCGCGTGCGTTGCGCCATCGGCTCCGCCGACTTGGCGAACGCTCTTGGATTCTCAGATCGGCGCCGCAGCCGATGACTGGCGCGACCGTCGAACGGAGGCCCAAATGTCATGGACGCTAGAACGGGTTGATCTCCTGCGCAGGCTTTGGCTCGAAGGGCTGAGCGCGGCCCAGGTGGCCGCGGAGCTTGGCGACGGCGTGACGCGCAACGCCGTGATCGGCAAGATCCACCGCCTCGGATTGGCGGAGCGGGGCAAGCCCACGAGCACGCCGCGTCCGCGCGCGGCGCGTCCGGCGCGTTCGACGGCGGGCGAGAACGTGTCTCGCAGCAACGCCGGCATGATGGTGATGGGCAATGTCGCGCTCGCCGTCGCGCCTCGCCCGGTCGTCGCGCCGGCGCTGCGTCCCGAGGAAGAGGTCGTCGTGCCGATCTCGATGCGCGTCACGCTGATGGAGCTGCGCGAGACGATGTGCCACTGGCCGCTCGGCGACCCGACAACGCCGGAATTCCGCTTCTGCGGCTCGCAATATGAGCCCGGCGAGGGGCCCTATTGCCGCTGCCACTCGAGGATCGCCTACCAGCCAACCGCCGACCGCCGCCGCCAAGCGGGACGCTCCGGCCGCTGAAGCCTGGTTCCTCAGAGCGTTTCAAGACTGCTCTTTGTCGAAAGGCCCCGCTCGGCACGGGGCGCGCGTCCGTTGCTCATGCGACGAAAAGTTGCGAGCCTTCCCTAGCTCCGCCCAAAGGTCTCGTCGAAGGAGTATCCGGCGCCCCGCACGGTGCGGATCGGGTCCTTCTCGCGGGAGCGGATGAGCGCCTTGCGCAAGCGTCCCACATGCACATCGACCGTGCGCTCGTCGATCTCCGCCGACATGCCCCAGACGCTGTCGAGGAGCTGCGCCCGCGTGAAGACGCGGCCGGGTTTCTCCATGAAATATTCGAGCAGCCGGAATTCCGTCGGTCCCAGATGGATCTCGCGTCCCCCTCTTTTGACGCGCCGCGTCTCGCGATCGAGATCGATGTCGCCGGCGCTGAGCTTGTTTGCGACGCGCTCCGGGCGGGCGCGTCGCAGCAGCGCATGCACGCGCGCTTTCAGCTCCTCCATTGAAAAGGGCTTGACGACGTAATCGTCCGCTCCGAGCGACAGGCCGCGCACCCGCTCGCTTTCCTCACCGCGCGCCGTGAGCATGATCACAGGCATGTCGCGCGTCTCGTCGCGCGCCCGCAGGCGCCGACAGATCTCGAGGCCGGAGACGCCCGGCAGCATCCAGTCGAGAATGACGAGATCCGGCGGAGCTTCGGCGATGCGGAGCTCCGCTTCGTCGCCTCGATCCGCATGCTCGACAATGAAGCCTTCCGCTTCCATGTTGTAGACGAGGAGCAGGGCGAGCGACGATTCGTCCTCCACGATGAGAATGCGCGGCGCCCGATCGCTGGCGTTCGTCTCGCGCTGAACGGTGCTGCGAATTTCGTTCATGTCCTTGCCTTGTCTGGGAGGTCGTGAGCTACGATTTTTCCGAGGCTTGACCGAAGGTCCGCGTTTTCGGGCGCTCGGTCGGCATGGGCTCGCCGGTGACGAGATAGACGATGGTCTCGGCGATGTTCGTGGTGTGATCGCCGATACGCTCCAGATTTTTCGAACAGAACAGGAGGTGCGTGCAAAAAGATATGTTGCGCGGATCCTCCATCATGAAGGTGAGAAGGTCGCGGAACACCGAGTCTTCCAGAGAGTTGAGATCGGCGTCGTTCTGCCAGACGGCGCGGGCGCGCTCCACGTCGCGCTGCGCATAGGCGTCGAGGACCTCCTTGAGCTGCAGCGCGGCGAGATCATGCATCGACTTCAGGCCGATGATCGCGCGCAGCGTGCGGGCCTCGTCGACGAGCTGGGTCGTGCGCCGGGCGATGTTCTTGGCGAGGTCGCCGACGCGCTCGAGATCGCCCGAGATGCGGATCGCGCCAATGCATTCTCGCAGATCGACCGCCAGCGGCTGACGCCGCGCTATGGTCAATATCGCTCCCTCCTCGATCTCGCGCTGCAAGTCGTCCAGCCGATGATCCGTGGAGACGACCTGCTGCGCCAGAGTGAGGTCGAAGGTGGACAGAGCGTCCATGGCGTCGGAGAGCATCTTCTCGGCGATGCCGCCCATCTCGGAGATCTTGCGATCGAGCGCTTCGAGGTCTCTGTCGTAGGCTCTTACGGTGTGTTCGGTCATCGTTCTTGTCCTCGAGGCGCCGCCGCCGCGGCCCGCAAAGCGCATCACTCAAAATCGTTCACCCGAACCGACCTGTAATGTAATCCTGCGTCTTTCTTTCCTTGGGCGTCGTGAAGACGGCGTCCGTCTCGCCAAATTCGACGAGCTCGCCGAGATACATGAAGGCCGTGAAATCGGAGACGCGCACCGCCTGCTGCATGTTGTGGGTGACGATCGCGATCGTGTACTGAGTCGCGAGCTCGTCCATCAGCTCCTCGATCTTGGCGGTGGAGATCGGATCGAGCGCCGAGCAGGGCTCGTCGAACAGGATCACGTCCGGCTGCACCGCCACGCTGCGCGCGATGCACAAACGCTGCTGTTGGCCGCCCGAGAGACCAAGGCCGCTCGATTGCAGCTTGTCCTTGACCTCGTTCCAGAGCGCCGCGCCGCGCAGCGCCTGCTCGACGCGCACGTCAAGGTCCGCTTTCGACAGCCTTTCGTAGAGTCGAATGCCGAAGGCGATGTTCTCGTAAATCGTCATCGGAAAGGGCGTCGGCTTTTGGAACACCATGCCGACGCGCGACCTTAGCAGATTCACATCGACGCGGGGATCGAGAATATTCTCGCCGTCGAGCAGCACCTCTCCCTCGGCGCGCTGGCGAGGGTAGAGATCGTACATGCGGTTCAGCACGCGCAGCAGCGTGGACTTGCCGCAGCCTGAGGGACCGATGAAGGCGCTCACTTTGTTCGTATGCAGCGGTATAGAGACATTCTTCAAGGCGTGATGCGCGCCATAAAAGAAGTCGAGATCCCGCACCGACAGCTTGACGGGAAGTTCGGCGTTCACAATCGAGGCCACGTTCATCCCTTTGTCCTTTGCGCGAGCGCGCGCGCGATGATCGACAGGCACAGCACCGCGACGGTGACGAGAAGCGCGCCCGTCCAAGCCAGCTGCTGCCAATCCTTGTAAGGCGATAGCGCAAACTGAAAGATGACGACTGGAAGGCTCGACATGGGCGCGTTCACATCCAGGGTGAAGAACTGATTGTTGAGCGCGGTGAAGAGCAGGGGCGCCGTCTCGCCGGAAACTCTCGCGACGGCGAGCAGCACGCCGGTGACGAGACCAGCCTTCGCGGCGCGGTAGGCGACCTTGCGGACGACATAGGAGCGCGGCAGTCCCAGCGCGGTCGCCGCTTCTCGCAGCGATCCGGGCACGAGGCGCAGCATGTCTTCCGTGGTGCGCAACACCACCGGGATCACCAGGATCGCCAGAGCCGCCGCGCCGGACCAGGCCGAGAAGTGCTTCTGCCGCGCGACGATCACCTCATAGACGAAGAGGCCGATGACGATCGAGGGCGCGCTCAGGAGGATGTCGTTGATGAAACGTATGACCGTGGCGAGCTTCGAATTGTTCCCATATTCGGCGAGCCAGGTGCCGGCGAAGAGCCCGAGCGGCGCGCCGACCACGACGCCGAGCACCGTCATGATCAAGGAGCCCACGATGGCGTTGAGCAGCCCGCCTGCGCTGCCGGGCGCTGGCGTCATTTGCGTGAAGACGGCGGGCGAGAGGCCCTTCGCCCCTTCGTAGATGAGCACGATGAGAATGGCGACGAGCCAGGCGAGGCCGAAGACGGCCGCCGCCAGGCACAGGTTCTTGGCGATGGAATCGGCGACGCGACGGCGCGCGTAAATGGACACGCTCAACTCCCCCCTTGGCGTTCGACGCGCATGTGCAAAAGCCTTGCGATGGCAAGCTCGACGAAGGTGATGACGAAGAGGATGAGGCCGAGCAGAACCAGCGACGAGGTGTAGAGATCGCCCACGGCTTCCGTGAATTCATTGGCGATCGTCGCGGAGATCGTGGTGCCCGGCGCGAGAATGGAGGTCGAGATCTTATGTGCGTTGCCTATGACGAAAGTCACCGCCATGGTCTCGCCGAGCGCGCGGCCGAGCCCCAGCATGATCGCGCCGATGACGCCGACCGCCGTATAGGGGATGACCACGCGCCGGACGACCTCGGTCGTCGTGCAGCCGACGCCGAAGGCCGCCTCCTTCAACACGACGGGAACCGTCTCGAAGACGTCGCGGCACACCGACGCGACATAGGGTAGAACCATCACGCCGAGGATCACGCCCGCCGTCAGCATGCCGATTCCATAGGGCGGACCGGCAAAAAGCGCGCTGAGGCCTGGCGCGTTTTTGAACGTGGCGATGAGCCAGGGCTGAACATACTGCTGGAGAAACGGCGCCAGCACGAAGAGGCCCCAGATTCCGTAGATAATCGACGGGATGCCGGCGAGGAGCTCGATCGCAACGCCGATTGGACGACGCAGCGGTGTCGGGCAGAGCTCCGTGAGGAACACCGCGATGCCGATGCCGACCGGCGCGGCGATCGCCAGCGCGATCGTTGAGGTGACAAGCGTCCCATAGATCGCCGGTCCCCCGCCGAAGTTTTCGGTGACGGGATTCCAGGACTGCGACGTGATGAAGCCGAGGCCGAAGGCCTGGATCGCCGGCAGCGAGCCCTGGATCAGCGAGAGAATGACGCCGCCGAGGAGGATCAGCACCAGGATCGCGCAGCTGAAGGTTGCGCGTCGGAACACGACGTCGACGAGGGCGAGACGCCGCAGCACCCGCCCCCGCTCCGCCGTCGCCGAGCCTTGCGGCGCGAGCGCGCCTGGGTCTGCCGCGCCCGCGCGCTCCATGACTCGTTCGATCACCTGTGCATCCTCTCCTCGCCGCGCGCCTTAAGCGCGCGATCCAGACTTGTTCCTCGAGGGTCGCGTCAGTTGTACAGGGCCTTACCGTCCGCGCTCTTGATCTCGCTCGCCCAGGTCTTTTTGATGAGGGCGACGAGGCTCGCCGGCAAGGGAATATAGTCGAGATCCTCGGCCGCATTGCCGCCGTTGGCGAAGGCCCAGGCGAAGAATTTGAGGGCCTCCGCTGTTGCGGCGGGGTCCTGCGGCGTCTTGGGCAGCAAGATAAAGCTTGCCGCAGTGATCGGCCAGGACTTCGCGCCGGCTTCATTGGTCAGGATCTCGTAAAAGCCCGGCGAATTCGCCCAGTCCGCATTGGCGGCGGCGGCCTGGAAGGTCTCGGAAGTCGGCGCGACGACCTTGCCGTCCTTGTTCGCGAGCTTCACATAGGTCATCTTATTTTGCTTCGCATAGGCGTATTCGACATAGCCGATGGCGCCCTTCGTATTGGCGACGGCGTTGGCGACGCCTTCGTTACCCTTGGCGCCGACACCGACCGGCCACTCCACCGCGCTGCTCTCGCCGATCTTTTCCTTCCAGGTCGGCGAGACCTTGGAGAGATAATTGGTGAAGTTGAACGTGGTGCCCGAGCCGTCGGAGCGATGCGCCACGACGATCGGCGATGAGGGGAGCTTCGACTTGGGGTTGAGCTTCTTGATCGCCGGATCATCCCAGCTCGTGATCTCGCCCAGGAAGATCTTCGCGAGCAGCTCGCCGCTGAGCGTGAGCGCCCCCGGCGCGACGCCGTCGAGATTGACGATAGGAACGATGCCGCCGATGATCTGCGGCCATTGCACGAGGCCCGCGGCCTGAAGCTCCTCGGGCTTGAGCGGCTGGTCGGACGCGCCGAAGGTCACGGTGCGCGCCTTGATCTGCTTGATTCCGCCGCCCGAGCCGATCGACTGGTAGTTCAGGCTGCTTCCGGTCGAGGCCTTATAGGCCTCCGCCCATTTCGCGTAGATCGGAAAAGGGAAGGTCGCCCCCGCGCCCGAGATGTCGACCGCGAGCGCTGCGCAAGCGGACGCGACAAGAGCGAACGCGACAAGCGTCGCGCGTTTGAGAAAATGCGATGTCATGCGGAGAGTCTTCCTGGCTCGAGAACAAGAGCACGCCACCGGCGTGCGCAGGATGCTAGCGGGCTTAAGCACCCGTTTTTACGACAGTTTAATGACGGAAAGACGACAGGAAAACGCGCGTACTTTCAAAAGGATGCCAGTGGGCGCCTGAGTCCGTGCCCCGTCGAGGACTAAGGCGAGAATCCCCGCCCGCGCGACCTAGGCTGGCTCGGCCGTCTTCGCCGCCTCAGCACTCATGCGACGATAGACGAAGGCGGGCGGGGACGCCTCGGCCTCGGTTGCGCCGAGCCTGGCGAAGGCCTCGTGATCCGGCGAGAGATGACAGGCCGGATCGATCGCATGCGAGTCGCCAACCGCCGTCATCGCCTGACAACGACAGCCGCCCCAGTCGATCTCGCGGCGGTCGCAGGAACGGCAGGGCTCCCGCATCCATCCGGTCCCGCGGAAGGCGTTGAAAGCCGCGCCGCTTCGCCAGATGTCGGCGAGATCGCGTCGCCGCACGTCGTCGAAGGCGAGGCCGGGGATCGTTTGCGCCGCATGGCAAGGTAGCGCCTTGCCCGAAGGCGTGACGGCGACGATCGAGCGGCCCCAGCCGCCGGTGCAGGCCTTCGGCCGCGAGGCGTAGTGATCATGGATCACGAAGTCGAAATTGAGCACGCCCTTCAGACGCGTCTTGGCGTCCTCGACGATCCCGACCGTGCCGAGAAACACATCGCGCGTGGGAATGAGCGCGGCGCGGTTCTTCAAGGCCCAGGCGTAATATTGGATATGTGCGATCTCGATGCGCTGCGCCTCCATCTCGACCGCAAAGTCGATGATCTGCGGCAAATGCGCGATGTTCTGTCGATGCATCGGCGCGTTGATCGTGAGAGCCATCCCGAGCTCGCCGGTCCACTGCGCGACGCGACGCTTCTTCTCGAAGCCGCCCTCATAATGGGCGATGCGGTCCGCGTTCTCTGGCTCGACGTCCTGAATAGAGAGCTGCAGATGGTCGAGTCCCGTCCTGGCCAGACCCTCGAGACGCTCGCGCGTCAGCGTCACGCCCGAGGTGATCAGATTGGTGTAAAGGCCGGCGTCGACCGCAAAGGCCAGGATCTCCTCGAGATCCTTGCGCACCGTCGGCTCGCCTCCCGAGAGGTGCAGTTGCAGAGCGCCGATCTCCGCCGCGCGTCGAAATACGTCGCCCCATTCACGCGCCGTGAGCTCGACATTGGCGCGTTCGAGATCGATCGGATTGGAGCAATAGGGGCATTGCAGCGGACAGCGATGCGTGAGCTCCGCCAGCAGCCCCGTCGGACCGTCTGCGAAAGCCGCGTAACTCCGCGCGCGCTCCGAGACCGGCGGCGCGGAAAAAGTCGATGGCCCATCCCGAAGCAGCCGCTTGTCCGAAAGGCCCTGCAGCAGATGCATGACGTCGCGCGAGACGACGTCGAGCGGCGCGCCGTAACGCGCCGAGAGCGCGCTCGCAATCTCGCCCGCGGTCTTTACGCCGTCGATCTCGCGAAGCACCGCGAGCGAGATGGCGTCGATCTCATAGGCGCGCTCCGGCGCGAGCACGACGCTGCGCGACCGCGCGCGATCCTCGTGCAAGCGCGCCCAGCGCTCGAAGGCGGGACGGCTCTGTTCATCGATAACGTATCGCGCGAGCGTCTCAATCACGGGAATGTCTGTCCGGGCTGGAAGGCGCCCGGCGGAACGATCGCGGGCGTCACATAGGCGTGATGTAGCGCGTCGAGCTGCGCCCACAAGACATTGCATTTGAACCGCACGGCGTCGATGCACGCCTCCTGCTCGGCGCGGCTCAGCGCGTTCCTCTTGATGTAGTCGAGCGCGAAGTCGGCGTCGCGCGGCGCCTGCGTCAGACGGCGCTTGAAATAAGCCATCACGTGATCGTCGACGAAGTCGTAGTTCTCGAGCATGCCGGCGATGCGCTGGCGATGGATCGCTGGGGCGAAGAGCTCGGTGAGCGACGAGGCCACGGCGACGACGAGCGGCTGCTCGACGACATAGCGCACATAGGCCTCTACGGCGAACTTCGTCGCCGGCAAAGCGCCGCGGCGCGAGATCACATAGTCGCGCGGCAGGCCGAGCCCGTCGGTGAGAACGAGCCAGCGCTCGATGCCGCCCGCCTCCTCGGCGAGGCCGTCGTGATCGTGAATGCGATGCAGCCATTCGCGCCGCAGCTCGCGATCATGCGCGCGGCTTATGAAGGCGGCGTCCTTGCGCGGCACCGCTTCTTGATAGCAGTAGCGGTTGAGCGCCCAGGCGCGGACCTGCTCGCGATTGAGCTTGCCGCCGTGCAGGAGCTTATGGAAGGGGTGCTTGTCGTGATAGCGCTCGGGCCCGATCGCGCGGATGGCCGCTTCGAAAGCCTCAGGCGAGAGCGGCGGCGCATTGAGAAAGGCGTGCGAACTCGAGAACGTCGTTGTTCACAGCAGGACCTCCATGGCGTCTTCGCCGATTGCCCATCCTGCGGCTTCGGCCTCCCGTCGCTCTTTCGAGAAGGCGTTCAACGCCGGGTTCGAATTGTTGATGTGCACATAGATCTTGCGCGCGACACCGAGCGGCGCGAAGGCCGCGATCGAGCCGTCCGACCCGCTCATGTTGATGTGGCCCATGCGCGTTCCGGTCTTGCCGAGGAGGCCTTGCTCGATCATCTCGTTCTCATGCCAAAGCGTGCCGTCGAAAAAGACGAGCGCCGCGCCGCGCAGGCGCGAGGCCAAGGCCGCGTCGACCGCGGCGCAGCCAGGAATGTAGAAGAACGCCTTGCCGCTTTCGGTCTCGGTGATCTTCAATCCCAGCGTGTCGCCTTCCGCGCTGCCGAAATTCGCTTTCAGCGCGTCCTCGAGCCACAGCGCAATCTTGCCCGCGACGGTGAAGGCTTCCACCGAAAGGCCGAGGTCGGCGCCGGCGCCCTTGAGCGCGACGGGCTTGTCGATCGGCAGCTCCTCACGCGCGACGCAAGCGGGCGACAGCACGTTGAAGACGCGGTTTTGCGACAAAACCTCGAGCACGCGCCCCGAGCCATAAACCGTGAAGGGTTGCGCCTCGCGCAGCGTGAGCAGGCCCGTGACATGGTCGACGTCGCCGTTCGTGACGACGACGGCCTTGATGGGGCTCGCGCGCACGGGATCGTCGCCGGAAGGCGCAAGCTCGCGATTTTGCTCAATCTGCAGGCGCAGGTCGGGCGAGGCGTTGAGGAGAACCCAGTCGCGCCCATTGGCCGTGGCGGCCAGCGACGACTGCGTACGCGCCGAAAAGCCCGGCTCGCCCGCGCGCACGGCGCGGCAATTGGCGCAATTGCAGTTCCATTGCGGAAAGCCGCCGCCGGCTCCCGATCCGAGAATCCTGATGCGCATGTCCCTCGATCGAACCGGGCGCGATCCGGGCTACGGCGCGCCACGCTCCCCTGTCGTCGTTATTTTTGGGCACTATGCACGGCCGGGCGCCGCCGGCGCAAGTGCGGCATAAGGGCGCGAGAAGCTCGCGCTCAAAAGCTTCAGGGAGCCATCGCAGCGTAAAGAGCGAGACCGTCCTCCTCGAGCAGCCGCTCGATCCCGCAAAATCCCGCAGTCTCCAGGGTTTCGAGCTGTCCCTCTCGGGTCAGAAAAAGGCCGCGAGTCCTGGAGGAGTTCGCCTCGTAGAAATGATCGGCGTAGAAAGAGACCGCCGCTGCGGATCGACGCTCGCACGGTTTTAAATAGCGCGGGGACACGCGAAACATGGCGCACTTCATGCGCGGCCTGCATCGTGACGATGGCGTCGACAACTCCGATTTCTTCGCTCCATCCCTGCGCCAGATCGGTGAAATCGATCGGGCTAGGGATATCGACGGGATCTCCGTTCGCCACGGGCGGGCGCTCAGGGATTCGCCGCTGAGGCGCGCGCTTCTTCCAGCCGCGACAAGGATTTGTACCGGCGAATGGCGAAGGGAATCGACAGGAGATAGCCGAGGCTGAGCAGGATCAAAATCTCCATGGGATAGGTCCAGAGCAGCAACAGCAGCACGACGACGCAAAACAGCAGCGGGATGATCAGATCGCGCGGCACGCGCCCCATCTTCTTTCCCGAGAAATGCGGGATGGGGCTCGCCATCAGAAAAGCGATCGCCAAAACATAGACGATGAAGAGCGGAGCGAAGGCCTTGGAGGCCGGAAGCTCCAGCGCCGACAGATGCAGATAGAGCGGCAGCAGCACCGTCACCGCGCCGGCCGGCGAGGGCATGCCGACGAAGAATTGCGCATGCCAGGCGGGCCGCGCCGGGTCTTCGGCCATCACGTTGAAGCGCGCGAGCCGGAGCGCCGCGGCGATGGCGAAAGCGAGCGTCGCGAACCAGCCGAAATTCTTGACCTCGTGCAGCAACCAGAAATAGAGGACGAGCGCCGGCGCGACGCCGAAATCCACGAAATCGGCGAGCGAGTCGAGCTCGGCGCCAAAGCGCGTCGTGCCCTTGAGCGCCCGCGCCAGCCTCCCGTCGAAGCCGTCGAACACGGCGGCGGCGATGATGGCGAGAACGGCGGTCTCGAATTTTCCGTCGACCGCGTAGCGGATCGCGGTCAGCCCCATGGATAGCGCCAGCAGCGTCACGAGATTGGGGAGCACCGCGCGGATCGGGATGTTGCGGAAACGCAAGCGCCGCCGCTCGAGCGGAGTGAGCTCGTTCTCGGGATGGTCGAAGGACTGGCTGTCGGTCACGTGGCTCGAGCCTGGTCGGATGGAGGGTCAAGTAAGCGTCGTCGTTGCGGCCTCAACCCGCTTTGAACGACAGCGCCGGCGTGTGAGCGGAGAGATCCGCCAGCACGGTCTCCCCGGCGATGGCCCGCGAGCCGACGGCCACCATGGGCTTCGCATATGACGGCATGTAGACGTCGACGCGGGAGCCGAAGCGGATGAGGCCAAAGCGCTGGCCAACCGCAAGCTCCTCGCCCTCGCGCACGAAGCAAACGATTCGGCGCGCGACGAGCCCGGCGATCTGCACGACGCCGAAACGTCCCTGCGGCGCGTCGATCACGAGGCCGTTGCGCTCATTGTCTTCGCTCGCCTTGTCGAGATCGGCGTTGACGAACAGACCGGGACGATAAGCGATGCGCGCGATGCGGCCGGCGATCGGCGCGCGATTCACATGCACGTCGAAGACGCTCATGAAGACGGAGACGCGCTGCAGCGGCTCGGCGCCGAGACCGAGCTCGGCTGGCGGCAGATTGAATCCGACGGAACAGACGACGCCATCGGCGGGAGAGACCACGAGGCCCTCGCGCAGGGGGGTGACGCGCTGCGGATCACGAAAAAAGTAAGCGCACCAAGCTGTGGCGATGAAGCCGATCCAGCCCAGCGTCCCGGAAATCCAATGCAGCAGCAAGGCTACGATCGCGAAGACCGCGATGAAGATATAGCCTTCGGGATGGATCGGCGTGAGCGCTTTGCGAAAGGAACTGAGCACCGACATCCCAACCTCCCGCGCCGCCTCGCCTTGTCGCGACGCTTTTGGCATGGCCGGGCCGGAATGTCACGCCACGCGCAAATGTCGCGGCCGCGCCACAGGGCTGGCGTGGCGCCTGGGGACGCGTCCGGAAATTTTAGAGCGCGCGTCCGAGCTGGCGCACGTCCACGCCATATTGGGCGAGCCAGTTGCGCAGCTTTTCCGAGACCGGCAGGACGCGCGAGGCGTTGGCGTTGGTCTGGCAGGCGCTTCTGAGCGAAAGGTAACGGGAATAGATCGTTCCGACCTCCTTGTCGCTCAGCACCGACCGCACCTCGCCCAGCAGTGTGCGCACGTCGTTGTCGCTATATTTGTTAAGCAAAGGACAGCCCACCACAATGTTGTCGGCGTAAGCCGCGGAAGAAATGAGCAGGAAGAAGAGCGCAAAGGCGGTGCGTTTCATGCTTTTACCTCAGAGACGATGGGTTCGTTCGAGCGGGGCGCGGCTTGGCGCGGCAAGGCGAAGATGCACGAAGCCTTGGAAGTTTTCAGGTCAACGCCCCTGTCTCCGCGTCGCCCGGGCTCTATCGTCTGTTTTTCGAGCCCAGCCATGATCGTGGACTTTCTGGGCGAAAATTTGACGGCTGTCTCGACTTCCGGGTCGAGATCGCCCAAGGCTCAGTTATGGTCGTCTCCCTCGGGCTCGGCTTGAGCCCGACGATCCACTTCCTCAATCGTCAGCGGCTCGAGGACGATCCCGCGGCCGATCCAGCTGTCGCGATCGAGCACGCCACCGTGCTCGTCGGCCCGGGGCTGATCCTGACCTCAACGGTGCTCGCCCTGCGGCCTTGCGATGATGGACTTCTCGGATCTGCCGTCGCTGCGGCTCTTCGGCTGGCTGAGCGCCTTCGCGATGATCGCCACGCTCTTCGCCGATCTCTTCATCCTGCGTCCGACGGACACCGTGCAGAGGTCAGCTGTTGTTGTCGCCTCTCGGGCGACTTTCGAAAGACCATGGCTAAGCGGCGCGATCTTCGCGAAAGCAACCAGGCTGAGCCATCAATGCTTCAAAGGCGAAGGCCTCGCCGTCTCATTCGTACATTTCCACTAAATCTCGAAATCCGCCTGCGTCTTCTCGGCGCTTTCAAAACCGACGACGCGCGCGCGAATGCAAAGATCTTCCAGCGTGACCGCTTCCATCAGCCGAAAGAGATCGGCTTCGATTTGCTGCAGCGTCGGCGCGATCGCCGCCTCGAGCGAGAGCAGCGCGATCTTGCGCTCCGCAGCGTCGTCATTCTCGTCAACGCGCAACGCGACACGCGCGATGTCGGCGAGCGTCAAGCGACGCCTTTCCTTAGCCAGCTCATAGCCGCCCGACGGCCCACGCAGCGATTTCAGCACGCCTGCCCGCACCAGCGCCTGCAGTAGGCTTTCGAGCCGGCGCGGCGGCAGGGCGTGCCGCGCCGCGAGCTCCTTGGAGCTGACCGGTCGGCCTCGCGCATGCAGCGCCACATCGAGCACCGCGAGCACGGCTGCGCGCGCGACGCAGGGCAGGAGCAGCGTCATGGAGCAGAGCCTTCGGCGAGCCCCGTCGAGCCGAAGCCGCCGGCGCCGCGAGCCGTCTCCGAGAGCTCCGCGCTCTCGACGAGTTCGACGCGAGCCACGGGCGCAATGACGAGCTGCGCGATGCGCATCCCGCGCAAAATCTCAAAAGGGCGCGGACCCAGATTGACGAGAATGGCCTTGACCTCGCCGCGATAGTCGCTGTCGATCGTGCCCGGCGCATTGAGGATCGTCACGCCATGCTCCAGCGCCAAACCGGAGCGCGGGCGCATCTGTCCTTCGAAGCCGGGCGGCAGCGAGAGCGCGAAGCCCGTCGGCACGATGTCGCGCGCGCCGGGCTCGAGCACGAGCTTGGCGCCCGCTGGCAGCGCCGCGAGAACGTCGAGGCCCGCCGCGCCGCTCGTCGCGTAGAAGGGCAGATCCATTCCTTGCCCATGCGGCAAACGGCGAATTTCGACTTTCATGCCGGTCCCCCTTCGCCTGCGCGCTCCTGAAACAGCGAGGCGATGCGCGCAATGAGCCGCGACGCCACCTCGTCCTTGCGGAGCCGCGGCCAACTTTCGACCCCTTCGGCGGCAACGAGATGCACCTCATTCTCAGCGGCGCCGAAGACGCCCGAGCCGGCGTCATTCGCGACGATGAGATCGACGCGCTTTCGCAGAAGCTTTTCACGCGCATGTGTCAGAAGATTTTCTGTCTCGGCGGCAAAGCCGACGACGAGGCGGGGTCTGTCGCCCTTGCGCGCGGCGACGTCGGCCAGAATGTCGGGATTCTCGACGAGCGCGAGCTCCGGCGGCGCGCCGCCCTTCTTCTTCTTGATTTTGTCGCCTGCGGCCTCGACGCGCCAATCGGCCACAGCCGCGGCGCCGATGAAGACGTCGGCGGGCAGAGCGGCATTGACGGCCGCGAGCATCTCGCGCGCCGTCTCGACGTGTTGAACGTCGACGCCCCGCGGATCGGCAAGCTCGACGGGACCGCATACAAGCGTCACGCGCGCGCCGGCCCGCGCCGCGGCGGCGGCGATCGCATGGCCCTGCTTTCCGGAGGAACGATTGGCGATATAGCGAACCGGATCAATCGGCTCATGCGTCGGGCCCGAGGTCACGACGACATGCAATCCGGCGAGCGGCCCTGAGGCGGGCGTGAGCGCCGCCTCGATCGCGCGCAGAATGGCGTCAGGCTCGCTCATGCGGCCGGGGCCATGCTCGCCGCAGGCCATGTCGCCCTCTTCGGGGCCCACGAAAAGCGCGCCGTCCGACGCGAGCTGCGTCGCGTTGCGGCGCGTTGCGGGATGCAGCCACATGCGCCAATTCATCGCCGGGGCGAAAAGCACGCGCTTATCCGTGGCGAGCAGAAGCGTCGTCGCGAGATCATTGGCGAGACCATTCGCCGCGCGCGCCAGAAGATCGGCGGTCGCCGGCGCGACGACCAAAAGGTCGGCCTCGCGCGAGAGGCGGATATGGCCCATCTCGCCTTCGAGCGCGGAGTCGAAGAGATCGGTATGGACGGGCGCGCCAGAGAGGGCGGCGAAAGACAGCTCTGTGACGAATTCCTTGCCCGCCACCGTCAGAACGACTCGGGTCGAGGCGCCGGCGTCGCCGAGCCTGCGGACAAGCTCGAGCGCCTTATAGGCCGCGATGCCGCCCCCGACGATCAGGAGAATGCGCTTGCCCGCGAGTTTCCGCGCGGGATCGAGAACCGTCACGCCGCCCTCCCTTCGCTCCGACTTGCCTGAGAATACAGACTTTCGGCGCGTCGCCAACGCCCCCTCCCCAGCCCTCCCCCGCTCCGCGGGAGAGGGAGTCAGACTGCGCACAGCATCGACGTTTCGCGCAACGCTGCAGGTCCCTCTCTCGCGAAGCGGGGGAGGGTGACGGAGGGGGCAATTCTCCCTTCTCGCTTAAATCGCGACGCCATAAAGATCATAGGCGTCGGCGCGCTCGATCTTCACGCTGACGATCTCGCCTGCGCGTAACGGACGGTGCGACGCAATATGCACCGCGCCGTCGATTCCCGGCGCGTCGCCCTTGCTGCGGCCCTTGGCGCGCTTGCCGAGCGCGCCGCCGCCGGCCTCGTCGATGATGACGGGGAGGCGCTTGCCGACCTTGCGCTTCAAGAGCCCCGCGCTGACCGCCTGCTGGCGCGCCATGAAGCGGTTCCAGCGGCTTTCCTTGATCTCGTCGGGAACGGGGGGAAGCCCCAGATCATTGGCGGGCGCGCCTGCGACGGGCTCATATTTGAAGGCGCCGGCGCGCTCGATCTCGGCCTCCTCGAGCCAGTCGAGGAGATAGGCGAAATCCTCCTCCGTCTCGCCGGGAAAACCGACGATGAAGGTCGAGCGCAGCGTGAGATCGGGCACGGCCCGCGCCAGGCGCGGATGCGCTCCAGCACCTTCTCCTCATTCGCCGGCCGCTTCATGGCTCTCAGCACCGAAGGAGCGGCGTGCTGGAAGGGAATGTCGAGATAAGGGAGCGCCTTTCCTTCCGCCATCAGCGCCAGCACCTCGTCGACATGGGGATAGGGATAGACGTAATGCAGCCGCACCCAAGCGCCGAAATCGCCAAGCGCACGCACGAGATCGAGAAAGCGCGCGCGCACGTTTCGGTCCTTATAGAGGCTCTCGGCGTAGCGCAGGTCGCGCCCATAGGCGCTCGTGTCTTGCGAGATGACGAGAAGCTCTTTGACGCCGGCCTTCACGAGCTTCTCGGCCTCGCGCAGCACGTCCGCCGCAGGACGCGAGACGAGCGGCCCGCGCAGATGCGGGATGATGCAGAAAGAGCAGCTGTTGTCGCAGCCCTCGGAGATTTTCAAATAGGCGTAGTGGCGCGGCGTGAATTTCACGCCCTCTTCCGGCACGAGATCTAGGAAGGGATCATGCAGGGGAGGCGCAGCGCGATGCACCGCCCCGACGACACTCTCATAGTCCTGCGGACGCGTGATCGCGAGAACGTCGGGGAATTTGGCGAGAATGTCGGAAGGATCGGCGCCCATGCAGCCGGTCACCACGACCTTGCCGTTCTCCTTCAGCCCCGCTTCGATCGCTTGCAGCGACTCGGCCTTGGCGCTGTCGAGAAAGCCGCAGGTGTTGACGACGACGACATCGGCCCCGGCGTGAGTTTTGGCGAGCTCATAGCCCTCGGCGCGCAGCCTTGTGACGATGCGCTCGCTGTCGACGAGCGCCTTGGGACAGCCGAGCGAGACGAAGGAGACGCGCGGCGCCGGAGCAGGGGAGTTTTCGGAAGACGACATGGCGCCGCAGTGCCACGTCGGGTCGCGGATGGCAAACGGGGCCGCCTTCTATCCGCCGAGGTAACGCCGGGCGTAGCGGCGGCCGAGCCGCGTCAAAATCTCGTAGCCGATCGTGCCCGCGCGCTCCGCCAGCGCATCGACCCCGATCGTCTCGCCCAAAAGCTCGACGAAATCGCCGCGCCGCACGATGGAGGGCGGCGCGTCGGTCAGATCGAGCACGATGGCGTCCATCGAGACGCGGCCGACGACGGGGCAGCGAAAGCCCGAAACGAGCGCCTCGAGCGGCGGCGCGCCGGCTTTGAGCGAAGCGACCCGAGGCAGCCCGTCCGCATAGCCGAGCCCAAGCGTCGCGAGCCGGCTCGGGCGGGCGGCGGTCCAGGTTGCGTCATAACCGACGGTCTCGCCGGCCTCGATCTCGCGCAGCGCCAGAACGCGCGCCTCGAGCTTGACGACGGGGCGCATGGGGTTGGGGCTTCCCGGGCGCCGGGTTCCCGCCGTAGAGCGCATAGCCTGGGCGCACGAGTTCGAGATGCGGGCGCTGCGGAAGGAAAATTCCCGAGGAATTGGCGAGCGACGCGGCGACTCCTGGGAAATGAGCGCGACCCGCCGCGAACTGGTCGATCTGCCGATCATTACGGGGGTCTTCCGTCTGCTGCGACGAAACGAAATGGCTCATGACGAGCTTAAGGGGGAGGCCCCGCGCGAGCTCGGCCGCGGCGGCGGCTTCCTGAGGCGCGACGCCCAAGCGGCTCATGCCCGTGTCAATCTGGAGCGCCGCCGGCGCCGTCGGCGTGAGCGCGACCCATTCGGCAATCTCGTCGAGCGAGTTTAGCACGGGTCGCAGCTCATGTGCGAGAAGCAGCGGCCAGGAGCCCGGCGGCGCGCCGTTGAACACATAGATCGCCGCATCGCGCGAGATTTCGCGCGCCCGTTGGCCTTCGCCGGCGGTGGCGACGAAAAAGGTGCGGCATCCGGCGGCAAGGAGCTTGCGCATGACCGGCTCGAGGCCGAGCCCATAGGCATCGGCCTTGACGACCGCCGCGCATTCCGCTGGAGCCGCGCGTTCGGAGAGCAGCCTGTAGTTTGCGGCAAGCGCCCCGAGATCGATCGTCAACAGCGCGACCTCGCCCGCGTCGCAGGATGCGGCTCCGCCGGGAAGGGAGGAAGGCTTTTCGCGGGCGGACATCGAGAGGAGCCTCAAGCGTCGCGGAGCGCCCATCATAGACGGCGATGCGCCGCGGCCCAAATGGCAATCTCGAGGGCAAGGCGTCTTGTTGTGGCGCCGCGCCTCAAGGATGCAGGCCGATCTTGCCGCCGTTGACGCGGCGCCGCAGCATTCCTACTGTGCGCGCCCCTTTCGCAGCGCAAGAGCCCATGTCAGCGAGCCCCCCTGAAACCGTCGCCTTTCCGTCAGAACTCGTCGAAGCCGCGCGCGTCTCGACCGCCTGGCCTTTTGAAGAGGCGAAGAAGCTCGTCAAGCGCGTCGCGGCCACGGGACAGGGGCATGTGCTCTTCGAGACGGGCTACGGGCCCTCGGGCCTGCCGCATATCGGCACCTTCGGCGAGGTGGCGCGCACCTCTATGGTGCGCCGCGCCTTCGAGGTTCTGACCGAAGGCGCGATCGCGACGAAGCTCCTCGCCTTCTCCGACGACATGGACGGGCTGCGCAAGGTCCCAGACAACATCCCCAATAAGGAGCTCGTCTCGAAGCATCTCGGCAAGCCGCTGACAAAAGTGCCCGACCCTTTCGGCACGCATGAGAGCTTCGGGGCGCATAACAATGCGCGGCTGCGCGCCTTCCTCGACGCCTTCGGTTTCGAATACGAATTCGCTTCCGCGACGCATTACTACCGCACGGGCCGCTTCGACGAGGCGCTGTTGCGCCTGCTTGCGCGCTACGACGCGGTCATGGAGATCATGCTGCCGACCTTCCGCGAGGAGCGTGCGGCGACCTATTCTCCCTTTCTGCCCGTCCACCCCAAGACCGGCGTCGTCATGCAGGTCCCGCTCACGGGACGCGACGCCGACGCCGGCACGATCGACTGGCGCGACCCGGAGAGCGGCGAGAGCTTCACGACGCCCGTCACCGGCGGCCATTGCAAGCTGCAATGGAAGCCGGATTGGGCGATGCGCTGGTATGCGCTCGGCGTCGATTATGAGATGGCCGGCAAGGATCTCATCGATTCGGTCAAGGTCTCGAGCGCGATCGTTCGCGCGCTCGGCGGCAAGCCGCCCGAGGGCTTCAACTATGAGCTTTTCCTCGACGCCGAGGGGCAGAAAATCTCGAAGTCGAAGGGCAATGGACTGACCATCGAGGAATGGCTGACCTATGCGAGCCCCCAGAGCCTCGCGCAATTCATGTATCAGAAGCCGTCGGCCGCAAAGCGTCTGCACTTCGACGTGATCCCGAGGAACGTCGACGACTATCTCGCCTTTCTCGACGCCTATCCGCGTCAGGCTTGGAAGGAGCGGCTCGGCAATCCCGTCTGGCACATTCACGCCGGAAACCCGCCTGAAGCCGAAGTGCTGCATCACGCTGGCGAGCAGAACGCCAAGGGGACAGCGGTGAGCTTCGCGATGCTGCTCAATCTCGCGACCGTCGCCAACGCCGAAGACCCCAGCGTGCTCTGGGGATTTCTACGCCGCTACGCGCCGCAGGCCTCGCCCGAGAACCACCCCCGCCTCGACAAACTCGTCGGCTACGCCGTCGCCTATTTCCGAGACTTCGTGCGGCCCAAGAAGCGCTATCGGGCCCCCGACGAGACCGAGCGCGAGGTGCTGCAAAAGCTCTCCGACGCGCTCGCGGCGCTTCCCGAAGGGGCGGACGGCGAGGCGATCCAGACCGCGCTCTACGATCTCGCCCGCACCGTGCCGCGCTATCAGGATTTGAAGGCCAAGGGGGCGACGCCGGAGCGGCCGGGCGTCTCCAATGATTTCTTCAACACGCTCTACGCCGTGCTCCTCGGCGAGGAGAAGGGCCCGCGCTTCGGCTCTTTCGCCGCGCTCTACGGCGTGCAGGAAACGCGCGCCCTCATCGCGCGGGCGCTGGCGGGGGAGCTGTCTAGGAACTAGACGGCGGAAGCTCTGCTTCCAGACCGAGATGGTCGCGGAACAACGTCGGCCCCTCTCTCCCGCTGGGCTTCAACTCTCTCATCCAGACCAAGATATCGTCTCCATCGATTTTGAACACGCAATAGGTATTTCGCTCTCCTGTCGGCAATCTGCGTCCACCGGTGCTCCCGTTCGACACCACACAGAGCGGTTTAGCCCGACTTCGCCAACTGAGGCGGCGCGTGCAGGTTAAGTGATTGGAATCCTTCGAGCCGAACATTAAAGGTCGGCACTACGGGAGGTTTTGGATCAGGCGGCGGCGGGAGCGGCGATCTTGGGCGGGGGCTGCCCTGGCAGGTGAAGCTGCAACCGCTGCAGCAGCAGCTTGTGATCGTCTTCTGGCTCCGTGTAGCGCGACAGGATGACGAGTCGGCCGTCCGTCGTCGGCAGCTCCACGTCGATCATCTGCACGCCCGCGAACTTTTCCAAGACGGCGCGCGGCGTCAGCCCCGGGGCCAGCGCCTTCAGGCGCTGCTTCAGCGACACTTGCAGGCAATAGGCCAGAAACGCGATGAAGATGTGCGCCTCGATGCGCGCGTCGAGCTGATGATGGATGGGTCGGATCGCCAGGTCGCCCTTCAATTCCTTGAACGCCTGCTCGATCTCGACCAATTGCAGATACATGCGCCACAGCTCTTCCGGCGCGCCGCCGCCGATGTTGGAGCGCAACAGATAGCTGCCCTCGCGGCGGCGCGCCTGGCGCAGCTTCTTGCGGTCGAGCGCGAAGCGGAAGGTCTCCGCCGTCACCGGCTGATCCTTCGCCGGCGTCTCGATCCTCATCAACCCATAAGCGCGGCCTGCTTCTTTTCTCGCCGCGCCGAGCTTCATCAGCAGTTCGTCGCGCGTCAGATCCTGCTGTTGCAACTCGCGCAGACGCCGGATCAGCTTGCGCAGACGGCGGTTGCGCATGGCGCTCTCCTTGGCGCGGCGCCCGTCGCTGCGCGCAAGAACGTAAGTCTCGTTCTCATGTTCGACGAGCTTCACACGCACGCTGGCGCGCGCTTTCTCCCAGGGCTTGGCGATGAAGGCTTTCTCCAGCTTGGTCAGCCGGCCGCGCGGCGTCCCGACGAGATAGCGAACCGGCGGGTCGGCCGCGCGCATCTCGGCCAGAACCTCCTCGGTCGGAATGCCGCGATCCATGATCCAGATGCGCCTGGCCTTGCCGTATTGGCCTTCGATCTTGGCCAGGAACGCCTTCAGCGTGGTCTTGTCGGAGGTGTTCCCGTCCATGACCTCATAGGCGAGCGGAAAGCCCTGCGGCGTCACGATCAGGGCGATGACGACCTGCACACAGTCGGGACGCTTGTCGCGGCTGTAGCCGAACTTGCGCTTGCTCTCGCCTTCCGGCGGATCGCTCTCGAAGTAGGTGCTGGTGAGATCGTAAAGCAGCACCTCGAAATCGGCGCCGAACATGTCCTTCCAGCGCTGCTGCAGGTAGGAGAACAGCGCCTGCTTGTGCGCGGCGAGCTTGTCGAGGCAGCGATAGAGCGTGCTCGGCTGCACGAGCGACATGTCTTCGCCCAAGAGATCGCCCATCGCGCTTTGCTCGAACCAATGCCGATGCAGGCGCCATTCGCTTCCCGGCGAGATCAGCTGATAGGCGGTGAGCGTCTTGAGCACGTTGAGCCAGCTCGTTCCCTCCCGCGAGGGCGCAAGACGCGGCGTAAAGAACGCGTCGAGCCGCAGCTGATCCCACAACAGCATCGCCAGCCAGCAAGCGCCCCATTGTCGCGGCCGTCGCAGACGCATCTCGCTCAGACGAACCGAGACGACGTCGCAGTCGAGAACGGGCGCCGCGCGATCTTCCGGAAACAGCGCCATCTGCCGCGACTGCGCGGCGTCCGCGTCAAAAACATGGATCGCCTTGCTCCACGCGGCTTTCTCGCTGTCGTTGATCTCCCCCAGATAGAGAACTTGCCGCTGCGCCACCCGGCCGTCGTGCAGTCGACGGTTCTCCACCACCGACCACGAACGATGCTCCTTGCCGTCCTTGCAGCGAATCTTGTGGCGCAAAAACATGACGCAGGACTCGCGCCTCTCCCGCCCGCGCACAAGGGCCTTGGTCGGCACTACAAGCCCTTCTCAACTCCGAGCCTACACAGAAACAATGCATTAGACCCCAAAACCGCGCCGAAAATCGTATATATCCACACCAGTTGGCGAAGTCGGGCTAACTGGTAGTCATTCAAGACAAAGCGTTTCCATTCGAAACGCTTGCCACTAGTGGGCGGTACTAATGGGATATCCCTCACCCTTATAGATAATAGGCGTCCCACACCAGGACTAGCAGATAGCGGCTCTGTCCCAGCTACCCGACTAGCTGCCTTTTCGAATAGGGGCCGCTCATAGTAAACCATGAGGTCGAGCAATCTAGCGTCGCTCCAACTCGCCAGCCACGAGATAACTGTTTGAAACTCATCAGCATCACCCGGACGGGTTCCCTCGGGCCAAATCGAAGCAACGATCATTCCATCAATGCCGATTTGCTGCGCGGTCCAAGCAGTCCATCGACAAAATTCTAAAGGGTACCATGGCGGGTCAATAATACCGGCAAGAAAGTGCTTACGGTCGGTGGGTGTGCTCCCCGGTTCAATGCGCCAGTGATCTTCCACTCCCTGATACGGTTGTCGATCCACCAGGGTTACGGGTCGCAGCATTGACTGGAGGTGTCGTGCAACTGAAGGCGTTCCAACAGCCAATATCGCGCCTGCGTCGGGCAACATATTACAAAGCGAAAGAACAGACTGGCGCGTGAACCTCCAATCGTAGTCCAATGGATGTGGCTCGGGGGGGTTGAACAATCTGCTCCTCGGGATTGTAGGACCGCGAAACTTTCGACAAAGGAAACCAGAATCGGCGAGCGCTTCGCCCCTCAAGCCTCGTAGACCACCTCGCCCGCAACCACCGTCAGCTTCACGACGCCTTGCAGCAGCGCCTCGTCGAAGGGCGTGTTGCGGCAGCGCGAATGGAGCGTTCCCGGATCGACGACGAAAGGCGCGTCGGGATCGAAGCGGATGAGGTCGGCCGGCGCGCCCTTCTGTAGCCGGCCTTGCTCCAGCCTCAGGATTTCGGCCGGACGCGACGACATGGCCGCAAGCAGGCGCGGCAGCGGCACGTCGCCGGAATGGACGAGCCGCAGCCCCGCGGCGAGCATCGTCTCGAGGCCGATCGCGCCGAACTCCGCCTCGCCGAAGGGCACGCGCTTCGTCTCCACATCCTGCGGATCGTGATCCGAGACGATCACGTCGATCAACCCTTCCGCGAGCGCGCGCCCCAGCGTCACGCGGTCTTCTTCACAACGCAGCGGGGGGCGCAGCTTCAGAAAGGTGCGGTAGTCGCCGATGTCGGCCTCGTTCAAGGTCAGATGATTGATCGTAGTCCCGCAGGTGACGGGAAGGCCGCGCGCCTTGGCCGCGCGAAACGCGTCCAATGACTGCGGCGCGGCGAGGATCGTCGCGTGATAGCGCGCGCCGGTGAGCGCAACGAGGCGCAGATCGCGGTCGAGCGCGATCGTTTCGGCTTCGGCAGGCACGCCCGCCAGTCCGAGACGCATCGACGTCTCGCCCTCGTTCATGACGCCCTCGGCGGCGAGGTCCCGGTCTTGCGGGAAATGCGCCACGAGCGCGTCGAAACCTCGCGCATAGGTCAGCGCGCGGCGCATGACGAGCGCATTGGCGACCGATCGGCCGCCGTCGCTGAAACAGGCCGCGCCGGCCTGTTGCAGAAGGCCGTATTCGGCGATCTCGCGGCCGGCGCATCCCTTGGTCAGCGCCGCCATCGGCAGGACGCGCACTCGGCCCGTGTCGCGCGCGCGGCGCAGCACGAAATCGACGACCGCCGGGTCGTCGACCGCGGGAGAGGTCATAGGCGAGGCGAGGATCGTCGTCACGCCGCCCCCCGCCGCGGCGAATGTCGCGGTCGCGATCGTCTCGCGGTGCTCGGCCCCCGGCTCGCCGACGAAGGCCTGCATGTCGATGAGGCCGGGAGCGACCACGTCGCCGCCACAATCGAGGATGCGCGCGCCCTCCGGGGCGAAGGTCGCGCCTGGCCCGAGATCGGCGATGCGGCCGTCGAAGGCCAGCAGCCCGCCACGCGTCTCGCGGCCGCTGGCCGGATCGACCAGACGGGCGTTTTGGAGGAGCAGCGGCGGCGGTTTCGAAGCGCGGAATTCAGCCATGCGCGCGAGCTTTAGGGGATTTCGAGGCGCGAGGGAATGAGGTGGAGGCCGGAAGCGCGCACGACCGTACGGGCTCCCGCCCCTGGCCGCTCAGTCGCCGTGCGGCATATTCCGAAGAAGGGAAGAGCCGCGGGCGACGCCCTGGCGGAAAGGCGAAGGAAATGCAGACGGCAAAAATCATCCCTTTCGAGACGGGCGCGCGTCCGCATCGCGTCAATCGTGAGCTCGAGAGCTGGCGCCGTCGCCTGCGCCTCGCTTACGAAAGGCAGTGGGACTGGCGCGCGCGCGAAATCTGCAAGCAGGAAATTCGTCGGCTGAGCGACCTCAAGCACGACGCGCCGCCGGACGGCGCGGCATAGGCGACGACCGGCTTAGAACCTGTGCGCGATCGGCCTCACTTCGTGGTGTGCTGCGGCAGCAGCGCCAAGAGCTCCGCCATCTTCGGCGCGGCGGCCGGATGCATCATGCCGACGACGTGATAGCCGGCGTCGACATGCAGGATCTCCCCGGAGACGCCGCGCGACATCGGCGAGAGCAGATAGACCGCGGCTCTCCCCGACCTCCTCGATCGTCACGACGCGGCGCATCGGGGCATTGTATTCGTTCCAGCGTAGAATGTAGCGGAAATCGCCGATGCCCGAGGCCGCCGCGGTTTTGATCGGCCCCGCCGAGATGGCGTTCACCCGGATGTTCTTCTCGCCGAGGTCTGCGGCGAGGTAGCGAACCGACGCCTCGAGCGCGGCTTTGGCGACGCCCATGACATTGTAGTGCGGCATCCATTTCTCGGCGCCGTAATAGGTGAGCGTCAGCATCGAGCCGCCGTCCGTCATCAGCTTCTCGGCGCGCTGCGCCAGCGCCGTGAAGGAGTAGCAGGAGATCAGCAGCGACTGTGGTGAAGTTCTCCGCCGTCGTATCGACGTAGCGGCCGTTGAGCTGATCGCGATCCGAAAAGGCGAGGCAGTGGACCAAAAAATCGAGCTTGCCCCAGAGTCGCTCGACCTCGGCGAAGACGGCGTCGATCGTCTCGGTCTCGGCGACGTCGCAGCGGCCGACGACATGCGCGCCGAGCTCGGCGGCCAGCGGCCGCACGCGCTTTTCCAGCACTTCGGCCTGATAGGTGCAGCGCGAGCTCCGCGCCCGCCTGCGCTGCACGCCTTGGCGATGCCAAAGGCGATCGAGCGATTGTTCGCGATGCCGAAGATCAACCCCTTCTTGCCGGCGAGAACGCCGCTATGGGCGGGACGGGGCGAGTTGGCTTGCGTCATGTCGAATTCCTCAGGAGACTGGGTTTTGCGGTCCCTTCCCCACCAGGAAGGGCGCCTGGCTGTTAGAAGCCTGCAGCCGTTGCAGATGGGTCGGGCGCGTGTAGCGCGCTTTGGCGGTGAAGGAAACCCGCGAAGGCTCGAGCGTTGCTGCAAGAAAGAAGACCCGGCCGCGGCACAAAGCCGCGAGCCGGGTCTTTCTTGGTTCTAGCGACGCTCGGCGCGTCTTCAGTAGCCGTAGAAACCGTGCTCGGGGCTCGCGCCCATGGCCGGGTGCAGCGTGTCCAGCATGAATGTGCCGGCCTGATAGGTGCCGACCGGATCGACCTCGGGATAGGCCCGCATCGTCGAATATTGGGTGTAGGTCCCGACCGGCACTTCCGGCCCCGGATCGAGCCAGCTGCGGCGCTGGATCACGATCGGCTGACGGCCGCCGGCATAGATATAGGTGTATTGAGCTTGAGCTTGAGCATGATGACGCTTCGACTTGGTTTTCGCCTCCGCGCTTGGAGCGAGGACGATGACGAGGGCGATCGCCGTCGCGGTTCCAAAAAGCTTGCGCATCTTGCGGGGCTCCTTTCAAGCTTTGCCCATTTGCCGGGGACACTAGCCCAACGCTTAGGGGAGCGATAGGGCCGCGACGCCGCAGCAGGCCAAAAACCAGGAGCCCCGCTAATCTTGGTTAGCGCGCCTTCTTGGCCGTTTTCGGGGGCAGCGACGGGTTCGCCGCGCCGGGAATTACGGAATGCGCCGCCATCCAGTCCGCCTTCTCCGACGAGACCGCGGCCTGAGCGCAGGCTTGCCCGCGCATCGGCTCGGCGAGTAGGAAAAACTTGTCCATGGCCGTCGCTGCGCCGTTCGAGCGGAAGCTCAGCTGATCGACGAGACAGCCCAGCGCGCGCCGATCCAAGGTTTGGCCCGGATCCGCGCAGACGACGCCGACGATCTCCACGCCGAGCTTGGCGCCCGCGAGTCGCAACATCTGGCAGTCGCGATCGAGGCTCGTCCCCGCCGGCGAATTGCCGGAAATTCTCGCCTCGGCGGCCTCGAAGGCGCCGAAGCGAGAGGCGAAGGGCGAAGGCTGTCCGCTTTTGGCGATCTTGAGGCCGGCCTGTTCCGCCTCATGCGCGAGATCGAGGGTGAAGTCGGGATTGGCGCGCGCGTCGGGGGAGGACTGCCGGAGGTCGAAACGCGCGAATGCGCCTTGAGCGAACTGGCCGATCGTCAAGCTGTCGATGTGGACGGACCCTGCGTCCTTGCTCGCGACGGCGCGCGGCAGCCCCGTGAATTCGGGAGCGCCGAGCTCGAATTGCGCCGCAGGTTCAGCTGCGACGGAAGCCGGGGCTTCCGGAACCGGGCCGGGTCCGCTCTCGCCCGAACGCCCCCCGAAGGCCCAAAAGGCGAGAAGCACCACGAAGGCGAGGCCGCCGAAGCCCAGCGAGACCAGAACGCCGAAAGGTCTCGCCTGAATGGGCCCCTGCCGGGAATCGAGGAGCCAGTCTTTTTCCATTCCGCTGACGCTCATCACGCAACTCCGCTGGCGCGCCCTCCGCTTGAACCGAATGGTTCAAGCGATAGGAAATCGCGCAGATTGACATGCCGAAGCAAGACATGATCGCAAAAGTCCGAGAACTCTTGCGCCCCTTCGCTCAAGGCCCGGGCAAGCGCTCGCGGGGGTCGGCAACGCCGTGATTTCGCATCTAATTCTCGAAAATAAAGTTACCGACCGCGCGCCAAGAGGCCGCATGGTTAAGGGAGGGTTGACGGCGCTCACGAAGAGCGCGCGCGATAAAAAAACGGCAGTCGGCGTAATGTCCGACTGCCGTTCGCCGACTGCGTGTTAGGACCCCGTTCAGGCGGCGGGCTTCTTCTTGTCGAGGAAGAAGTGCTTGTAGGCCAAGCCGAAGCCCGCGACGGCCACAAGCGTAAGCACTATCGCGGCCGTGATGTCCTTGCCGGCGGTCTGGCCGACCGCGAAGGGAAAGCGCGAGGTGTAGACCTTGCTGCCGTCATCGCTCTTCGCTGTGACGAGGCCTATGTAATTGCCGTCCTTGGCGAAATTATATTCGAAATTCAGCGTGCCGGTCTTGTATTTCTTCGGCGGGACGTGGATTTCGGTGTTCGCCTCGAGGTTCTCATTGTCGTCCTTCTGGCCGACGTTGCGCAGGATGCGGATCTCGAGCTCCATGTCGCGCAGCTCGTCCTGCTGCGCGTCGAGGACGATGATGGTCGGACCCACGTCCGGAATGTCGTCGCAAAAGGTCTCGCGCGACTTGATGGGCTGGTAGCCGGTGAACGACATCGTGTCCGGCCCGATCTTCATGATGCACTGACCCTGGTCGAGGCTGACGCCGCCATGCGCGAAGGCCTCGCCGGAAACGCCCAGCGCAGCGACCGCCAGGGCGGCGAGAAGCATCCTCTTCATGTTTGATCCCCCGTTTGCTTTTTTGCGGGCGAAAGCCCTTATTGCGCGCGTCTTGTGGCGAGAGAGGCCTTAAGGCCGTCCAGCAGAGGCAACACGCGGACCAGTCCGAGTTTATATCAGCTTTTTTCGTCCTGTCCCGCGACGATCCGCCACATTACTGTCGCGCCGCGATCAACAGGGCCCGCGTGGTCGGAAAGACCCTGTCCTCTCATGGCTCACCGCTCGGCTGAGGCTTGAGGCGCCCCTATCGCCATCCGTCCTTTATGCTATAAACCGCGCCAGCCCGGAAGAGCCGGGCCCCGCTGAGGCGACCGTGCTGGACGACATCCCGGCAAAGGCCCTCCTCGAGCGGATGAACCAAGAAGAAAGGAACTGCCGATGTCGATCACTGCCGAGCGCAAGCAAGCGCTCATCAAGGAATATGCGACGAAGCCCAACGACACGGGCTCGCCCGAAGTGCAGGTCGCGATTCTCACCGAGCGCATCGTTAATCTCACCGAGCATTTCAAGTCGCATGTGAAAGACAATCACTCGCGCCGCGGCCTGCTCAAGCTCGTTTCGCAGCGCCGTCAGCTGCTCGATTACGTCAAGCGCGGCGACGAGCCGCGTTACCGCGCGCTGATCGAGCGTCTCGGCATCCGCCGCTAGTTTTCGCGCGGAATTTACCGCCCGACCTCTCCCCGCCCGCGGGGAGAGGCCTTCGCCGCAATCGCGGCGACAAAGGCCTAGGGCAATCGGGCCCGCGGCCAAAGAGCCAGACCCGCGTCGGGGCAGGATCGCCAGACGCTGCGCCGAAAGCCCCCAAGGCTTTTTGAGAAAACCCGCAGCCTCTTGCCGTCTTGCTCATGACGATCCCAAGGCTCGCTTCATGAGAGAAAGACAGCCGATGTTCGAAATCCATCGCGAAGAGCTCGATTGGGCCGGGCGCAAGCTCGTGCTCGAAACCGGCAAGGTCGCGCGTCAGGCGGACGGCGCCGTGCTCGCGAGCTGGGGCGAGACGACCGTGCTCGCCACCGTCGTGTCCGCCAAAACCCCAAAGCCCGGGCAGGACTTCTTCCCGCTCACCGTCAACTATCAAGAGAAGGCCTTCGCCGCCGGCCGCATTCCCGGCGGATACTTCAAGCGCGAGGGCCGTCCGTCGGAACGCGAGACGCTGATCTCGCGGCTGATCGACCGGCCGATCCGGCCGCTTTTCGTCGACGGGTACAAAAACGACACGCAGGTCATTGTGACCGTGCTGTCGCACGATCTCGAGAATGATCCCGACATCCTCTCCATGGTTGCGGTCTCCGCCGCTCTCACGCTCTCCGGTGCGCCCTTCATGGGCCCGATCGGCGGAGCGCGCGTCGGACTTATCAACGGCGCGCTAAAGGTCAATCCGACGATCGAGGAGATGAAGACCTCGTCGCTGGACCTGATTGTCGCCGGCACGGCGGACGCGGTGTTGATGGTCGAATTGGAGGCCAAGGAGCTCTCCGAGGACACGATGCTCAAGGCGGTGATGGCTGGCCATCGAAGCTTCCAGCCAGTGATCGAGGCGATCATCCGTCTGGCCGAGCGCGCCGCCAAGGAGCCGCGCGACTTCCTGGCTCCGGACAAGGAGGCCGTGTTCGCGGCGGTCGACAAAATAGCCGAGAAAGAGCTGCGCGACGCGTATAAGATCACCGTCAAGCAGCAGCGCTACGCGGCGGTTGACGCCGTCAAGAAGAAGGTCCTTGCGGCGCTCGCGCCCGAGGGCGCCGAGGCGAAGTTCTCCAAGGAGCAGATCGACGAGGCCTTCCACGATCTGCAAGCCAAGGTCGTGCGCTGGAACATTCTCGACGACGGCGTGCGCATCGACGGACGCGATGTGAAGACCGTGCGGCCGATCGTCTCCGAGGTGGGCATCCTGCCGCGCACGCATGGCTCGGCGCTGTTCACGCGCGGCGAGACGCAGGCGCTGGTCGTGGCGACGCTCGGCACGGGCGAGGACGAGCAATTCGTCGATTCGCTCGACGGAACCTACAAGGAGCGCTTCCTGCTCCACTATAATTTCCCGCCCTATTCGGTCGGCGAGACGGGCCGCATGGGCTCCCCCGGACGGCGCGAGATCGGCCACGGCAAGCTCGCCTGGCGCGCGATCCGCCCCGTCCTACCGGCGCCCGCCGAATTCCCTTACACGCTGCGCCTCGTTTCCGAGATCACCGAGTTCAACGGCTCGTCGTCCATGGCGACGGTCTGCGGCTCCTCGCTCGCGCTCATGGACGCCGGCGTGCCGATCAAGCGGCCGACGGCGGGCATCGCGATGGGCCTCATTCTCGAAGGCGAGCGCTTCGCCGTGCTCTCCGACATTCTGGGCGACGAGGATCATCTGGGCGACATGGACTTCAAGGTCGCCGGCACGTCGGAAGGCGTGACCTCGCTGCAGATGGACATCAAGATCGCCGGCATCACCGAAGAGATCATGCGCGTCGCGCTGGGACAGGCGCGCGAAGGGCGCCTGCACATCCTCGACGAAATGTCCAAGGCGCTGTCGTCGTCGCGCGCGGAACTCGGCGAGTTCGCGCCGCGCATCGAGACCTTGAAGATCCCGACCGAGAAGATTCGCGAGGTGATCGGCACGGGCGGCAAGGTGATCCGCGAGATCGTCGAGAAGACCGGCGCCAAGGTCAACATCGAGGACGACGGCACGGTGAAGGTGGCCTCCTCCGACGGCAATTCGATCAAGGCGGCGATCAATTGGATCAAGTCGATCGCCTCCGATCCGGAAGTCGGCCAGATTTACGACGGAACCGTCGTCAAGACCGCGGAGTTCGGCGCCTTCGTGAACTTTTTCGGCTCGAAGGACGGACTCGTCCACATCTCGCAGCTCGCGCCGACCCGCGTCGCCAAGACCACGGACGTCGTCAAGGAAGGCGACAAGGTCAAAGTGAAGCTCTTGGGCTTCGACGACCGCGGAAAGGTGCGCCTGTCGATGCGTGCGGTCGACCAGACGACGGGCGAAGACCTGGAGGCCAAGGCGGCGAAGTCCGACGGGACCGGCGCGCAGCCGCAGGCATAGCTGAAGAACCGGGTCGGGATTGGCGCGAAAGCCGTTTTCCGACCCGCTCGAGCTTGCGATTCCAAGCGCTGCTTAGCTGGCGAGAAACACGATCGCGCCCAGTTAATGAACGGGACTGGCGCGCTTTCCTGTAACCTTGCATGCCGATCAGCACCGCAGAATTCGCCCAGCGCGCCGCCATCGTCATTTCGCTCGCGCTCACGCCGCTTCTCGTCTGGAAGCTGTTTGACGTCATTTTGATCCTGACAGGCGCGATCCTGCTCGCCGTGCTGCTTCACGTGGTCGCCTGGCCGTTCCGCAAGATCAGATTGCCGCGACCGCTGGCGCTGGCCATCGCTGGGCTGCTCCTTCTCCTCATTATCGGCGGGGACTTCTATCTTTTCGGCAGCGGCATGGGCAAAGAGCTGCAGGAGCTCCTAGGCCGCGCCGAGGCCGGCCAGAGGCAAATCACAGAGCTGCTGCAGGGCTCGGCCTTAGGAAAATCGGTGCTGTCGCACGTTCAGGGAAGCACGTTCTCCCTGCCGGACCTCTTTGCGCAGGCGTTCAGAATCAGCGCCAGCTTTCTGGCGGGCGTCGCGATCGCCATCGTGGGCGGCGCGTTTCTCGCCGTCGAGCCGGAGCTTTATCGTGAGGGGCTGAGCCTTCTCTTTCCGCGGCCCCAACGCGGAGCGGCCAAGGAAACCATCGACTATCTCGCCGGAGCGCTGAGGCTCTGGACTCTCGGCCAGCTCATGGAGATGGCGCTCGTCGGCGTCATGGTCGGCCTCGGCGTCTGGCTCGTCGGTCTGCCCTCGCCGCTTGCGCTTGGGGCCATTGCCGGGGTCGCGCAATTCGTTCCTTATCTCGGCCCGATCGTGGGAATGATCCCCGCGCTGCTCGTCGCGACGACTGTGAACTGGACCGCGCTGCTGTGGACCGTCGTCGCCTATCTCCTCATCCATCAGTTCGACGGCTATGTGATTATGCCGATCATCCAGCGGCGCATGGTCTCCGTGCCGCCCGCGCTCATGCTGCTGAGCATCGTCGCGCTCGGCGAGCTCTTCGGCGTGACGGCGACGGTCTTCGCCGCGCCGCTCACAGTGCTGCTCTATGTGCTGGTGACGAAGCTCTATGTGCGCGAGACGTTGCACGAAGACGTCGCAGTGCCCGGCGAGGCGGCGGCAAAAGCGCCTCCGTGAGCGACATCAGAAGTCGATCGTGAGCCGTCCGAAGCCCGCGGTCACGATAAGATCGCGCTCGAGCGCGCAGAGCTCTCCGTCCGCGATCGCGCGCTTCGCCCCTGGATAACGGAAGGTGATTCGCTGCGGCGCCGGCCCCGACAAAGCGAGATCGACGATCGCCTGCAATTTGGCGCGTCGCGCCGTGAGATTGAGAAGGCCAAAGGCTGTCGGCAGGTCTCTCAGGCGAATGCCTTCGCCCTTCCACCAGCTCTCCGGGACAGCGCGAAACAATTCGAGCGTTTCTCCGTGCTCCCGAACCAGCATTCTACGCATAGCCGTGGCGAATTCGGCGCCGATCCAGCTGTGGGGCATGTCGCCGATATATTCGGGCGTTCGCGGATCGCTCCAGACGACCTCAGGCCATTGGCGCCAACAGCGAGGCCTGCGGCAGTCGAGCATGAAGGCGAGCAAACGATAGGCGTCGTCGAGCCGCCGCAGAGCCACAAAGGCGTTGAGGTTGCGCAGCAGATAGGGGCTGTAGTTTCCCTCGAACGCCGGAGACGCGGTCTCCTCGATCTGAGTGGCGACGAGATCGAAGGTCGCCTCGACGAATTCCGCCGGCAGGACATCTGAGACGCGGCAAGGCTCGAAGGCGATCGCCGTCGAGCTGGGATCGACGTCTTCGCGATCGGCCGAGCCCGTGATGACTTCCCGCCCTAAGAGTTCGGAGGTCAGGCGCAGGGAGCGCGCGAGATTTTCGGCGAGCGCGCGGCCCCTCGCCTTCGCGCGCTCCGCGATGTCGCGATTGCCGATCTCCAGGGCCAAATATTCGCAGTTTCGCCAAGCGCTCAGCGCGAAGAAGTCGTCCCAATAGCTATAAGAAGGCTTGCTGTAACCCTCGTGGCTGATCGAGGGGGCGACGAGCCCATGCAATCTCGATCTCGGGCCGTGCCGCGCATTGGTCCTTGCGCAAAGCGTCTCGATGAACTCCGTCGCCCGCACCACGGGTTCGAAAACGGCGGCGAGAAAGGCGCGATCTCTGCTGATGCGATAGACCTCGGCGGCGATGCCGACGAACTCGCCCTGCGCGTCGAATTCAATGTCGCTTCCGTATCCCCGATTGACCGTTCCGTCCGGATTGAGAATCGGCGGCGCGAGACCGTTCTCGTAGATGCGTTGAGAATACCAAAGGACATAATCCTTCGCCTCGTCGATCAACCCAGCCCAGAGCAGAGCGAGAGCCTGCGACGAGCCGTCGCGTATCCATATGCGGTCGTAGTTCCTCGGGCCCGGCTTGAAAGCGTTGCGCGTCGCATTGACGAGAATGAGCGCGCTCTGCGCCTCGATCGTGTCGGCGACCTCGGCGTCGCCCAGCGTGATTTTCCTTGCGCCGATCTTCTTGCGCCAGAGGCGGGCGACCTTTTCGCGCAAAACGGAGAAAGAGACGATCGCGCAAGGCGTAATCCCGTCGCGCAGGGGAGAGGCGACGACGTAGGCGACGCTATCGCCCGGCTCCAGACGAAAAGTGAACTCGCAGGCCGCGCTGAGCAGGCCCGAATCGGAGCGCAGACTATTTCCTGTCGCCTGCGGGCCCTGTCCGAGCAGCCTCACCACGTCGCCGTCCTCGAAATCCGCAATCGTGACGGCGTCGGGCGCGCGCGAGAACTGGGCGTGGCTTTGATCATTGACCCATAACGCTGCCCCCTCGATGCGGATGGCGTCGATGAGCGCGTGACCGCCATGCTGCCAGTAGGGGTTGATCTGCACCGGGCGCGTCGTTAGGACGAGCGCGCCCTCTTGCCGCGCGCGACCGCGATTGGCGATCCGATATTCCACCAGCGCCTGACCCGCGTGAGCCAGCGCCGTCGCACGAAGCTCAACTTGCTGCGCCGACCAGACGACGCGGGGAATGGGCAAGGACCCACCAGATAGGGACTGACGTATCTTTCTGCTGGCGGGAGCGCCGTGCAGCGTTCCGTTCAGTCGCAAGAGCGGCATGAGCTGAGGGGAAGCGCGTCGCGCTTCGAGATTCCCATATTCGTCGAAGAGCGCCTCGCCATCCTGACCGGGCTCTCCCAGCACGGTCCAATAGACTTGGCGGCCGAGAAGCGACTGCGGGTAGAGATCGGCGCGCCCTTTGCGCGCCGCGCGCTCCAGCTGCCCGATCGGCATACGGTCCTTGTTCAGAATCCGAAGCTTCAGCTCCTTGACGACGGCGCCTTGAGGCGCGCTCGCTTCATGCAGGGTCAGGCGAAAGTAGCGGCTTGTCGTCGAGCGCCACCAAAAGCTGTCCGCGCCGCCGTCGCCGGTGGTCATGCGGCCCACTTCGCGAAACGTCTGGCCGTCGTCGGAGAGATGCACGGAAAAGACGACGCCAAAGCGCGCGCCCCACTCGATCAAGGCGCCGAGCGGAAAGCGCATGCGGCCGAAATCGACCGTGATGCTTTCTCCGACAGGAAGCTCGATTGGCGCATGGCCGAGCGCGGCGACGCGGCCCTTCTCCAGCACGCGCGCGGCGTCGGCAGGGTCGTAGAGATTGATCTGAACGATCTCCGGGCGCCGCGCGGCTTCCCGCGCGCCGCAGCTCCAACGCACAAACCTCGCTTCGACGGAAGGAAAAGCGAAGACCTCCTGCCCGCCTTCGCCGTGATGCGTGCCGCAAAGCGGGGTCCACGTCTCTCCGTCAAGCGACGACCGGAAACGGTAGCTCGCCGCCGCGCCGCCGCCCCAATAGACTTCCAGTCCGCCGAGCGTCGCCGCTTCGCCGAGGTCGATCTCGAGCCACGCCTTTTTCGACGGCTCCGAAACCCATGCGGTCGAATAGCGATCGTCGATCGCTCGCCCAGCGTCGCCGCTGCTCGCAGTCGCCTTCCACAAATCCTTCGGCGGAACATTCATGGGGGCTCCGCGGCCGGTTTCCGGCAAGCCGCGCGCGGGATTAACGCTCGATTTTGGGTTTAGGCGCAAGAGTGGTCACGGGAGCGCCTCTTCCCAGCCGCCGCCGAGCGCCTTGTAGAGCGTGACGAAATTCGTCGCGACCGTCGTGCGGCTCTGGGCGGCTTGCAGTTCCGCCTGAAGCGTCGAACGCTGCGCATCGAGCACATTGATGAAGGGGGAAACGCCAGCCTTGTAGCGCGCCCGCGCGAGCGACAGCGCCTCGCGCTCATGCGCGGCTTGCGCCTTGAGCCGCGCATGCCGGGCCTCTTCTGCGCGATAGGCGACGAGCGCGTCGACGACCTCGGTCCATGCGGTCAACACGGTCTTGTGGAAGCTGATCGCGGCTTCCCGCGCCTGCGAGTCCCGCAGCTCCAATTGCGACTTCAGGCGACCGGCGTCGAAGATCGGCACGGTGACCGACGGGCCGATCTGATATTGAAAGGAGTGCCCCTCGAAGAACTTCCGCGCGTCTAGCGCGCTGGCGCCGACCGAGCCATTGAATTTGAAGGTCGGGTAAAATTCGGCGACGGCCACGCCGATATTGGCGGTCGCGGCGTGAAGATCAGCCTCGGCGCGGCGGATATCAGGGCGCCTTCTCGCCAGGTCCGAGGCGAGGCCTACCGGCGGATGCGGCGGCGTGAACAGCAGCGGACCGGTATAGGAGAGCTCGCCGCGTAGCGACTGCGGCGGCTGGTCGAGCAACCTGCCTATGGCGTCGATGAGCGCGGATTGCTGGCTCTCCAGCGGCGGGAGCTGCGCGCGCGTGCTCTCGACCTGCGCCGCGGCGTTCTCGACGTCGAGATAGGTCACGAGGCCGCCCTTGGCGCGCGTCTTCGTGAGCTCCAGGATTTCCTCTGAGCTCGCCAGATTGGCCTTGATGATCGCGAGCTGCGCCTCCGCGCCGCGAAGCTCGGCGTAATCGCGCGCGAGCTCGGCGATCGAGGCGATCAAAGTGTCGCGCGCGTGAAACTCCGCCAACTCGACCTGCGCCTCCGCGGACTCCACCTGCCGGCGCACATGGCCCCATAGATCGATCTCCCAGGAGGCGTCGAAGCCCGCCTGCCAAAGGCCGAAGGCCGGAATGTACGGGATTGGTCGGCCCTGATTGAAGGCGGAGCCGAGAGCGATGAGGCCGTTCTGGCTCATCAGCTGCCGCGTATATTGCGCGGAGCTGTTGACCGTCGGCAACAGCGCCGAGGCCGCCGAGTTGCGCTCAGCCCGGCTCTCCCACAACCGCTCCGTCGCCACGCGGACGTCCAGATTGACTTCCGCGACACGGTCAATGAGCGAGGAGAGCGTCGGGTCCTTGAACTGCCGCCACCATTTGGCGTCGAGGCTCGGAGGCTGATCGGGCTCCAAAACCGCCGGCTCCGGCCGACCGAGGAAGGACTTTTGCGGCAGTTGCGGATCGGGAGGCGCGAAATCGGGCCCGACGCTGCAGCCGCAAAGCATCGCGGCGAGCGCCGCGACGCCCGTCTTGCGCAAGGTTCGACGCAAAGTCTCGCGCATGGTCAGTGCGCCCCCGCGCCACCGCCGCCCTTGCGGGGCGAGAGCAAGATGCAGAAGGGCACGACCGCGAAGGAAATGAGACCTGAGACGAGAAACACATCCGAATAGGCAAGCGTCGTGGCCTGATCCTGATAGACTTGATAGACCCGGCCGAGCGCCTCCTCATGGGCGGCGCTCGCCGTTCGCCCCATTGCGAGAAGCGCGCGCTCATAGGTCTCGACGAGCGTGTTGAAAGGCTGATGGGAGGTGCTCGCCCATTGCGACAGATTCGCCTGATGCACTTGCGAACGGCGCAGAATCATGGCGCTCGCGACCGCGATGCCGATTGAGCCGAAGACGTTGCGCAGCATGACGAACAACGCCGTCGCGTCCCCGTTGAGTTGGCGCGGCACATTGGCGAAGGCGATCGTGCTGATCGGCACGAAGAGAAAGGCGAGCCCGAGCGTCTGCACCGCGCGAAGCCACATCAGATTCCTGAAGTCGATATCCAGCGTGAGCCGCATCGAATAGAGGAAGGAGGCGCCCATGCACAGAAAGCCCAGGGCGATCAGGGCGCGAGTTGCACGAGCGGCATGATGTAGCCGACGATGGGGATCATGAAGATGATGAGGACCGCGCCCGGCGAGAGCACCAGGCCGGACCAGGTGGCGTTGTAGCCAAGGAGCGTCTGCGTGAATTGCGGAATGACGACCGCGCCGGCATAGAGCACACCGCCCGTCGCGGCGATGCAGACGCAAGACATGGCGAAGTTGCGGTCCTTGAGCACCCAGAGATTGACCACAGGCTTGCGCGCCTTGAGCAGCCAGACGATCGCGCCGATGATGCCGAACGCCGCCAATGTCGCGGTGATGCGGATGAACGACGACGACAGCCAATCCTCCTGCTGACCGCGGTCGAGCGTCACCTGAAGGGCCCCAAGGCCGAGCGCGATGAGGCCCAGCCCAATGTAGTCGATGTCGCCGAGCTTGCTGCGTGGAAGCCAGGGCGGATCCTCAACCAGCATCGAGATCAGCACCACCGCGACGGCGCCGACGGGAATATTGATGAAGAAAACCCAGCGCCAGCTATACGTGTCGGTGATGTAACCGCCGAGAGTCGGCCCGAGCACCGGCGCGACGATGGTGGCGATGGCGGTCACGCCGAAGGCCGCGGCGCGCTTTTCCGGGGGGAAGGTGTCGAGGATGATCGACTGCTGGCTCGGCTGCATGCCGCCGCCGAAAAACCCTTGCAGCAGGCGGAAGGTCACGAGCTGCGCGAGGCTCGTCGCGGCGCCGCACAGGAAGGAGCAGACGGTGAACATGAAGACGCAAATGACGAAGTAGCGCTTGCGTCCCAGGAGCGAGGAGAGCCAGCCCGATATCGTCAGAACGATGCCGTTTGCGAGCAGATAGGACGTCAGCGCCCAGGTCGATTCGTCATAGCTCGCTCCAAGGCTTCCCGCGATATGGGGCAGCGACACGTTGACGATCGTCGTGTCGAGAATCTCCATGAAAGCCGCGAGCGTGACGACGACGACGATCGCCCAGGGATTGGTCTTGGGCTTCCAGTCGTGATGATCGTGCTCCGCGGCCTGGCTCATTCGAGGTGAACCCTTGGCGTGACGGAGAGGCCGAGGGGCAAGGGAAGACTGGGGTCAAGACCGGAATCGATGGTGATCTTGACTGGCACGCGCTGCACGATCTTGACGTAGTTGCCGGTCGCGTTCTCGGGCGGAAAGGCGGTGAACTTGGAGCCGGCGCCGAGCTGAATGCTCTGCACATGTCCTTTGAGCTTGAGTTGCGGAAAGCCGTCGACCTCTATGTCGGCTTTCTGGCCCGGCCGCATGCGCGCGAGCTGGTTCTCCTTGAAGTTCGCGGTCACCCAGACTTCCGGAGAGACGAGTGACATGATCTGCTGACCGGCCGCGACGTAATTTCCCGCCTCGACGTTGCGCTTCGTCACCCAACCGTCCTGGGGCGCCGTGACGGTCGCCCAGGACAGATTGAGATTGGCCTGATCCAGTCGCGCTTGCGCCGATTCGACCTGACCTTGAAGCTGGCCCACCTGCGTGTCGGCTTCGCCGATACGTTGCGGCACGGGCTGCGCAGCGATCACCTGCGCCTCCGCAAGCGCCACCTGCGCTTTCGCCTGCTTCCAGGCCGCTGCGGCGGCGTCGATTTCCTGCTGCGTCGTCGCCTTCGCGGGAAGGCTCTTCTGGCGCTGGTAATCCGCCGCGGCGCGCGCCTCGACGGCTTGCGCCGTCGCGAGCTGCGCCTGCGTCTGCGTGAGCTGCGCCGGGAAATTCTTGCGCGCGATCTCGGACCCGTATCGGTATCCCTGAAGTTGCGCCTTCGCCGTGTCCAAGGCGCCTTTGGCCTGGTCGCGGTCGATGAGAAACTGGCGCTGATCGATGTGAATCAGCGGGTCGCCCTTGCGAACGAACTGATTATCCCGCACGTCCAGCGCCGTGACCTGACCGGCGACCTGCGGCGCGATTGCAATCGCGCGCCCGTCGGTGAAAGCGTCGTCCGTCGATTCCACATTGCGCGAGGACAGCCAGTAGTAGACTCCGGCGGCGAGCGCGAGCGCGCCCAGCACCCCGCCGATGAGGCGAAGCCTGCCCGACCGAGCCGCCAATTCGGGTTCAGCCGCTTGCGCACGCCCGCCAGCGAGATCCGTTGGCGGGGGCTCATTCTGGCTCACTTGGGTCGGCCGCTCGATGTCGGTCATTTGGCGAAAAGACCTCCCGAAAGAAGCGCGCTCACATGTCTCTCCAACTGATCCCGCGTGACCGGACCCGTGGAGCACCAGCCCTCGGCAAGAGGCAAGAGGGTCAGAGCCACGATCGAGGTGAAGACGAGAGAGGGCTCGACATTGCGGGAAAACAATCCCTCGCGCCCCCAGCCTTCCAACCGTCGATCCGCCTTTTCCCTTCCGGCCTCCTCGAGCCGTTTCAGCAGCCGCCCTCTGAGCGTGCCGCCTTCGCTGAGCATCTCGCGCACCCAAAGCGGCGGTAGAGAGGGACATTCTTCGGCAGCCTCGAGCAAACGCCGCACGAAAGCCGCGACCCTCGCAGGAGGGTCCCGCCCGTCCTCCTCGAAAGCTTCGTTGATGCGGATGGCGAGAGGAAGAAGCCGTTCCTCCACAAGCGCATCGAGTAGCTGCTCGCGGCTGTGAAAGTAATAGTGGGCCATCGCCGGGGTGAGGCACACGTGATCCGCGATCTCCCGCAGCGTCGTGTTTTGGACGCCATGCTGGGCGAAGAGCGTCAGCGCCGCGTCCAGGAGCAAGCCGCGCCGGTCCGTCCTGCCGCAGGGCCGGCCGGGACGCCGATGCGGCGTCCCTCCCTCGGAGGGCGCCTGGACCCGCCCCTCGCCGGTTTGCATCGCCTCGCTCTCCTCGACCGATGTCATGTCAGCATTAATTAACACGTGAATTAATTTTTGCAAGCACGAACCGGCGGCCTCGTGTGCGCCCCGAGCCCGAATCTATCGATATGACCAACTGCAATGGGGGAACCTTCATCTTAGCCAGAAAGTGAAGCCGGAATTAGGCCGCCAGGACTTTTCCAGGCTGACCGAGACGCCGAGCCGGCCGACAAGCTGCGGGAAGGCTGCGAAATCGAGAGCTTTGCGACGGCGAGCCTATGGCGTCAGCCGGCCGCATGCCGCAGAAAAAGGCCCAGAGCGGCGATGGCGGCGCCCCGCAGCAGCAAGGCTACGCCCAAGAAGACCCCGACCGCCCAAAGGCCGGTCAAAGGCCAGCCCAGGATCAGCAGGAATCCCAAGATCACGCTGATCGCGCCGTCCAGCGCATGCAGCGCGGCGCCTTCGACATGGGCCGTCAGCGCAAAGCCGATCTCGCCGAAACCGGCGACGAGAAAGTAGAAGCCGATGAGCAAGGTGATGGACTCCGCGCCGAGTTTCGGTTGCGTGAGCAACAAGACCCCGGTCAGGCCGAGCAGGAACGCCCAGAGCACATGCACGAAAAATTGCGTCCAATAGCCCGTCGTCAAAAACGCGAAAGCGAGAATCGAAAAAGCCGCGAGGCAGAAGATCGCGCCCAAGACCTGAACCGAGACCACGCTGGCCGCGCGGGCGCGCCACATGGCGAGCAGCCCGAGAAGGGCTATCCCCACGCCGAGCGCCACGAGCCAGAACCAATGCGCCGCGAGTTCGGGCGGCGTCTCGGTGACGAACACTTCGAATTGATGATGCATAAATGCCCCCTGACTTCTCTAACGGCACCGCCCCGCTTTCGTCGACTGAGACAAAGAGGCCATGATGAAAGCGCCGCCGCTGCGCTCTTGCTGAATGAACGCTCAAGCCTTCGCCTCGTTCCCGGCGCTATTTGCGCTGGCTCTGCCACTTGTTACAAAGCGCTGTATTCAGCCGACTGTTTCGCCCATTCGCGGCAGCTTTGGCGCGAGCGATGCTGTGGCTCGTCAGGCAAAGGCATCGCTGCAAAGGTGGCGGAGGTGAAGCTGAAGTAACAGAGGAAGGAAAGTGCGAGCGCGCTTCGGCGCCAGACCCGGTCTTGGCTCATATGGTAAGCCAAGCTTACCGCTGCTTTTCGGTTGCTGAGGTCTTTGGTGGAGCCAGACGGAATCGAACCGACGACCTCTTCAATGCCATTGAAGCGCTCTCCCAACTGAGCTATGGCCCCACGCTTCCGCCGGCTTGGGTTTCCGGCCTTCGTCGCGACAACCGTCGCGGCGACCGGCGCTCTATAATGGAGCGGACCCGGCGCGGCAAGAGCGGTGTTTCGCCGCTCGCGCTCCGGCTGGTCGACAAAGCCTGCTCCCACGCGGAATCCCCGGCCCGTGCGCGGAGGTCCCGCTCTGGCGCGGGGCGCCGCAAAAGTGTAAAGGAGCGCCTTCTCGTTGAGACGCTAGTTATCCAGCGCCTTGTTGATCTGATTCGCCGGCGCCCTCCGCGTCGGGAGCGAGGGCCAAAACGAAGTGACCAAGCACAAGAGCCTCTCCGACTATGCGGCGCGACGATTTCGTTTTGCAGGCAATGCGTTACTTGAGTTCTGGGACCCTTTTTTTGCGCAGATCGACAAGCTCAAGACTGAGCTCGAAGCCTCGGGGACGCATTTCGTCAGCTTCGCCAACTACGACTATCTCGGCCTCGCCAAGCATCCGCAGATCGTCTCAGAAGCCAAGCGCGAGCTCGATCGGCTTGGCGTCGGCGCTCTGGCGTCGCGGCTTGTCGGCGGCGAGCGCTCCACGCACAAGCCTTTCGAGGCGGAAATCGCCAAGTTCTTAGGGTTTGAGAGCGCCCTCACGCTCGTCTCGGGTTATCTCGCCAATGTGACGACGATCGCCTGGCTCATGGGCAAGCGCGACGCGATCTTCATCGATGAGCTCGCGCATAACAGCATCCTCGCCGGAACCGACGCCTCGGTCGCGCAGGTCATCAAGTTCCGGCACAACGACCTCGACCATCTCGAGCATCTTCTCGCCCGACATCGCGAGGAATACCGCCATGTTCTGGTCGTCGTTGAAGGCCTCTACAGCATGGATGGCGACACCTGCGATCTGCCGCGGCTCGTCGAAATGCGCGACAAGCATCACTTCTGGCTGATGCTCGACGAGGCCCATTGTCTCGGCGTGCTGGGCGACACCGGACGCGGCCTGCCGGAGCATGCGGGCGTCGATCCGGAGCGGATCGACCTTTGGTCGGCACCATGTCGAAGAACTCTTCGCCTCCTGCGGCGGCTACGTCTGCGGCCAAAAGAAGGTCATCGACTGGTTCCGCTACACGCTGCCGGGCTTCGTCTATAGCGTCGGGCTCTCGCCGGTCATCCTCGCCTCGGCGCGCACCGCCCTGCGGCTGATGCAGGAGGAGAGCTGGCGCATCGCGCGTCTCGCCGAGAATGCGACGCTTTTCCGCGACTACGCGCATGAAGCGGGACTCTCGACGGGTCACGCCATCGGCCGAGGCGTCGTTCCGATCCTTTTCCAGGACGACGTCGAGACGATGTGGGCGTCGCAACGGCTTCTCGACAAGGGCTATTACGTGCCCCCGATCGTGCAGATCGGCGTGCCGAAGGATCAGCCGCGGCTTCGCTTCTTCCTCTCGGCCAGCCATACGCAGGACGAGATCAAAGGCGTGATCGACTGCCTGCGCGACATGCCGCCGGCTTCGCAGGAAGCGCGCCAGCTCGTCGCGACCGCCATGGCCGGCGCGTGACGCGCGGCTCTATGGCGAAGCGCTTGCTGCTGCGTCGTTATGCCGCTGATGACGAGGCCCTCAACACGGATAGGCTTTTTCCATGACGCAAGCTGAAATCGTGAAGACGAAAAGCATCGATTCGACGTCGCAAATCGAGATCGTCGAGGCCAAGGGCCTCGCACATTTCATGACCTACAACAAGCTGCCGCGGCTGCTTTATCGGGGCCTGCCGGGTTTTGCGCCGCCGCTCGACGTCGAGCGCTGGACGCTGCACGGACACAAGCTTAATCCGCATTTCAAGCTCGTCGAGGCGCAGGAGTTCCTGGCGCGTCGCGACGGCCGCTGGGTCGGGCGGATATTGGCGCAGGTCTACAAGCCGGAATTCGCGCCCGTTGAAGCCTCACGCTTCCAGTTCGGCTCGCTCGATGCGGAAGACGATCTCGAAACCGTGCGCGTGCTGACGGGCGCGGCCGAAACCTGGCTCAAGTCGCGCGGCGCGAGCGTGATTCACGGACCTTTCTCGCCCTCGATCAATGGCGAGATGGGCCTGCTGGTGGAGGGCTTCGAGGAGCGTCCGGTGTTTTTGACGCCCTGGCACCCGCCCTATCTGAAGCATCACCTGGAGGCGCTGGGCTACCTCAAGGCGCGCGACGTCTATTCCTACCGAATCGAAAACACGCCCGGCTCTTCGGACGTCGCCGCGCGACATGGCGAGCCGGCCCGAGTGGAAGAACCGGCTGAAGACCCGACAGATCGATTTCTCGCGCTTGAAAAAGGGCGAGACCCAGTTGATGACCGATCTCTTCAACGACGCCTGGCGCGACAATTGGGGCTATGTCCCCTTCACGCTGGAAGAATTCAATTCGATCGCCGACGCGCTCGGATTTGTCACGCCGCCGGAGCTGACGATGGTCGTCGAACTCGACGGCAAGCCCGTGGCCTTCGCCGTGGCGCTTCCCAATCTCTTTGAGATCATCGACGATCTCGACGGTCGGCTGCTGCCGACAGGCGTCGTCAAGGTGATCTCGCGGCTGCGCAACCACCGCTATGAGAGCGCCAAGCTGCTGCTGCTCGGAATGAGCAAGGAGCTGCAGGGCGGCGCGACCGGTGGCGCCATATTGATGACCATGGTCGAGGAGATTCGCCGCCGCGGCCGCGGACAGCCCGTCGCCGAGATCGAGGCCGGCTGGGTGCTCGAGAACAATCTCGCGATGCGCAAGCCGATCGAGCTCTTCGGCGGCAAGATCACCAAGACGCATCGCATCTATAGAGAAGCGTTTATAGACGCAATAGCGCAGGAGCCGGAGGCGCATGACACTCTCTCTCACCAGCGCAGGCGCCGATCGCTCGCACATCGAGCGGCGCAACGCGATCCTCGCCAAATATCCGCAAGTGCGCGAGCTCTTCGGCACGGATATTCTGACCTTCAAGATCACCGTGGCGCTCTTCCTCCTGCAGCTCGCCATCGCCGGTTTTCTCGGATGGCTCGGCCTCGCCTATTGGCCCTTGACGGTGTTCCTCGCCTTTTGCGTCGGCGCCTTCGCCAATCACGCGAATTTCGTGATCATCCACGATTTCGATCCACAACTGCGTCTTCAAGAACAATCTGCTGAACAAGCTCAACGCGCTGCTCGCCGATCTCTCGAACGGCTTCCCGACGGCCATGGGCTTTCGCTGCTACCACATCAAGCACCACTCGCATCTCTCCGCCTATGACTATGACGCCGACGTGCCGAGCCATTGGGAAGTGGAGTGGGTCGGCGACAGCAGCTGGCGCAAGGCGGTCTGGCTGTTCTTCTTCCCGGCGATCCAGCTCATGCGCCTTTCCCGCCTCAAGGGCAGTGTGCCGATCATGGGTCAGTGGACCTACATCAACATTGCGGCGATCGTGGTCTTCGATCTGCTCGTCCTCTGGGCTTTCGGCCCAAACGCGCTGCTCTACTTCTTCCTGTCCTTCTGGTTCTCGGTCGGCGGGCTGCATTTCCTGAGCGCGCGCTGGGTGCAGGAGCATTTCGCCTTCGCTCCCGATCAGGGGACCTTCGACTATTACGGTCCGCTGAACACGCTGGCGCTCAACATCGGCTATCACAACGAGCATCACGACTTCCACGAGATCCCGTGGTCCCGCCTGCCGCAGCTGAAGGCGATGGCCCCCGACTTCTACGACGAGCTCGCCTGCCACCGTTCCTGGATCGCGCTGCTCGTCACCTTCATCTTCGATCCGCGATACTCTCTGCGCACGCGTTCTCAGAACGTCCAAGCGGAAAGTCTCGCAGCTCAGCCGGCGGAGTAAGCCCATGCCCGTCGATAACGCCATGCGCCCCGGCGATCCGCTCGCCGCCTCGCCGCGCATTTTTGAGAGCGACATCCTCGACAGGCTGTCGCGCGTGCATCATCTGATTCCGGTGATCGTCTATGTTCCGATCATCCTGGGGCTGATCGTCTATTCGGCGACGCAGCTCTCCGCCGGAGTGGTCGTCGCCTGGGTCCTCGTCGGCTATCTGCTGTGGACCTTGACCGAATATTGCGGCCATCGCTTCCTGTTCCACACCGTGTTTCCGCTGCCCTTCGGGCTTGGGCCACGCTTCCAGTTCCTCATCCACGGCGTGCATCACATCTATCCGAGCGATCCGCTTCGACTGGTCATGCCGCCGCTGCTCTCGGGTCCGATCATGCTGATCGCTTTCGGCGTCGGGTGGCTGCTGTTTGGGAAGCCGTTCTGCTGGCCGGCGCTCGCGGGCTTCATCACGGGCTACGTGATTTACGACTGCGTGCATTACTGGACGCATCACGGGAAGCCGAAGTCGCGTCTCGGCCTCCTCGTTCGGCGCCTGCACATGCTGCATCACTTCCGCGACGCGACGCGAGGCTTCGGCGTGCACGCCATCTGGTGGGACTATTTCTTCGGCACAGCCTATCTCAAAGACGACACGCCCGGCTCGACCGCGGTCTAAGCGCAACCTGGGCGCCGCGATCGCTCACACCGGCTCGTGGCGCAAGAACTCCCAAATCTCGTCCGGCGCGGCGTCCCAGCACCAGAAGCTGTAAGCGCCGCAGCCCGTCTTGCGCACGAGCCGCAAGAAATTACGCGTCGCGGCGACGGAGACCGCTGGGTCCCTGAGGCGCACGTCGGCCCCGGTCGTGATATTGCCGGTCGGCTTGTAGCGGCGCTTGATCGCATCCCTGCCGATCAGCGCCTCATAGTCTCGCAGCGATTTCTTGAATCGCCGCGCGACGGCCGTGGAGCGGTAATAGACCTGCGGCGTCACGTCCTCGACGATGCCCAGCGCCGCCTTGAGGGGCGCGTCGGGATGCAGCGAGGGCTGGTCGTGAGTTCGAAAGCGCGATCCCGCGACCCTTGGCCGCAAGAACCTCGGCGAGACGCCCGGCATAGATCTCGGCCTCGCGCGGGCCGCCCTGAAATCGGGGATTCTCCGGTGTCTTCTCGAGGTCGAGTACGAGCCCGTCGAGCTCATTGCGTTCGACCCATTCGAGCGCGAGCTCAGCCTCCTGGCGCGCCGCCTCGGGGGACGCGCAAAAGGAGACGTGCCAGCCCCAGAGCTCGACCCCCGCGTCTCTCAGGGCGCTGCGCAGCCCCGCCAGTTGCGGCAGAGCGAGATTCGGGTCCTCGCCCTCTCCGCGTCCGACGCGAATCGATAAGGCGCTGAAGCCTGAGGCCGTCGCCCGCTCGAGGAAAAGCGCCGGCCCGATCGGCTGCAGCACCTTGGCGAGGCTGACGATGAAAATATTGCGGCCGTGAATTCTCTTCATGGAGGGTCCGTCGCCGCTCGTCGCCGCCTCCGGCCCGGCGCGGCCTTCTCTCGAATGGGGTCGTCAGAGCGGTGAGAATCACGCCGGATGACCTTAAAGGGAGCAAAGTGGCATCGCAAACGCCTGTCAACCGATGCGCCGCGCCTCCCCGAAGGAGCCGCCCGCCTGCACACTGCCTCTTCTCGCGGCGATCGGCGGCTCGGCCATTGGATTCTCGCGTCGATCTCAGTATATGCGTTGCAGGCCGCAGTGATGCGGACGAAGCCGGAAGCCTTGGGGACGGAATATGAGCACCTTCGATAAGCGGGAGGATACTTTCGAGAAAACCTTCGTGCACGAGGAGGAGTTGCAATTTCGGGCCGAAGCGCGCCGCAACAAGCTCCTGGGCCTCTGGGCGGCGGAAAAGCTCGGCAAGACGCCCGAGCAGGCGCTCCTCTACGCCAATGACCTCGTCGCCGCCGAGACCGCGGCCAACGCCAGCCAGATCGTGCTCGATCGCGTGCTCAAGGATTTCCACTCCGCCGGCGTTGAGCAGTCCGAGCACCAGGTGCGCCGGCTGATGGACGAGCTGCTGGCGAAGGCGTCAGCCGAGATCAAAGCCGGGAAGTAGCGACAGAGACCGACCGGACCAGCCGAGGCGAGCATGGTCGCGATCAAAAAGAGCGACGTCGAACGCTTCGTTGCGGCCCCGCCGGACCAGCTCTTTCTCTTCCTGCTGCATGGCGCGGATGCGGGTCTCGTGCGCGAAAGCGCGCTGCGGCTCGTGGGCCGCCGCGTCGACGACCGCCACGATCCCTTCCAGTTCGTTGAGCTTTCGGGGGACGCGGTCGCGGCCGATCCGCTGACTCTCGTCGACGAAGCCAATACGGCGCCGCTTTTCGGCGGAAGGCGCGCGCTTCTCGTGGAGGCGGGCGCGAAGTCCTTCGCCGAGGCGATCGAGATGCTGCTGCGCGCGCCGCCTGTCGACTGCAGCGTGATCGTCACCGCCGGCGCGCTGCGCAAGGACGCGCCGCTGCGCAAATTGGTGGAAAGCTCCAAATTGGGCGCCGCGATCGACTGCGCGCAAGATAGCGACGCCGATGTCGCCGCTCTGATCGAGAAGAGCCTGGCTGCGGCCTCGCTCTCCATCGCGCCAGAGGCGCGCGCGCTTTTGCAAGCGGCGCTCGGCGAGGACCGGCTGATGAGCCGGGCGGAGCTGCAGAAGCTCCTCCTATATATGGAGGGGCGCGAGCGCATCGAAGCGGCCGACGTCGCCGACATCGTCGCCCATGCCTCCTCCATCGCCATGGACGCCGCGACGCTTGAGGCCTTCTCAGGCGACATGCGTGGCGCGGAGGTGGAGCTCGAGACGGCGCTGACAAAGGGCGCCGACGCCACCCTGCTGATTTCCGGCGCCTTGCGTTATGCGCTTTCTCTGCATCGGGGACGAAGCGCCGGCGGCGTCATGGCCGTGAAAAGGGGCGGATTCTTCTCCGTCCCCGACAAGATCATCGATGCGCATCTCAAGCGCTGGAGCCTGGAGCGACTGCTGGAGACCATCGAGCGGCTGCGCGCCGCGCAAACGCGGGCGCGCGCCCATGCCGCGCTCGCTCAGGTCGAGGCGGCGCGAGTCTTCATGAATGTGGCAAGAGCGGCTTCGAAGGGGTAGAAACGGCAGCCATGGCAAAGCTCACGTCACGCCAGGGCCGCAATCGGACCCTATATTCTCATGCGAGGGCAAACACTCGCGCAAGCGGATCAACTCGGACTGACAAAATTGACTTCGCTCAACGACCGCATCGCGGAATTCGTCGCTGATCGAGTGCCCGACGACGAAGGCCCCGTCGAGGTGCTTTGCATCGATCACAATGGAACCTATCTTCTGCCGTTCCCGTGCCGGCATGTCTCAGGGGACTGGATAAACACGCGAACGGGCGAGAGAATTCTGGCCGACGTCGCCGGCTGGCGTCCGCGATCGCGATGAGGCGCGGCCGGTCTCCGCCCTTCCGCTCCTGACGATATACATCGCACGCCGGGCGCGCGCGACCCGCTTTAGGCGAAGGCCTCGTCCAGCAGCGCTCTGAGCTGCGCCAAATGTCTCGCCATCGTGCCGGCGGCCGTGGAGGCGGAAGCCGGCCGGCCGACATAGCGGGCGCGCTTCGATTTGCCGCCCGCCTGGCCGAGCGCCCATTCGAGATAGGGCTCGACATAGCTCCAGGCGCCCATGTTGCGCGGCTCTTCCTGGCACCAGACGAGCTCCGCCTCGCGCATCCGTGCGAGCCGCAGCGCAAGCTGCCGCAAGGGCAGCGGGTAGAGTTGCTCGATACGAAGCACATAGACGTCGTCCGCGCCGCGCTTCTCACGTTCCTCGACGAGATCGTAATAGACCTTGCCGGAGCAGAGAACGAGCCGGCGGATCTGCTCGGCCGGGCGCAAGGTTAGAGCGCCGGGACGCGCCGTCTCCGCCTCGTCGGGGAGCAGCCGGTGGAAGGTCGAATCGGCGCCGAGATCCTCGATTTTCGAGACGCAGCGCTTGTGGCGCAGAAGCGACTTCGGCGACATCAGAATCAGCGGCTTGCGGATGTTGCGATTGAGCTGGCGGCGCAAAATGTGGAAGTAGTTCGCGGGCGTCGAGCAATTGGCGACCTGCAGGTTGTCTTCGGCGGCGAGTTGCAGATAGCGCTCCAGCCGCGCCGAAGAGTGCTCGGGACCTTGTCCCTCGTAGCCGTGCGGGAGCAGGCAGACCAGCCCCGACATGCGCAGCCATTTTCGCTCGCCGGCCGACAGGAACTGATCGAAAATGACTTGCGCGCCATTGGCGAAATCGCCGAACTGCGCCTCCCAGAGCACGAGCGATTGCGGATCGGCGAGCGAATAGCCGTATTCGAAGCCGAGCACCGCCTCTTCCGAGAGCATCGAGTTGATGACCTCGAACCGCCCCTGGCTGTCTCCGGCATGGGCGAGCGGGACGTATCGGCTCTCGTTCTCCTGGTCGATCAGCACCGAGTGTCGCTGAGAAAAAGTGCCGCGCTCGCTGTCCTGGCCCGAGAGCCGAACGCGATGCCCTTCCCGCAAGAGCGAGCCGAAGGCCAGCGCCTCGGCCGTGGCCCAATCGATGCCGGAGCCGCTTTCGATCGCGGTGCGTCGCGCGTCCAGGAAACGCTGAACGGTCTTGTGGACGTTGAAGTCCGGCGGCACGTCGGTGATGCGGCGACCGATGTCGCGCAGCACGTCTATCGGCACGCCGGTCTTGCCGCGCCGCTCATCGTCCGAGGATTGATAACCGGGCTTCATCCCCGACCAGTAGCCGTCCAGCCAGTCCGCCTTGTTGGGGCGGAAGGTTTGCGAGGCTTCCAGCGCCGCATCGAGCGTCGCGCGCCACTCCCCCTTCGCCTTGTCGAGATCCGCGGGCGACACATGGCCCTCGGCGATGAGCTTCTCGCCGTAGATCTCGAGCGTCGACTTATGCGCGCGAATCTTCTTGTACATGAGCGGCTGGGTGAAGGCGGGCTCGTCGCCTTCATTGTGGCCGAAGCGCCGGTAGCACCACATGTCGATGACGACGGGCTTTTGGAACTGCTGGCGGAATTCGATCGCGACGCGCGCGGCGAAGACGACCGCTTCCGGATCGTCGCCGTTGACGTGAAAGATTGGCGCCTCGACCATCTTGGCGAGATCCGAAGGATAGGGCGAGGAACGTGAATAACGCGGATAGGTGGTGAAGCCGATCTGGTTGTTGATGATGAAGTGGAGCGAGCCGCCGGTGCGGTGCCCCTTGAGGCCCGACAGGCCGAAGCACTCCGCGACGACACCCTGTCCGGCGAATGCCGCGTCGCCATGGATCAGCAGCGGCAGCACCGCTCTGCGGTCGTCGTCGGGACAATCGTGTTGATCCTGCTTGGCGCGCACCTTGCCGAGCACGACCGGATCGACGATCTCGAGATGCGACGGATTCGCGGTCAGCGACAGATGCACCTTGTTGCCATCGAACTCACGGTCGGAAGAGGCGCCGAGGTGATATTTGACGTCGCCCGAGCCTTCGACCTCGTCGGGGAGGAAGGAGCCGCCCTTGAACTCGTGAAAGAGCGCGCGATGCGGCTTCGCCATGACCTGACACAGCAGGTTGAGCCGCCCACGATGCGCCATGCCGAGCACGATCTCCCTCACGCCGAGAGCGCCGCCGCGCTTAATGATCTGCTCCAGCGCCGGCACGATCGATTCCCCGCCGTCGAGGCCGAAACGCTTGGTCCCCGTGTATTTCAGGTCGAGGAACTTCTCGAAGCCCTCGGCCTCGATAAGCTTGTTGAGAATTGCGCGCTTGCCCTGGGGGGTGAAGACGATCTCTTTCTTGGGACCCTCGATGCGCGCCTGCAGCCAGGACTTCTCGGCGGGGTTCAGGACGTGCATGAACTCGAAGCCGATCGAGCCGCAATAGGTCCGCCTCAAGATCGAGACGATCTCGAACAGGCTCGCATGTTGGAGACCCAGAACGCCATCGATGAAGATCTTGCGATCGAAATCCTCGTCCGTGAAGCCATAGGTCCCCGGATGCAGCTCGCCGTGGTCGCTGCGCTGCTCGAGGCCGAGCGGATCGAGATTGGCGTGCAGATGGCCGCGGGCGCGGTAGGCCCGGATCATCATGAGCGCGCGGATGCTGTCGCGCGTCGCCTGACGCAGCGCCTCGTTTTCGGGCGGCCGGGAGGGCCTGATCGCAGGGGCGGAGCCGGCGGGCCCCCCCTTAGGCTCCGCCGAATAGGCCTCGAAACCGGCGAGCAGGTCGTCCTTGGCGCGCGGCGGCCCCGCGCTCGCCCAGGAGGGGCCCGTCGCGGCGCATGCGGAGCCCGGAAGCATACCCATTTGCTGGAAGAAGGCGCGCCAGTCCGGGCTGACCGAAGCCGGGTCCGCCTCGAAGTCCGCGAGAAGCTGCTCCAGATAGACGGCGTCTCCGCCGTTCAGAAAACTCGTCTTGGCGACGTCTTCGGCGCCGGCCGCGTGGCGAAACACCGTCGCTCTGTCACCCTCAGTCGTTCCGGGACGCATGCTGTCGCCGTCCTTCTGCTCGGGCATGGCCGGGCGGCGTCTGCGTCCGCCTGCCCGCCCTTCAGCTATTCTTTGAGGCGAATAGAGGACGCAAACTCTCTTTAGTAAAGGCTGAAAAACACGCAACTTCCCCCCGGCGCCGCCGATTTGCGCGGGCGAGCCGGGGGAAGCTTTAACGCGGCCATCTTGCCGAGGCTTCGGCGCAGCTAACGCAGAAGCCGGCTGCGCTTCAGCCCTTGAGCGCCTCGACGAGCGTCTTGCCGAGCCGCGCGGGGGAGGGAGATATGCGGATGCCCGCCGCCTCCATCGCCGCAATCTTGCTCTCGGCGTCTCCCTTGCCGCCCGAGACGATGGCGCCGGCATGGCCCATGCGACGGCCGGGAGGAGCCGTGCGCCCCGCGATGAAGCCGGCCATCGGCTTCTTGCGGCCGCGCTTTGCCTCATCGATCAGAAACTGGGCGGCGTCCTCTTCGGCCGAGCCGCCGATCTCGCCGATCATGATGATGGATTTCGTGGCGGGATCGGCCAGGAACAGCTCCAGAATGTCAATGAAATCCGTCCCCTTGACGGGATCGCCGCCGATGCCGACCGCGCTCGTCTGCCCGAGCCCCTCGGCCGTCGTCTGGAAGACCGCCTCATAGGTCAGCGTGCCGGAGCGCGACACGACGCCGACCGTCCCCTTGCTGAAGATGTTTCCCGGCATGATGCCGATCTTCGACTCTCCGGCCGTGACGACGCCGGGGCAGTTCGGCCCGATCAGCCGCGACTTGGAGCCCGAAAGCGCGCGCTTGACCCGGATCATGTCATGCACCGGCACGCCCTCGGTGATCGCGACGATGAGCGGGATTTCCGCGTCGATGGCCTCGCAGATCGCGTCGGCGGCGCCGGGCGGCGGCACGTAGACGACCGAGGCGTCGGCCCCGGTCTTGGCGCGGGCTTCGGCGACCGTGTCGAAAACCGGCAAGTTCAGATGCTTCGTCCCACCCTTGCCCGGCGAGACGCCGCCGACGAGCTTGGTCCCGTAGGCGATCGCCTGCTCGGAGTGAAAGGTGCCCGTCTTCCCGGTGAAGCCTTGGGTAATGAGCTTGGTGTTCTTGTCGATCAGCACTGGCATGCGGAATTCGTCCTCGGAGCGGCGGCAAGGGAAGGCGGCCCATTCGGCCGCCGTTCCAAGCTTTGATGAAGTTTGCGATCGCTCGCCGCCGGGATCGCAGATGCGCGCGCAACCTATTTGGGAAGGGGTGGCGTGGCAAGGCCGAAGGGGAGCGACAATACGTCCCTTCTCCGAGCTTCGAGGCGCCTTGCGCCCGACGCGTCTAGCTGCGAACGTGAGCGGACGGAGCCTCGCCCATCCGCCTTTCCTCAGGCCGCTCAGCTCGCCCACCAGGCCTCCGGCGGCTCGATCTTGGGCGCCGCCAGCTCCATAGTCGAGGCGAGCGCGAAGAGCGTCTCTTCCTCGAAGGGCTTGCCGATCAGTTGCAGGGCGAGCGGCAGTCCGTTTGAGGAAAGCCCCGCCGGAAGGGCGAGGCCCGGCAGGCCCGCCATGTTGACAGTCACGGTGAACACGTCGTTGAGATACATCTCGACCGGGTCGGCCTTGCCCTTCTCGCCGAACGCGAAGGCGGGGGAGGGCGTGGCCGGGGTCAACACCGCATCGACGCCCGCCGCGAAGGCCTCATCGAAGTCGCGCTTGATGAGCGTGCGGATCTTCTGCGCGCGCACGTAATAGGCGTCGTAATAGCCCGCCGAGAGCACATAGGTGCCGATCATGATGCGACGGCGCACCTCGGCCCCGAAGCCCTTGGCGCGCGTGTTCTCGTACATGTCGGTGACGTCGCGACCCTTTTCGCGTAGGCCGTAGCGCACGCCGTCATAGCGCGCGAGATTGGACGAGGCCTCGGCCGGCGCGAGGATGTAATAGGCGGGCAGCGCGTAGCGCGTGTGCGGCAGCGAAATCTCGACGATCTCCGCGCCGGCGTCCTTGAGCCATTGCACGCCCTGATCCCAGAGCGCGGCGATCTCGCTTGCGAGCCCCTCGAGACGATATTCTTTCGGGATGCCGATGCGGCGGCCTTTCACCGAAGCGCCGATCGACGCCTCATAGTCCGGAACGGGCGCGTCGACGCTCGTCGTGTCCTTGGGATCGTGACCGGCCATGGACTTGAGCAGGATCGCGGCGTCGCGCACCGTTCGCGCGATCGGCCCCGCCTGATCGAGCGAGGAGGCGAAGGCGACGATGCCCCAGCGCGAGCAGCGCCCGTAGGTCGGCTTGATGCCGACCGTACCGGTGAAGGCGGCCGGCTGACGGATGGAGCCGCCGGTGTCGGTCGCCGTCGCGCCGAGACAAAGCCGCGCCGCCACCGCCGCCGAGGAGCCGCCCGACGATCCGCCGGGCACGATCCTAGCGGCGTCGAACCCGTCGTTCTCGCGGCGCCGCCAGGGCGAGACCACCGGACCGAAGGCGCTCGTCTCGTTCGAGGAGCCCATCGCAAATTCGTCGAGATTGAGCTTGCCAAGCGTGAGCGCGCCGTCGCGCAGAAGATTGGCGCTCACCGTCAATTCATAAGTGGGCGTGAAATCGTCGAGGATGCGGCTCGCCGCCGTCGTGCGCACGCCCTTGGTGCAATAGAGATCCTTGATCCCGAGCGGCAGGCCTTCGAGCGGGCGGGCCTCGCCCTTCGCCAGGCGCGCGTCGCTCTCCTTGGCCTGCGCGAGCGCGAGTTCCGGGGTTTTCGTGATGAAGCAATTGAGCAGATTGGCGCGAGCGACCGCATCGACATGCGCCTGCGCGAGCTCGCTCGCCGAGAGGCGCTTGGCGCGCAGAGCGTCGCGCGCTTCACTCAGGGAAAGATGCGTGGGATCCGACATGAAGCCATTCCAATCGCGGCGTTAGCCGCTCGTCATTCGACGACTTTGGGCACGACGAAGAATTGATCTTCTCGCTCGGGAGCGTTAGCGAGAATGTCCGCGGCCTTGCCGCCGTCCGTCACCACATCCTTGCGCTTCTTCATCTGCATCGGCAGCACGGAGGTGAGCGGCTCGAACTCCCGAGACGTCGACGGAATTCAGCTCCTCGACGAAGGCGAGAATGGCCGAAAGCTCGCGGCCCAGCCGCTCGACCTCGGCCTCCTCGACCTTGATGCGCGCCAAATGCGCAATGCGATGGACGAGCGCCGAAATCGACCGTCATGAGGGGCTCCGCTGGGTTATTCAGGCGCTATAGCATCGCCGCCTTTCGCGGCGCAATGCGGGCGCCGGACAAGCCTTTCAGGGGTTCCGGCCGTATTTGTGCAGTTGCGCGCCCTGGCGCGTCAGCCAGGCCTCGGCGCGGTCGACGTCGCTCGAGAGGCTGCGGGTCAAAGCCCAGAAACGCGGCGAGTGATCGAGATGCACGAGATGCGCGACCTCATGGGCGGCGAGATAATCGAGCACAAAGGGCGGCGCCATGACCAGACGCCAGGAAAAATTCAGCGATCCCGTCGCCGAGCAGGAGCCCCAGCGGCTCACCGGATCGCGCAGGCCCACGCCCCGCGCCGGAAGGCCGAGCGCCACCGTGTGGCGGGCGACGGCGGCCTCGAGGTCGCGCCTCGCCTCGCGCTTGAAGAAGTCGCTGACGCGCCTGTGCATGTGCTCGACCGAACCCGTGACGCAGAGCGCAAACTCGGCGACCCCCTCCAACTCGACGAGCGCCTCGGCCTCCAGCCGCTCGCTCCACACCACGCCGCGCGCTTTCGGCCGGTGCGTCAGCACGTGATCCACGCCACGCAGCGGCGCGACGGAATCCGGCGCGAAAGGAATAGCCTCGGGGAGTCTGCCGAGGCGCGCCGCGATCCAGGCGGCGTGCCGTTCCGCGAAGGCGCGCGCGTCGCGCAGCGATCCGCGTTGCGGCATTGTGAGCACGGCGTCGCGCGCGGCGAAGCGCACGCGCAACGTGTAGCGGCGCGCCGCTCGCGAGCGACGCAAGGCGACGACGATCGTCTCTCCCGCGTGGCGGAGCACGAGTTGCGCGGAACTGGATTTGGAGGCGCCTTCAGCGCGAAAGAATCGAAGCATGGCGCATGCTAGAACCGGCTGCAAAAAAGGGGAAGCCGGATTTTCGCGCAAGGCGCGCGAGTTTTTGCGATCGATATCGCTCTGTGCGCTTGAAGCGCTCCCCCCAACTCTGCACGATCAGAGCGCGCGGCTGTTCTGCTCGGCCAATAAATACGATCCGCATTCTTTTTTGGCGCGGAGCGCTAGAGATAGCGTTGCAGCTCGCGCGCGGCGTCAGCGGGCTTGCGCGCGACATTGAAGATCGTCACGAAGCGGCCGTCCTTGTCCATCAGATAGACCGCCGTATTATGGTCCACGCCATAGTTGCCGTTTTCGACGGGCGTCTTCTTGGAGTAGATCTTGTATTCCTTGAGCGTGGGGTCGAGCGCTTCATGCCCGCCGGTCAGACCGAGGATGCGCGGATCGAAGCTTTCGAGATAATGCTTGAGCTGCTCGGGCGTGTCACGCTCAGGATCCACCGTGACAAAGAGCCCGCCGACCTTCGCATCGGGGCCGAGCGCTCGCATGATTTCGGACATTTCGAAGAAAGTCGTGTGACAGATGTCGGGACAGTTCGTGTAGCCGAAGAACACGAGGTAGGGCCGGCCGAGCATGTCCTTGTCGGAGAAGCTCTGTCCCGTCTGCGCCGTCAGTTGAAACGGACCGCCGATAATCGGGGGCGGAACCGGGCGGCTCGTATAGGCGACGAAGGCGCCAAACAGTAGGGCGGCGGCTAGTCCCATGCCGATAAGCGGTTTCAAGCCAAGCCCCGCCGACTTCGCCCGGGACTTGTCGCCTTTTCGCGCCGGACGAATAGGCGCGAACTTCCCTTTGCTCGATACTCTCGACATTCGCTTCCTTCCCGATCGCCCTCGTCTGCTTGAGGTCGCCTTGAGGCGGCTTTGGACCGACCTGCAAACTTCTGAAGCTTGGCCATGTTTGGGCGCGCTCTCCGCGCTGCCTTGGTCCATCGGGGCGCGAGGGGAGTCTAGAACGCCCCCGTTGCTTCGCCAAGGGCTAGCGCAGCCGATGCGCGTTTCGCCGCATTCGGCTTGCTCTGGTCTGACCCGAGGGGCTAAGGATGACGCGCTTTGGGCCAGAGAAACGGGGAGCAGCGGCCAGGACTCTGGGATTCGCCGTGAGTTCTACGGATCAAGCCAAGGAAAAGGCGCCAAGTCCGAAATGTCCAATCTGACCGAAATCCTCAATGTCGGGACAGGAAACGCTTGGCTCTTCGCGCCGAGCGCCATTCTGCTCGGCGCGCTGCACGGCCTCGAGCCCGGCCATTCCAAGACGATGATGGCGGCCTTCATCATCGCCATTCGCGGCACCGTGACGCAAGCCGTCCTGCTCGGCCTCGCCGCGACGCTTTCCCACACCGCGATCGTCTGGATCATCGCGCTCGGTGGAACTCTACTTCGGCTCGAAGTGGACGGCCGAAGGCGCCGAACCCTATCTGCAAATTGTCTCCGGACTGCTGATCGTCGGCGTCGCGGGCTGGATGGCCTGGAAGAACTGGCGCGATCATCGCCATCATGCCGGGCGCGCCGGCCACGCCCATCCGCATGATGACCGCGAGCACGAGCACGACGACCACGTCCATGAGCGCGATCACAATTATGATCATGTTCATGATCACCCGCATCCGCATGACCATCCCCATCCCGCGCGCGGCTATCAAGGCCACCATCACCGCAATTTCGGCCATCCGCGTCACGAGCGGCCCTACCCCCGTCCCGCCATGGCGAAGGAGGCGCGGTTCAAGGAGGATTTGCTGCTCATCGACCCCGACGCCATCGCCGACGCGCATGAGCGTGAGCACGCGCTGGAGATCAACCGGCAGTTCGCCGGTCGCAAGGCGACGACGGGCGAGATCGCGCTCTTTGGTTTGACGGGCGGCCTGATTCCCTGTCCCGCGTCGATCACGGTGCTCCTGCTCTGCCTACAACTCGGGAAAATCGCGCTCGGCGCGGCGCTGGTGCTCTGCTTCAGCATCGGCCTCTGCTTTGACCATGGTGCTGGTCGGCGTCGCCGCGGCTTTGAGCCTGCGCCACGCCTCGACGCATTGGAGCGGCTTCGAGGCCTTTACGCGCGTCGCGCCTTATGTTTCGGGCGCGCTCGTCGCGGCGCTCGGCGTCTATACAGATCTATCGTCGGCGCGCGGCGCTGGCCTGATCGCAGGGTCTTCACCCGGGCGGGTGAAAGCCGCTCGGGCTCACGCCCTTCGTAAAAGGCTTTTCCAAAAAGAAATCGAGCAGCGCATCGACGCTTGGGTCGACGGCGTAGGCGGAGAAATCCGTCACGCCCTCCTCGCCGAGCACGAGGCTGTCGATGAAGAAATGGCCCGTGCATTCCTTCGCCGGCCGCATCGGTATAGCCTGCGCCGCATCGGCGACGATCTCCGGCTTGCGCGAGCGGCGCAGCGCCGCATCGCCTCCCAGAAAATTGCCGACCGCCGCAGTGGCGATCGCCGTCTCGGGCCAAAGCGAATTGACCGCGACGCCGTCCGCGCGAGGTCACGCGCGAGGCCGAGCGTGGCGAGGCTCATGCCGATTTGGCTGTCGTATAGGCGAGAGTGGGCGAGGACGGATTGGGGCTCAGATCGAGCGGCGGCGAAAGCGCGGTATGTGCGGATTGGCGGCTTTCTTGAGATGCGGCAGAGCAGAGCTTGGCGCAGAGATAGGAGCCGCGCGCATTGACCTGCTGCATCGGATCATAGCGCTTCATGTCGAGCGTCTCGATCCCGCGCAGATCGATGGCGCTCGCATTATTGACCCGAGAATGTCGATTCCGCCGAAGCGCTCGACCGTCGCCGCGACCGCTGCGCCGACCTGTCCTCGAAGCGAATGTCGCAGGGCTGCGCCAGCGCCTTTCCCCCCGCCGCTTCGATCTCTTGAGCCGCGGTGTAAATCGTGCCGGGAAGCTTCGGATGCAGCTCGAACCTCTTTGCGGCGATCGCCACATTGGCGCCGTCGCGCGCGCGGCGCGCGGCCCAATCGCGAGCCCCACGCCACGCGAGGCGCCGGTGATGAAAAGGGTCTTGCCGGCAAGCGATCGGGTGATCGGAAACTTCAGAGCCTCGCGCGTTACGCGCATTCTAACCGCCTCCCACTCCATTTCGAAGTCGGCGCGATAACGTGCACCTTCCTCGTCGGAGGGAAAATGCGTCATGTGCGTGGAAATATCGTCTGATACAGCAGCTGCTCCCGCGGAATCCCCGCCATCTTCCGCTCGGCGCGCATGTCCGTGAGGATTCGCTCCAGACGAAGGCGCACGCGGTCTACATCCGGCTG
>CAWEGE010000010.1:0-116848 GCA_963808525.1 uncultured Alphaproteobacteria bacterium
TGGCAATTATCACCTTGACATAGTAGGCGCAAATGGTAGGGTGTGAAGGACAGGCCGGCGAAGTTGGGGGCGATGGTGATCCTATTGAGTTTAGGTCGACGCCTCAGTTGGTCCGCGCCGTCGAGGCTGCGCTACGCGAGTATTTCTTTGACGGATTATCTGTAACGCTTGGGCAATTCGAGGTTGACTGGATAATTGGTAAAACAATTCTGAACGCATCGGATGAGGTGCGCGCAGCCATAAAATTGCCTTGTGCCATGTCCACGCAAGATCATTAATTTCTTTTGCTATCGCATCAATCTCTTTCTTTTTGTAATACGATAAAAGACCAATGAGATTGTCCCCTAGGTCTCGAATAATGAAGTTCTTTTATTGTGCAACGTAGTTTTAAATGAAACATAATCTTTCGTTTCCATCCATAAAGAAATATCTTGGCATTTGTCATAAGTTCCAAAATGACTGTGCGCCATTGCCGTTCGGTCGTTCTCCGTTTCGGAATGAACCAGCAATAAGGTGACACATACCGCCCGTTCTTCTGAATTGCAAAGGGCGTGTAGGGCGGCAACTTCTATGGTTGAACTCTTGATTTGTCGAGCAGCCCTCGTTGAGCGTCGGGAAACTGCGACGGCGGCTTGGCTATTTGTCCCGAGGAGTTGCCCTAAAAACAGGGCCATTCAGCCTCAACATGCGGCCAAGTCATGATACAATGCGCAATGGATTTTTCGAACTCAGGGCGGGTATTGGTGACGGGGAGGTCCGATGACTATTTGTCCGCCTGGATGTTTTTATATAGGCGCAAAAATGGCTGACGCGGCATGAAAACCCCGCTTGCAGAAAAGTCTGATAGGTAACAAGAGGCGTGGGCTCGATCCAGCGCGCCCGCGACGCCGCCGTCAAGGGCGGCCCGAAGCATCGCGTATAGCGCCGAAAAGCCAAGGAGCGCCCTGCAAGCAAGGGGCGAGTCCACAAGGGCCTCAACAAAGTCCTAGCTGAAGGCAAACGGGAGCCCGAAGGCTCCCGTAAGGTCAGAGGAAAAGGATCAGCAGAGCGGTGATCGCCTTTATAAGGGCGGCTAAGCTGGCCATAACTCTGGCAATGTCCTGAAGACGTGTCCTCATCGGACCTTCTCCAGGCCAAGGCGCGCCATCGACCATAGAGGTTGATGGGGTTGGCCGTCATCGAACGGATAAGCCGCCGTTCATGACTGCATCGGCCCACCATTCGCGTTCTAGACCGCGTCAAGTGGTTCCCAGTGCGCCTCCGAGATCAAGCCAAAGAGCGTCTCTTGGTTTAGACCGTTCCAGCGTGGTATCGAGCCGCGGCCGCGGCAATCCGGTCGGGAAGCACCAGCGGCGCATAGGCTGCCTTCCCCCGGGACCGAGTTCAAGACTGGTGGGCCGATTTGCCCCTGTTTGTCGAGTTAAGTTTCGTGTTTTCGCCAGCGGATGAACGCGTGAGCATCCTCCTTAAGCGCGCCCTTCTTCAGTAGGTCTCCGATACGTCAAACGCTTTCCGACAATGCCGGGAATGCTCTTTTGAAAGCGCTCAAAATCGCTGATTTTGCGCGTGTTGTAGCGGATGTACGCGGCGGCGCAATAATCGGCCACTAAGCGGCGCATGGTGCGGGCGCGTGGCGGCGTAAAACCCGGCCAGTTTTAGGCTGACCTTTCCGAAGATTGATTTGGGGGCGGCCGGGGATGTTTGCGGTGGAGACCTACGCGGCGGTTCGGAAGTTTGTTTTCATTGAGGGAAACAGCCGGCGTGAAGCGGCGCGCGTTTTTGGGCTGAGCCGGGACACGGTGGCGAAGATGTGCCGCTACTCGGCTCCGCCGGGTTACGTGCGCACAAGGCGCCGGAGCGGCCGAAGCTCGGGCCGTTGTTGCCGGTGATCGACGCGATCCTGGAGGCCGACAAGACGGCGCCGCCCAAGCAGCGGCAACGGCGAAGCGGATTTTCGAACGGCTTCGGGACGAGCACGGCTTTGCCGGCGGCTACACGGTGGTGAAGGACTATGTGCGGCTGGCGCGCACGCGGTCGCGCGAGGTCTTCGTGCCGCTCGCGCATCCGCCGGGTCACGCGCAGGTCGATTTCGGCGAATGCGTGGCGGTGATCGGCGGCGTGCGGATGAAGCTGCATGTGTTCTGCTTCGACCTGCCGCATTCGGACGCCTGCTTCATCAAAGCCTATGCCGCGGAGACGACGGAGGCTTTTCTCGACGGCCACGTCTCGGCCTTCGCTTTTTTCGGCGGCGTTCCGCTGTCGATACTCTACGACAATCTCAAGATCGCCGTGGCGAAGATTCTCGGCGACGGCGAGCGCCGTCGCACGCAAGCTTTCACCGAGCTGGTCAGCCATTTTCTGTTCGACGATCGCTTCGGTCGTCCAGGCAAGGGCAACGACAAGGGCAAGGTCGAGGGGCTGGTGAAGTATTCGCGCGCCAATTTTCTGACGCCCGTGCCGCATGCCGCGTCGATTGACGCGCTGAACGCCAAGCTCGCGGAGCGTTGTCTCGCCCGCCAGAACGAACGCGCCAGCCGGCATGAACAGACGATCGGCGAGAGGCTTGTCGCCGACAGAGCGGCCCTGCGGGAGCTTCCCGCGGCGCCGTTCGAGCCCTGCCACAAATGCGCGACGAAGGTCTCGTCCCTGTCGCTCGTTCGCTATCGCACGAACGACTATTCGGTCCCGACGCGCTACGGGTTTCGCGACGTGCTGGTGAAGGGCTTCGTCGACGAGGTCGTCATTTTCTGCGACGGCGTCGAGATCGCCCGTCATGCGCGCAGCTACGCCCGCGACGACTTCGTTTTCGAGCCGCGTCATTATCTGGCGCTGCTCGAACAAAAGCCCGGCGCCCTGGATCAGGCGGCGCCCTTGCAGGGCTGGGCCTTGCCGCAGACGCTTCAGCATCTGCGCCGGCTTCTGGAAAGCCGCATGGGCAAGCGCGGCAAGCGCGAGTTCATCCAGGTGTTGCGGCTGACGGAGGTTTTCGCCGAGACAATCGTCGTCGCCGCGGCGCTCGAGGCGATCCGGCTCGGCGCCATCGGCTTCGACGCGGTCAAGCAGCTCGTCGTCGCCAGGGTGGAGGACAGGCCGGCCCGTCTCGATCTTGCCGCCTATCCCTATCTGCCGTCGCCGAGCGTTAAGAACGACCTCGCCCGCCGACTATCTCGCGCTCGTTTCCAGGGAGGCGGCATGACGAACTCGGCCTCTGCCGAGACGCCAGCGCCGCCGCGGTGTTGCTGGCCCATCACTTGCGGCAGCTCAAGCTGCCGACGATCCTGCGGGAATACGAGAAGGTCGCCGCCGAGGCGGCGCGCGAAGGCCTGGATCATGTCCGCTATCTGCTGCGCCTCGTCGAACTCGAACTCATCGATCGCGAGCGACGCATGGTCGAGCGGCGCATCCGCGCCGCCCGGTTCCCGGCGGTCAAGAGCTTCGACACATTCGACTTCACCGCCATCCCCTCGCTCAACAAGCCGCTCGTCCTCGAACTCGCCCGCTGCGAATATGTCGTCGCCCGCGACAACATCATCGCGCTGGGCAACAGCGGCACGGGCAAGACCCACGTCTGCCTGGCGCTCGGGCTCGCCGCCTGCCAGCGCGGCTTCTCCGTCCCTTTCGTCACCGCGGCGGGCTCGTCCATCAGCTGATGGAGGCGCGCGACGAGAAGCGCCTGCTCAAGCTCCAGGCGCAGCTTGCAGCCGTCAAGCTGCTCATCGTCGACGAACTCGGCTATGTCCCGCTCTCGCAGACCGGCGCGGAGCTGCTGTTCGAAGTGTTCAGTCAGCGTCACGAACGCGGCTCGACGATCGTCACGTCCAATCTGCCCTTTGACGAATGGACGAGCGTGTTCGGCAATCAGCGCCTGACCGGCGCGCTGCTCGACCGCCTCACCCACCATGTCCACATCCTCGAGATGAACGGCGAAAGCTATCGGCTCAAGCAATCCAGGGCGCGCCGTCGCAAGGACCCTCAGCCAGCCGCGGAGCCGAGCGTCGATCCCGAAACCGGCGAAATCACCCCGATCTAGCCACGAAAAATTTCCGCCGCCGACATGCAAAGGGGCCCGATCGGGCCCCTTTGCATGTCGGCGATCTCGCCCAAACTGGCCTGGTTTTGCTCCGCCCCGCGGCCGGAAATTGCTCCGCCGTTGACAGATACAGCCGCGACAGCTTCTATCGTTTCAAGGACCTCTACGACAAAGGCGGCGAACTGGCGTTGCAGGAGTTGTCGCGCCGCAAACCCTTGCTGAAGAATTGGGTGGCGCCCGAGGTTGAGACGGCGGTGGTCGCCCTGGCGATCGAGCAGCCGGCCTGGGGCCAGACGCGGGTCGCCAACGAACTGGCCAAGAAGGGCATCAGCGTGTCGCCTTTCGGCGTGCGCTCGATCTGGCTGCGGCACGACCTCGCCACCATGAAGCATCGGCTGAAGGCGCTCGAAGCCAAGATGGCGCAAGAAAAGCTGATCCTCACCGAGGCGCAGGTCGCCGCACTGGAAAAAGCCAAGGCCGACAAGGAGGCCCATGGCGAGTTCGTGTCCGAATGCCCCGGCTATTGCGGCGCACAGGACACGTTCTACGTCGGGACCCTGAAGGGCGTCGGCCGCGTCTACCAGCAGACCTTCGTCGACACCTACGCCAAGGTCGGCTTCGCCAAGCTCTACGACCGCAAGACGCCGATCACCGCCGCAGATCTCCTGAACGACCGCGTCATCCCCTTCTACGAGGAGCACGGCATTCCGCTGCAGCGCGTGCTCACCGATCGCGGAACCGAATATTGCGGCAATGCCGAACGACACGAATACGAACTCTATCTCGCGGTCGAGGACATCGACCACACCCGCACCAAGGCCAAGAGCCCGCAGACCAACGAAATCGTCGAGCGTTTCCACAAGACCATGCTCGACGAGTTTTATCGCATCGCTTTCCGAAAGAAGGTCTATGCGACGATCGACGAGTTGCAGGCTGATCTCGACCTCTGGATGAATGAGTTCAACGAAATCCGCCCGCACCAGGGCAAATGGTGCTTCGGCAAGACGCCGATGCAGACCTTCATTGACGCGCTGCCGCTTGGCGCGCGAAAAATCAGGCCGGCTTCACGACCATCGAGGAAAGCCACCCGCATGAAGCGACACCGGTCAGCTCACGCCGTCTGTCAGATCGAGTGCCAACTTGTACATGGATTTGTTCTATGCCTTTCTCGGCAAGCAAAACAGCCGGAAAATCAAGCATGCGGTGATGGACATGTGGAAGCCATTTCGTGTTTCGACGCAGGCGTCACGCGCCAAAGGCCACGATCCTGTTCGACAGGTTCCACGTGCGTCAAACATCTTGGCGACGCGCTCGACGCGATTCGCAGATCGGAATACAAGCGCGTCACCGGCGAGGATCGAAGCTTCATCAAAGGCCAGCGCTACGTGCTGTTGTCGCGGCGCGAAAACCTGACCGATGACAGACGCAAAAATCTCGAACGCCTCTTGCAAGCCAACGCCCGTCTGAACATCGCCTATCTGCTGCGCGAGCAGTTCGAGCAGCTGTGGGATTACGCCGACGCCGCCGATGCGAAAACCTTCTTCGACGCATGGCGCGACCAGCTGCGCGGCCAGGATCTGGCGCCTTACGAAAAGTTCGCCGCCATGATCGAGCCGCAATTGGGACGGCATCGCCGCGCTACAGCCAACCGACGCACGACATTCCGCTCGGCTTCGTCGAGGGTCTCAACGACAAAATCCGCGTGATCCAACGCCGCGCCTATGGCCTGCGCGACGAGGAATATCTCAAACTCAAAATCCTCACATCCGGCCTGCCCGAATTGCAAAATTCTACCCAAAACCTACCCAAACCTACCCACTAAAAATCCAGAAGACCCACAAAAGATAAGGTTCGGCGACCGCAAATTCTTGGACGCGTCGCTCTCCGGTGACGCGATAAGAAAGCGGCCTAATAGCGCATGATTACAACCTGTTGATGATTGGGCTTTGGCGGCACCATGTAGGTCTCGAGCCGGGTAGTGTCCTAATTTGATTTTTGCCGTTCGCTATGGAGATGTTCTAACTCCCGAAGTCGCCCCCTCGAAAAACTCCACAGAAATTCTCGTAAAATGTCGAGTAGCTCGCTCGCCGTTGCGACGAGGCCATGATGCCCTTCCGCAATAAGTTTTTCCATGAGCGCTTGCTGTTTGGCAAGCAATTGCTCGCCCTCCGAAATATGACGGCGCTCCATAGCTCTTTCATCTTCGCGCGACCAATTGTTCATTTCGCGCTCCTGCTCCTATGCTCCGCCACGATCGCCGCCTTCACCGCGTCCGCTGACGACCGTATACCGCCCAAATGCAGGATCACAAAAAACCGCCGCTTGTCGCCCCTCAATGGGCGACGACCACGCAATGAGAAAAGAAGGCCTCGCGAAAATCGGGGCCTTCAAATTTGGACACTATCCGCCGGGTTGAGGCCTATGACTTCGCCGATCGGTCTCGCGCCTGAGACATCCCCAACGGCTTCGGCGAAAAGCCCGTGCTCAAACTCATGTTCGGCGCTCTCATCGGCGCCGCCGAGCGTTGGCGCGGCCTGCGCTTTCACCGAGTTCGATCTACGCCAGCTCGCAACCGTCAGAAAGGGGCTCGACGACCGATGCCGGGCTTCGATCACGCTGGGTGATCCCAACCCCGTGTTTCCAGCAAATCCGCGCCTTCGCCTCTTTTCGTCGAAATAGGTGGGGCTTTTGAGATCTTCGAATGCTTACCAACCGCTTACTCAGTGCCGAGCCGCAACCCCGGTAAGCAAAAAACGGCCCGAAGGGCCGTCTTTAATACTCTGTTTTTCTTGATTATTTTTGGAGCGGGCGAAGGGATTCGAACCCTCGACCCCAACCTTGGCAAGGTTGTGCTCTACCCCTGAGCTACACCCGCATCCATCGCGGCGGCGTTGCGGCCGGCGCGGCGCGCTTTATGGCCCAAAGCTTTTCGGTTTGCAACCGCCGCGCCCAATCTTATTAAAAAGGGCCAGCTGCTCGGCTCGGCCGCGTGATTTTTCCTGCGGCGCATGGCATAAAGACGCATGGCCGCGACGATTTGCAACGCATTCGATCCGGGCTTCGGCGTCTATGTTCATTGGCCGTTCTGCCTGTCGAAATGCCCCTACTGCGATTTCAACAGCCACGTGCGTCGTGGCGACGTCGACGAGGAGCGCTTCGTCGAGGCCTTTCGCGCGGAAATCGACCACCGCGCGCAGCTCGCCCCCGGCCGTGAAGTCCGGTCGGTTTTCTTCGGAGGCGGCACGCCCTCGCTAATGGCCCCTTCGACGGTCGAGGCGATCCTCGGGCGCATCGCCAAGCGCTGGACCCTCACTAAGGACGCCGAGATCACGCTGGAGGCCAATCCGACCAGCGTCGAGGCGTCGCGTTTCAAGAGCTTCAAGGCGGCCGGCGTCAATCGCGTCTCCCTCGGCCTGCAGGCCCTCAACGACATCGACCTCAAGGCGCTGGGGCGGCAGCACACGGTCGCCGAGGCCCTCACGGCGCTCAATGTCGCCAACAAGGTCTTCGAGCGCAGCTCCTTCGACCTCATCTACGCGCGCCCGGGACAGACCGCGGCGAGCTGGAAGAAGGAGCTCGAGATCGCGCTCTCCTATGCGGGCGAGCACCTCTCGCTTTACCAGCTGACGATCGAGCCCGAGACGATGTTCGAGCGCATGTTCGAGGCGGGCAAACTGAAGCTTCCCGACAATGACGCGCAGCGCGCGCTCTGGGACCTGACCCAGGAGGCGACGATCCGTGCGGGTCTCCCCGCCTATGAGGTCTCGAATCACGCGCGGCCCGGCGCGGAGTGCCTGCACAATCTCATCTATTGGCGTTACGGCGAATATGCCGGCGTCGGTCCGGGAGCGCATGGACGAATCAACACGGCGCGCGGCCGCCGCGCCCAGGCGACTGAGCGTCACCCCGAGATGTGGCTGACCTGCGTCGAGACGGAAGGACACGGCCTCGTCGAAGACGACGTCCTGACCGCGGAACAGCAAGGCGACGAGTTCCTGCTCATGGGCCTGCGGCTGCGGGAGGGACTCGATCCGCAGCGATTCTTCCTGATTTCCGGCAAGAAGCTCGCGCCCTCGCGCATTTCCGAGCTCGTGGGCGACGGGCTCGTGGAATATACGCGCGACAACCGCTTGCGGGTCTCGAGCGAAGGTTTTCCAGTGCTCGACGCCGTCGTCGCCGATCTCGCCGCATAAAATTTCCGTCACACTTGCGTTCGGGCGCTCTAGCCCCTAGATAGACCCCACCTTTGGCGCGGGGTGGAGCAGCCCGGTAGCTCGTCAGGCTCATAACCTGAAGGTCGTCAGTTCAAATCTGGCCCCCGCAACCAAAAATTAGCCCGTGAGATCACCTGATCTAACGGGCTTTTTGATTCTGGAAGCTGCCGGCGAGAAGCGGGCGCCGGAATCAAATCGGAGTTGCTTGGAAGCAAAATCCGGCGCGTTCCGGCGCCTCCGTGAGGGCGCCGGCGTCTGTATTGCGAAATCGCGTTAACAATGACCTGCCGTGACGAGTGGCGTCGGCGGTCGCCGGGCTTGGGGTTTTGGCGAACGGCGATGCGATCCGAACCGAGCTCGCGGCCGTTCGGCCAGTCGTGGCGAGAAAATTGCTTCGCCGTGTAAGTGGAGAAGGTTTTCGGACAAGCTGAACGGATCAACTTTGGCGCCTTACCGCCGGAGATAGACGATCTGTTGCAGCAGGGTGTCGCCGCCTATCGTCATGATCGCGCGACGGCCGACCGGCTCTTTCGGCAAGCGCTGTCGCAAAAGCCTAGCGAGCTGGCTCCCTATTACTGCTTGTACAAAATCCATACCTATATGGGCAGTCTCGATGTCGCCAAGGAGGTCGCCACCGCAGGCCTGAAAGAGGCGGTGAGACAGGCCGGCTGGTCGGAAAATCCGAGCAAATGGCCTGACGGGAATTTGGAGTCCGAGGGCCCCGCACGCTTCGCTCTCTACACGCTGAAAGCCCTCAGCTTCATCGATCTGCGGCGGGGAAACCGCGAAACCGCGTTGGAGTTCTTGAATATCTTGTCGAAAAAGGACCCCACGGGCAGCGTCGGATGGACGGTCGTAGGGGAAATCGCCGATGGCGCCGTCTGAAACAGAGCGATCGGGTTGGAACTTCGTAAACCCGAAGCCCCGGGCCGGCATCTGCCGACCAAGCGACGGCAAAGGCAATCCGGAAAGAACGGCCGGTTGTGCAGCGCACTTAAGCAGGATGAGACGAGACTGCATTCAATTTGAACGCGACATCCGCCACATTGAGATTAAGCTAAGGCATTCATATCGCAATTGCGAAGGGAAACTTCGCCAGCGATACAGCGTCGCTATTCGCGCGGGAGGGCGGCCTTGAGCGGTGCAATGACCCCGGAATCGGAGGCGGCAGGCCCGCCTGAGAACATGCAGCTCGGGCAAGGGACGCAAAGCCATACGGCCTCGGCCGATACGGCGCTCTTCGGCATTTACGAGATTTCCAAGATATTGACGGCGCCGACGCGACTTGAGCAGGCGCTCACGAATGTTGTGGGCGTGCTGAGCTCATTTCTGGAGATGCGCCTCGGCATGATCGTTGTGCTCGATCGAAAGGGCGATCCCGAAATCGTCGCCTCCACGGGCTGGGCCGAGCCGACGCAGCGACCCGCCATAGAGACCTTGCCGAGCAAAGTGATCGATCGCCTGGTCGCGACCGCCATGCCCATCGTCATTCAAGATGTTTGCGGCGAGCCGCTGTTCGCCGACGCCGTGGACGTCATCACGGAGCGCCTCGGAAGCTCTGTTTCCTTCGTGGGCGTGGCGATCAAGAGCGACGCCCGGGTGATCGGCACTTTGTCGGTCCACAGGATCATGGATCCGGAACGGCGATACTGTTTCGACGGCGACCTTCGTTTGCTGACGATGATCGCCAATCTTGTCGGCCAGACGGTCAAGCTCCACCGGATGTTGTCGATGGACCGCCAGCGCTTGCTGAGCGAGCGGGCGAGCCTCGAAAAGGCGCTCGATGCGAGCCCCTACGCGAATTCGCGCAGGGCGGCGCCGGAGGTCGCGGGCATCATCGGTGAAAGCCCCGCGATCGTCGATGTGCTCGAAACGATCGCCGCGGTCGCGAAATACAATTCCACGGTCTTGCTGCGCGGAGAGAGCGGCACCGGCAAGGAGTTGTTCGCGCGGGCCGTGCACGAGCTTTCGTCACGAAAACACAAGCCTTTCGTCAAGGTGAACTGCGCGGCGTTGCCGGAGAGCGTGCTCGAATTGGAGCTGTTTGGGCATGAGCGCGGCGCCTTTACGGGTGCGCTCGCGCAGCGGGCCGGAAGGTTTGAGCTTGCCCATGGCGGGACGCTGCTGCTCGACGAAATCGGCGAAATCTCCAGCGCTTTTCAGGCCAAGCTGCTGCGCGTGCTGCAGGAAGGGGAATTCGAGCGCGTGGGCGGGACACGCACGTTGAAAGTGGACGTGCGCTTGATTTTCGCCACCAATATCAACTTGGAAGAGGCTGTCGCGAAAGGCGTATTCCGCGCCGATCTTTATTATCGCATCAGCGTCGTTCCCGTATTCCTGCCGCCACTGCGCGAGCGCCCTGGAGACGTTGCGCTTTTGGCGAAGAACTTCCTCGATCAATTCAACGCCGAGAACAAGCGCAGCCAAGTGTTCTCGAACAGCGCGATCGAGACTCTGCAACGCTGTTACTTTCCCGGCAATGTCCGGGAACTGGAGAACTGCGTGCGCAGAACCGCGACTTTCGCGCGCGACGAAAAGATAGTCGACAAGGATTTCGCTTGTGCGTCAGGCAAGTGTCTTTCCGCTCTCTTATGGACGAGCAGCGGCAGCGGGGCCTATCATGGCCGCCCCGTCCCACCGGCCGACCTGTCCGAGAACTCGGCGGCGGACGAAATTGAGGCGGTCGCCTCGGGAGAGAGTTCGTCCACCGCACAAGCCGGAGATTTCACGGACAGCAATGGTTTGCAGGTTCGACGGATGATCGAGAAAGAGCGGCTTATCGAAGGCATGGAAAAGGCCGCCTGGGTCCAGGCGAAAGCCGCGCGTCTCCTGGGGCTCTCGCTTCGTCAGGTCAATTATGCATTGAAAAAATACAATATTGAAGTCAAACGCCTCTGATTTTCAAATCCGACTTTGGCGGAGCCGCGCACCGGCGCGTGACCCCCTCCACGAAGCTTCGCCGCCTCTCGCGAGCCAGGGCCCATTCGGCCGATCAGGCCGGCCGTGAGGCCGATGAAGGCGCTCTCGGCGCCGGCTCCCGTCAAACAATCGACATCAGACTCAGGACATGCGTTTAGAAGCGTCCAGCTTGGACGCGTTTCTCCCCCGGCCATGGTGGATGCCGCCTTGGCATGCGAATTGAATGACGCAGCCTGAGCTTGAATTAATGGAGGAGTATCCCCCATGGCGTATAAGATCGTCGCGTCGCAGTGCACCGTGTGCGGAGCCTGCGAGTTTGAATGCCCGAACGCCGCGATCCGGCTTAAGAACGACATGTACATCATCGATCCAAAAAAATGCACCGAATGCGAGGGGCACTTCGATACGCCGAAGTGCGCGGAGGTCTGTCCCGTCGAAAACACCTGCGTTCCTGCCTAGCGCCGAACGTGGTGACGCAGGGCGAAGCCGGCATCGACGACGCCCTACGGCGCGTCAGGCTCGGTTTCAGCGGTGAGATCGCTAAACAAGCCCTGAAGCGGCGCTGCGGGTAATCTCTAGCAGAGCCCGGCCTCGCAGAGCGTTCGACAAAACAACTCGCTTCATCCGATTCCTTCCACGCTCGCGCCATCGCGGCGGCTCTTGGTGGGGAGCGAGCGCCCCCTTCGGCGACCCTCTGAGCGCGCCTGCTCGCGGGCCTGAGGACCCTCCCTCGGGCGATTTGCGCTTTTGCGCTTCGGATCCTCGTGTTCGAGCGATCTTTTCTCGGCGCCATGCGGTCCGCCGCAGATCCCGAGGCGTTGCACCTGGGGTCGGCCTTGCGAAGGGGTGCAACTTTGATGGATTGTTTCCAAAAGTGTTGGTTTCGACCCGACTGCTCAAGATAGGCACTTAACGCGCTTTGATCGCGGCACTTTCGGGGACATTGCCTGACAGGTCGGAGCGGCGCAGACAGACGGGGTTCGTGAACCCACGCGCACTTATCCCTCGAAAGGTCCAATGACGTGCGACGCGTGTAGATATCCTGACAGAACTCCTGGCGACCAACTGCCTGTTCTCCCAACATCAATTCCGGCAGCGTGTAGATAATTCCCTGAAATCAATCGGAGTTGCCGGAATGCCGCCGATGGCATGTTTGTTGCCTCCCCAGAACCGGCAAATTGGTCAGGCTGTTGCGCGCTTGCCCGTCATGGCGAGCGCTCGAACGGCGACGGAGGGAGATCGGTCGATGGACGTTCAAGAAATAGAGGCGGTTGAAAGCCTTGAGTTTGTTGCCTCCTCGCCGGCTATGGACGGGGTCATGCAGCAGATCGCGGAGCACAAGGGCTGTGGGACGTCTGGGGGGAGCGGCAAGGCGAGTTGCGGGTCGAGCGCGGGCTCGGGGGATCTTCCGACCGAGATCTGGGAGAAGGTGAAGAACCATCCCTGCTACAGCGAGGAAGCGCATCATCATTATGCGCGCATGCATGTGGCGGTGGCGCCGGCGTGCAACATCCAGTGCAACTACTGCAATCGCAAATATGATTGCGCCAATGAATCGCGTCCAGGCGTCGTGTCGGAGAAGCTTTCGCCCGAGCAGGCGGCCAAGAAGGTCCTCGCCGTCGCCTCGACGATCCCGCAAATGACGGTGCTGGGCATTGCGGGTCCGGGCGATCCGCTGGCCAATCCGGAAAAGACCTTCAAGACCTTCGAGCTGATCTCGCGGACGGCTCCCGACATCAAGCTGTGCCTGTCGACGAACGGTCTGGCGCTCCCCGACCATGTCGACACGATCGCGGGCTTCAACGTCGATCACGTGACGATCACGATCAACATGGTCGATCCGGAGATCGGCGCGCGGATTTACCCCTGGGTGTTCTGGAAGCACAAGCGCTACACGGGGGTCGAGGCGGCGAAGCTTCTGACGGACCGTCAGCTGCAGGGCCTCGAGATGCTCACCGAGCGCGGCATTTTGTGCAAGGTGAACTCAGTGATGATCCCCGGCGTCAACGACCGTCACCTGATCGAGGTGAACAAGGCGGTGAAGTCGCGTGGCGCGTTCCTGCACAACATCATGCCGCTGATTTCGTCGCCGGAGCATGGGACGGTGTTTGGTCTGACGGGCCAGCGCGGGCCGTCGGCGCAGGAGCTGAAGGCTCTGCAGGACTCCTGCGAGGGCGAGATGAACATGATGCGCCACTGCCGTCAGTGCCGCGCGGACGCCGTGGGTCTGCTGGGCGAAGACCGCAGCGCGGAATTCACGACGGACAAGATCATGGCGATGGAGGTCGACTATGACCTCGAGGGCCGCAAGGCCTATCAGGAGAAGGTTGAGGAAGAGCGCGTTGCGAAGGTCGCGGCGAAGCAGGAGGAGCTGAAGATCCTCGCCGGCGAGAGCAGCGATATCAAGCTCCTGATCGCGGTTGCGACGAAGGGCTCGGGTCTGATCAACGAGCACTTTGGACACGCCAAGGAGTTCCAGGTCTATGAGCTGTCGACGCAAGGGGCGAAGTTCGTCGGGCATCGCCGCGTGGACCTCTACTGCCAGGGCGGCTATGGCGACGAGGACAGCCTGGAGACGGTGATCCGCGCGATCAACGACTGCCATGCGGTGTTTGTCGCGAAGATCGGCGGCTGTCCGAAGAACGATCTGATCAAGGCGGGCATCGAGCCGGTGGATCAATTCGCGCATGAGTTCATCGAGAAGTCGGCGATCGCCTGGTTCAAGGCCTATCTCGACAAGGTGAACTCCGGAGAGGTCGTCCATGAAATCCGCGGCGACGCGGAAATCCGTCAGGGCGCGCTCACCAACGCCGCCTGAGCGAAGGGTCATCCCGCCTAGGCAGAATCAAGCACCATCAGGAGAAAAACTGAAATGACCTTGAAGATCATCGCCTCGCAATGCACGAGCTGTTCGGCTTGCGAACCGGAGTGTCCCAATGTCGCGATTACGGAAAAGAACGGGACCTTCGTCATCGATCCTAAGAAGTGCACGGAGTGCATCGGCCATTTCGACGCCCCGCAATGCGCGGCTGTCTGCCCGGTCGACAACACTTGCGTGATCGACAACGCCTATCCTCGTTATCAACCCCCGGCGTAAAGAGGCCTACATGAAATTCAATGTCACACCTGCTGCGCAGAAATTCGTTCGGCGCATGATTCAGTTCAGCGTCAACCCCAACGGCGGATTTCGACTGCGGGTCTCTCCGGGCGGTTGCTCGGGCCTCAGCGCGGAATACGACGTCGAGTCGGAGCCCCGCCAAGGAGATCAGGAGTTCATCGTCGAGGGGCTGAAGTTCTTTCTCCCCGCGGAGAGCCGCTTGCTGCTCGACGGCGTTACGATGGACTTCGCCAACTCGGCTTCCAGCGGCGGACTGGTCTTCCACGACCCCAAGAATACAGGCTCGTGCAAGACCAGCGCCCCTGTGACGCTCGGGGAGCATGTTCATTAGGACCAGGGTCCTCTTCAATGAACGAATTCGGCGAATTGGATGGCGCCCCGGCGAGAAGGAATTTCTCGCCGGGGCGCTGCTCGGTGAAGGCCTGCCCCCGGAGGCGGAAGAATACCTGGAACTCGCCAGCCAGTCCTATGCGGACTCGGAAACCGCCGAACGCTATCTTTTGCAAGCGCGGCAATGGGCGCCGGACCACGCGGCCGTTCTCATTGGTCTATATCGCTTCTATTTTTATAAAGGCCGGATACGCCAAGCGCTCGAGATCGCCAATATCTGCCTCGAGAAGGCGGCGCGCGAGAACGCTTTGCCGCGAGACTGGCGAAGGGTCGCGGCCGGCGACGCCGTCTTCGATGACTATGAAGAGATCCTCCCCCGCTTCTTCTTATTCACGCTGAAAGGATACGCCTATCTGAAAATGCGGCTCGGAGAGATCGAGGAAAGTCGCGCCGCCGTAATGAAGCTTCTCGAGCTCGATCCCTCGGACAAAATCGGCGCGAAAGTGCTCCTGGCTATTCTTGACCGGATCGGAGTCGACGAAGATGCGTGAGATCGAGGAAGCACGAAACTACCTCGGCGAGGAAGTCGACTGCGGCTCCTGCCCCCACAATGCACTTTTGGCCTCCGATCGCTGCGAACTTCGCAAGTCCTGTGTTCAAGATCGTTACGCGCGCCGCATCGATCGGTTCTTCGAGTGGAATCCTGAGCTCGCCGACGGCCATCTCGCTCATCCGCACTTCGAGGTTCGCGCCATCGCCGCGAAATTCGCAAACCCCTTTTTGCTTCCCGCGCTCCTCTCCGATCCGGACGAGACCGTGCGATGGGAAGCGGTGCGTCGTTTGCCGCACCGTTATCACCTTACGCTGCGTGACGACCCCCACCGCGAGGTCCGCATTCGCATCGTCTCGCTCCTCGACGGGGCGGATTTGATGCCGATGATGAAGGACCAGGACTATTATGTCCGCATCGTCGTCGCCCGGAAAATAGATCCCGCCCTGCTGATCCTGATGATAGACGACGCGGAGATCGAGGTGCGCCGCATCGTGGCTCAGCGCATCGATTCGCAATGGCTCGGCCGCGCCGCCTTGGACGCGAGCCCCGACGTAAGGTTAGAGGCCGCCCAGCGCATGACGGTGGAGCAATTGTTGACGCTCCGAAGCGACGAGGATTGGCGGGTTCGTCACTTTGTGGCGTCACGATTGTCGGCCGACAGCGTCGCGACAATGGTCGACGATGTCGATCCGATCGTCGCCGAAACCGCGCGCCAGCGGCTTAAGAGCGAGCCGCGGGCGTGATCGCCCTGGGGTCGCGCCGCGGGCCGCCCGGACAGGCTCATTACGAAGCTTCCCTTCAATCCACGCAACAATGTCGCCACCCACGTCAATTTTCAAACATCGCAGTGCGTGATCGACCGAATCGATAACTAATTGAATTCTTTGAATGAATTTTCTTTGTCCGAACTGGCATGCAGCTTGCGTTGATATCCCTGCGAAACGATCGGAACCCAAAGCAGCGCTGTCGCGCGAAATAGGGACCGTTCCCGGTCGAGCTCAATATTGAGGCCCACCGCTCGTCCGGGAAGGCCTACGGCAGGGCAGCACAGGAGACGAACATGTCACTACGGCAGATCGCGTTTTACGGCAAAGGGGGCATCGGCAAGTCGACGACGTCCCAGAATACATTGGCGGCGCTTGCGGAGCTGGGTCACCGCATTCTGATCGTCGGCTGCGACCCGAAGGCGGAATTCGACCCGCCTCATCCTTCACGCCAAGGCGCAGGACACCATCCTGAGCCTCGCGGCTTCGGCGGGCAGCGTCGAGGACCTCGAGATCGAAGAGGTGATGAAGGTCGGCTATCTCAACATCCGCTGCGTCGAGTTGGGCGGTCCGGAGCCGGGCGTCGGCTGCGCCGGCCGCGGCGTCATCACCTCGATCAACTTCCTCGAGGAGAACGGCGCTTATGAGGACATCGACTATGTGTCCTACGACGTGCTCGGCGACGTGGTCTGCGGCGGCTTCGCCATGCCGATCCGCGAGAACAAGGCGCAGGAGATCTACATCGTCATGTCCGGCGAGATGATGGCCATGTATGCGGCCAACAACATCTCCAAGGGCATTCTGAAATACGCCAACTCCGGCGGCGTGCGCCTGGGCGGGCTGGTCTGCAACGAGCGCCAGACCGACAAGGAGCTGGAGCTTGCGGAGGCTCTCGCCAAGAAGCTCGGCACGCAGCTGATCTACTTCGTGCCGCGCGACAATATCGTTCAGCACGCCGAGTTGCGCCGCATGACGGTGATCGAATATGCGCCGGATTCGGTGCAGGCGGGTCACTATCGCAGTCTGGCGACGAAGGTCCATGCCAACCAGGGCAATGGCATCATCCCGACCCCGATCACCATGGACGAGCTCGAAGACATGCTCATGGAGCACGGCATCATGAAGGCCGTCGACGAGAGCCAGATCGGCAAAACCGCCGCAGATCTCGCCGCCATAGCGTAACGCTTTCGCCGTCGAGCGGCGGGTTTTCGCCGCTCGACGTTTCCATCCGAAATCCAAGGAGATAATAATGAGTCTCTCGCCCAGCCAGAGCGTCGCGGAGATTAAAGCCCGCAATAAAGCGCTCATCGAAGAAGTGCTGAAAGTCTACCCTGAAAAGACCGCCAAGCGACGCGCCAAGCATCTCAATGTGCATGAGGCCGGCAAGCAGGATTGCGGCGTCAAGTCCAACATCAAGTCCATTCCGGGCGTCATGACGATCCGCGGCTGCGCTTACGCAGGCTCGAAGGGCGTCGTGTGGGGGCCGATCAAGGACATGATCCACATCAGCCACGGCCCGGTCGGCTGCGGCCAATATTCCTGGGCCGCGCGCCGCAACTACTACATCGGGACGACCGGCATCGACACCTTCGTCACGATGCAGTTCACCTCGGACTTCCAGGAAAAGGACATCGTCTTCGGCGGCGACAAGAAGCTTGCCAAGATCATGGACGAAATCCAGGAACTGTTCCCGCTGAACAACGGCATCACCGTGCAGTCCGAGTGCCCGATCGGCCTCATCGGCGACGACATTGAAGCGGTCTCGAAGGCGAAGTCCAAGGAATATGACGGCAAGACGATCGTGCCGGTGCGCTGCGAAGGCTTCCGCGGCGTGTCGCAGTCGCTTGGCCATCATATCGCCAACGATGCGATCCGCGACTGGGTCTTCGACAAGATGGACCCGAATGCGGCTCCGCGCTTCGAGTCGACGCCTTACGACGTCGCGATCATCGGCGACTACAACATTGGCGGCGACGCTTGGTCCTCGCGCATCCTGCTCGAGGAGATGGGCCTGCGCGTGATCGCCCAGTGGTCGGGCGACGGCTCCCTGGCCGAACTCGAGGCGACGCCGAAAGCCAAGCTCAACGTTCTGCACTGCTACCGCTCGATGAACTACATCTCGCGGCACATGGAAGAAAAGTACGGTATTCCGTGGTGCGAGTACAACTTCTTCGGGCCGAGCAAGATCGCCGAGTCGCTGCGCAAGATCGCGAGCTTCTTCGACGACAAGATCAAGGAAGGCGCGGAGCAGGTTATCGCCAAATATCAGCCGCTGATGGACGCGGTGATTGCCAAGTATCGCCCACGTCTCGAGGGCAAGACGGTCATGCTTTACGTCGGCGGTCTCCGTCCGCGTCACGTGATCGGCGCCTATGAGGACCTGGGCATGGAGGTCGTCGGCACGGGCTATGAGTTCGGCCACAACGACGACTATCAGCGCACCGCTCAGCACTACGTCAAGGACGGCACGATCATCTACGACGACGTCACGGGCTATGAGTTCGAGAAGTTCGTCGAGAAGATCCAGCCCGACCTGGTCGGCTCCGGCATCAAGGAGAAGTACGTCTTTCAGAAGATGGGCGTGCCCTTCCGTCAGATGCACAGCTGGGACTACTCGGGTCCGTACCATGGCTATGACGGCTTCGCGATCTTTGCTCGCGACATGGACATGGCGATCAACTCCCCCGTCTGGAAGATGACCAAGGCGCCGTGGAAATCCGAGCCTGCGCCGCTTCTACAGGCCGCGGAATAACAACACCGGCCCGGCGACCAGGACTCTGCGACGCCGGGCCTCCTCTCACCATGGAATGCAAGGGTTTCTACAATGCCCCAGAACGCCGAAAACGTGCTCGACCACTTCGACCTCTTCAGGGGGCCGGAATACCAGCAGATGCTGGCGAACAAGAAGAAGATGTTCGAGAATCCCCGCGACCCCGCCGAGGTGGAGCGAATCCGCGAATGGGCGAAGACGCCCGAATATCGCGAAAAGAACTTCGCTCGCGAAGCTCTGACTGTGAACCCCGCGAAGGCCTGCCAGCCGCTGGGAGCCGTCTTTGTCGCGATCGGTTTCGAACAGACGATCCCCTTCGTGCATGGATCGCAAGGCTGCGTCGCCTATTATCGCAGCCATCTTTCGCGTCACTTCAAGGAGCCGACCTCCTGCGTCTCATCCTCGATGACCGAGGATGCGGCCGTGTTCGGCGGCCTCAACAATATGATCGACGGCCTCGCCAACACCTACAACATGTATAAGCCCAAGATGATCGCGGTCTCCACGACCTGCATGGCCGAAGTCATCGGCGACGACCTCAACGCCTTTATCAAGACGTCGAAGGAGAAGGGCTCGGTGCCTGGCGAATACGACGTTCCCTTCGCACACACCCCGGCTTTCGTCGGCAGCCATGTGACCGGCTACGACAATGCTCTCAAGGGCGTTCTCGAGCATTTCTGGGATGGCAAGGCCGGCACCGTGCCGAAGCTGGAGCGCACCCCGAACGAGACGATCAACTTCATCGGCGGCTTCGACGGCTACACGGTCGGAAATATTCGCGAGATCAAGCGCATCTTCGGCCTGTTCGGCGTCGAGGCGACGATTATTGCCGACAATAGCGAAGTGCTGGACACGCCGACGGACGGAGAGTTCCGCATGTATTCGGGCGGCACGACCCTCGAGGAAGCCGCGAACGCGCTTCACGCCAAGGGAACGATCTCGATGCAGGAATATTGCACCGAGAAAACACTGCCGTTCATCCAAGGGCACGGCCAAGAAGTCGCCGCCTTCAATCATCCGATCGGCGTGGCCGCGACTGACAAGTTCCTGCTCGAGGTCTCGCGAATGACCGGCAAGCCAATCCCGGCTGAACTCGAGAAGGAGCGCGGTCGTCTCGTCGACGCCATGGCCAACTCGAGCGCCCATATTCACGGCAAGAAGTTCGCGATCTATGGCGATCCCGACCTCTGCCTGGGCCTTGCGGGCTTCCTGCTCGAGCTCGGCGCGGAACCGACGCATGTGCTTGCCACGAATGGCGGCAAAGCCTGGGCGCAAAAGGTGCAAAACCTCTTCGACAGCTCGCCCTTCGGCAAAGATTGCCACGTCTATCCCGGCAAGGATCTGTGGCACATGCGCTCGCTGCTGTTCACGGAGCCGGTCGACTTCCTCATCGGCAACACCTACGGCAAATATCTCGAGCGCGACACGGGCACGCCGCTCATTCGCATCGGCTTCCCGATCTTCGATCGCCATCACCACCATCGCTATCCGGTGTGGGGCTATCAGGGCGGCATGAACACGCTGGTTTGGGTCCTCGACCGCATCTTCGAATCGATCGACGCCAACACCAATGTTCCGGCGAAGAGCGACTATAGCTTCGACATCATTCGCTGATGAAAAAGGGACCGCTTCCGCCTCGGCGGAAGCGGTCCAAGTCTTGCTTTGGAAGTCGGACGACGACCCAAGGAGGAGAGGCGCATGGCTTCGCTCTCGGCCACGATACAGGACGTCTTCAACGAGCCCGGTTGTGGCAAGAACGCCAACAAATCCGAGGCGGAGCGCAAGAAGGGCTGCACCAAGCAGTTGCAACCGGGGGGAGCAGCCGGCGGCTGCGCCTTCGACGGCGCCAAGATCGCTCTGCAGCCGCTGACCGACGTCGCCCATCTCGTGCACGGACCCATCGCCTGCGAGGGCAATTCCTGGGACAACCGCGGGGCAGCCTCTTCCGGCTCCAATCTCTGGCGCACCGGCTTCACGACGGACATCAACGAAACCGACGTTGTGTTTGGCGGAGAAAAGCGGCTCTTCAAATCCATCAAAGAGATCATCGAGAAATACGATCCGCCGGCGGTCTTCGTCTATCAGACCTGCGTCCCGGCGATGATCGGCGACGACATTGACGCCGTCTGCAAGGCTGCGCGCGAGAAATTCGGCAAACCCGTAATCCCGATCAACTCCCCCGGCTTCGTGGGGCCGAAGAATCTCGGCAATAAGCTCGCCGGCGAGGCTCTCCTGCAGCATGTGATCGGCACAGAGGAGCCGGATTACACCACGCCTTACGATCTGAACATCATCGGCGAATATAATCTTTCCGGCGAGCTTTGGCAGGTGAAGCCCCTGCTCGACGAGATTGGCGTTCGCATTCTCTCCTGCATTTCGGGGGACGGTAAATATCGCGAGGTCGCCTACTCGCATCGCGCCAAGGCCGCGATGATGGTCTGCTCGAAGGCGATGATCAACGTCGCGCGCAAGATGGAGGAGCGATACGGCATCCCCTTCTTCGAAGGTTCCTTCTATGGGATCGAAGACACCAGCGACTCCTTACGCGAAATTGCGCGCATGCTCATCGAGCGTGGCGCGCCAGCGGAGCTGATGGAGCGCACGGAAGCTGTCATCGCCCGCGAGGAGGCTAGGGCCTGGGCGGCGATCGCCCGCTTCAAGCCGCGCTTCGCAGGCAAGAAAGTGCTGCTCATCACGGGCGGCGTCAAATCCTGGTCGGTCGTCGCTGCGCTGCAAGAAGCGGGGCTCGAGCTGGTCGGCACGTCGGTGAAGAAGTCCACGAAGGAAGATAAGGAACGCATCAAGGAGCTGATGGGCCAGGACGCTCATATGATCGACGACATGACGCCGCGCGAGATGTACAAAATGCTCAAGGACGCACGCGCCGACATCATGCTGTCGGGCGGTCGCTCGCAGTTCATCGCGCTGAAGGCTTCCATGCCCTGGCTCGACATCAACCAGGAGCGTCATCACGCCTATATGGGCTATGTGGGCATGGTGAAGCTCGTTGAGGAGATCGACAAAGCGCTCTATAACCCGATCTGGAGCCAGGTCCGCAGGCCGGCGCCTTGGGAAAACCCAGCGGACAATTGGCAGGCGCGCGCGCTGGCCGAAGCCGCTGCGGAAGCCGCCGCTCTCGCCGCGGACCCGGTAAAGGCCGAAGAGGCCCGTCGCGCGAAGAAAATCTGCAACTGCAAAAGCGTGGCACTCGGCGTGATCGAGGACGCGATTCTGATTAACGGCGCGACGACCCTCGAAGCGGTTCGTGAATTGACCAACGCCTCGGGGGGCTGCGGAGCCTGCTCGATCCGCATTGAAGAAATCCTTGCGGAGACGGTTCCTGCCGCGCCCGCGATCGCAGCGGAGTAGCGCAGCATGGCGACCGTGAAGCTCAGCAAGAAGGCTTGCTCTGTCAATCCGCTGAAAATGAGCCAGCCCATTGGCGGAACCCTCGCCTTCATGGGGCTGCGAGGAGCCATGCCCTTGCTGCATGGATCGCAAGGCTGCACATCCTTTGGACTGGTGCTGTTCACGCGCCATTTCAAGGAGAGCATTCCGATGCAGACGACCGCGATGAGCGAGGTCGCGACGGTGCTCGGAGGTTATGAGAATGTCGAGCAGGCGATCCTGAACATCAATAAGCGGGCGAAGCCGGAGATCATCGGCATCTGCTCCACGGGCGTGACCGAAACCAAAGGCGACGACGTCGACGGTTTCATCAAGATCATCCGGGAAAAGCACGCCGAGGTCGCCAAACTGCCGATCGTCTATGTCTCGACACCGGACTTCAAGGACGCCTTCCAGGACGGATGGGGCAAGACGGTCGCTCGCATGGTCGAGGTTCTCGTCGAGACCCCGAAGAGCAGCAGTCGGCGGGACCCGACAAGAGTCAATATCCTGCCGGGCTGTCACCTCACGCCCGGCGACCTCGACGAGCTTCGGACGATCGTAGAGGATTTCGGGCTCGAGCCCACCTTCTTGCCGGATATCGGCGGCTCGCTCGACGGACATATCCCTGACGACTTCACGCCGACCACGATCGGGGGCGTGGGGATCGAAGAGATCGCCACGATGGGTAATGCCGGCTGGACAATCGCGATCGGTGAGCAAATGCGTCCTGCCGCAGAGGCCATGACGAAGAAGACCGGGGTGCCTTTCCGTCTCTTCGAGAGGCTGTGCGGGCTGGAGCCGAATGACAATCTCATCACATTCCTCACCGAGATCGGCGGTCGTCCAGCGCCCATGAAATATCGGCGGCAGCGCGGCCAGCTCGTCGATGCGATGCTCGACGGTCACTTTCACATTGGCGGCCGCAAGCTTGCGATTGGGGCCGAGCCGGATCTCCTTTACGACGTCGGCGGCTTCATGACCGAGATGGGCGCGCAGATACTTGCCGCGGTGACGACGACACAATCTCCGGTGCTCCAGCGCGTCGCGACCGACGAGGTGCTCATCGGCGATCTGGAGGATCTGGAAACTTTCGCGCGCGAACGCGGTTGCGATCTGCTCTTCACCCATTCGCATGGTCGACAGGGCGCCGAGAGGCTGAAGATTCCCTTCTTCAGAATTGGAATACCCAAATTCGACCGGCTGGGCGGCGGCCATCAACTCACCGTGGGCTATCGGGGCGCCCGCGACCTGATTTTCCAGGTCAGCAATCTGTTGATGGCCGACCACGAAGAGAATCATCAGCCGACGCCGGAAAGCTGGCTCGGCGGTGTCGGCGCCTCGCACGCGCCTACGCACTGACAGAAGGATCGGAGGCGTTATGAAAGTCGCATTCGCCACTCAGGACCTCAAGCGCGTCGATGCGCATTTTGGCTGGGCGAAGAACATCGCCATCTACGAGATCGGGCCGGAGGGGCACTCATTCCTCGAGGCAATCGAATTCGACGGCGATCTCAAGGAAGACGGCAACGAGGATAAGCTCGCGCCGAAGATCGACGCGATCAAAGACTGCGCCATTCTCTATGTGGCGGCGATTGGCGGATCGGGGGCAGCGCGCGTTGTCGCCAACAATATTCACCCGATGAAGGTGAACCAGCCGGAAAACATCGCCGACCTCCTCGCCAAACTCGAGGAGGTGCTGCGCGGCGTTCCGCCGCCGTGGCTGCGTAAGGCCCTGACCAAGGGAAAAGAGCGCGTCCTGGACTTCGAAGACTAAGGAGAAAACATGTCAACAGCTGTCGCGGAAGCGCAAAAGGATTCCGTCAAGGATCTGCCCTTCATCAAGGAGCTCATCAAGGTCTGGCGCGCTCAGGACACGCATGGCGCCTGGGAGGGCAAGGGCGATCTTGATCTTCTCGCTCCCTATGTGGTCGACAAGGAGGCGCGGCGCGCGCTGCCGCTCATCGGCGATCCGGACCCGGACACGATCTGGCGGCTCGAGCTCTTCTTCAACGCCGTCTGCCTCATGATCGAGCGCTCCAGCGGCGTGATGATCTCACCGATGCTCAAAATGAGCCATGAGGGTTTCGGTCGCATGGTGCTCATTGGCGGACGACTCATCGTCGTCAACAAGCAGCTCCGCGATGTTCATCGCTTTGGCTTCGACAGTTTCGAGAAGCTCGCCGCCGAGGGGGATAAATTCGTGCAGTCGGGCGTCGAGATGATCGAGAAATTCCCCGCCGTGGCGAAATTCTGAGGCAGCCATATGAGTGAAATCGACAATCTGAAGGCCGAAATCAAGAAGCTTTCGGCCAAGGCCATGCAGGCGAAGATGGATCTGCACGATCTCTCCGAGGAGTTGCCCATCAACTGGAACTCCATCCCGAGCGTGGCGCAAAGAGCGCATGACGCCTTCGCCGAGCTCGAAGGAAAGCGCGCGAAGCTGAAGGAATTGGAGAGCGTGTGATGACCGAATTCAAAACCCGCGACGGCCGCGACTACGTGCCGCAATATCTCACCGACATCAACGCGTCGACCTGCATTGGTTGCGGTCGCTGCTTCAAGGTCTGTCCGCAGGGAGTTATGGCTCTTTATGGAGTCAACGACGAGGGCGAGATCCTTGGCGCGGTCACCGATGACGAGGATGACGACAATGATTTCGACGGCGAGCTGAACCGCAAGATCATGAAGGTCGAGGAGCCTGGCGCCTGCATTGGCTGCAACGCCTGTGCGCGAGTTTGCCCGAAGAACTGTCAGACGCACGTCTCGGCCGATAAAATCGCCGCTTGACGCCATGGGCGCGGTCGCATCGCTCGAGGAGAAGAGCGGCGACGGCGCCCTCGGCATGGAACGACGACGCGCTCGCGGCCGAGCCTTCGCCCTCCGATCTTTTTCCCCGCCCGGCGATTGATAAGGAGCGCTATTGCGCTCCCGCGGCTTATTCGATGCCCTGCTCCCGGGCTTTCCACATTGCGGCGATCCGGAAACGCTCGGAGATCGCCTTGGGGTCCGCCAGCATTTGCTCCTGCGCCTCTTTCAAAGCCTTGAAAGTAAGGTCGGCTTCCTCTCGGGTGAGGGCCACGCGTCCGACGACATGAGTCGCGTCCGGCATGACATGCAGAATTTTCCATTTGAGAGGATGTTGATTCACCTCAGCCACCTCAACCGCCTCAAGCACGCCGTCGAGATATATGCCAAATCCTCTTACCTCGAGCCGACGACCATCCTGGGTAACCTTCACAAGCGTAGTCATGAAGCCTCGCCTTCTTCCTTTGCTAGCCAACCATAGCCGCCCTGATCCCAGAGCTGCGCGAGCACTTGGTCGGGCCCCCATTCGGGACTGCGTGTCCTGAGCTCTTCATAATCCGCCCGAAAACGCTCGGCGTCCTCATCCTGCAGCTCGGCGCAGGTGCCCTCCGACTTGTTTCGAAGTCGGAAGCCCCCTGCTCCGGCGGACAGGGCGAACTCGTCCCCATCCTCGAGCAGGGTGAAGGCTTGATCGCTTTCGGTCATGAAGGTCGCTCTTCTCTCAAGCCGCTGCGGCGGCCGCGTCCTCGAGACGCTCCCATTCGGCCCAGGCGCCATCATAGACCGGAACGTCGGAACGACCGAGAAGATAGAGCGCCAGCGCAACCATGCAGGACGTGATTCCCGATGCGCAGGTTGTCACGATCGGCTTGCTGAGATCAACTCCAGCCGCCTGGAAACGCGCGGTAATCGCTTGCGGATCGAGAAACGTTCCCTTCTCCGGATGAAGCAGATCGGCCCAGGGAACGTTCACAGCGTTCGGTAGATGACCAAGCTTCTTGAACGGAAAAACGTCCGGCTGGCTTCCGTCGAACTTACCCGGTCCACGCGCGTCGACGACCTGTTCGGATCCCGATGCGACATTCGCTTTCATCTGCTCATAGCTGCGAACGAGCTCTGGTCGAAAGCCTGCGCTGAGCTTGTTCGGCTCCGGTCGAACCGGCGACATTTCGGTGGGAAGCTTCTCGCCGGTCCATTTGGCAAAGCCGCCATCGAGCAGGGCGACATTGTCGTATCCGAAAACACGAAACATCCACCAGGCGCGCGCCGCTGCTGAAGCGCCAAAAAGCCGGTCATAAACGATGACGCGATCGTTATCGCCCACGCCCAGCAGTCCGAGCTTCTTGGCGAAATCCGCCGCGTTCGGCAGCATGTGAGGCAGATCGGAGTTCGTATCGGCGATGTGATCGATGTCGAAATGCACCGACCCCGGCAGGTGACGACCGCGATATTGGTTGCGGCCGTCGAGATTGGTGCTCGGATGATGCCAAGTGCAGTCGAGAATGCGAATGTCAGCCTCGCCAAGATGCGCAGACAGCCATTCAGTGCTCACAAGCGCGCTAGGAACTCGTTCAGTCATGGATGAGAGGCTCCATCTTCAAGATCATCGTGTCGACGCTTTCCAAGGCGAAAGGCGCGTCGCGACCAACTCAAGGGCTGGCGGGCAGCGGATAGCCGGAGCGCGGCTTGGTGCCGTAATAGTCGGGGCGCTCCGGCCAATCGCCTTGCTTGAAGCGAAACTTCACGATGCGCACGGGCGCGCCGACGGAGACGGAGACCTCGGTGAATTTGATCTCGCGATCGCCAGGGCCAGCGGAAAAATCGGCGACGGTGGCGCCGTCGGCCTTGCGCGCGCGTAGGAAGCCCGGCGTCCCGACAGTTGTGCCGGTGACAGGATTGGCTTCGAAATTCGGGCTCTCATATTCGCCGTCTGCTGGGCCGAAGGCGGGGGTAGCAAAGGTGAAGGTCGCGAGCACTCCGCTCCGATCCACGGGGAGATCGGCCGTCAACGGACGAGCCACGGAATAAACGGTCAGGGTTCCGCCATTCAGGAGCTCCTTCATCTCATCGAGGGAGCAGTTCGCGAATTCAGAGGCGAGATTCATATGTGTCTCCTTTCGTTTGCTTCTGCGAGATCATCAAAATTCGTGCCATGCGCTCCTCGGATCCGCGGGAATGGCAGAACGCTGTTGCACGCAAATTGCTTTTAAGCTGAGACGAATTCACCCCGATCATCGAGGAGCAGCCAACATCATGCTGGACGTTGCGATCGTTGGAGGAGGGATTAGCGGGCTTGCGCTCGCGAGACGGTTGAAGCAGCGCGGCGAAAGCTTCGAGATTTTCGAAGCCCGGGATCGTATCGGCGGACGAATTTACAGCGTCCCTGGACGTTCGGGCGGCGGACTCGATCTGGGCGCCGGCTGGTTCTGGCCGGAAACGCAACCGCTCATCGCCGCGCTCGTCAAGCAGCTCGAGCTCGCGAGCTACCCTCAGCATGACGAGGGGGCCGTGCTGCATCTGCGCGAAGCCGACAAGAAGACCGAGCGACTCGAAGATCAACAACTCTATGATGGCGCGCGTCGTCTGCACGGCGGCATGTCCATGCTCATCGAGGCGATGGCGGGCGATCTTCCTCCAGGCGCGGTGAATTTGAGACATCGCCTCACGCGTCTTTGCGATCGCGGAGACCATGTCGAGCTGATCTTCGACGTCGACGGCTCGTCGCCCGTACTCGCAGCCAAACAAGTCGTGCTGGCTATGCCGCCGCGCTTGTTGCGCGAGACGGTCGAGTTCGCGCCAGCGCTCGACGAGCCGCTGGATCGCGCTCTTCGCGGGGCGGAAACCTGGATGGCCGCACAGGCCAAAGTTGCGATCGAAATCGCTGCGCCCTTCTGGCGCGCGCGCGGACTCTCCGGTTCCGCCTATGTGACACATGAGCAGGCGATCCTGGGCGAAATATTTGACGCTTGCGATCTCAAGAACAGTCTCGTCGCGATCGGCGGATTCCTCGCCCTGGGGCCCGATCTTCGTGAAAGTTTCAGCGCCGGTCTGCCTATCCTGCTGGCAAGCCAGCTCGGCGCGGTGTTTGGCGCGGACGTCGAATGCCTCGCGACGCATTATAAGGACTGGGCTCAGGAGCCTCTGACCTGCAGCATGGCCGATCGAAACGGCGAGCCCTCGGATCAAGCCCATGATGTCGGCAATCCCATGTTGCGACGCGCGCTTTGGGACAAGAAGCTCTACTTCGCAGGCTCGGAGACCTCGGCGCGTAACGCCGGCTATATCGAAGGCGCATTGGACGCTGCGCGGCGCGTCGATCGCGCCTTGGCGACCCTCGCTATGCGGCAGGCGCCGGAGGATGGGAGCGACTCCGCCTTCGAAGGGCTTCCACTCAACGAGGCGAGCCTGTTGCGCTTCAGCCGCTGGGTCGACCTTCAATCGGACACGGTGTTCGAGGATTACCGTCGCGGTCTCAATCGCGCACTCGCGTCGCAGCAGCGCGACGGTCTGACGCAGCTTGCGATTCTCGGCGCGATGGAGCAAATATTCCTGCAGGCGCTTGATCTTTTGGCGAAGCTGCCCTTCGATCTAGCCCCGGTCGCCGTGGAGCGCGGAAGGGTCGAACTCATGCCGCTCATCCAAAAGCCTTTCGGCGACTTGATGCAGACGATCATGGATGACGTCGTCGCATTCAATCAGACGTCCTGCGCGCTTTCCAACTTTCCCGACGAGCATCGTCCGTCACGGGAGTACAAAGCGGCGATCATGCAGGACATCGCGGCAGCGTGGCGGGAATTCTGCCTCTCGGCGAACCGGCTGCTGCTGCAAAAAAAGAGCGAACAGCAAGCGCAGGAGAAGACCATATGATGGACACGGCGGCCTCTGGCGAATCCGGTCTTGAAACTGAGCCGATTCCCTATGTCATCTGCTCCTTGAACGACATCCCCAGCAAAAGAGCCCGGGGATTTCAGCTTGCTCGTTCTCGACGAGAATGGAAAAGAGAAGCCCTTGCCGATCATCATCGTGCGTTGGGGCAAGCAGGTGTTCGGCTATGTGAATAGATGCCCGCATGATGGGACCAATCTCGACTGGGAGCGGAATCAATTTCTCGATCCCAATGGGCTTCGGCTGATGTGCGGGAAGCACGGCGCCATCTTTGAAATCGGCACGGGAAATTGCGTCGATGGCCCCTGCCGTGGGGATAGCCTTACGCCGGTCGCGGTGACGGTCATCGACAATGACATTTGCATCGTTGGCGTCACGCTCGCAGAAGACGAAGACGAAGACGCCGAGGAAGAAGCTAGCTAAAATTTCGAGCGGAGAGGCTTCGTGGCCTCTCCGCTCTCATGAATTTCGGGTGTCGGGTTTCTCGCTAGCGAGACCTGTCGCAAGCCAGGCCTGCGATCAGAATTCGGCCGCCTGGCTCAGACGGGCCGGTTCTCATTGCGATTTTTCACGGGCTCCATCCGCTCCACGCCTTGCTGATACGCGATGATCTCGAAGGCGTCGTTAAATTTCAGCGCCGCGTCGAGCAGGTAGTCTAGCTTACCCGCAGTGTCGAGCTTCTTGACGTCGTTCTTGTCGACATAATTGAGATCCATCATCTCCTTCCAGACCGTCGACTCGTCGCAGGGCAGGATGTTGAAGGTGATCTCACCGATCTTCACGCGAAATTTCGCGAGCAAGTCGATGTTGTTGCAAAACATGAAATAGACCCCGGTCGGCGAGAGCAGATCTCCTATCACCTCGACCACGCTCTCAAGATAGGCGAAGTTGTGGAGATAGCCCGCGAGGATCGGGATGGTGGGCTCGTTTTCCTTGGCGTAGGTCAGCACCTGCTCGATGCTGAATTCCGGCGGTCGCTTTTCGTCCGCGAGTTGTGCCTGAAATTTGAGCGCGACGTCTCCGCGAAAGCCAAACCGGCCAGGCACGGTCGTCGGACTCTTCAAAACTGCGTTGAGCAGGCGGCCTTCCCGCTCCAGGCGAGCGAGGGCAGTCTTCTCAATCTGTGTCATAGACCTTTCTCCGCTTAACTTTTCTGGCGCTTCCCGCAGGACGGCGCCAACGGGTCGAACGGCCCCGCATGCAAGAATCCGGCCGAATGCGCAGTTGAGCAGGGCCTGCGGCGCCTGTCGGGAATCGAACAAAGGCTCGGCGTCTGCACTCGAAATTTGCTTCCGAAGAGGCGATTAGGCCGGCACAGGTTTTGCTTTCTTCCTGGCAAACGCATTTTCGGTGAGGGAAGCGCGGCATGATACATCTGACAGAAAGCGCCGTAAGCGCGGTGCAGACCGCAATTTCCGGCTCCTCCGATCCGGTCGACGGACTGCGAATCAAGGTCGAGGCCGGCGGCTGTGCGGGCTTTCAGTACAAGATGGGCCTCGTCCGCGAGGGCGAGCCCGACGACACAGTCATCGAACAGGAAGGCGTCAAGCTCTTCATCGACGGCAGCAGCCACGAACTGCTCGAAGGGACGACGATCGACTATGTCGCCGCCGTGCAGGGCTCCGGCTTCACCTTCATCAATCCCAACGCACAATCGAGCTGCTCTTGCGGTAAGTCGTTCGGATGAGGCTCAAGGTGCGAGTGCGCCGCGGGAACTATGGGAAAAGCGAGGATTTAGCTGATGTTGCAGGAAGCGGAAGCGACGGCGGTCGCTCAAGGCGCTGACAAGGAGCAGGTGATCCGCGCGGTCATTGACGAGATCCGACCCAACCTGCGGCGCGACGGCGGCGACTGTGAGCTGGTCGAAATCTGCGGCAACAAAGTTATGGTCCGGTTGAGCGGCGCTTGCGTGCTCTGCAAATTGAGCAGCGCGACGCTCGAGGGGATTCAGGCGCGCATCATCGAAAAGCTCGGCGAGTTCGTGCGGCTCGTTCCGGTAGCCGGGGCTCAGGCCAAGCCCATGACTCCGGGCAGACACTGAACGGGGCCGAATGTGACCCGGGTCTATCTCGACAACAATGCGACCACGCGCGTCGACGCTCGGGTCGTAGAGAGGATGTTGCCCTATTTTTCCGATGAATTCGGCAACGCCTCGTCGAACTCATGTCTTCGGTTGCGAGGTCGCAGAGGCGGTTCGGGCGGCGCGACGCAGCGTGCAGGCGCTGCTCGGCGCCGCGCATGATCACGAGATCATCTTCACCTCGGGCGGCACGGAAGCAGACAATGCGGCGATCATGGCCGGGCTTTCCGCTGTCGAGGGGCGCGATGAGATCGTGACCTCCGCCGTCGAGCATCCCGCGATTTTGTCGGTAATCGAACATCTGCAGGCGCGCGGGGTCAAGGCCCAGATTATCGGCGTCGACAGCTGCGGGCGGCTCGACATGGAGGCCTTCCGCAAGGCGCTCGGGCCCAAAACCGCCCTCGTATCGATCATGTGGGCGAATAATGAGACGGGCACGTTGTTTCCCGTCAAGGAGCTCGCTGAGCTCGCCCATGAAGCCGGGGCGCTTTTCCATACTGACGCGGTTCAAGCCGCGGGCAAGACGCCGATCGAGCTGACCTCGACCAAGATCGACTTCCTGTCTCTGTCGGCGCACAAGATTCATGGCCCTAAAGGCGTCGGCGCGCTTTACGTGCGCAAAGGGACAAAGTTCACTCCCCTCATCCGGGGTGGGCATCAGGAAAGAGCGCGTCGGGGCGGCACGGAGAACACGCCAGGGATCATCGGTTTCGGCGCGGCCGCGGAGATTATGCGCACGGCGCTTGTCGAGGAAGCGTCGAACGTCGGTGCGCTACGCGACCGCCTGGAGCGTCGGATCCTCGAAGAAATCGGAGAGTGCGTCGTCTCAGGGGATCTCAAGAATCGGCTGCCCAACACGGCCAATATCGCCTTCTTCGACATCGAGGGAGAGGCGGTGCTGAGCCATCTCAATCGCGCTGGCGTCGCCGCCTCGACGGGCTCGGCGTGCACAGCGGGTTCGAACGAGCCTTCGCATGTTCTGCGCGCGATGGACGTTCCGCCCCGTGCGTTGAACGGCGCGATCCGCTTCTCTCTCTCGCGCGATAATTGCGAAGCGGATGTCGACCGTGTCATGGAGGTTCTACCCGGCGTCGTTTCCAAGCTGCGTGACATAGCGCGGGCGGCGACGCATGAGGCCTAGCCGGCGCTCTCGCAGCGGGCGGAGCATGAAGTTCGCGGTCAAGGAGTCAAAGGTATGAAAATTATGATCCGTCGTTCTCCGGAGACGGGGCTCTCCATCTACGTCCCCAAGAAAGACCTGGAGGAGCCCATCGTCGAGAGCGAGCATGAAGGTCTCTGGGGTGGGTGGATCCGCATCGCCAATGGTTGGGTGCTCGATCTACCGGAGATGGCCGCGGAGACAACCCTGCCCATCACAGTCAATGCGCGCAAGCGCGGCGAAGAGGAATAGCAGTGATGAACGCTCCCTTTACCGATTACGTTATCCTTGAAGGCGCCCAGGCTGAAGAGCGGCTCAAGGCGATCGCGTCGGAGCTCAAGGCTGGCTCGACGATCCCCTATCTGGGTCCTGAGCTGGCGGAACTCGCCCAAGCGACGGCGCCGACGACACCGGAGGGACTCGCCGCCTTTTTCGCAACGAAGGTCGCTTTGCCCAAGCGCGCCAAGGGCAATGTCTGGGCGAGCGCCCAACATATCGAGAGCATGAAGCATCGCTCCACGGTCTCCACGCTCATGACCCAGGCGTTCACGCCGAAGGTGGAGCCGACGCCGCTGCATCGATACTTCGCTGAGCTGGGCCTGCCGCTGATTGTCGACACCTGGTACGACTCGGCGATGCGCGACGCGCTCTGTTCCCGATCCGATTGGGGCGAGGTCCAGGGCATCACGCGCGCCGGGATCGGCGAAGATCGATGGTACCGCTTCTATGACTCCAAAGGCGTCGAAGCCCCGAAAACGCAAGCCGACTCCTGGCGCACAGTGCTTTACAAGCCGCATGGCTCGATCGCGCCGGCGAAAAATTATCTGATCTCGGACGCCGACTACGTCGAGGTGCTCACCGAGATCGACATCCAGACGCCGATCCCGGACGTCGTCAAGAACCGTCGCGCCGAACGCAGCTTCCTGTTCATCGGCTGTCGCTTCCACGACCAGATGTTGCGGACCTATGCGCGGCAGATCACCAAGCGCTCGACGACGACGCATCACGCGATCGTCACGCCCGAACTGTTGACCAAGAATGAGCTGAAGTTCCTCACCGTCCAAGGCATCATTCCTCTCGCCGTTTCGCTGCCGAGAACAAGCGAAATACTTCTCGCGGCGTAAGCGCGCAGCGCGCGGAACCGGCGCGCCGAAGTTCGCAAGAACTTTGGCGCGGACCGATATGAAGTTACAATTTATAACGTATTCGCATTGCAAAAGCCGACCAGTCGCTCGGATGAGAAAGATCAGTGTTGGCAACGTCGACTTCCTGAACACGCGCAGTTGGACATGTGGCGGTTTTCGACATGTTGACTTCCGCCAAATCAAGCGGCGCAGGCGGGCGCGGCGATGAGGAGGGAACCTCCTTCGCCCGGCCATATTTTGTCATAATACCATAGAGTTAGTGTGATCGACCGAGCCCCGGAACGCTTTCCTCCGAGCTGATTTTCGCTGCTGGCACGCATGTTGCCATGAGACACCCAGATCATCGCGAATGCTTTGGCTTCACGGACGCGGCGTCCATTCGGCTTTGACGCAGTCCAGCCAGAGCGCAGGCAAGGGAAACAGTCATGGACACGCAAGGGCTTGAGGGTGTTGCGAGCGAGAGCTCCTCGCCGGCTATGGACGGGGTCATGCAGCAGATCGCGGAGCACAAGGGCTGTGGGACGTCTGGGGGGAGCGGCAAGGCGAGTTGCGGGTCGAGCGCGGGCTCGGGGGATCTTCCGACCGAGATCTGGGAGAAGGTGAAGAACCATCCCTGCTACAGCGAGGAAGCGCATCATCATTATGCGCGCATGCATGTGGCGGTGGCGCCGGCGTGCAACATCCAGTGCAACTACTGCAATCGCAAATATGATTGCGCCAATGAATCGCGTCCAGGCGTCGTGTCGGAGAAGCTTTCGCCCGAGCAGGCGGCCAAGAAGGTCCTCGCCGTCGCCTCGACGATCCCGCAAATGACGGTGCTGGGCATTGCGGGTCCGGGCGATCCGCTGGCCAATCCGGAAAAGACCTTCAAGACCTTCGAGCTGATCTCGCGGACGGCTCCCGACATCAAGCTGTGCCTGTCGACGAACGGTCTGGCGCTCCCCGACCATGTCGACACGATCGCGGGCTTCAACGTCGATCACGTGACGATCACGATCAACATGGTCGATCCGGAGATCGGCGCGCGGATTTACCCCTGGGTGTTCTGGAAGCACAAGCGCTACACGGGGGTCGAGGCGGCGAAGCTTCTGACGGACCGTCAGCTGCAGGGCCTCGAGATGCTCACCGAGCGCGGCATTTTGTGCAAGGTGAACTCAGTGATGATCCCCGGCGTCAACGACCGTCACCTGATCGAGGTGAACAAGGCGGTGAAGTCGCGTGGCGCGTTCCTGCACAACATCATGCCGCTGATTTCGTCGCCGGAGCATGGGACGGTGTTTGGTCTGACGGGCCAGCGCGGGCCGTCGGCGCAGGAGCTGAAGGCTCTGCAGGACTCCTGCGAGGGCGAGATGAACATGATGCGCCACTGCCGTCAGTGCCGCGCGGACGCCGTGGGTCTGCTGGGCGAAGACCGCAGCGCGGAATTCACGACGGACAAGATCATGGCGATGGAGGTCGACTATGACCTCGAGGGCCGCAAGGCCTATCAGGAGAAGGTTGAGGAAGAGCGCGTTGCGAAGGTCGCGGCGAAGCAGGAGGAGCTGAAGATCCTCGCCGGCGAGAGCAGCGATATCAAGCTCCTGATCGCGGTTGCGACGAAGGGCTCGGGTCTGATCAACGAGCACTTTGGACACGCCAAGGAGTTCCAGGTCTATGAGCTGTCGACGCAAGGGGCGAAGTTCGTCGGGCATCGCCGCGTGGACCTCTACTGCCAGGGCGGCTATGGCGACGAGGACAGCCTGGAGACGGTGATCCGCGCGATCAACGACTGCCATGCGGTGTTTGTCGCGAAGATCGGCGGCTGTCCGAAGAACGATCTGATCAAGGCGGGCATCGAGCCGGTGGATCAATTCGCGCATGAGTTCATCGAGAAGTCGGCGATCGCCTGGTTCAAGGCCTATCTCGACAAGGTGAACTCCGGAGAGGTCGTCCATGAAATCCGCGGCGACGCGGAAATCCGTCAGGGCGCGCTCACCAACGCCGCCTGAGCGAAGGCTGTAGCCGAAGGAGAAGTAGCCATGAGCAATATCGTACGCGACAGCGACGTGTGCGAATTGACCGAACCGGCCTACTTCGCCTTCGGCGACAAGGTGAAAGCGAAGCGCACGATTCGCAATGACGGAACCTACGCCGGCAAGGAAATTGGCGATATTCTGGCGAAGAAAGGCGAGATCGGTTATGTCGTGAGCATCGGCACCTTTCTGCAGCAGTTCTACATCTATGGTGTGGAGTTCACAGAAAGTGGCAATCGCGTGGGCATGAAGCGCAAAGAACTCGAACCTGCCAATCCCCGCGAAGACGACGAGGAAATCCCCCTTCCCGGAGCCAAAGGCCCATGATCGAACCGAGGATTCCGAAATATCAATGGGGCCGCCGCGTAAAAGCGGCGGTCGACCTGTTCAATGACGGCGGCTATCCCGACGTCGAACCGGAGGCGCTGCTCGTCGCCGCCGGCGGCGAAGGCGAGATCGTCCAAACGGGTGCGCATACAGACTCGAACACGCCGCTCTATCTCGTCGAGTTTACGAATGGGCGCGTTGTCGGGTGCTTGGAGGAAGAGATCGAGCCTATCGAGAATCCATGAGCACGATCAGGGCATTCGAGGCGCCGCAGGCTCAGGCGGGTCAGCCGTCGCAACCAAACGAGTTCGACTTCAGAAGGATTGAACGCGCGCTCGAGAAGAGAAAGCGATACCGTTACGTCTCGCCCATCCTCTTGCGAACTGCGAATGGTTACAGGATTTCAAAGCCCTTGCTGTTCGCGCAAAGTCGATCCTGACGGCGGGGTCGTCGACATCGCCTTGCTCCTTTTCGACGACCGCTCAAGAAATTGGCGCCTTCTTCGCAAGGAGCACACAAGCGGCGTCTGGGAGTTCGAGCGAGCCTTCGACCGGTTGACGGAGTTGCTCGACTATCTGAACGAAGATCCAGAGCGTCGCTTTTGGCAGTGATGGACCGGCGAGCGAGGAATGAGAATGGGCGTGACCACTGAAGATCTGGCGAGGATCGAGTCGCTTCTGTCGGCCAGCGAGCCTCCGGATTTCCTGGAGCTGCGCAAGAAGTTTCCGCATTTGACCTGGACGAAATGCGACGCCTCCGATGTGATCGAGGAGCCGTTTCGCAGCTACAACGCCTGTGACGTGCATCTGCTAAACGCCCAGGATCACTGCGTGCATGTGACCACCGAGCCGGGAGAGGCCACCGGATTCGCAATCGCCTATAAGTCCACAAATTCATGAGCTCCGCCGTGGATGAACTCGATGAAGAGGGCGAGGAGCTGATCGCGGCTCCCGACACCTTTATTCTGCTCTCGGATCCGGATGTAACGCTCGACGACCTCGCGGCGGTTGAGAGCGTCATTCGCTCGAGCCGGCTCTCGAGCGGAGCAGTCGTCGAGGAGTTCGAAGCGGCCTTCGCCGCCTATCTCGGCCGGAAATACGCTATCGCCACGTCGAGCGGCACGTCGGGCCTGCTCCTTGCTTTGGCCGCCTACGGGATCGGCCCTGGCGATGAAGTGATCGCCTCGCCACACTCCTTCCGTGAGACGCAGCACGCCATTGCGCTTTGCGGCGCGCAGCCGGTGTTCGTCGACATCGACTATTGGTCGGGAGTGATCGCCGCCTCCAAGGTCGAAGCGGCGATAACGGAGCGCACGAAGGCGATCGTCGGCAGCAACACGAACGGTCATCCGGCTTCGTGGGACGAGCTGAAGGAGATCGCCAAGAGCAAGCGCGTTCTGCTTTTGGAGGATTTCGACGGAAGCGATCGGCTCCAAATACAAAGACAGGCTGGTTGGGACCTTCGGGGCTGCCTCAGTCTTCGATTTTTCTCAACCGGGACCCCTCGTTTGCGGAGAAGGCGGCGTGGTCGTCACGGACGACATCGACGTCGCTGTCGCCTTGCGGCGTCTGCGGTCGCATCGACACGACGAGCGCGCTTCCGTCGTCGTGAGCTCAAGCGCGCCCTATCAAACGGGCATGAGCGATATCACGGCGGCGCTCGCCCTGTCACAGCTCAGCCGGCTCGATGAGATCCTGGAGAAGCGCAAGCTCATCGAGCACTACTACTTCAAGCACATCAAATCCTTCGAGGGGATAAAGGATCCCTTCATGGCGCCGGATGTGACGGAGCTTCACTGGTTCCTGTATGTCGTGCATCTCGGCACTCGCTTCAGCAGATCCTCCAGAGATTCGATCATCGAGGATCTCAAAGTCGAGAAGGTCGAGGCCGCGGCCTATAGCATTCCGCTCCACACCCAACGTCGCTATGTCGACTTCGGCTATCGTCGCGGCGCATTGCTCGTCACCGAAAAGGTGTCGGACAGAGCGGTCGCCCTGCCCTTCCATACGCATCTCACGGAAGGGCAAATTGAGTTTATCGTCGCGACGATGAAGGACGCCTCGGTGAACGTTGGCGCCGGCGCGGCGATCTACTGAAATCTCCCACGGAGAAACGGCTCAGCAAAAAAAGGAGTTGAGGAATGGCTACGGTAACAATCATGCCCTCGGGCAAAACGGTCGAAGCCGCCGAAGGCGCGACGCTGCTCGAAATCATCCTCTCCAGCGGAGAGGGGATCAATCATAAATGTGAAGGCAAGGCTGAGTGCGGCTCCTGCCACATATTCGTGCAGGAGGGGCGCAAGGGAGTGAGCAAAATCAGCCGTGAAGAGAATGAGAAGCTCGACACGATCGTCGGCGTCGGCTCCAAATCCCGGCTTGCTTGCCAGACGAAGGTTCTGGGCACTGAAAACATCAAGGTGGAGTTGCTCGGCTTCTCCTCTGGATTCTGACCTGGGAGGAAAACATGACAGACCAACTGGTGGCGATTTACGTCCGCTTCGCGAATGATGGCAGCGTTGCCGAGATCAGCCAACGGCCTTCTCCGTTATCCCCTCAGCAATGGTTCGATGCATTGAGCGAAGCCGTGGGGCCGGACATGTATCGCGCTTTGGCGGGGGGCCGCGGACTCTTTCGCCTGCCTCCGGCGCTGATCGAATCGGTGCGCGCAAAGTTTGACGGTGCAGCTGCGGCTTAGTCGCGCTAAAAACCTCTATGTGAGTCAGGAGCCCGTAGCCTGCACTTGTAGGCTACGGGTTAATTTATGAAGCGGGCTCGAAACAGCGCGAGCTTCTCGTCCGTGTCTAGTCCCGTCTTGATTGGCCATTTATTGTCATAGAAAAAAGTGTTCACTTCCCGCGTCATCTCCTTGCCGCGGATGACCCAGCGTGCGACGCCGTCTGGGAACTCGATCGCGGGGCCATCACCCCGGTGAATGACGCCGTCCTCCATCCAGAGGTGCGTATCCAAAAAAAGATAGATTCCCGCGAGTTGGGTCAGGGCGTCCCTATTAGCTTCTTCTACGACGGTCATGCTGCTCATCGACTGAACTCCGAGATGGTTCATTCCTCGGGACATGCAACTTTCACGCGAGGCGGCGCAGCCCGCCATGGCCGATCGGCAAGATTCATGCATTGCTGTGCAAACTGACGGGCAAGGGCGGAAGCCCAGCCTCTCCGTTGGGGCCGCGTCAACACCCAAGGCTGAGCCTTGCGTCTTGGGACGAAGAAGAAGACCAGGCGGAGACAGAGTCTCGGGAGACTTCCGGAATATGAGCGACGTCAATGTCTATGTGATCTGCTCGACGCAGCAGATCGAGCCAGGCGCAGCCAAGGCTTTCAGCCTACTGAGAGTGACGGAAACTAAGGAGATACGGCCCTACTCGATCTTCGTCGTCCGCACGAAGGCTGACCAATTCTTCGGCTATGTGAACGTCTGTCCACATCAAGGCGCCTGGCTCAATATCGGAGCTGGAAGCTTTTTCAGCGGCGACGGCGAGCGCTTGCGCTGCGGCAGACATAACGCAGAGTTCGATGTCGAGTTCGGGCGCTTGCATCAAAGGGTCATGCAAAGACAAATCGCTTGAGCAGATTCCGATCGTCGTGATGGATGGCGAAGTGTGCCTGTGCGGCGTCGAGCTGAGCGAGGAAGAGCCGCGGTCCGACGACGACGAGTTCGACGATACGATGGAGATCATGATCCATCCGGGCTGAAATTGGACCATGTTTGCGCTTGGGCCGCGAAGCCTCGTGCTCGCAGAGAAGGTGAAGGCCGTCCGATGACCGTCGAGGAATTGGTGAAGAAGCTCGCTGAACTGCCCCCAGAGGCGGTCGTGCTGATGGAAAGCGACGGCGGTCTCTCTCGCGTAAGCGCCATAGAGTTTCTGGATGGGCAGGGGCTCGGGGCGCCGCCGGAAGTCATACTGACGCCAAGCCTGGATGAATAGTTCCCTTGCGACTTAACGGCGCGTTTTGGGCCGCACGCTCTCGCTCAGCAAGCCCGCTCAGCAAGCGTTCCCCGGCGCTGGCGCCTCGCCTTCCAGGGGAACGCCGAAGAAGGCTTCATCGTCGCCGCCCCAAGCCTTGTGCAGCGCCAGGGCTTCTCGCCATCGCGACAACTCCTCTTCGCTTGCCGGGCGATGGGAGATGCGTCCTTCGGGCTGGCGCGCCAGCAAGAAGCCCTTTCCGTTTCGGATGAAGCGGTTGAGATCCTTCGTGTCGTTGGGACGCACGACGCATCGGGGACGTTCGTCGATGAGAATGGTCGTGGGGAGCATGGCGTAGACGACCCTCCTTTCGCGCCGCGGTCAAGATCAGAAACCGTCCGCTTTCCGGCCCCAGGGATGCGACCCTGGAACCAAGGTCGCTTTGATCCCGGCTTTGCTCACATCTTCGATCGTCTTGTAAAGCGTGGCCTCGTGCATGAGCGCGCCGCCCTTACCCATGATCGCGACATAGCGTGCAACCGTATCCACCTCGCAGGCGTAGCCGCCGCCCGGATCATCCGTGCTGCGCATATTTCCGTCCCAGTCTATGAAGTAGCCTTCCGAGGGCATCGGTCATCCTGTCTGTTATGAGCTCACCTTTTCGAGCAGCAAGATTTTTGCCAGAGAGTCGAAGAATCTGCGCGAGAATTTCATGCGGCGCGGCCGCAAGTCGGAATGCGGCTTGCTACTGAGCGTCAAGGTCGCGGAAATGCCGCGTTGCAGGGAATGAAGGAGCAGAATCGTGTCGGAACTCATCCAGAGGGAAGCGTCACTTGTCGATATTGAGGACATTTGGGGCTTGCTGCGACATGTGGCTGCCGAAATTTCGCTCCCGCTGGCGAGCGACGCCGAGCAGGAGCTGGCCCTGACACGGATCATGCAATGTTTGAGCGATGTGCGCTCCACAGTCGTCATCGGACCAGAAAAGAAGATCCAGGGCGTATTGCTGGCGCAGAGAGACCTTCTCGACCTGGCTCTGGCCAGGAAGGAAACGATCAATGTTTGCTTTCTCGCGGCTTCACCAACGCCGCAACGCGGTGAGGTGCTGAACCTGCTGCTGGAATCTCTCGTTTCTCGGGGCGCTCCCGCCTACGTCGCCGTGGCGCGTTCCGATACGCAAGGGTTGGCCGACGCGCTCAAGGAAAAGGGCTTTACGCAGTTGCGGAGCGAGGGCAACGCCGACATCTATAAATTCGAACCGCCAGCCTCAGAGGCCAAGGCCGCCTGAGGATACGCTCGAGATCCTCGAGTTGCATCCGTCGGGTCGGCCGCACTCAACCCGATCGGTCGGGCGCAACTCGGCGGGGCGTCTCCTAAAATGCGTCCTCGAATTTCCCGTAAGCCGCGAAGCCTTTCTCGACGATGGCGAGGCAGGCTTTCAGGCGCCGAAACTCCGCCTCATCGACGGCGATGAGGCGGGCCTCACCCTCAGGCCCTGTGGCAGGAGGTTTCGCCGCCTCGATAGCGTCAAAAAGCGTCTCCCGCAGCCGGAAGATACGCTCGCTCGCTCTCTCCAGATAGGGAAGCGGATTGGCGCGAATATTGGCTTCGTGCAGCGCATCGAGTTCCAGAAGTCGCGCGAAGCGGCGCTCGTTCAAGCGGTCCGCCAGACCGAAGTCATGCTCTATGACAGTCATGCCCCTTCCTCTCCGCATGTGAGGCCTCATGAGCTCCAGTTGCAAAAACCGTGTAAGTCGCGAAAGCCGCATAGCCTCTGGCGTTGACCGCCCCGGAAATGGCTTGCCGATTGCAGGGGCGCTGCGGGCGCAAGGGGCTTCTCCGAGGCGCGCCCGAGAGCAGCGGGACGAGAAACTATGAGCGAGCTTTATGCAATTTGCCAGAATGGCGAGATCGAGGACGGAGACGCGACCGGGTTTCTGCTCATGCGGATCACCTCGACCGGCGAGCCCAAGCCTTGGCCGATCTTGATCACGCGCAAGGGCAATAATTTCTATGGTTTCGAGAACGTCTGCCCCCACAAGGAAGAACAGCTCGACTCCAACAACCCGGGCTCCTTTCTCGACGAGGACGGGAACTTCCTCACCTGCCAGAATCACGGCGCGCAGTTCGACTTGGATACCGGCAAGTGCTTCATCGGCCCCTGCCAGGGAAAATCGCTCACGCCGATCACGATCGTCGTGGACGACGGCGACGTCTGCATCACGGGCGTGGAACTCGCGGAGGATGAGGGTTCCGATCCGGACGAAGCGCCCGAGGTCATGATCACCTCCGATTGATCCGACGCCAGCATGAGCTTTGGCGCCCAGGCGCCGCCCAAAATTGAAGGAGAAGCCCATGACGGACATGGCGGAGTTGCAGGCGCGCAAGAAGCCGATCAATCTTGCCATTGTTCATGTCGATCCGGACGCATTCATCGCCCATTTCGGCGGCTGGCTGGAGATCACCTCCTTCATCACGGCGCTGCGCGCAGGCGAGGCCGTGGTTCCCGCTGGCGGCGTGACGCCCAAGCTCGATGCGAGCCGGCTCGACAGCGATGCGGTGAAAAGCGTCGGCAATGACGCCATTTTCGCCTTTTGCATGACCGCCGCGCTAAAAGCGGACAAGGCCGCGGTCGACAAGGTGGAGGCGGCTCTCGTCGAGAGCTACGGGAAGGAATTCCCGGGCGCCAATGCGCTTTGGTATTTTCGCGCTGGCATCGACGCGCCTGTCAGTCTCGAGGACTTTGTGGGACAGGCCGCGAAAAAAATGCTGTTGCAGGACATTCCTCCGCCGCCGCTGCGGGCGAAGGAGAACTGGAACGCGGGGCTGCGGTTTTTTGAGAAGGCGCGCAAGTCGAATTTCGTTCACGAGATCATGTATCCGCTGGCGAAATGGCACCGCGAACGTTGGCAGGAGACGGCCGAAAAGGGCATCGCCTTTCTGCAGCACATCGAGGACAATGTCCCGGTGTTGCGGGAAGCGCTCGAAGATCCTCGCAATGACGAGGCTTTTGTCGCGAACCTGCTCCTGAAAACCGCGCCCGCTGTAGACATGGAACTCGCAGACGATATGCAGGGATACCTACGCTCCCTCGCGCGACGCATGTGATCAGCGTCGATACGGGGAGACTCAGCCGTCCTCGCTCTCCCTCTGCCTGACCGGCGAATAAGCGATCTCTCGGAAGCGACTCTCTGTCGCTTCCGTGCGGAACCCGGCTAAGCGCGTGGTGCTCCCCCCAACTCTGAGCGCGGTAACGAGGCGAGACGCTCAGTCCATCGGGGGACCCATATCGTCGCTGTCCGCCTTCTTCTTTTTCTTCTCCGTCTTGGCCTGCGCATAGGCTCCGGAGTTCTTCAAGCTGACAGGGCTCTGGCCTTCGACGAATTGCGAGATCCAGAAGAGCGTGCGCTCCTTGGCCTGTTCTGCCGCCGCCGCGTCGAAGCTCTCGGCCGTCTCGAAATTGAAGCCGTTCTTGGCCTTCGGATAGGAGAAGGCGGCCACATCCGGACGCCACGCGCGAAACGCGATAATCCCTTCAATGGGGGTCGTTGGATCGTCCTCGGGAAAATGGATGAGCGTCGGCACTCTTCGCTTCTCGCTGAGGGTGTCGGTCAGGCCCGCCCCATAATAGGCGATGGCGCAGGCGATGCCTTTGAGATGATTCGCAGATTGATAGGCGAGATATCCGCCCCAGCTATAGCCGACGACGGCGACCTTGCCGGCGCTCTTAACCGAGTCGATGGCGGCTTGGACGTCGAGCAGAGCCGAGTCGACCGTCACGGCCTTGGCGATCTCGACGCCGTCCGCCTCGGTCGCCACCTCCTTCTTTTGCTCTCTTTGAAAGAGCGCTGGGGCGATTGCGACGTAACCGCGCGCGGCGAAAGCGTCGACTTCCTTTTGGATATGCGCGCCAACTCCAGAAAAGTCCTGCAGCACGACGACGGCGCCCTTGGGGGTCTCTGGAGGGTCGGCGCGATACGCCGAAAAATTATGCCCGTCTCCTGAGGTGAGTTCGATCATGATGCCAGCCTCGTGTCATTATGCGGCGACCGAGCCTTCCGAACAAAACCGTTCGCGTGGTCGTCCGCGCCTGACGTGAGTCTGCGAATTTCGTGCCTATGACAAAAGGTCGCGGCTTGCGGTCCGCCGGAGCGCGACTAGAAGCCGAAGAAGCCTAAATCCAATTTGGCTTCATCGGACATCATTTCCTGGCTCCACGGGGGATCGAACACGAGGTTCACCTTGGAGCTTTCGACGTAATCGACCCCGTCGATAGCATTCTTCGTCATGTTCATCATCTCGCTGGCCACAGGACAACCCGGCGCCGTCAAGGTCATGTCGACTTCCACGTGACATCGGTTGATGATGTCGATTTTGTACACGAGTCCGAGGTCATAGATGTTCACAGGGATCTCGGGATCGAAGACCGTTCGCAGCGCAGCGACGACCGCGGCGTGCACCGCCTCGGGCTCTGGTCTCGAACTGGATCCGTTTGCGTGGGGGCTCTCAGTCGCGACAACAGGTTGGGTTGGAGTCTCCGCGTCCAAGGCTGTTCTCCTCTCGCAGGGCTGCGGATGGGTGGGAACTGTCTCGCCTGCGCGGACGCCCCTCATCTGCTGGAAGAGAAGCGCCCGGAATCGGCCCTTGCATCCTCTTCTATTTTCCCAGCAAATCGGGCGCCAGTTGCGGCGCCGCTGGACCGGGATTTGCTTCAACAGAAACCGAGGCTTCGCTGGACGCGGTTCAGCAATGAAAGACCTTGTGCTCATAGGCGACCCAGGCCCAGTTCGAAAGGTTGAATGTGCAATGTCGGATGCAGCGAATGAGGAATTCGAGATCCCTCAGCTCTACAAGCGCCACGTATTCGCGTGCTTTACTCAGCGACCGCCGACGCATCCGCGCGGCAGCTGCGGCGCCAACGGCGCGCAGCCGCTTTGGGATCGCCTCGGCAAGCTCGTCGAAGCCGACGGATCTGGGGAGATCGGCTTCACGGCGGCCGGCTGCCTGGGATTTTGCTCCGCCGGCCCCTTGATGGTCGTCTACCCCGAAGGCATTTGGTATAGACCGACGACGCCGGAAGACATTGACGAGATCTATTCTTCCCATCTCAAGGAAGGCAAACGCGTCGACCGTCTGGTCATGATTCTGACGAGGTGAGCGGAGCCAAAAGCGCCGTGACGCGATCCAGCCTCTTGCGCGCTTCCCGAACGGGATCGTTCTGGCGGGAAGCACGCCCGATCAAAAAGTCGGAGCAAATTCTAATCGCATAAGACCTGTCCCGTCCGCCGCATCTGCTCTTGTAGCCGGGGCGCGGCGCCTTGAGCAGAGCGCGAACAGGGTCGCCGCTCAAAAGCAATTCGTCATCGAGAGCCACGAATTGACTCTCTCTCTCCCTGCGATCACTTCGTCTGCGAAAGCGCTGAGGGCGCCCGGTCGGTCTGGCGAGGACGGAATTTGCGCAGCAACGCCAGACATTCAATTGTGGAGGCGAGGTCGAGCGCGGAAAAGCCGTCCACCGTTTCGAGCGCCGGATTGGCCCCATGACTGAGCAGCAGCGCCACGACATCCGCCTTGCCAGCTGAAGAGGCATAGATCAGCGCCGTCCCGCCATCCGGATTCCGATGGTCGATCTCGACGCCGGCGTCGATCAGCGCCTGGATCACCTCCAGGCTTCCGTTCGCGCTGGCGAGCCAAAGGGCATTGTTGCCGTCTGCCGTCGTTACGCTGAGATCGGCGCCTCCGTCGATCAATAAGCGCAGTTGCTCCAGACTGCCTTCGGCACTCGCTTCCAATAGACCTGTCATCTGCTGACCTTCTCCCCTTGGCTTCGGCGGCGCTGCCCAGCTTTGCGGAATCGAGGGCGTCCCCCGCCTGCTCCCGCCGCTGGGCCGGGTAAAGTCGTCGGCAAGGCCAGGACATCCCAGGCCCCATTGCCTCAATTTTAAGCGCCTACACCAAGGCGGCGTGCGCGTCGGCCTTTTCTCCGCGACTTTCAGTTTTTCGCCCGCCGGCTTGCAGACAACTCATATGCGCAGGCCGGGGAAGCGGCCCGACATGTCGCGAAAAAGCGCCAGGCCTCTGCGCTCGCGATAGTCGACCCCCCGCTCGGCATGCCGGCTTCTCGCGGCATGAACAAATTCGGAGCAGAGTGTCGTGCAAGCGCCGTTCCAACGCCGCGAGAGGATCCGCGACGTCGGGCGTTCTTGTGGCAATCTAAACTACAAATGTTTGTGTGTGTCGGAACAGCCTTCCCGACATTGGCCGCCTAGCAAAACGGGCCCACATAATAAGATCAAGAACAATCAATAAGATACGAAAATCGCGCCTCTTGGCATAGCCGTTGCAGAAGACGATCCGCGAGTTAGGGCTGAGCGCACGCCTACGCCACGCCGAGCGATGTGTTCCTTCCCGCAACCCGCGATCAGTTTCCAAAAATTCAGGAATGCCCGCGCCCGACCTGGGCGTCACTCGAAGGGCAGCACAGGAGACGAACATGTCACTACGGCAGATCGCGTTTTACGGCAAAGGGGGCATCGGCAAGTCGACGACGTCCCAGAATACATTGGCGGCGCTTGCGGAGCTGGGTCACCGCATTCTGATCGTCGGCTGCGACCCGAAGGCGGATTCGACCCGCCTCATCCTTCACGCCAAGGCGCAGGACACCATCCTGAGCCTCGCGGCTTCGGCGGGCAGCGTCGAGGACCTCGAGATCGAAGAGGTGATGAAGGTCGGCTATCTCAACATCCGCTGCGTCGAGTCGGGCGGTCCGGAGCCGGGCGTCGGCTGCGCCGGCCGCGGCGTCATCACCTCGATCAACTTCCTCGAGGAGAACGGCGCTTATGAGGACATCGACTATGTGTCCTACGACGTGCTCGGCGACGTGGTCTGCGGCGGCTTCGCCATGCCGATCCGCGAGAACAAGGCGCAGGAGATCTACATCGTCATGTCCGGCGAGATGATGGCCATGTATGCGGCCAACAACATCTCCAAGGGCATTCTGAAATACGCCAACTCCGGCGGCGTGCGCCTGGGCGGGCTGGTCTGCAACGAGCGCCAGACCGACAAGGAGCTGGAGCTTGCGGAGGCTCTCGCCAAGAAGCTCGGCACGCAGCTGATCTACTTCGTGCCGCGCGACAATATCGTTCAGCACGCCGAGTTGCGCCGCATGACGGTGATCGAATATGCGCCGGATTCGGTGCAGGCGGGTCACTATCGCAGTCTGGCGACGAAGGTCCATGCCAACCAGGGCAATGGCATCATCCCGACCCCGATCACCATGGACGAGCTCGAAGACATGCTCATGGAGCACGGCATCATGAAGGCCGTCGACGAGAGCCAGATCGGCAAAACCGCCGCAGATCTCGCCGCCATAGCGTAATCGCAACGACAAAACGCCGGTCTTCCCGAAAGGGAGGACCGGCTTCCACCAAGGGCCGCGCCGTGAACACACACGTCGTTCCGCTTTCTGTCGATAAAGCGCAGCAATTTGGGCTTTGCGTCGACAATTCGGTCCCGGTTCCCAGGCCTGCCAAAATTTATCAGAAACTGACCGGCATTGCGCCGGAAGCTGTCGATATCGAGTCGGATGAGGCTTTCGATCGCCACGCCTTCGCCTGCATCACATCCGTCGCGGCCTGCGAGGCCGGCGAATTGACCGAGAGAATCGGGGTGAGCGCGGAAGACCTCGGCGAACTGCTTTCGTCGTACACGCTTGGTGATACGGTCGCGCGCGAGAACTGCGCCGTCGCCGCTGAAGCGGCGAATCCCGAGGAAGTTGAACTCATCCGGGATATTTTGCTGGCTCACGTCGTCCCCGGCAGCGAAAAGGGGCGCTGGTTTGCGTCCATGATCGCGAGGCGCGCCTTGGAGCCCAACCACCTTTGGGAAGATCTGGGCTTACGCAACCGGAGTGAATTAACCCGGCTTATGGGCCGTCACTTCGCCTCGCTCGCCGCGCGCAACGACAAGAACATGCGCTGGAAGCGCTTTATCTACCGTTTGATGTGCGAGAATGACGGATTTGTGATGTGTGCGACACCTGTCTGCACGAATTGTGCTGACTACAACAGCTGCTTCGGCCCCGAAGAGGGGATCAGTCGCCTCAGCGAGTTATCGGCTTCTTCGGAGCCGGGCGTCTGAAGCGACGCTGCGCATGTAAACTTTCCGACAAATCCCAGCATCAGATATCGAAAAACGCCGCGCGCCCAATTTTTCGGCGCTTTGCGCTCCAGCCTCCAATGGCATGCGCCTTGCTTCTTTTGGCTCAGAAATCAGATCCAAGAGGCTCCTCATCATGATCCTCGTATCGGAAACAGCCGTCGCCGCCGTAAGGGACGCGATGGAGAAAGCAGGCCAGCGTGACGGCGGTCTGAGGATACACGTCAAGCAGGGCGGCTGCGCTGGCTATCAATATGTTGTCGATCTCGACCGGGAACAGCGATCCGACGACATCATCGTTGAAACGGGGGGCGTCCGTATCCTCATCGATCCCGCCTCAACTCCGTGGCTGCAAGGCATGACGCTCGGGTACAAGCGGGGCTTGGAAGGTGAGGGTTTCACCTTCGAAAATCCGAACGCCTCTTCGACCTGCGGCTGCCAGAAGTCCTTCAATTGAGGGAGCGGCAGTTGGGCGAATTGCCTGGCCGGAGACTGGAGCGAGCTGCGCTGAGAGGGGCCTTGAGGCCCAAGAGATGCGGGAAGTTTCCGCGGCGGATTATGAAGGGATTGCTGTGATCCCTGACCGCGCTGAGGAAGGTCCATTTGGCCCTGGTGCAATCATGTCAAACTCCTCATGCTGCTCGAGCTTCGACGATCCTTCCCGCCAATCCGCTTCCGCTCGGCTCGTATTGAACGATACGACGCTACGTGACGGAGAGCAGGCGCCGGGCGTCGCCTTCACGCGCGCCGAAAAGGTGGAAATCGCGAGCGCGCTCGCCCAGGCGGGCGTCTGCGAGCTCGAGGCCGGGACGCCGGCGATGGGGCCGGACGAGATCGCCAGCATCCGCTCGATCGTCGAAGCGGGATTGCCGCAGCGGGCCATCGCCTGGTGTCGGATGCGCCGGGAAGACGTCGATGCGGCGGTCGCCGCCGGTGTTTCGATGGTCAATCTCTCCGTGCCCGCTTCCGATCGGCAGATCGCCGTGAAGCTGCGGGGCGACCGCGCTCAGGCCAAGGAGCTGACCGCGCGGGTCGTGGAATATGCCCGTGGCCGAGGCCTGGAAGTCGCTGTCGGCGGCGAGGATTCCTCTCGGGCTGAACCGGAATTCCTCATTGAGTTGATGGCCGTGGCTCGCAATGCGGGAGCGCGTCGCTTCCGTGTCGCCGACACGCTCAGCGTTCTCGATCCCTTTTCCGCCTTCGCGCTGATTTCGCAGTTGCGCCGAGAGACGGATATGGAGATCGAGATCCATTGTCATGACGATCTTGGACTGGCTACGGCGAATACTCTCGCCGGCGTCAAGGCGGGCGCGACCCACGCCTCTGTAACCGTGATCGGGCTTGGCGAACGCGCCGGCAATGCGCCGCTGGAAGAAGTCGCGGTGGCGGCGACCCAACTCTATGGCTACGACACGGGAGTGCGGCTCACCGAGTTGCAGGCGATCGCCAAGCTTGTATCCGCCGCCGCGCGCCGGCCCATTCCGGTTGATAAGTCCATCGTCGGCGATCACGCCTTCACGCATGAATCCGGCATTCATGTCGACGGCTTGCTCAAGGACAAGCTCACCTATCAGTCACTCGACCCCAGCGCTTTGGGACGAGCCCATCGCATCGTTATCGGCAAGCATTCCGGTTCAGCGGCCGTGGCTGCGATGCTGGGAGACATGCGCCTTCCCGCGGAATCCGAGGAAATCGGCAGGATCCTGACGCGCGTGCGCGCGCACGCGCTCGACCGCAAGGGTCCGGTCAGCAGAGCGGTCCTGAAGGACATCTGGCGCGACGTTCGCAAGCAGTCTGAAGTGAGCGCGCCATGAAGCGTGTACCGCCAGATGTCCTCCAAGCGACGGCCCGCGATTCGCGTGTAGGGGAAACTTCGAAGCCGCCTTCTCGTTGGCGTCTGATCATGGAAGATCTCGCGTGCGTCTCAACTCGCGATCCCGCCGCGCGCGGCAAGCTCGAGACTTTGCTGACCTATCCGGGCGTTCACGCGGTTTTATGGCACCGCCTGGCGTATTGGCTATGGTCACATGAATGGCGCTTTGCGGCGCGGCTGATCTCTTGGTTTTGCAGATTTCTCACCAACATCGACATCCATCCAGGAGCGAGAATCGGGAGGCGCTTCTTCATCGACCACGGCGCCGGCGTCGTCATCGGCGAGACCGCGGTTGTTGGCGACGACGTCACAATTTATCACGGCGTGACGCTTGGGGGCGTCTCCTGGTCGCCCGGCAGGCGTCATCCGATGCTCGAGGATGGCGTCATCGTCGGGGCCGGCGCCAAGATACTCGGACCGATCGCGGTCGGGCGGAATGCTCGTGTTGGAGCCAATTCCGTGGTCATCGAGAGCGTGCCCCGGAATTCGACTGTCGTCGGCATTCCCGCCAAGACCGTGCATCGGGACGCTGCGCGCTTCGCCTTCGGCGGCCGCATTAACCTCAATCATCACCTCATCCCCGACCCGGTCGGGGAAGCCTTCGCCGCGCTCGTCGATCGGGTCGAGTTTCTGGAAGCCCGCCTGTCTCACCTGCAAACGAAGGTGAGGAGCCGCGCCGAATCCGACCCCGCGCGTGGCGGCGTTTCCCGTGTGGTCGAGCCGCCGCGCATAATCTGAAGGAGCCAAGAATGTCCTCAGCGCCGAGCATCATCGAGGAACTCAAGAAGACGTCTTCCGCCGAGGATTTCTTCACACTGCTCAAGGTCGAATACGATCCCCAGATCCTGAACGTGGCGCGCCTCCATATCCTGCGGCGTATGGGCGAATATCTGTTCAAGGAGGATTTCTCGAGCTTCTCGGATGAAGCGGCGGTCGAGAAGTGCAAGACCTTCCTCGAGCAGGCCTATGTGGACTTCACAAAATCCTCACCCATCGCCGAGCGCTTGTTCAAGGTCCACAAAGACGCGGTGAAGCCCCCTCAACAGCCGACGCTCGTGCAGCTCGGCGTCCAGAAGTAAACGGCATTCGAGAGCCAAGGATCAGCCGATGCACATCGTCGTATGTATGAAGCAAGTGCCGGACTCGGCGCAGATCCGTGTTCATCCGGTGACGAACACAATCATGCGTCAGGGTGTTCCGACGATCATCAACCCCTATGATCTCTTTGCAATCGAGGAAGCGCTGCGCTTGCGCGACCAGTTCGGCGGCGAAGTGACAGTGTTGACGATGGGACCGCCTTCCGCAGAGGACAGTCTTCGTAAGACGCTCAGCTTCGGCGTGGATCGCGCGGTCCTGCTGACCGACCGCTTCTTTGCGGGCGCCGATACGCTCGCGACGACCTACGCGCTCGCGACGGCGCTGCGCAAGATCGGCGCGGAGTTCGGTCCGCCCGATATCGTTTTTACCGGAAAGCAGACCATCGACGGCGACACGGCGCAAGTCGGACCGGGCGTCGCCAAGCGTCTGGGATTCATTCAGCTGACCTATGTCTCCAAGATCAATTCTGTCGACGCCGAAAAGCGCCTCATTGAGGTCGAGCGGCGCGCCGAAGGAGGCGTGCAACAACTGCAGAGTCGATTGCCTTGCCTGATCACCATCCTCGAGGGCGTGAATGAGATCCGTGTCGGCTCTCTCACGGACGCTTTGAAAGCCGCGCGCGCGAAGATCGTGAAATGGAGCGCGCAGGAGGCCGGCGTCGAGGATATCACCAAATGCGGGCTCCGCGGATCGCCGACGATCGTCAAGAAGGTTTTCGCGCCGCAGCCGCGGGCGCAAAAGGCCGAGCTGATCGAGCTCGGCGAGCAGCCCGGCGAAAGCATTGTCGCTGCGCTGTTCCAGCGTCAACCCAAGTTGGAGAGCGAGCTCGAGAAGCTGGCGCGCGGCTACTGACGGTCGCAGGCGGAGGAAGAGATGAGTGAAGCAACCAAAACCCCTGCGGCAAGCGGTCGCGCTTCGACAAAGAAGGAGCTGCCGGAACACCTCAAGGCCTACAAGCACGTCTGGGTGTTTATCGAACAGGAACGCGGTCAGACCCACCCCGTCTCATGGGAGCTGATGGGGGCGGGACGCGAGCTCGCCAAGAAGCTGGGCGTCGATCTGGCGGCGGTCGTCGTCGGAGCCAAAAACGACGAGACCCAGGCGGTCGTGCGGGAAACCTTCTGCTACGGCGCGGATGTTTGCTATCTCGTCGCGGATGACATTCTCAAGAACTACCGCAACGAGAGCTACACCAAGGCGCTGACGGAGCTTGTCAACACCTATAAGCCAGAAATTTTGCTTCTCGGCGCAACGACGCTCGGCCGGGATCTCGCCGGCTCTGTCGCGACAACTCTCCTGACAGGCCTGACAGCAGATTGTACCGAACTCGACGTCGACGCGGAGGGCTCTCTCGCTGCGACGCGTCCGACCTTCGGCGGATCGCTGCTGTGCACGATCTTCACGCTGAACTACCGGCCGCAGATGGCGACAATCCGCCCGCGCGTGATGCCGATGCCCGACCGAGAGGTAAAGCCCATCGGCCGAGTGGTGGAGCATCCCTTGGGCCTCGTCGAAGACGACATTGTAACCAAGGTGCTCGCCTTCCTGCCCGACCGTGAATCTTCGAAATCCAACCTCGCTTTCGCCGATGTCGTCGTCGCGGGCGGGCTCGGTCTGGGTTCGCCGGAAAACTTCCAACTCGTGCGACAGCTCGCTAGCGTGCTGGGGGCCGAATACGGCTGTTCTCGCCCACTCGTTCAAAAGGGCTGGGTGAGCTCGGATCGCCAGATCGGGCAAACCGGCAAGACAATTCGTCCGAAACTCTACATCGCCGCGGGCATTTCCGGCGCAATTCAACATCGGGTCGGCGTCGAGGGCGCGGACTACATTTTCGCGATCAACACCGACAAGAACGCTCCGATCTTCGATTTCGCCCATCTCGGCGTCATCGGTGACGCGGTACGCCTTTTGCCTACCCTCACAGAAGCGTTCTCCAAACGTTTGTCGCCCCATTCGCGCGACCGATTGGCGAGCTAAAGGAGTAGCCCATGATCGATGAAAAATTCGACGCGATCGTGGTCGGCGCTGGAATGGCCGGCAATGCGGCGGCGCTGACCCTCGCTCAGAGAGGAACTCAAAGTGCTTCAGTTGGAGCGCGGAGAGTATTCCGGCTCCAAGAACGTTCAGGGCGCGATTCTCTACGCGGACATGCTCGAGAAGCTCATTCCCGATTTTCGTGAGGACGCGCCGCTCGAGCGTCATCTGGTCGAGCAGCGTTTCTGGATGGTGGACGAGAATTCCCATACGGGGCTGCACTATCGTTCGGAAGACTTCAACGAGGAGAAGCCGAACCGCTACACGATCATCCGCGCGCAGTTCGATAAATGGTTCTCGAAGAAGGTGCAGGAGGCGGGCGCCGTCGTCCTGTGCGAGACGACGGTGAAGGAGCTGATCCAGGACGCGCGCGGCAAGGTCATCGGAGTCAAGACCGATCGCAAGAACGGACAGGTCGCCGCCGATGTCGTGATTCTCGCCGAAGGCGTCAACGGCCTGCTGGGCACGCGCGCGGGGCTCCGCGAGAGGCCCGATCCGAGCAAGGTGGCGCTCGCAGTCAAGGAAATGCACTTCCTTCCACAGGAGACGCTCGAGGCCCGTTTTAATCTCAGCGGAGATGAAGGCGCGGTGATCGAAGTGGTCGGCACGATCTCCGATGGCATGACGGGGATGGGCTTCATTTACACAAACAAGGAGTCCATCTCGCTCGGCATCGGTTGTCTTGTGTCCGATTTCGAGAAGACCGGCCAAACCCCTTACGGTCTGCTCGAGAAATTCAAGGCGCATCCCTCTGTCAGCACGCTGATCGCGGGCTCGGAGGTGAAGGAGTATGCGGCGCACCTCATTCCCGAGGGCGGCTATAACGCGATCCCGCAGCTGTACGGAGACGGCTGGGTCGTTGTCGGCGATGCGGCGCAGCTCAACAATGCGGTGCATCGGGAAGGCTCGAATTTGGCGATGACCTCGGGCCGCCTGGCGGCGGAGGCGATCTTTCAGATCAAGTCGCGGCGCGATCCGATGACGGCGGAAAATCTGGCGCTCTACAAGAAGATGCTGGAAGACTCCTTCGTCATGAAGGACCTCAAGAAGTATCGCGACATGCCGGAGCTCTTGCACATCCGGGCGCAGAACTTCTTCCTCACGTACCCGCAGCTCGTCTCGAAGGCGATGAAGGAATTTTTGCGAGTGGACGGCGTGACGAAGAAGGAGAAGCAGAAGAACACGCTTCGATCCTTCCTGGCGGCGCGCTCGCTCAAGGGCCTCGTCGGCGACGCCTGGAGCTTCGCGCGCGCGTGGAAATGATCTGGACTTAAGGGATCTCGGTTAGAAGGAGAAGGAAGATGGCGCAGGCAGCGAGCAAGGTGGAGGACAAGCTCTATCTCAATCGGTATCTCGTCGACGCGGGTCGCGCCCACATCAAGGTGCGGCCTCATACAAAGCCCTCGCCACAGCTCGTCAGTCTGCTGAAGCTGTGCCCGGCTCATTGTTATGAGATGAACTCGACGGGACAGGTGGAGATCGCTACGGACGGTTGCGTGGAGTGTGGCACCTGCCGCTTGATCGCCGAACCGAGCGGCGATATCGAATGGAATTATCCGCGCGGCGGCTACGGCGTGCTGTTCAAATTCGGATGAGCGCGCGTAACTCGCCGATAGCAAGCCTCTACTGATCGGGCTTGCTATCGGCTGGAATCGTTATTTCCCCCGAAGGCAGCAAACAGTCGGTCGGCGAAGTTCCCGCCCGATAGAAATAGGCTCACACTTTCGCAGGGTCGGTGGCCGAATTGCGACTGTCGTGGAGATTGCCGGGATCGTTCCTCATCCAGTCGGCCAGCTTGGCCAGATCCTCGGCGATGCGGCGGCGCATAGGCTCGTCGGAGATGGTCTCGTCGAGGGCGGCGTTCATGCAGGACAGCCAGGAGTCGCGCTCCGCAGGGCCGATGCGTAGATGCGCGTGACGCATGCGCATGCGCGGATGACCCTTTTGCGCTGAATAATGTCTGGGGCCGCCCAGCCATTCCGCGAGATAGGTCTTCAGGAGCGCGCGTGTCGGCCCCAAATCAGCCGCATGCATGGCTCTGATCTTTCGCGCTTCCGAATAGCTGTCCATGTTGCGGTAGAAGGCGTCAACCAGCCTGTTGACGGTCTCCTGGCCGCCGATCCGTTCAAAAACTGTGTCCACGTTTTCCGGCATGTTCGCCTTTCGATACTGTCCCGACGATGTCTGCCCCGCTTGTTGCGTTCGCGAAGACCATGCCAGACACGTGCTTGAGCCGCTCGCCAATGTCGTACTTTTGACATCAAGCGGCCTCGGCGCGTCGTGTGGATCAGTGAAGGGTCGCCGTCACCGGGGCCTTCCTCACCGCTTGCGAGAAGCTCGCGGCAACAGCCGCCGCGGTCGCTTCGGCGATGGTCCGACCGCGCTCGTCCGAGCCCGTCCAGCTCGCGGAGGTTCCGCGCGGGTCGATCTCGATGAACTTCACGCCTTCCGGGACGAACACCGTGTCGCGCGCGATCCCGCGCAGCCGTCCATCCATCGGAGCTGGAACCGGCAAGCCGTCGAGCCGGCCGATCACAAAGCCCTTGAAGACACGCGCGCCAATGTCGAGCGGGGTCCGCCAGACGCCGGATCGCGCCGCATAGACGAAGCGTTCGCGTCCCACGCCGCCCAAATAGCGCGGCACGCCGTCCGCCCAGCGCGTCGCGCCAGTGAGGATGAGCTCGCCCGTGTGGGCAGGATGGGTCTCGATGGCGACGTCGCAATTGTAGCCGGCGGTGAAATTGGGCCCCAATCCGATGGAAAGGGCGGCGGTCTTACGCAGATCCGGGGTCACACGATGCTTCTGGATGCGCGCGTCCACCAGAATGTCCGGGATGCGCAGAGGGATCACGTCAGAGAGCTGCAGCTGAGTCACTGCGATGCCCGCGCCTTTCGCCAGGGCTTCGCCGATCTCGAGGGTCGTGCTGGCTAGGCGCCCGGGAACCCCGTCGATCTGGACCTGATCGTCGAAAAGAACATCATAGAACGCCATCCCCCGTCGGATGACTGGCGGGAACGGGTCATGACACATCAGCACCCGATAGTGCTCGCGCCTCAGGCGGACTGCAACGGCCGAAGCGATTTCGTTCGTGCCGAGGATCACCACGAAAGATGCGTTCCGCCGCTCAAGGAATTCGGCTAACATTCGCTTCGACATTGTCGCCTCCCGCTATGTAGCGGAAGCAACAAACGGGCCGTTTAGAGATCGACGTAAACGAATTTGGTCGCCTTCAACGTCGGGTAGTTCTCCCGCAGCGCCCTGGCGATCTTGCCCATAAACACCTTGTCCGAGGCGGCCGAGGGTCCGACAAAGTCGGTGCCCTGCATCCAGGCCTCGAAGTAGCAGTGTAGACCTTCGTCATATTCCGCATCGGTCGGATGGGCGGTCTTGTCCTCGAGCGTCACGACGCCGGCGCGACTGACCTCCAAACGCCAGTCCCGGTCGTCCGCGACGCCACTGAGGAGCTTCGCGACGTCTGCTTCGGTCCAGGCCCCGTTCAAGTCGATCGACATTCTGCATTCCTTCTCGAGCTCGTTATTTTCGGGCGATGAGCCGGGAGAAAGTCTCGCGGCTCAATTCAATTTCAAGCGCCGCGGAATTGCGCAAGAACGGTGGATTCAGGGCGCAGCGAAGATCGGTGAGACGCCCTCGGCGTCGACATAGATGATCCCCGCCTCGATCTTCACGGGATATTCGGCGAGCGGCGTTGCATGGGGATGCGACGGGTCGCCCGTCGCCATGTTCCACGACCAACGATGAATCGGACAGACGAGCTCAACGCCGTCGAACTCGGCGTCTGCGAGCGGCGCGTTGGTGTGCGGGCAGACGCCCTGAAAGGCTTTGACCACGCTGTTTTCCGCCCAGGCCAGCACGATGAGCTGTTGGCCCGCAACAACGATGCGCATATCACCTTCGATAAGCGCTTCCTCCTTGCAAACACGTTCGAACATGCTGGCCTCGTCTCTGACGCGTCTGGCGATAAACTTGCATCGGCGTCGCGACAATCTCGCAAGATCGGCGCCGCCATTTCCTGGGAGTTCGGCCCATGCACAACAAGCGACTCGCGGCTTTCCGTGAAAACCCCGGAGGAGCCTGGACCCCGGCGGATTTCGAGATTACTGCGTCGCAATACGCGATGAAGTTTCGAAAGGCGACGGGGACACATGTGGTCTTCACGCATCCTTCAACGCATTATTGCGTGGCGATTCCCATGAAAACCAAACCCAGGGCCGTTCATGTGAAAGCCTTTCTGCAAATGATCGACCATATGGAGGAGGTCGACAGATGACTGCGACCCCCATCTATGCAAGCAAGATCGAGCAGCTTCCTTCCGAAGAAGGCGGCTATTGGGTCGTAAGCTTCCCCGACATCCCCGGCTGTCTCGGTGTCGGCGACACGGCCGAGGAAGCGGAAGCCGATGCGCGAACGGCGCTTGCAGCCTGCCTCGACGCCTTCAAGGCCATTGATCGGGCGCCGCCGGTCCCTTCGAAGCCACCAGCGTGACGGCGTCGGCCTTTGCAGCTCTCAGCGAGGAGCCGGGGTGCATAAATCCGGTTCCTGCGGAGCAAATAGCGCAGGGCTTTCGACTGCTCACGCTGCGCTTCTACCATCACGATGGCGCTCCGCCGTCCGTGGCCTTTATTGATCAGCGCATCTTCCGCGCGCCCGATCGGGCAAGCCGTCACGGCCTTCACTTCGGTCTCGCCTTCCGAGCCGAGATCATGAGCTGGTTGATCGATCGGATCGGTCGTCCCTCTCTCTCGGGAATCGTCCGCCGCAACGCAATCCGGAGTGGCCGACGGTTGTCTGGATCGGCGCCGACCGCCGATGGACGGACGACCAACGAACGACGGAATGGTTCGCGGAAGTGACCTTCGCCTCGCAAAGTCATGCGGAGGCCTTCGCGCAGAAGTGGAGCAAGCGCCTCGCCGGCGAGAGCACAGATTAGGCGACGCCCCGAACCCAGCGCCTTCGAAAGAGCAGACTGAGATTATTGGCGGGCATCTCGACGATTTCGGGTCCCGAAAAGCCGTTCGTCGCCGCGCAATCGATGACAAGCTCGAGATCGCGCACGCCCCATTGCGGATTGTTTCCGTGTAGCCAGTCGTCGAAGCCCTGATTGCTCTCTGCCGTATGCGCGCCACCGCGCTTAAAGGGACCATAGAGATAGAGCGGCGCGCCGGAGGCGAGCAGCCGTCCGGCCCCTTTGAACAATCCTTCCGTGGCGACCCAGGGAGAAATATGCGTCATGTTGATGCAAATGATCGCATCGGCGTTCTCGACGGGCCAAGAGGCGGCTGCGGCGTCAAGCGCGATTGGCGCCAGAATGTTGGGGGGCTTGGAATCGCCGATCCATGCGGCAATGCTGTTTCGCGCGTTCTCGTCAGGATCGGAAGGGAGAAAGACGAGATGCGAAAAGGCTTGCGCGAAATAAATGGCGTGCTCACCAGATCCGCTCGCAATTTCTAGCGCCAAGCCGCGCTCGGGCAGAACCCGCCGCAAGACCTCGACGATGGGGTCGCGATTGCGCTCGACCGCGGGCGCGCGCTGCCGCAGATCATTCATGACGTGATCCCTGTCAGCGCTAGCCGCCTTCAGGCTCCGACGCCGCGCCGGCTCGTGCGCGGCGGCGCCGGTACGCCTATTGCTTCAGTTCAAGGCTGCCGCCACGGTTGACGGTCAGCTCTCGAACTTTTTCCATGATGGATAGCCAGACGTCGCGTTCCTCGCGCTTGCCGCCGATCTCGAAGCTCTTCGCCATGTCGGCGGCGACGCTCACGCCCTCTTCCCCGTAATGTTCCGCGAGGATCCAGGCGGTATTCCAAACCTGTTCTTGCAGCGTCATGACGAAGTTTCCATGAGGTCGTGCGTTGCTCAGAGGTCCAAGATGAGCAGATCGCTCTTTCCGCGGGAGACGCAAGCCAGGAAATATCCCTCGGCCTTTTGCTCGGGCGTGAGACGCTTGTCGCGGTGATCAATTTCGCCCTCGAGCACTTTGATTTTGCATGTGCCGCACACGCCCTGCTCGCAGGAAGTCGGAATCTTCACGCCGTTCTCCTCGAGAAAAGCCGTAACGGTCTTGTCTCCGGGAATCTTGTGTACGGCGCCGGTGCTGGCGATCTTCACCTCGAAGACCTTGTCGAGCACCGGGGCCGCCAACTTGGCGGTGAAGCGCTCGATGTGGATGCGCTCGTCGCTCCAGCCCTTCTGCTTGGCGAGACTGACAATCGGGTCCATCCACCAATCCGCGCCGCAGATGAAGAGCTGCGTGTCGTCCGGGCGGTCCGCAACTAAGGTCGCGGGGTTGAGGAGCTGGTTGTCCTTGCTCGACTCGAGATAATAGGTCGTGTTCTCCGCGAAGCTCGACGCGCCGATGAACCCGGAAAAGGCGTTGGGCGACATGAGCGCATAGACATAATGCAGCTCGAACGGCACGCCCCGCGTCTTAAGATCGTCGGCGATGCTCAGGATCGGCGTCACCCCGATGCCGCGAGCGAGGAGAATGGCCCGCGTCGCATTTTTCGGCACGCGGAAACGGTTGCGAGGCAGACTGATCTCCAGACGGTCGCCGACGTTCACAGCGTCATGCAGCGCGACGGAGCCGCCACGACTGTTGCCGTCCTTCCAGACGCCGATAACGTAGCGGTTGCGTTCCTTGGGGGAGTTGCAGATCGAATATTGGCGGACGATATTGCCGGGGATCGTGACGTCGATATGCGACCCGGCGGAGAATGGCGGCAGTTCCCCGCCATGCGCATCGACGAGCTCGAACGACATCATATTATGGGCTTCGAGGTTCTTCTTCGCCACAATTACCGAGCGCGAAGCTTCGTCAGACATTTCTTCCTCCGGTCGCTAGATGCGAAGCATGACCCATCAGATGCAAATCGCGGACCGCGGCCAGGCTGAGTAAATCGTTGATTTTTTTGGTTATCGTGGGCAGCCGCGCCGATCGCGGGAAGACGTGCCATGCGGATCGGCGGTCCTCCGCCGCCCTAGGCGTTCGCGAATAGCTCGAGCAGCGCGTCGCGCGCATCGACGATCCGATGATAATCCTCGTCGCTGCCGCCGGCGTCGGGATGTGCGGTTTTGGCCAATTTCCGGAAGGCGGCGTTGATCTCCGACGGCTTGAGCGCGCCCTCCCGGGGAAGCTCCAGCGCCTCGCGATGCGCGCGCTGATCGGTGACGCCCTCGAACTGGGCGTAGAGGGCGCGGCGCTTCTCCATCGCCTCCATGCGCAGTTCGACCTGATCCTCCTGCCATTTTTGCCGAGACATCACGAGGCAGGCGGCGAAGGCGATACGGCCCTGCGCCTCCAGCTCGTCAAGGCTGAAGGGGCCGACCACCTCATAAGGCGCGGCGAGATAGGCCAGCCGGCCGCCTTCGCTAGGCTCGATATGGCCAATTGTCGCCATATCGAGCACTCCCATGGAGCCGTTCCAGACGACGACTTGCTCGTTCAATGTCATGCGGCGGCCTCCACTTTCAGGCCGGGGCCGCGCCTTAAGGCCGCCATGACGGGGTCACGACGACCAGGCGCCGCAGCCGACATGCATTCTCGAAGCCAGAACATTGTCGAGCGAAGAATCGCCGGTGGGCGGCAAACGCCTTGCATGACGGCTGCATCAGGTTTCAACTCTCGGGGAAGACACTGCGTGACGGGGATCGTCGAAGGGCCGAAGATCGCGGCCCTCTCCTGCGGCAAGGCCGTTTATCTCGTGATCCTGCTGCATGGCCCCGACAGCGACGGCGAGGCCATCATCAATCACGCGCTCAATTGGGCGCCCACCATGCCCAAGGCCGAGTTCCTCGCCGCGGAAGCTCCCTTTCATTCTCCTTCCGGGGCACGGCGATGGAGCGACGCCTCCGACCCAAGCCTGACGGATCTCAGCGCCTCCGCCCTGCTGCTCGAAAAATTTCTCGACGAGATGCTGGCGCAGCGGCGTCTGCCGGAGAGCCACCTGGCGCTCGTCGGCTTCTCCCATGGCGCGATGCTTGCCTTGCAGGTTGGGCTTCGCAGATCCAAGCCGATCGCCGCCATCATCTCCTTCTCCGGCGCGCTCGATGAAGCCGATGGCCTCTTTGGAGACATACGATCGCGGCCGCCGGTTCTGATGATCCATGGCGACGCCGACGCCAGCGCTCCCTTCGCCGCGATGAGGGCGACGAAGGAGCGCCTCAAGGCGCTGGGCGTCCCAGTCAAGAGCCTGCGCCGACCGGGGCTCGGCCATGAGATGGACGATGACGGCGTCATCGCCGCCGGCGACTTCCTCACCGCCCATCTCGTCCATAAGCCGAGCGCTCAGGTGGAACACGAACATAGTGACGGGCATGAGCACAGCTGACGAGAAGGCAACGGTCGTCGAGCGGGGGGCCGTCCCCCCTGCCCTCAAAAGATTCCTCTGGGACATGCAGTCCATGGTGGAGCTGACCGACAGCGAAAGGGAGATTCTCCTGATCGGCCGGGATCTGATGACCCGCCTTCTTGGAAGCGACGACTGGCTTCCGGTGGCCTTCGCCAAAGCGGGACAGCACGAGGGCGCTCAGTTTCAGCTCTTCAACGACGTGCTCGACCGTTTCACCGTCGTCGCCACGGTGCTGTCCCCGGAAGCGAGCCTTTTGATCGACCAATCCGCGCATTGGGAAATTGCAGGCGGCGTGTCGGGCGCCGTCTCCCGGCGGGCCTATGATCGGAGCACCCCTGCAAAATCGGAAACGCGCGTGCTGCGGCCCGGCGAGGTGGAGACTCGCGCCGCGCGCGGGGCGCAGCCGACGATCCTCGCCAACGCGGCGAACGCGCAAGTCGCGATCAGTCTCCACGTCTATGGCGGCGACCTCAAAAAACTCGCGCGTCGCGCCTGGATCGGCGAGGACACGGCGGAAAGCGCGCCGCTCGGCTACGCCAATGACGAGAGCGCGCCGCCTTACGACATCTTCTCCATTCAAACCGAAATTGCGGATTGATGGCGCGCCGACGGGCGGGCCGTCCGCGCCAATCTCTCGGAAAAGGGATAACCAATGGCTCGGGCTCTCTACGCCTATCTGTCACGCGAGAAAGTTCCGGATCGCAAGGCGCTGCAGCAAGGCATAGCCGCGGTCAAGCTGCCTCTCAAGCTCGACGGGGACTACGTCCCCTTCGAAACCTCAGGCTATCTGCCGTTCACGCTGGATGGCGAGGATGCGGGTTTCAACCTGCGTTTTGGCGAGGTTGCACCGGATGTCGCGAGCGCTCTCAACCTCGGCGAACGCAATGTCGCGCTCAATTTGAAATGGGGCGGCGATCCGCGCGAGGAGGCGGCGGCGCTGATTTTCTGCGCAGCCCTCGCCAAAACTTTCGACGCAGTCGTTCAGGCGGACGAGGTCCAATCCGTCGAGCAGCTCTTAGCTAAAGCCAAGAAGCTCCTGGCTAGTTAGAGCGCTTCGGCGTTCAGAGCCCCGCGGCGTCGAAACCCCGGAAGGTTGCGCGCAGTCCCGCCGCGTCCCAAACGGGTAGCGAGCAGGTTTCGCCGGCGCAGACGAAGGCCGCGGCCTTTCTCTCCCCGACTGCCTCCCTTTGCGCCACCTCTGCCAGGCCGGGCGCGTGAGAGCCGTCCGCATCCACCACAACGCGGTCGAAATATGGAAGGCGAAACGCCGCTGCAAGCAGCTCTTGCCGCTCAGGCCCGATGGTGACGATCGTCTTGGCGCGTAAGCGCGAATCGAGCGCGTTGAGGCAGGCGAGATGGCCGAAGAAATTCGCCTCCATGGCGGGAGTGAGCGCGGCGAAGAGCGCATCGGCGCGGGCGCGCCATCGATCGTCGCCCGTCTGCGCGGCGAGACGAACAAGGGCCGAGAGATAGACCCCATGCGCATTGGGAATGGCGTCGTCGGCCGTGGGAGAGAGCCGCAGGATTAAATCCTGCGCATCCTGCGCCGCCATGCGCAGCAGTCCGGTCTCAGGATCGCGATGATAGGTCTCGAGCGCCTGCGCCCAGGAGACAGCGTCGGCCAGATAATCGCGATGTGAGATTGCTGGCGCGCGCCAATTGCGCGCTTCGTGCAGCGCCAGCGCCGCGCCGATCATCGCCGCATGATCCAGAGCCAAGCCGGGGCTGACGAGCACATCGGCGCGCCAGCCATGCGCCAGGCGCCTGCGGCCCTCCGCATCGAGAAACTCGCATTTTTCGACGATAAAGTCATAGGCGCGCGCCGCGAGGGCGATCCATTCCGGCTCATCGAAAGCGAGCGCCGCTTTGACCAGCGCCGCGATCATCAAGCCGTTCCAATCCGCAAGGATCTTGTCGTCGAGGCCGGGATGCGGGCGACTCTCGCGGGCGAGCCGCAACTTCTCGCAGAGCGCGGCGAGCCGGGCTTCCTCCTCTTGCGTCGCTGCGGGAGAGCGGAGACGGTTCAGAATGATCACATTTTCGCCGCGCGACTCGTCATGCCAATTGCCCTCTGCCGAGGCGTCATAGAAAGCGCCGAGGAAGCGCGCATCCTCTTCGCCGAGCGTCGCGACGATCTCGTCGAAAGTCCAGACGTAGAAGCGGCCTTCGGCGCCTTCGCTGTCGGCGTCGAGGCTCGCGCAAAAGGCGCCGCCGGGCGCGGTCATCTCGCGACGAAGCCAACCGACTATCTCGAGCGCGCGCCGCCAATAGAGCGCGTCTCCCGATTGGGCATGACAAAGCGCGAGAAGCTCCAGGAGTTGCGCATTGTCGTAGAGCATCTTCTCGAAATGCGGCGCAAGCCAGCGGGCGTCCGTGGAATAACGGGCGAAGCCGCCGCCGAGATGATCATAGATGCCCCCCTGCGACATTTTCGTCAAAGTAAGCGTCGCGAGATCGCGCAGGACGGACGGACCGCTCCGCGCGCCGGCGCGCCACAGGAATTCGAGGACCTGCGTGTTCGGGAATTTCGGCGCCCCTTCAATCCGCCCTCCGCCGCGTCCATCGCCTTGGCGACGCGCAGCGCGAGCTCGATCATTCGCGCAGGGGAAAGCACGAGAGAAGCCGAGCCCGGCGCGCTCGTTTCTTCAAGCCGCTGCCGAACCGCCTGGGTGTTCTGTGAGATCGTGTCGGGCTCGTCGCGAAAGGCTTCCGCAACGCGCGTCAAGACGCTGACAAAGGCTGGTCGTCCATATTGATCCACTTTGGGAAAATAGGTGCCGCCCCAAAAGGCGTCGCCCTCGGGCGTCAGGAACATGGTCAGGGGCCAGCCGCCTCTCTGCCCCAGAGCCTGCAGCGCCGACATATAGAGATTGTCGATATCCGGCCGCTCCTCCCGATCGACCTTGATGTTGACGAAGAGCGCGTTCATCACCTCGGCGGTGTCGGGATCTTCGAAGCTCTCATGCGCCATGACGTGGCACCAATGGCATGCTGCATAGCCGACGGACAGCAGGATCGGCTTGCCGAGCACGCGCGCTTCCTGCAAGGCGTCTGGGCCCCACATCCGCCAATGCACAGGATTATCCGCGTGTTGCAGCAGGTAGGGGCTCGCAGCCCGACGCAGCTCGTTGCCGGACATGGTCTTTCAGCTCGATGACGGAGCGGCCGGCGCCGGCGTCGCCCGGCGGAGGCCCCAGCTTCGTAAATGGAACAGATGAGCGCGCCGGCTACTGCGCCCGGCTCCGCGCCTTGCGACTTTTGGCGCCATATCCTCCTTAGGAGAAGAGCGCGCGGGTTTTGACGAGGACCTCTGCGAGGCGATCGATTTCGTCTCTTGTGTTGTAGAGGGCGAAGGAGGCGCGGCAGCTCGAGGTCTGGCCGAACTGGGCGAGCAGCGGCATGGCGCAATGCGTTCCGGCGCGCACGGCGACGCCGGAGCGGTCGATCACCGTGGCGACGTCATGCGCATGGGCGTTGTCGAGATTGAAGGCGACGATCGGCCCCTTGTCGGGCGCGCGTCCGTAAATGGCAATCCCCTCGAGGGTCGAGAGAACCTCATGGGCGTAGCGCGTCAGATCCGCCTCATGCGCGCGAATGGCGGCGCGCCCCACGCTCTCCATATAGTCCAGCGCCGCGCCGAGCCCCACCGCCTGCGCGATCGGCGGCGTGCCGGCCTCGAAGCGCTGCGGCGGCGTGTTGTAGGTGACGCGGTCGCGCGTGACCGTCTCGATCATTTCGCCGCCGCCGCAGAAGGGCGGCAGGCTCTCGAGCCATTTCTTCTTGCCGTAGAGCGCGCCAATGCCCGTCGGGCCATAGAGCTTGTGGCCGGTGACGACATAAAAATCCACGTCGAGCGCCCGCACGTCGACGTCGAGATGCACGGCGCCCTGCGAGCCGTCGACGAGAAGCGGAACGCCATGCGCATGCGCGATGCGCGCGATCTCGGCGATCGGCGTCGGCGTCGCCACCACATTCGACATGTGCGTCAGCGCCACGATCTTCGTGCGCGCGGTGAAGAGCTTCTCGAAGTCCTCGAGCGCAAAGCGGCCGTCGTCGTCCACCTCGATCCATTTCAGCACCGCGCCCTTGCGCTCGCGCAGATAATGCCAGGGCACGATGTTGGAGTGATGCTCCATCACCGACAGGATGATCTCGTCGCCCTCGCCAATATGCGCGAGCCCATAGGAGGCGGCGACCAGATTGATGGCCTCCGTCGCCCCCCGTGTGAAAACGATCTCGTCTAAGGACTCCGCATTGAGGAAGCGCCGCACGCTCTCGCGCGCCCCCTCATAGGCCTCCGTCGACGCATTGGCGAGATAGTGCAGGCCGCGATGCACATTGGCGTATTCATGCTCGTAAAAGCGCGTCAGCCGATCGATCACCCGACGCGGCTTCTGCGCCGAGGCGGCGTTGTCCAGATAGATGAGCGGCTTGCCGTAAGGCGCTTCCGCCAGGATCGGAAAATCCTTGCGCAGGGCCGCAACGTCGAAGAGCGGCGCGCCCGCGACCGCGCCAAGGGGCATGTTCATCGCGCGCTGCTCCCGCCTGCCGGAACCTTGCCTGCCGGAATCTTGCGTTGCGCGAGCCAGTCCGACACCCGCGCCGCCAGCGCCTCGCGCAGCGGCTCCGGCTCCAATTGCGCGAAAGCCTCATTGGCGAAGCCCTCGATCAGCAACGCCTCGGCCTGCGCCTCGGGGATGCCGCGCGCCGTGAGATAGAAGAGCTGCTCCGCGTCGAGACGCCCGCAGGTCGCGCCATGCCCGCAGGCGACGTCGTCGGCGAAGATCTCGAGCTCCGGCTTGTTGTTCATCGTGGCCGTGTCCGAAAGCAGCAGCGCCTTGGACTGCATCGACCCGTCCGTCTTCTGCGCCTCGCGCGCGACGCTGATCTTGCCCTGGAACACGCCCGTCGCCGTATCGTCGATGATCGAGCGGAACGCCTCCCGGCTCTCGCCCTGCGGCGCCAGATGCTCGACGACGAGCGTCGTGTCGGCGAAGCTCGCGCCGCGCAGCAAGGAGGCGCCGTTGAAGCGCACCCGCGCCCGCGCGCCCGTGAGCCTGGCGAAAATCTGCCGGCGCAAAAGCCCCCCGCCCTCGATCAGCGCGAAGGAGGCGAGCGAAGCCTCCTCCTCGAGCGACGCCACGAGGCTCATGACGCTGGCCGCGCCCGAGGCGCGCGCCTCGCTGATGAGGCAATGCTCGACCTTCGCGCCTTCGCCCAGCGCCAGGATCAAGACGTCGTTCTCGAAGCCGCCCTTCTCCTCGCCCGCCGCCGCATGCTCGACGATCGACACCCGCGCGCCCGCGCCCACCACGATGAGCGAACGCGTCACCGAAAGCCCCGCGCCTAAGAAGCGGCGCGACAGCGAGAGCGGCGCCTCGATCTCTACCCCCGGCGGCACGAAAAGCGCCACGCCATCCGTCATCAAGGCGCCGTTGAGCGCGACGGCGGGGTCGTCGACGCGGGGCGCAAGCGCCGCAAGCGCCTCCTCGTCGAGCCGCTGCAAGGCTTCGCGCAGCGAGAGGCGCGTCACGCCCGCAGGCAGGGTCCCGGTCTCGACAGGAGGGGCGCTTTGCGTGGCCGACGGAGCAAAGTCGCGCAGCGCCCCACGCAGATCCGTGTAATGCCAGCTCTCGCGGCGCCGATTGGGCAATCCGTCGCGCTGGAAGGCGAGCCAGCTCCGCTCGCGCAGATCGCGCGCGCCCTCGTTCTTCCGGATCTCGAAAATCGAGGCGAAGCTCGCCTCGGCGGCGGAAAGGGCCGGATTCGCCATGGTCACGCCGCCTCGCCGATGTAGTCCTTATAGCCGCTCTCCTCCAGCTCGAGAGCGAGCTCCGGCCCGCCGCTGCGCTGGATGCGGCCCTTGGCCATCACATGCACCGTGTCCGGCTTGATGTAATCGAGCAGGCGCTGATAATGGGTGATGACGAGGAAGCTGCGCTTCTTGTCGCGCAGCGCGTTGACGCCCTCCGAGACGACGCGCAGCGCGTCGATGTCGAGGCCGGAGTCGGTCTCGTCCAATATACCGAGCGACGGCTCGAGCAGCGCCATCTGCAGAATGTCCATGCGCTTCTTCTCGCCGCCCGAGAAGCCGCTGTTCAAGGGACGGCGAAGCATCTCCTTGCCCACGCCGAGCTTCTCGGCGGCGGCGTTGACGCGCTTCATGAGCTCAGGGGTCTGCATCTCCTCCTCGCCGCGCGCCCGCCGCTGCGCATTGAGCGCGGCCTTGAGAAAGGTCATCGTCGCGACGCCCGGGATCTCCACCGGATATTGAAAGGCGAGAAACACGCCCTTGGCCGCGCGCTCCCAGGGCGCAAGACCCAAAAGATTCTCGCCGTCGAGCAGGATCTCGCCCTGCGTGACGTCATAGCCCGCGCGCCCGGCGGTGACATAGGACAAGGTCGACTTGCCCGTGCCGTTCGGGCCCATGATGGCGGCGACCTCGCCGTCCGCCACGGTGAGCGTCAGCCCCTCGAGAATCTTGCGCTCGCCGATCGAGACGTGAAGGTTTTTGATTTCCAGCATGGCCTATCCCAGTTTAGCGTCGCATTCGAGCGTGAGGCTCAGGAAGAACTCAGCCCACGCTCCCTTCGAGCGAGATCGAGATCAGCTTTTGCGCCTCGACCGCAAACTCCATGGGCAGCTGCTGCAGCACGTCGCGCACAAACCCGTTGACGATCAGCGCCGTCGCCTCTTCCGCCGAGAGCCCGCGCTGCATGGCGTAAAAAAGCTGATCCTCGCTGATCTTCGAGGTCGTCGCCTCATGCTCGATCTGCGCGCTGGGGTTCTTGCTCTCGATATAGGGCACGGTATGCGCGCCGCAGCGGTCGCCGATGAGCAGGCTGTCGCAATTGGTGAAGTTCCTCGCGCCTTCCGCCTTGCGATGCGCCGACACCTGCCCGCGATAGGTGTTCTGCGAGCGACCCGCCGATATGCCCTTGGAGATGATCCGGCTCTTGGTGTTCTTCCCCAGATGGATCATCTTCGTGCCGCTGTCGACCTGCTGGCGGCCATTCGACACCGCGATCGAGTAGAACTCGCCCTGCGAGCCGTCGCCGCGCAGGATGCAGGACGGATATTTCCAGGTGATCGCCGAGCCGGTCTCCACCTGCGTCCAGCTGATGTGCGCGTTCTTCCCGCGGCAGTCGCCGCGCTTCGTCACGAAATTATAGATGCCGCCCTTGCCCTCGCTGTCGCCGGGATACCAGTTCTGCACCGTCGAATATTTGATCTCCGCGTCGTCGAGCGCGATAAGCTCGACCACCGCCGCATGCAGCTGGTTCTCGTCGCGCTTCGGAGCCGTACAGCCCTCGAGATAGCTGACATAGGCGCCTTCGTCCGCGATGATCAGCGTGCGCTCGAACTGGCCCGTGTTCTTCTCGTTGATGCGGAAATAGGTCGAGAGCTCCATCGGGCAGCGCACGCCCTTCGGCACATAGACGAAGGAGCCGTCGGAATACACCGCGGAGTTGAGCGTCGCGAAGAAATTGTCGGTGACCGGAACCACCGAGCCCAGATATTTCTGCACAAGCTCGGGATGCGTGCGCACCGCCTCCGAGATCGGGCAGAAGATCACGCCCGCCTTCGCCAGCTCCTCCTTGAAGGTCGTCGCCACGGACACGCTGTCGAAGACCGCGTCGACGGCGATCTTGCGCGTCTCAACGCCCGCCAGAATCTCCTGCTCGCGCAGCGGAATGCCAAGCTTCTCGTACGTGCGCAGGAGTTCAGGGTCGACGTCCTCGAGCGAGGCCGGCCCCGGCGTCGATTTCGGCGCAGAGTAATAATAGAGATCCTGATAGTCGATCGGCGAATGCTCGACCCGCGCCCAGAGCGGCTCGTCCATCGTCAGCCAGCGCCGATAGGCCGCAAGACGCCACTCCGTCAGCCACTCCGGCTCGTTCTTCTTCGCCGAAATGAACCGAACGATCTCTTCCGAGAGACCCTTCGGAGCCTTCTCCGACTCAATGTCGGTGACGAAGCCATACTTGTAGGCGTCGACGTCAATCGAACTCGACAACCTCCACGGTCTCCCTCAGAGCCGCCATCCAATTCTCTCCTCGTCACGACAAGTTCGGGGCCGCCGCCCGATCCGTCTCAACGGAGCGGGCGCAGGAGCTTCCCCAACCGCGCCTCGTCCGCCATCATTCAAGCAATAATGGCGCCGTTCTTTGGATTTGATCCGGACCCAATCTTCGCCGCGCCGCTCTGGGCGGGCGTCAAGCTGCCCGGGTCGGAAAGAGTTCGACGGGCGCGTTTCCACTCGATCGGCTCGGCGATAGCAAGACCTTATTGAATAGATTTATTGCGGAAAATTCTGAGCGCAGAGATCTCCCAATTTGCGCGACTTTTGTCTCCGATCGGGAGGCGATCTCAAAATTCAGAAAGCTCCCGCATGCGTCATCGCTCGCCTCCGGCGGAATCGCGCATGCGAAACGCCGCCGAAGACGAACTGATCAGATGGAGCGCTTCCCGAGCATTTCAACCGTGAGATGCGGCCGTATCATTGCTGGGGAGCACGTCGCGCAAGCGCTTGCCCTCGGCCCAAGCGAAGCCGGTCTCCGGTTCGGCGCAATCGATATGCTCCGCCTCGATGAGCTTATCGCACAACATGACACAAATCGCATCGATCGGCGCGCTTCGGTCATTTTCCTCGGTCATCCGGTCGATGGAGATTTCTCCCATTTCTTCATCGTCGACCAGATGGATGATGAAGATCTCCTCCGAACCCGCGACGCCATGCGCGTTCACGCGAAAAGTCTCTCCCTTGTATTTGAACTCCTGTATCATTCCCCTGCCCCTCTCACATATTGTGGTTGGTTATCGATCCGCTCAAGCATCCTACTTTGATTTTGCTCCGGCTCAAATCGCCTCGCTGAGCCGCGTGTTATAGGCAAGGCCCGCGAATCCGGTAAACTTTCGCGGACTTAAATCGCGCCAGATGGATTCCACTGGACGTCTGGCGTCCATTGCGAGTTCTCTGCGTTGGATGCGCAGAGAAAGCAGGATTTGTGCCGCCTTTCGGACAATAAATTTTGCCCGCTTTACGACAATTGACCTGCGTACCCCGTCGCATTAACGACAGACCCGTGGGAACGAAGGCATTCGAACGCTGGCTCGGCGGCTCGAATGACTGGCCTAGACCGTCACGTGTCGAATGCAACCACTCGCGCAATGATGACGCGAACCCGCCGGCGTGCTGGGTCCTCTTTCGAGAGTGGCTTGCCAAGAGAATTGTCGACAGTCTCGCCGACCGCCACGAAATGACCGGAATTGCCGGTCAACCTTAACATTATCTACATTCGTGGAAGCCTAACTTCCGCTCTCGGCCCGTGAAGGCTGAGTGGATAGCGAAGGCGCCGACCTGACCGATGCCGTGATGTGCATATCATTGACGAATCCAGCGCGAGCGAAGAGCGCGAAACAGCGGGGATGCAGCCGGCTTTGGCGCGTCGCGCAGCGGCGAGCCGGTCCTGCGCCAGCGATCTCGGTTCAGCGAATGCGTTCAGCAGGCTGACGCCGGAGTCTTCCCCGATCGGACGACAAGACATGGGAAACTTCACCATGATGATGAAGAATGGGATCGCCGACGTCGGCGAAGGAAACGGGAGAACTCTGCTCGGGCTTCAGGGACGCCTCGACCGTCGGTCGTTTCTGCTCGGCTCCGCCGCGCTCGGGCTCGCCGGTTGCACGACGTCCGAGGGCGTGATCCCACCCGAGGTGGCGGCGCTTTACGGGCCGGTGCCCAACGAGAAATTCCCTATTCCCGCCGTCGATCTTAGAGGTGTCGATCCGAAATATTATCGCAGGACCGTGCGTTACGAGAGCAAGGAGGCTCCCGGCACGATCATCATCGATCCCGCCAATTACTACGTCTACCGAATCGAAGGCGAGGGGAACGCCACCCGCTACGGCGCCAATGTGAGCCGGCCCGGGTTCCTTTGGAGCGGTGATGCTTATGTGGGGCGCAAGGCCGAATGGCCGACCTGGACGCCGCCCAAGGAGATGATCGCGCGCCAGCCGGAGGCGCGCAAATATGCCGCCGGCATGCCGGGGGGTCTGGACAATCCGCTCGGCGCCCGCGTGCTCTATCTTTATCAGAACGGGCGCTACACGGTCTGCACGATCTACAGCACCAGCGACCCCGAAATCGATCGGTACCGGCGTTACGAGCGGCTGCACCGGCCTTCTCAGCCAGGACATGATCCATCTTTACGCGCGAACCCCGGTCAAAACGAAGGTGCTCATCCTGCCCGCATAGTCAGCCGCGCGCCGATCCGGACAAGCGGGCCTCTTGAGATGCGCGGGAGAAACAGGCTCTCGCTCAGTCGTGGCCTGGCGCGGCGAGAACCCACCGCGCACTGCCTTCTCTTCGCCGAGGGCGCAGGCGGCTCATGCTCGCGCAAAGGAGGCGTGACGTGTGCCGTTCAGGTCCGCAGCCGAAGCCCCGTTGGCTTGTGCAGCGGCGGTCTTCGGCCAACGGCGCGCGGGGCCTGCCGACCCTAGACAATCCGTCGCTCATCGCGGCGCTGACTCCGGCGCCTCGCTACACGAAGCCGGATGCGCGTCTCGTCCGGCATCAAGAAACCAAAGAAAAGCCCAGCCCTGTTTCCAGGGCTGGGCTTGAGTTGACTCCGAGGGGGCCTGTTGCCCCCTGCTCCGATCAGTATTTGGCGAGAACCGGGGCGGGGGCCGCCCAGTTGAAGTGGTAGTTTACACCCGCGCGGACGATGTTGATCTCGGGGTGGAAGTGATAGCCGTAGTTGTAGCCGAAGGTTCCCGTGATGCCGCCGTCCTGCAGATCGGCATAGAGATACTCGACCTTCGCCGACCAGTTGAGGGCGAACATCCACTCCAGGCCGCCGCCGGCGGTCCAGCCGGTGCGAATGTTGCTTTGGCCCCAGGCGCTGACGCCGCCATAGGCGAAGCCCGCCGTGCCGTAGACGAGCAGGGTGGGGGTGAACAGCCAGCCGGCGCGGCCGCGCACCGTGCCGATGTAGTCGAGGCTCAGGTTGCTGCCGTTGATGGCCGCGACCGGAATGAGCTGGCCGACGCCGGGACCGACGAGCGGGATGCCACCGGCAGGCGTCAGGAACGGCGAGGGATAGAAGGCGTAGTTGCTGGGGCCCTGGCCGCTGATGCTCGAGCCGCCGAAGTCGGTCTCGACGCCAACCACGATCGACGGGTTAAACTGGAAGTTGTAGCCGAGCTGCAGGCCGCCGATGACGCCGCCCGCCGTGCCTGTCTGATTGTTGTTGGGCAGGAAGAACAAGTTGGGCGTGCCGGCGATGTTGGAGCCGAAGGCGTAGTTCGGATCCCAATAGGCGGAGACTTCATTGTTGCCGCTATTGGCGTTCCAGCCGCCGCCAATGTTCAGACCGGCATAGAAGCCGTTCCAGGTCAGCGGGGGCGGGGGGGAACATAGGCCGGGGGAGCCTTGCGCGACGGCAGATCGGCCGCGAGCGCGGAGCCCATGCCGAGCGCCATAGCCAACGCCGCGATCGAGATGCGAGTCTTCATGGTAAATTCTCCGTTTAGTCCTCAAGTCTGTGAAACCTTCCGTGGTCTCAGAAACTCTGGGGATTACTTTTCATCAAACGCCGAAGAGGGACTACCGAATTCGTGACAAGAAAGCTTGCGGATGATCATTTCCTTGGAGTGTGGTAATTTGGCAACACTTTTGGTCGTAGCCGAAACACACGGCAATCGTGACATTGGAGAATGAACGTGATTGCCGCGCGCAGCGGGAATGTGTTAGCTGGAATTGTTGAGCTTGCGCTGAGTGCGCCTTCCCGCGAGGCTGGCTTTTTTTGATAAGCGCGACTTCGGGCGGATGTTGTGGCAGTGGAACAGGTTTCGGGCTCAAACACCCCTCAACGCATGAACGCATTGGTCGGCATCCCGGCGCTTCTCAGCGAATTTGGGGTGAAGCTGCAAGACGCCATCGACGGGCTCGCGATCGACCCGCACGCCTTCGATGACCAGGATTACCGTATTCCCTATTCGATAGGCGGACGCCTGCTCGAACGCTGCTCCACTCTGACCGGATGTTCATATTTCGGGCTGCTGCTCGGCTCTCGATACGATCATCGAGCCCTCGGATTCCCCGGGGAATTCATGGCCAACTCCCCCAATTTGGGCGCCGCATTGACAGGCTTCGTAAGCCTCCAGAACAGCAATTCACGCGGCGCCTCCGCCTACCTTCATCAGTTAGGCGATTGCTGGGCGTTGGGCTACGGCATCTATGAGCCGAACACCGTAGGGCGCGACGACATTTATTCCTTGGGCGTCGCGCTCATGCTCAACGCAATCCGCTCCCTCACCGGCGGGGCCGCGGAGCCGAACGAAGTTCTATTTTCGATTAGAAAACCCGCCGAGTTTGGGCGGTATGCCTCTCTCTTGAGGCATGGGGACGTCCGGTTCGACGAACTTCAAACGGCCCTCGTTTTTCCGCGATCGGCTCTGAACGCCCCTATCCCAGGAGCGCGCCCCTCCGAATTGGAGCGTTTGACTCAGCTCGCGGTCGCATCAAACCCCGCAAGCGACACGGTTTGGACCGATCGCGTAAAGCACGCGATGCGGCCTTTGCTCCTGCAAGGCGAGCCGACGAGCGCTACGATGGCGGCTTCTCTCGGCGTCTCGAAGAGGACGCTGTATCGACATCTCGAGGCCGAAGGCGCAAGCTTCCAGCCTCTGCTCGATCAAGTGCGTTACGGCATGGCGAGAGAGCTTCTGACCATCACCGAACTGTCGATAAGCGAAATTGCCGATGCGCTCGCGTACTCGTCGCATTCTCATTTCACAGGAGCATTCCGCCGATGGAGCGGGGCCACGCCGAGCGAATGGCGGGCAACTCTGCACAACGACGCCGAAATCGGCGACGAGGCCGATGCGCCGTCTCGGCCTGTGTGAGAAACATCGCTGCGACTGAGCGCAGCGGGACGCGACCGAAGCGCTTGCGAAGTCCTCGACCTGAGTGACTCCGCTGACGTTCAGTTGCCTGTTCGCCCTTCACGCCAGTAATCCCGTACGGGTCCGCGTAACGCTCGACGCGCCAGGCGCAAGCGCTAGCTGTCTCGGCGCGAGCAACGACAGACGCGGCGGCGCTCATGACTGTTGGAATCACTTCTCGGCCTTCCCGGTGGATCATGGCGCTCATCGCCGTTGCGCTTGGGTCGCAACTTTTGCAACGCAGATCCATCGCCCAACCCGCGACGCGATCATCACCGGAAGCCGAGCCGCAGCCGCTCTCGATAAGGCGGAACCCCGCGCCGGAGGGCGCGGAGCGAGGGAGGCTCGCCAGGACGCCCGAGCAGATTCCCGCGCGGGGCTGGAAGGATGTTTTCATCCGAGTGTGGCGGGATATCTCCCGGCATCGCATTCTCGCCATTGCGGCCGGCGTGACCTTTTATGCGCTGCTCGCGGTCTTTCCTTTCATCGCCGCCCTGATGGCGATCTACTCGCTGTTCGCCGACCCGTCGGCGATCCGGGCGCACCTCGACAGCGCGTCTTCCTTCCTGCCCTCTGGCGCAGTGTCCGTGATCGGCGATCAGATCGCTCGTATCGCAGCGCAGGGCCGCGCCACGCTCGGCCTGGCGACGATCGTTGGCTTCGCTGTCGCGCTTTGGAGCGCCAACGCCGGGATGAAGGCGGTCTTCGATGCGCTCAACATCGTCTATGAGGAGGAGGAGAAGCGCGGCTTCTTCAAGCTCAACGCCATATCGCTGGGTTTCACCGTCGGCGCCGTCGTCCTCGCCCTCGTCGCGATCGCGGCCGTGGTGGCGCTTCCTCCGTTTCTTTCCTATCTTGGCCTGCCGCAAAATGTCCAGAACTGGATGAATTGGCTGCGCTGGCCGCTGCTGCTGGCGAGCGTGTCGCTCGCAGCATCCGTTATCTACCGCTACGGGCCCAGTCGCCGCGAGGCGCAGTGGCGCTGGCTCTCTTGGGGAGCCGCTCTGTTTGCCATCGGATGGCTCGTCGTTTCCCTGCTCTTCTCCTGGTACACGACGCATTTTGGAACCTACAACGAAACCTATGGTTCGCTCGGCGCCGCCGTGGGCTTCATGACTTGGATGTGGATCACCAATATTGCGCTCCTCCTGGGCGGGGAGATCAACGCGGAAACGGAGCATCAGACTGCGAGAGATACGACAAAAGGTGCGGGAAAGGCCCCTCGGGGCGCGCGGGGCCGTCATGGCGGATTTCCGTCGGACCCGAAAGCGAGACCGGATGAGGCTTTCTGACAAAGACAGCAAAAAAAATCGTGTTTCGAGCCACATGCGGGCGCCTCTTTTCGTGAGAGGTGCCGCTTTTCCGTCACGACGTTAGTCTTCGTGACCGTCCGAGTGCTCGCTCCAATGTCCCAAGTGGTCCCCATGTATATGATGCACGAGGAGGGACAAGCGGCGCTTCTGGGCGTCGTCCAAGCTGTCGTAGAGCGGCTTGGCGGCGTCGGCGAGTTTGCGAAGGTCGTCGCCGATAATCTCCATCGTTTTAGCATGGTGCTGTAGCCCTTCGATGAGATTTTGGCGGCCCTCCTGCTCCTTGTATTTCTCCCGCCATTCCGCTTTGCGCGCGGCTTTCGCTTTCGCGAGCTCGCGAACCGCCGCTTCCACCGGCGGCCAGTTCTTTTCCTGCGCCGGCGTGAGCTTCAGTCCGGCCTTCAGCGCCGCGATGCGGGCGTCCACGAAGGCCCCCCTGTCCTCTTCCGACATTTTCCAGCCGCCGTGCTCATCCTCTTGCGCCGCATATGCGGCGCGCGGAATTTGCGGCAGCAGGAGAGCCGCCGCCGCCGAAGCGAGCGCCAATCGCCTGTTCATGTCGTTCTCCGTTTCGGGTGGGAGTAAACTGCCTTGGATGTAAATGGCCTCTGCCCCGTTTCAAGTCGGGTTCCCGCACGGCCAAGCTTTACCTTTCGGTTTCGATGGAGCAGTTGTGGGATTTGATCCGCCCGTGTTTTATCGACCAGAATTTGGGGTCTCGAAGGACAGCATCCCGCGATGACGAAACGCTCCCTGTTGTTTCTCTCTTTTGGGATTTTGCCGATGCTCGCCGCCTGCGGCAGCGCGGTCGAGGATGAGCGCACGCCGACATCGGTCGCTTGCAGGCTCGGGCCCGACTGCGACCGCAAATGGGCGAGAGCAGTCTTTTGGGTTCAGCAAAACGCCGGCTACAAGATCGAGAAGGTCGACCCGGCGCGCATCCAGACCTTCGGTCCCTATGGAAAGAGCGAGGGAACTGCGATCACGATCCAGAAGGTCCCGACAGGGGACGGCGGGGCGCAGCTCTTCATCAATGTGAGTTGCGCCAATATTGTCACGTGCTATCCGAGCGTGGCGGCGCAGAAAATTTCTTTTCTGGAATATGTAAGCGGGGCCTCGAACCTGGTCGTCCCGATTCGCCCCCCGTTTCCGCAAGCCCATCCGATCCCAGGGCTTGGCGATCCGCTCGTGCTGCTGCGCTGAGCAGGCGAAGAGCGGCGGGCCGGCTTGATGGAGCGCGGCGCCACCCTACCTCCCGCCTGTCCTGTCCGCCCAGCGTGAGGCGACGTCATGACGTTCTCTAGCTCATACGCTGCATTAGATCAGCGCTGCATCAATGCGCTTCGGTTTCTCGCCGTCGACATGGTGCAGAAGGCCGACAGCGGCCATCCGGGCCTGCCGCTTGGCGCCGCGCCTATGGCCTATGTGCTTTGGTCACGCTTCCTCAAGCACAATCCCAAAGACCCGAAATGGAACGACCGAGATCGCTTCGTCCTGTCGGCGGGTCACGGCTCCGCTCTGCTCTACGCTCTGCTGCACCTCTCCGGCTACGATCTGTCGCTCGACGAAATCAAACGCTTCCGGCAATGGGAGAGCAAGGCTCCCGGCCATCCGGAACGGGGGCTGACGCCAGGCGTCGAGATCACGACCGGGCCGCTCGGCCAGGGCTTCGCCAATGCCGTGGGCTTCGCCATTGCGGAGCGCCATCTGGCTGCGACCTTCAACCGTCCAGGCTTCGAAATTGTCGATCACCGCACCTTTTCGATCATGAGCGACGGCGACATGATGGAGGGCGTCGCCTCCGAGGCAGCGTCGCTCGCGGGTCATCTGCGGCTCGGCAAGCTCATCTGCCTCTATGACGAGAATCACGTCACGCTCTCAGCCGGCGCCGATGTGGCCTATACGGAGGACTGCGGCGAGCGGTTCGAGGCCTATGGCTGGCATGTGCAGAAGGTATACGACGGCAACGATCTCGCTGCGCTCCACACGGCTTTGCGAACGGCCTGCGAGGAGACGGAACGACCTTCGCTGATTTGGGTGCGCACGCATCTGGGCTATGGCTCGCCGCACAAGCAGGACACGTTTGAGGCGCATGGATCGCCGTTAGGCGAGGACGAGGTGCGTCTGACGAAGCAAAATCTCGGTTGGCCCACCGAGCCTCCATTTTTCGTGCCGGATGACGTCGCCAGCCATATGCGCGAAGCGATCGAGCGCGGCGGACAGCTTCAATGTAACTGGAACGACGACTTCGAGGCTTACGAAGAGAAATACACCGACCTCGCGAACTCTCTGCAACAGGCTTGGCGTGGAGAACTCCCCGACGGATGGGACAGCGACATTCCCGAGTTCAAAGCCGACGCCAAAGGGGAAGCCACGCGCGTTTCTGGCGGCAAGGTCATGAACGCGATCGCCCCGAAGCTTCCCGCGCTTATCGGCGGCTCGGCGGATCTCAATCCCTCGACCTACACCGCGCTGAAGGGACTGGGCGATTTCGAGCCGCCGAACATGCCTCCGACGCAGCAGACCAACGGCGTGTGGAGCTACGCTGGCCGCAATATCTGGTTCGGCGTGCGCGAGCATGCGATGGGCGCCGTGGCCAACGGCTTGGCGGCGCATGGCGGCGCCCTGCCCTTCGGCGCGACCTTTCTCATCTTCTCCGACTACATGCGCCCGCCGATCCGGCTCGCGTCGCTCATGCAGCTGCATGTCGTCTTCGTCTTCACGCACGACAGCGTCGCGCTCGGCGAGGACGGGCCGACCCATCAGCCCGTCGAGCAGCTGGCGAGCCTGCGCGCCATCCCCGGACTTACGGTCATCAGGCCAGCCGACGCCAATGAGACGGCGCAGGCTTGGCGGGTCGCCGTCGCCGCCGAAAACCGTCCCGTGGCTCTCGCGCTGTCGCGTCAGAAAGTTCCGACGCTCGACCGCAGCCGCTACGCGCCAGCGGACGGACTGCGCCGCGGCGCCTACGTTCTCGCGGACGCGGCGAACGGAAAGACTGATGCGGTGCTGATCGCGTCGGGCAGCGAGGTCAATCTGATCGTCGAGGCGCAGAAAAGGCTGGAGGATCGCGGAATTCACGTGCGCGCGGTCTCCATGCCGAGCTGGGAGCTCTTCGAAGCGCAGCCAAAGGCCTATCGCGACGAAGTTTTCCCGCGAGACATTCCGGCGCGGCTTGCGGTCGAGGCCGGCGCTTCGCAAGGCTGGTGCCGTTATGTCGGCGACCGCGGAGGCGTCCTGGGCCTCGATCATTTCGGCGCCTCGGCGCCGCGGCGAGGTTGCGCTGAGAGAATTCGGCTTCACCGTGGAGAATGTCTGCAGACACGTCGAGGCCCTGCTCTAAGCCGGCGAAACATCGAGGGGGGCGCTATGAGTTCATTGAACGAACTGAGCGACTGCGGCCAATCGGTATGGATCGATTTCCTCAAGCGAAGCTTCGTCGAGGGGGGCGAGCTGCGCATGCGAATGCAGCGCGACGCGCTGACGGGCGCGACCTCCAATCCGTCGATCTTCGAGAAGGCGATCGGCGAGAGCAACGAATATGACGCGGCGCTAAAGAGTATTCAGTCGCAAGGCGATCACAGCATATCGGAGATTTTCGAGGCTCTGGCCTTCGAAGATATCCGTAACGCCGCCGATACGCTGCGTCCGGTGTACGATCGAACGCGAGGGGGGGACGGATACATCAGCCTCGAATGTTCGCCCTATGTCGCCAACGACACCGAGGCCACCCTGAACGAAGCGCGGCATCTGTGGCGCGCCGTCGGGCGGCCCAATCTGATGGTCAAGGTCCCCGCGACGAACGCCGGCCTGCCGGCGATCCGCGCGCTGATAGCGCAGGGGATCAACGTCAATATCACGCTGCTGTTCTCAGTGGATGTCTATGAGCAGGTCGCCGACGCCTATATGTCCGGCCTCGAGGAACTTCTCCAAGCCGGCGGGGACGTATCGAAGGTCGCGAGCGTCGCGAGCTTTTTCGTCAGCCGCATCGACACGGCAGTGGACAAGCGGCTCGAGGACGCAGGGCAGGAGGGCGCCACGCAACTCAAGGGCAAGACCGCGATCGCGAACGCCAGGCTCGCCTATGCGCTGTTCAAGTCGCTCGTTGCCGGGCCGCGCTGGCTGCGGCTCGCGAGCGCCGGGGCAAGGGTGCAACGCCTGCTCTGGGCTTCGACGAGCACGAAAAATCCAGCCTATCGGGATACGGTCTATGTCGAGGAGCTCGTGGGGCGGGATACGGTCAACACTTTGCCGCCGGCCACGCTCGACGCCTTCCGGGACCATGGGGTCGTCATGCGGGACGCAATCGAGCGCGACTTGCCTCAGGCGCGCGCCGATCTCGCCGCGCTCGCCGACTATGGCGTAAACCTCGACGACGTCACAGCTCAGCTCACGGAGGCTGGCGTCCACCTCTTCGCCGACGCATTTGACAAGCTGCTCGGCGCCGTGGCGCAGCGGCGGCTGGGGCTGCTCGACGGCCCGCAACCCGGCTTCGCCATCGGCATGAACTCCTGCGATGCGCAAAAGCGTTATGAGCACGAACTCGAGGCTTGGCGCGAGAACGGCTCCATCCGCCGTCTCTGGTCTGGCGACGCGTCGCTCTGGACCGGCGCCGATGAAGCCCGATGGCTCGGCTGGCTGCGCATCGTTGACTGCGAGCTCGCTGGCGCGGCCGAGCTCGAGGATTTCGCCGCCCACGTGCGGCGGCAAGGCTATTCCGACCTGCTGCTCCTCGGCATGGGCGGCTCGAGCCTCGCCCCCGAAGTGGTGGCGGAGACCTTCGGCCGCCAACCGGGATGGCCGAAGCTGCGTGTGCTCGACAGCACCGATCCTGCGCAAATTGCCGCGACCGAAGCAGCGCTCCATCTCGGCAGGACGCTGGTGATTGTATCGTCGAAATCCGGGGGCACGCTCGAGCCGAACATTCTGCTGGACTATTTCTTCGAGCGTGTCGCCGCCTTGCGCGGGCGCGAGCAGGCCGGCCAACATTTCGTCGCCGTGACCGACAAGGGGTCATCGCTGGAGAAGCGCACCCAGGAATTGGGCTTCGCGCGTGTCTTCTTCGGCGATGCAGAGATCGGTGGCCGCTATTCGGCGCTGTCGCGGTTCGGCCTCGTCCCCGCTGCGGCGATGGGCCTCGACGTGCGACGCCTTCTCGGGAACGTCAAGGTGATGATGCGCTCCTGCGGACCCGACGCTCCACCGGCGCAGAATCCCGGCGTCAGGCTCGGAGTCGCGATGGGTGTCGCGGCGCGTTGGCTGCAGCGCGACAAGGTCACCATCATCGCATCGCCGGCCTTGGCCGCTTTCGGCGCCTGGCTAGAGCAGCTCTTCGCGGAAAGCACCGGCAAGCAGGGAAAAGGGCTGATCCCGATCGTCGACGAACCGCTCGCCGCCGTGGAATACTACGGGCGTGACCGCTTCTTCATCTATCTCGGGCTGGAAGGGCGCGAGGACGCACGCCATCAACAACTCGTCGAGGGTCTCGCCCGGGCGGGTCATCCCGTCGCGCGCGTCGTCGTAAAAGACGTCTGGAATTTGGGCCAGGAGTTCTTCCGCTTCGAGATCGCGACCGCGGTCGCGGGCGCGGTGCTTGGCGTCAACCCCTTCGACCAGCCCGACGTCGAGTCGAGCAAGGAGAAGACGCGCGCGCTGAGCGCGGAATATGAGAAGACGCATCGGCTGCCCGCGCAGCAGCCGCTCTTCCGCGAAGACGGCATCGCGCTCTATTCCGATACGCAATATGGCGCCCAGCTCGGAAGGCACAACACGCTGACCGGCTATCTTCGCAGCCATCTCGGCGAGGCCGACGCAGGAAGAGGCGACTACATCGCGCTCCTCGCCTATGTCGAGCGCAATGAGGCGCATCGGCGTGCGCTCGATGAGTTGCGGGGGCTGATCCACGAACGCACGCTCTGTGCGTCATGTCTGGGGTTCGGGCCGCGATTTCAACACTCGACGGGACAGGCCTATAAGGGCGGACCGAATTCCGGAGTCTTCCTGCAGATCACCTGCCGGGACGCCAAGGACATCGCCGTTCCAGGCCACGCCTATTCTTTCGGCGTTGTGAAGGATGCGCAGGCCCGCGGTGATTTCGAGGCTATGGTCGAGCGCGGACGACGTGCGCTGCGCGTGCATCTCAACGACGGTGAAAAAGGTCTCGCGGGTCTGCGCGACGCGATGGAGGCGGCGCTGCGCTAGCTTTCAAGGAGAAGCTCTATGCAGATTGGCATTGTGGGTCTGGGCCGCATGGGCGGGAACATCGCTCGCCGCCTCTATGCGCGCTGGCCACGGCGCGGTCGTCTTCGACTCCAACGCCAAAGCGCGCGCGGCTCTGGCGCAGGATGGCGCCACACCCGCGGCGACGCTGGCCGAGCTCGTCAAGGCGCTTGAAAAACCGCGTGCCGTCTGGGTCATGCTGCCGGCGGGAGGGGTGACTGAGGAAACCGTCAAAGCGCTCGGCGAGCTGCTCGATGCCGACGACACCATCATCGACGGCGGCAATACATTCTACAAGGACGATATCCGTCGCGCGAGGACGCTGCATGAGAAGCGCGTTCATTATGTGGACTGCGGCACGTCGGGCGGCGTCTGGGGGCTCGAACGCGGCTATTGCATGATGATCGGCGGTCCTAAGGCCGCTGTCGATCGTCTGGATCCGGTCTTCGCGGCGCTCGCGCCGGGCTTCGGCGACATTCCCCGCACGCCGGGCCGCGACTCGGCCGATACGCGCGCCGAGCGCGGCTACATCCACGCCGGCCCCACCGGCGCCGGGCATTTCGTCAAGATGGTGCATAATGGCGTGGAATATGGCCTCATGCAGGCGTATCCTGAAGGCTTCGACATTCTGCGCACCAAGGATTCGCAGGAGCTTCCTGAAGACGAACGTTTCGTCTTGAACATTCCCGACATTGCGGAAGTTTGGCGACGCGGCAGCGTGATCTCCTCCTGGCTACTCGACCTCTCCGCCGCGGCGCTCGCCAAGGATCCAGACCTTCAAAGCTTCTCCGGCTTCGTCGAGGACTCCGGCGAAGGCCGCTGGACGATCGAAGCGGCGATCGAGCAGGCGACGCCGGCGGAGGTGCTGTCCTCCGCGCTTTATGCGCGCTTCCGCTCGCGCCGCGAGCGGGGTTTTGGCGACCGGCTGCTTTCCGCCATGCGCTTCGGCTTTGGCGGGCATGTCGAAAAGAAGGAAGCCGGGCGCGAGGCGAAGACCGCTCCGCCCAACGCCGCGGAGTAGCGACATGAACGAACCGATGGAGGGCGGATGCCAGGAGGGCGCGGCGCGTCAGTCGCGCAAGCGACCCGACCCGTGCGTGATGGTGATCTTCGGCGCCGAGGGCGATCTTACAAACCGACTGTTGACGCCGGCTCTCTACAATCTTGCGCGCACGGATTCCCTGCCGGACGAGTTCGCTTTGATTGGCGTCAGTCGCAGCGATATCTCCTCGCAAGAGTGGCGCGATCATTTGCACGCGACGCTCGAACGCTTCGTCGGGTCGCGCGCCGAATTCAGCGCGGCCGGAATCGACAGAGAGCCTGGGCCAGGCTCGCAGGGAAAATGACCTATCTCAAAGGAGACGTCACGCAGGCGGAAACCTATGAGCGCTTGACCAGCGAGCTCCAGAAGCTCGAGGCGGTCAACATCATCTTCTACCTCGCTGTCGCCGACCGCTTCTTCGAGACCATCGTCGAGGAGCTCGGGGCCGCAGGCCTCACGCGCGAGCATCCCCACGCCAACGGCGCTCCGTCCTATTGGCGGCGCGTCGTAATCGAGAAGCCCTTCGGTCACGACCTTCCATCTGCGCAGCTGCTCGACGCCCGCATCCTCCGCGTGCTGCGCGAGGATCAGATCTTTCGCATCGATCATTTCCTCGGCAAGGACACGGTGCAGAGCATCATGGCGCTGCGCTTCGCCAACGGCTTTTTCGAGCCCATCTGGAACAGGGATCGCATTGACCATGTGCAGATTACAGTATCCGAAACGGTGGGAGTTGAGGGGCGCGGCAATTTCTACGAGGCGACCGGCGCGCTGCGCGACATGGTCCCAAACCATGTGTTCTCGCTCGTATCAATGATCGCCATGGAGCCGCCGGTCGGCTTCGACGCCAAGTCGATCCGGGCGAAGAAGGCCGAGGTGTTCATGGCCATGCCGCCCGTGAAACCACAAGACGCGGTGCGCGGCCAATACGGCGCCGGCGTGGTCGTGAATCAGCAAAAGCGCGCCTATCGCGACGAGCCTCGCGTGTCGCCCTCTTCCAATGTCGAGACCTATGTCGCCATGCGGCTGGAGATCGACAACTGGCGCTGGGCCGGCGTGCCTTTCTACATCCGCACCGGCAAGCACATGTCGCAGCGTTCGACCGAGGTGGCGATCTGCTTCAAAAAGGCGCCCGCCACCACATTCCAGCGCACGCCCGTGGAGTGTCTCAAGCCGAACTGGCTCGTGCTGAGCATCGCGCCCAAGGAGGTGATTTCACTACAGTTCGACGTCAAGCGACCCGGCCCCCTCGTCGAGCTCGCCGCCGTGAGAATGGACTTCCGTTACGAAGACTGGTTCGCCAAGGAGCCCAACGTCGGCTACGAGACGTTGATCTACGACGTCATGATCGGCGATCAGACTCTCTTCATGCGCGCCGATATGGTGGAAGAGGCGTGGCGCGTCGTACAGCCCGTGCTCGACGCCTGGGGCGCGAATGGAGCCGAGCCTCCGCTATACCCATCAGGCGAGGACGGCCCCGCCGCGGCAAATGAGCTCCTGAAGCGAGACGGCCGCCGCTGGCGCGCGATCGCCCCCCAATTGGAAACGGCGCGATGAGCGAACATCCCAAGACGCGCCTAGTGCTCGCCGACGTCGACGGCACACTCGTCACGAATGAGAAAGTTCTGACGGAGGAGGCGAAGGCGGCGGCAAGGGAGCTGAGCGAGGCGGGCGTCGAGCTTGCGATCACGAGCGGACGGCCACCGCGCGGCATGAGGATGCTCATCGAGCCGCTGCAGCTCACGGGCGCGATCGCCGGCTTCAACGGAGGCGCCGTGGTGCACCCCGACCTTTCGGTCATCGAGTGTCACGCGCTCGACGCCGCCGTCGCCGCAGAGGCGCTGCGGCTCATCCTCGACAAGGGGCTCGACGCCTGGGTCTACACAGAAAGCCGTTGGCTCATTCGCGACATCGACGCGCCGCATGTCGCGCGCGAGAGAGGGACAGTCAAATTCGATCCGGACGTGGTCGCAAGCTTCACGGATGCGCATCTTGCGCAGGCGATCAAGATCGTCGGCGTTTCCGACAACTCTCTGCGAGTAGTCAGCTGCGAAGCGGCGGCGCAGGAGGCGCTTGAAGGAAGGGCCAGCGCCACGCGATCGCAGTCCTATTACCTTGATGTGACGCATCCCCAGGCGAACAAGGGCGCCGTCGTCGATACGCTGGCGAGAACTCGCGCATATCTCGCCCCAGGAAATCGCCGCGATAGGCGATGGACCCAATGATGTGCTGATGTTCAGGAAGAGCAGCTTTTCTATCGCCATGGGCAACGCCAGCAATGAGGTGAAGGCGCAGGCCCAGGCGGTGACCGACAACAATGAGAACGAAGGCTTCGCCAAAGCGATGCGAAAATATATCCTGAGCGCCGCAGCGGCGTAGTCGTGGTCTTTTCGGGAGGCGACAATGATGAAGCCGTCGCAGGCGGAGCTCGAGGTTCTGCTCGACGCCGAGGCGCTTGCCGAGGCCGCTGCGGCTTGGCTGACCGAGCTGGCGCGATCGAGTGACGGGCGCATCGCAATCGCGCTCGCCGGCGGCTCGACGCCCAAGCGGTTCTACGAGCGACTCGCGGCGCCGGGCTTTCGAGATGCGTTTCCGTGGTCACGAACGCATTGGTTCTGGGGCGACGAGCGCTTCGCGCCGCATGACGACCCGCGCAGCAATTTTCTTATGGCGCGAAAGGCGCTGCTTTCGCAGGCGCCCATTCCGCAAGCCAATATTCATCCCATCCCGACGACCGGGCTCACGCCGCAAGCGGCGGCGGAGGCCTATGAACAGGAGCTGAAATTTTTCTACGGCGCAGATCATCTCGAGGCGTCCCGGCCGCTTTTCGACGCGGTCATTCTGGGACTGGGAGACAACGGCCACACGGCCTCTCTGATGCCGGACGCGCCCGCCTTGAGTGAGCGGCGACGATGGGTGATCGAGGTCGTGGGCGCGGCGCCAGAGACCCGCATCACCCTCACCTATCCGGCACTCGAAAGCGCTCGCGAGACTGCTTTTCTCGTCGTCGGCGGGGGAAAAAAGAGCGTGTTGACGCGTCTGCGCGCCGACGATGCGAGCATCCCGGCCGGGCGGTTGCGCCCGGAAGGGCCATTACGCATCTTTGCCGACGTCGAAGCCGCCGGCACTGTCCTGGGGTAGCTGTTGCGTGGCCCGCGCGAAACGGACCGCCGTGTTGATGAGCCCGATATGGCTAAAGGCCTGCGGAAAATTGCCGAGCTGGCGGCGCGTACGCGGGTCGTATTCTTCCGCGAGCAAACCGAGGTCGTTACGCATCGACAACAGATTCTTGAACAGCGCGTTCGCCTCGGCGAAGCGTCCTTGCTGGATGTAATTCTCGACGAGCCAGAAGCTGCAGGCGAGAAACGCCCCTTCCCCCGGCGGCAGTCCGTCGATTCCGCTCCCGGATTCATAGCGCATCACCAGACCGCTATCGTGCATGAGCCGGCGCTCGACCGCCGCGAGCGTGCCGCGAACATGCGGATGGTCCGGCGGCAGGAATCCGACGAGCGGGATCTGCAGCAGGCTGGCGTCGAGCTCGCGACTCCCGTAATATTGAACGAAGCTGCCGAGTTCTTCATTGAAACCGCGCACGCAGACCTCTGCGCGAATCTCGTCGGCGTCCGCGCGCCAGCGACGGGCGAGCTCCGCGTTGCCAAGGTATGTCGCCAAGTCTTCGGCGCGGTCGAACGCGACCCAGGCCATGACCTTGGAATGCGTGAAATGTTTCGGACCGCCGCGCACCTCCCAGATTCCTTCGTCAGGCTCGCGCCAGATCGACTCCAGATGCTCGAGAATGACGCGCCCGACGGAAGCGCCGTGCACCGTCATCGGCATGCCGCCGCGTGCGGCTTCATGCAGCGCATGCAGCACCTCGCCATAGACGTCGAGCTGGCGCTGATCCACCGCGGCATTGCCGACGCGCACCGGACGTAAATCGCCGTAGCCCGAGAGCCAAGACAGCTCGCGTTCCGGCAGTTGCTTGCCGCCGGTGACGTCGTAGAGGATCTGCATTTGGGCGGGGCTGCCGGCCACGGCGCGCAAGAGCCAATCCCGCCAGGCCTTCGCCTCCTCGTAATAGCCGAGGCTCATCAGCGCGCTAAGCGTGAAAGCCGCGTCGCGCAACCAGCAATAGCGGTAGTCCCAATTGCGCGCGCCGTGGAGACACTCCGGCAGAGAGGTCGTGGGCGCCGCGACGACGCCTCCAGTCGGCTCATAGTTGAGCGCCTTCAGGGTGAGCAACGATCGCTTCACCTCGTTTCCCCAGTCGCCAACCGAGGAACAACGGCCGAGCCATGTGCGCCAAAACAATTCTGTGTCGGCGAGCGCCTGACTGGCGTCCAACGGCGCCGGGAGCCGTCCGTAGGAATGCGCGTGGCTCAGCACGAAGGGAACGCATTCCCCGCTCGCGACCGAGAAGGCGCTGGCGGTTCGCATATCCTGGTTCTCGAGCGGCGCCGAGGTTCTCAGCACGAGCCCGTCTGGTCCGGCCACCGCGCTGAGGCCGGGCTCGTCTTCCAGATGCCTCACCCAGGGAATGCTGACGCCGTAATCAAAGCGAACGATGAGCTCGGTCTCGAACTCCACGCGGCCGCGCTCGCCAACGACGAGGCGCACAATATCGCAGCCTCCGGATTTTGGCATGAAGTCGATGAGGGTCGCGATGCCTTCCGGAGTCTCGAAAGTTGTCTCCAAAATCAATGTGCAATCGCGATACTGGCGGGTGACGCGCGCCGACGGATCCTTGGGCGCGATCAAAAATCGGCCGTTCTCTGGCGTCCCGAGGAGCGCCGCAAAACAGGCGGCGGAGTCGAAGCGCGGCGGACAAAACCAATCGATCGAGCCGGCTTTCGACACGAGTGCAGCCGTTTCGCAATTGCCGATGAGGCCGTAGTCCTCGATTGGCGTCGCCATGCCTCGCCCCCAATTCTTCTTGGTGCTACAAACCCTAGCGGGCGCTGTGCGCCGTTCCATGGTTGGCGACCGAAATAGTCGGGAAGGCGAAGCTTGTGGCGCCCCGCCGCGGCTCCTCGAACGCGGCGATTCACTCGCCGGATGGCCGGACCGTCGCTCTCATCCCCGGCTTCAGCGCCCCGTCCGGGTTCTTCGCCCTGACGACGACCTGACTCCCTTGGCCGCCCTGCGAGGGCGGCAGGGAAAGGACCTCGCCTTCAAAGCTGCGTCCCCGCAGTGTATCGACGGTGACGACCACTCTGTCGCCCGGCTTGAGCGCCGCGAAGGTTCCCGGCGACGAGGCTTTGAACTCCACCGTGTCGGCCGGCGCGAACAGGAAGAGCGGCTGCTGCGCATTCGCGGCGACCGCTTGGCCGGGCGCGACGTTGCGCGCCACGACGATTCCATCCGCCGGCGCAACAATTCTTGCTTCGTCGAGGCGCGCTTTCGCCTCACCGAACTCCTGCTGAGCCGCGCTCACGCCGCGCTCGTCGCGAAGCAGCGTCTGCTTCAAGTCGCCGACACGCTTCTTTGCGGCCGGGTGACGATCGGGCTTAGCCTGCGCCGCAGCCAGCGCGGCCCGATCCTGCGTCACGCGCGCCTGCGCCGTGCGCAAAGCGTTCTCGGCTTGGCGGACCGCCTCCGCGTGGGATGGCGCATCGATCGTCGCGCAAAGTTGGCCCTGCTGAACTCGAGCGCCGACCTCGCAGTCGACCGAGCGGACGACGCCGTCGAATCGGGCTGTGACGGGCGTCGCACTCGCGGTTTCGATGACGCCGGTCACGCCAGGAGAAGCCGCGGCGCCCGGCGTCATCCGCGTCATCGGCGGCATGTTCAGGTTCATGTGATACATGATCCAAAGCGTGCCGCCGATGACAAGCGCCACGATCAGCGTGCCGAAGGCGAGGGCCAGCGAATTGTTCACGCTGTCCGGCGCTGTCGTCAGATGGAGGAAGAAGGCGAGATGCACACCGATCTGCGCAACAGCGAGCACGCTCAGCGCCACGGGAATGCTGGGTCCCCACAGCCAATCCGAACCTGTGAAGTAAAAGGCGAGCGCCGTCAGCAGCGCGGACAGGACGAGGCCCAGAAAATAGCCCTGCGCGCCGCTTAAAAGATGCTCGCTGCGAGGCTCTTCGGAGCCGGGCGCCCCATCGAGCTCCATGAGGTTTTCATGATTTGCGGTCATCGCGCGACTCCGACGAGATAGACCAACGTGAAAATGGCGACCCAGACGATGTCGAGCATATGCCAGAACATGTTGAAGCAAAGCAGGCGTCGGCGAATGTCGGCGCGAAAGCCCTTGACGTAAAGCTGCGCCATCATTGTTCCGAGCCACAGGAGACCGACGGTCACATGCGCGCCGTGAAGTCCGACCAGCGCGAAGAAGGACGACAGAAAGGCGCTGCGTTGCGGCCCGGCGCCCGCCTTGATCATCGACGCGAATTCGCCCATCTCCAGGACGAGAAAGGCGAAGCCCAAGAGACCCGTCACGAGCAGCGCCGCCTGCGTCCAGCTCATGCGGCGCGCCTCGGCGGAGAGAGCCGACAGCCCGCAGGTGAAGCTCGACAGAAGCAGGCACGCCGTCTCGATCGCGACGCGGCGCAGATCGAAGAGATCGCGGCCCGCGGGACCGCCGTCCGTGGCCGTCTGCAACACCGCATGCGCCGCAAAGAAGGCGGAGAACATGACGATGTCGCTGATCAGAAAAATCCAAAAGCCATAGGCGACGACCACGAGCGTCGAGGCCGGCCCACCCTCGCCGTGGCCGGGCGCCATGGCGCCCGCGTTAAGCCCTGGGGCGCCGGGCAAGGTCACTGTCGCTGTCGCCGTCATGCCGTCTCCCTGGCGCCAGCGAGGCGCTTCAACCATTGCTCGCGCGCACGCCGCCTTTCGCCGTCGATCCGCTGCACCTCGCTTGCGGAAATGGCGTATTCATCTTCATCGCGCCACGCAAAAACCACGAAACCCGCATAGGCGAGGACGAGCCCAAGCACGACCATCCACCAGATGTGCCAGATCAGGCCGAAGCCTGTGAGGGTCGCGAAGAAGGCGGTCACGAAGCCAGTGGCGCTGTTCTTGGGCATTTCGATGGGCTGATACTCGCCCGCCGCCGCGAGATGCTGATTCTCGATCGCGCGCTGCTTGATCGCCCAATAGGCTTCCTGACCCTTAACGTCGGGCAGAAACGCGAAATTGAACACCGGCGGAGGCGAGGCCGTCGCCCATTCGAGCGAACGTCCGTCCCAAGGGTCGCCCGTCTCGTCGCGAAGCTTGGCGCGGTCGCGGATGCTCAAGACGAGCTGCGCCATCTGGCACAACATCGCGATAAAAAGGAGCACGATTCCCGCGGTCGCCGCCAGCACCCAAGGCCGCCATTCGGCGACGTCGTAATGCTGAAGGCGCCGCGTCATGCCCAGCAGACCCGCAACATAAAGCGGCAGGAAGGTCACGTAGAATCCAAGGGTCGTGAACCAGAACGCCGCCTTGCCCCAGCCCTCATAGAGGCGAAAGCCGAAGGCCTTCGGGAACCAGTAGGAGACGCCGGCGAAGGCCGCGAAGACCACGCCGCCGATGATGACGTTGTGGAAATGCGCGACGAGAAAGAGGCTGTTGTGGAGCTGGAAATCGGCCGGCGGCACGGCGAGCAGCACGCCCGTCATGCCGCCGATCACGAAGGTCGGGAGGAATCCAAGCGACCACAGCATCGGCGTGTCATAGCGAATGCGGCCGCCGTACATCGTGAAGAGCCAGTTGAAGACCTTCACGCCGGTCATGATGGCGATGACGCTCGTCGCGATGCCGAAAAACGCGTTGACGTCGGCGCCCGCCCCCATTGTGAAGAAATGGTGCAGCCAGACGATGAAGGAGACGATGCAAATGCCCAAGGTCGCGATGACCATGGAACGATAGCCGAACAGGGGCTTGCCTGAGAAGGTCGAGATCACCTCGGAGAAGATGCCGAAGGACGGCAGCACGAGGATGTAGACCTCCGGATGCCCCCAGGCCCAGATCAGATTGACGAACAGCGCCATGTTGCCGCCGCCCTCGTTACCGAAGAAGTGGAAGCCGAGATAGCGGTCGAGCGCGAGCATGATCAACGTCGCGGTCAGCAGAGGAAAAGCCGCGACAATGAGAAGATTGGAGGCGAGCGCAGTCCAGCAGAACATGGACATGCGCAGATAGCTCATCCCCGGCGCGCGCATCTTGAGGATCGTCGTGACGAAGTTGACGCCCGTCATGAGCGTGCCCACGCCGGAGATCAGCAGCGCCCAGATGTAGTAATCGACGCCCACGCCCGGCGAAAAGGGAAGCTCGGAGAGCGGCGGATAGGGCAGCCAGCCCGTTGGCGCGAATTCCCCCACGACGAGCGAGATGTTGACCAGCAGCGCGCCGGTCGCGGTCAACCAGAAGCTCGTCGAGTTCAGCGTGGGAAAGGCGACGTCGCGCACGCCAAGCTGCAGCGGAACGACGAAGTTCATAAGGCCGATGATGATCGGCATCGCCGCGAAGAAGATCATGATCGTGCCGTGAGCGGAGAAGATCTGATCGAAATGATGCGGCGGGAGATAGCCCGGGGCGTGATAGGCCAAAGCCTGCTGCGAGCGCATCATGATCGCGTCGATGAAGCCGCGCAGCAGCATCACGAGCCCGAGCAGCACATACATGACGCCGATGCGCTTGTGGTCAACGCTCGTGATCCATTCGCGCCACAGGTAGGGAAAATGACCCTTGACGGCGACCCAGGCGAGAAGGGCGAGCAGGATGAGAATGACGACGGCGCCCGCGACAAGCGGAATGGGCTGGTCCCAGGGAACGGCGTTTAGGGTGAGCTTGCCGAACATCGTCACTCCGTCCTTTGAGCCTGCCCGCTGACCGAGCCGCCTTCACTCGAGAGACGACGCGACGCGACATTCTCGAAGAGCGCGCGATCGATCGAGCCGTAGAAGCGCGTCGGCGACGCCGCGCGCTCGCGCGCGAGCGTCAGATAGGCGTCTTGGTCCAGGGTGGCTTCCGACTTTCGCGCCTCGTCCATCCATTGCGCGAAAAAGTCCGGAGGAAGGGCACGCAGCAAGAAATGCATGTCGGAGAATCCGGCGCCGCTAAACTGGGCCGATTGACCGTAATAATCGCCGGCTTGGTCCGCCTTGAGATGCAGCTCCGTCATCATGCCGTTCATCGTGGCGATCATGCTGCCGAGCTGCGGCACGTAGAACATGTTCATGACGGTGCCCGAGGTCAGCGAGAAATGCGCGGGCCGGCCGGCCAGCAGGGCGAGCTCGTTGACGCTGGCGACGCCCTCTTCCGGGTAGATGAAGAGCCATTTCCAGTCGAGCGACACGACTTGGATCTCGACCGGCTTCGTCTCGCCAGCGAGCGGACGCGACGGATCTTGGTCATGCGAGCCGATCCAGATCACGCCACTTAGGAACAGGACCACGAGGAGCGGAATGCCCCAAACGATGAGCTCGATGCGCCCGGAATAGGTCCAGTCGGGCCGGTAGGTCGCCCGCTTGTTCGAGGCGCGAAACCACCAGGCGAAAGCGAAGGTCGCCAGGATCGTCGGGACGACGATCATCAACATGATCGCCACGGCGTTGAGCAGGATCTGAGCATTGCCGGCTCCGACCGGCCCATGTGGCTCGAGCACGCCGCCCCCAACCGTGGCGAGGTCGAATGCGGCGCTCGCCTTGGCCGCAATCGGCGGGAAGTGAAGCTGCATCATCTCGGCCGCCCCTTCGGGCCGTAGCTTCGGCCACGGTCGCTCGCAGTTTATAGCCTAACCTAGGCTGAGGGGACGCGCTGTCTACCGCGATCGAGCGAATTTCTTTGCCGTTTAGGGACTCTTTTTGGGGATAAGCGAGCGCCCACGAAAAGAGCACAGCCATCGCTGCCCTGACCAAGAACGGAAACGCTCAAGATATAGATAGACCACGGGGGTCGTGTAGAGCGTCAACAATTGGCTGACGACAAGGCCCCCGACTACGGAAATGCCCAAGGGCCGGCGGATTTCTCCTCCGTCGCCGAAGCTCAACGCCAGCGGGACGGCGCCGAAGATTGCGACCAAGGTCGTCATTATGATGGGACGGAAGCGGGACACGCTTGCGCGAAAAATAGCGTCGCGGGGCGCTAGTCCTTCCGAACGTTGCGCATCGAGCGCAAAATCGATCATCAATATCGCATTTTTCTTGACGATGCCGATGAGGAGAATCACGCCGATGAGCGCGATGATGCTAAATTCAACGTCGAAGAGCAAAAGCGCCAGCACCGCTCCGACGCCCGCCGAAGGCAGGGTCGATAATATCGTAAGCGGATGAATGAAGCTCTCGTAAAGCGCCCCCAGGACGATATAGACGGCCGCTAGCGCGGCCAGAATGAGCCAGGGCTCCTTTCCAAGAGAGTCCGCATAGGCGCCGGCCATCCCCTCGAGACTCCCATGGATGGTCGGGGGCGCCTGAAGCTCCGCCATGGTCCTGCGGATCTCCGCGTCAGCCTCGCTCAACGCCCGGCCGGGAGCGAGATTGAAAGAAAGGGTGATCGAAGCGAAGAGCCCCTGATGATAGATCGCCGTCGGCGCGTCGCCTGGATCGAAACGGCTGAAACCGGCCATCGGCGCCATGGGTTGCTGACGGGTGCTGACGGCCTCGCCGGTCTGCGCGCTTCCCCCGCTTGCGTTGATCGGCGCGTTGACCGTCGCATGGCGGGCGGAATTGATCGCTTCGGCTCCGACGCCGGGACAACTCGCCGGCCTGAACGGCTGCGCGGCCGCCGCCTTTGGCGCCGGAGCATCGCCCGTCGCGCCCGCGCCGCCTGAAGCGGCGACATAGAGGTCTTCCAAGATCGTCGGGTCCTGCCAATAGCGCGGCTCCACCTCCATCACGACGTGATATTGGTTGAGCGGACCATAGATTACCGACACCTGGCGCTGCCCGAATGCGTCGTAGAGCGTGTTGTCGATGTCTCTCGTCTTGACGCCGAGCCGGGCCGCCGTGTCCCGGTCGATGGCGACGTTGGTCTCGAGCCCCTTGTCCTCCAGGTCCGAATCGACGTCGGTCAGTATGGAGCTGCGCTGCAACGCCTCGACGAGACGCGGCGCGAAGTCATAGAGATCCTTCACATTGTCGCCTTGGAGAGTGTATTGATACTGAGCGTCGCTCGATCGCCCTCCAACGAACAAATCCTGCACCGAGCGCAGGAAGAGGCGCGCGCCCGGAATCCGCGAGGTCTTTTCGCGCAGACGCGCGATGACCTCGTCCGCGCTGGCGTCGCGCTGCGACCTCGGTTTCAGGTCGACGAAGATCGAGGCGCTGTTCGCTTCGCCCGCGGCGGCGCCAGCGACCCCCGACACGCCTTCCACCGCAGGGTCGCTCTGAATGATGCTTTGGAACTGCGCGAGCTTGTGCTTCATGAACTGAAAGGAAACGGTCTGCTCGGCGCGGATGGCGCCGGCCAGCCGGCCCGTGTCCTGCTGCGGGAAAAAGCCTTTCGGAACGATCGAGAACAGCCAGACGTTGAGGCAAATGGTCGAAAACAGGACAAAGATGACGAAGGGGCCGTGGCCCAACATCCAGTCGAGGCTGCGCGCGTATCTGTCCTGGAGCCAAGCGAAGAAGTCGTAGCGCGGCCGCGCTCGCACCGTAGAGTTGGGTCTTAGGAACAGAGCGCACAGCATCGGCGTCGTCGTCAAGGAAAGGACGAGCGAGACGAGAACGGCGACGGAAAGAGTGACCGCAAACTCGCGAAACAGACGCCCCAGCATCCCGCCCATGAAGAGGACCGGGACAAACACGGCGATCAGCGAGATGCTGATCGACACCACGGTGAAGCCGACCTCGCGGGCGCCGCGGATGGAGGCTTGAACCCGTCCCATTCCGCTTTCGATGTGGCGAGAAATGTTCTCGAGCACGACGATCGCGTCGTCGACGACGAATCCGGTGGCGACGATCAGCGCCATCAGCGAAAAATTATTCAGGCTGAAGCCCAAGAGATACATCACGCCGAACGTGGTGACGATCGACACCGTCGTGACCACCGCCGGAATGAGCGTCGCTCGAGCATCCCGCAAAAACAGGAAGACGACCAGAGTGACGAGGAGAACCGCGACGACCAGCGTCCACTCCGTGTCACGCAGCGAGGCGCGGATCGTGTTGCTTCTGTCGGACTTGAGCGTGATCGCGACCTCGGCCGGCATCGCCGCTGCGAGCTTCGGCAGCTCGGCCTTCACGCGTTCGACCGTCGCGAGGAGGTTGGCTCCCGGCTGACGATAGATATAGACGGCGACCGCCTTCTCGCCGTTGGCGAGGCATTCGTTGCGCACGTCCTCAATCGAGTCTTCCACCTCGGCGATGTCGCTCAGATGGATCGGCGCGCCATTGCGATAGGCGACGACGAGAGAAACATAGTCGCTCGCCCGCGTCGCCTGATCGTTGGTGTAGATCTGAAAGGTCTGACCGATGTTGCCGATCTCGCCCTTCGGGCCGTTCGCATTGGCGGCGCTCAGCGCAGCGCGCACGTCTTCGGGACTGAGGCCATATTTGAACAGAGCCTTTGGCTTGAGCTCGACGCGCACGGCCGGGGGGCTCGAGCCGCCGACGACCACTTGGCCGACGCCCTCGAGCTGGGACAATCCTTGCTGCAAATAAGTGCTCGCCAAATCAAAAATGCGGTCCGTCGTCAACGTCTTTGACGTGAGAATAAGGATGAGAACCGGCATTTCGGCCGGATTAAGCTTTCGATATGTCGGATTGGAAGGAAGGTTCGACGGCAGGTCGGAGCGCGAGGCGTTGATAGCCGCCTGCACGTCACGCGCCGCGCCGTCGATGTCGCGGTCGATGTCGAACTGCAACACGATGCGCGCCTGACCTGCGCTGCTCGTGGAGGTCATTTCCGACACATGCGCGATCCGGCCGAGACGCCGCTCGAGCGGGTTGACGACGCTCGTCGCCACCGTCTCGGCGCTGGCCCCCGGCAGCTGCGCGGTCACGGCGATGGTCGGGAAGTCGACCTGCGGCAGCGGCGCCACCGGCAGGTGGAAGAATGCGAGAAGGCCGGCCAGAGCTAGTCCAATCGTAAGAAGCGCCGTTCCCACCGGTCGTGCGATGAAAAATTCGGAGAAGCTCATTCGTCGATCTCGCCGAGGGCAAGCGGGGACGCCGCCTTCCACTGCGCGAACCCTGCGGCGAGGCGGTGGAAATAGAGGTAGATGACGGGCGTCGTGAAAAGCGTCATCGCCTGGCTCAGGATCAATCCGCCAACGATCGCAACGCCGAGCGGCTGGCGGAGCTCCGCGCCGACGCCGGAGCCCAGCATCAAGGGTAGGCGCCAAAAATCGCCGCCAAAGTGGTCATCAGGATCGGTCGAAGACGCAGAAGACAGGCTTGAAAAATCGCCTCCTGCGCGGGGAGCCCACCAGAACGCTGCGCGTTGAGCGCGAAATCCACGATCATGATCGCGTTCTTCTTCACAATGCCGATCAGCAGGATGATCCCGATGAAGCCGATGATGTCGAGGTCCTGGCCACGCATGATCAAAGCCAGCAGCGCGCCGAGACCTGCCGAGGGAAGCGTGGACAAAATCGTGATCGGATGAATGAAGCTCTCGTAGAGCACGCCAAGCACGATATACATCGTGACGACGGCTGCGGCGATCAGAAGGATCTCCTTCGACGCCGAGGCGCGGAAAGCGGCAGCGGCGCCTTGGAAAGAAGTGGTGAAGCTCAGCGGCAGCCCTATCTCCTTCTCGGCCTTTTCGATCGCTTTCACGGCTGACGACAACGAGGCGCCCGGCGCCACGTCGAAGGAGATCGTCGTCGCCGGAAACTGCCCAAGACGCGTGATCGACAACGGGCCGCGACGTTGCACGACGTGAACGATCTCGGAAAGCGGGACCTGCCCGTTTGTCGTCGACATTGACGACGGGAGGTAGAGAGACGACAGGCTGTCGAGCGTGCTCTGCAGCGAGGGATCGGCCTCCAAAATGACGCGATATTGGTTGGATTGCGTGTAGATCGTCGAGACAATGCGCTGACCAAACGCATCATAGAGCACGTTATCGACCGTCGCGGGAGCGATGCCGTAGCGAGAGGCCGTCGCGCGGTCGATGATGAGATCGACTGCGAGCCCCGCCTGTTGCATGTCGCTCACGACGTTGCTGAGCTCCGGCGTCTGTTCGAGCTTCTCCATCAGTCGCGCGGTCCAGGCGTTCAATTCGCCCGGATCGACGTTTTGCAAAATGAAACTGTATTGCGCGCGGTTGCCGCCGGCGTCGATCGTCATGTCCTGGACAGGCTGCATGGAAAGCGTCACGCCAGCGACACCTGCGGTCTCCTTCTGCAAGCGGCGGACAATCTCGGCGCTGCTGAGGCGGCGTTCGCTCCATGGCTTCAGGTTGATGAGAAAGCGTCCGCTGTTTCGCGTCGGGTTAGTCCCGTCCACGCCGATGAAGGAGCTCAAATTTTCGACCGCGGGATCGCGCAAGATCCGCTCCGCAAGCTCAGTTTGAAGACGCGTCATGGCCTCATGGGAGACGCCTTGCGAGGCCTGGGAGACCGCCTGGATCATGCCCGTGTCCTCGACGGGGAAGAACCCCTTGGGGATCACGACATAAAGCGCCACCGTGACGGCGAGGGTAGCGATCGCGAGGAAGAGGGTCAGCGGCTGATGGCGGAGCGTGACTTCCAACGCCTTTCTGTATGCGTCCTTTACTTTGTTGAAGAAGCCCGCGCCCGTCTCTTCGCCCCGGCCCTCGACGTCGCCGGGTCTGCGCCAGGCTGTCCGCGCGCAGAGCATGGGCACAAGGGTCAGCGATACGATCGCCGAAATCACCAGCGCCGCGGCAAGCGTGATCGCGAACTCGTGAAAGAGGCGGCCCACGACATCGCCCATGAACAGCAGCGGGATGAGCGCGGCGATGAGGGAAATCGTCAGCGATATGATCGTGAAGCCGATTTCTTGGGAGCCTTTCAGCGCCGCCTGCAGCGGACTATGGCCGTTTTCGCGGTGACGCATGATGTTCTCGATCATCACTATAGCGTCGTCCACGACAAATCCGGTCGAGATCGTCAGCGCCATCAGCGACAGATTGTCCAGCCCGAAGCCCAAGAGGCGCATCGCCGCAAAAGTTCCGACGATGGACAGAGGAACCGACAAGCCGGCGATGATCGTCGCCGACAGACTGCGCAAGAACAGATAGATCACCAGAACGACGAGCATGACGGCGAGCGCCAGCTCGAATTGGGCATTGCCGATCGACGCGCAAATCGTCGTTGTGCGGTCGCTCAAGATGGCGACATCGATGGCGGCGGGCAGGCTCGACTCGAGCGAAGGCAGGAGGGCTTTGACGCTCTCCGTGACGTCGACGACATTCGCTCCCGGCTGGCGGCGAATGTCGAGAATAATGGCGCGCGTCGTGTTGGCCCAGGCGGCGAGCTTGGTGTTCTCCGGTCCGAAATCCACCGTCGCGACGTCGGAGAGGCGCACCGGCCGGCCGGCGCGATAGGCGATGACTAATCCTCTATAGTCGGCGAGGTTGGTTATCTGGTCGTTGGCGTTGATCGTTGAGGCCTGCGCCGGGCCATCGAAACTGCCCTTCGGCGCGTTGACGTTGGCGTTGCCGATGGTCGTGCGCAGATCATCGATGTTGAGATGATGGGCGGCCAGCGCCCGAGGATCGAAGCGGATGCGCACCGCCCGCTTATGACCACCACTGACGCTCACCAATCCGACGCCCGGCAATTGAGATATTTTTTGCGCGAGCCGCGTTTCCGCGATCTCCTCGACCTCAGTCAATGCCAAGGTCGTCGAGCTGATCGCAAGGCTCATGATCGGCGCGTCGGCCGGATTGACCTTGGCGTAGGTGGGAGGAGTTGGCAGGTCGGGCGGTAGGAAATTACTCGCCGCATTGATTGCGGCCTGGACCTCCTCCTCCGCGACGTCAAGGCTGAGATTCAACCCGAATTGCAGCGTAATGACAGAGGCGCCGGCGGAGCTCGTCGACGCCATCTAGTTCAATCCCGGCATCTGGCCCAGTTGGCGCTCCAAGGGCGCCGTCACCGTGGACATCATCATTTCCGGGCTTGCGCCAGGGAGAAAGGCTTGGACTTTGATCGTCGGGTAATCGACGTTCGGGAGCGCCGACAAAGGGAGGAAGGCGAAGGCGGCGCAGCCGCCGATCAAAAAGACCGCCATCAAGAGCCAGGTGGCCACTGGACGAAAGATGAACGGCCGCGAGGGATTCATTTGCGCGTTCCGAAAGGCGAAAACCTGTGTTGCTGGCTCATCGCTTGCGCTGCTCTTGCTCGTGGCGGCCGCGGGCTCCCCGCGGGGAGATCTGAAGGCGCATTTCCGGGAAGGCTTGGCGAAAACCGCCGTCGGTCAATGAGCCGAGGCGCTCCCTGGCTGCGCGGCGGCGGCAGCAAGGGATACGCTTGCGCCCTCGCGCAGCCTGTCCGCGCCTTCGGTCACGACCCGGTCTCCGCTCTGCAGCCCCGACTTTACGACGACGCGATCATGAGCCGAAGAGCCGAGCTTCACCGGGCGCGATGTGACTGTGTTGTCTGGCTTGATCACGTAAACGAAGGGCCCTTGCGGGCCTCGCTGGATGGCGGCGAGGGGCGCCGTCACGACGCCGTGCAACGTCTCGACGTATAATTCGACGTTGACGAACTGGCTCGGAAACAGCTTTTCATCTTGATTGGCGAACTCGGCGCGTAATTTGACCGTGCCCGTGGACGCATCGATCTGGTTATCGATGGCCTTCAGCTCGCCCGTGGCGAGCCTGGTCGAGGAAGCGTTATCGAAAGCCGCGACGCTAAGCATCGCTCCGGATCGCAGCCGTCGCAATACGGGCTGCAAACGGCTCTCCGGGAGAGTGAAAACCACGGTGATCGGCTTCAAGCGCGTGACGACGACAATGCCATTGGGATCGTTCGGCGTAACGAAATTGCCTTGGTCGACCTGGCGCAGGCCAGTGCGTCCTTCGATCAGAGACACGATATTGCAATAGCCGACATTGAGGCGCGCAGTATCGACCATCGCCTGGTCGATCTCAACCGTCCCCTTCAACTGGGCGATGAGCGCTTCCTGAGTATCGACTTGCTGCGCCGAAACCGCGTCCTGCACCTTCGCGCGCAACGCGCGATACCGCGCGAGATCGCGTTCCGCATTGTGCAAATTGGCCAAGTCGCGTTTCAGCTGCCCTTCATTTTGCCTCAGCGTCAGCTCGTAAGGACGCGGATCGACCTTCGCGAGAATGTCGCCGGCCCTGACGGCCTGGCCTTCAACGAAGTTCACCTCCAGCAACTGCCCCGAAATTTGTGACTTCACGACAGAGGTGGCGGAGGGGGTCACGGTCCCGAGCGCCGTCAGAACGACGGGGAAGTCGCCTGCGTGAACTTCCTCGAAAAGAACGGGCGTCGGCGGGCCGCGCGTGACGGGGCTGGCGGCGCCCACGGTCTGCACCGGCGCAAGGTTAGGCGACGCATAGTAGCGCCAAACGCCAGCGCCGATCAGAACGGCTATGACAGCCAGCGCCAGAGGCCGCCGATTGGCGCGCCAGCCGCGGCGCCCGCTCCCGCCAAGCTGCTGCGCCTGCTGAATGGAGGCATCGATTTCCTGGCTCATGCGCGTCGCCCCTCGCCCGGCGGTCGCCTGCAATCGCCTCCTCTGCTCACGCTGAACTGCATCAAACCCGCCCTATGGCGTTGGAGGCGCGGCTGGGGCGCCGCTTCGGATGTATGGGCGCGACGAGAATTTCGCAACAAGGCCACATGACTCCCGTCGATTTTCGGGGCCGGCGTCACGAAAGTCAGGCCAGAGCTGACGGCCGCGGCGGTCAAGACTTGGAAGTAGCCGATCGCCACATGGCCCTCCGGCTCGACAAGCAGCAACAAGGCCTCCGGCGCCAGCGCGCGGGCGACTTCGTCGAAGAAATGCTTGGGTTCGCCGGTTTCATGAGCGACCGCGAACGACAGAGCAAAGTCGATCGTGCCGACGAGATCGTCAATCCCGAGCGAAGAGCGTGTCGCCTGCCTCGCGTCGATGCGATCGCCGAGCTTCGCGCGCTTCGCCCGTCTCTTCAAGCCTTCGAGCATAGCGGTCTGCAGCTCGGAAGCGAATACTTTTCCGTTCGGTCCGACGAGCCGCGCCAGCTCCAGCGTGAAAAACCCGCGTCCCGGACCAGGCTCCAGGACTCGCATCCCCTCTTTGACGAAAGGCGATAAGATCCCGCGCGGATCGTGAACGAGGCGACGCAAGGGACTCGTCAACAGAAAGCCGGCCCACCACGGACTGGGTCCATGCTCTATGGGTTGGGGCATGGGTCTCTCCCTGAATTCATGCCGAAATCAATCTCGCCTGGAGTTCGCTCGGCCGCGAAGTCCTAGCACAAATCTCCGCCAGCGCGACCGAAAGCCGATCTTCTTCGGCGCCTCGAAGGCCCCCGTCGCCGCGCCAAGCGACGAAGCCGTCCGGGCGGATGAGCAGGGCCCCGTCGTCGGCCAGCCGCAACGCCTCTTGCAAATCCTGCGTCGACTGGAGATCCCCGTCGATTTGATAGGCTTGAATCGGGAAGCCCGTCGCCGCAGCGTAGCGCGTCGCGGCGTTCACCCAGTGAGCGCCTTTTCTCCCGACGATCAAAGTAAAGTCTCTGCCCGTCAAATCGTGAAGGGAGAACGCTTTTCCCTGGACATAGATCGGAACATGCGGAACCCGAAAGCCCGGCATGACGGAGGGCGTGCATGGGTCCTCGCTCAATGAGCCGTCGTCCTGCGGGCAAATGACGGCTCGCGATCGGTAACGATGGCCGAACACGACGTTCAGATAATCAGCTGCGACTCCAGGAATCCGCAGCTCTTCGCGATCTGGACGCATCCGGTCGATGTAATTGGCGATCCCGCTCGCGATCGCGAGGTAAGCGGCCGGCTTGCGCTCGGCCTCATAGGTCGCGAGCAGTTCGGGCCCGGCGTTACCCTTGATCACGAAAGCCAGCTTCCATGCGAGATTGGCGGCGTCCTGAATGCCGCCCTGCCCACCCAGGCCGCCGACCGGCGGCGTCAGATGCGCCGCGTCGCCGACGAGGAAAATGCGTCCTTGCGAAAACTGCGACGCGAGGAGAGCCGACATCCTCCAAGGGAGCACGTCATGCACCTTCACCTCGAGATCTGGCGTCCCGAGCGCCGTCCGCACCAGCGCGGCGCAACGCATCGGGTCGAAATCTTTGGGGCTTTGCGTTTGCGGGTCGTACTCGACATTGAGCTGCCCGAAGCGCGGGTCGTCGCAGGTGACGAAGGCGCCGGTAAATTCTGAATTGCTAAGATAATACAACTCGGCGCCCGCCCCCTTCAGCACCGAGCGCAGATCGGCCTCGAACAGGATCGACACTGCGTGGGTCAGCACGCCCGGGCCCTCCATCTCCAGCCCGAGCGCGCGCCGAACGGGGCTGCCCGCGCCGTCTCCGGCGGCGAGATAATCGCAAACGACTTTGTAGCGTTCGCCCGTCCTCTCTTCCTGCAATTCGGCCTCGACGCCGTCCGGCCGCTGCTTGAATCCAATCAGTGTCGTCGAAAATCGCACATCCGCGCCGAGCGCGCGCGCGTAGCGCAGCAGCACCGGCTCCACGCGGTCCTGCCCCGCGCTGCAAAGCTTCGCTGGCGAGAGATCGCCCGAAGCGTCGTTCATCGCTTTCGTGTTGATGATGCGGGAGGGAGCGCCAGTGACGAATTCCGTGACGGCGATCGTCCAATCGTTGGGCCCGCCTCTCGCCGAGGCGAACAGTTCGCGCTCCAGCCCTTCGACGACCCGCAGCGCCTCCATGGTGCGCCGGTTTATCCCATGCGCCCGCGGATGACGGCAGAGAAATTCCTGACGCTCGACCAGCAGGCAAGGTATGCCGCGCCACCCGAGAAACAAGGCGGTGCTCAGACCGGCGAAGCCTGCGCCGACGACGAGAACGGGAACACGGTTTTCCTTCACGAGTCACTCCGACAGTGGATCCTAGGAAAGCTGGAGATCGCTGGCGAAGCGAGCGCTCTTCTCGTCGGCGAGCGGGTGTCGTCGCCAGAACCAGAGCAAGCAGGCCCCTTCCGGCGCGAGCAATGACAGGCATGCGATCGCCGGTTGATTGAGGAAGAGACCCAGAGCGATGAGCGGCAGAGCGACGAGCCAGGGCGCCACGCTGTCCGCTGCGGCGACCGCCCCGATTCGCCCGCGTGAGAGCAGCGCGCCGCGCAAGAGCGCTCCCGCATATCGCAGCGGCAGGGACAGCGCCAAAGCTAAAGCGAAGCTCGACCACCAGGGTCCGAGGTCCCCATAAAGCGCGGCCCCGAGCAAGTCCCTCCCGAACGCCAGCGCGCCGGTGACGACAAGCAGAAAGGGCGCTCCCCACAGCAGCAAGCCCGATAGGAGCCGCCTGACTTCGGCCGGGGCGCGCCCGGAGAAGCGCATGGCGAAAAAGCGGGTCGCCGCCAGCAATGGGGCGAGGACAAGCAAGATGAAGCCTTGGACTGCGGCATAGGCGTCCAAGCGCTGCACTCCTGCCGAATCGGACCCGGAGAGAGCGAAAAGCGCAAAGGAGGCGAACACCGCAAGCTGCGGCGCGAGCCCGCGCGTCGACTCGATCATGGAGCCGCGGATGAAAGACAGGCGAAAGCCGGCGGGCGGATTCTCACCTCTCGTAGGGACGATCCGACGGATCACGATCAACGCCCAAAAGACCGAGAGGATCGAGACCAGAAGGGTGGCGACGAAACAGCCCACGAAGCCGAAGGACCAGATGAGCAGAACGTTGAGCGCGGCCTTTATGGCGGCTTCGCAAATCGTCCAGCTCAGAACGAGACCGCCTCGCCCGAGCGAAAAAAGGGCGAAGCTCGTCGCGCTCACGATCATCCGCAACGGCGCGCCCGAGACATGAATGAAAATGGCCGAGTGCGCAAATTGCGCCGCCGGACCTTGCTCGGCCAACAGATCGATCAAGAAAGGATAAGCGAGCGCTCCGAACGCCGCTGTCGCAAATCCGAGCAGCGCCACGCAAATCCATATCTCAATGAAAAGCTTTCTGTGCGTCCCGCCTTGCTGCGCGTGGGAAACGACAATCAACGAAATTGCGCCGACGGCCGCGGTCAACGCCACGTCGACGATGGCGACGCGCGCGATAAGGCCATATCCCGCGAGGGCTCCCTCACCCAGCCGCGCGACCATGCCCAGATCGAGTTGGACAACCAGAGCGCCCACCAAAAAGCTAGCCAACATGGGCGGAAAACCGCGCCAGAAGGATAGCTCGATCATTTAGAGAGACTCTGCCACCCCGGAAATTCTGTCAGCTCAAATTTCGGCACGAAGAAAAAGCCGAACAATTCCGATGGCGCCGGAAGGTCCTCGATTCCGAGCAGCTCGATCTGACGCCCTTCGTCGACTTTCTGGACTTTCCAGCCTACCACCTGACTCGGCGTGTCACGACATCCGAGGACGACGCCGCAGTCCCGGCCCCGATCGAGGATGGCCCACCGCGCCGCGGCCGCGCCCATGAGTTCGAGCAGCACCTCCTCGTTCATCCGGTCTCGGAATTCAGATTGAAGAAGCCAATCGTAAAGCCAGAGATAAAAATTCCAATCGAAGGTGAGCCCGCGCTTGTCCGCGAAGTCCATGAACGGCCGGAAGATCGCCCCGCCGTCGGGAAGACTCATTTCGAGCAGTCGAGGACAGATGTCGAATATGTGATGCCAATAGATGCGTATGCTCGCGTCGATGCGAACAAAGGTGCGGGAATCGGGCGGGTAATCGAATATGCGAGACGGACGCGACAGCGCGTCGAGCAATGCGCTGTCTTTTTCAATTTCTTGCGAAGGCTGGTTCACGAGCGATCACCTCGGGCTCGAGAAAAATGACGCACCGCCGCGTGCTCAGGCTGTCGCGAGGGCGGGTTCATTTGCGAGCGCCTGCTTCTCCTTGGGAAAAATGGCTCGTAGCCGGAGGAGGTCGGCGACGATCAAGTCATAATCGATATCACCGTCGCGCTCATAGGTCATCGTGGCGCCGTGCTTGTCGAATAAGTCCTTGCGCGACGTCAAATAGCTCAGAGTCTCGGGCGACAGCTCCACGTCGTGGGTGTCCATCTGCACATAGGGCTCGATCATCGAGAGGCGGTAGCCGGCGACGTGAAAGTGGCGAGTGCTCGCGACGATGGGGTCCCATTTCTCCAGGGGCAACCCGATGTTCAGATTGGCGCAAACGGCGTTGGACGCGTCGAAGAGCACGCCGGCCCCTGTGTCGCGTTGGAGCTTTTGAAAAAACTCAGGCCCATCGTGACCGCCATCCATGATCGACGGATAGTTCTCGACCAGCACTTTCGTCCCGAGCTCGTTCTGCCAAAACTCCGCTCTTTTCCGCGCCACCTCGTAATCGCGCGTGTAATCGAACTCTCCGATATGGAAGAGCCTGCGCCCCTTGTGGCTGAAATAGGCGCAGTGATCGGACACATACATCGGGTTGAGCGCATCGATATAGCCGCGCATGCGTTGCGCGAAATCGCGCAGCGTGTCGGGGTCGTCCTCGAAGAAGCGGGAGAACATGATGTGAAAGCCGATGGGGCAGGAAAAGGCCTGCGCCAACTCGGCAGGCGGAACACAAAAGAAATTATCGATCAGAATCTCACAATAATCGATATGGCCTTCGGCGATCATTCGCTGGACCATTTCATAAGTGTCGCCGAGGGTGAAGTTAAAGCCGAGCCGCATAGGCGCACCCTTTTAGCCATCTAGAATTTGGCGCAGAAACAAGCGAATGCCGCCCGCTTGAGTCAGCGGGCGGCAACTCGATTTCGCCTTAGCGGCCGTGCGAGCAGTGGCTGCCGCAGCAGGCGCCTGCACGGCCGATAACCTTGAGGATGACGCGCTTGGCGATCTTGATGGCCATATAAGTTACTCCCTGTGATTTACAGTTGGGCTCCAACTCTCGTCGGAGAAGGGTCCGCCACATGCGGCACCCCTTTGTTAGACGTATGAGGCGCCCCAAATCAGACAGAGCCGAGCGACATTTCTCGTATCAGGGCGCGAATACTTTTCCTATCCGCTGACTAGACTTTGCAGCTGGTTGCATTGATTCTCGCGTTGTCGGGCAGATCGAAAGACGAAAGCCGCGGTGTTCGCGCCGCGCCCCAGTTCTCCAACGCCGACGAGAGCGCAGAGTGGACTAGCGATATTAGAACCGCTTCGGAGCCCGCGCCTCTACAAAATTGTAGAGGCGCGGGTCTGACGCGCTGGTTTTCGATTGCCTCGAAGCTCCTTTCGAGGCCGCTTCAGAATGGGAGGAACACTGCGAGCGCCAAAGAGCTACCGCTGTACGGTCGGGTCGGCGGCTCCCTTATTTCGAAGCGTTCGAAGTCTCTGACTTCAGTTCTAAACTCGTCACCGAGCCGATCCAGCAGCATGCACAAGCGCCTTTCCAGCTATGCGCTTTCGTGGCGATCTGCCGCTGCGTCCCAGCGCCGAGCCGCCACCGGCGGAGCGGAGCGCGCTGGAAATCCGCGGGGTGCGCCAGTGACTCTGCGCCTATCGCGGCTCCGCCTGGCGCACCCGCTGTGATCAAGTCTAGGTGGCTGGAAAGACAAGCTGCGCGCTCTTGCTCGCCGTAGTCTCCGCTCTCGGGCTCTCTCACGCATTATGAGACTTTTTGAATCAAGAATGCGCGGACTTTATTGAGATAGCGATCGACCGTCCGGACCGTCACGCCGAGCCGCATGGATATTTCGCAATGATTGAGGCCGTCGATGTAGTATAGCGAGAATGCCTTTCGACACGGGAGTGGAAGGAGATTTAAGAACTCGCAGAGTTGCCGAAGCTCCAAACGGCTTTGGACGCTGGCTTCCGTCTCGCTAGGATCTTCGACCGAAAGATGGTCCGCCTCACCGTCCGAATAGCGCGACCGCACCCGCGCCCTGCGGTGGTCGTCGATTATCAGGTTGGCCACTATTCGATTCAGATATGTTTGGGGGTTCGCGACCGTCGCGATCGCCCCGTCCTCGAGGGCGCGAAGAAAAGCCTCTTGGACGAAGTCTTCCGCGTCGAGCGACCGGGCTCGCCTGCGGGCGAACGCCTTCGCCGGCTTCACGTAGGCGCGGTAGAAGGCGTCGAAATCGAACGACGGTCCCCCCGGGGTTTCTCGCACGGAGTTGCATGGCCGCGGACCGCAGCCTGCCTGTGCGCCTCGCTTCTTGGATGTCGACCGCGTCATGGCGCCTCGAACAGCAGATGGAGCAAGGAATTGACGAATTGGAGCCGGCTCGCGGAGCGGGCTTCGCATCTTCTTCGAGTTAGAGAGCCAGCGTGATCAGGCACGCCGCGGCCGGTCGCCGCGCACAGTCGCGCAAGCGAAGTTGCCTTTATTCCGCTCTCTGTGACCCTTCTTCCCGCGTCGTCGATTTCTCGATCAGCGAAAAGCCGTGAGGAGCATCGCGTCGCTCTTTGCCTTACCGCTTCTTCTCCTTACCCTCGCTTTGGCCTTCCACGATCTTCGCCCACGGATTGGAATAGCGCTCCGACGTCAGCAAATTTTCGTCGTTGAGCGTCTTAAGGAACGCCAAGAGATCGGCCTTCTCTTGCTGCGTCAGATCGATCTTGACGATCAGGCTGCTTTTCAGCGGGCTCAGCGCGCCGTCGCCTGCGTTCGGGCCCGCCTCGATCTTGCGGCCACCGCGCGAATAGATGTCGATGACCTCCTCCAACGTCGCGACGGCCCCGTCGTGCATGTAGGGAGCAGTCAGTGCGATATTGCGCAAGCCAGGGGCGCGGTATTTACCCATGTCGTCCGGATCGTTCGTCACGTCGCGAAGCCCGCGATTGGGAGAAGGATAGGCGCCCTTGCCGTCGATGTTATAGAGTCCAGTGTTGTGGAACGGCGTCTCGGCCTCGCGCGTCTTCTCGTGAACGAACTGATCGTCGAGATTGACGGTGCCGTGGCAGTGATGGCATTCCGCCTTCTCGCCGAAATAGAGATCGTGGCCGCGCTGTTCTTGCTCGGTCAGCTTGATCTTTCCTTCCAGATACTGGTCGTAGCGGCTGCCGAACGACACGACGCCGCGCTCGAAGGCGGCGATCGCTTTAATGATCGTCTCGAGGCTGATCGGGTCGGCCTTCTCGGGAAAGGCCGCCTTGAAGCGGCTCCGATAATCCGAGTCGGCACGAAAGCGCGCGACGATCTCGGCCTTGTTGGCGTCGTTCACGCCCATCTCGATCGGGTGCTCGCCAAACAGCGGATTTTCCATCTGGCGCTCCAACGTCACCAGCGCCGGATTGGCCCAAGTGTAGGTGGCGTGCCAGGCGGAATTGACGATCGAAGGCGCGTTGCGCGGCGTATGCTCGCCCGTCGAGCCGAGAGAGGTCACGCGGCCGTCTGTGAAGGCGAGCTCTTGCAAATGGCAAGAGGCGCAAGCGAGCGTCCCATTGCCCGAGAGACGCTTGTCGTAGAACAGCCGCCGCCCGAGCTGGAATTTTTCTTCCGACATCGGATTGTCGGCGGGCACGCGCGGCGGCGGCACGTAAGAGGGCAAGTCCCACGTCCAGGCCGAAGGCTTTGCCTCTTCTGCACTGGCCGCCGGCGCTAGGAGGAGCCCCAGCGCTGCGAGGAGAATGCGCGCGCGCGTCACTTCTTCGCTCCCACGAGCGGGGTGATGGGTCTCGCAGAGAAGATCGACGAGACGCCGGGCTTCGTCTGCAAGCCGGCGTCGGGGCCGCCGGGCGGATTTAGGCCTAGGGCCTTGAAGATCGCCGGGCATTCCGGATCGTCGAGCGCGCTCATGCAGCCGACGGCGCCGCCCTTGTCGATGCTCACGTCGCTCTCCTTGAAGAGCGTCGTCAGATCGAGATCGACTTGCTCCTTCTTGGGGTCGAAGTGATCGAGCGTGACCGTGAAGCGATTTTGCTGCGCGCAGGAAACGATCTCGCCCGTCGCCGGATTGCCCTTGCAGCCGCTGGAGCCGAGATGAACCATCCAGGTTCTCGCCTTGGCGCCCTCGGGCAGGGAGACGAAGTTCGACGGATCGATCTCGACCGAAAAGAAGCGGCGTCCAGCCTGCCAGTTCCAGGACATGGCCTGAACGTCGAGCGGCGGCGGCGCGGTTTCGACACTGGAGTGGTTGAGCGCGACCGTTTTGCCGTCGACTTGGCTCTCGACAGGCACGCCGACCGAGAATTCGAGGCCGACATAATCTCCTGCGGGCGCGCTTCCCGTGATCGCGGTGTTCTTGGGCGGATTGGTCGGGCTGCAGGGCGCGCTGCCGCCGCGCGCATCCCTGAAGTCGATATGCGCGAGATCGGCGTATTGCCAGTTGTTTTGCTCAAGCGAGATGGGCGTGCGCCCGCCCTTCTTGTCGATGAGCTTGACGCCATAGACGTAAAGCCGCGCCTCGCGCAGCTTGGCGTCCACTTTGCTCGAGCCCAGATTGGAGAGCGGCGCTGCGCAGCCGACCGGCTTGCCGTCCTCCGTCAGCCCGAAGTTGATGGCGACGGCTCGTTGATTGGGAGCGCCCGCGGCGAGTGACGGAAGGGCCACTCCGACGGAAAGCGCCGAGCCGATTGCGATTACTAGCGAAGCCCGCATTTTCATCTCTTCGTTTGCAGCTTGAGGGAAAGCTGAGGTTGTGGGGGCGTTGAGGAGAAGGTCGATGGCGAGGAATGGGCTTACCCTACGGACCCCGCAGCGGATGCCGGACGCCTTGGCGATCACGTCGCTGAGGCGCCCGGAGGTTCTCAGAGTTCGAGACGCAACGTTCCCAGCACCGACCGGGGCTCGCCGGGCGTCAGGGAGAAGCGGTTGCTGAAAGCCGGGTTCCAGCCATAGAAATACCGTGAGTTTGTAAGGTTATCGACGTTGATCTGCGTGGTGATCCAGGTCTTGCCGACCTGGAACCTGTATCCGCCCATCAATTTGACCAGCGTGTAGGCCGGCACCATGAAAGAGTTCGCCTGATCGCCCCAGGCCATGCCGACGCGCGAGACGCCGACGGCGCCGGTCAGGCCCCTGAACGCCCCGTCCGCGTCATATTTGACCCAGAGATTCCCGGTGTTGTCGGGCACGCCGGGAAACCGGTTGCCCGCAACCGGATTGTCGTACTGTAGGTCTAATGGATCGTTCGGATTCCAAGACGATCCTTTCGTGACCCGCACGTCGACGTGCGAATAGTTGGCGATGATGCTCCAATTGCGGTCGATCCGGCCCGTGATGTCCAGCTCGGCGCCGTGGCTCCTGGCGTCGAGAAGCTCGTATAAGGCTAGGAGGGCGGAGTTCGATACCGCGATATTGTGCTTGTTGATGTCGAAGACAGCCGCCGTGGCGGTCAGCTTCTTGTCGAAAAATTCCGCCTTCACGCCGCCTTCCCACTGAATCGCCCCTTGGGAGGGCAACGGCTGGAGGGTCTGGACCTGCAATCCGTTGTTCAGGCCGTAGGATTCCGTATAGCTTCCGTAAACCGAGAACCAAGGCAGCGGCTGGAAGACGATGCCCACGCGCGGACTGAAAAACTTATCCTTCGTGGTGCCGTAACTGCCAAACGGAGGGTTTCCCGGGAGATTGGCCAATGTCAGCGTGTCATTATACGTGGGAAAGAGGCTGCCGATGGCCGTGCCCGTGGAGGCCGATGCGATATCATATCGCCCGCCCAAGAGCACATGCAGCTTGTCCTCGGCAAAGGAGATGAGGTCCTGGGCGTAGAAGCCCTGCCAGTCCTGCTTCTTGACGAGAGCAATCGTGCTGCATTGATAGCCGCATGTGAAAGGGGCAGAGCCGAAGCCGGCGTAAGGATTGATTGCGCTGCCGAGCAGGCCGCCGTTGCCATAGAGTGGCGCGAAAATGTTGATGGACGTGGGTACGAAAGCTGTACATTCCATTGTCCACGTCGTTGAAGTCGAGATGATCTATTCCGACCAGGCCGGAATGCTCGAACATGCCCGTCGTGAAATTGCCCTTGAGCTCGAGGTTTCCCGTGAGCGAACGGGCGACGTCAGGAAGCCACTGGGCCTGGTTCCAACCGGTTCCAATCGGCGGAACAGGGGTAGTGCCGAAGTTTCCGGAACACGCGCCACCAGAGGCGTCAGGATAGGGAGGGTTATTCAGGCACGCAAAGAAGTTGTTGGTCGTCATGTTTCGCGAGTTGTTGTAGGCGAAGCGCTGCGTGACGTTCCAGTCCTTGTCGAGATCGTAGGACCAATCGAAGTTGACGTAGCGCTTTAGGGATTGATCCGGATCGGCTCCCGTAAAGCTGATGTCCTCGAGATATGTGTTGATCGGAATGGGCGCAGGCTGGTTGCCATAGGCGGGAAAATTGGGCTGGGTGTCGATGTTCTTGGAGTTCCTGATACTCGGCCCGCAGATTGGCCTTGAACTGTTCAGTGGGATGATAAGTGAGGACGCCCGAGCCGAAGTTTCTTTGCGACCACACGTAATTGATGAAGGAGCCCTCGCGCGCAACCTCCGCGTCGACGCGATAGAGCCAGGTCTTGTCCGACGTCAGAGGACCCGTCGCGTCGAGGTAGGTTCTGGTCGTCCCAAAGCCGCCGGCCTGCTCGGTGATCGAGTAATAGGGCGTCTCCAGCGGCTGCTTGGTGACGAAGTCGATGAGGCCGCCCGGCTCGGAGCGGCCATAAAGAACCGAGGCCGGACCCTTGACAACCTCGACGGCTTGGAGGTTTGCGGTGCTCGGGCAGAATTCGTTCGGATCCAGCAGGCCGTTTCTATAGACCTGCGCGATCTGATTGGAGCCGGTGGGGAAACCGCGAATAATCGTGTTTTGCAGGCTGCTGCAGTCGCTCGGCAACAGCGCCACGCTGCTCACGTTGGTGGCGATCGTCTCATTGACGTTGAAGTGCGGCTGGTCGTCCAGCTGCTCGCGCGTCACGACCTTCACGCTGATCGGCGTCTGCATGATCGGCGCGTCGATCTTGGCGGCGACGGCCTTCTGCGCATCGTAGCCGGTGTAGCGGTCGCCGCTTCCCTGTGTGAGCTGGGCGGTCGCGGAGGGCGGAAGCGCGGCATAGGGCGAGCCGGCTTCCACGGGCGCCTCCACCGGGCCCGGCGCCGCCGGGGCAGGACCCGGACGCTGGGCTGGCGCCTGCGCCGCCCGGACACGCGGTCCGCCGCCCGTACGCGCGCGCCGTTGGGGCGCCGCCTTCGGCCGCGCATGCGGCTTGTTGACGTCAATGGTCGGCAGGTTCTGCTGAGCCAAGGAAGGCAGGGCGACGAGCGCTAGCGCGGAGACGAAGCTTGCGCGCAAGAGGGTCGAGCGAGGCATGAGGATCTCCAGTGGCGGGGCCGAGCGCCGCCCGAACGAATTTGAGCCGCTTTTTCTGCCGGGATCGCAGCAGTTCCAACAAAAATAGGACAAGCTTCGGAGATGGCGCCTCTACAAAATTGTAGAAACGCATGATCTAACGGGCGAGATTTCGGTTGGCCTGAAGCTTTTGTTTTCGGTTGTGACCAAAAGGCCACAGTTCAGTGTGGCAAAAAAGTCACACCTTTGACTATAATTTGCAAAACGGCCATCTTATTCAGGTTTGGGCTCTAAGCAACAGCAGCGACGATGCCGCCCCGACGAGGAATTCTGGGGCGTTTTGCGATCGTAGCGAGCGGCCGAGTTGTTCGGCAGCGTCGGAGCAAAACCACGGTCGCCGAGCGCCGCCAAGGCGCGGTTCAGGGCCAAGGCCCCCTATCCGCCTCATAGGCGGCGTCGGCGCGCGCGATCTCGGCCTCGCGCGTGGTCGGCGACCAGCCGCCGCCGAGAGCCTGATAAAATGTCGTGGCCGCCTGGAAGCGCGCGAGGCGCACCTGCTCAAGCACCAGCTGTCCCTGAAAATAGGCGGTCTCGTTGGTCGCCAACGTCACGACGTCGATCGTGCCTTCGCTGAGCCGCGCCTGCGCCGCCGTCAGCGCCTTGCGCGCCGAGGCGACGGAATCTTCCTGCAAGCTCAGATGACGCTGCGTTTGAGCGAGGGCGATCAACGCGTTTTCCGTGTCGGAGAGCGCGGTGAGCGTCTGCTTGCGGTAGTTCGCCGCGAGCTCGGCATATTTGCCCTTCTGCAGCTCATACTGCCCCTGCAGGTTCCAGCCGTCGAGCAGAGGCTGCGTCGTCATGGCCAAGACCTGCCAGGCGATCGCCTGGGGAGTCGCGAGATTCCTCCAGACGATGCTCTCCACGCCGTATTGGCCGGTGAGCTGGATCTGCGGAAAGAAAGCCGCGCGAGCCTGCAGAACCGAGAACTCCTGCGAGGCGAGCCTAGCTTCGGCCTGGGCGACATCGGGGCGGCGCAGCAGCACTTCCGACGGCAGTCCGGCCTCGATTTGCGGGAAGCGCAAGCTCTTGAGAGAGGTTCCCTTGATCGAGAAGCTTTCCGGCGTCCGGCCGAGCAGAACCGCGAGAAGATTCATCTGCTGGGCCAGCGTCTGCTGCAGCGGGGGGACCAGCGCGAGCTGTGTGTCGTATACGGTCTGCTGCTGCGCCACGTCCAGCACGGTCGCGAGCCCGACTTCGCGGCGCGCTTTCAACGCGGTGAGCACCTTGCCGGCGATGCGCGCGTTCTCGTTAGCGATGCGCAGCTGGTCCTGCGCGTTGAGCACCGCGAAATAGGAGTTGAGCGCAGAAGCCACCGTCGCGATCTCGACGACCTGACGATCGAAGCGGCTGGCGTTGGCGAGCAGCCGCGCCGCCTTGGAGGCGTCCTGATTCATGCCCCAGATGTCGACGGTGTAGCTGGCGTTGAGGCCGAGCGAGAAATAATCGAAGCGCGTCGCGCCGTAAGAACTGCTGTTCGATGAAGTCGCGGTGGCGAGGCCAGCGCTGTTGCCGACCCCGACGCCGTACAGAGTGCTCGGCACCTGAAGGCGCTCGAAATTATTGACGTTGGAGAGCGTCGGAAACAAAGGCGCGCTCGAGACGCGCGCCTGGGCGTCCGCCTCCTGGATGCGCGCGACGGCGGCGGCAATGTCGTTGTTGTCTTCGAGCGCCTCGGCGATGACGCGCGTGAGCTCGGGCGATCCGAAATCGCTCCACGAAACCCTGCGCAGAATGGAACGACGGCGCGGATTTGGGCGCCGCGGCGCGAAAACGGGGCGGTAGCGGCGTGCTCGGGTCGGGCTTCTCCCAGGTGAGGTCGCAGCCGGCGAGCGCGAGCGTCGCGCATGACGCGATCAAGCTGGCGCAACGCCTGATTTGAACCTGCAAGGACAAGTTCGGCTCCTCACACTGCTACAACACGGGGAGCGGCCGCCGACGCAGGCTGCGCAACTCAATTCAACCGAGCGCCCAACAACATCGCCCGAGTGATCGGGATCGCGTCAGGGCTTTGGAGGCTTCTTCTCGTCCTTTTTGGCCTCCGGCGCCGGGGCCGGCGGCGGAGTTGGCGCGACGGGCGCCGACGACCCGAGACTGGCGCCCAGGCCGAACAGTCGCCACTGCCCCTCGACCGGCGCAAAGAGCACTTCGAAGTTGAGCCGCGACGACGCCGACGGAAAGAACCCCGCAAAATGCAACAGGCCATTCGGCGTGATTTCCGGCATGACCGTCAGCTGCGGATCCATGACGAGCACGCCCGAAAGATCGACCTTGCCGTTCCTGAGATTGGCGAAAATCTCTCCGAGCCGCGCCGGATTGTTGGCGGCGGCGAAACCCGGCGCCGCCAGATCGCGCAGCACCGTGTAATTGCCGGTCTTGTTGGCTTGGTCGAGGGCGGAAAGCGAGTTCCTGAGCAAGATCAGCAGACCGTTGCGGTCGATCTGCGCCGCCGTCGGGGCGTGAGCGGCCGGCGTCTCCGCCGCCGGCGCGCGCTTGACCGGAGTTTCGGCGCGCGCCGGAGACGAAAGGAGGATCATCGCCGCGGAAACCGCGGCGATGAGGTCCACAGAGGACGGTTGAGGGATCATGTGGCGCATAGCCTCTCGTAGGGGATCAGAACTCGCCCTGCAAGCCGCCCTTGGCCGCGACCGAGCTGTTGAAGCCGACAGAAACGCCGCCAACCAACGCCACGGGGATCGGAGTGGGGAGACGGTACGCGAGAGAGCCGGAGATGGCGGCCTCGTTCTTGTAGACGCCCGAATTCATGATCCAGGTCACCTTGCCGGGGGCCGAGGGCATCGGCGCGGTTGAACCGCCGACATAGGCGATGGCTATGCCCTGTCGCGACTCGCGGCGATTGCTGTAGATCTGCTGCTGCAGAGCCGCCTGGCCCTGGTAGAGGTTCGCGACGGAGGCGTTCAGGGCGGCGATGCTGCCGGGCCCGAACTGGCTCGTGCCCAACGTGCCGTTCTTGTCCGACGTCACGAAGTTGGTCGGTCCGACCTGAGACGCCGTCGACGCCTGGAGGACGCCAGGCGCGCCGAGCACGACCTGGTTCGCGTTGGGCGCATAGGCTCCCGCGCCGATCGCCACGCTGTTTTGGCCGCCAGCGTAGGACCCCGTGCCGACCGCTGTGGAATACCCACCGACTGCCGTCGAGTAGTAGCCGACGGCGGTGTCGCCCATGGTCCCCAGGCCGTTCGTCGATCCGCCCATGGGGGGGTTGTTGAACGCCGCGCTGCCCGCGTAGGCGCCAACGCCGAGGGCGGTCGATTGTTCGCCGGACGCCCAAGAGCTCTGACCGAAGGCCGAGGAATTGTCGGCGGTGGCGTAGGCGGCCTGACCGACCGCGGTGCCGTTGTTGCCCTTGACGAGGGAGAACTGGCCGACAGCGGTGCCGTTGTTGACGTCATCGACAAACGCCAAATTGCCGACGGCGGTGTCAAAGCCGTATTTGGTGGGATCTGAGCCCCCGCCGATGGCGTAGGCATAGTTGCCGATGGCCGTGGTGCCTTGGCCCCAGGCGGTCGCGGCATAGCCAACGGAGGTCGCCGCTCCGTTGCACCCACCGGGCACGCCTTGGCCGCAGCTGCCTCCTCCCTGATTATTCGGTTGCCCGCCGCCGATGGCGGACGAACCCGTGCCGATCGAGACGTCGCCGGCGTAAGCGGCGGAGGCGCCCAAGCTACCCGTCCCGTCGGCGCCGCCGATAGCGATCGCCCCGGGCGCGGTGGTGGTTGCTGGTTGGCCATTGTAATACTTTAGGAGGTTGAAGCCGACGGTCGCGCCCTGGCTGCCGCCCGAGCCGCCGCCGATCGCCACGCCGCCGACGGAGTTCTGGCTGACATTGGCGCCGTTGCCGTTGGAGTTGCCGCCGCCGATCGCCACGCCGCTGGTCGCCCCATTATTGACCGTGGCGGCGCTGGCGCCCGAGTATGCGCCTGTCGCTTGATTTGGTACGTCGCGTCGGTGCCGCCGATGGCGGTTGAAGAGCCGCCGGTCGCGGTCGTGAAATAGCCGACGGCGGTGTCGCCCGCGCTCCCCACGCCGTTCGTGTAGGGGATATTGCCGTTGAAGTTGGAGTTCGGGGGACCTCCTGGTGGGGTGAGGGTTACTGCACTGCCCGCATAGGCACCAGCGCCGAGGGCGAGCGAGTTGGTGCCGGCAGCCCACGAGCCCTGACCTAAGCCGGAGGCATTGTTGGCAGTGGCATAGGCGAACTGACCGACGGCAGTGGCGTTGTCGGCGTTGGTCGACGCCAACTGGCCGACGGCGGTGGAGTTATAGCCCGCGGCTATCGACCAGTTGCCGACGGCTGTGGCGAGGGAGGCGTTGCCCGAAATAGGCTTGGTGGCAAGCGTGCCTGACGCGGCGCCAATGAGGGGGTTGTAGTTCTGGGGATTGGTGGCGGTGCCGCTGCCGATGTCGGCGTTGGAGGGTTTGGCCTGCGCGAACTGGCCGAGGGCGGTGGCGCCCATGTTGGTGGACTGGGCCCAAGAGCCGACGGCGGTGGCCCCGAAGTCGATGCTGCCGCCGCCCGTCGCGAAGGAGTTGGCGCCCACCGAGGTGTCCCAAGCCGTGTTCGCTTTCGCCGTACCGCCTACCGCAGTCGTGCCAGCCCCGTTGGCGACGGCCGAGCCGCCGACGGCGGTCGCGATATATTGCGATATCCCGTAACTCCCGTTCGTCCACGCGCCGACCGCCGATGCATTGGGGCCAATCGCCACGTCTTGAGGGGTGCCCGGATTAGTGGTGTTTGGGCCAGGAGGGGTCAATGCGGCAGGATTGCTCGCATTGGCGTTCTGGCCGCACGCCAAGGCCGACTGGACACCGTTGTCAGTGGCGCCAAACGTGCCAAAAAAAGGAGGACTGGTGGTGAATCCCAGGCATCTCTCCGCCTTGGCCGCGTTCGGCGCAAAGGCGAAGGCGAGCGCCGCCACGGCGACGCCCTGGCACAGCGTCCGCTGCAACTTGCTCGAGATGCGCGCCGCGGGCTTTCCAGCCCCGCGCGGTGACGAAATCAGATCCTGCTCTTTCATTGGTGCCTCCTGCCGGCGCTGATTTTTTGGGACGGCCCGCTCCCGACTGGGGGCGCAACCGCCGCATTTTCTGCCGT
>CAWEGE010000011.1:0-127649 GCA_963808525.1 uncultured Alphaproteobacteria bacterium
GGTGACGAAGTCGGGATTCTATGGGCTGGCTTCGTAACTGAGAGCGACCATGAGCGCCGCCGTCTCGGCTTCGGAGGTGGCAAGGATCACGAAGACGATGGTTTCGGCGGTCTGAATGAGGAATACGAAGGCGTTTCTGATAGCCGCGGCTTCCCTTGGTGTGCCGGCGCCGAACAATGCGCGCATCAGAATGCCGAGATTGTAGCCCGCAACATGCACGAGATAGCGTTTATGGACGTTCTCGCGACCGCGCAACCACGTGCGGCGCATGCCGCCGCGATCCAGAATATGGGCGAAGCTACGTTCGACGAGCTCGCCGCGTTTGCGCATGGCCTCCCTGCCGACGCCCGACTTCAACCGATTGCGATTCCCATAGACCGCCTGTCGCGCCTCGTCGTCGCCGCGCCAGCGTGAATAGCCCTTGCTCGGCTGGGGTTCGGCGATGCGCGTCTTCCAGGGGCCGTCGTCGAGGCCCTTCAGAACGTCACGCGAGTGATAGCCTTTGTCGGCCACGAGATCGCAAGGGTCTTCCGGCGTCGGCGCGCAGCCTACGGCGGACAGGTTCTTTTCTGCTTCCTTCAGCGTGGGGTCGAGCGTCGCCGTGTCGCCTTTGTCGGCCTCGTGGATCGGAGCCGCCACGATCACGCCCGTGTCGAGATCGACCGCATGTTCGGGCTTGTAAGCAAGATGCGTCGAACCGTCCTTCATCTTGGCGATCTTCGCGTCCGGATCAGTCTTGCTCATCCAATCTTCGTTTGAAAGCTTCTTGCTCTTACGCTTGCGGTCGAGCCGGATGAGATCGTCGATCGTCGGCGTCTCGACCCCGCTCTCCTTGGCCATCCGCGTCAGCATCTCGCGATAGGTCTCGCCATTGTCACGGCGCACGATCGTCCGCAGCGCGGCGTTGGCCTCCATCGTCGATCCATCAACGCCAATGCGCTCGCCCTTCACCAGACCGCGCTCGGCAATGAGCTTCAGAACGAAGGCGAACACTTTCTCGTGAACTTCATGAGGCAGACGGCTGCGCGTCTTCGACAGCCACGAATGATCGGGAACCTTGTCACGCTTGCCAAGCCGCAGGAAATCTCCCAGCGATCGAGAATCCGAGCAGCGCCAGACAATGCCGCGTTCGCTGTCGAGCCCTTCGAAATAACCGATCATGTGCATGCGGAAATAGCGGCCCGGCGGCAACGACGGCGCGCCCATCCTCGGCGCGTAAAACGGCTTGCACGTCTCTTCGACGAAAGCGTCAAAACCAGCATCGACCAAGAGCTTCTGCAGACGGTCATAAAATACATGGCCCGGCGAGCGTGGCATCTCCGCCCAGGTCATCATGAGGTCGCCCTGGACCTCGCCCTCACGCCCCATCGCCATCGTCGCAGCCCGTCGAGAATCTTCGTTCTTCAGACAGAATCAAGCGGAAGCGACTTCGTCAACACGCTGATAAAACGCGGTTTCTTCCCGCCGCTTCCAGAGCCCTGTGGCGGTGGAACGGATCAATGTCGATCGCGTGACGCGCACGATTGCGGCGATCAGCGGCCCCCATTCGCTGTCATCGAGGGCGGCGCCGGGAGCATAGACTTCGACACGCCGGTCTTCCTGGCGATTTCGCGCCAGATTGCGGCTGTCGGCGACGGCGATTGGAGCCGTCGTCGCGGCGATGTGCTCGCAATGTTGCAACAATCCCGGCTGATTGCCTTTGACTTGAACGATCAGTTCATTGCCGGTCTTGCGGGCGATCTCGAAGGTTTTTTTGGCAGTGCATGGCGTCGAGCGTGAAGACGCGATCGCTCAGGCCCATGGCGGCGATCAGCGCCTGCGCGGCGGGGATCTCGTTGGATTTCTCGTCGATCACTTCATGCGCGAGAATGATCTGATGGTCGACGGCGAAGGCGCTGAGCACATGCGCGGCCTTGCGATCGGCGAAAGCGTCAAAGCTTTGCCGCAACGTCTTTCCGTCGATGGCGATGAAGCGGGACGGGCTAACGGCGCAGGAACTGTCGAGACTTTCCGCATGACGACGAAACGCCTGCTCCAGTTCGCTGGGATCGAGTTGCTGCAGGATTCCGCGCACGGAGGTGTAAGCTGGCGCTCGTCGCAGCGCAGCGTCCGGGAAAGCCGCATTGAGCAAGCTAAGCCTCGCGCGGATCAGGGCATGAATTTGCCGATACGACCGGGCGCCGCTCAGCATCGCGATAATCGAAAACAGGATGACGCCGACTTGGCTGTAAATCTTTCCTTCGGCGCGCCGCCGATCCGGGATGGCGGCAAGGCAGGATGCAAGATCGAGCGTCGTCATGGAACAACCTCTGATTCGGGTTGCTCCCCATAAATTCAGATACTTCCCGACCTGAAAAGCGAAAAATCACCCCACTCACTCAAATCGAAGCGCAGAGCGTTGAACAGCCCTGGGGGAGCGTCGAAGCTGTGCGCGTCAAAGCCGAGGCAGAACGCCTAATACCAACCCGCACTGATTAGAACTCATGAGCCCAATCGCGCAGTCCGATGGACATGATGCGCCAGGGTTGCTCGGCGAGCTTGTTCCAGGCGTCGCAGCAGTGATCGACGATATTGTCGTAGGAGCCGAACACGCGGTTGGAGAGCCAGTTGTCGCGCAGGAACTGCCACACGTTCTCGGTGGGGTTGAGTTCGGGGCATTTGGCCGGCAGCGGCAGAATGGTGATGTTTTCGGGGAGTTCGAGCTTGGCGGTGATGTGCCAGCCGGCCTGATCGAGCATCAGCACGGCGTGGGCGCCGGGCGCGACGCGCTTGGAGATTTCCGCCAGATGCAGGTTCATCGCATAGGTGTCGCATTTGGGCAGCACGAGCGCGGCGCCCTTGCCGTCCTTGGGCGAGATCGCCCCGAAGATGTAGGTTGAAGCGGTGCGCTGATCCTTGGGCGCGCAGGGGCGCGAGCCGCGCTTGGCCCAACGCCGCGTGATCTTGTTCTTCTGGCCGACGCGGGCTTCGTCGGAAAACCAAATCTCTATGTCGCTTGCCGCGACGCCTTTTTCGCGGGCGATCTCCTCCAGGCGGGCGCGGAAGCTTTTTTAAAATCCTCGATCACGCCTGCGGCTTGCGCATGATGGCGCGGGCGGGCGGAGAGCTTGCGATATCCCATCTTGCGCAGCTCGCGGCTCACCGTCGTCTCGGAGACGCAGATGCGGAACGTCTCGAACAGCCATTGGCAGAGGTCGACGATGCGCCAGCGCACGACGCCGTGGATCGCCGGCGTCGGGCCCTCCTCGACGATATCGACCAAAGCGGCGCGCTGCTCATCGTTGAGGAGTGACGCCTGCCCCGGCGCCTTGCGGTCCACGAGACCTTCGGGCCCCAGCGCGTTGAAGCGCAACACCCAGTCGCGGACGATCTGGAGCGTCACGCCGCCGATCTTGGCCGCCTCGCTGCGCGTCGCGCCATCGTAAATCGCCGCCAGCGCCAAGAGGCGACGCGCCTGCGGCCCATCCTTCGCGCGCTTGGCCAGAGCCCGAAGAGCCTTTGCGTCAGAGTCTTCCCGTAAACCGATTGCAGCCGCCATGGCGAACCTCCTGTTCGCCACGTCGAATCAGAAACCGCCCGATTCGGGAATCCCCCGCGTGAGTCAGCTTCAGCGCGGGTTGGTATAAGCGATGGCGATCCAATGCAAGTAGTTCAAAATTGCACAGCCAACAGCCACCGATTGGCGCTTGAATTTGTCTCTGCTGCGGCCATTCTTAGGGCAATTCACTTACAAGGACGGTCAGAGCGTGTGCCACATCTAATCGCCCAGCTTTTCGATGATAAAGCCCGGGCTTGGAGTGAATTTGCTGACGCTTGCGAAGCGATGGCTGGAGGTGTGCGGCCCGGGTTCGATCCTCAGGCTGTCGCCGCATCCGTCCCCAAGATTCGCGCTGACCTAGAGTTTACCGACAGTTTGATTTTGAAAGGCTCCGTGCTCGTCTTTTCGACATTGATCGACGAGCAACCAGACGAAAAAGGGCATATGAGCCGGTTATCCATTACGCAACAGGAGCGGGACTCTATTGTAAGAGAGATTGACTTGTCCTTTGGGGAGGCAATCCAAAAGCCGCCAAATGACGCAGTGGCCGCCGCAAACGTCATCAGGAGTTATCTTACCAAGAAGGGCTATGCGCCTCGTTGAAGCGTCGCTCGAACGCTGGGAGCGCATAGGAAGGCGATTGGGCAGGGCGATTGTGGGGCGTGGATTCCGTGAACTCTACGCGCGCATGCGCGAGCGGCTATTCTCCCGCAATGCCTCGCCGATTCGACGGACCCGCCATGACCCTCGCAAACATGCGAGGCCTCGGCGTGCGTTCAATCTTCGCGACATGCGACTGCGGCAGACGCGCCAGCGTAGACATGTCGCCTCTTGCCGGCTCAATCGAGGTTCCATCGCTGCGCTGGCGTCTGCGGTGCTCTGACTGCGGAGCGCGGCCGAACGACGTGCGACCCGACTGGCGCGAGCATCGGGCCTCAGGCTTAGCGCGCTGACCCTAACGGGTGCGAGCGGCACTGATGGGCCAAGATATGCCTTTCCTTGCACCTCGCGCCCTTGTCCGGCTTGGCGCGCTCGTCTAAGTTCGGGCGTACCAATCTGGCCTCTCCGACTGCGATCAACCGCGCTCCGGTTCCGCCTTCCACCTAGTGGCATATTCAAATATAGATTAGCAGCTTCATCGCATCCTAATCGGCTGTGGCGATACCGTCGCCTCAACGTCAAGGCACATAGCAGCAGCGGGGAGTTTCGTGATGAGCGAAGCGGATCAAATTCGCAGTTGGTTACAAGCCGAAGTCGAGGAACATTGGAGGACGACCAATAGCGCGCTTCTGCTAAGTCAAATTGGGGTTAAACTACGCAAGGAATTTCCTGATTTCGCTGAGCAAATGCCAAATGGACTGAAGGACTTCTTGGTGCGGTGGCCAATCGCTCATCTAGGACAAGACCCTTCTGTTACCCAAAAAATCGGGCTAGTTCCCTTATCAGTTACCTTGCCAATAAACCAAGCCGAGTTGTTTGCAAGCTCCAGGTCAAGACCCGAACACCCCTCGTTTGTGAGCACCTTTTGGCGAGCTTTCACAGAGCCGATCAAAGGAAAGCGATTTATTTACATTGACCCAGCCGGAGAGGTCGGCATTGAGGTTCAGGATATCGAGCCACCTGCGTTGCCACGCGAGTCGGGTAAGGAGGTTCTGCCCACGGACCTGGGTCCATTCGGTTCCGATATTCCCCCGGAAGAAAAGGGGAAACTCACACATCAGAAAATCCAGGACTGGCTATCTAGAAATAAGATATCGAGTGACGCTGTCCGAAGGCTTGAAAGAGGCGCCGTTTGGCGGGAGCACAATCTAGCAGAAAATATTGGCAGGGCATTTCTCGAAATGTCGGCCACTGATCTGGCTAGAATAAATATTCCTATGGATGTTGTCATAAATCTTCTTAAGAAAAGGGGATTATCCCCTTGACACACGTAACGACCTAGGGCATAACAGGGACAACGAAAGGTTGTCCCGATGGAACCCCGTAAGCGCAAGCGCCCCTCGAAAGCCGGAACCCGCGAAAGCAACGTTCAGGCGTTCTCGGTCCGCGAGTTCTTCGCGACCTTCCCCGATGACGGCGCTTGCCTGAAGCGCGTCATGGAGGTCCGCTACGGGCTGCGCCATGAATGCCGGAAGTGCGGCAAGGAAGCGACGTTTCACAAGCTGGCGGACCGCCGCGCCTATTCCTGCGCCGCTTGCGGCGACCATCTCTATCCCTGCGCCGGGACGATCTTTGAAGACAGCCGCACGCCACTGCAAACGTGGTTCTATGCGATTTATCTGTTCATCGCGACGCGCCACGGCGTGAGCGGCAAGGAGCTGCAACGCACGCTCGGCGTGACCTATAAGACGGCTTGGCGCATCGGGCATCAAATCCGCAGCCTTATGGAGAAGGCGGACGGCTTTGAAATGCTCAAGGGTCATGTCGAGCTTGACGAGGCTTACGTCGGCGGTCGCCGCTCTGGGAAGCGCGGACGTGGCGCCGAGGGCAAAACCATCGTCATGGGACTGAAAGAGCGCGGCGGGCCAATCAAGGCCGAGGTCATTGCGGACGTGAAGACAAAGACGCTTCGCAAGGTCGTTCTCGACAACGTTGCGCCGGGGTCGGCTGTCTCAACCGACGAACTGATTTCCTACGGTTTACTGACCGGGGACGGGTTCAGGCACGGCGCCGTGAAACATGGCGCGAAGGAATGGGCCTATTTCGACTATCGGACGGGCGAGACGCACCACACGAACAACGTCGAGAGCTTCTGGCGGCTGTTCAAGAAATCCGTGGCATCGACGCACATTCACGTCAGCCAGCAGTGGATGCACTCTTACCTTGGCGAGTTCGCTTTCCGCTCGAACCATCGGCAGATGCGGAACGCGATGTTTGATCTTCTGATAGCGGCGCTTTGACGAGCGCCGCCGTCAATATGTCTAACTCGGCGCGATCAATCGGACCGACGCCCCGAGCTTCCTCTTGAGCGATAAACTCAGACAGCTTTCTTTGCTTGATTGCGTCAGCTAGCGCTAACAAGGCGTCAGTCCTTCGGTCGCGGCATCGGTTCTACTCCTCAGAATGGCCACCATTTTCCGTCCCGGAAATATGTTGGCTGTGTCGATTTTTTACTCCACCGCTCATTAAGAGCCAACAGCCGCTTATAGCTAGCGAGTTCGATGCCCGTGGCCCTAGCCTTCTCTTCCGAAAGATAGTCCTTCACGTGCTTTTCGACAATCTCTTCCATGTGATCGCGCGCGAGCGGCTCAAGGTAGAGCTTTTGCTCTATCCCTATGGCTATTCCGTCAAGATAATTAAGAATCGTAGATATTTCAATTCGATATTGAGCCGGCGACGCTTCTAAGGAGCCATCTGCTCTGGCCTTAAAGAGCGCCCTCAGACAGCCGTCAAGCACCGGGTCGCTTTCATAACGCTCGCACACCACTAGAGTTTGCCACCCCTTTGCCTGCCGTCTGGCCGCTGAAATCTGAAGCAACCCGACGCCAAGAAACAGCGTTGTGGAAATGGCGGTAAGCGCCGCCCAAACATCACTCCACGAAGCTGATAATATCTCTTGGACAAGAGCGCCCATCTCCAATCTCCCAAACGGCTAGCGGCATGTCGCTCCGCGCAAGCCGGAGAGTCAAGGAGTCAGGTGCAAGGGTGAATTCCGATACGGCACGCTAGATTGCGTCATGCGGCCGTAGCATACCGCTTAAATTCAGAAGGGTCAGCCCCAAGCTCTATTACATTAGAAACGTCAGCAAGCATGGCCCCCTTCTTTCCAATATTTTCAATGCTATTTACAACAGAATTCAGAGAATATTCGCCTTCGCGGCGAGCCATGTCAGAAAACATCATGAACTTATTAGCGATAGAATTCTGCTTAGACTTAACAAACTCAAACACAGCGCTCTTTCCTGTAGGGAAAGAAACGACGTTATGGGCTTCCCAAACGGCATCCCGCCCCGGAAGTTCCATTTTCTTCGTAACCGCCCTCTCCCCGAAAATAGCGGCTATACGCTCATAAACCTCTGTGTTTTGTTGCTTTTCTTTCTCGTCCATAGCTTTGAAAATCGCCGCCGTGGTAGCGTTAGTCGATGCGTTGGCGACCATCGTAATGGCACACTCGATCTTCTCAACTGAACTCCATGAGTTGAAGATGCTGAAATCCGTCGTATCCAACACCAAAGCGCCCAGCGGCAACCTTGGCGCAGCCGTCATAGAAGCCATCAGCGCCCTGCATTTCCGCCTCAAGGTGTCCAAGTCCGAGGTCGGAAACAAAACAGCGTTCGCCATTGAACATGATTTCTAGCGTGCATCCCGAACCGCTCGGGTAGAGTATCGGAAGGCTAAGACGCGCACTTTCTCCATCCACGCGAACAGCCACGATACGGCTGATGGCTTGGTCGAGCCTACCTTTCAGGTCGAAAGCGCGGGTTGCCGGCATCTCAGAACAGCGGTCCTTGAGCGTTTGGAGACGGGATGTCCGACCCATTCTCGAACCTTAATTTAACACAAACATGCGTTAAGGCATCATGAAAAGTCGGGAAGTCAGGGTCAATCTTCTGCGCCGCTTGAACGCCGTTTTTTCTGATTTTCCGCGTTCCCACAACCAAGTTGAAGATGCAAATATGCTCATGCGTCTGCCCTACGGAAAATGTCAGTCCTCTAAGCCATGAAGGCCCAAAATTTCCATTCTGGTGAGGGACTATCGGCCTCCAGTCGAGCCTATACAGAGGCAGATGGTCTCTGCCGTCAGGCTTATCGCACTCAAGCTGTATTGTCGCCGTGTAGGGGTATCGAGGGAACAGAACGCACCGGAACCACAACCCTCGCGGCATCGCGCCATCAAGGCTCACGCGCGACTTAAATTGACACTGCAACTCTTTTCCGTTTCTGGATTTGTGTTCCCAATCGTGAAGCTCAACGAGGCGCTTTTTGCCCCGCAAAATATGCTTCGCTTCGTCAACGGATATGCTCATAAGGCCACAATAGCGTAGCCCCGGCTTGCAAACGAGTCATTCTCAACTCATACGCGCATACCTGCTTCAGCGGGATAATCCCCAATATCAATGTAGTGAACAGCCAAAATATACTTGCGTCTATCCAACAGATGATGAGTTGTAATCAAATCCGTCGGATGCCTTGTAATTAACGAGACGCTCTGCTTCATCCATTTTATATATTTTCGATAACACAAAGCACAATCATCAAATAGCCTGGATTGTTAGATAGCCCCTGGTTCCGATACAACTTTCTCGCGATTTGCCGCCCTTGACAAAGCCGAACCGTCGCGGTGAGCGCTATCGAAGCGCAAAATGGCGGACGGCCAACGCAGTTGCAAACGAACGGCAGAGACGGGTCATGCGTGCCCCTTCACTCCGACCACCGTCAACCCCGTCAAACCACGAAGAATTCCCCTCCCCGCCCGCGGCGCGCTAATCTCGCGCCCTTCCCGCGCCGATTCCCCGCGCTTCGAGAGGGCAGACCATGCTCAGCTTCCAGAACGTCGGCCTGCGCTATGGGACTGGAACCGAGACGCTCAAGGATTTGAACTTCGCTCTTGCGCCCAAGACCTTTCAGTTTCTGACCGGCCCGTCGGGCGCCGGCAAGACGACCCTCCTCAAGCTGCTGATGCTCTCGCTCAAGCCGACGAGCGGAAAGATCGAGGTCTTCGGCAAGGATTCGGCGACGCTCGACAAACCGCCTACGCAGATACGTCGCCGCTTCGGCGTCGTCTTCCAGGACTTCCGCCTCCTCGACCATTTGACCCTCTATGAGAATGTCGCGCTGCCCCTGCGAGTCCTGGGGCGCGAGGAGGCCTCCTATCGCGCCGAGGTCTTCGAGCTTTTGCGCTGGGTCGGCCTCTTCGAGCGGCGCTACAGCCCCCCGAGCGTCCTCTCGGGCGGCGAGAAACAGCGCGCCGCGATCGCGCGTGCGGTCATCGCGCGGCCCGAGCTGCTGATCGCCGACGAGCCGACGGGCAATGTCGATCCGCCGCTCGCGCGCCGCCTGCTGCGCCTGTTCGTGGAGCTGCACAAATCCGGCGCGGCCGTCGTGATCGCGACGCATGACCTCGATCTCATGGATCAGTACGAGGCGGCGAGCCGTCTCGTGCTGGCCGAGGGGCGGCTGCATGTCTATGAGTGAACGCCCGCCGGAAACGCGCGCCGCGCCAGGGCAGCCGCCGGCGGAAGAGCCGCCACCCCCGCAACAGCCGCTGGCGCCGACGGACTCGGTTGCGGGCCGTTCGCTCGTGATCGACATCGCGATCACGACCTTCTCGCCGCGCTCGCCGCCGGCGCCGCATTGCTCGTCTCCGACGCCAGCGCAGATTGGCGCAAGGAGCTCGCGCGGGAGATCACCGTGCAAGTGCGGCCGGTCGAGGGGCGCGACCTCGAGTCCGACGTCGCTGCCGTGACGCGCGCCGTTCTCGCGTCCAGCGGCATTCGAGAGGCGCGCGCCTACACCAAAGAAGAGTCCGAGGCCCTGCTCTCGCCCTGGCTCGGCCAGGGACTCGACCTCGCCGAACTGCCCACGCCGCGCATGGTCGTCGTCAAGATTGATCCGCGCGAGCCGCCCGATCTCGCTCAATTGCGCGCAAGCCTCGCTAAGGCGACGCCCGCCGCCGTGCTCGACGACCATCGCGTCTGGTTGGAACGCTTGTCTCGCATGGCGGGCACGGTCGTGGCGCTCGCCGCGCTCATCTTCGTCCTCATCGTCACGGCGATGGCGGTGGCGGTCGCCTCGGCGACTCGCGCGGCCGTCGACACCAATCGCGAGATCGTCGAGGTGCTGCACCTCGTGGGGGCCGACGACGCCTTCATCGCCGGCGAATTCCAGCGCCGCTTCCTGGCTCTCGGGCTGCGCGGGGCGGCGATTGGCGGCGGCGGCGCGGCGCTCTTCTTCGTCATCGCGCAATTTTTGGCGTGCCGATTCGTGGCGACGCCGGGCGGCGAGCAGATCGCGGCGATGTTCGGCGAGGCCGCTCTCGACGCGCGCGGATTTACAGCGATATTCATGCTCGCAGCGGCGACGGCGCTCGGCACGGGCCTGTTATCGCGCTTCATCGTGCTGGAAAGGCTGCGCGAGCTGCAGCGATCGTCCTAGATCGTGCGGACAGTTCCCAGTTTCTAACGATTCCGTTCGAGCCGAAAGCGCGCTATGGCCAATCCTCTCGAAGCCGAGCCGTTGCTCGCAGCGGATCTGTCGCACAACGACGCTAACTGGTCGTCGGAGTTGAAGTGAGGTTGGACGTGCAAGCGCCACGGCGCCCGTTCTGGCATAGCATGGCACCCATCGGCTTCTGCCTGATCGCCTTCCTGGCGGCGTTGGTCACGGCTGGGTTCATCGGATTCGCGAATTCGCTGGCGCGCGAGGAACGCCCCCTCGAGATCGAGGCCGAAAGCGTCGTGGCGCTGACGGGGGGGTCCGATCGCGTCTTTGAGGCTGCGGGGCTGCTCGCGCGCCGCCAGGCTCGCCGGTGCTCATCACGGGCGTAAATCCGATGACGCATGGCGCGTCGCTCGAGCGCATCCTTCCGATCTCGCGCGAATTGTTCAACTGCTGCGTCGATCTCGGCTATCAGGCGCAGGACACCGAGGGCAATGCGCGAGAAACGCGCGAGTGGATGCAGCGGCTGGGTCTCAAGGGCCCGCTCATCGTGGTGACCTCGAACTATCACATGCCGAGGGCGCTTCTCGAGCTCGAGGCGGCCTTGCCGACTGTAGAGCTCCATCCCTACCCTGTCGTCGGCGAGCATGTCCGCGTCGAAACCTATCTCGAGGACCGGCGCGTGCTCCGCCTGCTGCTGCGCGAATATTTCAAATATCTTCGGGCCCTGGCGCGCACGCGCTGGGAAGCGATTTCTGGACGCGCCTGAGGACGAGTAGAAATTAGGAGACGGCTTTTTTCGCCCCAAGGCGTGCGCGGCCCGGATACGCCTCTTCGCGCACTTGCTCTGCGCCCGATCGTTCGACAAGATCGCGCAGGAAATTGAACTCGTCAATGCTCAGAACGACGAGCCGGTCACGGCCGTTCTTGGTGACGATGATCGGCGCATTTAGCGCAAGATCGCAATAAGCGCTGAAGCGCTTGGCCATCTCGGCAGAACTCACCCGCTTCAGCCCGCCGCCCGGGCCATCCGCGGGGGGAGATTCGTCGCTCACAGCAATAATCCTCTCGCCTCGCTCGCGCTTCGACCTGTTGCGCGGATACTGACTCGCTTCGCGCCATTAGACAAGGCGCCTTCGTCGGAATGCGATCTAAAATGCCGCAGGTCGCGGATTTTAGACGATTCCCTCCCCTCGGCCCGACACGATTCCTTATCGCTCGAACGATTTCGTTCGGGGGAAACGTGCTAGCCGCGTCGCCCGCCTGGGTCGTCTTCAGAAGGAAGATTGCGCGCAAACGCGCCATTTCAACGGATTTGGAGCCGCCAACTCGGTTCGGGGACGCGCAATCACGAGCTCAAGCTGCACCTCAACGGCGCGAGCCAACCGACCCCGAGCGCAAGCCCTATGTTCTCCAGGCCTCGAGAAAATTGCCAAGCTTCGACGCGCGCGCAACGCCTTCCGCGCGTCAACGCGGAAGGACCGCCCAATAGTCGAGATCGAGCAGAACGCTCGGATCGGGCTTGCCATCGCCGCCGTTGAGCGGAAAGTCGGCGCAGGGCCTGTCCTTCGTGGCGACGAGGCGCAGCCGCAGGGCCCCGATGTCGTCGCGCCCAGGGATCTCGGCTTTGTCCAGCACCTCGCTCCAGGCGAAGATCGTTCCGCCGGCGAATAGCGGATTGACGTGTCTTCCGCCATTGATCGCCGAAATGTGAAAGGCGTTGGCGAGCCCGTTGAAGGAGAGCGCGCGCGCCATGGAGATGACGTGCCCGCCATAGATGATGCGTTTGCCGAAACGCCCCTGCGCCTCGTAGAACTGATTGAAATGCACCTTGCTGTTGTTCTGGTAGAGGCGCGTCGCCAGCTGGTGCTCCGCCTCCTCGACGGTCATGCCATCGATGTGGTCGATTTTCTCGCCCTTCTCATAATCGCCCCAGAAGAACGGAGAACCGGCGAGCGCCTTGTCATAGGCCGCGACATTGAGCTTCGGAACGGCCTTGCCGAGGTCCTTGGGCTCGACCGACTTCGGGAGCGTCGGAACGACCTCAGGGCCCACCGGCGCGTTCTTGTCGCGCTTCTTCACCATGACCCAGCGCGCGTAATCGAGCACGACCTCGCCGCGCTGGTTACGACCCGTGGAGCGCACATAAACGACGCCAGTCTCCTTATTGGAGTTCTCCTTGAGGCCAATGACCTCGGAGGTCGCGGTCAGCGTGTCGCCAGCGTAAACCGGCGCAACAAACTTGAGGTCCGCATAGCCGAGATTTGCAAGCGCATTGAGTGAGACGTCGGCCACGGTCTTGCCGAGCACGAGATGAAAAACTAGCGCGTCGTCGATCGGCGCGCGCTGGTAGCCCACCGCTTCGGCGAAGGCCGAAGAAGACTGCACGGCGAAGCGCGGCAGATAAAGCGCCGTGTAAAAGGAAACGTCGCCCGCGGTGACGGTGCGCGGCGTCGCATGGCGGATGATCTGGCCGAGTGAGAAATCCTCGAAGAAATTTCCGATGTTCGATTTTTGCGCGCTCATCTTCTAAAGCTCGTTCCCTCAGCGTGGGCTTTGCGCCAGCCATTGCGCCAGCGCCGTCTTCAGGCTCGCGGGGTCTCCCGCGACGTGAATTTTCTTCATGCGCGCCGTGTGGCCCGAGAGAAGCGTCAGGGCGCTTTTCGGCGCGTGCAAAGCGTGGGCGAGGAGCGCGATTAGCGCGGCGTTGGCGCGTCCATCCTCCGGCGGCGCGCGAACCCTCGCCTTCAGGACGAGGCGCCCGTCGGCGAGCGTCTCGACCCCTTCGAGCGCGTCGCGACCGCCTTTGGGCGTGAGCCGCAGCCAGAAGGCGACGCCGCCTCCTTCCTCGATGCAGGGCTCAGCCAAGCGCGCCGGAGTTGGCGCTATGGGCGATGATATCGCTCAGGAATTGCAGGGCCAGCAGGACGATCATCGGCGAGAAATCCAGGCCGCCGAAGGTCGGAATGACACGGCGGATCGGTTCGTACAGCGGCTCGGTCAAAGCCGCGAGCGCGCGACGAATTGAGTAGACCGTGCTCGAACGCGTGTTGATCACGTCAAAGGCGACGAGCCAGGAAACGATGAAGGAGGCGACGACAACCCACCAATAGATGTCGATGATCGTCAAGAGCAGCCTGATTACGGCGTATTGCATTTGCCACTCGCTTTTGGGCTCTGAATCCAACCAAGCGCTTCTCTAACGCTCGCCGCCCAGCCACGCAATCGGGCCTGGAGACGACGCTTCCAAGTCATGCCCTAGGAATTGATTGACAGGGCCAAGAGGCGCGGTGTAGTCACCGCCCCCGGACCGGGGCTGTAGCTCAGATGGGAGAGCGCTGCAATCGCACTGCAGAGGTCCGGGGTTCGATTCCCCGCAGCTCCACCAAAACAACCGAGTTGGCAGGCCGAAACGGCCTCGCCTCGGCAGTCGGCCTTTCCCGGCATGAGCCGGAATTACGGCGCCTGCTTCTAGGCCGGAGACTCCTCTGTGCGCGTGGCTGGGTGATATCCTGGCCGAGCGATATCCTGGTTTTTTGGGACTCGCGAACGGGCATCCAAAATCTGTCGAACATCGAGGGGCTTCTGAAGACGCTCCGCCCCGCCGGCCCGATACACCCATTTTATTTAAGCAGGAGAAATGAATGCTGACATTATTCTTCTCGATGATTTCAAAAACGCCTCCTCTTAGATGATTTTGGCTTGGATTATTCTAGGCGTCGGGCCAAAAAGCATCATTCACTCATTTTCTCCTTGTCGAGCGCGTGGGGGCCGCATTTCTGCGGGCGCGAGCGCTGACGGCCTGCGCCATGGGCGGGGCGCGCTGACTTCGCGCGCAAATTATCGCAGCCTTCACTCCGTCGTCATGTTGCTCATTGAGGACGGCGGAAATGAGCGCGGGTTCGAGGCTCGACCGGGGCACTTTTGCCTGGGAAACCGGCGCGCTCTACCCAGAGGGAGGAGCGCTAGCCGCGCCGGTGCATGTCGGCGCTGACGAGGTGCGGTCGCCCCACTCGCCGATCTATGAGCTTCAGCTCGCGCTAGTGCCGGGAGCAACACGCCGATGGTCAAATCCGAACTGGACGCCGCGGACACCCAGCGCATCCCTCGTTGGGTGCAGATGCTTTGGAAGGCGTCGCCAAAAAGCCCACTCGCCGATGGCGGGACGTTCACCGAGGGCGATCACAATCTCGTCGAAGTGATGATCCGCGTCGCCCTGATCGGCGTTCTGGCCTATTGGACGCTCATGATCGTGTCGCCCTTCGCTCCGATCATCGCCTGGAGTGGAATCATGACGGTCGCGATCCATCCCACTTACGTGCAACTGGCCGGGGCGCTCCACGGACGCCATCGGCTCGCCGCGATTTTTCTCACCGTGCTGGGACTTCTGGTCGTGCTCGGTCCCGTCACCTGGCTCGGCATCGATCTCGTCGAATTCCTGGGGAGAACGATTCCTGCGCTGCGGTCGTCCCACTGGCTGGTTCCGAAACCTCCAGAAACGGTGAAGGACTGGCCGATCCTCGGCGCGCAGATCTACGACTATTGGATGCTCGCCTCCGCCAATATCCGTAGCGCGCTGGCTCCCGCACTGCCGCAACTCGAGCCCGTCGGCGCGAGGCTCCTCGCGATGGCCGGCAACGCCGGATTGGGAACCGCGGAGTTTCTCGTTTCGGTCGTCGTGATGGGCTTCCTGCTGCTGCATGATTCCTTTTTGCTGTCGTCGATGAAAACCCTGGCCCTCAAGATCGACAGGGCGCACGGAGAGAAATACCTAGCGACCGCAGGGGCCACGATACGGGCGGTCTCCCGAGGCGTAATCGGCATCTCGCTGCTGCAGGCCGTGGTCGGCGGCATCGGCATGAGCCTTGCCGGCGTTCCGGGAGCGAGCCTGCTCACTCTCGCCGTGTTGATCCTGGGCATCGTCCAGATCGGGCCTGGATTGGTGACGATGCCGGTGATCGTCTGGGCTTGGTTCTCGATGCCGCCCTTGGGGGCAGCCGCGCTGACTCTCTGCATGATTCTCGTCAGCCTTTCGGACGCCTTCGTGAAGCCTTTCTTCCTCTCGCACGGCCTTACAACGCCGACGGTCGTCACCTTCATCGGCGTCGTCGGAGGCATGCTGTCGCACGGCATCATTGGCCTCTTCGTTGGTCCGATCATCGTCGCTCTCGCGTGGAATCTGACCGACGCGTGGCTGAACGAGCGGCAACTCCGCAAGACATGAGCGTCGCGCAGCCAAGGAAGCGCGCGACGAATTTGCCTTTCCAATCGCTATGGAGTCATAACGAACCCGCGGCGCCGCCAAGGTTGCGGCTAACTGGAGGAAGGGCATGAAAAAGCTATTGGTCGGGGCGGGCTTCGCCTGCGCGCTCGTTTCGGGCGTTGCGCAAGCTCAGGTGAAGGTCGACATGAGCAAAATCACTTGCGCGCAGGTTATCGCCATGCCGGCGGATGACCAGAACGACTATGCCGCATGGATGAGCGGCTGGTACGCGCAGAAGAGCGGGCGCACCTTTATCGACATGGGCAAGTTCCAGCAGAACTTCGCTAGCGTCATGGATTGGTGCGCCGCCAACAAGTCGGAAACCGTCATGGCCGGCCTGCAGCGCGCTTTCGATCAGCCGAAGTAAACGAGAAAGATTGGGGAAGAGATATGAACTCGGAAGCTTATTCTGGCCGGCGTGCTCGCAGCCGCCGCCATCGCCGCTCCGGCTTCGGCGCAGGTCACCGTCGATATGTCGGAGATCACCTGCAAGCAGTTTGGCGGGTATGACGCGAACACGCAGGCCTTTGTCGCGGAATGGATGGCTGGCTACTTCAGCGCCACGAAGAATCTCGTTGTGGTCGACGAGCGCTATGTGAAGCGGAACACCACCAAGATTTTGGCCTACTGCAAGAAGAGGCCAAAGGAGACGCTTTTCAAGGCGATCCAGAAGAACGCCCGCTAATCCTCTCAAGCCCGGCTCAGGCCGGGCTTTTTTTGCAGGGGTATTCTGCGAAAAATTTTCAGCCGGAGGAGAAATCCGACAATGGTCTTGCAGGGCGGCGGGCGCTGCCGGGCGCGATCCGGTTTCAGCCCTCTGCGCCCCTCCTATTTCTCTTCCGACGCCTGGTGATATAGCCGCCGAATCTCCTCGATATCGACCGTCGGTTTCGGCGGGTGTAGATGCAGCTCTTCAAGAGTGTCGGCGATGATTTGCGACACCGCTAGATTGCGAAACCATTTGTGGTTGGAAGGGATCACATACCACGGCGCGTGTTTCGTCGAGCACTTGGACAGAGCCGCCTCGAACGCCTTGCTGTAGTCATCCCACTTCTCGCGCTCCTTGTAGTCGCTCTCGCTGATCTTCCATTGGCGCGCCGGGTCGTCGAGCCGCAGCTTGAAGCGCGCCAGCTGCTCCTCCTTCGATATCCACAAGAAGAATTTGAGAATGGTCGTATTGTTCTGGCTGACCAGCAGCCGTTCCCATTCGTTGATATAGTCGTAGCGCGGCTTCCACACGTCTTTGGGAATGAGCTCATGCACGCGGACCACCAAGACGTCCTCGTAATGGGAACGATTGAAGATCGCGACATTGCCCAGCTGCGGCGCGTGCGGGTGAACACGCCAAAGAAAATCATGCTCCCTTTCCTCGACGGTGGGTTGCTTGAAGCCCGTCACCTGCACGCCCTGGGGATCCATAGCGCTGATGACGTGCCAGCAGGTGCCGTCCTTGCCGGCGCCGTCGATGCCTTGCAACACGACCAGAAGGCAATGCCGGTGATCGGCGTAAAGCGTGCGTTGCAGCTTGCTGATGCGGTGCAGATGCTTCTGCAAGTCGTTCTGCGCGTCCGCTTCATTTTTGTAATCGCCGTGGAATCCGGCGTTGATCGAGGAGAGGTCCACCGACGAGCCGGGCTCGATTCGGAAGCGCTTTTCCAAATTCATGTGCCGATCCTCCCAACGACATACCGAAAGCTTCTGCTGCGCGCCTAACAGATCGGCCGCGCGGCGAAAAAAACAAAGCCCCTAGCCGCAACGAGGATGCCGATCGCCTCCCCCTCGGGGAAGTTCAGCTCCCCGCTGGAGATAGCGTTCGGCGCCTCTCCGGCGATGGGCCGTCGGCAGTTTACGCGCCTGTCAGTGCGGGGCGGCGGCGGGAGCCTTGCGCTTGAACGGCTGGAGAGGCGGCGCAGCGGTCACGGGCATGTATTGAAGACTGATCTTTCCAAAGCCCACGGACAAGTCGAGCCCCGAATTCAAGGAGAAGGAGACGGGTTGCAGCGAAAAGGCGTTCTGAGAGCCGCCGACGAGCACCGCTCCACCGAGGCCCGCTCCGACAGCGACGTCGCCCTGCGCGCCGACATAGTCGCCCGCCAGATCGCCCGGACCCGGCTGCTTGACCGCCGCCACGACTTCCCAGGTCATCACGCCCGGACCGTTGATGCCGATATCGGCTCCGACATTCGTCAAACGGCCAATATAATGGGAAGACTTGCCGCCCCGCAGGCCTTGGTAGACGCAGTCGAGCGCCTGATTCTCAACGAGGATCATGCCGACGCCGCCCGAGATGTGACATTGCAGCGTGCCGATCACGGCGTTATCGGCGAAAGCCGCCACGGGAAGAAGCGCGGCGATCACGGCGGCCGCCCGAACTCCCTGTCGAGCCCTAGAGAAAACCCTCATTCAATCCTCCTCCCGCTTTTGAGCATGCCGCGTCTCGACAGCGGCCGGCGCCTGAGAGCGTGCACGGATCAAGGCCTCAGTCAACGGCCGGATAGCCCGAATTGAGCAATCCGCAAAGGCTCCGAACTCTCAGCGAGGGCTTTCATCCGCAAAGAAGCCGACGTCTCAGATTTAAAGCGCGTCGACAGCTTGCGCGCGCGCCGCCAAGGCCAGCGGATTTGGCGTGGCCTCGCCAATTTTGACCAGAGTATTCTTATCCGTGTGCTCGAAGCGCTTCTCGCCCTTGATCACGAGCGTGGTCGTTTCGTCGTAGGTCCAGGTCTCATCGTCATGGATGGTGATCTTGATCCGATATTCGTCGGTCCGAAAGGCTTCCTCGAGAAAGGGGTTCGAGAGGATTCCGTTGGTGGTCACGCCGCGGGACGCAACGAGCTCGAATTCCTTCGCATCCGCCACAGCCTTCCCGACGGCCATCGCCGTTTGGCCGCGCGGTATGCTGAGCGTCTGGATGATCAGTCCTGTGGCGGGTTCCCACAGCCAGTAGCCGATCTGGTCATGATAAGTCTCGACCTCGCCCGGCTTGACGACGTGCTGATGATAGCGGAGCCCGTAAAAGAGTTGCGGTCCATTGGTCTGCGGGTCGATCGGCTGGAGTTCAAACCGCTCCACGAAGGCTTGGGTTTCGGGGCCATCGGCCTTGGGATTGACGTCCCAGCCCTTCGCGCCTCGCCACACGCCCGCCATCCCGCGCAAGGGCCCAAGATTCGTCAAGGTGTCTTGATCGACACTTGCAGGCTCTGTGTAGATATCCCTCGCGTAGCCGAGATAGACCTTCTCACCCATGTGCCTCTCCATCCGAATAAGGGCGTGCAAAATCGCGTTTCAGAGACGTAGCCTTCTTAGGGATCGCGGTCGGCGGGCTTCGCGCGCATCGTCCCGAGCAGTTCGCCCATGGCGGCGCGCAGTCCGTGAAGCTGGTCGAGAAGGTGCAGAATGACGCCAACTCCCGGATCATTCACGCCCATGTTTTGTCTCAAATCGAGAATCAGGCGGGCGCGCGCGAGATCGATTTCCTCGAAGACGCGTTCGCCATCACGCTCGACGGGCGCAAGCCACGCCTCCTCGATCCAGACTGTCAGGGTCGCGCGATCGAGTGGGGCCAGATGCAAAAACTCCTGCTCTCTGATCACGATTGCTGCTCCATTCCACGCCGCGGATCATAAGGGTTGGCGGGCTTCCAGCTCGAAAGAAAAGCCTCAAGTTCAGGCTCGGGCCGCGTCGGCAGCATGACCTGCAGCCGGACGAGCTCGTCGCCGCGCTTGTCGCCTCGCAAAACCCCCTTGCCTTTGAGGCGCAGCACCGTTCCGGTGTTCGAGCCTTTCGGAATTTTCAACAGCACGAAGCCGCTCGGCGTCGGCGTCTTCACTTCCGCTCCCAGCGCGGCCTCAGTCGCGGTGACCGGCAGGTCGAGCCGAATATCGTTTCCGTCCCGGGTGAAGAAGGAATGAGGACGAATGGATATGTCGATGAGCGCGTCGCCGGCTTCGCCTTCACCGGGAGACGGCGCGCCCTTTCCTTTGAGCCTGAGGGTCTGTCCTTCTTCGATCCCGGCGGGTATCGTGACGTCCAGCCGCCCGCCCAGCGGGAGAAAGATCTCCTTTTTCGCGCCATTGATCGCGTCGAGGAAGTCGATCTCGAGACGGTAGAGCTGATCGGCGCCGCGAACCGCCCTTCCCTGCTGAGCCCGCCGGCGCAGCAGATCCGCAAAGAAACTGTCGGTGTCCGCAAAGTCGGCGTAGGCGGCCTCGTTCTCGTATGAATTCCCGGAGGCTCCGGCGTAGTCCTTGTAGAATTTATGGGTGGGCTTCTCCACGCCAGCGGCGTCGATTTCCCCGGCGTCATATCGCCGGCGCCGTTCCGGATCGGAGAGAAAGTCATTGGCGCTCGACACCTCCTTGAACTTTTCCTCGGCGCGTTTGTCGCCGGGGTTCAGATCAGGATGGAGCTTCTTGGCGAGCCGCAGATACGCCTTCTTGATTTCCTCGGTCGTCGAGGTCCTGGAGACGCCAAGGGTTTCGTAAGGGTCTTTCATGGCGCAAGCATAGCCGGAGCTTTCGCACGGTCAACGCCGGCCTTCCCCGATCTTGAGCGGAGCGGAGCGCGCCGCGCCCGCGGCACGCGCAATCCCGATAGCGCCCGCGCGTGTGAAGCCCCTCATTTCGGGCAGCGAGACCGCAGCAATCTTCACAAACTCTCCGAAATCTTCCGCGATCGCCATGTCCCCGACCGTCATAATCGCCAGGCCCTTGGAGATCTCGGCGATCGCGAAAATCCAGTGCAGACGGACGAGGCGAGCAAGGTCTACGATAGCGGATGCAATTTTGGCTCGAGCGCTGCCAACCGGACAGAACTCGCCGAGACTTTGCAAAATCTGAGCGTGCACACGCTGCTGCGGCCCAAGAAAGCGCATTGCAGCCCTTCTCCGTGGGGCCCGCTCTGCGAACCCGCTTTTGCCCCCCAGCGCCTTTTGAATACGACTGAATTCGCGCCCAAATGTGGCGCCGAAACCATTGGGGAGGCTATGCGCCCTGTCCCGCCTTGCGTCCGCCCGACATGAGCTTGCGCCAACGCAGCTCCGCCCAGACGCTCAGGCGGTCCAAATAAAGATAGATCACGGGCGTCGTGTAGAGCGTCAGCGCCTGACTGACGATCAAGCCCCCGACGATGGCGATCCCTAGGGGACGGCGAACCTCGCCGCCATTGCCGAAGCTCAGGGCCAGCGGGACGGCGCCGAGGATCGCCGCCATTGTCGTCATCATGATCGGACGGAAGCGCAGAAGGCAGGCCTCATAGATGGCGTCGTAAGAGGACACGTCGCGCACCCTTCTGGCTTCGATGGCGAAGTCGATCATCAGAATCGCGTTCTTCTTCACGATGCCGATGAGCAGGATCACGCCAATGAAGGCGATGATGCTGAACTCCGTGTGGAAAAGCAGCAGCGCCAGGATTGCGCCTACGCCCGCCGAGGGCAGCGTCGAGAGGATCGTGATCGGATGCACATAGCTTTCGTAGAGCATCCCGAGCACGATGTAGACGGCGACGAGCGCCGCCAAAATGAGAAGAGGCTCGGTCTTCAGCGATTCCGTAAAGAGCTGCGCGGTTCCGGCGAGCGAGCCCTTGAGCGTCGGCGGCATGCCGATCTGCTTCGTCGCGCGGTCTATGTCGTCGAGCGCCTGCGACAGCGACGCGCCTTCGGCGAGGTTGAAGGAGATTGTCGTCGCGACGAAGAGGCCCTGATGATTGATGGCGAGCGCGGTGTGGCCGGGACTGAAGCTCGCGACGATCGGCAGCGGCACCATGGACTCCGGACTGGTGCTGACCGAGGAGCCCGTCGAGGCCGTGGCGTTGCCGACCACGGCGAGCGCATTGGTCAAAGCGTTGCGGGCGGAGGCCGTGACGGCGGCGGTCGCCGCGACGGCGGCGGTCGCTGCGCTGGTCGATGATGTGGAGGGCGTTACCGCTTCCTCGGTTCTGGCGACGGCGGTGCCGACCGGCGCGTTGGTCGTGGCCGTGCCGGGCGCCGGGGCGCCCGCCGTGGAGACGTAGACGTTGTTCAATGAGTTCGGGACGCTGCGTATTCCGCGGATCGATCTCCATGACCACGTGATATTGATTTTGCGCCTGATAGATGACGGAAACCTGCCGCTGCCCGAAGGAGTCGTAGAGCGTGTTGTCAATCTGCGCGGCCGTGAGGCCTAACCGCGACGCCGTGTCCCGATTGATGTCGACGTCGGCCTCGAGAGCCAGCAGCTGCTGGTCGGAGCTCACGTCGCGCAGCACGCCGCCCTTGTTGAGCGCATCCACGAGTTTCGGCGTCCATTCATAGAGATCCGAACCGGAGCCAAGGAGCGTGTATTGATAGAGCGCGTTTGACTGCCGCGCGCCGACGCGGAAGTCTTGAATGGCGCTCAGAAAAACTTCACCACCCGGAATTTTAGACAACTCCGGCCGCAGTCTCGCGATGACCTCCTCGGCCGAATCGTGACGCTGGTCGAGCCCTTTGAGGTTTACGTAGACCGAGGCGGTGTTGACGGCCGCCGCCTGGCCGCCGCTCCCCACGCCCGTGAAGCCGATGACGTTGTCGACGGCGGGATCGCGCCGCACGATCGCGATCATCTCCACGAGCTTCCTCTGCATGGCCTGGAACGAGACGGCCTGATCTCCACGCAGCACTCCGGTGAGACGCCCCGTATCCTGCGTGGGGAAAAAACCCTTTGGGATGATGTCGATCAGCCAGATATTCAGCGCCACCGTCGCGATGAGCAGGAGCATGATCGCACTCGGATGCCGCAACGCCACGATGAGGCTCTTCTCGTAACCCTGCAGCATGCGCTCAAAGAAAGTCCGCCGCCCCGGCCGAGCTGCGTCCGCCGCGGAACTCTTGCGCAGCAGCAGCGCGCAGAGCATGGGCGTCGTCGTCAGTGAGATCACGAGCGATATCAAGATCGCGATCGAGAGGGTCAAGGCGAATTCGCGGAAGAAGCGGCCGGGAATGCCGCCCATGAACAAAATCGGCGTGAAGACCGCGACGAGCGACAGGCTGATCGACAGCACGGTGAAGCCGACCTCGCGCGCTCCCCGCAGCGCGGCTTCTCTTTGCGACATCCCGGCTTCGATGTGGCGTGAGGTGTTCTCGACGACGACGACGGCGTCGTCCACGACAAAGCCCGTGGCGATCGTCAAAGCCATGAGCGACAGGATATCGAGCGTGAAGCCGGCGAGATACATGACCCCGAAGGAACCGATGATCGAAACCGGAACGGCGATGCTGGGCACGAGGGTCGCGCGCCAGTCTCGAAGAAAAAAATAGACGACGCCGATGACGAGCAGCACGGCGGCGACGAGCGTCATCTCGGTGTCGGCGAGCGAAGCGCGGATGGTCAACGATTTGTCGCCGGCGATGGTGACATTGATGTCTCCGGGCATGGCCGCTTCGAGCGTGGGCAGCTCGGCCTTGATGAGCTCCACGGTCTCGATGATGTTCGCGCCGGGCTGCGTGAACGGGATCACGGCCACAGCCGGATCCTCATTAAAGTAGCCCGCGTTGCGGACATCCTCGACGGAGTCCGTCACCGTGGCGACGTCGTAAAGGCGAACCGCATTGCCGTTGCGATAGGCGATGACGAGGGGCGCATAATCCTCGGCCTTCGTCGCCTGATCGTTGTTATAGATCTGGAAATGCTTGACGCCCTCCTCGATCGCGCCTTTTGGGCTGTTGGCGTTGGCGGAGGCCAGAGCGGCGCGGACATCCTCGAGCCCCACGCCGAATTTGTTGAGCGCATCGGCGTTCAGCTCGACGCGCACCGCGGGAAGCGTCGCGCCGCCGATAATGACTTGCCCGACCCCTTTGATCTGCGACAGCCTTTGCTGCAGCACATTGCTTGCGGCGTCATAGAGCTGACCGCGGGTCAGCGTCCTCGAGGTGAGCGCCAGGATCACGATCGGCGCGTCGGCCGGATTGACCTTGCGATAGGTGGGATTTGCCCTCAAATTCGTCGGGAGGTCCGCGCGCGCGGCGTTGATGCCTGCCTGCACGTCGCGCGCGGCGCCGTCGATATCGCGGTCGAGACCGAACTGCAGCCCGATGCGCGTGATGCCGAGGCTCGACGACGAGGTCATCTCGGTCACGTCAGCGATCCGGCCGAGATGGCGCTCGAGCGGGCTGGCGACGCTGTTTGCGACCGTATCGGGGCTAGCGCCCGGAAGCTGGGCGAGCACGATGACGGTTGGAATATCGACCTGCGGCACGGGCGCAACCGGCAGGCTGAAAAAGGCGAGCGCGCCGGCGATGGCGATGCCGATCGTCAAAAGCGTCGTGGCGACGGGGCGCGCGATGAAGGGCGCCGAAATATTCATGGTGGCGCCTCGGGCGTGGAGCGCCGGCCGAAACGCCGCGCGAGGCGATCGAAATAGAGATAGATCACGGGCGTCGTGAAAAGGGTCAGCGCCTGGCTCACGATCAGCCCCCCGACGATGGCGAAGCCCAGAGGCCGCCTGAGCTCCGACCCCGCGCCGGAGCCGAGCATGAGGGGCACGGCGCCGAGGATAGCGGCCATCGTCGTCATGAGGATCGGGCGGAAACGCAGCAAGGAGGCTTGGAAGATCGCCTCGCGAGGCGGCTTTCCTTCGTTGCGTTCGGCGTCGAGCGCGAAATCGATCATCATGATCGCATTCTTCTTGACGATGCCGATAAGCAGAATGATGCCGATGATCGCGATGATGTCGAGCTGATAGCGGAAGAGAATGAGCGTCACGAGCGCGCCGACGCTCGCGGAAGGCAAGGTCGAGAGTATGGTGACGGGGTGAATATAACTCTCGTAAAGGACGCCGAGCACGATGTACATGGCCGTGATCGACGCGAGGATAAGCAGCAGCTGATTGGTGAGCGACGAGCGGAAGGCCCCCAGCACGCCCTGATAGGCGACGATGAAGGTTTGGGGCAGCCGCATGTCTGCAATGGCCCTCTCGACCGCACCGGCGGCGGCGCCCAGGGTCATGTAAGGGGCGAGGTTGAAGGAAATCGTCGTCGCCGGGAATTGGCCGAAATGGGTGATCAGCAGCGGCGCCGAGCGTTGCTCGGCGTGGACGATGGCGTCGAGCGGCACTTGCCCGAAGGTCGTCGAGGTCGAGGACGGCAGATAGATGAACCGAAGACCGTCGAGCTGCGATTGTACCGTCGGGTCGGATTCCAAAATCACGCGATACTGGTTGTTTTGCGTGTAAATCGTCGAAACGATACGCTGTCCGAAGGAATCATAGAGCGCATTGTCGATCGTAGCCGGCGTGACGCCAAAGCGCGCGGCCGTCGCGCGATCGATTGTCAGATAGACCGCCAGACCAGCCTGCTGGAGATCGCTCCCGACGTCGGCGAGTTCGGGCTGCTCCGCCAGCCGCTGCACGAGCTTCGGCACCCACCCCTGGAATTCCTCTATGCGCGGGTTCTCGAGAACGAATTTGAATTGGGCGCGGGTCACGCTCGCGTCGATCGTGAGATCTTGCACGGGCTGCATGTAAAGCGTGACCCCCGCGACGCTGGCGACCTCGGTCTTGAGGCGTCTTATGATCTGGGAGGCGGTCAGGCTGCGCTGATGGAAAGGTTTCAGATCGATGATGAAGCGGCCGTTATTCAATGTCGGATTGGTGCCGTCGACGCCGATGAAGGAGCTCAGGCTCTCGACGTCCGGATCTTTCAAAATGGCCTTGGCGAGCTCGCTCTGGAGGCGTGTCATCTCCGAAAAGGAGGCGCTCTGCGGCCCAGCCGAGATCGCCTGGATCAGGCCTACGTCCTGGACGGGAAAGAAGCCTTTGGGGATGACATCATAGAGAATGACGGTCAAAGCCAAGGTCGCGAGAGCGATAAAAAGCGTCAGCGGCTGATGATTGAGGACCACCTCGAGCGCGCGGCCGTACCCGTCGACAATCCGGTTGAAGCCGCGCTCCGCGGCGAGATCGAAGCGATTGCGCTCCAATTCAGGGCGATGGCGAATAAGCCGCGCGCACATCATCGGAACCAGCGTCAGCGAAACGAAGGCGGAGATCACGATGGTCACGGCCAGCGTGACCGCAAATTCGTGAAAGAGGCGCCCGACGACCTCGCGCATGAACAAGAGCGGGATGAGAACCGCGATAAGGGAGATCGTCAGCGAGATGATCGTGAAGCCGATCTGTCCGGACCCCTTTAGCGCGGCTTCCATGGGGTCGTCGCCCGCCTCGACATAGCGCGCGATATTCTCGATCATGACAATCGCGTCGTCGACGACGAAGCCGGTGGCGATCGTGAGCGCCATCAGCGAAAGATTGTCGAGGCTGAAACGGAAGAGATACATGACTCCGAGACAGCCGATGAGCGACAGGGGCGCCGAGAGGCTCGGGATGACCGTCGCGGCGAAGGTGCGCAAAAAGATGAAAATCACCAACACGACGAGCACGATAGCGAGCCCGAGCTCGAATTCGACGTCCTCGACGGAGGCGCGGATGGTGGTGGTGCGGTCGCTGATGACGTCGAGATTGGCGGAGGCCGGAAGACTTCCCTTGAGCTGGGGTAGAAGCTGCTTGATCCCGTCGGCGACGTCGATGACATTGGCGCCCGGCTGGCGCCGAATGTTCAAGATGATGGCTGGCGTTTCGTTGGACCAGGCGGCGAGCTTGCTGTTCTCCGGTCCGCGAAGGATCGTGGCCACGTCCGTCAGATGGACAGGATTGCTGTTGCGGTAGGCGACGATGATCTGCGCATATTGATCGGCGCTCAAAAGCTGATCATTGGCGTTGATCGTATGAGACTGCTCGGGGCCGTCGAAGAATCCTTTGGGCGTGTTAACGTTCTGATTATTGAGCGTGGTGCGCACGTCGTCGATGTTGAGCCCGTAGGCGGCGAGCGCGCGCGGATTGAGCTGAACCCGCACGGCGGGACGGTTGCCGCCGCTGATCAAGACCTGCCCCACGCCCGGCTGTTGCGAGACCTTCTGCGCCAGCCGCGTCTCGGCCAGATCCTCGAGATCGATCAGCGACAGGGTTTTCGAGGTGAGCGCCAGCGTCAGGATCGGCGCATCGGCGGGGTTGACCTTGGAGTAGATGGGCGGGGTCGGCAAATCCGCGGGCAGCAGATTGTTCGCCGCATTGATCGCGGCCTGCACCTCCTGCTCGGCCACATCGAGCGAGAGGTCCAGGCTGAACTGCAAGGTGATGATCGACGCCCCCGCGGAGCTTGTCGAGATCATCTGATTGAGCCCAGGCTGCTGGCCGAGCTGCACCTCGAGCGGCGCGGTGACCGCCGAGGTCATAACCTCGGGGCTCGCGCCGGGATAAAAGGTCTGCACCTGGATTGTCGGATAGTCGACCTCGGGCAGCGTCGCGAGCGGCAAGAGGCGGAACGAGACAAGCCCCGTCAGCAGGATCGCCACCATCAGCAGGGTGGTGGCGACCGGCCGCAGGATGAAGGGCTCGGAGACGTTCATCGTTCCTCTGGCTTTGCGTGACTATTGAGGAGGCGTGACGACGCTCATGCCCTCGCGCAGTCGATCCGTTCCCTCCGTCACGACACGATCGCCCGGAGAAACACCAGACGACACGGCGGTCATGTCGCCTTCCGACGGGCCAAGCGTAAGCTTGCGCACCGAGACCTTGTTTTCGGCGTCGACCACCCAGGCGTAGGGGCCGGGAGCGCCCCGCTGCACCGCGGCGTTTGGAATCCTCACCACATCGTGCAGCGTGCGCACGAGCAGGCGCGCATTGACGAATTGGTTGGGGAAGAGCCGGTTTTCCTTGTTCTCGAAATTCGCACGGAACTTCACCATGCCCGTCGTCGTGTCGGCCTGACTGTCGATGGCGAAGAGATCGCCGACAGCGAGCTCGTTGACGTTGGCGCGATCGAAAGCAAAGACTTGCGGTCGTTTACCCGCGCTCAATTGCGGCAGAATGTCGGGAACCTGATCCTCCGGAAGCGGGAAAATCACGGTGATCGGCTGCAGCTGGGTGATGACTGCAAGCGTGCTGTTCGTTCCCGTTTGCACGTAGTTGCCGGGATCGACGAGGCGCAGACCGACGCGGCCGTCGACCGGCGAAAGGATATGGGCGTAGATCAGATTGAGTTTCTGCTGATCGATCAGCGCCTGGTCGGTCTTGACCGATCCTTCGTATTGCTTGACGAGAAAGACTTGATCCTCCTCGGTCTGGCGCGCGATGGAGTTCTGCTTCAACAGCGTCTGGTATCGGCCCAGGTTGACCTTCGCTTGATCGAGGAGGCCCTGATCATGGATGAGCTGCCCCTCGGTACTGCGCCAGCATGATCTCATAGGGCCGAGGGTCGATTTGGGCCAGGAAATCGCCCTTCTTGACAATCTGGCCTTCGTGAAACGCCACTTGCGTGAGCTGACCGCTGATCTGAGTAACGACGTTGACGGTCGCAAGCGGCGTCACCGTGCCGAGGCCAATGGCGAAGACCCTCAAATCGCCCTTGGCGATCGTGGCGACCCCCACAGACTGGGGCGGCGGGCCCTCACGCCCCTTATTTTTGCCGGGCCACCAATTCCAGGCCAAATAGACCAATAGCGCCAACGCCGCCGCCGCGAGCACGGCGCGAGCATAAAACTGCCGCTGCGCACCTGGAGGCGCGGTCGGACGTTCGCTTGCTTCTTCCGAGATCATCGTCTCCACAGGCTGCGCACCCGCCTTGCTCGGCGCGGCTCCACTGAAACGCTTACGCTCCACCAAGGCAAGGCCGTCCTGTCAAGTACGCAATAATTTTTAGGACGTTGGAATGGACGGCGCCCCGATCGTGTCGGCGGCGCCATAATTCTGGGGAATTTTGGCGTCACGCCTTGAAAGACCGGCCGGCGGAGAAAAGAAGTTGGTCGTGCCGAATTGGCAAGCTGTCTTTTCCACCCAAGTGCGACGCACGACTGCTGCAAGGCCAAGACGTCCTCATGGCGGAAAAAAGCGACATGCCCAGGTCATTCGCCGAGCGACGCAGCCCCGGGGGGAGCAACGCTTGAGACGGGCCCGGCTCGCTCCTGTAGCGCTCGCGCTCGCGCTTTCCGGCTGCATGGTCGGGCCCGACTACGTCAAGGCTCCCGTCTTGACACCTGAGAAATTCAAGGAGCTCAAGGGCAATCCTGGCAAGGACTGGAAGCTCGCCGCGCCTCGCGACAGCGTGGACACAGGGCCCTGGTGGGCGTTGTACAGGGATCCCGCGCTCGACCAACTCGAAGAAGAGGTCGTGCTCTCCAACCAAAACGTCGCCGCCGCGATGGAGGCCTATGAACAGGCGCGCACGCTCATTCGCGAGGCGCAGTCTGCGCTGTTTCCAACCGTCAGCACGGGCTACAGCACAACCCGCCAATATATCGGCGCGGCTCTCACAAATAGCGGATCGTCCACCGCGAGCGCCACGCCCACGACAGGCTCCACCTCAGGCTCCACCACGACCACAACGACCCCGGGCGCGACGGGTAGCCGCGGCCGGGTGACGGCCATTTATACGCCTCAGGGCACGCTGACCTGGACCGTCGACGTCTGGGGCCAGATTCGCCGGCAGATCGAGAGCGATATCGCCGGGGCGCAGGTGAGCGCGGCCAATCTCGTAAACGCCCGGCTCACCGCTCAGGCGGCGCTCGCAACGGCCTATTTCAATCGAAAAGCGGCGGTCTCGCTCAAGGAGATCCTCGAGCGAACCGCCGCCGAATATCAGCGGAACTCTGGAAATAACGCGCAATCAATACAAGGCCGGCACGGTGTCCGCTGCCGATGTGGTGAGCGCGGAAACCCAATTGCTCGCGACAGAAGCCCAAGCGATCAACACGGGCGTCGCCATCGCGCAATATGAGCACGCCATCGCGCTCTTGGTCGGAAAGCCCCCGGCCGCCGTCTCGATACCGCCGACGCCCCTGACGGGCTACGTCCCTTCTATTCCCGTCGCAGTTCCGGCGGCGCTCCTGGAGCGGCGTCCCGACATCGCGGCGGCCGAGCGTATGATGCAGGAGCAGAATGCGCTCATCGGCGTGGCGGTGGCCGCCTATTATCCCAACATCACTCTCTCAGCGGACCTCGGCTTCACCGGCCATGTTCCGCTGCCATTAAACCCCGCGCACGAGTTCTGGTCGCTGACCGCCTTGGCGATGGAGACGGTGTTCGAGGGCGGGTTGCGTTCGGCGCAGGTCGACGCCGCGACCTCGACCTACCGGCAAAGCGTCGCGAATTATCGCCAAACCGTGCTAACGGCGTTCCAGCAGGTCGAGGATCAACTCGCAGCGCTGCGTATTCTGGCCAAGCAGCTCAAGGTGCAGGAGAGAGCCGTTGCCGAAGCGAGAAAGGCCGTGACCGTATATCTAAACCAGTATCGCGCCGGCATCGTCGCCTTCACCTCCGTCGTCGTCGCGGAGGCGAATTTGCTCACGACGGAGCAGTTGGCCCTCACGACGCGGCAGAATCTTTTCCTGGCGAGCGTCGCGCTGATCGAGGCGCTCGGCGGCGGCTGGGACAAGTCGCAACTGCCGGGAGACTTCGGCGTGCAAACCGGACCGTCGATTTTTCCGCAGCGCTAAAGGCGGGGTGATTTTCGAGCTTATCTGACGAGCCGTTCGCCGCGCGCGTCATCGATGGCGTTGAGCGTCACAAGGAAAACTGCGCTGCGGCTCTCGGGCTGCGTGACAGCGCTCCAATCTCCGTAAGAAGTCGCCTCGAGATCGAAATGCTTTCGCTCGCCCGGCTGAAGCCCGCCGGGGATCGAGAAACTAAAATCCTGTGCGGCCAGGGGCGCCCACCCTGCCCCTCTCCTTCAGCACCCCGGTCAGGTAAACCTTGCTGATGGTGACGGGGCTCTTGTTCACGACAGTGAAAGATATGCGAGGTTCGTAAAGACCGCCGTAACTTTGGATCACGACATGCCTATAGGCGAAGCTCGGATTGAGAACTTCCACCTTCTCGATCGTCGCCGGAGCGGCCGTCTGCAGAGTGTTGAATGACGCAATGTCGGCATCGGACGCCCGTGCGCCGCACGCCATCGAAATAGCAAAGCTCCAGAGAACAAGGGCGCCCTTCGCTACTTTGCACATGCGCTTTCCCATCGACGGAGCCCGCAAAATTTGCATCGGCGAAGATAAGCTTCCGGCAGGCCGTTTCAAGCCTTCACATCCAAGCCTCCATGCGATTGAAGATTTAAAATGAATTGCCCTGGTCGCAACCCCGCCTTGGCCAGGTGGGCGCTTCCCGAGTTACGAACCGTAAGCCTCCCCCGCTCCGGCCTCGCAGGGGTAAAGGGTCGTCTTGTCGAAGGTTAATGCGTCGCCCCCCGGACTGATTTCCGCTGTGGCGCGTTTCGCGAGCGCTTTCTTGAGCGGACAGCCCGTGCATGAGCAATGGTGAATCGAGGCGAGCGTCGTGCGAACGCCCGCGCGGATTATGGTTTCCGCATTTTCATTTTTCACTCGAATGAACGCCCCATCGGGGCTTTCGATCAACAGCGCCAGAGCCTCGACCTGGCGCCAAATCAGCCGTCCGTCGGGAAGCGTGACCACGTCCGCCACCGCGGGCGTCTCGCCTTTGCGAACTATTTCCAACGTGAATGCCGACATTCCACATTCCCGTCGCGGTAAATTTTCCGCTCGAGATTATTGTGCAACGAACGGACGCAGCTGTCATCGAGCGCTGCAACATGCCTCAGGCTTAGGGGGCTCCAAGCGTCCAGCCGCAAGTGAAAGCGCATGGGACGCCGCGGGTCGCGCGGCGTCCCAGAAGATCTGGGCGATCATCACCAATAGCGGCGCCAGGGGCGGCGCCAAGGACCATTGGGAACGCAACGACCCCAGCCGTCCATGTGCCAGCCGGGCCCGCAACGCCAGCCGACCTGTTGGATCGGCGACACGCCGCCGTTGGAGTCCGAGGAAGCGAGCGGCATGGCCTGCGCAGCCGTCGCGCCGGCGACAATCGCGGTCACCGTGAGCAGTTTGATCGTCAGTCTCATTGGATGTGTCCCTTCTCGCCGAACTCATTCGGCGCAAGGACGCTAGCAAGCCGCAGCTGAACCAATGCTGACTGCCTAGCGCCGCGCTTCACGGCGCGACGCCGACGGCCCCGGCTCCCGGCTTCAACCGGGCGTAAATCTGAGCCGCCACTTCGTCTCGCCTGGGAGAAAGGGAGTCGGGCGGCCCTGCACCCAGTCGGCATGTCCGGAATTGTAATAAGGCGACAGCGGATGCCCGCTCTGGCCGGTCGGCATATGGAAGACGCCCGTCACTTCATGACCGGGCGAAACCACAAAGCGCTCCGAGGCGCCGAAGCCACGCTCGGCGACGCGGGGCTGATAGAGGTCTCCTGGCAGAGCTTCGTCTGGCGGATCGAGCAGAAGGCCTAGCGCCGGAAGAGCGAGCGTCAGCGCGTGCTTGACGCCGGTGCGATTGAACGCGCCCCAAGTGAAGGCCTCGACCTTCCCTCCAGCCTCAGTCTCGATTTCCAAAAGCAGCTTGTCGAGAGCGGCGTCGGTGACTTCGTCCCAGCTCTTGAAGCCCGGCGGCACGAGTTGGTCCGGCCTTTCGTTGATCAGCCGCCACGCTGGCTCATCGGCTTGCGGCGTCGCAAATCGCGCGGGGCCCGGCTTCGCCTGCGACGTCGCGATAACCGGTAATGCAGAGACATAGGCGCCGTAGAGGGAGGAAATCAGATTGAGCCGGAAGCTGCGAACGAGGCGATACCCGACCGAGTTGGGCGTCGCGCGGCCGCCCCAGTTTAAGACTTGCGCGGCGAGCTCGGCGTAGCGCGGTCGATCGCTCTTGCTCCGCAGGCGCTGCAGTAGAAGGTCCCGCCAGCGATCCATGACGCGCCCACGATCGTCGAGCGCGATGGCAAGGAGATCCTGCTCCTCGAATCGAGACTTGGCCAAAAGCGCGTCCCGGATCTGCCCCGCACGGGCGCCATGCGCATAGGCGCCGAAGCCGAGCTTCTCCAGCGCTTCGCCGCCGACGACGCGCGCGTTCGCGGTCCAGATTCTCTGGCTTTGAGGGTTGAGGATGCTGGGCGTCTCCTGGGATGTGAGATAGCCGCTCCACCCTTTGTCGCCGTTCGCCCAGGAGGCTGGCGTTCTCCCATCATGTCCGTATCGGCGCGGAATGGCGCCCGTCACCGTCCAGCCGATGTCGCCCGCGCTATCACCGACGACGATATTTTGATGTGGGACGCCGAGCCGATGCGCGATTTCCAACGCCTCGCGCGCGCTTTGCGCCCGCTCTAAATCCAGAGGTCCCTGGAGATTGATGGCGTCACCATCATGAGCGACCCAGCGATAGGCGAGCTTGCGCCCTTTGGAGTCGACTCCAATTACCGGGCCCCAGATGCTTTCCTCGACCGTCAGCCTTTCGCTGACTGCGCAGGTCGCGCAGAGCCGCTCCTCGAACCGCTGCAGCTCTTTGGAGCCGTCAGGCGTCTGATAGCGATTGGCGTCTCCATCCGCCAACTCGAGAATGACGACATCGCTCGTATCCACCATGCTGTTGGTGAAGCCCCAGGCGATGCGGCCGTTGCTCCCGGCGACAATCGTCGGGGCGCCCGGCAAGGTCACGCCGGTGATGTCGAGCGCCGGCTCTTCCGCCATCAGCCGCGCCCTGTACCAGATATTGGGCTCGCGCAGGCGCAGATGCATGTCGTTTTCGACAATGGCCGCGCCCCTCGCCGTGAGTGCGCCGCCGACCGCGAAACTATTGCTGCCTGGAATGGCGGCCGTGTCGTCGACGCCCTGCAAAGGCGCGCCGTTCGAAGCGTGCTTCAGCCCCGGTGCGGGAATGGCCGGCGTCGGCAGAAAAGACCCGTCCAACGCAGCGTCGAAACTCGTGCCCGCCGGAAACAGGAAGGCCGTCATCGGCTGCCCGAGCGTTTCGACCGCGTCGCCGCGCCGCCGCTCCGTTAGGCCGTCCAACTCTTGCAACGTCAGATACATGGCGTAGGCGACGAGGATCGAGTTCCTCCGCGCGCCAGCGCTCGGGCTTTTTGGCGAGCAGGAGGTATTCGAACGGCGGCGCCGCGAGATCGCTCAAGCCCTTGTTAACGCCCAGGGCATAGGCTTCCAAGACCGAACCCTCTTGCGGCGAGATCTGGGGCAACCTCGCAAGAGAGCGCCAACGGAACCGATGCAGGCGCGCGGCTCTATCCGCCGGCAGCGCCGCGGCGCCGACGAGTTCCGAAAGCTCTCCCGCGGCCGAGCGGCGCTGCAGATCCATTTGGAAAAAGCGCTCTTGCGCGTGCAAATACCCCAGCGCCCAGGCGAGATCGGCGCGCGAACGTCCCTTGAGCGTTGGCGCGCCGCGAGCATCCCTTTCTACGCTGACAGGCGCCGCGAGACCGGGCGCTTTCACCTCGCCATCGAGCTGTGGCATGCTGAGCCGCAACAGAAGGCCGCCGGCAAGCGCCGCGACGAGCGCCGCGGCGGCGGAAATCGAAGCGAGCGCTAGGAGCGCTCTCCATGTCACCGCAAGCCGGCGCATTGCTGTCCCCTTCTCCTGATCGGTCGACTTAAGCTTACCAAATGCAGGATGACCTTGCAGCTTGAAGGGCTCCAGCGGCCGGTGCTGCGGAGGCGCCGCGGCGTCCCGGAGGGATGAGGCGTGCGACACCCCTCGTTGAGCTGGATCGCTGATTCGCTCGGCGCTACTTACGCGTTGCCGAGCAGGCCCGCGGGGGCGACGAGCGCTCGGAGCCAATAAGAGTTGGAAACGAAAGGGATGCAGCTTGACGAAGGAGCGCAACCGGCCGCGCGACGTCGAAGCGATCGCGCAACGGATGGTCCTGCGCATCGGCAACCGCCTCATGCTCGAAAAGCCTTCCAAGCTCTCCGTCTACGCAGCAATCCTCTGCTTGGCGGCGGCGCTCCTTGGCTTGGGTTTCGCGCTCCAGTCAATGAGCGGCGCCGCCGGCGGCGCGCAGGGCGGGTGGAGCTTCCGTCTCTTCTCCTATGCGTTGCTCATCGCGCTAACGAACAATGTCGATAATCTGGGCGCCAGAATTGCCTATAGTTTTCAAGGAACCCGGGTCAGCAACCTCGTCAATTTGTGGATCTCCGTCATCACTTTCGCGATTTCCTATGCTGCGGCCTATGCCGGGACGGCGGCGGCGACCTACCTCGGCGCGGCCGCTTCGGCGGTCGCCATGGTCTTTCTGGTCGCGCTGGGGGCGTGGATGATCCTTCAGGCGCAAAGACCGCCTTGCGGCGCGGAGGACGCCTCTGAAAAAGGGGCCCCGAAATCTTTGGACAGTTCTGCTTCAGCCGCATCGCGCCGACGTCGACCGGTCGAAGCACATCGACTTCAAGGAAGGCACGGTCCTTGGGATCGCGCTTTCCATCAACAACATCGGCGGCAGCCTGAGCGGAGGGATTCTCGGCGTCAATCCAATTTTCGTGGCCTTCCTCTCCGCCGTCCTCAGCTTCGTCGCTTTATGGGCTGGAAATTACATTGCGGAATTTTTCGTCGAACGGAACATCACGGAAAAAGCGGCGATCGTCGGGGGCGTTTTGTTGATCGCAATCGGAATAAAACAGGTTTTCTAAATGGGCGACAAGTTGGACAGTTCTCCCGCGAGCGATGGTTCGACACCCAGCTGCGCGGTCGTGATTGGCGCCGGCGGCGGCATCGGCGCTGCGCTGACCGGGAGCTTGAAAGAGTCCGACCGCTACTCGGACATCTTCGCTTTTGCACGAGGCGGCGATTGGGCGACGGACATCACGCGCGAGGATAGCGTCGCCGCGGCCGCAGCCCGCGTCGCGGCGACCGCAAAAGCCCTGAGGCTCATCGTCATTGCGAGCGGCTTCTTGCACGACGAGGAGGTCATGCCGGAGCGTAGCTGGCGCGACCTTCTGACTTGCGTCACCTGCAACGCGCCTTCCTCGTCAACGCGATCGGGCCGGCGCTCGTCATGAAGCATTTTCTGCCGCTGCTGCCGCGCCAGGGCAGAGCTGTTTGCGCCGCCCTTTCCGCGCGCGTCGGCAGCATCGAGGACAATAGGCTCGGCGGCTGGCACAGCTACCGTGCCTCCAAGGCGGCGCTCAATCAGCTCGTGCGCACCTGCGCGATCGAGCTAAAGCGGAGCCGGCAAGAGGCAATTTGCGTTGCGCTGCATCCCGGCACGACGGCGACGCGCCTTTCCCAGCCCTTCGCCAAAACGGGACTTCGTCCTGTCGACCCCCAGCGAGGCCTCAAAGCGGCTGCTGGCGGTCCTCGATGGACTGGCCCCCGAAGACACCGGCGGCTTCTTCGACTATTCGGGATCGAAGGTCCCGTGGTGACGGAAAGAAGCGGAGAAGTTCGCGTTTATTCAATCCCCCGGGTCCGCTTCGCCGAGCAGGCCAGGCGCAAGCGCTAGAATGCAAAGCTTGTAATCCACGTGATCGGGCGCTAGATTACAAAAATCGATATTCGGCCTGACGACTTGGCCCTGCTTCTTCACGAAGCCGCTGACGACCTCTTCCCCAAACATCGATCGACCGGCCCAACGCGTGCGGGCCTTTCCATGCTTGGAGAAACTGCAATGGCTACCGGAACCGTGAAATGGTTCAACCCCCAAAAAGGCTTCGGCTTCATTCAACCCGATGACGGCGGAGCCGACGCCTTCGTCCATATCAGCGCGGTGGAGCGCGCCGGATTGAGGGATCTGCACGAAGGCCAGAAACTGAGCTACGAGCTGAACTCAAGACCGCCGAAGCGGCAAGATGTCGGCTGATCAGCTCAAGGCGCTCTGAGCGCCTTTCCGCGGCGCCTCCTACGCGCCTGCGCTTACGACAAAGGTCGCCGTTCGCGGCGGCCTTTTTTATTGAGCGCGTCACGAACTTTTCCGCCGGGGGGTCTTGATTAAGAGACCGAAGCCTGCTTCGCGCCTGCGGCGACGGTCTCCTGCCTCCCGACACGATTCGTAGCTGTCCCTGACCGGAGTGAAGACTCGGCGAAAATCTCGTCTGGGTTCCCGACTTCGACAGCGGCGACGCCGGTCGCGCCATCATGAACGACTCTCACGGAAACTCCGAATGTCTCCAATAACAATCTGAAACTCTCTACCGCGTCGTGGTCGTTATCAGCGAGCAGGGCTCGAACCCCGCCGTCCGGACCAGACTAGAGTGCATTTGGTGCCGCAAGAGGGAATCGAACCCCCGACCCCATCATTACGAATGAGATGCAGCGGCTTTCGCAGCCCGTCGCAGCTTTCGCAGCCGAAGTCAGGTAACCGCATAAGCTACTGAATATAAGTTATTTTATCGTCGCATGCTGATGCAATTTGATCTCGGCTCTTGCACCCTAGCGCGTGCTCAGATACCTAGCTAGGCACGCTTAGGCACGCCCTGCCTTCATTTCGCGGAAGCCGCCATGCCCCGCCGGATGCTCACGGACCGTTTCTGCGCTAGCGCTAAAGCTCGCGAGGGTGAAGCGCAGACAGACTACTTTGACGAGTCCGTCACAGGGCTGGCGCTGCGAGTTTCGCGGGGCGGGACAAGGCTTGGTCGTTTAATTTCACCTGGGCCGGTAAGCGCGCCCGCCTGACCTTCGGGACATATCCGGCAACAAGCCTCGGCACCGCCCGCAGCCGAGCCGAGGAAGCGAGAGCGGTCCTTGAGGCGGGCAAGGACCCTCGCGCGGCTCTCAGCAAGCCCGAAACCCTCAAGGCGACTTGCGAGGAATATTTCGAGCGCGAGGGCGCAGCACTCCGCACGGGGAGCTTTCGCAAGACAACGCTGGAGAGGTTGGTTTATCCTCGTTTTGGCGATCGGCCGATTGACGAAGTTCGGCGGAGCGATGTGGTTCGGCTTTTAGATGGTATCGAGAACGAGTGCGGCCCCGTAATGGCTGATCAGACCCTCGCCTATCTTCGCCGGGTGTTCACGTGGCACGCCTCACGAAGCGACGATTTCCATTCGCCGATCGTGCGAGGCATGGCGCGGACGAAGCCAAAAGAACGCGCGCGCGAGCGAACGCTGAGCGATGACGAGATTAGGATCATTTGGCGCGCGACGGAGGCCTCGGGCACCTTCGGTCGCTATCTTCGCTTCCTGCTACTCACCGGAGCGCGACGGAACGAAGCAGCGGATATGGAATGGACCGAGCTTGCTGGCGATGACTGGACGCTTCCCGCCGCGCGCAACAAAACCAAGGTGGACCTCGTAAGGCCGCTGAGCAAAGCCGCCCTTGCCGCCCTACCCAAAAAAGCCGGGCCGTTTGTTTTCAGCACTGACGGCGAGAACCCGATTAGCGGATTTTCGAAATTCAAGCGGCAGTTTGACGGGACCGTTAAGCGCGAAGCTGGCGAGCCATTGCCCAATTGGACGCTCCACGATTTGCGGCGCACGGCGCGCAGCCTCATGTCTCGCACTGGCGTTTCAAGCGATCATGCCGAGCGCTGTCTGGGGCATGTGATCGCCGGGGTTCGCGGCACCTATGATCGGCATGATTTCTACAAGGAGAAAGCCACAGCGTTTGAGGCGCTCGCAGGGATCATTGATCGTATTGTGAACCCGCGAGAGAACGTGTTGCAGCTGAGGGCGGACGCAAATGGTTGAGCCCGGGCCGAAACCTAGATCGCTCAAACTGGTAAGGGTCGAACCGCCGCAGTGGAAAAAGGAGTTTGAGCTAACCGTGGAGGCATTCGCAGAGGGCGCGGCTCGCCTCGAACTTCGCTGCGATCCCCGCGCTGTGACCATCATCCAATGGATGCGGCAGGGTGATCTTAGGCCACTTGCTGGAGAAATTGCAGAGGGCAAGGTCCTCGAACCCTCGATCGGCCGTGCCTTGGCGGAGCTGATCGCCGAACGCCGATTGACCGTGAAGAAAGAGCCGGGAAGCCTGGGGGCAGGGAAGCAGCCGGGATTGCTCGCGCGAAACCTTCAGATGTCTTTGGCTTTCCACGAGCAACGCAAGAGCCTCGGTTATGAAGCGGCGCTTCAAAAGGTCGCGGACGATTTCTGCGTCAGCCCTGAAAAAGTTCGCAACGCAGTGACGCAAATGCGCGAGATCGCAGGCGGTAATTAATACCGATTTAATTACCTAACATCCGCATCGCTTCGCGGGCACTCTCCAAGTTGCGCAATCAAGCGCGACGGAGAACCACTCAATGGAAGCCGCAGAACTCCTGGACCGCCCTGCCGTATGCCGCCTGTTCGGCGGAACGCGACCGATCAACGCCGCAACGCTTTATCGAGGTATCCGCGCCGGCCGTTATCCCGCGCCAATCAAAATTGGACCCGGCGCAAGCCGATGGCTTCGGGCCGAATGCGAAGCCGCGTTGCAAGCGATGATCGATCGGAGGGCGGCATGAACGATACCGTCGAACTCCTGAACCCAGCTGCAGCAGTCGAACGGCCGCTGAGGCAGGAAAGACAGACTCCCCCGCTGCCTTCCGAGCCCAAGTCCCTCAATGAGCTGGGCAGGGAAATCCGCGCGGCCCATGCCGATGTGTTGAGCTACTTATCAAAGTCTGCTTGGGCTGCAATCCGAGCAGGCAAAGATTTGAAGTCAGCAAAGGCACGTGTTCGGAATGACTATGGCCACGGCTATTGGGAGCTTTGGGTAGAGCGCGAGTGCCAATTTGGTATGAGAACGGCACAAATTTATATGTATCTGGCCGCTCACGAAGCTCAACTGTGCCAACTACTTAACATAAAAGCGAATGAAAATTCGTTTTTAACGCAGGCGCAGGCTCTCAAATTATTGAGCGTCGGAAAGAAGAAGAAAAAACCCCGGCGGCCCAAGAAACTAGAAAAATAGAAAGCCATCGTCTGGGGCGGATCAACTCGGTCCGCCCTTTTCTTTTCATTCGACGCGGGCCTCAAATGCGCATAAGCAATTGATTTTAAACAAAATAGTTCTTGACTTTCACTGCCCGATCGTGATACATTGTATAAATAATGAGGAAGGATACTTCTATGACTAAAGCAACATGCCAGTTCTGCGGCGATGAATACGCTCCGGATCGAAGAACTCAACGTTTCTGCTCAAAGATTTGCAATGACCGTTGGTGGGCTGCTCAACGTCGGCGCGGGATCGAGATGCTGCGCAATGCGCGTCTCGGCGATGCGCTACCGGAGCCCGCTATCGAGGGCGCGCCAGAGCCGGTGGCCGAACCCTGCGGAGGAAACAGCCGATGAGCCATGATGACGATGACAACAATGACGATTGGGACGACGCGGCGGATCGCGACGAGGCCTTGGCCGAGGGCTGGTATCTCGTCGCCCAGGTCCGGGAGGCAATGGTGTTGTTCAGCGAGGCGGCTCGGAGGCTCGCCGACTGGCGATACGAATATCCGGCCGCCGCGAAGAAGATTCCTTTCCAGGAAGTCGAGAGGTTGGCCCGGGAATGGGAAGAGTGACGGCGGACGGGATGCAACAGCGAAGGGTGAAACGATGACACCAGAGCGAAAGAAACAACTTTTTGCTGAGCTTGACGCAGAATTCGGCACGAAGCGAACACCGCCGAAACCGACAGCCAAAGCCCCGACGCCGAAGTTGGTTGCGGAGGAAGGGCGGATCGTCGCGGACTGTGAAGTCGTGGTCTCACCGAGTGACTTCAATGCTCGCTGTCGAGGATCGACCCGGGTTTTGATCGACATGGCCGCTTATGAACGACAGCGAGCGTATGCCGAGAACGATCGTGCGGGGCGCGCGCGTCGTCAGCGGGAGCTTGATCCTTTGAACTACGGCCATTGGGGCTCGGCGGAGGATTGAGCGCGATGGAAGCAGCAATTGAAAAGCCCCTTGGCCACGATATCGACGCCATCTTCCGCAAGTGGCGGGATGCGCGGGATGCGGAGGCTCGGGAAGCCATTGACGAATGGGCGTTAGACCATCTCTCCGGCCGGGAGTATGCCGACTTCAAGCAGAGGCTTGCGGCCTGGAAAGTGGCTGCGGCCGGAGCCGAGGTGATCCGCGACCATGCCGCCCCGAGTGCGGCTGCGCCGGGCTTCAAGCGTCGGGAGTTTGGGCCAGAGGTGGGAGGAAAGGGAAAGGTTGCCCGTAGAGAGGGAGCCCTTGACGAAGTCTCCGAGGTTGTCCTTGTCCCGGAGCCTACGTTAGAACAAAAGGTGATCAAACCGCCTCTGGAGCCGGAGCCGTCCAACGCAAGCCGAAGCACTCCGCGCAACACAGCGAGCGCGGTCTTGGCGAAGCAGTCGGTCGAGGGCGTATCGCGGTTACGGTTTCATCGCGAGAAGTTTTGGTGGTGGGATGGCGGGGCGTATCTTCCGCAGGACGAAGACACGGTGAGGAAGTTGGTCGGTGATCATTTGAACAAGGCCTTTTGCCGCACGGCGGATGGCGGCAAGGTATCGTTCAATCCGAAGAAGAACGATATTAATGAAGTGCTGGACGCGTTGCGAATCGAAGCACATTTACAGAGTGAATATGTCCCGCCTTGCTGGTTGCCAAGTGGCGAGCCGGCCGGCGACTTCATTGTATGTCGGAATAACATTGTAAATGTGCATACTTTGGAAGCACAGCCCCATACACATACGCTATGGACGCATGATGTATTGGGCTTTGATTGGGACCCGAACGCACCGTGTCCAACTTGGACTGCAACGCTCAAAAGCATGTTCCCGGATGAACAGGACGCGCAAGACTTACTTGAAGCTTGGATTGGGTATTGTATGACGCTCGATACCTGGGCTCATAAAGGAATGCTGCATCTTGGCGTGACGCGTTCGGGCAAGAGCACAATTCAGCGACTGATTGAGAAACTTGTCGGCCCGCGCGGATGGGTGGCGCTGGCGCTAGACAAGTGGTTGGTGAATGAATTCTCGGCTCACGGCCTGATTGGCAAGCGCTGCGCTTTCTTTCCAGATGTTCGGCTGAAAGAAGGAAGGATGTATGGACAGAACTATGATCCAGGCGGAATGGATCACAAATCTGTCCAGATGCTGCTTAGGATAACCGGCGAAGATAGTGTGAGCCTTCGCAAGATGCACGGGATGGATTTAATCTTCGAAGGCGTCTTGCCCCTGAAAGTCAATATGACCTCGAATGTGGTGCCGAACTTCAACGATGAGATTTTGCCGAACAGGTTTTTAAAACTGCACTATCGGGTTAATCAAGAAACGGCGGGAAAGATGGACCCATTTCTTGGCCAGAAGCTCGAAAGGGAACTTTCGGGGATCGCGGCGCGATGCTTGGCCGCCTATGCTCAGGTTCGGCAGGGTGGCGGCTTCAAGCAGGCGAGGTGCGGCCTTGAACTTGACCGGGCGCTTATGCGGGCGCGCGAGCCGCGAATTGCTATGATCGCGGAGTGTCTTGAGCCGACCAAGGACCCTGCGGAATATGTGGTGAAGGGCGACGCGCTACGGGCTTGCCGGGCCTGGCTGAAAGAGAACGGTCACAGCGTCATGGCGAGTTTGTTGAGGGACGAAGATATGGGCAGCCATATCATTCCTCGCTTTGATCACTTTCGAGGCCTGTCACCTCGGGAGTGCTGGAAGCAAACGACCGACGGAAAGCGCCGCTGGGCCGGGCTTCGATTGACCGCTGAGGGCCTGCGCTTGGCAGAGCGGATCGGGGCGGGCTGAGCCCAGGGCAAGCGTCACTGCCGCCGAAGGCCCTGCAGCCTAAACCAACAGCACCAACAGCACATGGCCTAAACCAACAGGGTCCAGCGAACATCCTAGGTCCTAGGGTTTTATATTTATTAGGATGTAATCTATTCTATGTTTTTGATGTTGGTGGTGTTGGTGGTGTTGGTAAAAACATAGAAAGAGAACAGAGAAAGCAGGCTTGCCATGTTGTTTGATCCACTAGCGCCGGTGGTGTTGCCGGAGGCGGAAGGGGCGGAAGTTCTGGTGACCATCGGGCCGGAGGGGACCAGTCTCGACCTGCTTCGGGCGGTTTATCGGGACCCGGGCCAACCCCTCACCCGACGAATGCGCGCCGCCATCGCAGCCGCCCCTTACGAAAACCCGAAGCTCGCGGTGGTCGCATCGATGAGAGCGAACGACGGCTTTGCCGCGAAGCTGGAGGAAGCGATCGCTTCCAGGAGCAGACAAGTCAGAGCGCGCAAGGCGGAACCCTAAATCTTTCATCTGGCGACGGAGGGGAAAAAAAAGTCGGCAATACGTGACCCCACGAAGACAAGAAATCTGTTGAGCCATTAAATTCTAAAACCCGCACCGAATAATCTTATGTCAGAACCCTAATAAATCCCTGTTTTGTGAAATATGTTCAATCTGCGCTAGCGTCCTTGCACCAAATTCGTGGCCCCTCTCGGCAATAGCTGCGTAGTGTGCGGAGGGAAATAGCCACATCATTATGTGTCCCGAGATGAGGTAGAAGACGACAAGCGAACCTGTTTCCCAGTAAAAACCTTGCCACAGTCCGATAAGTATCCAAATTACACCAAACATCCGAGCATAATTGATGAAATGAGCAAAATTCTGTGTTCCAAAAGGAAACCGAAAAAATGCATAATGCTTTTTGAAAAGCCGCTCTTCGGCTACCGAAAGAATTATCCTCCGAGCGCCCAACGGGTCAGCTGGTGGCCTCACGCACAAACACGAGACCACGATTAGCGCCAACGTAGCGTAGATCGCCACAGCGTAGCCAATAGCGCCCGCTTGGAGGCTAAAGGTTGCTGCTACTAACGAGCCGATGAAAAACACGAGGGCGGGCATCAATCCCACAATCGTTGGCATGGCTTTTCTCCCGAGAAAGAGGTACCCGACCGATCGAAGCAAAGGGGCCTCCGGCCCCCCTACCGAGCGTCCGCCCAATTTGGTGGCGTAGCCCAGCAATGATCGCGCGAATGGTCGCTTTGTTCAATATATCGAGGTGCGCATTTTGAACGCCCAGCGTCCCATGCTCGCATGGATTTGCGAGAGGTTTTCGCCGCCAATCTGCGCCGCTTGCGAAATGAAAGAGGCCTTGCGCAGGATGATCTCGCTTACGAGGCGGAGGTCAGCCGCAGCTATCTCAGTCAACTTGAGAAGGGGGCGTTTTATGCAAGCCTCAAGACAATCGGGAAGCTTGCTGTTGCATTGCAGGTCGAGCCGGCCGAGCTACTGAAATTGCCGGATCGAAAGAGAGGAAGCCGTCAGCGATAAGCTGCTCCTTCGACCTCCAAATCGTAGTGTGACTGACCCCGAAAGTCCGCGCAATATCCGTCAGCGCCTCGCCGGCCACGCGCCTCGCCCTTGACCTTCGCCCCCCTCCGCAGCCATCCGTTCAAAGTTGGCCCATTGGAGCGCTGATACGTTCAGCTGAGGGGACGAAACTCAATCATGAATGCGCATCCCTCGCGAGAACAGATCTTGGCGCAGCTGGTTGAAGTTAGGCGGCAGGCGACTTCTTGGCTGCGCCGCCCAAAGCCGGCGGCCACATGGCCCATATATCAGCTTTCCCGAGCGCCCGAGGGAATAATCCTCAATACCCTTGAGGGCTTCCGCTGGATAAGCAACTCGGGGCTAAGCGCGGAAGTCGCCCTTGAGGTGTTTGCAACCCGCATTGGTGAAGGGCGCAATAGCCCACTGCCCGCTCACTTCACAATTCAGCAACTTGTTCCGAGTTCGACTGGAGCGGACGCACCCTTCGTATTCTCTCAATTCCGTAAAGGTCATCGATAAGCAAATAGAGATAGCTGACACTTGGGTGCTTGATGAAATCAAGTTGATGAAATCCTGTCCTTTATATCCTCCGACCGAATGGCTTACAAGGCAGTATATATCGACGAGTGTGAATTTTCAGATCGACAGGATTGGCATTATCTGCGGATGCGATTCACTGATTATGACGAGTTGTGGGAGTTTTCTGAGCCCATAGCTGGGCTTGGCCAGCGGTGTAGCGGGCTCGCACTTGTTAGAAACGGTCGCCCCATCGCGCACGTAATAACATCACGAGTTTTTTTAGACTGACTAATTAGTTGTTTACCTTCCTGTTCCTCTACAGCCCCCACTCCACTAACGCCGCTTCCGCACTCGCCGCATCGTCTCGTATCCGGTAGACCGTCTGTCGGCTCAGTCCCGTCAGCGTCGCCACTTGGCCGGCCCCTGTTCCTTGAGACAGAAGATCGCGGACCGTTCCCAACTGCTCGCGCGAGTAGCTCGGCTTCCTGCCCCGATACCTATCGCCGGCATTTGCCTTTGCGTGCTCTATCCCGGCTCGCTGGGCTTCCTTTGTCGCTTCCGCTTGCGCCTGTGCCGTCGCGGCCATGAACGCAATGAGCGCGTCCCTCACCGCCTGTTGCATCGGGTCCTTAGTCGCGCCGTCGAAGGTGAGCCCGTTGATCACGGTTCGCACCACGACCCCGCGCCGCATGAACTCGCGAATGGTGTCTGTCACGTCCGCGTAGTTGCGGCCCAGGCGATCGACCCAACGCACGACCAGGGTATCCCCCGAGCGCAGCATATCGAACAAGCGCCGGCCCGGGGGCGGTCCGCAAGGGGAACGCGAACGCCTGACACGCCGTCATCCGCAACCATATGGTCAATGGCGAACCCCGCCGCGCGGGCCTGTGCCTCTTGGTGAGCGATGGTTTGGTCCGCCGTCGAAACGCGAGCGTAGAGGATGGTCTTCATGCGCGGTCTCCATGTCCGCTAGGATCATGTCCGCATAGTCTCATGTCCGTTAGGTCGCGTCAACCCTAACAGACGCGATATTCTGGGCCGCGCGTTTGTCCGCATGGGTATACCCTATCGAACGCACCTCTCCTTAACAGAGCGTTCGCGGGCCGCCGCCCCACCCGCCGCGCTGTGGCCTTCCGCATGACGCCATTGATCCTTGCGACGCCCTGGGGCCTGCCCCCCTAGGGGCAAAAATTCGTCTCGCCGGCCACCGCAGTCACCCTCAGAAACCGCTGTGAGAAATTTGCGGAATTGGGGCCGGTCATCCGCCATCCGTGGGCAGGATGACCTGGGGCCTCGCAAAAGCCGTAAATTCGAGCAACCTTACATCCGAGAGGGATTTATCCGTAAAGTCCCCAATCAAATCCCAAGGAGAGACACCATGTTGTCTGTTCTAAATCAGCTATTCGCCCCAAAGCAGCCGATGACAGGTGGCCATCCGCCGACAATGCGAAGCTTGCTGAGGGCGCGAACGCGCCCATGGGATAAAGTAGCTCCAGCAGTAATAGACGCAATATTCGAAGCACTGGACGAGACGGAACTGTTCGATGCATTCGTTTCCGTGTCCATGGAAAGAAACTTGATTATTAGATACCAAGCACTCGGCCATCAAGAGGATAACACCAAAATTATAAGGACTCAAATATCAAATATTCTGTGTCAGGCTGGATTTCTAGAAATAGACCTTCTTAAACAAGCGATGCATCTCGGTCAAAAACAAAAAGCTAGCAAAATAGGCTATCTAGCTACAAATTTATTTGAACCGGCGATCGTGCTTTGCCAAAATCAAATTGCTGGTTACATTGGAATGGCAACAGTATCTAGGGCGTGTTTGGAGCGGTTAACGAATGTCATGACTGGGGCCAAGCGGGGTCTGCTCGTCATAGAGAGCTTGAAGCGGAGCGGCGCAGCAACGGCTATGCGGAATAGCAGCGTTTTTCCTCCTAACATTCTGGATCAAGCTGAGCGGCAGCTGCGTGGATATCTTTAAGTGCCGCGCGCTCATTTGACAAAGAGCACTAACGTCTCCATACGCCCTTCCTCTTTGCGCTGATGCCCGACCCGTTCGGGCGAAACGGATCGAGCGCGCTAAATTGATACGAGCTGGGGGTAGCGAGAGGCTGACGCAAGGATGTGAAGCAGGTATTAGCGACGTTGGCGATTTCGGCGCTGGCGGGAATGGCCAAGGCGACGGACCTTCCCCTCAATCCCGCCGTGACGCAAGCGACAATCGGCGAGACAATTTGCTTTCCGCGCTGGACGAAGACCGTTCGTCCGCCCTTCAAAGTCACGAACGCAATTAAGCTCGCCAAGCTTCGGGAGCGCGACACTCACTGAGGCGGACAAGAGCCGCTTTGAGCTTGACCATCGTATCCCGCTCGCGCTCGGGGGCGCGCCCTCCGATCCGCACAATCTCGAATTGCAGCCGTGGGACGAAGCCGAGGACAAGGACGCGGTCGAGGCTTGCCTTGCACACGCTGTTTGCGCGGGCCGCTTGACGCTAGACGATGCACGCTGGCGCATTTGGAGCGATTGGCGAGCAGCCGCGAGGGCTTGCGAATGAGTCGCTCCGCGTTGCCTCCCGGCCCCGCCCCTAGGCCCAAAAAGCCTTCGTGCTGGCCGCCGTTATCCTGCCCAGACACCGGAATATGAAATTTCCGAAAGCCAGCCGGGGGACGGGAGGACCTGAGCTTGATCGAGCCTTCTATCCACGCCACTCCTGCGGAGGCGGCAGCTATTCGCGCTCTCTCCAGGGCAGAGGCGCGTCTTCTTTTGGAATTCAAACTCCTTGTCCCTCAGACCGAGGGCGGAGCTTATCGTTTGCACGCTCCGCCGCCGAACGAAAATATTGGCGACTACAAACAGTTCGCAAACTTCGACGTCTCCCAGTTCATTGGGAAATCCGAGGCCATCGCGCTTTACGGTCTCTCCTACGCCGAAATTCGTGATCTTTGGGGCAAGGGCTTGCTCGTGAAGGATTGGACCGGCTTTCGTTTGGTCGACCCTCCAAAGCCGGAGCCGAAGCTTTGGGAGAAACTTTCTTTCTTCGCGTCCCTGGCGGGGGTTGCGGCTATGGCGATTGGGTTTGGCGGCCTCGCTGTATTCGGCTTCGGAGAGGTTATCGTCGAAACTCTAGTCAAGCTGAAACACGTTCGCCTCGGCGAAATCGCAGACCTAATTTCCATGAGTGTCGCCTTCCTCGCTCTTTCCGGCGGGTGGTGGTGGCTCACGGAAGGCAGGCGACGCTAATGCGCAGAACCATCCTATCCCGGGTCTCCGCGTTTACTGGCAGGGTTCGAGGAAATGTCTGACTTCGTCGACGAAAAGGATTGCCTGCTCTGCTCGTCCGTGCCGCCCAGCGAACGCGAAGCCTTTCGTGCCAGTCTCGACAGAATGCCGCTCGCTGAGCCCGTTTGCGATTCGTGCCTAATGGCCTGGTGGCGGAATATGGGGTTTCCCGTCAGCGACACCGATGAGCCGGCTTCCGACGATTCGAAGGGGCACTGAAGCGCGCCTAATTGCATGGCATTGCGTGCCTACAGCGTGCCTTGAAGCTCTAATCCTAAACTAATTTTCGCACTAACTCTTTGATTTTATTGGTGCCGCAAGAGGGATTCGAACCCCCGACCCCATCATTACGAATGATGTGCTCTACCAGCTGAGCTATTGCGGCCCTTGCGGGTCCATCGCGACCCTTGCGCCGCGAGCGAACTCTTACCGGCGCAGGACCTTCTATCGGGCGCCCGCCGCTTTTTCAAGCCGCGAGGCGACGCACCCCCTATTTGCGCGCGCCGTCCCCCGGCAAGTTGGTGAGCGCCTGCTGGCGCAGATTCTCCACCTCGATGCGCGCCTTGGCGAGATCGGCTCTCGCGACGCGCGCGGTGCGGCGCGTCTCCGCGTGACGCAGCCAGGAGGCGGCGGCGCCGAGCACGACGCCGACGCCCACCGCAGCGAAGATGACAAGAAAGAGCGGCGCCTGGAAATTCAGCTCCGTGGCTTCGCTTCCGGGGAAGGGATCGAGCGAAATGGTCACCGGCGCCCGGTTGGCCTCCGCCAGATAGAGCGCCGCCAGCGTCACCACGACAAAAAAGAGGAGGCGCAGAAAGCGCATCTTTTCGTTTCCCTTCGGGCGGAAGGCCGAGTCCTTGAGGCGTCAGAGCGAATTGCGCGGCTCTTGGCGCCGCGCCTCGCGGCGTTCAGCCCTCATAGTCCTCGTTCAATCGCTCGCGCATTTCCTTGCCGGTCTTGAAGAAGGGCACGTTCTTCTCCTGCACCGACACGCGCTCGCCGGTCCTCGGATTGCGGCCTGTGCGCGCCTCGCGCTTCTTGACGGAAAAGGCGCCGAAACCGCGTAGCTCAACGCGGTCGCCACGCGCCAAAGCCGATGTGATCTCGCCAAGGATCGTGCTGACGATCGTCTCCACATCACGCTGATAGAGATGATCGTTGCGATCGGCGATGCGTTGGATCAGCTCCGATTTGATCATTTGCCCCACCCCGCGAAGCTTGGCCGCTCGGCCGCAAGCCCTTCAAGTTCAATAGCCCTTTGGAGCTTGCCAAATGGCCAGCACGCCGTCAAGCGAGGCGCGCGGTCCCAGCGCGCCTTCGAGCGCCGCGGCGATAGGCGCGAGCCCAAGCGCGCGCAAGGCGGTCGAGGCTAGGCCGAGAATCCCCAGCTGATCGAGCTTGGGCTTCTTCTTCCAGTCGCGGATGGGCAGCTTCTTGGCGACGCCCTTCGTTTGCTCGAGCCAGAGAATCGCCTCGCTCTCGCCGCCGAAGGCGTCGGCGAGCTTTAAGGGAACCGCCTGCCGCCCCGTGAAGACGCGCCCGTCGGCGACCTTGGCGAGCTCTTCGTCCGTGAGGCCGCGGCGCTCCTTCACCAGGCCCTTGAACCAGACGTAATTGTCGTCGATGAGCGCCATGATCGCTGCGCGCGCCGCCTCGCTCGTCGGCTCGAATCCGTTCGGCGCGTTTTTGAGCGGGGAGGATTTGAACTCGTCGACCTTCACGCCGATCATGTCGAGACCCTTGTAAAGACTCTGGATATCCGCCAGCACGCCGATGGAGCCCACGAGCGATCCGCCGCGCACGAAGATGCGATCGGCGCCGAGCGCCGCGATATAGGCGCCTGAGGCCGCGGTGTTGCTGACCACGGCGACGGTCGGCTTCTTCTCGGCGAGCTTGCGCAGCGCAAGGTAGACCGCCTCGGCCCCGGTCGTCGTGCCGCCGGGACTGTCGATGGCGAGCAGCACGCCGGCGGCCTTCAACTCTTCGAGTTCCTTGATGAGATCGAGCGTGTCGCGGTCGCCCGTGATCATACCCTCGACGAAGAAGCGCGCGAGATGCGGCGAGGCCTTGTCAAGCGAATCGACGCCCGAATATTTCGAGAAGGCGATCAACGCCGCGATGAGCGCCGCCGCGATCGCTGCGAGCCGCCAGTAGCCGAGCTTTCGGCGTAAGCGGCGGCGATCCAGAAGATAGTCGCTGGAGCTCGTCATGGCGGATTTCCTAGGCGGGTCTTGGGAGGAAGCTTGTCTTGAGCTCATAGCCGTATTCTTGCGCCGAGGCTATGGCAGGATGCTCGGCCCGCTAGGCCTCGGCTATGCGTCGCACGGTGGGGCGGCCAGCCGAAGCATGTCCATTCTCGATTGCGCGCCGGCGTCAGTCACGTTCCTTCCGAAGCATATCTAGGCCATCACTACTGCGCCTTGCATCTCTTGGCGAAGAGACGTCGACATTTGAGACGCAAAAGGATGGCGCGGCAGACACTCAATCCCTGCTTTCCCGGATCCGCATCCCGGGACGACGCCTCTCCCCGCCCCTGCGGCGATACCTTCCGCGCGCGCCGGCCCGCCCGCTCCTCGCCGGCTGCCCAAGAGCCCACATAACGGAAGCCCGAACAGCAGTCTTCAGCGCCGATCATGACTGCCGTTCGAAGCCGTGCTATCTAAGAGACAGAGGAAAGCGGTGATGGCGACGGTAGCCTTCGACACTCTCAAATTCGCGAAGCGCCTGGAGGCTGCCGGCGTCTCCGCTCCGCACGCCGAGGCCACGGCCGAAGCCTTCGCGGAAGCGACCAGCCAGGAGCTCACGACGAAAGCCGACCTCGCGCTGCTGGAAGCAAGACTGTCGGCGAGAATCGACGGCATGGATGCGAAGCTCGGCGCCATGGACGCCAAGCTCGGCGCGCTGGAGAGCCGCCTCGTCCTCAAGCTTGGCTCGCTAACCGCGACGATCCTCGTCGCCGTCGAGGCGTTCAACCGATTTTTCCCTCTCGGACGCTGAAGGTTCGTCACGCTCTTTGGAGCCCTCATCCTTCGAGACGCGCCCTGCGGACGCTCCTCTGGATGAGAGCGTTGGCGCAGCCCCACTTTAACCGATAGCCTCGGCCGTTGAGCTTGCCCCGCCTTGCATCCCTGCCCTCCCTTTGCTAGCTCCGCCGCAACCTTTGGAGCCCTCATGAAACTTCCCAACCAATTCTATCGACCGCTCGCCATCGGCGCCCCGGCCCCGCTGCGAGAGCTTCCCGTCAAGGTCGAGCGGATGATCCATTTCGTGCCGCCACATCTCGAAAAAATGCGCGCCAAGGTGCCGGAGATCGCCAAGCAGGTGGACGTCGTGCTCGGCAATCTCGAGGACGCGATCCCCTCCGACGCCAAGGAAGCCGCGCGCAAGGGCTTCATCGAGCTGGCGAAGTCCACCGACTTCGGCACGACGGGCCTGTGGACGCGCTTGAACGCGCTGAACTCGCCCTGGGCGCTCGACGATATGATCGAGATCGTCGGCGCGGTCGGCGATAAGCTCGATGTCGTCATGCTGCCCAAGGTCGAGGGACCCTGGGACATCGCCTATCTCGACCAGCTCCTGGCGCAGCTCGAGGCGCGCAACGGCGTGAAGAAGCCGATCCTGATCCACGCAATTCTGGAGACCGCCGAGGGCGTCAAGAATGTCGACGCCATCGCCTCCTGCTCGCCGCGCATGCATGGCATCAGCCTCGGCCCGGCGGACCTGGCGGCCTCGCGCGCGATGAAGACGACGCGCGTCGGCGGCGGACACCCCGACTATCGCGTGCTCGCCGATGCGGCCGAGGCCGGCGCGGCCCGCCCCGCCTATCAGCAGGACCTCTGGCACTACACTATTGCTAAAATGGTCGACGCTTGCGCTTCTGCGGGCATCAAGGCCTTTTACGGTCCCTTCGGCGACTTCTCCGATCCGGACGCCTGCGAGGCCCAGTTCCGCAACGCTTTTCTGCTCGGCTGCGCGGGCGCCTGGTCGCTGCACCCGACGCAGATCGCACTCGCGAAAAAAGTGTTCTCGCCGGACCCGGGCGAGGTCGCCTTCGCCAAGCGCGTCGTCGAGGCCATGCCCGACGGAACCGGCGCGGTGATGATCGACGGCCGCATGCAGGACGACGCCACCTGGAAACAGGCCAAGGTCATCGTCGACCTCGCCCGCCAGGTCGCCGCCGCCGATCCGGAATTCGCGAGGATTTACGGGCTTTGATCAGAGCGCTCGCGCGCGTCGCGAGCGTCCTCACTCCGCCTTCGGCGCCCGCGCGATGACCCCGCCGCCGGTCGGCTCCGGGACGCCGGTCGTCGTCGGATATGTCAGCGGCAAGCCTTCCAGCACCCGCGCGGCAAGATAGGCGAAGGCCTGGGCCTCCAAAAAATCGGGCGACCAGCCGACGACGTCGGCCGTCGTCACCTTGCAGGGAAGGCGCAGCACGAGTTCGCGCACGAGGATCGGATTGCGCGCGCCGCCGCCGCAAACGACGAGAAGCTCGGGCTCGCGCGGGAGATGCGGGAAGAGCCGCAGCACCGAGGCGGCTGAGAAAGCCGTGAGCGTGGCCGCAGCGTCCTCAGTTGAGAGATTACTTATCACCTTAGGTGAAAATGCGTTTCGATCTAGAGATTTAGGCGGTGTTTCCTCAAAAAATGGATGAGCTAGCAACCGCAGCAACGCCGCTTCATTGACCCGCCCTCTCGCCGCTGTGCCGCCATGCCGGTCGATCGGCGCGCCCGTGCGCTGGAGCATCAGATCGTCGATGAGCGCATTGCCAGGACCCGTGTCGCAGGCGATGGGCTCGAGCCCCTCCTCTATATAAGTCACATTGGCGACCCCGCCGATGTTGAGCAGCGCGACCGGCCCCTTGAAGCCGGCGGCGGCGACGAGCGCGCGGTGAAACACCGGTACAATTGGCGCGCCCTGCCCGCCGGCGGCGAGGTCGGCGGCGCGGAAGTCGTGGACCACATCGATCCCCAGCCGCTCGGCCAGCGCCGGCCCGTCGCCGATCTGCACGCTCAGCCGGTCCTTGGGACGATGCAGCACGGTCTGCCCGTGAAAGCCCATGACCGAGACCGTCGCAGGGTCTATCGCGTTCTCGGCGAGAAAGGTCTCCACGGCCTCAGCGTGGCGGTCGGTCACCATTTTTTCGGCGACCGCCAGCACGCCCGGGCGGGCCGTGCGGTCCTCGAGCGTCGCGCCTTCGGCCAAAGCGCCGCGCAAAAGCGCCCGATCGGCGTCCGAATAGGGAAAGCTGCCCGCTGGGCCGAAGCTTAGCTGGCCCTCTCCGTCGGTGTCGACGAGGGCCACGTCGACGCCATCCATCGACGTGCCGGACATAAGGCCAATCGCGCGATAGGACGCCATCAGCAGGCGCTCGCTGGGTTTAGCTCGACTGAGCTGGTGGCTAAGAGCCCCCTCCCCAGCCCTCCCCCGCTTCGCGGGAGAGGGAGCGAGACTCGGGGCTTCATCGGCACATCGCGCAATGTTGATCGGTGGGGTCCCCTCTCCCGCTTGCGGGGGAGGGACAGGGAGGGGGCGCGACGCCCGCATCGACTCCCGAAAAGCTTGCACCGTCTTGGCCTTGATGATTGCCTCGCTGGCAGCTTTAAGCCTGTGCCACCAAAAAGCGAAGGGGCGACGGGCCTTTCTTTGGACCCGCCGCCCTTTTCTCCGGCGCGGTGTGTCTCGCATGCGCCGGAGCATCCCGTTGTTTTGGGCAGCTTTAGAGCGACGCCAGATACCCCATCGGATCGACCGGGGTCTTGCCCTTGCGCAGCTCGAAGTGAAGCTGCGGGGTGGGCACGTCGCCGGTCTGGCCGGATTTGGCGATCGTCTGGCCGCGCGTCACCTGATCGCCCGCCTTGACCGCAATCTCGCCATTGTGGGCGTAAGCGGAGACGAAGCCGTTCGGGTGCTTAATCAGCACGAGATTGCCATAGCCCTTGAGGCCGTTACCCGCATAGGCGACGACGCCGGCCTCGGCGGCCTTGACCTGCGTTCCTTCGGGAAGCGCGATATTGATCCCGTCATTGCCGCCCGAGGCGAAGTTCTGGATTACGCGTCCGCGCGCCGGCCAGCGGAATTCGGGATGCGCGCCGGACCCGACCTTATCCGCGGCCTGCGGCTCTTCCTTGGGCTCGGCCTGAGCCATCGAAGGGGGCGCCTTTGTGGGCGGCGGCGCGGCCTGCGGGGGCGCCGGGGTGGGAGCTGGGGCCGCGCTGGCGATGGCCGCAGGCGCGGCGGGCTTCCCGGCATGCGCCGCCTGGGCGGGCGTGGGAGCCTTTTGCGCGAGGCCCTGCGGCTTCGCCGACGCGGCGGCGGGCTGAGCCTTAGAGGCCGCGACGGCGGGCTTCGCTTGCGCAATCGCGGGTTTGGCTTGCGCAATCGTTGGCTTCGCTTGCGCAATCGCAGCTTTCGCCTGAGCTGTTGTCTGCGGCTTTGCAGGCGCCGCGGCGGCGGTCTTCGCCGGAACGGCCGCGACCTTCGCCGGGGGCGGCGCCACAGGCGCAGGCTTCGGCGCTTCTGCGACTTGACGCGGCGCAGCGGCGGGCTTCGACGCTTCGGCGACCCTGCCGCGATAGACGGGGATCACGAGACGGCTTCCCGGCGCGATATCGGAGGCGTTGAAGAAACCGTTGATCCGCACGAGGACGTCCGCCGGCACGCCGTAGCGATTGGCGACGATCTCGGGAGTTTCCCCCTCGGCGAGAGCTACGGGAGTGCCCCCCTGCGCGGACCAGTGATCGTAGCCGCCTGTCGCGGGCGCCGCGCTCGCGGTGGCGCCTGGCGGAGCGAGTGGCTGGGACTGCACGGGCCCCGGCGTGTTCGGTCCCGAAATCGAGCCGGTGCTGACATTGTCGATCGGCCGACCCGAGCGCGAGGCGACCTTCGTCTGCGATCCGAAAGGATCGGAGAAGGGGTCGGAAGCGAAACGGCTGGCGTCTGAACAGCCGGAGATGGAAGCTGCCGCGCCAGCCGCGAGAGCAAGCCGCAGCGCGACCCGCGAAAAATGTAAGTGACGCTTTGTTGCCATGACGCGACCCACCCGAACGCAAACCCTATGGCTCTTGTTTACGCCGTCCCGGTTAAGGGACGGTTTAAGGTGAAGGCCGCAGCCGGTGAATTGCTAAAATTCTCGGCTTTGCGCAAAGACCAACGTTGGAGCGAGCGGTGGCTTGACGGCGAGCGGATCGAGGCTCTCTCGAGCAGGCTCACAGTCTCGCGGCGAGTCCGCTCGCAGCCAGGGGAAGCCGGCAGGGTCCAAGTTGCGTTTCCCGAAGACCCTCCCCGGTCCGCTCGAGACGGAAGCAGCGCGTCTTGCCCTCCCCCACCCTGCCGAAAAGCATGCGTCCGCCCGGCGCGAGCCGTTGGATCAGCCCTTCGGGCGCCGCGCGCACAGCGACGTGGAGAATGATGCGGTCGAAAATCCCGAGTTCCTCTGCCGGCGCGAGCCCGTCCGCGTGCAGCACGCGCGCATTGGCGACGCCGACGCTCTCGAGCCGCGCCGAAGCCTCGGCGGCAAGCGAAGCGAAGCGCTCAAGCGAGACGACGTCGCGCGCAAGCTGCGCGAGAACGGCCGCCGCATAGCCGGAGCCCGCGCCAACCTCCAGCACGCGATGATGGTCTAGGACGCCGAGCGCCTCGATGCGCCTGCCGAGATCCGCGGCCGAGGGCATCGACTGACCGCAGCCGATCGGCAGGCTGATCTCGCGCTCGGCAAGATCGCGAAAGCGATGCGGGGCGAAGACCTCGCGGGGCGCACGTTCGATGGCGCGCATGATCGCCACGTCGCGCACGCCGGCGCGGCGCAGCTGCAAGAGAAGCGCGGCGCGTCGCTCGACATCCGCCTCGGCCGCAGTCTCTGCGCTCATCGCGAGGCCTCGAAGGTCGAAGCGAGCGTCGTCACCGTCGGATGATCGGTCAGGTCGAGCTTCAGCGGCGTGATCGAAATCAGCTTCTGCTCCAGCGCCTCGATGTCGGTTCCCGCTCCCGGCGTGAACTCGGCCCGGCGGAAGGCGATCCAATGATAGGGATTGCCACGGCCGTCCAGGCGATCCTCGATATACATCAGATCCGGGCTTCTGCGCCCCTGCACCGTGATCGCGACGCCAGTAACCTCCGCTGCGGAACACGGCGGGAAATTTACATTCATCAGGACGTTGTGCGGAACGCCGGCCGCGATGAGGCGGCGCACGACGGAAACCGCATGCGCCTCCGCGCAATCCCAAGGAAAGCACTGGGGCTCGCCGAAAAAATTATAGGCCTGCGACAGCGCGATCGAGGGAATGCCGAGCAGCGCCCCCTCCATCGCCGCGGCGATCGTGCCGGAATAGGTCACATCCTCGGCGACGTTCTGACCCTTGTTGACCCCCGACAGCACCAGATCGGGCGGACGGTCCATGAGCTTTCTGACGGCTACGATCACGCAGTCGGTCGGCGTACCCTTCACGGCGAAATGGCGCGGCGAGATTTCCCGGATGCGGAGCGGATCGGAGAGCGACAGCGAATGCGCGACGCCAGACTGGTCATACTCGGGCGCGACGATGAAGAGGTCGTCGGACAGCTGGCGCGCAATTCTTTCGAGGAGCGCGAGGCCTTCCGCATGCACCCCGTCGTCATTGCTGAGAAGAATGCGCATCGGCGTCCTGGCCCCTTCCGTTTCCCCTCGAATTCTCTCTATACCGCTTTCCGGCGGGACGCAGGCCGTCTGCGTGGGGAAAAGCCGCGGCCGGGCGCTCGCGCGCCTACCGCTCCAACGGAATGGTTACAGGATCAAGACTTCGCGCCAAATGAGAACGTGGGGACGAATGGCGAGCGCAGAAGTCGGCCAACTTTTGCGCCAATTCGCTACGCTACGCGAAAGCGCCAGCCGGTTGCGCCCGCGCGTGGATATAAGTCTCGACCTGCTGGCAGAAGTCGAGAAGATCGACGATGGAGGGATCGTGCGGCGGCCAATTCTCGCTCTTGCCTGCCGGGTCCCGCAGACCCGTCATCATCTTGATCGCATGTTCTCCAAGAGCGCGATAGCTCTCGAATTGCAATTCGGTGAACCATTGATCGAGCGTGACGTCATGCGGAAACTTGGCGTTCGCGGCTGCGTAGGCTTTCACGTCCGCGGGCGCGTCCTCGTATAGCCCCGGCTTGATGTAAATAAGCTTTCCCTCTTTCGCGTCCCTGTCGGGATATTTTATCTTTCCGATCGCGCAATAGATGCCCTGCTTGGGCGCGCCGGCCTCGCGGGCGCGCAGGTCGATCCGCTCGAAATCGATTTCGACGCCGAGATCGATATAGATTTTGCGGATCGCGTTGCCGAGGTCCTCGAGCGTGCAGGTCGGGTCCGCCCCCGCGTCGGAGAGAACGATGATGTGGCAGCGGCGCCGGACCATCTCGTAGAGGCCCAGATTCTCGAAATGGCCACCGTCCGAGAGATAGACGAACGGCTCCTTGTCCGTCGTGAAGCCCAGGGCCTCCTGCCAGAAGCGCGAGGAGCTCCTGTCGGGGCCGATCTTCTGCCAAGCCTCGTCCTGAGAAGGATTGCCGAACCACCCGCCGAGGCGCGCGTTGAAGATCGTGAGAACGAAGCTCGTCACAGTGGACGAATGATAGCCCCAGTTCGGGCTGACCGCCGCCCCCGAGAGCGAGACGGCGGTGCCGAGCGAAATCTTGTCGCAGTAAAGCGCCGATGAGCGATATCCGACGAGATGACCGCCCGTGTGCAGCGGCGTGCTGATGAAGGGGGCCGCCTTGCGCTCCTGCCAGGCGTTGTTGTCCGTTCCCGTCAGATTGAGCGTGATGTTGACGACGTGAAACAGCTTGGCGCCGCCCTTGTGCAGCAGGTCGATCATGCTGAGATTGTCGCTCGCCGCAAAGCCGTCGAATTTATTGCGGTCCTTGGCGTCCACGTTGGAGGCGCCGAGAAAGGCCCGCACCAGCCGATTGCGGTACATCGCGTTCAAGGAGAAGTAGTTCACGTTGACGAAATAAGAGGCCACGAGGCTGAACGCGAAAAGCGCTGCGCCCGCGAAAACGCTCCAACCGAAGTTCTTTAGAGCTGCGGAAAATTTGACAGAGGCGTCGGGCTCCAAATTCAGGCCGGGAACAATCGCCTGCAACAGCAGCTCCGACCCATGCGCGATGACGATGGCGAGGCAAGTCAGAAACACGATCGAGGCAAGGGTGATCACTCTGGCGAGGGGAAGCTTGAAGCCTTTCAGCGCATCCTTGAGCGCAGGCGATATGGGACTGGCCCCGAGAAGGCTTATAAGCCCGGTCCCTGTTCCCGTCGCCGCCAAGATGACTTGACCTCGAACGCTTTCGAAAATGTCCCACCCGAAAATCACAAGCCAGGAGGCCAAGACCCAAACGAGCGCCGCAGCCCCGTAAAACCCGCCGGCGCGCGCCCACCACTCCCTGTAACGGTCGCCGTCCATCGGGTTCAATTCGTTACCTGAGACTTCGGTGCTGCTCTTCACGTGATAAAGCCGGCTCGTCAGCGCGGCCAGCAGCACCTGCCCCAGAAGAAACGACATGAGATACCAGGGCACGCCCAACACCCCGTCATATTTGGCCGTCTCGAGATGGCCCGCCGCCGCCAGATGACGAAGCCAAAGTCCCGACCAGATCAACACGCCAATGAGAGCGCCGGACAAGAGCTGGGCGATGAATTCCCACTTTCCCTTGCTGAGGACTTGAGCGGGCTTGAGCGCGCGGTCCACCCTGCGCTCCGGATGCCGGACCCACATCACCCACCACCAGAGCGTCGCAATAAGGAAGGCGGTAGAAAATACCCCGGCGCCGAAAGCGACCCATTCGTGGAGCTTTACCTCATCCGGCGCCCCTCCATCCGCAGACCAGTAGACGCTCTGCATGAGGAGGAGAACGGCGCCCATGACGAGAGGCGTCATGACCCATTTGACAAAATCCGCTTGGCTGAAAAACTCTTCAGGCGGCTTGAAACAATTCGTGATCGATTTGACGAGAGCGAAAATGACACAAGCGACGCCGATCGTGTCCACCCAATAGTGCGCCCTCCAAAAATTGGCGTGCGCGAAGGCCGCGCGGAAATCGAGGCCCCAAAGACCCTTTCCGAAATTCAGGAGGAAAGTGTCGCCCGGCGCCTCAGACGTTGCCCAGCTCACGAAGGCCCATTCGATGAACTCGGGGCAGGAAAAGCACGGCGGCGATGAAGGGCGCGAAGACGACCCAGTTGAGTAGAATGTTTCGAATGACGATCGCCGCCGCCGCCCAGGTGTCCGGCGAACCGACGCCAACCTTCGGCGTGATGAAATCCTGATTTTTTCTCAATTCGACCAGCGGAAGCGGCTCGTCCCCGACCCGCCGCCCGTCGCGTCCGCCAATCTGACCGAACTCATCCGCGATTTGACCGAGGGACTTCCCCTCCTTCTCGGCTCGTGCGGCCCAGGCCGATAGCCATCCCCCGACATAGCCGCCGCCGGAGACGGTGGAGAGATAGTCGAATTGCGAAAGCAATCTCAGGCGCGCGAGCGCCTGAAGCACGCCCAGGGCGAACGCCGCGCTTCGAATGCCGCCGCCCGACAAGCAGAGCCCTGTTTGTCCCGGATCTTTATCGTCTTTTTTGAATTTATGTACAGCTTTATAATAGGCTTCTAAAGCTGTAATTTCCTCTTCATTTTTCTTGCCAAATTTAAATCTCTCATCTGGACGATGCCGAGCTCGACTTTCATTGAGTTTCTTGATGATTTCAATTTGATCCTTCGTATGCGGTTCTTCCTGGGGATGTAGCGCGTTAAATTCATCGATCAAAACATCACTCGTCCAAAGATACTTCTCCCGAGGGTCGGCCGGCGGCGACTGACGAGCGCGAAATCCCAGCATGGACAATCTCTCGCAATTTTTCCCCAGGAAGCCCGCAGGCCATCGGGTGTTTTCTTCAGATTACGCTTTATTGCGAGAATGCGCCGGCCCGCCCAAGGGAGCAAGGCCATTCTTCGGAAAGCGGTGCCGCCGCAATAGTGACGGCTGTGCTTCAACGATTGCGTCGAAACTTATGAGGTCAGCGCGTGATGCGCTCCGCGCCGCCCATATAGGGCCGCAGCACCTTCGGCACGGTTATCGAGCCGTCGGCCTCCTGGTAATTCTCCAGCACGGCGACGAGCGCGCGACCAACCGCGACGCCGGAGCCGTTGAGCGTATGCACGAAGCCTAGGCCCTCGGGCGAGCGATAGCGCGCGTTCATGCGCCGCGCCTGGAAGTCGCCGCAGACCGAGCAGGAGGAAATCTCGCGATATTTCCCCTGCCCCGGCAGCCAGACCTCGAGATCGTAGGTTTTCTGCGAGGCGAAGCCCATGTCGCCCGTGCAGAGCGCGACCTTGCGATAGGGAAGCTCCAAGAGCCGCAGAACTTTTTCGGCGCAACCGGTCATGCGCTCATGCTCTTCGAGCGCTTGGCTCGGCGTCGTGATGGAGACGAGCTCGACCTTGTAGAACTGATGCTGGCGGATCATGCCGCGCGTGTCGCGCCCAGCCGCGCCGGCCTCCGCGCGAAAGCAATAGGTGCCGGCGGTGAGACGCAGCGGCAGTTGCGCTGCGTCCAGGATGAGCCCACCCGCGAGATTGGTCAACGGCACTTCGGCGGTAGGGATGAGCCAGTAATCTACAGCCGCTTCGTCTGCGGCCACGCCGCCAGCCGGCCGGCCCGCCGTCACGGAGAATTGATCCTCGCGGAACTTCGGCAATTGCGCAGTGCCGAACATCGCGGAGTCGCGCACGAGCAGGGGCGGCGCGACTTCCGTATAGCCGTGCTGATCCGTGTGTAGGTCGAGCATGAATTGCGCGAGCGCGCGCTCAAGCCGCGCGAGCTTCCCTTTGTTGACGACGAAGCGCGCGCCCGAAAGCTTCGTCGCCGCCTCAAAATCCATGAGCCCCAGGCCCTCGCCGAGGTCGAAATGCTCCTTCGGCGTGAAGTCGAATTTGCGCGGCTCGCCCCAGCGCAGCGCCTCCTTGTTGTCGTGCTCGTCCTTGCCGTCGGGCACGCTCGCCAGCGGCGTGTTGGGAAGTTCGGCCAGCGCCTCGTCGAGCGCATTGATCGCCTCACGCTCTGCGGCCTCTAACCGCGGCCAGTCCTCCTTGATCTTCGCGACCTCGGCCTTCAGCGCCTCCGCTTTCGCCTGATCCTTCTCCTTCAGCGCGACGCCGATCTCTTTCGACGCGGCGTTGCGACGCTCCTGCGCGCGCTGCAGCGCCGAGATCGCGCTTTTGCGCGCGTCGTCGAGGGCAATGAGCCTTTCGGCGATGGGCTCAAGGCCGCGCCGCGCGCGCGCCGCGTCGAAGCTTTTAGGATTGTCGCGAATGAGCTTGATGTCGTGCATGAAGGAAGCCGCTTTCGGAAGATGGAGGCCGCCTTGTCTCGCACGGCCGCAAGAGCGTCAAGGAACGATGCCGTTTGGAGCGAAAGCCCCCTCCCCAGCCCTCCCCCGCAAGCGGGAGAGGGAGTTGGTTGCCCGTCTTCGATGTTGCGCGTAACGCCGGTCGCCCCCTCTGCCGCGAAGCGGGGGAGGGCTGGGAGGTGGCTCTACCCCGCCCTCGGCAGTTGCGGCGGCGGCTGCGAGGGAACGTCGCTTTCGAGGATCGCGAAGAGCAGGTGATCGCGCCACTGCCCGTTGATGCTCAGATAAGAGCGCGCGAAGCCTTCCTCCCTGAAGCCCACGCGCTGCAGCAGGCGCTTTGACGGCTCGTTCGTCGGCAGACAGGCCGCTTCGATCCGATGCAGTCCCTGAAACTCGAAGGCGTAATCGATCGTCGCACGCACCGCGCGGGTCATGATGCCCCGCCCCGCATAGGGCTGACCCATCCAATAGCCGAGCGTCGCCGCCTGAGAGACGCCGCGCCGCACATGGCCGAGCGACAGCCCGCCGACGAGCGCCTCGTCCTCATCGCGGAAGACAAAATAGCTATAGGCCTCGTCGCGAGCGGCCTCCTCCGCGTGGCGCTTGACGCGGAAGCGGAAGGCCATGCGCGTGAGATCGTCATGCGGCCAGATTGGCTCCCATGGGGTCAGGAAAGCGCGGCTCCTCTCGCGCAGCGCGGCCCACTCGGCATAGTCGCGCATCTGGCAGGGACGCAGATAAATCCCCTCGCCACGGATCGTGACCTCGCGCCTAGGAAAACTTACGCCAAAGAGCGCCATCTCACGCCCCCGCGTCGATGCGCGCCGCCCGCGCATGATTGAGAATGAAGCCTTTGACGGTCTCCGCATCTTTACGCATGCGTGACACTCTTTCCTCGCCTTCGAGAACCGGAGCGAGCCGCGCCGGCGGCTGCACGCGCACGCCGATGGCCCGTTCGATCGCTTCGGGGAATTTCGCCGGATGGGCGGTCGAAAGCGCGATGACCGGCGTCGCCGGGTCTTTCTCGAGCCGCGCCCGCGCCGCGCGCACGCCCGTCGCCGTATGCGGATCGATCAGATAGCCGCATTCTCGCCAGGTGCGGGCGATCTCGGCCTGCGTCTCCGCTTCATTCACGGCCCGCGCGTCGAAGTCCTCGCGAATAATGCTCAGCGCCTCCTGCGGGATGTTGAAGCCGCCGTCGCGCTCCAGCGATTTAAAGGCGCTGCGCACGGACGCAGGCTCGCGACCGACCGAGTCGAAGAACAGCCGCTCGAAATTCGAGGAAAGCTGGATGTCCATCGAGGGCGATTGGGTGGGCGTCACGCCCCGGGGCTCATAACGTCCCGTTGCGAGCGTGCGCGCCAAAATGTCGTTCTCATTCGTCGCGACGATGAGCCGTTCGATGGGGAGCCCCATGCGCTTCGCGACATAGCCTGCGAGCACATCGCCGAAATTGCCGGTCGGCACGGCGAAGGACACCTTTCGGTTGGGCGCGCCGAGCGCGACGGCGCTCGTGAAGTAATAGACCATTTGGGCGACGACCCTCGCCCAATTGATCGAATTGACGCCGGCAAGGCCCACGCCGCTGCGAAACGCCTCGTCGCGGAAAAACCCCTTGAGCAGCGTCTGGGCGTCATCGAAGGAGCCTTCTAGCGCGATCGCATGGACGTTTTCGTCGGCGACGGTCGTCATCTGACGCCGCTGCACGTCCGAGACGCGGCCATCCGGATAGAGGATGAAGACGTCGACGTTGGCGCGCCCGCGAAAGGCCTCGATGGCCGCAGCGCCCGTGTCCCCCGACGTCGCGCCAACGATCGTCGCGCGCAGGCTGCGCTTTTCGAGCAGGGCGTCCATGAGCCGCCCGAGGAGCTGCATCGCCAGATCCTTGAAAGCGAGCGTCGGCCCGTGGAAAAGCTCGAGTACGAAGAGATTGTCGGCGATTTGCGTGATCGGCGCGACGGCGGCATGCGAGAACGTCGCATAGGCGCCGCCTGCGGCCGAGTGCAGCAGCCCTCGCGGAAGCCCCTCCGCGAAGGGCGCGATCAGCGCCTCAGCCGCCTCGGCGTATGGCCGGCCGGCCAGCGCCGCGATCGCCTCGCGGCTGACGGTGGGGTACTGGCTCGGGACATAGAGGCCGCCGTCGGCGGCCAGGCCCGTCAGCACCACTTCGTCAAAAGGAAGCTCGGGCGCGCGCCCGCGGGTCGATAGATAGTGCAAGGCTCAGCTTCCGTAGCGTGTGCGACCGATGCAGCCCCACGAGTTTAACATGTAGAACGCCGTAAGGCGAAAGGCCTCGTCGCGCTTCTTCACAGTTCGGGCCGCGGGTTTCAGCCCGCCGGGTGGCGGGAGGCCAATCCAAGCTTCACGATCGTGACGACGTAAATCAGCGCGATGAAGAGCCCCACGCCCGCCGCGATCGCCAGATTGCGCTTGCGCTTCGCGGCGTCGCGCGGGTCTTCGGGCTTATCGGCGCTCACAGAACCCCCGCGACGGACAAGAACCGCTCAATCACGATCATCGAGAACAACAAAAACAGATAAAGGATCGAGAAGCCGAAAAGCCTCCAGGCGGCCTTGGTCGCCGCTGCGCCCTCCCGCAGGGCATAGACGCGCCACGAAAACCACAGGAAGGCTGCGCCGAGCCCCGCCGCCGCCGCGCCGTAAAAAGCCGAGGCGAAGCCCAGCAGATAGGGCGCGAGCCCGAGCGGCGCGAGCGCTAGCGAATAGAGCAGGATCTCGAGCCTTGTGTGGTCGGGGCCCGCGACGACCGGCAGCATGGGGACGCCCGCGCGGGTGTATTCCTCGTTCTTGACGAGCGCGAGCGCCCAGAAATGCGGCGGCGTCCACATGAAGACGATCGCAAAGAGCACGAAGCTCGCGAGGCTGACCTCGCCGGTCGCGGCGGCATAGGCCACGACGGGCGGCAGCGCGCCGGCCGCGCCGCCGATCACGATGTTCCAGGGCGTCGCGCGCTTGAGCCAGATCGTGTAGATCACGACGTAGAAGAAGATGGTGAAGGCCAGAAGCGCCGCGGCGACCCAATTGGAGACGAGGCCGAGCGTCACGACCGAGACGCCGGCGAGCACGAGCCCGAAGGCGAGCGCCTCATCGCCCGCGAGCCTTCCAGCGGGAATGGGCCGGCGGCTGGTCCGCGACATGGCTCCGTCGATGTCCGCCTCGTACCACATGTTCAGCGCCCCCGACGCGCCGCCGCCGACCGCGATGGCGATGAGCGAGGCCAGCGCGATGACGGGATGCGGGAGCGTCGGCGCGAGCAGCAGGCCGGCGAGCGCCGTGAACACAACAAGCGACATAACGCGCGGCTTCAACAGCGCGAAATAGTCGGCGGGAGAGGCGGAAAAAGGCTGATCGATGGGCCGCCCGACGTCTGCGGCGAATGACATGTCGCTCATCTGGTCCGATCCATCGGCGCGCCCGGTCGTTGCGCCCGCTTCGCGCGCTCATAGCAACGGCCCTCTCTCGCTGGCTGGGACGCCCGCAAGCTTCGGGGGGAATCGTCGCCGCGCGGGGCCGATCTCCCCGCTTTTCAACCACAATGCGCGGCGCGGCGCAAATGCTGCGTTGCACCAAATTGTCGCAGCGTCGAAAGATCCGAGGCGTGGCCGCGAGCGGCCGCCGACGCCTCCGCTCGCCCCTACTCGATCTCGAGCGACTTCATCTTGCGGTGGAGGGCCGAGCGCTCCATGCCGATGAACTCGGCCGTGCGCGAGATGTTGCCGGAGAACCGGTTGAGCTGAGCCACGAGATACTCACGCTCGAACACCTCCCGCGCCTCCCGCAGCGGCAGGCTCATCAGCTTTTCTCCACGCACGCCCGCGGGGGTGGCCGGCACGAGCTCGCCGACGTCCGCCGGCAGCATTTCGGCGGTGATTTCCACGCTGGCGTCACCGGCCGTCAGGATCATGAGCCGCTCCACCGCGTTGCGCAGCTGCCTGATGTTGCCGGGCCAATCGTGCATCTGCAGCACGGCGAGCGCGTCCTCCGCGACCTTGCGGCGCGACAGGCCCGAGGCCGCGGACGTCTGGTCAATGAAATACTCCACGAGCTCGCCGATGTCCTCGCGCCGTTCGGCGAGCGACGGGACGCGCAGGGTCGCCACGGCGAGACGGTGGAAGAGGTCCTCACGCAGGAGGCCGTCCTCGATGCAGAGCTGCAGGTCGCGCGCGGAGGAGGTGATGATGCGGACGTCGACCTCGACCCGCGTGGAGCCCCCGACGCGCTGGAAGTTCTGCTCGACCAGCACCCGCAGAATCTTCGCCTGCGTCTCCCGCGGCATGTCGGTGATCTCGTCGAAGAACAGCGTGCCGCCATGCGCCTCCTCGAGGGCGCCGATCTTGAAGTCGCCGGAAGACGAGCCCTCGAAGCCGAAGAGCTCCACCTCCATGTTCTCGGGGGTCATCGTCGCGGAATTGATCACGATGAAGGGCGCTTCCGCGCGGGTCGACTGGGCGTGCATGACACGCGCGGCGAGCTCCTTGCCGACACCAGGCGAGCCGGTGATCAGCACGCGTGAATTCACCGGCGCCAACCGCGCGACGGAGGCCTGCAGCTGATGCGCCGGCATCGAGGAGCCGACGATGCGATCCTGGAAGCCGGCGCGCTGGCGCAGCGCCGAGACCTCCCGGCGCAGCTTATAGGCCTCGAGCGCGCGCTCGGCGATGAGCACGAGGCGATCCGCCTTAAAAGGTTTCTCGATGAAGTCATAGGCGCCCATCTTGATGGCGGTGACCGCCGTCTCGATGTTGCCATGGCCCGAAATCATGACGACGGGCAGCGAACGATGCAGCTTCTGAATGGCCTCGAGCACCTGCAGCCCGTCGAGCCGCGAGCCCTGCAGCCAAATGTCGAGAAAGACGAGATGCGGACGGCGTGTGGCGATCGCCGAGAGAGCTTCGTCGGCGTTCCGGGCGGTGCGCGCGCTATGACCCTCGTCGCTCAATATGCCGGCGACGAGTTCTCTGATGTCCTCTTCGTCGTCAACGATCAGGATGTCGTTCGCCATTACGCCCCGCCAACTTGGCTCGACAAAGCCATGGGTTTTTCTGTCGCCGCCGCTTTCGCCGCCGCCTCGATCGGCAGCAGAATGCGCACGCAAGCGCCCTTGCCGGAGGGCGCGTCGAGCAGTTCTAGCCGTCCGCCGTGATCTTCGACTATTTTGGCGACGATGGGCAAGCCTAAACCTGTGCCTTCGGCGCGCGTCGTCATGTAGGGCTCGAGCAGCCGCTGCCGGTCGGCCGCCGGAAAGCCCTTGCCATTGTCGATCACGTCAAGCTGCGCCATGCCGTCCTTGCGCTTCAGCGCGATCCGAACGACGCCCTTCTCCTTGGGGTCCGGCTCCTCGCGCGCGGCTATCCCCTCGATCGCGTTCTTCACGATGTTCTGCAGCGCCTGGGAGAGAAGCCGCCGGTCGATCTGAGAGAAAAGCCCTTCGGCCGGGAGATCTTCGACGATGTCCACGTCCGCGTTGCCGACCCGCATCAGAAAGGCCGTGTGACGAACGCATTCGCAAAGATCGTCGCGTTCAGGGCGCGCCTTGGGCATGCGCGCGAACGTGGAGAACTCGTCCACCATCCTCTTGATATCGTCGACCTGCCGCACGATTGTGTCGGTGCACTGATCGAAGATCTCGCGATCCGTCTGGATGAGCTTGCCGTATTTTCGTTTCAGCCGCTCCGCAGAGAGCTGGATCGGCGTCAAGGGATTCTTGATCTCATGGGCGATGCGGCGCGCCACGTCCGCCCAGGCGGAGCTGCGCTGTGCGGTCACGAGGTCGGTGATGTCGTCGAGCGTCACCACGAATTTCGTTCCGCCCGCCGCCGCCCCCGAGGCGGTCACGCGAATGCTGTAGATCCGCTCGCCGGCCCCGCGCTTGATCGTGAGCTGGGTCTGTACCGAGCGCGGAAAGACATCCGCCGCGTCGGCGAGGGCGGGCGCGATTTCGGGGATGGCCTCCGCGATCCGTCTCGGCTCGCCGGGGTCTCCCTCCCGCAGCAGGGCATCGGCGGAACGGTTCACCACGGTGATCCGGCCCCCGGCGTCGACGCCGATCACCGCCGCCGGCACGCCGGCGAGCACGGCCTCGGTGAAGGAACGGCGCTCCTCGTTGATGCGGCTCGCCTCCAGCAAACGCTTCTGTTGCAGATCGAGCTCGGTCGTCATCTTGTTGAAGACCGCTCCCAGCCGGGACAGATCCCCATGCGCACGGTCGACCTCGACCCGCACGGCCAGATTGCCGGCGGAGACCTCGTCGGTCGCGGCGATAGAGTTCGGATCGGCGCGACGAGCCGGTTGGCGAAATCGAGCCCGACCCAGATCGACGAAAGTAGCAGGATCATCATCAGCATGGCGTAGATGATCGCGAAATTGCGCTTGACCGCCACGCCGAAGGCTTCGAAGGCGTCGTAATTGTTGATGAAAATGCCCGCCTGCCGCGGAAACTCGACCGCGAAAGGATGCATCGGCCGCGTGACGTAAAGATAGGTATCCGGGAAGCTCGTCAGCAGGCGCAAGCCGACGAATGTCCGATCCTCGTCGATCATCCGGCATTGCAGCTTGCCGAGGCGCGCGTCCTGGAAATCTTCCGGCGGCAGCGCGATGACGATGGCGCTGGCGGCCGTCGGCTCGCCGACGACCTGATCCAGGATCTGGCCGTTGGGATGCACGAGGGCCGCTACTGAGAAACCGAGCGTGCGCGCGCGGCTCTCGAAGTATTTGTGATAGAGATTGCGATCCGCGTCGTAGATGGCGCGCGACTGGTCGAGATCGGAGGCGGTGAGCTGCGCCTCCTTGAGAAGCTCGCCGCATTGCGTCTCGCGAAAAGTCTGCGCCGCCTCCGCGGTCTTGTGCACGAAGCCCTTGAGATTGGACATGAAGACGGGCGAGAGCGCCCGCTCGAGGCTGACCGTCCCGACGACCGCGACGGCGAGCGCCGGGATGAGCGCGACGAGCGAGAAGAAGGCGACCGTGCGCATGTGCAGGCCGGCTGCGGCCTCGCCCGAGCGCCAAGCGCGCCACAAAGTCAGCGACTTGCTCAGCACCATCGCGAGCAGCAGCACAATCGCGACGCCATCGGCGAAATAAAGCAGGATCAGCGTGTTGCTGTTAGGCTCGATCGGCCCGGCTGAAGCGATGACGAGAAAGGTCGCGGAGGCGCAGGCGAGCGCCGCGAGCACCACAATGGGACCCACCCAAGCCCAAAGCGAGCGGCGGCCCGAAGGCGCCACGAGCTTGGCGGCAGATTCTCTGGCTCGAGACATCGCGCCCTATAAGCAGGGGTTTTCCGGCGGCAATGAGGCGGAAACGGGCAGTTTTTGGACCTGCAGCCGCGGACGGCGCCTAAAATTTAAACTACTAAACCACCGGGTCTCTCCGCTCGGCCCAGGGCGCCCTGTCCTGTTCCGATCACTTCGAGACGAGCCTTATGGCGCTCCTCAAGGGCGAGGTTTTTTGGAATGGGCCAATAAAGATCAAGGCTCAGCGCGGGGCACGCATAAGCCTTATGTCGAGATCGTTGATCTTCTTGCGCAGCGTGTTGCGGTTCAGTCCCAAGAGCTCGGCGGCCTTGATCTGATTGCCTCGCGTCGCAGCGAGCGCTGCGGAGATCAGCGGAACCTCGATCTCGCGGATGACGCGGTGATAGAGGCCGGGAGGCGGCAGGCCGTCGCCGAAGTCGCGGAAGAGCCGCGCGAGATGCGTCTCGACCGAGGCCGAGAGCGTCTGCCCGCTCTCCAGTTCGCGGTCCGCGCCCGGCGCGCTCGGGGTCGGCGAGAGAAGCGAGACGGATCGCGGCGCTTCAGCCGAAAGCTCGGCCTCGATGAGGCCTTCGCCGACGACTTCTTGGGGATGCAGCGCCGCGAGGCGGCGAATCAGATTCTCGAGCTCGCGGATATTGCCGGGCCAGCGATAACGCTTCATCCGGTCGAGCGCCGCCTGCTCGATGTATTTCTGCGGCAGGCCCTCGGCGACCGCCTGCTTGAAGAAATGGTGGACGAGATCGGGAATGTCCTCGGTGCGCTCCCTAAGCGGCGGGAGGCGCAACGGCACGACATTCAGCCGGAAGTAGAGGTCCTCGCGAAAGAGCCCCTGCTGGATCAGGATGCGCAGGTCCTTGTTCGTCGCGGCGACGATCCGGACATTGGTCTTGATCGGGGTGCGGCCGCCGACCGTCGTATATTCGCCCTGCTGCAGCACGCGCAGGAGACGCGTCTGCGCCTCCATCGGCATGTCGCCGATCTCGTCGAGAAAAAGCGTGCCGCCCTCGGCCTGCTCGAAGCGGCCGGCGGAGCGCTGCGCCGCGCCGGTGAAGGCGCCCTTCTCATGGCCGAAGAGCTCGCTCTCGATGAGGTCGCGCGGGATCGCCGCCATGTTGATCGCGACGAAAGGGCCCTTCTTGCGCTTGCCATAGTCATGCAGCGCGCGGGCGACGAGTTCCTTTCCCGTGCCTGATTCGCCGTGGATCAGCACGGTGAGATCCGTTTGCATCAGGCGCGCGAGCGACCGATAGATTTCCTGCATCGCCGGGGAGCGCCCGACGAGCGGCATGCCCTCTATCTCCTCGCCCCCGCCATCAGCGTGCTTCTTGGGCTCGGCGAGAGCGCGGCCGACGATGCCGACGAGCTCTTTCAAATCAAAAGGCTTTGGCAAATAGTCATAGGCGCCCCGCTCGGAGGCGCGGATCGCTGTCATGAAGGTGTTCTGCGCGCTCATCACGACGATGGGCAGCTCGGGCCGAAGCTTCTTGATGCGCGGCAAAAGCTCGAACGCGTTCTCGTCGGGCATCACCACGTCGGTCACGACGAGATCGCCCTCTCCCGACTGCACCCATCGCCAGAGCGTCGCGGCCGTGCCGGTTGTTCGCACCTCGTAGCCCGCGCGCGACAACGCCTGCGCCACTACGGTGCGGATCGCGGCGTCGTCGTCCGCGACCAGAATCTCACCTCGCGTCATCCGCTGCCTTTCCCCTCCAACCCTCTGATGCGACTATCGGTACATCGGCATGAGGATACGGAAGCAGGTTTTTCCAGGCTTTGATTCGCATTCGATGACGCCGCTGTGGTCGTTGATGATCTTGGCTACCAAAGCAAGTCCAAGGCCAGTTCCCGCCGTCTTCGTGGTCACGAAGGGATCGAAGATATGGCTAAGGATTTCCTCCGGCACGCCCGGGCCGTTGTCACGGACACGGAATTCGAGCGGCAGCCCGACCGAGCGCTCCCGCCCTCGCGTGCGCAGGCTGACGCCGGGACGAAAGGCTGTCGAAAGCTCTATCTCGCCATTGGGCGCATCGCCGATCGCCTCCGCGGCGTTCTTGATGAGGTTCAAGAACACCTGCACGAGCTGGTCGCGATCGCCGGCGAGCGGCGGCAAGGACGGATCGTAATTCTCGATAAAGCGCACGTGGCGCGCAAAGCCCGAACGCGCGAGCTGCTTCACATGGTCCAGAACCGAATGGATATTGATCCGATCGTTCTTGAGCGGCCGCTGGTCGGAAAAAGCCTCCATGCGGTCGACGAGCCGCACGATGCGGTCGGTCTCTTCGCAGATGAGCCGAGTCAGCGCGCGGTCCTCGTCGCCAAGCCCGGTCTCGAGCAGCTGAGCCGCGCCTCTGATGCCGGACAGCGGGTTCTTGATCTCATGCGCGAGCATGGCCGCCAGGGCCGAGACCGAGCGCGCCGCGCCGCGATGGGTAAGTTGTCTGTCTATTTTTTCGGCAATTGTCCGTTCTTGCAGCACGACCAGGACATCTCCACGCTCGCCGGGCAGCGGGGCGCAATGGGCGTCGACGCGCCGCTCGCCTGCCGCGAACTGTCCGATATCGACTTTATATTCGTTGATCGCCGCCCCCCTCTCACGCACTTCGGCGATTAGGGTCAGCAGCGAGGAGCCGAAAGGCAGGATCTTGTGGAGCGCCGCGCCAATAAGGATCGGCTTCGACATCTCGAAAAAGCTCTCGGCGGCCGCGTTGGCGTCACCGATCGTGCCGTCGGCGCGCACTGCCAAGATCACGTACGGCAAGGCCTCGAGGATGCAGGCGCGGCCCTCGTCGCCAAGGATGCGCAGCCGCGAAGTGGCGTTGACGCCGATGCTCACGCGCTCTCGCTCTGTCGTCATGCGGCGGCCTCGAGCGGCGGCGTCGAGAAGAGCGCGGCGAGCCGCCGCCGCGCGTCGCCGGGGTCCGTCTCGATGAGCAAAGCGCGTCGCAGCGCGGGGTCCCGCGCGCCAAGCCCGGCGCAGTCGACATAGGCGGCGAGATGCTTGCGGGCGTGACGCAGTCCGGCGAGCGGCCCCATGGTCTCGACGAGCGCGTCGAGATGCTCGAGCGCCAGCGCGAGACGCTGCGCAAGAGGGGGCTCGGGTCGCAAGCGGCCGGTTTCAAGGAAGAAGGCCACGTCGCCCACGAGCCAGGGCCGGCCCTGCGCGGCGCGCCCGATCATGACGGCGTCCGCGCCTGAGACCGCCAGCATTTCCTGCGCCGCCTGCGGGGAATCGCAGTCGCCGTTGGCGATGACGGGGATTTTGACGGCGGACTTGACCGCCGCGATCGCCGCCCAGTCGGCGCGGCCCTCGTAAAACTGGCGGCGCGTTCGGCCATGGACGCTGACCAGCGCGGCGCCCTCCTCTTGCGCGACGCGCGCGAGTTCGGGGGCGTTGCGCGAGAATTCGTCCCAGCCGAGCCGCATCTTCACGCTCACCGGAACCTTGGCGGCCGCGACCGCCGCCGCCACGATGCGCCGCGCGAGATCGAGATCGCGCATGAGCGCCGCGCCAGCAACTCCGCCGGTTACGCGCTTGCAGGGACAGCCCATGTTGAGGTCGATCCACTCGGCGCCGGCTTCCGCCGTTTCCCTCGCGGCGCGCGCCGCGCTCTCAGGATCGCAGGCGGCGATCTGCACTATCTCGGGACCCTGCTCCGACTTGGAGCGCGCCAGACGCATGCGCGTCTCGCGGTCGCCTCGCGCCAGGCCGGCCGCGGCGATCATCTCGCCGACCGCGGCCGTCGCGCCGAACCGCAGCGCGATGCGGCGCATCGCGGCGTCGGTAACCCCGGCCATCGGCGCTAAGAAAGCTTTTCCGGCGAGCTCGAACGGCCCCACCCGGATCGGCGGCGCCCCATAGGCGCCCAGATTTTCACCATTTCGCATCCTGCTCGAACTATAAGCAATGATGCGCTTCAGGGCAAGACGCCGCGACGGCTATGACGCCGCGCCTTGTTGCGACCGCAGTCCCCGCGCCCATCCCGCCGCACCCGCGACAAGCAGGAAGGCGAGCCCTGCGAGGCCCGCGCCGGGCGTCGGCCCGGGAGCTTTCTGCGTGACGAGGCTCTCGGTGAGCGTGACCGTGCCTCCGCCCAAGTTGAAAACGCCCTCTGTAAGGACGACCTAGACATTGTTCCAGACGGGGCCTGAACCGGCATGGAGGCCAAAGCCGAACGAGGCGGTGGGCGAGGCAGTGTAGGACGAGCCGATCTGGGTTGGCTGTGTCCAGCCCCCGCCGAGATCGGGAGTCGTGGTGAGGTTGGAGAGCTGACCCGGCGTGGTCGTGAAATAGCCGGTCACATTCGTGATCGCGCTCTGGAGAAACCCGCTCGCTGTGGACTGGAAGTTGCTGACCGTGATGATATCCACCACCGCCGCCTTGGCGCTCGCGCCCCAGGCTGCGCATGCGACAACCAGCGCCAATCTCGCAAAATGCCTCATGTCTTCCTCCGCCTGAGTTGAGCGATGCGGGTCCATTCGTCGCATGACTCGCCCCGATTGACAACGCCGCGCTCAAGCCGAAGCGGCTGGACGGCGCCCCGCCCTGCTTTATCTGAGGGATCGAGCGTAGGGAGACGACATTGTCAGACGATTCCGTTCAGAACCCCGCCGAGGACGTCGAGCGCGGCAAACGGCAGGAGCGCTATGACTTGCTCGCGCGCTTGCGCGACGTCACCCGCCAGCGCGACGAGTTGCTTTCGCAATATGAGGCGATGGCCTTTCAAGTCGAGGAATCGACGAAGGACGTCGACGGCGCCCTGCTGGAGGCGCGCGCCAACGCAAAGAGGGCCAAGGACTGCGAGGTCCTGGAGCAGCGTGAAGCGGCGCAGATCAGCGAGCTGACGCGACAGCTCGAAGAGGAACGCCGCAAGAGCGGCGAGATCGCCGCGGAATTCGCTCGGTATCGGCAAGCCGTGGAGCAAAAGCTCGCTCAGCATGAGCAACACGAAAGTCCCTGGAGCCTCCTGGCTTTGGCGATTTCGCAAATCCTTTCGCAGACGGTCGCTTTGCTGCGCGCAAAAATTCCGGCCGAGAGCGCGCTGTTGCCCTGGTTCGATCGATTGATGGATTTCGCTGATGCGAGCGGGCGGCTGACTTGGCGGTGGGGCAAAGCGGCGTTCGACTGGGCGAAGCCGCGCGTCCTGGATTTGTGGACCCGCCTCAGAGCCGAAATCGCACTGCGCACGCGAAAGGATTAGCGCGGCGCATTGCCCGCGTTCATGCCGGCGCAAGCTCGGCCGCTCAGGGTTCCGCAGCGTCGGCGTCGAGACGCGTCGGAACAACGCCATGACGGTTTCGGACACCCATAGAGACCGGCGAAAATCCACCCGACGCCGCGCGTTCAAGCAGGCCCGGATCGGCTTCCACGCGCTTTCCGCTGCGATCGACTGCGTGATCCGCGACGCGTCCGATACGGGCCTTCGTCTGCTCGTCGAGAGTTTGGTCGGCGTGCCCGACTGCTTTTACATCGTGCGCGACGGCCAACCGACGCGAAAATGCCGCGTCGTCTGGCGGCGGGCCTCAGGTCTCGGCGTGGAGTTCGGCGTCGAGTTCATCTGATCAAAGGCATCCGCTCGCGCTGAGCTGCAGCGGCCAGGCGTTGCAGTTGACGTGCTGCCACGGGCTCGACTGCTGCTGCGCGACGCAATTGTTGAAACTGTTTCGAATCTCCGCGCAACGGGCGGCCTTATTGTTGACGGGCGGGACGACGGCGTAGCCTTGTCCCCCTCCCTCCCGCTCGCGTCGTTCCGCACGCAACTGTTGGAGGCGCCAGCAGGCGTTCTCGTCGCCGTTCGCGCAGGCGTACCGAAGCCGCTCGAAATATTGGTGACGCTCCTCGCCCCATTCCTGCGCGCGCCCGGCCGCGGGGATCAGGAGAGCGGTGAACACGATGAGCAGGGAAAGTTTGGCTCGCATAAGTCTATTGCTCCCAGGCGTGCGGTTCTCGGCCTGAGACTGGCCATAGGCTCCGCTTCGAAGGCGGCCTTTCCCGAATTTGCGGTTTTGACAAGGGCGCGCTTCCACTGGTGGAAACCTCCCCCGCTTGATGGGATAGTCGCGCGCGATTCTTTTCCGCCCCGCTCGGGCGCGCCGAAAATCATCACTGGAGCAAGCCATGCGTCTCGACGCCATCCCGATCGGCTCGAATCCCCCGCACGAAGTGAATGTCATCGTCGAGGTGCCGCTTGGCGGCGAGCCGATCAAATATGAGCTCGACAAGGCGTCGGGCACGCTGTTCGTCGACCGCTTCCTCTATACGGCCATGCGCTATCCGGGGAATTACGGCTTCATCCCGCACACGCTCTCCGACGACGGCGACCCCTGCGACGTGCTCGTCGCCAACACGCGCCCCGTGGCGCCCGGCGCGGTCATTTCGGTGCGCCCCATCGGCGTGCTGCGCATGACGGATGAAGCCGGCGGCGACGAGAAGATCGTCGCTGTGCCCTCCGCGCGCCTCACCCAGCGCTATGTCGACGTGCAGAACTACACCGACCTGCAGGAGATGACCTGGCGGCGCATCGAGCACTTCTTCGTGCATTACAAGGATCTGGAGCCCGGCAAATGGGCCGAGGTCGCCGGCTGGGGCGACGCCGCCGACGCGCGCGGGCTGATCCTCGCGGCGATCAAGCGCGCCAAGGCGGCGGAGAAGAAGTGAGGGGCGGCGCCAAAGGCCGTCCGGCTTGGGGCAGCTTTTCAACCCTAATGCATGACAACGCAGTGCATCGCCAGGTCCAAGGCCTCCGAAAACTGCGCTATCGCCTCTTTCTCCCGCTCAATCTCCTGGGCCAAGTTCGGCGCGCCTGTCTTCTCGACATATTGGATCGCTTCAAAATGGCGGTCCAGAACGCGCTGTAGCGCTGACGCCTGCGTGGTGCTCAGAATCGCTCGAACTTCAACTAACGCCATGGTCCCCTCCCTCGGCCTCCCCCTTGGGTCAGGCCGCGCGCGCCTTCCGGACGCGCCTCACGATATTGGGCGTTAACGTAGGGGTGAGTGGGACCGGCGCAATCTCGGATTGTCCTTAGAGGCGCCGCCGACGCGAGCGGCGATGCTCGCGGCGATCGAGCGCGCGAAGACGGCTGAGATTGAAAGAAGGGCGGGCCGTGTAGGTCTACGGCCGCGAACGTATGCGGAGGCGTGGCGCGCGTGAAGCAGAACTGCAACGCGTCTCACCTAATTCTCATGGAGCCAGTCATCGATGGACTGAATTAAAAGCTTACAGCATGCCTGCTCACTCACCAATAGGTTCAGGGGGAGTGTTTACGATCATAATCTAGCCCAGAGTCAGCTATGAGTATCCAGAAAGCTGTCAGTTTCTCGCTAGCGCTTCCGCCTAGTCTTCACGGAAATGGTGATCCCGGCAGGGCTCGAACCTGCGACCTACGGTTTAGGAAAGAGCCGCCCCGTTCTCCCGTGTTAGGCCAAGTTATCCCCGCAGCCATCTGATTTCTCGTTGTTTTTGTTCAGAATTTCCTTTTGTCAGCCCTGGTCCTATATTTGAGCTAACATGCCCTAACGGGCCGATCCTGTTACCTCACTGCTACCTTGAAGGGGAACATGGCGAAAGCGCTAACCGCCCTAGCGGTCTCGAGACTGCGTCCCAAGGGGAAGCGACTGGAGGTCCCAGATGGCGCCCTGCCCGGCCTCTATCTCGCCGTCGAGCCCACGGGCACGAAGAGTTGGGTTCTCAGATACCGCCGGCCGGACGGACAATCCGTGAGATTGGTTCTGGGCCGGGTCGCGGAGATTCCGACCGACGACGCAGCTCCGATCATCGGCTCTCTCCTCTCGCTCGCCGCCGCGCGAAGGCTAGCCGCTCAGCTCCGACACGAGCTTGCCGCCGGGCTAGACCCGGGGCGCGAAAAGAAGGCTGCGAGGACGCGGCGGGCGGAAGCGGAGACCTTCTTGGACAGCGCCAAAGACTTCGCGTCGCTTCACGCGTCGAAGACAAGGCGCGCGAAGCAGACGGCGTCCCTCCTTGGCCTCGATGACGGAGAGATCATCGAAGGGAGTCTGTGCGACCGCTGGCGCGCGAAGCCGACGAGCGAGATCGACGCCGACGAACTCTTCCGCGTGATCGACGAGGCGCGAGAGAAAGGGACCCCCGGCCTCGCCGTGCGCAAGAAGGGACCGCGCGAGTTGAGAGCGCGAGCGCTTCACTCCGCTCTCAGCGTGATGTTTGGCTGGCTGGTCGAGCGGCGAAAGCTCAAGGCGAACCCGATGTCCCTACTCTCGGCCCCCGCGGCTCCAAGGGCGCGGGAGCGGGCGCTGACAGAGGAGGAGATAAGGAAATTTTGGATCGCAACGGGCGAGTGTCGATTTCCGCCGAGATTTGACCCGGGATTTCCATTGAGAACTGACCCGGGTTGATGATGGTTTGAGGGTCAGGCGTTCGTCAAGTTGCGGGTTTTCTCCTTTGTGGGTTTAGCGGCTTTCGCCGAGCTGTCCTTGAAGCGGAAGCTGTCGTTTCCGGTCTCGAGGATGTGGCAGCGGTGGGTGAGGCGGTCGAGGAGCGCCGTCGTCATTTTCGCGTCGCCGAACACGGCGGCCCATTCGCCGAAGCCGAGGTTGGTCGTGATGATGACGCTGGTGCGTTCGTAGAGCTTGCTCAGCAGGTGGAAGAGCAAGGCGCCGCCGGAGGCGCTGAACGGCAGATAGCCGAGCTCGTCGAGGATGACGAGATCGGCGTGTGTGAGCCGCGCCGCAATCTGCCCGGCTTTTCCTTGAAGCTTTTCCTGCTCGAGCGCGTTGACGAGTTCGACGGTGGAGAAGAACCGGACGCGCTTGCGGTGATGCTCGATGGCCTGGACGCCGATCGCCGTGGCGAGATGCGTCTTGCCCGTTCCGGGGCCGCCGACCAAGACAACGTTATGGGCATCCTCTAGGAACTCGCAGCGGTGCAGCTGACGCGCCAACGCCTCGTTGACCTCGCTGCTGGCGAAGTCGAAGCCGGCGAGATCGCGATAGTTTGGAAAGCGCGCGGCCTTGAGCTGGTAGGCGGTGGATCTGACTTCCCGATCGGCTGTTTCCGCCTTCAGAAGCTGCGACAAGATCGGCAGCGCGGCCTCGAAGGCCGGAGCGCCTTGCTCGGTGAGTTCGCCGACGGCTTGCGCCATGCCGTGCATTTTGAGGCTGCGCAGCATGATGACGATCGCGCCGGCGGCGGGATTATGACGCATGGCGCGCCTCCCGGGCTTTGCGCAGGGCGTCATAGCGCTCGACATTGGCCTGCGGTTCGGTGGTGAGCGTCAGCGCGCTGGGCGGCTTCACTGGCGGCGCGTCGATCGGTTTTCCATCGACCAGCCGGTGCAGCACGTTCAGGATATGCGTCTTGGTCGGCGCGCCCGCCTCCAACGCCAGTTCGACGGCGGCGAGCACGGCCTGCTCGTCGTGCTGGAGGACCAGGGCGAGGATCTCGACCATCTCGCGGTCGCCGCCTGGCGTCTTGAGTATGCGCTGTTGCAAGGCCCGGAAGGCGGGCGGGAGTTCGGCGAAGGGCGCGCCATTGCGCAAGGCGCCCGGCTTGCGCTGGATGACCGCGAGATAGTGCCGCCAGTCGTAGACCGTCGCGCCCTTGCGATCGTGGGAGCGGGCGAAGACGCGCCGATGCTCGCAAACAACCTGCCCCTCGGCGGCCACGACGATGCGTTCAGGATAGACCCGCGCGCTGACCGGGCGATTGGCGAAGGAGGCCGGCACGCTGTAGCGATTGCGCTCCAGGTGGATAAGACATGTCGGCGAGACGCGCTTGGTATGTTCGACGAAGCCGTCGAAGGGGCGGGGAAGTTGCATCAGGTGCTGCGTCTCCTCGCGCCAGGCGTCGGCGACCGTACCCGCCTGCGAGCCATGCGGGATCTCGGCCCATAGCTCCCGGCATCGCGCCTCCAGCCAGTCGTTCAGCGCCGCCAGCGAGGGAAAGTTCGGCGTCGGCTGCCAGAGCCTGTGCCGCGCGTCCTGAACGTTCTTTTCGATTTGCCCCTTCTCCCAGCCGGAGGCTGGGTTGCAGAAATCGGCCTCGAACAGGAAGTGGCTGACCATGGCCGCGAAACGCGCGTTGACTTGCCGCTCCTTGCCGCGCCCGACCTTGTCGACGGCGGTGCGCATGTTGTCGTAGATCCCGCGCCGCGGCACGCCGCCCAGCACGCGGAAGGCGTGGTTGTGGGCGTCAAACAGCATCTCATGCGTCTGCTGCGGGTAGGCCCGCAGAATGAAGGCGCGGCTGTAGGAGAGCTTGAACTGAGCGACCTGCAGTTTGATCCGCTCGCCTGCGATGATCGCCCAGTCCTCCGACCAATCGAACTGGAACGCCTCGCCGGGCAGAAACGCCAGCGGCACGAAAGCGCCGCGGCCACACGTCTGTTGCTCCCGATGCCGCGCCGCCTTCCACTCGCGCGCGAAGGTCGCCACGCGATTGTAGGAGCCGTCGTAGCCGAGAGCGACCAAATCGGCGTGCAACTGCTTGACCGTCCGCTTCTGCTTGCGCGACTTCGCCGCCTCCAACCGCAACATCTGCGCCAGCTTGTCAGCGTAGGGATCCAGCTTGCTCGGGCGGTCAGGGATGTTGAACTTCGGCTCAACGCTGTCCGAGCGCAGATACTTGCGTACCGTGTTCCGCGACAGCCCCGTTCGTCGCGCGATCTCCCGGATCGAGAGATGTTGCCGATGTCGCCAGCGTCGGATGACGCTCAATAACTCCATGTCGATCACTCCATGCTCCCCCGCGATGCCCGTGGGGGAAGGGTTCGAACATGGGTCAGTTCTCGGTGGAAAAACCCCTGCTGCCCGGGTCAGCTCTCAATGGAAATCAACATTATCTCCTTTCGCGATCTTGCTCATTCTGGAACGTGCAGAACAAAATAGCAACATAGAAAGATGTTAGGGCGCGTCAATCCACAACTTTTAGTCGGCCCAACAAAGCGACAGCATGAGCCTCGCAATCGTCCAGCCGCTGACGTTGTAGCCTTGCCAATTTCCGCAAGCGTTTCCTCGCCGAGGCAGCAGCGCGCGACTTCGGGCCTTCCTTCAGATTGTCCCTTGCTTTGGCCCGCTCGCCAGTCTTCGCGATCTCTAACAACCGTGGGCATAAAACATGCAGTTGAGCTTGCGCCCGCGCGCGGGGTAGAGGCCGTTCCCGCATCGTGCATGGGCACAAGCCCATACAAAGCCCCACGCGGGCTTTTCGGGAGGGGCGGCCCCCTCTTACCTGCCGGACCCTCCTGGCGCACTGGCGGCCCTTTCTGCCCGCGCAAGATATTCGCGCCGGCGGCGGCGATGTTCCTCGATCCGTCTGGAGTAGAATTTTTTCAACCACTCTTCCTGCTCTTTTGGGTTGAGCTTGCGGCCGTCGTTAAGAGCTCGGAATGCATCGACTTCTTTGTGCAGAAGCCGCTTCTCGTCTTGCCAAAGCGCATGCCGGCACTCCAGTGCGGCTTTCTTCTCAGCCTCGTTCCGTTTGCGCCATTCCTCCTCGCGAGCCCATTTCCGCTTTAAGCGCCTGGAGCTGATTTCGTAAGCCCTGACGGTATAATACGCGACGAAAAGCAGTGCCGAGGCAGCGGCGTACGGCGCGTCGCGCCGCGCCAAACTCCCTGGTATGCTTAGCGGGAAGCAAGCGGAGGAAAATATGGCGGCCATATCCGTGAGAGCGATTGATCGCATCGATGACAAAACGATTTGGTGCTCCGTAGATTGGCAGGCGCCAGGTCAAATTTGGCTCAAAATTAAGGTTCAAGTGCATGCCTCTTTGGAGGAATTCCATATGCTTCAAGGGGCAGACGAGGCTCCAGCACTTCCAGTCGCGATCAAGGGTCTTGCGATAACTCGCGCCCAGGAGGCCGCTAAAGCCTTTTCTGACATTGAGGTATGAAAATGCCGACCGGCCCTAAAGGCGAGAAGCGCCCCGCCGACGTGAACGCTCGCGCCGTCATGATCGCAAAGATTGCGACGGGCGAGCTCGAGGACGCCATTCCCGACGACGGGAAGAACAAGGCAGCGCAGGAACTGGGCCGCGCAGGCGGTAAGAAGCGCGCCGAAGAGAATGACGCCCGAGCGGCGCGCCGAGATTGCCAAGAAGGCAGCTGCTAAACGCTGGAGCCCTTAGCCCTATGCAACTTTTCGGATTTCGGCGCTTCTTGATGTGGCTCCAAGGTGGAAGCGTCGATTACTAATGCGCGCGGCGCGGAGCTTGGCGGAGCCTCTCTCTGTATTCCAACACTGGTAATTCCGACAGCGATACCCGGCGATAGATCATTTTCTGTCGGCCCAAAGTTACCTGGAGCGAGCCCGAATGTCATAGATAACACCCAACGGCCTTCTTTTACGCCCGCTTTCCTAACAAGAAGCTCAAGCAGTTCCTTATGGCTGAACATATAGTTGTTAATCTCAGGCATCTCTGCCTCCTACATATAAATATCCATGCTCAGGGGAAGTAAGTGTCGACCATCTAGGCTGATCCTGATTGTTGGTCAAATAAGGTGAGCCGATGCTGCGCGTCTGACTTTGTTGGCTGACATGCACATAACTTATAGAAATATAATTCGATGTAGAAAATATTTTCTGACTATCTTGTCTAGCGACCCTCTCGCCAACTGTCTCCGACAGGCTAGTTGATATAAACTGATTTAAGCTCACGCCCTCTCTCTCCGCGAACCATGCCGCCTTTTTATGCAGGCTTTTCGGTATACGCAGCACAAAGCGTCCACTGAAATCATTTACGCTTTCAACGGGACGAGGGATTGTTTGTCCGCTTTCCAGCGCAGCCAATAACCACCCCTTCGCCGCATTTTCCAGTGCGGAGAACGTATCTGCGGCGGTCTCCCCAGTGACTATACACCCAGGAAATTCGATGATTTCCCCCCGAAACGTCCCGTCTGTTTCTGGCAGAATGATTCTAGCATAGGGTTGCCGAAGTAGTTCTTCAGCAGTCTCTTGTGTTGTCTTTTTTTCAATCTTACTCATCTTCGTCCTCACGCTCATCGTCTTGCGATAGACGCTCATCCCAAGCGATTATGTCGTCCTCAATTTGGTTGAGGACACTGTGTTTGACGCCTGGTGAGAGGTCCCTTCCACCATGATCAGGGATCGATAGTGGACGGAGGGACGGGAATTCAAGGCTTTCCCAAGTCGGTTCCTTGCCCCAATTCACCTTTTGCCTACCTAACTGCGAAGCAAGGCTCTGAATCTCCAACGCTTTCGGCGACGACCTGCGAAGGTCCTCTAACGCGCGCTGGATCTTTCTGAGCTTCTTGCGATTCATAGTATCATATGCGATACTGAAATTGAATCTGAAAGTGGCGGGGGCCGCTTTTTTCCATTCCATCCCTAACAAGAGAGAAACGCGATAACGGCAAGCATCGGCTCCAATAAACGGTTGGGGCTCCAGATAGTGGAACGGCCAAAAGCATCGTTGCACCGACGCTTTTGGCCGAAAGGTATCCCCTTTATGCGCCCGTAGCTCAGCAGGATAGAGCAACCGAGTCGTACCGGTAGGCCGCAGGTTCGAATCCTGTCGGGCGTTCCATCTGCAACACGGACGCGCCACACGATAACATCGTGGGTCGCGATTGTGAATTTGTTTTTCATGCTTGGCACTAAGAATGAAAATTCATATCATGCGGGGCATGAACAAGGTCGATACCCAGACGCGCGCCAAGATCATCCTCATGCTGGTTGAAGGCGGTTCGCTGCGCTCGATCTCGCGAGTTGCGGACGTGTCGATCAATACGGTGACGAAGCTTCTCATTGACGCCGGCTCGGTCGCGGCCGCCTATCACGACCAGCTGCGCCGTCAAGCTTAAAAGTTCAATCTGCCAAACTGAGACACTACCCAACTTTCCGCCCATTTGCCACCCTTGACAAGGCAGCGCGGTCGCGGAGAGGCTTCCGCCAGGGGTCGGGATATAGCTGGCCCCTCCCCCGACCCGAGGCGGCGAGCGGCGACGATCATGGTGAGGATCCTCACGATGATCTCGACCCGACCTCGGATGAACAGGCGGGCCGTTTTTTCGTTTCGGCGCTACCCTCCCGCCATGCCTCGCCGATTCGACGGTCCGCGATGGGCCTCGCCAAAATGCGCAGCCTTGGCCGGCGCTCGATCTTCGCGACGTGCGACTGCGGCCGGACGGCGGAAGTCGACCTGTCTAGCCTTCCCGACGCTGTGACCGTTCCCGCGTTCCGCTGGCGGCTGCGCTGCTCTCGCTGCGGCGCGCGGCCAAACGACGTGCGCCCTGATTGGCGAGAGCATCGAGCGCATGCGGCGGGACGATAAAGTCAGAGTGTCGCGGCGCGATGGCACGAATCCTATGGCGTCAATCCGATTGCTACCCCACAAGTTACCCCGAGGGAAATTTTGAGGCCAAATAGCGTCGAGGCCTCAGATATAATAGATTGATTTTTATGGTGATCCCGGCAGGGCTCGAACCTGCGACCTACGGTTTAGGAAACCGTCGCTCTATCCGGCTGAGCTACGGGACCGGCGCGCCCTCTCTATCCGAATCCGCACAATTTGCCTAGGTTGCAGCGGGCGGCGCGCGCAGGCGATCGCCCCCCCGCGGAGGCCGCCATGTTCGATTCCGTCCGTCTGCCGCATAAGCTCGACAGGGCCGAATTCGCCGATATTTCGGAGCGCTTGCGCGAAAAGCTGCTCGAGGCGCAATTCGAGTTCGGCGAGAAAAAGCAGAAGAGCCTGCTTCTGCTCATCAACGGTTCCGACGGCGCCGGCAAGGGCGAGGTCTTAAACCGCCTCTACGAGTGGCTCGACGACCATAGCCTGGAGACGCTCTCCTATGGCGCGCCGACCGAGGAGGAGCGGTCGCGTCCGCTCGAATGGCGCTACTGGCGCGACATGCCCGCGAAGGGCCGCATCGGCCTCGTGCTCGGCGGCTGGCACCATCGCCTGCTGCATCATCGCGCGCAGGGCAAGATCAGCCGCGCCGCCTTCGAGAGCGGCCTCGACGAGATCAACCGCTCCGAGGAAATGCTGCGCAACGAAGGCGTCATCCTCGTGAAAGTCTGGTTGCACGTCGAGGATGCAATCGCCCAGAAGCGCCTCGCGAAGCTGCGCGAGAACGGCGGAAGCCTGAAGCGCGCCGTCGTCATCGAATGGGACGACATCAAGGGCGCGCGCGAAAGGCAGAAGCTCGCGCGCTCCGCGCTCGACCTCGTCGAGAAGACCTCGACGGGCTATGCGCCCTGGGCGGTGGTCGCCGCCGAGGACGCGCGCTATCGCGACGCGGCGGTGGCCGAGCTGCTGCTGGCGGCGCTCGAACGCGCCAACGCCGAGAGCGCAGCGCGCGCCCCCGCGCCGACGCCCACCCCAACGCAGCCCGCTCAAATCCCTGCGCTGCCGCGCGCGAGCCTCGTCGGCGCGCTCGACCTTTCGCTTCGCGCCGACGCGGAGCGATATGGCGATACTCTCGACGGGCTGCAAGGACGCCTGAGCGAGCTCACGACCTCCCGCAAATTCTCGCATCGCGGCCTCGTGCTCGTCTTCGAGGGCAATGACGCGGCCGGCAAGGGCGGCGCGATCCGGCGCGTGCGCGGCGCGCTCGATCCCCGGCGCTTCCGCGTCCACGGAATTTCGGCGCCGACTGACGAAGAGCTCGCGCGGCCCTATCTTTGGCGCTTCTGGCGCCATCTTCCGCGGCTCGGACACACGGCGATCTTCGACCGCAGCTGGTATGGGCGCGTGCTCGTCGAGCGCGTCGAAGGCTTTTGCTCGCACGACGACTGGATGCGCGCCTACACCGAGATCAATGATTTCGAGCGCCAGATGACGCGCGCGCGCATCCTCGTCGTCAAATTTTGGCTCGCGATCTCACAGGAGGAGCAGCTCGCGCGCTTCGCCAGCCGCGCGGCGCGCCCCGCGAAGCGCTACAAGATCACCGAGGAAGACTGGCGCAATCGCGGGAAATGGGCGCAATATGAAGAAGCGGCCAATGAGATGATCGACCGCACCAACGCGCAGCGCGCGCCCTGGACGCTCGTACGAAGTCGAACGACAAGAAATATTCGCGCCTGAAAGTGCTGCGCACGATCGTGGAGCGGCTGGAGGACGAGGTTTAGCGATCCTCCGGACGGCTGAGTTTTTGACAACGAAGGAAAAGCATGAGCGTCGAGGAAATCAAGCAAATCGTTTGTCGCTTCATTGAGGAATGCATCAATAAGGGCGACGTCGAGGCGGCCGGCTGCCTATGTGGCGGAGGACGTGGTCGAGCAGGTTCCTTTTCCCGGCCAAGGCCCCGGCCTTGCAGGGCTGAAGGACGTGCTGCGTCAGCTGCTCACGGCCTTCCCCGACATGCGCTGGAGCGTCGAGGAACAAATCGCCGAAGCCGATAAGGTGCTGACGCGCTTCACTTGGACAGGAACCCACCGTGCGCCATTTTTCGGCGTTCCCGCCACGGGAAAGCCGGTCACGGTTTGGGGAATGGTGATCGACCGCTTGGAGCACGGCAAAATCAAAGAAACGCGAATCCTGATGGACGCTCTCGGCTTGATGCGGCAGCTGGGCGGGTAGCGTTGCGTCAACCGCGCATCACCGCAGACTTCCTCGCCTCGCCTCGACCGCCGACGGCGCCCGGATCGAGAATTTCTCGTAAGGCGGGACGAGCGCAGGCAGATTAGTCGTCACAAAGCGCAGCCGCAGCGCTTTCCTGTCTTGTCAAGCTATCCCGAATGGAGGAAGGTTCGACGAGGGGAGAGCCATAGAGCGCATCGCGTTGGACGCGGGGCGCTGCAATAGGGAAGGATAGCGCGTCATGGCGCAACGGGTTCGTCACCTCTTCTTCGCCGCTCTCGCCGTCTCTAGCGTTGCGGGCGAAGCGGCTCTCGCCGCCGATACGCTCGTGACGATCGGCGCGCCCGCTGAGGGCGCGAAACTCGCGGCCGGGAAGCCGTCTAAAGTTGAGTATGAGGTGCAAGCCGGAACCAAGGCGCATCACGTGCATCTCTTCGTCGATGGCGGCGAGGTCGGGACCGCGCATAAGCTCAAGGGCAGCTTCGAGCTACCGGCGCTCAAGGCCGGCGGGCACAAGATCTGCGTCGCGCCGGTCAATACGAACCACACGCCGATCGGCGAGAAGGCCTGTATCAGCGTCACCGCCGAGTGAGGCCGCATGCAGCTCGACAACGCGCTCTATGCGGTCGTTCAGGTCGCGCATAATTTCGGCGCAGTGGCGGTGGTCGGTCTGCCGCTCGCGGCGCTGAGATATGCGGCGACAGACGCTCTGCTGCGCAAGACCTATCTTTTCACGCTCGCCGCCTGGCTGCTGCAAGTCGCGAGCGGGTTCGGCTTCGGCCTCGTGAGCTCCTTCGTGGTGGGCGAGCTGCCGCAGCTCGGCGGCGAGGCCTTCGTCGCCCTCGGCGTCAAGATTTCCTGCGCGGCTCTCTCGATCCTTCTGCTCGCAGCCGAGCTTCTGGGTCTGTTGCGATCGCTTTCCGACAAGACGGTTCTTGCAAGTCTCGCCGGCTTGGGCTCTCTGGCGCTGCTCAGCGCGGCGTTCCTTCGCTGGTTCTCGTGACGCAGCTTATCTCGCGATCCAGCCGCCGTCGATGACGAGCAAATGGCCCACGATGAAGCGCGCCTCCTCGGAGCACAGGAACAGCACCGCCGCCGTGAGCTCCTCCGCTCTGCCCATGCGGCCGATGGGAAAGAGCTTGCCGGCCTCTTGCGGCGAAATGCGCTCCTTCTCCATCCATTGATGGAACACGTCGCCCGGCGCGTCGATGCCGCAGGCCGCGATCGCATTGATGCTGATATTGTCATTGGCGACCTCGAGCGCGGCGGATTTTGTGAGGCCGTCGACCCCGCCCTTCGTCGCGGCGTATGCGCTCTCGCCGGGATTGCCAGTGAGGCTTCCCGTGATCGAGGACTGATTGACGATGGCGCCGCCGCCGTTCTTGAGCATCTGACGGATCTCGTGCTTCATGCAGAAGAACACGCCGCGCAGATTGGTGTGCAGATGGAACTCGAAGCCCTCCGCCGTCTCCTCGGCGAGGGACTGGAAGCGCACGACGCCGGCGTTGTTCACGGCGCAGTCGAGACGGCCGTAAGCCTCCACCGTCTTCTTGATCAACGCCGCGACGTCCGCCTCCACGCCCACATCCGCGCGAACGAACAAGGCCTCGCCCCCCGCGTCGCGAATGAGGCTTGCGGTTTCCTCGCCGCCGGCCTCGTCGATGTCGGAAACGACGACCTTCGCGTCGTCGCGTCCGAAGGCCAGCGCGGTCACGCGACCCAAGCCTCTCGCCGCGCCGGTGACGAGCGAGACCTTGCCGGAAAATCTCTGCATAAAAGACCTCTTCTCTCGTCGTTAAGAAGCGACTTTGAATGGCGGGAAACGCCCGATTGGATCGCGCATCATGGCTTCGACGGGCCGGGCTGCATCTGTGTGACGGCGCAGTCTCCGGGCCTGTCGCAAGGCTCCGGCCTCGGTCGCGTGCTCACGACCGCAATGTCGGAAGACGGGCCCTCCGACTCGCCGACAATCGCGGCGACGCGCCAGCGGAAAGCCGTCGCCGGCTGCAGTCCGCCGTCGGCGTAGCTGAGGCCCTTGGTTTCCCCCACTTGCGAGAAGACGCCGTCAGCGCCCGCGCGAAACACGCGGTAGGCCGTCGCTCCTTCGACCGGCGTCCAGGCCAGATCGACCGACTCGTCCGAGCTGTCGATCACAACGAGCCTTTCGACGGCGCGCGAGGCGCCCATCGCGCTTCTTGCGGTGTCCTGCCCCCCGGTCAGCGCATCCAGCATGGCCCTGATAGCCATGATCTGACGCCCGGACTTCGTCACATAGGAGTTGTCATGGGTGAGGTAGCTCCACCAGTCCCAGCACCCGTCGGGATTGGAGGGCGGAGAGCCGAGGAGCGGCCGTGCGACGGTCTGCGGATAGAGAACAATGATCCGGTTCGCGTCGGCCCAGGCGTTATAGCCGGCCTCTTCGACAAAACGCGCGCCGATCTCCCCGGCGTATTGTTTGCAGCCATGCAAGGCGACATGCACGCGGCAAGCGAACCCCTGGCCCGGCTCGCAGTCCTTGGGGACGAACACATAGCCCGTATCCGCCATGCTCAACGCGCCCGGCTCGTCCGGCGCCGTGTATTTGACCTGCGAGAAGCTCTTTAGCGTCCCCTTGAGCTTTTCTGCGCCGGGCGGATTTAGCGCTCCGTAGATGTGCTGGAGAATGATCCCGGCCTGATCGTAATCGCAGGCGTTGATGTAGGGACTCTGATTGGCGGGACAGGCGTTCAAGCCCTGCGCATGACGGCCCGCGAGCGAAACCTGCGAATGTCCCGCCCCCACTGTGGTCTGGTAGAAGAGATTGCCGCGGCCGGCGTCGCCCAGATAGTGACGATAGAAGCTCGCCGCGGCGTCTGTGACCGACCGCGCGACGATCGCGTCGTTGAACCCGTGGAAGATGTAGATTTTCTGGGCGGCAAGATTTCGCGTCGCGTCGATCTCGCCGGATTTCGCCTTCTCGTCGGCCTCGCGGATGAACCGCCCTGCATCAGGGGGCGGCCCGATCATGCAAGGCCCGGTCGCCCTCATGATCGGCCCCATATAGGCGCTCATGATGTCCGTGGCTGTCGCCTCGGCGCAAAAATAGGGGCCGCCCGCGATGACGCCGACCCCTTTAACGACGGACGACCAGGCCGTGGCGAATTGCACCGCCATGAAGCCGCCCGAAGAAACGCCGGAAATGGAGCTCTCGCCGATCGCCGCATGATGCGCGCGCAAGCCCTCGGCCGCTTGTCCCATGACGCAAGGCGCGGAAGCCGTCGCAATGCAGGCCGCGGCTGCGAAAAGCAGAGGAAGCCTTCGCCGTCGAATCACGCTCGACATTTTTGCAATCTTTCCCTTCGAAGGCTGGTCCGCGAGCCTCGTCGCTACTTCACGAAAATGTAAATGTCGACCTCGCCTTCCTCATCCTCCGAGTCGGCGAGGTCGCTGACATATTCCTCAATGAAGCGGTCTTTCGTATCGAGGCCTTTCTCGTCGAGAAAAGCGGTGATCGCCTCATAGGTCGACTTAATGTCCTCGTAAGGCCCGCGATGCTCGAATTTCAGCGCCTTGCCGGGGGGCGTCGCGCCGATCTCGACGCCGCCCTCGAGCTTGCCCTTCCCATCCGGCGCCTTTTCGAGCGGCAGCATCGCCTCGAAGCGAATCGCCTTCTCACTCGTTTCGGAGAACACGGCGATCGGCTTCCCCGAAGCCTTGACTCCCGCCTTGGCCGCCGCGGCGTTGAGCTTGCCGACAGCCTCAGCGATGGCCTTCTGCGCGTCGTCGAGCGGCGCTTCTCCCTTGAGAGTCAGGGCCGGCCGCGCCGCAAGCTCCACGGTCTGGCTCTCGAGACTGGTCTCCGTGCTCTCCTGTCCCTTGCCCGGCTCCTCCTTGGCGTTGGACGGCGGCTTCGCCTCGGGCCCCGGCGCGCGCTCGCCAACCGGGACGGGCTGGGGCGAGGTCAGTTTCTTGCGCAGGTAAAAGCTTGCAGCGCCAACGACGATGACGAGGGCGGCGAGGAAACCCAGAACCCGGCCAAAATGCTTGAATCCACCGAAATTCGCCATGCCGCCCTCTGCTCTCGCAAGCGCCCACCCCCGGCAGACTGGCGCAAAATCATGTCTGGCGAAAGTCCCCCAGCATCCGCGTGGCGCGCGCTTCCGCTTTCGCATATAAGTCTGCGTCGTTCCAAACTACAGTCGACGCCATGCCCCATGTGCTCGCCGGCCGCCCCGTTCTCCGCATGAACGGCGCCGGCAATGAAATTCTCGTCCTCGATCTAAGAGGCGCCGGCTTCGCGGTCTCCCCGCAGGAGGCGCGCGCCATCGCGCGGCAGCCGGGGCTCGCCTATGATCAGCTGATGGTGCTCGGCGATCCGCGCGACGCTCGGGCCGACGCCTCGTTGAAGATCTACAATGTGGACGGATCGCTTTCGGCGGCTTGCGGCAATGGCACGCGCTGCGCGGCCTGGGCCATGGCCCGCGCGGGGAGCGCAGAGGCCCTCGTTTTCGAGACAGACGCCGGGCAGGTCGCAAGCTGGCGGGAGGGCGAGTTCTCCTTTCGCGTCGACATGGGGCGCCCGCGCCTCTTCTGGCGCGAGATTCCGCTGGCGAAGGATGTCGGAGACCTCGCCAATGTCTCGCTCGATCCGGCGGTCCCCGGCGCGCCCTCACGATTCTCAGCCGTCGGCATGGGCAATCCGCATGCGATATTCTTCGTTGCGGACGCAGCGGCGGTCGATCTCGCCCGCCTCGGCCCGTTGATCGAGCGCCATCCGCTCTTTCCCGAGCGCGTCAATGTCTCTTTCGCGCAGCTGCGCGGGCGCGACGACATCCTTCTGCGTGTTTGGGAGCGCGGCGCCGGCGCAACCAAAGCCTGCGGCTCGGCGGCTTGTGCGACCCTCGTCGCGGCCGAGCGGAGCGCCCGCAGCGCACGCCGCGCGCGCCTTCACCTTCCCGGCGGCGAGCTGACGATCGACTGGCGCGACGACGATCACGTGCATATGACCGGACCCATCGCGCTCGAATTCGAGACTCGGCTCGCGCCGCAAACCTTCGAAGGGCTCGCCGCGTGAGCGGGCTTTTCGCCCTATCGGCATTGGATCATGCTGTCTTTGAGGAAAACCCTTCGAGTGCTGAGACTGTGATCGGCCTAGCCTCGCGCGATGAGGGATCTGGCGGCGTCGAGACCGTCACGCTCGGCTGCCGGCTCAACATGGTCGAGTTGGAAGAGCTCGCGCGTCAGGCGAAGGCTCTGGGCGAAACGGATCTCGCCATCGTCAACACCTGCGCCGTCACCGCCGAGGCGTTGCGGCACTCCCGGCAGGCGGTGCGGCGGCTCGGCCGCGAGCGGCCTTCCACGCGCCTCCTCGTCACGGGCTGCGCGGCGACCCTGCACGCAAAAGATTTCGCCGCCATGCCGGGCGTCGCGCGGGTGATCTCGAACGATCACAAGAACTTCGAGCCCAGCGCGCGCAACGCGCCTCGCGCGATCGCCGCCGCCGAAGGCACCCGCGGCTTCCTCGCCGTGCAAAACGGTTGCGACCATCGCTGCACGTTCTGCATAATTCCCTTCGGCCGCGGCGCCTCGCGCTCCGCGCCGCCGAACGAAGTCTTGAGAGAGGCGAGCGCCCTCGTTGCAGGCGGCAAGCGCGAGATCGTGCTGACGGGCGTCGATCTCACGGCCTATGGCGCGGATATCGGCGAGGGCTGGACCCTGCCCCGCCTCGCGCGAATGCTGCTCGCCGCGCTGCCCGAGATCGAACGGCTGAGATTTTCATCGATCGACTGCATCGAGGCGGGATCGGAGCTCATCGACGCCATGGCGCAGGAGAGCCGGCTGGCCCCGCATCTGCACCTTTCGCTGCAGTCGGGCGACGAGCTGATCCTGAAGCGCATGAAGCGCCGCCACTCGCGTCAGGACGCCGTCGACTTCTGTCGTCGATTGCGCGCGGCGCGTCCCGAAACGGTCCTCGGCGCGGATCTCATTGTCGGCTTTCCGACCGAGACCGAGGAGATGTTCCAGCGCACGCTCGATCTCGTCGAAGACTGCGGACTGACGCATCTCCACGTCTTTCCCTTCTCGCCGCGGCCGGGAGCGCCCGCGGCGGCCATGCCGCAGGTGGCAAGGGAGACGATCATCTCGCGCGCGGCAAGGCTGCGCGCGCTGGGCGAACAGCAGCTGCAACGTCACCTCAAAGCCCAATGCGGGAAGACCCTGCGCTTGCTCGCCGAACGCGGCGGACGCGCCCGCGCGGCGGATTTCACTCTCGTGCGCACGCCCGGCGCAGAGCCGGGGACCATATTCGACCTGCGCATCACCGGCGACGACGGGCGCCTGCTGTTGAGCTGAAATGCCCGGAAATTTTACCTTAGCCGCTGAGATCCTCGAGATCGTCTGGATCAACATCCTCTTGTCGGGCGACAATGCGGTGCTGATCGCGCTCGCCTGCCGCGGCCTGCCGAAAAACAGGCGACGGCTCGGCGTCCTGCTCGGCGCGCTGTTCGGCGTCCTGCTGCGCGTCGGCTTCACGCTGATCGTCTTCCAGCTGCTCGGCATACCCTTCCTGAAAATCATCGGCGCGCTGCTGCTCCTGGCTGTGGCGATCAAGCTTCCGAACCAGGAGATCGACCATTCGCAGGTCGAGGCGAAGCCCGATCTCGTCAGCGCTGTGACCGCCATCGTCGTCGCCGACGCGGTGATGTCGCTCGACAATGTCGTCGCGATCGCCGCCGCGGCGCATGGCTCGCTGCACCTCATCATCCTCGGCCTGGCGATCTCCGCGCCGATCGTGATGTTCGGCGCCGGGGCGCTCATGGAGATTTTCGACCGCCTGCCGATCCTGATCTTCCTGGGCGCCGGACTTCTGGGCTTTGCGGCCGGCGAGCTCGCCGCGACCGATCCCATTCTCGCGCAATTCGGCGAACTTCCGCCGCACTTCGATCTTCTCGCTGGCGCCGCTGGCGGGGTCTTGGCGCTCACGCTCGCTGCGCTCTGGAAGCGGATAACGCTCGCCAGGACGGCGCGAAACAGCTCTTAAATCGCCGGCCGCCGTCAGCCCCAGGGGCCCCTTTCGTCCGGCGCGGCGGAGGATTGAACATCGGGCGGCAGGAACCCGCTCGACCCGGACCGCGAGAAGGGCGTGAGCGAGAGGTCGCGACCGCCGGCGAATTTGATCAAGGCCGCGACGCGCTCATTGACCGAAGGATGCGTGGCGAAGAAGCCGGACTCGGGCAGGAGCGCCGGGCTCTCGATGAAGAAGGCCCGCATGCGCGAGGGAATCTGCTCCATCGCGGCCTGCGCCTCGATCCTGCGCAGCGCGGAGATCATCGCATCGGGGTTCTTCGTAAGCTCCACGGAGCCGGCGTCCGCCAGGAACTCGCGGGTGCGCGAGATCGCGAAGCGGATCAGAACGGAGGCGCCCCAGCTCAGCACGATCACGAGAAGCGCGATCATGATCGCAACGATCGCGCCGCCGCCGCCGCGCTCTTCGCGCGAATCGTCCCTTCGCGGAGAGAAGCCGAAGGGAAAATTCCAGCTTCGAAACATCAAATCGCCGACAAAGGCGAAAATGCCCGCAAAGATGGTCGCTACGACCATGACCTGCGTATCGCGGTTGCGAATATGCGTCAGCTCATGGCCGAGCACCGCCTCAAGCTCCGCATCGGTCAGCCGCGCCAGCAGTCCGCGCGTCACCGAGACGCTGTAATGCCCCTCGCGTATCCCCGCGGCGAAAGCATTGAGCGCCTCGTCGTCGATGATCTTGAGGGTCGGGATCGGAACGCCGCGCGAGATGCACAAATTCTCGAGCAGATTGTAGAGTCGTGGCGCCTCCTTGCGCGACACCCCCTCGGAGCCCGTCGCGTAATCGATCATCGACTGATGAAAGAAGAAGGCGATGCAGAACCATATTGCGGCGCCGCCGAGCGCGACGGGCCAGCCCTGCTTCACATCCGCGACGGCGCGGACGAGGAGAACCTCGAGCGGCGCGTCCTCCGAGAGCGCTTCGAAAATGAGCGAGACCGAGAACATCAGCGCGACGAGCAGAACCACGAAACCCGCCAGGAGGAAGATCGTGCGCAGCCGGTTCGCGCTGATGTGCGAATAGAGCCCGTAGGCCTGGAACATGCTCGGGTTGCCTTGTCTTAAACCGGCGGCGAACGCCTCGCCTCACAAAGAGCGTCAGGCCTCGCGTGACCGAAAGCCGCTCCCCTACTCTCCCCGCTGCGCGGGAGAGAGAGGGGAGATCCGCCCGTGACCGGGGTTTCGCGCAACGTCAGCCGCCCCTCTCCGGCGAAGGGAAGCGGGAGGGGGCGAAACGCCCCGCCTCTCCGACCTTCAAAACTGCACCTTCGGCGCTTCCTCGACAGCCTTGCGCTCGCCCGCCTCGAGCTCGAAGAAGTCCAGGGGCTTGAAGCCGAACCGCTCGGCGATGAGCATGCCGGGAAAGCCTTGAGAGGCCGCGTTATACTCGGAGACGGCGTTGTTGAAGAAGCGCCTGGAGGCGGCGATCTTGTTCTCGAGGTCTGAAAGCTCCGACTGCAACGCCTGGAAGTTGGTGTTGGCCTTTAGGTCGGGATAGGCCTCGGCGATGGCGATCAGCCGCGACAGCGCGCCGCCGAGCGCGGCTTCCGCCGAGGCCTGCGCCGCCGGCCCCTGCGCCGAAAGGGCGAGATTGCGCGCCTTCACGACCTCGTCGAGCGTCGACTTTTCGTGCGTCGCATAGCCCTTCACGGTCTCGACCAGGTTGGGAACCAGGTCGTGGCGCTGCTTGAGCTGAACCCCAATGTCGGAAAAGGCCTGGCCCGCCCGCTGGCGCATTCCCACGAGCCCGTTATAGGCAGAGACCAGCCAGAGCGCGGCGACGGCGACGACCGCGAGAAGCACCAGGAACATCGCTTCACTCCCCAACTGCGGCGCCCGACGCGCCTTTGTCATTGGAGAGAAGCTTAGCCCCCTTTGATCGCAATGGGAAGGAGAGGCGACCTCGCCAGCAGGCGGCGAGTTGGATGTTTGACCGCTTGAGTCCCGGTCAGGCGCGCGCGCCGCGGCGACGCTTCTTCGCGCCGTCAGCCTCGCCCCGTGACTTCGCCCGCCGTGGCTTCTCGCGCTGCAGTTGCTCCGGCTCCTCGATACGGCAGTAGCGCACGCCGAGGAAAAACAAGATCTGCGCCCCTTCCGAGGGCGGCGCCGGTCGCGCCGCCCGCGCGCCGGGAAGAAGCGGAATGATTTCGGCCATCGTCGTCATAAGCTCCCCGAATTGGCCATCAAAACCGCACTCGGCCTCTTGGATCGATTAAGGAACGTCGAGGGTTAATGTTCCGTCAACGTCAACCCGCTAAGCTCCTTGCAAATCGGGTACCGGGGAATTGCGTTCAAATGACGGACGACCAAAAGGAGAAGGAAACCGACAAACCGAAATTGCTCGCGGCCGTCGTCGGGCAATTTGTTGGACACTCCGGACACCGCATCGAGGAGCTGCGACAGTTCGCCCGCCTCGCCGGCGATCTTCTGGCTCTTGTCGACGACGAAGTCGCCGCGACGATCGCCGAGCCGCTTTGCCGCCATCCCGAAACGCCACGTAGCGTTGTCCTCCGGCTTCTCGAGCGTGGCGGCCCTTCCGCGCGCATCGTCCTGCGCACGGCGTCGGTGACGCCTCGACATTTGCTGCACGCCTTCGTCGAGCGTGGATCGATCGACTTGGCCATCGCCGTCGCGGGGCGCTCCGATCTGTCGCGCGAGCTGGTCGCCAGACTCCTCGCGCGCAGCGACTCGCGCATCCTCCAAGCGCTGGCAGCTAATTCCGAGCTTCGTCTGGATCCGCCAACCCTCAAACTCCTGACCGAAGCAGCGAAAGACGATTTCATCGTCGCGCGCGAGCTCATCGGCCGCGACCCGCCGGGCGGCGTCAGCGAGGCGCTATTTCTCTTCGCGACGCGCGAGGAGCGCAAAGCCATCCTGCTCTCGGCCTGCCGCTCGGCCATGCGGGCCGGCGGCGGCGAAGCCGCAGCGCGCCAGGACGATCTTGCACAAGAATTGGAGGCCCTGGCGGTCGCCGAGGACCGCGATGGGCTCGTGGCCGCGCTGGCGGCGGCGCTGGAGGCCCGCAAGGACCGCGTGCGCGCCATTCTGTCCGACGAAGGCGGCGAGCCGCTGGCGCTCACGCTCGCGTCGTTGGGGCTGCCGCTCGAGCGCGCAAGCCGAATTCTGCTTGCGATCCGAGAGCCCTATTCCTTCGACGTCGCAAGGTTACGCGCCCTGCGCGATCTGATCGCCTCGACTCCGCACCGGGCCGCCGCCTCCATTGTCGTGGCGATGACGGGCGCACGGCCAGAGCGCCCAGCCGCCCGGCGCGCCGCGACGCAGGACGAGCTCATGTCGCAGGCGGGGACCTGGCGAAAGGCGGCGCCGCGCGCCAGCGCGCCCGCAAAGAAGAGCGACAGCCTTGGAAGGACGTGAGCCCGCTCTCACGCCACACTGTCGATAAAGTTGCGGCCCTGGCGGTCTTCGATCTCGACGATCCACAAATCCGGGTCGAAGTCGATCTCGCGGGAAAGGCGCGCCTCGACGTCGGCCGGCTCGAGCCATTCCGTCGCATGCAAGCGCGTGAAGAGGCGCGCGACACCCTCCGGGATCGCCTCTGTCTGCGCCGCCGGACCATAGAGCGCAGCCGAGCCGTCAAGACGATCGACCTTCACACAGATCGCTCCCGCTTCGGCCGCGCCGCGACGGCGCAGCATCGCGACAGCGCCGGCGACCTCGGCGCGGCGGATGAGGGCGGAAACGAAAATATCTGAGCGCAGTCGCATCATTCTTGTCGCCAGACTATTCCGAAGGCGTTCAGGGCGCTTCACATATCGGCGCCGAAACCGAAGAGACGGGCGGGGCGCCGCCGCAAACATTTTCGCAACGCGAGGACGCTTGGCAGCTTCCGCCGACGCTGACGTCGACCGCCGTCGAATAGGACGCGGCGCCGCTCGTCGCCGTCACGCGCGCGACCGCGTGCCCGCTCGGGGCCGCGGGAGACGCCGAGAACTCGAGGAAGCCGGCCGCGCCGCGAACATGCCGCGAAAGGGGTTGCGTCTCGATCCATTTGGCCGACACGCCTTCCGGCAGGCCCGCAACTGTCACGCGGATCGCTGCCGGCTTGCCCCCATGCGCCATCGCCGCCTCCGCGCCGACGCGCATTGCGATTTGGCCGGGCGCGAGCGTCACGCATTTCGTGGCGAGCTCGAATTGCGCCTTGACGCAGTGGCGGGCGCCTTTCGGCGCGTGGTCGAGCGTCGCGCGCTTCAGTGCATCGCGAACGAAGGTCAATGCGTCGTCGGGTTGCGACGGCAGCGGCGAATTGGCGATGAGCACCACGGGCGTGTTGCAGGCAAAAAGCCCCGCATAGGTTCGGATGGCCTGATAGGGAGCGTCTGGGGACGGGAAATAGCCGACCGCGCCGTGCTTGCAGAGATTCCCCTCCGGGCAGTCGGCGGGCCTCACCCCATTGTCCCAGCCGAGCCGGTGACAGCTCATCGTCGTTCTCGCCGCGTCGGACAGCAGCTTGCCGTCGTGGCCGAGCGCGCTCAACAGCGCGTGCAGGTCCTTCGCGCTCAGCACCCAATTGCTCGCGCCGCAGACGAGCGTGCCGTCGCTCCATTCGTGACCTGGCGTGGAGTCGGCGGGAGAGGAATAAGCGAGCGCATAGCCGGATGGGCTCGTTCTCTTGCAGGCGCGCGGCGCGCCGAGCACGCGGCGGAACACATGCTCATTCATATAATCGATGTAGAACTGCGAGCTCCTTCTCGCCCTTTTGCCTTCGTCGCGCTCCGCGGCGATGTCCTTGCGACCTTCGAGTTGCGGTAGCAGCTCGCGGATGAGCCCGAAGCTCGAATTGCAATAGAGCGGAACTTCGCGGTTCGCGGGCTCGATCCCGAAAGCGATCTGCGCCTTGAGGTTGGAATAGAGCGTGCTGCCGCAATCAGGATAATGAGGATCGGAGGGGTCGAGAGCGCCGCGAAAGCCCGAGTGGTGGGTCACGAGGTCCTTGAAGGTGATCTCTTCGATATTCGGCCCCCTCGGCCAATCCGGATAGAGAAAGGGCGCGATCTTGCTGTCAATCGTGAGCTTATGCCTTTCGAGGGCCTGCAGCAGCGCGACCGTCGTCAGCACCTTGCTCAGGCTCGCGACATTGGAGAGGCTTTGCGGAGTCATCACGACGCCTTGCGGGGGCGCGTCGCTAGGCGTCTGCGCCAGCCCGCCGAAAGCGGGCGGCAGATCGCCGACGATCAAGGCGTAGCCTTCGACCCTGTCCTTGAGACCGGAAACGAGCTCTTGCTTGAGAAGGCTCAGATCGAGGCATCTGCGCGCGTCGCACACGACCTCGCCAGCGAAGGCGATGGAGCCAAGCGCGGTCAGGAGCCACGCCGTCAGGAACAACCCAAGCGCGGGGGGGCGCTTCATCGCGCGCGGGGAGGCGGGCGTCCGTGATCGTCCTGTTGCATCTCAAAGCTCCGCTTTGGACGATGGTATCCGCAAGGGCGGCGCGCGACAAGCCAAGCCTTCGACAGGCTCAATCCTCGTCGGACCGAGCCAATCTCTTGGCGCCACGTCGCGCCAGAAGACGGCTTCGCAGCGCGAGCCGCTTGAACTGGCGCTCCCGCGCCTCCTCGGCCTTGGGCTTCAAAATTTCGCGATATTCGTCGCGCTTACCGTGGATCGAGGCGATCACATGACCCATCGGCACGCCAATATCGACGAGCACCGTTTCGGCGAGCTGCAGGCTCGCCTCGATCGTCTCCGGGATCGCATCGGTGGCGCCGGCCTCGTAGAGCCGCGTCGCATGTTCGGCGTCGCGGGCGCGCGCGACGATCGTCATGTCGCCGCGCATCGCATGCGCGACGCGCACGATCTCGATCGCTGCCTCCACCTTGGTCACCGTGATGGCGAGCGCGCGCGCCTGCTCGAGCCCGCATTTGGCGAGCAGCTCGCGCTTCTCCGCGCTGCCCCAGTAGATATCGACGCCCTCGTTGCGCCGCTCAGCGACGAGCGCGACCGCATCGTCGACCGCGACGAAGGGGATGTTGTGGCGGCTGAGCATCTCGCCCACGAGCGCCCCGACCCGGCCATAACCCACGATCAACACCTTGCCGGCGGCGACGTCGCCTTCCGGCGCGAGATGCGCGAATTCCGCCTGTAGCGTCTCGGCGGATTTTCCCAGCGAGAAACGCGCGCCGAGCCGCGCCAGCAGCGGCGCCGTGAACATGCTCAAGGTCACGACGACCATGGCGCTCTCGCCCTGATGGCCTGGCAGCACGCCCGCGACACTCGCGAAGGTGAGCAGCGCGAAGGCGAACTCGCCGCCGGGCGCCAGGAGCAGGCCGGTCTCGCCCGCGACCGGCGCGGGAAAGTCCAAGGCGAGCGCGAGAACGGTCGTCAGCGCCGCCTTCAGCGCGAGGAGCCCGCCGGCGTACACAAAGAGCGGGAGGGGATCGCTCATCAGAAGGTTGAGGTTGAGCCCGGCTCCGATCGAAACGAAGAAGAGCCCGAGCAGAAGCCCTTTGAAAGGCTCCATCGTCACCTCGATCTCGCGGCGATATTCCGTCTCAGCGAGCAGCAGGCCCGCGACGAAGGCGCCGAGCTCCATCGAGAATCCCGCCGAGGCGCTCACGACCGCCGCGCCGACGACGACGAGGAGACAAGCGGCGAAGAAGAGCTCGGTCGATTGCGCCGACGCAACGAGGTGAAACAGCGGCCGCAGCAGCAGCCTTCCGGCGAGGATCAGGCCGCCGAGCGCGGCGCAGGCGGGCGCGAAGGTCGCGAAGAGCTCAAAGGGCGTGAGCGGATGCTCACGGGCGCGCTGCATGACCGAGACGAAAAGCAGGGCCGGGGCGACCGCGAGATCCTGCGTCAGCAGAACGGCGAAGGCGGCGCGTCCGGCGGGCTTGTTCAGGCGGCGCGTCTCGGCCAGCACGCCCATCACGAGTCCGGTGGAAGACATCGCCAGCGCCGCGCCCATGATGAAGGCGGGCGCGGCGTCGAGCTCGAACCAGAAGGCCCCGAGCGCCCCGAGCGCCGCCGTCGTGACGAGCATTTGCGCGAGGCCGAGACGCAATATCAGCCGCCGCAGGCGCTCGAGCCTTTCCCAGGAAAGCTCCAGGCCGATCATGAAGAGCAGAAAGACGAGGCCGAACTCCGCGACGCTCGCGACGCGCCCCATGTCTGAAATCGTCAGATAGCGCAGGAAATCGACGCGATCGCCGAAGCTTCCGAGGCCGAAGGGGCCGAGCGCGACGCCGGCCGTCAGAAAGCCGAGCACGGGGCTGAGCCGCAGTCGATGGAACAACGGCACGACGACTCCCGCCGTGGCGAGGAACAGCAGCGCCTCTCGATAGGCGAAAAAGGGGGAGGCGGAGGTCATGTAACTTGTTTAGGGCCGCATTCAGCCGAAGGCACCTGATTCTCGAGCAAAAATTGGCGACGCTGTTCGATCTCCGCTCCCGCGGCGCTATTCGGGACCGCGCAAGCTGTCAAAAAAACTTCAAACGATACGACGATGGTCGCTGAATCGGAGCCATGAAGCGAGGTCCAGCGGCGAGAGCTCCTTCTCGCAATGCATGCTCAAATACTCGGCCGCACTCGTCTGAAGGCGAGTTCCTGGCGGGAGAGACGTCGCTGACGAATTTTCGAAAATCGCGCCGAGCTGCGGCGAAATTGGAAAAAAGCGCACTCGGAAAATTGTTGAAGGGAGAGACAGATGACGACGCGCAAAGGCAGAGGCTCGCATGAGTTCGGCCGCCAACGTCCTTCGGCTTCGGGCTTCCCGATAACCATGGAGCAGACGCGGGACACGCATTTTCGTGCCTTGCCCCCGCCGACTGGGAATGAGCCTTTTCATCTCGATCTCAAGGACATCCTTCCTGACAATCAATATAAGGCTATCGTGCAGGCGAAGAAGCTCATCTGCCATATCAACGGGGACATGGGCGGCATCAACTACGCCGTTCCGCAGGAACTGGTCGCGAAAGGCATGGAGCAGGACTTCAATGCGGATGCTCAACTGAACGAAAATCCGGCTTTCCTATATATAACCGGCGATTGCGTATACTTCAACGGAGAGGTTACACAGTATTACAGTCAATTCTACCAACCTTATACGTTCTACAACGGCCCCATCTTCGCCGTTCCGGGCAACCACGACGGCGAAAACCTCCCCAATGACGACACGCTAAAAGGCTTCCTGCGGAATTTTTGCGCGCCGACGGCCGTGAGACAGCCCGAGTCGGGGAATTCGCAACGCACGGCGATGATTCAGCCAAACGTCTATTGGACGCTCGTGACCCCGCTCGCCAACATCGTCGGCCTTTACAGCAACGTGCCTGAGGGCGGCGAAATCATCGAGCCGCAAACAGACTGGCTGGTGAACGAGCTCGAGACCCTTCCGAAGAGCGTGCCGCTTCTTGTCGCGTTGCATCACCCGCTCTATTCCGCCGACGATCATCACTCCGGCAGCATTCGCATGAAAAGGGTGATCGAGAAGGCCTCGAAAGACGCCGGTCGCCGGCCGGACATGATCCTCGCCGGTCACGTGCACAATTATCAGCGCGTGACCAAGGTGGAGTCGGACGGCACGATTCTGCCGCAGCTGGTGACGGGGGCCGGCGGCTATCATAACCTTCACCACATCATGGAGGTCGACGGCGAGAAAATGATTCCGCCTGTGAATTTCACCGACAATGAGAAAGACGATGATGTCGTTACCTTGGAAAAATACTCAGACGACCATCACGGCTTTCTGCGCCTTGAAATCAGTCCCGACACGATAACGGGACGCTATTACACCGTACCTCGTCCGCAGGAGCCGTGGACCAGCGGGAATCAGCTGATCGACTATTTCGAGTTCGATTGGAAAAAGCGCAAGTACAGGCCAAACACCCTTGGCTCGCCCGTCAAACCGAGGCGCAAGAAGCAGTAAGTAGGGTAAGCCTCTCCGGGGCGGCGGCGCAGCGGGCGTCAGCCGCTGTATTTCCTCTCGCCCGCCACCCAGGTCTCACTGACTTTGATGTCGCCGAGCTTCTCGGGGCTCGTCTCGTAGGGATCGGCCTCGAGAATCACGAGATCGGCTTCCTTGCCTTGCTCGAGCGACCCAATGCGATCCCCCATCCCGATCTGACGCGCGGCGTCGATCGTGATGGCCCGCAACGCTTCGTCGAGGGTGATCGCCTGATCCGCGCCGATCGTCGAGCCGTCGATGTCGCAGCGGCGCGTCATCGCCGTGCTGGCGAGCGCGAGCGATCCCGGCGGCGAGCAGGGCGCGTCGGTGTGCAGGGTAAAGGGCAGACCGGCCTTCACGCAAGCGCCGGCCGGATCCGTGAAGGCCGCCCGCTCCGAACCGAAAATGGAGTCGCGATAGGCTGCGCCATAGAAGCGCACGTGGTTCATGAGAAAGCTCGGCTGCACATTGAGCTTTTTCATGCGCAGGATTTGGTCGGCGCGCGCCATGGTCGAATGCTCGATGCGATTGACGCCGTGCTCTGTAGAGGCGTCGTAAGCGGCCTCGATCGCGTCGAGCGCCAGATCGAGCGTGTAGTCGCCATTGCAATGGATCAGCACTGGCAGGCCAGCGCCCTTGACCTCCGAGACCATCTCCCTGAGGCGCGCCGCGTCAATATCCGGCGCGCCCTTGCTCGCGCTGTTGAGATAGGGTTGCGTCTGAGCGCCGGTTTCCGTCTGGTTCGATCCGTCGCCGACGATCTTGATTCTCATAGAGCGTGAAGAGCGAATTCGGCAGCTGCGCCGCCCGGGGCCCGAGCCCGAGCTCGCGATAGGGCTCCAGACCTTTCATGTCGTCATACATCAGGCTCGCGCTCGTGCGGCAGGAAAGCTGACCGGAGAGCGCTGCAAAGGGCGCGATCCAGTCCGAGCGGAGCGTTCCCGGCTCATGCACCATGGTGGCGCCCAGGGACGCGACGGAGCGCAGATAATCCGCCACGGCTTTTGCGGCGAGTTGCGGGGTGATCTTGGGGAGCGCGGGAAGCACGACCGTCTTCATCGCGCTTTCCTCATAGACGAGACCGTTCAGCCGCCCCTTCTCGTCGCGCGCGAAATGTCCGCCGCCGGGGAAGTCGCCCACGTCCTCCGAAATTCCTGCGACTTTCATGCCGAGGCTGTTGACGCAGGCGTCATGGCCATTCGTATACCAGAGCAAGATCGGATGCGCCGTCGAGATCCCGTCGAGCTCCTCTCTCGAGAGATCGCCGCCTTGCAGCAGATTATCGAAATTCGAGCAGGCGATCCATTGTCCGGGCGGCGTGCGCGCCGCCAGGGCCCGCAGCGCATTCAGCAAAGTCTCGCGCGTCGGATATTTCAGATAGCCGACGTCGGTCAGAAGCTCAAAGATCAAGGCGGCGAGAACCGTGTGATTATGCGGGTCGATGAGACCCGGCATGAGCACCCTGCCCTGCAGATCGACGATTTTCGAATTCTTGCCTTTGAGACCCTCGACCGCACTCTCGTCGCCGAGCGCGAGAATCTTGCCGCCGCCGATCGCCAGCGCGCTGACAGGGGTGGCGCCGGGAAGCGGAATGATCTTTCCGCCCGTGAAGATGATCTCCGCGCCCGCGTCGCTCGCGACCGGCGAGGCCTCGAAGCGACGGCTCGGCTTCGTGTCGTCGCCGAAAATGCAGGGGCCGCCGCCTTTGACAAAATCCCTGTGCAGGACGAGAGGATTGAAACAAGCTCTGCACATATACTGGCCTCCTCGAAAAGATCAGCGAAAAAGCGCGCTCAGCCCGCCGCTTCCTCTCAATCTCCGCCGCTGCGCCGACTTTGACAAGGCGGCGTCGTGTCGCTGCGGGGCCTTATAGGCTGCGCAGCTCCGGCCCCGGCTTTCTCGAGAGCGCGCGCCAGACGCCCGCAAGCCCGATGACGAGCGTGGCCGCGAGCGCCGCGAGCACCGTCAGCGCGATGACGCCGGGCAAAAAGACGAAGTGCATCTTCATCAAGAACTCGGTGATCGCATAGGCTGCGCCTGTGCCCGCAGCGAGCGCGAAGAGGCTCGCCGCAAGGGCGAGGCACAGGAACTCCATGGCGTTCGAGGTGACGAGCCAGGCGCGCGTGGCGCCGAGCGTCTTCAGCACGACCGCGTCATGGATGCGCGCCCTTTCGCTCGCCGCGACCGCGCTGCCGAGCGCCAGCACCGCGGTCAGAATCGCTATTCCCGCCGCCGCGCGGGCCGCGAGCGCAAGCTGCGTAGCGATTTTATCCACCGCCTCCAGCGCTTCCTTGACGCGCACGGCGGCGACCGTCGGGTAGCGCTTCGCCGTTTGTCTGGCAATGCGGGCGTCGAAGCTCTTCGCGTCGGCGCCGGCGGGATAGCGCACCGTGAACAGTTCCGAATGTGGCGCGCCTTCGAAAGTCACAGGCGAGAAGACCATCACGAAATTGATCGCGTAGCTGCGCCACTCGACCTTGCGCAGATTGACGAGCTTCGCAGTGATCTCGCGCCCCAGCACATTCACGGAAATCTCGTCGCCGAGCGCGAGGCCGAGGCCCTTGGCGACGCGCTCCTCCATCGAGACGAGCTTCTCCTTCGTGTCTTTCGGCCACCATTCGCCCTCGATGAGGCGTGCGCCTTCGGGGATCTCGGCGGAAAAGGTTATGCCGCGGTCGCCTTCCAGCACCCAAGCCGCGTCCTCGCCGGGATGCAGCGTCTCGGCGCGCGCGTTCTTCACGGCGACGATGCGTCCCCGCATCATCGGCACATGCTCGACATGCGAGGCAGGGGCCGCCTCCTCGAGGAAGGCCGAGAAGGCGTTCGTCTCCTCCTTCGGCACATCGATGAAATAGAAGTCCGGCACGGCGCCCGTGCCGGAGCGCTCGAGCTCCGCGTGGATGGCGCCCTCGACGAGACCCAATGCCACCATCAGCGTCACGGTCACTCCGGCCGATACGATCAGGGTCGGGGCGAGGCTCCCCTGACGCCCGATATTTCCCTGCGCGAGGCGCAGCCGCGCGTCGCGGGCGCGCGGGAGCCTCCTCGCCGCGAGCATGACGAGCCAGGCGACGCCGCGCAGCAGAAGGAAGGCGCCGAGCACGGAAGCGACGAATGCCGCGGCGAGCGTCTTGTCCGCCGCCGTGGCGAAAACGACGGCGGCAAGCGTCGCCAACGAGAAGAGAGCGGCGAGGCGATAACGCAGCGGCGCTTTGCCGAAATCGCTTTCGCGATCGTCACGCAAAAGCGCCGCCACCGGCACGTCATGGGCGCGGCCAAGCGGCGGCAGCGAGAAGACGAGCGCGACGAGCAGCCCGTAACAGGCGCCGAGCGCCAGCCCCCGGTAATCGACGCCGATGGCGATCGGCAGCTCCAACGCGCGGCGCAGCGCCTCACCCGCCGCGAAGGGCATGGCGGCGCCGATGCAAAGCCCGATGGCAATGGCGAGGCTCGCCATGGTCAGCACCTGCCACAAGGCGATGGCGAAGACTCGCGAGGCGGGTGCGCCGAGGGCCTTGAGAACGGCGAAGGCCTGGCGCTTGCGCAGCACGAGGCCCTGCACGGCGTTGGCGACGCCGGCGCCGCCGGCGACGAGTGCGGTCAGCGCGACGAGCGTCAAGAGCTGCGTGAAGCGCTCGAGGTTTCTGGAGAACTGCGGAGAGACCGCGTCGCGTTTGCGTGTTTCCCAGCCCGCCTGCGGAAACGCCTTGTTGGCGGACTCGACGAAGCGCGTCGCGTCCTCGTCGCTCGGAGCGCCCGGCAGCGTCACGCGCGCAAGATAGCGGATGATCGTGCCCGGCCGCACGAGCCCCGTCGCACGTAAGGCCTCATGCGACATCAGCACGCGCGAGCCATAGCCCAAGCCGCCCGAGAGCTTGTCGGGCTCGGCGCGCGTCACCGCGCGGATCGTGAAATGCGCGCCGCCGATCGAAAGCCTGTCGCCGAGCTTCGCCTCGAGGCGCGCCATGAGCAGGGAATCGGCGATGAGGCCGTAGGTTGCACCCTCCGGGGCGAGCGCCGCTGCGACGCTCATTGCAGGCTCCGTCTCCAAGGCGCCGAAAGGCGGATAAAGCGCGGAATCGACCGCCTTGATCTCCACCAGCGCCGGCGGGGGCGCATCCTCCTGCGCCTCGCGTCCCTCGAGCTGCGCCATGCCCCGCATCAAAGCGATTTCGTCGACGTGACCGTGCGCGGCGAGAAAGGCTCGCTGCTCGGCGGAAAAGTCTCGATGCGACAAAGCAATGGAGACGTCGCCGCCGAGCAGCGCCCTTCCCTCATGCGCAAGCCCCTGCGCGAGCGAGAAGGAGATGCCGCCGACGCCCGAGATCGCCGCGACGCCGATCGCGATACAAGCGACGAAAACGCCGAAGCCGCGCGGATCGCCGATGAGGTCGCGCAAGGCATAGCGCAGCGCCAGGGGCAGGCGGGCGCCGAGGCTCAGGGGATGTGGCGTCAGATCGGCGGGTGTCATGGTCTCTCGCATTAGGTACGGCGTGGGCGTGGCGTCGCTTTGGTCTTCTACGCCAAAACGCCGCCGCGGCCGAGATGCGGCCCGGCCCGTAGCCCCGCCGGCGCCGGCCTACGCCCCCGGAGCCTCCTTGTCCTCTAGAGGACAAAAACCAGAGCACGACCGCGACGAGCAGCAGGGCGGACACATCGCCCAACAGATGGCCTCTTTCATGCGCGTCCGAGAGCGACTGCGCCGCCATGATGACCGCATGGCGAAGGAGATGACGGTCGCATGCTCCGCAGGATTGCGCGCCGCCGCGATCAGATAGACGCCGAGCACGAAATAGACGCCGCAGATCATCTGGAAATAATATTGGACTTCACCGCCGTGCCAAAGCCAGCCAGAGGGCCAGAGCGCATTGAGCCTGTTGTGATATTTGCTAGCATTTTTGGAACAAAAAAGCCGGAATTTAGTCCGTAGATAAACATAGGCTGCATAATTCCAGATATATTTATTCATTCCTCGATCGCTTAAGCAGACTGCCGTTGCGCTATAGTAAAACAAAAAACGCTCCATCGTAGCGAGAGCGTGCCGAATAACGTAGCTGAGCGGAACAACTCGACAGTTTCCGGGTTAACTGCGGAGTGGGGGGAAGCGAAAAGGAAACCGCCATGGTTGGAAAACTTTTGCTCACGACGGCGCTGGGCCTCGCTATCACCTCGACGACCGCCTTTGCCGCGATGGCCCCAGACACGGGATCCGCGACCGGCTCGAACACCGGTTCCAACAGCATCCAAAACGCGCAAAATTGTCCCAGCAATTGCAGCAGAAGCTGACCGCGCAAGGCTTTACCGACGTCAAGGTCGTGCCGGACTCCTTCCTCGTCAGCGCCAAGGACAAGCAAGGCTTTCCGGTGACGATGCTGATCGGCCCGAATCTCTGACGGTCTTCACGACCGTTGAGAATCCCCGCCAGAGCAAAAACGCGCAACCTAAGGACTGATTTTCGCGGCGGCCTGAAAGACGACTGCGTATAGCGCGGCGCGCGCGACGGGCCTGTTCGGCGCTCCTCACGGCGCGATCGAAGCGGTTGCTCCGTGATGGATTCGTTTCAGGCGACCATCGCAGCAGCCGGTCACGCTTGCCGCTCTCAACATGCTCGCTAGTTCCGTGCGCAATCCGAGCAACGCGCTTCGATTGCGGCTTGCGCGGACCCAACATGGAGAATTCGGATGAAAGCCCCTGCAACCCTCTTCGCCTGTCTTGTCTTCGCTCTGCCGGCTTACGCCGCGACGAGCACCATGGAGTCGACCGGCATCAATTCCGCCCTTAACCTCAGCCCCTCCTCGCAGGACTTTGTCAATGAGGCGGCTGTCGCCGATCAGTTCGAGATCGAATCGGCGCAGCTCGCGCAGAGCAAGGGCGACACCACCGACAAGACCTTTGCGCAACACATCATGAACGACCATCAGAAGAACTATTCCGAGCTCAAGACCATCGATCCCAACGCGCCCGACGCGCTCGATTCCTCGAAGAAGAAGATGCTGGACGAGCTCGGCCGCCTGAGCGGCGCGGACTTCTCCAAGCAGTTCCGCCGCGATCAGATCAATGCGCATAAGGAGGCGATCTCGCTCTTCCGTCGCTACTCGGAGAAGGGAGATAACGACCAGCTCAAGAGCTTCGCGGCCAAGAACTCTGCCTGAGCTCGAGCGCCACCTGCAGATGGCCGACTCGCTGCGCTGAGACACGGTCGCGAACCGACCAAAGACCCTACGGCGCCGATGTCTCGCTGATCCCTGCAAATTGATACGGCGAAGGGAACATTCGGCGCCGCCAAGGGTTGTGAGGCGACAACATCAATCGTTGCATCCCGGCGAAAAGGCGGGAGCGACCCAGGCGACGAGGAGCGCGACCATGGCGACTGCATCACCGACCTTCAACCTCATCTCGAGCGAAGATGTGGAAGGCACAAAGGTCTGCGATCCCTCCGGCAACAAGATCGGTGAGATCGACCATTTGATGATCGATAGAGCTTCGGGAAACGTGCGTTACGCCATCATGAGCTTCGGCGGATTCCTGGGTCTCGGTCACAGCCATTACCCCGTCCCGTGGAACTCGTTAAAATACGATACGAGCCTCGGGGGCTACACCTCGAACATCACCGAGCAGCAGTTAAGGGACGCGCCAGAGTTCAGCGACGACAGCTGGACGGACCGCGATTGGGAATCCGACTGGCACGAGCACTTCGGCGCCGCGCCCTATTGGCAGGAGGGCGGCCACTCCTCTGGATCGCTCGGCAAATCACGGGACCCGTCGGGGATGTCCCGCGAGCCTTCGGGAGCGCCTCGCGAGCCCTTGACCTAGTCGTCTCTTGGACGCTGGCGTGAAGCTAAGGGCGAGGCTCTCGAGCCTCGCCTTTTGAGTGAAGATCATGGGCCATAACATCAAGGGAAAAGTCGTCGTCATCACAGGCGCCAGCAGCGGCCTGGGCGCTGCGACCGCTCGACATTTATCGGCGCAGGGCGCTTCGGTCACGCTGGGCGCAAGGCGTGGCGATCGCATCCAGTCGCTCGCGGAAGAACTGACTTCAAAGGGCGGGAAGGCGCTTGCGGTTCCGACCGACGTCACGCGTCTCGGTGCGGTGACGCGTCTCGTCGAGACAGCCGTGGAGAAGTTCGGCCGCTTGGACGTCATGCTCAACAACGCCGGACTGATGCCCCTCGCACCGCTCGAGCGTCTCAAAGTCGACGAATGGGAGCGGATGATCGACGTGAACCTCAAGGGCGTCCTCTACGGGATCGCCGCCGCTTTGCCCCACATGAAGTCGCAGAAGTCTGGCCATATCATTAATGTCTCGTCTGTCTATGGTCACAAGGTCGACCGCGGAGCCGCCGTCTATTGCGCGACCAAGTACGCCGTGCGTGCGCTCTCCGAGGGGCTGCGCCAGGAAGTCAAGCCCTATAACATTCGCACGACCGTCATCTCGCCGGGCGCGGTCGCCACTGAGCTGCTGGAGCACATCAGCGAGCCCGACATTTCAAGAAATTTGCAGAAGCTCGTCGACAAGATCGCGATACCCGCGGAAAGCTTTGCGCATATGGTCGCCTTCGCGATCAATCAGCCGGAGGATGTCGATGTGAACGAAATTTTGTTCCGGCCGACCTCCCAGGCAGTCTAATCTGGCGTGTCGTTTCTATACTGAGCGCCCGCTGGGCGATCGCGGGCTCTCGCCGAGCGAAAAAGGAAACACCGATGAAGGAAGAACCCACAAGCGCCGGCAAATCTTTTGGCGACGTTGCGCCTCACCTCGCGGAATTGACCGACAAGGTGCTGTTTGGCGACGTTTGGACGAATCCAACTCTCTCGCCGCGCGAGCGCAGCCTCGTGACGCTCGCCAGCCTCATCTCTCTTTACCGAGTCAACGAGATTCCCTTCCACCTGAAGAAGGCGTTGGAGAACGGTCTCACCCGAGAAGAGATCGTCGGCGTGATCACCCATCTCGCCTTCTACGCCGGCTGGCCGTCCGCCATGACGGCGATTAAAATCGCGCAGAAGGTCTTCGAAGAGGACTGGTCAATGAAAGCTTAGGGCGCCGAGCGGGGGACCCTTTTGCTGCTCGGCGTCCTTTGCAGTTTCCGCGACTCCCGGCCAGTAATTGCCCGTTACCGCCCGAGCGAGCTCTATTTGCGGGGCGCGAACGGTCTCCTCGTCAAACTTGGCGCGATAGATCACGAAATTTTCCAGCACGCGCTGCACGTAATTGCGCGTTTCTGAGAGCGGAATGCGCTCGACCCAGTCAATCGGATCGACATTGGCGCGGCGCGGATCGCCGTAGGCGTTGATCCACTGCGCCGCGCGCCCGGGGCCCGCGTTATAGGCCGCAAGCGTCAGTATATAGGACCCTTTCTCCGTGCCGAGCAGCTCGCCCAGGAACGAGGCGCCAAGCTGCGCGTTGAAGGCCGGCTCGCTCATCAGGCGACGCGGGTCGTAGCCGACATGCGCGAGCGCCGCCGTGTGACGCGCGGTCGAGGGAAGCAGCTGCATGAGCCCAACAGCCCCCGCGATCGAGACCACATGCGGATCGAAGGCGCTTTCCTGGCGCGCCACCGCGAAAACCAGCGATTTCGGCGCCGAGCCCGGCAGGGCCGAGAAAGCCGGAATGCCGAAGCTCGGGAAAGCCGCGTCGTCGATCCAGACGCCGCGGTAGGAGGCGAGCTTGCCAAGCGTGAGCGAGAAGCGCGCATTGTGAGCGCGCTCCGCGGCGATGGCGAGCGCGGCGACCTGCGACGGACTCTCGAGGTGCTTCGCCGCTTCCGAGGCCAGCGCGCTCATGGCGTCCTTTTCTCCGCTGGCGATCAGCAACTCGACGACGCGCACAGATTCATCGCGCGCGTCGCCCTCGGCGGGCTCGGGCGAAGGTCGGACGGGAGACGCGTTGGAGCCGATCTTGGTCAGCGCGAGCTGACCGTAGAAAGTCGTCGAGTAGTTCGCCGCCTCGCGGTAATGCGCGCGGGCGGTCTCGTCCTGCTCGGGCGTATGGCGTGCTTCGGCGGCGCGCGCGCGCCAATATTCGGCGCGCGACCGTTGATGCGGCGTCTCTGCGGAAGCGACGGCGCGATCGAAATGCCGCTCCGCCGCGGCGACGTCGTTCAAGAACTGCAGGGCGATCCAGCCGGCGTGAAACTCGGCCTCGACCTGCGAAGACGCCGTCTTCGCGCCATGCAAGGCGCAGACCTCGTAGGCGCGCTTCGCGTGGCCCTTATCGAGGAGCTTGCGGGCGATGGTTTTGCGCTCGTTCCACCAGGCGTCGCCGTCGACGAGCTTGTCGGGAGCGATCGGCGCCTCGCGCAGCAGGGCGGCGGCCTCTTCGAAATTGTTGCGCTTGCGCAGCAGGCGAACGCGCGCGAAGAGCAAACCTGGATCCTTCTGCATCGCGGGCGGCAGGGCCGCGATCAGCTTGCTGTCGCCTCGACCGATGCTTGCGGCCATGCGCGCCTTGGCGAGCGCCGCCACATCCTTGCCGGCGAGCTCGGCGGCGCGCAGCGACGCGCCGACGCGACCCGCGTAGAACATCCGATCGGCGCGGTAGCTATGGTCCTCCGGCGAGAGCAATTGCGACAATTCCTTGCGCGCCTGCCCCTCGATCCAGTCGTTGAGGTCGTCGTCGCGCCAGAGGCCGCGGGCGATCACGCCGGCTTTCTCGAACTCGCCGTCGCGAGCGAGCGCGCGGGCGTAAACGAGCTTGCCCGTCGGCGTGGTCGGACCCTGTTCGGAGAAAAAGGCCTTCACGATCGCATCCGACCGGCTTTCGCTCAAAAGCTGCTCCTCGGCGCGGTGACGCAGCCATTCGGCGGCGGGCCAGCTCGGATGGCGGGCGAGAAACAGCTTCAGCCGCTCGAAACCCGCCTCGTGCGGATGGAGCTTGAGACCGACCCATTGCGCGGCGGTGACGGCAACGGGATTCTCCAGCGCCGAGACAGCCTTGTCGCCCGCGGCGAAGTCGCCGCTGCGATAGGCGGAGACCGCCGCGAGAAAGCCCTGCGAATTCGGCGCCGACGAGCGGCGCGAGATCCGCCGAGGCCACGAGAGGCTCGTTGCTGGGAGCCGCGAGCTCCGGGGAGGCGTCGGCCTGCGGCGTAGGCTCGTTCTCCGCCGGTTCCGTGGTCGCGCTGTCCTCGCTCTTGGCGGACGGCGGCGCAGCCTCTTCTGACGGCGGTGCCGCGCGCCCCGCGACACGCCGCGCGAGCCAAGCCTGTAGGCCCGTTCCGTCCGGCGCGGACCAGAAGCTGCCCACGAGGAAGCCGACCAGCAGGGCTGAAAGCGTGGCGCCTGCGATCCACGCCCATTTCTTGGAAAAAGACCTCGATTCGCCGCTAAGCATGGCTTTGGCTCCTGGTTCCGCCGCGCCACTTTTCGTCGGGACGCCGGAGGAAAGGTGTATCCCAGCTATTTTCCACGAATTTCGCGGGCATTTCGTTAACGCTTCGCACGCCCTTCGCGCGCTGCGAGCCGTTGGCTGCGGACTCGCCTTCGAAGGCCTTTCCACGCGGGCGGGCAACGGCTAAGAAACCCCACAAACCGAGGTAGGCTCTGAATAAGGCGAGCGCAAGGCGCAAGGAAGCGTTGATAAAATGCCCAAGACAGCGATTTTTCACGGCTCGTTAACGGCGCTCGTGACGCCCTTCAACCATGGGATCGTCGATTTCGATGCGCTGCGCCGGCACGTCGACTGGCAGATCGAGAGCGGCACGCATGGTCTAGTGCCCGTCGGCACGACCGGCGAAAGCCCGACGCTGTCGCATGAAGAGCACGGCGAGGTGATCTCGGCGACGATCAAGGCGGCGAAAGGCCGCGTCCCAGTCATCGCCGGCGCGGGCTCCAACAACACGCGGGAAGCGGTGGCGATCGCGGGTCACGCCGAGCGCGCCGGCGCCGACGGCCTCCTCATCGTCACGCCCTATTACAACAAGCCCAATCAGGAAGGGCTCTACCAGCACTTCAAGGCGATCAATGATTCGGTGTCGATCCCGATCATAATCTACAACATTCCGCCCCGGTCGGTGATCGACATGAGCGTCGAGACCATGACCCGCCTTTCGCAGCTCAGGAACATCGTCGGGGTTAAGGACGCGACCGGCAATGTGGGACGCATCTCCCTGCAGCGCAATGCGATGGGGCCAGACTTCATTCAGCTCTCTGGCGACGACATTACGGCGCTCTCCTGCATGGCGGCCGGCGCGCAAGGTTGCATCTCGGTCGTCTCAAACATTGCGCCGAAGCTCTGCGCCGATCTCCAGAACGCCGCGCTCGCCGGCGACTTCAAGAAGGCTCTCGCCATTCAGGACAAGCTCGTGCCGCTGCAGGTCGCCGTCTTCCTCGAGGCGGGCGTCAACGGAGCCAAATGCGGCCTGTCGCTGCTCGGCCGCTGCACCGAGGAAACTCGGCTGCCGCTCGTTCCGGTGACGGCGGTGACGAAGGAGCGCATTCGCGCGGCCCTGATCCATGCCGGCGTGCTCGAAGGATAAGCCCAATCGTGGCGACAAGTCCCGAGGCGAATTTCAAAGTCGTCGCTGAAAACCGCAAGGCGCGTTTCAATTACGAGCTCGGCGAGACTTTCGACGCCGGCCTCGCGTTGACCGGAACGGAGGTCAAGTCGCTGCGGTCCGGCAAGGCGACGATCGCCGAGAGCTACGCTCACGTCGACCGCAAGGGCGAAGCTTGGCTCGTCAACGCCACGATCCCGGAGTATGAGGCGGGCAATCGCTTCAACCACGAGCCCAAGCGCCTGCGTAAGCTACTGCTCAAGCAGCGCGAATTGGCCAAACTCGCGCAAGGGGTCGAACGCGAAGGGATGACGATCGTGCCGCTGCGCATCTATTTCAACGATCGCGGCCGGGCGAAGCTGCGCATCGCGCTGGCGCGTGGCAAGCAGCTGCACGACAAGCGCGAGGTCGAGAAGAAGCGCGATTGGGGCCGCGAGAAGGGCCGCCTGCTGCGCGATAAAGGGTGAGACGAGTTCCCTAGTCCCCTTTGCCGCCGTGCCCTGACAGGCGTCGCTCAATGAGAAAAGAAAAAAAATCGCCGACGCAGAGAGCCGCGCCGGCGATTAAAAATCCCCGAAGAGTCGAAGAATTTACTCTTCGCCCTCCTCTGGCGACGTGCCGGCCGACACGGGGGTCGCAGACGGCGAGGGGCGGCGCTCCTGATAGCGCTGCATGCGCTCGGCGCGCTCACCCGGATCGCGGCCGATCTTGCCGACGAGGTGGATGAGATCGACAAACTCGTCCGCCTGACGGCGCAACTCGTCGGCGATCATCGGCGGCTGCGTCGTGATCGTGGAAATCACAGAGACGCGCACGCCCTTGCGCTGCACCGCCTCGACGAGCGACCGGAAGTCGCCGTCGCCGGAGAAGAGCACCATATGGTCGATGTGCTCGGCCATCTCCATCGCGTCAACCGCGAGCTCGATGTCCATGTTGCCCTTGACCTTGCGACGACCGAGCAAATCGACGAACTCCTTCGTCGGCTTGGTCACGACGGCGTAGCCGTTGTAATCCAGCCAGTCGATCAGCGGGCGGATGGACGAGTATTCCTGGTCCTCGATCAGCGCCGTGTAGTAAAAGGCGCGGATGAGAGTCCCCTTCGCCTGAAATTCGCGCAGCAGTCTCTTATAGTCTATGTCAAAGCCCAGCGACTTGGCCGTGGCGTAGAGGTTCGCGCCGTCAATGAATAGCGCAATTCTCTCTTTGTCTGTCATCTTTGTCTCGCGGTTTTTTGTGGTTGGAAATATGGCTCCGCGTCCCGCGACGGATCGCGAGCCGGCTCAATACGGCTCAGAGCCTCTCAGGCTCGGCTGACAACGCCTTGCTTCTATCACATTGGGATGAACTCGTCTCTCTAAAGTCGGTCGACCCGCCTTCCCTCGACCGTAGCTGGTCTCTCCCCCGCATGAGAGAGCAACTGGGCGCCTTGCCGATACATACCTGTCATCTGCTATTCGTCAAGAGCGCTGGAATGTCAGCAGCGTTAAATGCGGATATTGGAACATTAATTTTTTGAAAGGCAAGACAATCCGGAGCGGCGGGCTTTGCCGGCGCCCCGAGCTGTCGCGCGGGAAGGACGCTTTGCGCCCCCTTGCCTCCCTGATCGAAAATCGCAAGCATAGACCTCGCCAATGCTGGACCGATGAGGCTAGTGAGGGGCGCAGGACGAACCGAATCGGGCGAGAACTGATGCAGCTTTGGACCGGACTGGGCAATCCCGGGCGCGCCTATTCCGGAAACCGCCACAACATCGGCTATATGGCGATCGAGGCCATCGCGCGGCGGCACGGGTTCCCCTCGGCCCGCGCGAAGTTTCACGGACTCGTGACGGAGGGGACGATCGGCTGTGAGCGCGTGATGTTGCTCGCCCCGCAGACCTATATGAACGAGTCGGGCCGCTCCGTCGGCGAGGCCTCGCGCTTCCACAAGATTGCGCTGCAGCAGGTGGTCGCGTTCCACGACGAGCTCGACCTCGCTCCCGGGAAGCTGCGCGTGAAAGTCGGAGGCGGCGACGCCGGTCATAACGGCTTGCGCTCGATCACCGCGCATCTCGGCGCGGGCTACCGGCGGGTGCGCCTCGGGATCGGCCACCCAGGCGACAAGGCGCTGGTGCACGGCTTCGTGCTCTCCGATTTCGCCAAGGTGGACACGCCATGGGTCGAGGCGCTCTGCGACGCCATCGCGGCCCATGCCGCGCTCCTCGCGCATGGCGACGACGCAGGCTTCCAGAACAAGATTTACCTGGCGATGCAGGCCGCAGGCTTCGGGGAAGCGGCGAAGGCCTAGGCGCAAGCTTCGCAGATTTGCCGGTTAAGCCTTTTAGAAACGCACGCGGATTTCCGGCGAGGCCGGGGCCGCCCACCGCCAAGCTTCATCGGCGCCTTGGAAAAGACGACAATCTCGCGAAAGTGTTGTCTGAGGCGCGCCTCCTGACGCAGCCCGGAGATATTGACCCACAGGCCTAAGATGTTTCGTTCTACCCTGGTGAGCTGCGCTTCCGCAGGCGCTTTCACGGCGGTTTTCCTCACTGCCGCTTCCGCTCAGCAGGAATTGCCGACGATCTATCTCGGCCTTCATCCGCACAAACGGGCCAGCGCGCATGCGTCGCCTCGGGCGCGAACCACAGCCTCTCGAGCCGCCGCAAAGGCGTCCGTTCCCGCGGCGTCACGATCTGCGGCGCCCACCCCCGCGGCGTTCCGCTCCGCCGCGCCTACCGCCGATGCGCCGCCAGCCTCCAGTGCGCCGCCAGCCTCGACGACCGCTAATGCGAGGCAGCAAGCGAACGCATTCGACAACCCCAACTACAGCGTTCAAGACGCGACGGCGGCCACCAAGACCCAAACGCCCATCGCGGTGACGCCGGCGTCCATCGAAGTGGTGCCGCGGGCGGTGATTGACGACCGTAAGGAGAGCGATCTCTCCGAAGTCGTTGAAAATGTGAGCGGCGTCTGGTTCGTGCCGAATCTGGGTGGCTACAGCTCTTTCACGATCCGCGGTTTCAACACCACCGCGATTTACCGCGACGAGCTGCGGGTCGGTCCTGCGGGTCTTTGGATCGCAAACACCTTTGACACGTCGAATCTTCAAAGCGTCGAGGTGCTCAAAGGGCCGGCCGCGATGCTTTACGGACGAGGCGAACCCGGCGGCCTCATCGCCATGGTCACGAAGAAGCCGTTTGATACGCCGCATTATTCGCTCGAGCAGCAATTCGGCTCTTCGGAGTATTATCGCACGCTCCTGGACGCAACCGGCCCACTCGACAAGGATAAGACCCTGCTCTACCGCGTTACGGGAGCCTTTCAGACCAACGACTCGACCGTGCGCGATTTCGTGTCCGGCGACCGGTGGAATTCTGCCGGCGCTCTCACCTACCGGCCCAGCGACTGGACGGAGGTCACTTATGACATCGAGGGGTCGAAGCAGCGCTTCAAGCCAGACACCGGTCTGATCGCCTGGGGCGATGCTCCGATATCCGTACCGATCAGCCGGTCATTTCAGGACCCCAACGAGCCCTACGACAATTTGCTGAACCTTTACAACGGGGTAAACTTGAAGCAAAAACTCTACGAAGATTCCAACAGCCAGTGGACACTCAACGGACGCTTTCTGGCGAGAAATTATAAGACAAGCGACACGGAAATAATTCCTGCGCCGCCGACCGCCGAGACGGCGATCCTTCCCATTTTTGGCGGGATCAACCTCGGAGCGTTTAATCCAGCGACGGGCATTCTTCAGAGAAATATCTTCGCCCAGGACTATTCCGAGCGCTCATGGCTGGGTAACGCCGATCTGACCGGCAAATTCGATACTTTCGGCGTTAAGCACGACATTCTCATCGGCTACGACAACAGCAAGGCGACTGGCGATTACCTAGCGAATGGCGCCTATGGCGTTCCGGACCCCGCTCTCGCCATCAATGTCTGGGCTCCCTCATATGGCATTCCCTCTTGGATGTTCAGCCCCACGGCCCTCGATCTGCAGTACGCTCGAAGCCCTACGCCAGCTCAGAGATGGAAACAGTGGGATTCCGGTCTTTATGCTCAGGATCACCTCACCGTGCTCGACCGGTTGCATATCATCGGCGGCGGACGCTGGGATTACGCCGTTCATGGCATTTCGAGCACGGATCTGTTCGGCGATCCCGCCCGCTTTCCCAGCGACGTCAATGTGCCGAAGTGGGGCGAGCACGCCTTCAGCCCGCGCGTCGGCGTCCTCTTCGAGATGGCCCCTTGGCTCCGGCCCTTTGCGGATTGGTCGCGCTCGTTCGGGGTCAACAACGGGGTCGATCCGCTCGGACGCCAGCTTCCCCCCGAATTAGCGGAGCAATGGGAAGCGGGCCTGAAAGGCCAGTTTTTCGAGAAGAATCTGACGGCGACTCTCGCCTTGTATCAGCTCACCAAGCACAATATCGCCACATCTGTGCCCGGCAGCCTCACCACATCGATCGTGGGTGATGTGCGGAGCCGCGGCGTCGAGCTCGACGTTTCGGGGCGCGTCAACGACAACCTCAGCGTCATCGGGAACTACGCCCATACCCAGACCAAAATTCTCGAGTTTGCTGACGAAAATCCCGACCTCCTTCCGATCGTGTATCCGAACACCAGCGCCGTGGTCGTGAGCGACAGGGGCAATTCGTGGCCCAACGTGCCGCCCAACTCCGGCTCGATCTGGGCGAAATACGATTGGAAAGGCTACCTCGTGAAGGAGGGGGCGAGCTTCGGAATGGGCGTGCGCTACGAGGATGTCCGGTGGGGCGACAGGCTCAACAGCTTCCAGCTGCCGGCCTACGCGGTCCTGGACGCCTTGGTCGGATATCGCTGGAAATACGAAGGCTTGCTGTGGAACGCGCAGCTCAATTTGAAGAACCTCACCAACACCCACTACTTCACCGCAGCCGAGGAAAGACACGCTGCCGTTCCAAGGCTCGCGATCTACCCTGGCGACGGGTTTCAGGCCATCGGCTCGCTCAAGGTCGAGTACTGAGGCTTCGCCGCTGGACCCAATCGGTGTTCCTTGAGGTCGATCCAGCACTCCGAGCGATCCGCAGATCGCATTTTTCGAGGCCACGCTCGGGGAAAACAACGCCGGCCGCTCCACAGGCCCGGAGAATGCTTGATGTCCGTCAAGCCCGGCCCGGCGCTTGTCCTTCACGGGGCGAAAGATCAATCATTTTCGACAAACTCCATATTCACGATATCCACGAAATTCGCCATCAATTTCAATGCAGTGCCACACTCGGCCTCGGTCAGATTTCGAGTCGGATAGACGGCGTCCCCAATGATTGTAAAGGGTATGTCGAACCAATAGGCGTCCATCGCCGATGCGAGGATCGTCGAACTCGATGCCGGCGCCGATCATAATGATCGGCGGCGCCCCAATGTCGTCATGGAAGCTGCGAAATTTATGGTTGCGCAGGATCGAGCAGCGAACGCTGTCGAACACCAGTTCGCCCGCGGTAAAGACCTCGGAACGCGCTGGGTGGTCAAGTTGCGCGTGCTCTATGTTCGAGCGTACGGCCGTATAGGGAGCCTCCCTTACTTCCCAGAGCTCGATGATCCTGCGAACATTGGCGGCGGCTTTCGTCGAAAATCCGCCAGCGGAAGCGCCGTTGAAAGGGCTTGACACGCAAACTAATAAAGGTTGCTGTCTCAGCCCCCTTACGGCTCGAAAATTGATGCTCATGCTGCGTTCTTCGGTTTCGTGGTTGCTCTGATGCTGTTATCGGATACGCTACGCGCTGCTCGTGTCCTGGAAAACTCGAGTATGCCTTCCCGATCCCAATCTCCTTCTGGCCTCAGGATCATCATTGGACCCTCCTTCAAGGAAATCGCGTCCTCCGTTGGCTCGAGCTCAATGGTCATCTCCGTGTAAAGATGGTCTGAGAACAGGAATTCCTCGCGGCCGGGAATTGGTTTGGCGCCGAAGCGCGACCAAAACGACTCCAGTCCTTGGCGCGAATGTCCATAAATCCGGGGAAAGCCTTTCCGCCTAGCGTGATCGATTCCGCAGCGAACCAGTTCGAAGGCGAGAGTCGAGCGTCGAAAGGGCTTTCGAACCGCGAGGCGCTCCAGCTTGACGAAGTCGGCGAAGAACCGCGCTCGCAAGCAGCCAGCCGGTTCATCGTCCGAGAAGGCTAAGAAGTAAGTCGCGCAATGGTCATTGCCGTCGAACTCCTCCGCGAATGGGCAGTCCTGCTCGGCAATGTACACAGCTGAGCGTATGGAATAGACCATCAGCAGATCATCCATGGTTCGGGCGACGCGAACCTCGTACCGCGAATTACGAATTCTGCGGCCTGCCTCTCTTGTCGAGGAACGCTCACTCTGGAACTCAACAGACGACATTACGCTCTCCTCAAGCTACGCCGCGCGCTCCTGCAAAGCGCGCTGTTACCCAGAGACCTTGATTTTTCGAGCAGGCCCCGACCGGACGAAAATCTAGATTTTGCGCAAAGCCGAACCCTTTGTCTGTGGTCGGCCTGCCGTATATTTCCGCGACGCTGAACTCACGACGTCGCAGGCACGCCATAAAGTTGCCAATGGCTCGGACCCCATTCGTCGGCGGACGTATTGCCCAGGCCCAAGCGTAGATCGCTTCAACACGAGTCCCAGATTCAGCCAGATAATCAAGCTCTGGCACGGCCATGCTTAAGGATCCGTCCAACAATCTTTCGAGACCTCTCCCATTCAGATGCAGGCAGGCAAAACATCCGACAATAGAACATCTCTTCCGCACAGAATATATGCTTTTGGAATAGGAGTGAACGCTCTCGCATGAAGAGAATGGCGCCAATATACCGGGTATCAATTCTGACAGGAGGGTTGCAAGCTGCGGCAACTCTTCACTGTAGGCTGGCCGAACCTCGAGCGTGTGGCTGACCGGAATATCGTCGAGACGACGCCGGCGCCGCACGGGCGCCGGCGCCGGCGCCGGCGCAGCACCCAGTTCTCTAGCCAAGCTTGAACCCACCGCACACTCCATTGCACGCTCCTCGGAATCGTCCTATTCCTGGACATTAATCCACATGCGCAAAAAAACCGTGCACACAATTTTGCAAAGAGGCGCCGCAAAAATGCAGCACCGTGAACGCCCAGCTTCCCTCAGTCACCTTTCCTGGGACGATCTGAGGTTTTTTCTGGTTTGCGCCGAGTCCGGGAGTTTCAGGAAGGCGGGGAAACTTTTAAAAGTAGACTCAGCGACAATCGTAAGAAAAATCACGCGTCTCGAAGCCGCCATTGGTCTCAGGCTCTTCAATCGGCTGACGGATGGGGTGACGCTGACCGACGAGGGCTGTTCCGTCGCAGAACATGCGCGCGCCATGGAACGCTCGGCGATGAGCATCGAGCGGCAGTCGAAAATCTCCTCCGTCGGCATTCGTGGCCACGTGCGCGTCGCCGTCACCGAGGGTCTCGGAACCTACTGGATTCTGCCGCGTTTACTCGACTTCCAAAAAGCGAACCGGCGGCTTACCTTTGAACTGCAGGCCACGATGGAGCACACAGACGTTGGCCGCCTGGAGGCGGACATGTCGGTGCAGTTCCTGCGTCCCGAGCGCCCAGACTTGATCAGCGCCCGCCTGGGACACCTGCATATCTACCCCTTCGCCTCCTTCGGCTACCGCGAGCTTTACGGGCTGCCATCTTCATTGGAGGAGGCGAGGAGGCATCGATTTATTCAGCAGGTGACCCCCCTCCTCGCGCCGGGGATCTACGAGCGAGCGCTCGGCGTCGAAAGTCTCGAAGGGATCGTGGGCGTCGCGACCAACTCCAGCTCGGCGGTTCTTTACGCTGTCGAGAGGGACGCAGGGATCGGCTTTCTGCCCTCCTACGCGCTGAGCTTGGGCGCGAAACTGATACCTCTCAATATCGGCGTTTCGAATCGCCTCGAGATTTGGCTCACCTATCACCCCGACCTGCGCAATTCGTCCCGCCATATGGCGGTTGTGGAGTGGCTGCGGCGCATCTTCGACCCCACGCGCTTTCCCTGCTTTGCCGAAAAATTCATCCACCCCAACGATCTCGTGGGGATGATGTCCCAAAGCGTCGTGATAAATTCCGTCGCGGGCTTCGCGGCGGCGAACCCACAAAACGCTCTTGGCGTCGACTCGGACGAGTTGGCGCTCTGACGCGCCTTAAAGCCCGCATTGGACCTTTTACATTTTCGCGCAAAGGCCTATATATGGCTTGCCGTCGCTTGCGGCGGCTATGGCGATAAACGAGCTTCGGAATAAACCTATCGGACCCGGGGGCGGTACCCGGCGCCTCCACCCGAGCCCGGCCCGGACGGTCTGGGGTGGGGGCGAAATAGGATTGACGAGGGCGTAAAGGAGGTTTTTTCGCTCGGCATGATACCGCCGTTATCGGGTCAAACCTATAGTTGCCAACGACAACTATGCTCCGGTGGCCGTCGCCGCGTAATGCGGCGCCTACACTGGCAATCAAGTCCTGAGGGTTAGCGCCTTCAGGCGGGGCTCGGAGGCGCCTGGCAACAGAAGCCTCCACTTTCCCACGGGCGCCGGCTAGACGGCGAGCGCCTTGACCTCGAAGTCGCTCGAAGCGTGATGGCCTCGGATATCTTCTTTCGTTACGACCTCCTCGTGCAGAACGCCTATCTTGGCGTCGTCCGCAGCGTCCTGTCCCAGGTTGCGGCGACGGGCGAGTTGCCCGGCGACCATCATTTCGTCATCGCTTTCCGCACCGACGCCAGGGGCGTGAAAATCTCTCCGCGACTGCAGAGGGAATGGCCGCAGGAGATGACGATCATTCTCCAGCACCAATTCTCGAACCTTGTGGTCAATGAGGACAGCTTCTCCGTCACGCTGTTCTTCCGCTCCGTTCCCGAAACGCTGCACGTCCCCTTCTCCGCCTTGCGCGCCTTTGCCGATCCGGCGGCGAACTTCAGCTTTCAGTTCAACGTCGAGGGGGAGGAGGACGAGGATTCCGCCGACGCGCCGAAAGCCGTGGGTCCGTCTTCCACCAAGCCCGAGGCGCAAGCCTCGGCCAGCGCATCGCCTCGACAGACGTCGGGCGACGACGCCCCTAAGCCTGCGCCCGGCGACAAGATCGTCTCCATCGACGCCTTCCGAAAGAAAAGCTGAACCTTAAGCTGATGGGCGAGCTCCTCAATCTGCGCCGCGCGCGTAAGGCCCGAGAGAGAGCGGCAAAGGACCAGATTGCGGAAGCCAATCGGCTCGCCTTCGGCCGAAGCAAGGCTGAGCGCCGGGCCAGCGAAGCGCAAATGGATCTTGAGCGCGCGCGGCTCGACGCGCATCGCCTGGAGCCGGTTCCCGACTCGCCCGAAACGCTTTCTGCAAAAGAACGTGCTGAATCCGTAGAGCCCGCCGCGCCGGCGCGAAACGCGTGAAGGGCGAACTCGAGCGTCCGCCTGCCGAAGGCTCCCTCGATCCCGGTCCGCCGCAAAAACGCTCGATCGCCATCGCCGGGCACAAGACCAGCGTTTCATTGGAAAGAGCCTTTTGGGAGGCGCTCTGCCGCCTCGCCGCCGAAGACCGCTCCTCGCTCGCCGCGCTGGTCGCCAAGGTCGACGCCGGCCGCGGCGCCGCCAATCTGTCCTCCGCGTTGCGGGTCTATGCGCTCGCGCGGGCCGCCCCTCCGCCGCCGGAGCCGGCCGCGGGCCGCCCGACGCAGTGAAATTCGCTCTCGCGGCCAAGGTTGACGCCGCCCCTGAGGGGCCAATGTTTTCTGCGCATGCTCGTTGGCGCGCCCTCAAAGAGGCGCGTTAATGAAAGGTGAGCCTGAACAGGCGTTTACGTGAGGCTGCGCCGCCTTCATTCAATCCAGGACCGAGCAGCTTATCCGGGACCAGAGGAGGAGGCGTGATGCTAGACGGTTTTGGCGGGTTCAGCCGGAAGCTCCTGGCGGAGTTTATCGGCACGTTTTGGCTGGTTTTCGGCGGCGTCGGTAGTGCGGTGATCTCGGCCAGCTTCCCGCAACTCGGCATCGGCTTCGCCGGCGTCGCGCTGGCTTTCGGCCTCACGGTGCTCACGGGCGCCTACGCATTTGGCCCCGTCTCCGGCGGCCACTTCAATCCGGCCGTTTCGCTAGGCCTTGCGGCTGCCGGCCGTTTTTCATGGAAGGAGCTGATCCCCTACTGGATCGTCCAGCTCCTGGGAGCGACTTTCGCCGCTTTCGTGCTCTTGCTTATCGCTAGGGGCAACATTGACTTCTCGCTTGCCGACGGATTTGGCGCCAACGGCTATGACGAGCACTCCCCGGCCGGCTACACTTGGCAGTCAGGCCTCCTGGCCGAAATCGTGTTGACGGCCTTCTTCCTGCTCGTCATCCTAGGCGTGACCGAAGGTCGAGCCCCGGTTGGCTTCGCGCCGCTTGCGATCGGGCTCGCCCTGACGCTGATCCACCTCGTCGACATCCCGATCACCAACGCGTCGGTCAACCCCGCGCGCTCGACGAGCCAGGCGGTCTTCGTCGGCGGCTGGGCGCTCCAGCAGCTATGGCTCTTCTGGGTGGCGCCTCTTCTCGGCGGCGCAATCGGCGGCTTAATTCATCGCTTTACGCTCGCGGATAAGCTGTTGAGCGGCGTTTCGAGCGGGCACCCGACCGAGCACGTTACAGCCGACCCTGACGTTCTGGCGGCGTCACGTAGGCCTTCGGCCTAGACCGCCCCGCGCCTCCCGGGCTGCCTTAAGCCTCGCGAAGTCTGCCCCCGCGTGATGCGAGGAGCGCGTCAAGGGCGAAGCCGAGACGAGCGCGAAGCCCTTGGCGTAGGCGAGAGCCTCATATGACGCGAATTCTCCCGGCGTGATGAAGGCCGCGACCTCGGCGTGCTTCTTCGAGGGCTGCAGATATTGGCCGAGCGTCAGGAAGTCCACTTCTGCCGTGCGCAGGTCGTCCATCACCTGCATGACCTCCACTCTGGCTTCGCCAAGACCGACCATCATTCCCGATTTCGTGAAGAGCGTGGGATCGAGCTCTCTTGCGCGCTGCAACAGCCGCAGCGAATGGAAATAACGCGCGCCGGGGCGGATCGTCGGGTAAAGGCGCGGCACGGTCTCCAGATTATGGTTGAAGACGTCGGGCTTCGCCGACACGACGATTTCGAGCGCGCCGGGCTTGCGCAGAAAGTCCGGGGTGAGCACCTCAATCGTCGCATGCGGCGCGAGCGCGCGGATCGCACGGATGGTCCCGGCGAAATGCGCGGCGCCGCCGTCCTCGAGATCGTCGCGATCGACTGAGGTTACGACGACATGCGCGAGGCCCAAATCGCGCGTGGCCTCGGCCACGCGGCGCGGCTCCTCAGGATCGAGCGGTCCGGGCAATCCGGTCGCGACATTGCAGAAGGCGCAGGCGCGCGTGCAGACCGCGCCCAAAATCATGAAGGTCGCCTGCTTCTTCTCCCAGCATTCGCCGATGTTGGGACAGGCCGCCTCCTGGCACACGGTGGCGAGCCCCTTTTGCGCCAGCAGTGCGCTGGTCTCGCGAAAACCCGCCGAGCCTGGCGCCTTGACGCGAATCCAGTCGGGCTTTCGCGCCACGGGATTATCCGGCCTGTGCGCCTTCTCGGGATGGCGCAGGCGCGGTCGAGGGTCGTTGGCGAGAAGATCGATGCTGTGCGGCATACCTAAGATGTAGCGCGCCTCGACCGAAGGCGAAATCCCTCAGCTCAGCAAATGCGCCTCGGATCGGAAAGCTCGCGCGCTGCGTGGCCAGCCCATCTCGGCTAACGAACCCACTCCCGCGGACCCCGAGCGGCGCGGTTGGTTAATAAACCGCAAGACCCATCACAGCATGGTTAAGAAATCACAACTGTAGCGATTTATAAATCTCGCCCTGCGCTAGGCCTACGGCACATGCAGTTTATATACCACATAAGCAGCCAGACTTCTCTCCAACTGGGAGAGTCGCCGCTCCCCCGATTATAGTTAACGCCTATAAACATTACTTATCAGTCAGTTATGCGAGGAGGCGGAAACCCTCTCCGGCCCCACCGGCATCGGCGGGACGAACCTCAGCCGATCGGCTGGGACGTACGATCCAGTGGGAAAGCCCCGGCCACGGCGAGGCTCATCGCCTCAATAGGCCGCCGCCAGATAGTCGACGATCTTCGCCACGTCCGCCTCCGGGATGGGAGCGTGGTAGGCCTTGATCATCTTGTTCACCTCGGACCGCCAGAAGCTTGTCTTGTCCTTGAAGCTGCGTGGCTGCGAGAGAATGTAGTCGGCCGAATGGCAGGCGCCGCAGTCGCTCTGCACGACGTCGAGGTTGGGGCCGGGCGTAAAGGCCGCGGTTTCCTCCGGAAGCGTGATGGTTAAGGGCGTCGCCGCGCCCGAAAGAGCGGCGCAGCATCCCAGCGCGATGACGCAGGTCAGGACACGTCGCAGCATCGGGCCCCCTCCCCCGTTCAGTTCGCGGCGACATGCACCGCTTCGACGACGTTGCGCATATAGCCACGGGGATTCCACAAGGCGTCGGCGGGTTGCGTCTCGCCGCCCGCTCCGGTCGCGCGCACCTTGAGGACATGCGCCCCGGGCGTCAGCGTCAAGGACGCCCACCACTGCCGGAACGAATATGCGCCGAGGTCCTCGCCAAGCGAAGCCTCGCTCCAGCTCGCGCCGTCGTCGGAGGAGACCTCCACGCCCTTGATCCCCGAGCCGCCGTCGAAGGCGATCCCTCGGATCAGCAGTCTGCCGGCCTCCACCGAGTCGCCATCCGCGATGTTGGTGATGAAGGAGCGCAGATTGAGCCGCGAGATCGGCCGCGTCGCCGTCTCGGCGCCGCCCGCCTCCAGGCAGGCGCAATCATTGTCGGGAATACGGTAGGCCGACTTCATGAAGAAGCCGTCGAAAGGCTCTTCGACCAGCGTGATCTCACTGAGGTGCTTGATCCAATAGGTCCCATACCAGCCGGGGACGACGAGCCGTAGCGGAAAGCCGTTGAGCAGCGGCAGGTCGGCGCCGTTCATCTGATAGGCGAGCATGACCTCGCCGTCGCGCGCATGGTCGATATCGAGCGCCTTCACGAAGGCGGGCGTCCCGTCCACGGCCGGCCGATCCAGGCCCTGAAAGGTCACCTGCTGCGCGCCCGCATCGACGCCGGCCATGTCCAGCGCCGTCTTCAACGCCACGCCGCGCCAGCGCGCGTTGCCCATCGCGCCATTGCCGAGCTGACCGCCGCCGACCCGCGGCTCGAAGAAGCCGCGACTGTTTCCCGAGCACTGGTTGACCGCAACGATTTCCATAGCGGGCATGCGCTTCAGCTCGTCGAGCGAGAGCCGCAGCGGCTTTTTCACCTTGCCCGTGATGTTCAGCCTGAAGGCTTCCGGATCGATCTCCAGCGGGATGCCGGAAAGGTGATAGCGAACGAAAAATGCATCATTGGGCGTGAGCGGCCCTTCATCGAAGACCGAGAAGGGCGTCTCGAGCTGCGGCGGCCTCTGCGTCTGCACGATCATCGGCCGCTTTTGCGGATAGCTCATGAGCGGCCGCTCGCCATTCGCAAAAGGCAGCCGCATCGTGTCGGCGAGGGCGCATAGCGGCGAAGCGGCGACCGATGCCCCCGCGCCCGTGATCAAGTTTCGCCTATTCAGCATGAAGAGTTCGTCCCGATCGCCCGTTAAGCGATCTTCCTGAAAGGCCAAAGGCCGGCTCACTCCTTCATTTATCTATCATAGCGCCGGTCGCGCACCTCGCAAGAAACGTCGACCCGCCGATAATGCGAACTAACCAAGGCGGCTTTACACATGCTCCACGGCGACGACGCCGGAGAGCGCCTTCAGCGCGTCGGCGACTGCTGGGCTCGCCTGATAGCCGCCGGGCAGCCGGATCTCGATCTCCTCGCCTTCCGTCTGGCGCATCACGACGAGCGTGACCTCGCCCTCCCCCTTCGTCGAGAGGCGGTTTCGAATGCCCTCGAGCGGAGACGCGTCGCGCAGGAAAATGCGAAGCCCTTTTTGCTGCTTCGCAGCGGCGGCGGCGAGGCTCTCGACGGTCACGATGCGCGCGCGGACGTCGTCGCCTTCGAGCGCGCCGGATAATGTGAGCAGCACGGCCGCGCCTTTTTCGAGCAGATCGCGATATTGCGTGAGCCCTTCGGCAAAGAGGATCGCCTCATATTGCCCGCTCTCGTCGGAGAGCTGCACGACGCCCATCTTGGACCCGGATTTGGTGCGCCGCTCGGCGCGCTCGAGCACGACAGCGGCGAGCCGCCCAGCGCTCGCGCCGCGCCGCACCGACGCGGAAAACTCGCTCCAGCGCTGCAGACGCAGGCGCTTCGCCACGGAGGTATACGCCTCGAGCGGATGGCCGGAGAGGAAGAATCCCACCGCGTCGAACTCGCGCTGCAGCGTCTCAGCGGCGCTCCAGGACGGACATTTGGGCAGCGGCAATTCCTCGCGCGCCTCGAGACCGAATAGCGCATTCTGTCCGAGCGAACGATCGTCCTGATGACGGTTGGCGGAGGCGAGAATTGTCTCGACGCCCGCAAACACGCGCGCGCGATCGCCGCAAAGCTCGTCGAAGGCGCCGCAGGCGGCAAGATTCTCCAAGACCTTCTTGTTGACCTCGCGCGGATTGATGCGCCGCGCGAAATCCGCAAGGCTCGTGAAGGGCGCCTCGCCTCGCGTCTCGACGATCGAGCGCGCCTGCCCCTCGCCGACACCCTTGATCGCGGAGAGCGCATAGCGGATCGCGAGCTTCCCATCCCGGGCCGCCGCCACGTCGAAATCGACGCCGGAACGCAAGACGGAAGGCGGCTCGACCACAATCGAGAGACGCATCGCCTCCTGGCGGAACTCGGCGAGCTTGTCCGTGTCGGCCATGTCGAACGTCATCGACGCCGCAAGAAACTCGGTCGGGTAATGCGCCTTGAACCAGGCGGTCTGGTAGGCGATCAGCGCATAGGCGGCCGCATGGCTTTTGTTGAAGCCATAGTCGGCGAATTTGGCGAGCAGCTCGAAAATCTCCTCGGCCTTCGCCCTGTCGAGCCCGCGCTCCAGCGCGCCGTTGACGAAACGGTCGCGCTGCTTGTCCATCTCCGCCTTGATCTTCTTGCCCATGGCGCGGCGCAGATTATCGGCCTCGCCGAGCGAGTAGCCCGAGAGGACCTGCGCGATCTGCATCACCTGCTCCTGATAGATGATGACGCCGAAGGTCTCCTTGAGAATGGGCTCGATCTTCGGATGCAGATCGTCCGCCTCCTCCTCGCCGTGCTTGACCGCGCAATAGGTCGGGATGTTCGCCATCGGGCCGGGTCGGTAGAGCGCCACGAGCGCGATGATGTCCTCGAAGCGGTCGGCGCGCATCTCGACGAGCGCCTTGCGCATCCCGGCGCTTTCCAGCTGAAACACGCCCACCGTCTCGCCGCGCCCAGC
>CAWEGE010000012.1:0-41096 GCA_963808525.1 uncultured Alphaproteobacteria bacterium
TCTGCCAGTGATGAAACTGCCGGGCCTTCCAAGGGGGATAAGCATTCGACTAGCGGCATGCGGCAATATTGTGGGAGGCTCTATGGGGTCGACAACCGCAACAAACCGGCGCGATGACGGCCGTCAAGCTCACGGGGCGGCGATTGAAGCGCGGGGTCTTCCGCTGAGTCGCAACCTACGGGCCCGCATCAGACCCTCCCTCGGCGAACACCACGGAGGAGGCAAAGCCCTTCACTCGGATCGCCGATGCAAACAAAATCATCGCGTCAGACGCGGGTTCAATCCACTATTCCAAGACATGTCGCCGAGCTGGCGATCAGGGCGCGAAGCTAATTCGCGCCCTTTGGCTCTGACTTCAACGAACTGAAGTGGTAGGATAAAGCAGTGTTATTCTATAACAGCATATTATTCAGTTTGGTTCTGATCACACTTACGTTTTCCAGAGATGAAAAGCTGTCTCGGACAGCATATACTGTTATTTTTCCATTACTATATGCATTCTGCGCCTTTCGCTGGAGTGTTGGGTGTGATTTTTTCGGATATGAAAACTTACATGAACATAGATTTTCTGGTGTAAGTCTAGATTCTGCAGTCTCTTTTAGAGAGCCTGGATACCTTCTGGCAACATTGGTTATACAATCACTAAATTTGCCATGGTATTACATAAATATTATCGCAGCCGCATCGTTTTTTTTTGGAATTCACGTAATTGCAAGAAGAGAGCCGAACCCATTGCTGTATCTAACCCTCCTTTTTCCGATATACATAATGGGCCTGGGGATGTCAGCCGTGAGGCAATGTCTGGCCAGTGGCTTCGTGTGTCTGGCTTTCAACGCATTTACCGACAAGAAATTGGCAAGATACATAATATTTGTGGGCCTCGCTGCAACATTTCATAACAGCGCAGCTGGATTTGCTTCAGTCGTCGTCTTCCTCTTTCCCGGAAGCGCAAAACTTAAAGCATTTTTGGGTCTGGCATTGACCGCGCCTATAGTTTTCGTGCTGGCGCGCAGCGACACCATGCAAACATATACTAACATGTACGTGGGGAGCGGGGTTGAAGCTGAGGGTGGTCGCTACAGAGCAATTCCCGGATTTTTAACAGGGCTGCTTTTCATGCTCTTTATGAGGAAGCGGTGGCGGAATCGTTACGTCGACTACGAAACCATATTCCTATTCTCCTTTGCCATGATCGCGATTATGGGTCTCGTTTTCATATCCTCCGTTATGGGAGATAGATTTGGCTATTATCTTATGCCGCTTGTTTATGCAATCCAAGCTAGAGCGCATAAGTTATTTCCTAAAAATATGTCTCTCCTATTAGTCATTGCTCCGCTGCTGGTCGCAGTCGCCTATTTCTTGGCATGGACAACATTTTCTTGGCAGTTTTACCTTTGTTTTGTGCCATATCAAACATTGTGGAGCGCGCGGTGAAAGAGAGATCCACCAAGACAAACGGCGAGGCGGAAGGGCATGGCGGGGGCGCATTGTATGATTCCTGGCGGGAGGCAGCCTCCGAGGGTAGCCAGCGGCTGCTAAGCTGGTCTGGGCGGACGCTTTACGACCTCAAGAACCCGACTTTTACCTCTTTCCTCGATCTTACGCGTTGGGTTAGCGCCGGGATCGTCTTTCTGGGTCACCTGCGCGGCCCTCTCTTTTCGAACTACGAGAGCCTCGCTGCAGCGGATCGCGGGCTTCTCGTAAACGTTTGGTTTCTTGTCACGGGCTGGTTTGGCGAGGCCGTAATTGTCTTTTTTGTATTGAGCGGTTACCTCGTCGGCGGCCTCGCTTGCGCCAAGTCCGCTGTCGGGCGTTTTGAGCCGATTGATTATGTAATCGACCGTGCGACCCGCATCTTCCTGCCCTTTCTTCCAGCTTTGATCTTGACCGCGCTTTGCGATGCGTTGGGGATGACGTTTTTTGGAGATGTCGGATTGTACAACCATACGCAGCCACAAATACACGCGAAGATCAACACCGATGCATTTGCGACCTACTTTACACTGGATATTTTTCTCAAAAACGTATTGATGCTACAAACGATCGCGAGCCCACCGTTCGGCAGCAATCAACCGCTTTGGACCATTTCTCTCGAGTTCTGGTTCTACGTTACCTTTGGCATCCTCTTGACGGGGATGACCGGAAAAGGAAAGCCCGAGCCGTGGATCTGGATCGTAGCGGCGGTGGCCCTCGCCGCTCTCTTGGGGGGGAACTTCCTGGCGCACATGGGCCTTTGGATGATCGGCGTCGGCGCAGGCTTCGTCGGACGGTCGAGATGCGAACGGCCTCTTGCGGCTTGCTTCGCCTTCTTCGCCTGTCTCCTTTCCTTTCGTTTCATCAAAGGAACATTCGGCTTCGACGAGATGTTGTGGCTGCGCAACTACGTCGTCGCTGTTTTCTTCGCCTGGCTGCTGGTTTCCATGCGCGGCGCGCGCTGGAGTCTCCTGGAGTATACGCGTCCCTTCAATACGTTGCTCTCGAGTTTCTCTTACAGCCTCTACCTGATCCATTTCCCGCTCATGCTGCTCCTGCTCGGAGCTCTCTACCACACGGGCTATTTTCCGCGGATAGCCCAAGGATACGCGCCGACGGATCCGCGTGGTCTGCTGGCGTATGCGCTTGTCGTGATCATGGTTGGGCTTTGCGCGTTCGGGTTCTCGCGCGCGACCGAACAGCAAACGACGCGCGTAAGAAAGCTGTTGAAGCGACATCAGTGGTGGTGAGTTCACGCTACGTCATGATGCGTCAAATCCCGCCCTCACTTCTAAACGCGACTTGCGCCTAGCTCTCTCCGGCCTGATGACCGTATGGATAGGTAAGATGAAAAAGTGTCTTCTCTTCGCCAATACAGACTGGTTTCTTTATAACTTCTGTAGATCTCTTGCGAGGGGGCTGGAGGAGGCGGGTTGGGAGGTTGTGCTCGTCGCGCCGGCCGGCCCCTACAGCGAGAAGCTTGCCTCGATGGGCTTTCGCTGTCTTGTGGCGCCCATGCATCGACGCAGCCTGAACGTCGTGAGCGAAGCGCGTCTGCTGCTGTGGCTCTGGCGTCTGCTGCGCACCGAGAGAGTGGACCTCGTGCATGGCATTACGATCAAGTGCGTAGTCTACGGCGGGCTGGCGGGACTGATGGCTTGCGTCGCACGCGTCAGCTCGGTTACCGGGCTGGGTTATGTCTTCATAAGCGATGACCTAAAGGCGCGGGTTTTGCGCCCAATCGTGCGCGCTCTGATGCGCGTCGCGCTCGGTGGAGGTTATTCTCGCCTGATCCTGCTAAATCGCGATGACGAAAAGCTGTTTTTGTCGGAAAGGCTCGTTTCGCAGGATCGGATCAGGTTCATTCCGGGCGCCGGGGTCGATTGCGCGCGTTTCGCCCCTGCCGCGAGCGCGCAAGGCGAGCGGTCGCGCATATCTGTGCTGCTTGTCGGCCGCATGCTTTGGGACAAGGGCGTTGCCGAGTTCGTCGAAGCAGCGAGAATATTGAGGGCGGAGGGCCGGAATCTGCGCTTCATCCTCGCCGGTGCGCCGGATCCGGGCAATCCGGCGGCGATTCTGGAAGCCACACTAGAGGAATGGCGGGCGGAGGGCAGCGTGGAATGGCTGGGTCACGTCGACGACATGCCTGCGCTGCTCGCCGCCGCGGACATTTTTGTTCTGCCAAGCTATCGGGAAGGTTTGCCGCAGAGTCTGATCGAAGCCGCAGCCTGCGCGCGGCCCCTAATTGCGACTGACGTTCCGGGGTGCCGCGAGGTGGTGACCGACGGTGTCGATGGATTGCTAGTCCCCCCGCGCCAATCGGAACCCCTCGCGCGGGCTATCGCGCGGGTGGCGGACGATCCCGCTCTCGGGCGACGTCTAGGCGAGGCCGCGCGCGCCAAGGCTCTCGCCGAATACGACGAGCGCATCATCGTCGCAAAAACGATCGCCGTGTATGACGAGCTTATGGGTCAGCCTCGCGCGCCTGTGATTCATCCGACATTGGCGGCGGACCGAGATTCGCAGCCGTAAACCCCGGACGGGATACTGGGGAACGTTCGAAAAATATTCAGAAAGAACAGGTCTTTTTGAAATCTGTCATCATTGGTTTTAGTTTTGGCCGATACGATCTATGCCCCGTATCCTATATCCGCTAATGGATAAATTGATGGACAAGACAAATTCAGGGCTTCAACTTCATGTTTGGCTTCGCCGTATTTGACCAGGCGAGTCAGCAGTAGCCGATCGCCTCACCACCGCCGGCTGCATCGTATATGGACTTAAATTGCAAACTTCCGCCGGCTCAATTAGAAGACCCGAGAAGCATCGCGGGAGCGCCCGGCGCTAAGGGCGCGAGTTCGAGAAGTCATATGCAAAGTGAAACGAATACTGGCTTGACGTCGATGCGAGGCGTTGCAGCCTGGGGCGAGCGTTTGACGGCGCACGGCGGCTACCCTTTTCTGCTCGCCTGCGCTTGCCTCATGGACTTGCGGCGAACTATCGCGATCGCGTTGGCCAGAAGCCATGACGGCGGCGTCTATGCGGTTTTCGACGAGCTCAATTTTCTCGTCTTCGCCCAGTGGTTCTGCCTGTTTGAGATCGCGCGGCGCATCGATTGGTCCGGAGTCCGCGCCACAAGGCTCGAGCGCGCGGCACTTATAGCCTTCGCCTTCTATGCGGCTTCCTCGTCCCCATGCAATCGCATGTGCTGACGGCGATGCTTGGGGTTTGGATCGCGCTCAAAGTCGGACGCGCCTCTCGCGAGGCTTGGGCGCTCGCCATTCCTCTCGTCCTGGTCAGCGTCCAAGACGTGCCGAGCAAGGATTTTTCGGGGATTTCCCTAGCCGCCATGATGGTGCCCGTGGACGTCTTCGGCGCGCACGCCCTTCTGAGGCTCACGGGATGCGGTCAACCCCATCGAAGGCGACGTTTTGCGACTGGCAAACCAGCTTCATGGGTGAGAGTGATCCCATCCTGCTCGTCGATCGTGCCAGCCTTCGAGTCGGTGGCGGCATACAGCGTTTTTGCCGCATGGCAGCGCGCGGCGATGGGCAGGCGGTTGGTCATCTGCGGGCCTTCCTGTTGCTCGGCGTGACCGTCGTCAACTGGGCGCGGCTCGCCCTCACGACGTTGTCTCACGACAGCTACGTCTTTGGCACGACGGGGTCGGAAGAGTTATGATTAGCTTGAGCTATCTAATCCTCGCCTTCTCCTGGCGGAGGTTGCGGCGAGAGCGAAGCATGAGTTCACCCGGGGCCCGAACTCGCCCGGAGCGCCCAGCTATGAACCGCCGAGATGCGCCGAGCAGGAAAGAGCGACAGAAGTGGCGAAGTCAAGCCGGAGAGTTGTTACCTCATTCTGAGAGCCACGCACGCTGTATCTCTGGCCCGAGCGCCGCCACACAGTCTATTACCTTGGATATTCTCATAACGGGGGATTCCCTTGCGAAGCATCGCTCACTGAACCCCTTTCTCAAACGGAATCTCAATAATTCCGTATGAGCAGAAACTAGACCAATTAAAGGAACTCAAAAGGAATAGGGAGAAGGAAATGTGGGGTTTTTCTCGGCTTAAATCTGAATTGAAATCTTTCGTCGGTAATTCTCTCCGGAGAAATGCCCATAATACCAACCCGCACTGATTAGAACTCATGAGCCCAATCGCGCAGTCCGATGGACATGATGCGCCAGGGTTGCTCGGCGAGCTTGTTCCAGGCGTCGCAGCAGTGATCGACGATATTGTCGTAGGAGCCGAACACGCGGTTGGAGAGCCAGTTGTCGCGCAGGAACTGCCACACGTTCTCGGTGGGGTTGAGTTGGGGCGATCTGGCCGGCAGCGGCAGAATGGTGATGTTTTCGGGGAGTTCGAGCTTGGCGGTGATGTGCCAGCCGGCCTGATCGAGCATCAGCACGGCGTGGGCGCCGGGCGCGACGCGCTTGGAGATTTCCGCCAGATGCAGGTTCATCGCATAGGTGTCGCATTTGGGCAGCACGAGCGCGGCGCCCTTGCCGTCCTTGGGCGAGATCGCCCCGAAGATGTAGGTTGAAGCGGTGCGCTGATCCTTGGGCGCGCAGGGGCGCGAGCCGCGCTTGGCCCAACGCCGCGTGATCTTGTTCTTCTGGCCGACGCGGGCTTCGTCGGAAAACCAAATCTCTATGTCGCTTGCCGCGACGCCTTTTTCGCGGGCGATCTCCTCCAGGCGGGCGCGGAAGCTTTTTTAAAATCCTCGATCACGCCTGCGGCTTGCGCATGATGGCGCGGGCGGGCGGAAAGCTTCCGATATCCCATCTTGCGCAGCTCGCGGCTCACCGTCGTCTCGGAGACGCAGATGCGGAACGTCTCGAACAGCCATTGGCAGAGGTCGACGATGCGCCAGCGCACGACGCCGTGGATCGCCGGCGTCGGGCCCTCCTCGACGATATCGACCAAAGCGGCGCGCTGCTCATCGTTGAGGAGTGACGCCTGCCCGGCGCCTTGCGGTCCACGAGACCTTCGGGCCCCAGCGCGTTGAAGCGCAACACCCAGTCGCGGACGATCTGGAGCGTCACGCCGCCGATCTTGGCCGCCTCGCTGCGCGTCGCGCCATCGTAAATCGCCGCCAGCGCCAAGAGGGCGACGCGCCTGCGGCCCCATCCTTCGCGCGCTTGGCCGAGCCCGAAGAGCCTTTGCGTCAAGAGCTCCGTAAACCGATTGCAGCCGCCATGGCGAACCTCCTGTTCGCCACGTCGAATCAGAAACCACCCGAATTTCGGAAATTCCCCCGCGTAGAGTTAAGCTTCAGCGCGGGTTGGTATAAGATTTTACCTAATGAAATCGGGCCCATTAATAAATTAGCTGCGAAGGTATCAGAGGATTGCGCGGATTTTATTATAAGTCACGGAGAGAAAGCGATGATCTTAGATAATCGCTTTATGCTTCTGAAATACGCTTGCTCGCTCGCGCCGGACATGGGGCTCTACGCAGAGTTTGGGGTATTCAAGGGCGAAGTCCATAAATCTTTTGGCCCGTAATTTCCCACATCGGAAATTTTATGGATTTAACTCGTTCGAGGGGCTGAAGGAAGACTGGCTAGGCACCCATTTTGTGAAAGGGTATTTCGACGTGGGTGGCAGGGTGCCCGCTGCCCCAAAAAACGTAGAGTTTCGTAAAGGCTGGTTCGATGCGACTTTGCCTGTTTTCCTTTCCGATCATGGCAACGATTTCGCCTTCGTGCACATTGATTGTGATACCTACGAGGCAACACGCATCGTGTTCGACGCAATTGGAAAAAGAATAAAATCGGGTATGTAATATGTTTCGATGAGCATCATGGGTATTTCAATTGGCGGAGTGGTGAATATAAGGCTTTGCAAGAGTTGCTTTCCAGAAATAATCTAGTAGCTGAATATGTGGCCTTTACCAATTACCAGGCCGCGGTCATCATACGCGATAGCGCTCAGGAAAACAAAGGTGACATGATATCAGCCGGAATTCAACGGATATGATCGCCTTCGGATGCAACTTTCTCCCAGTTTGCCGCTTTTGACAAGGCAGCGCTGCCGCGGAGAGCGCCCTCGCAGCACGGGATGGCGAATGCCTGACCCAGACCGCCCCCGCCAAGGAAATCGCAAAACGGTCTATCATCTGGATGCGGCTCTCCCGTCGTTTGGCTCGACCTGCGACACGCGAACGCTTACGCAGTGGACGCCAAGGGGGAGCAGTTGCAGCTCCGCGACCATCCGTAAAATGTCGCGAAGAGGTCGCGGGGAATCGCGACCTCCGCCAGCTGGAAGGCGACGTAGCGGCCGTGGCTGAGCACCTTTGCGCCGATCTTGATGAGCTTTTCCTTAAGCGTCGTCAGCGACCCGTCTTTGAACGGCTCCGGTGTCGCCAGCGTGCACAGAAAGTTGCCGAGGTTGCAGGCGAGCGCGTGAAGTTGGAGGCGCTCGGCGTTGGCGTCGAAGCGGCACGACATCCGTGTCCAGTTGATCGCCCCTTTTGCCCTCCTTAATCCATTGCTCGCAAGTCCTCCCGCACTTGTTGTAGAATGCGACGACATTCTCGGCGCCATCATCCAGCGAAGCGGGCCAAAATCAGTAGGAAATTGAGTATTCATCATAGTTTGTGTTTCCGATGTCGCCCTTGCTTGTTCGGGCGCGGAAGAAAACGAGGCAGGTGTTTTTGCCCATGTCTCGGCAATTGCCGTTCGCCCCAACCGTGACCGTAACGCTTCCATTACAGGTTCTCGGCGTCCAGGGCAGTGTTGTCTTCACTGAAGGGTCCTGCGGGCCCGCCACGGCGTTCGCTCCGCTCATGACGGAATATTCGCAGACCGCCATGCTGGAAGGCGGATTTAAGAGGAAGTAGTAATCTTTGACGGGTATCACGAAATCATAGAGTTTGTGGCGTCCATGTATGAAAAAGACTGTATGAGTTGGGGAGTTCGCAGAAAGGCCTTTCGCCCGTCGCGGCAAAGGTCAGCGCATTCTGCTGCCAGCTTGCGTCGAGCCACGGACCCATGAAATTTCCGTTGTTGTTGACATCCCAGTAAGAGATATAGTCGATCTGCGTGGGATCGAGCCAGTTTTTGCCATAGTCGCTGCAGAGCGTGACCGTGCCGTAGGCCAATACTGCAGTCTTCACGTTCGGGAATTGAGCCGTGAGCCCGCTGGTAAGAAATAGGCTCGGGCCATTGATCCCGAGCTCGTAAAGCTCTAACTGTGCAAAATCCTCTTTCATGCCTGCTTTCAACAGCGCCAGGTGCAAGGCAGGGCCCTGCCCGTCGCCCATTGACAGACCGAACAGGACCCCCGGATGTTTCGTGTGGATGTAGTCATAAAGCATATTAACGCCTCGGACATTATAGGCGATGCTGGTCGGTGAAAACCAATCGTTGTCTCCAGGGGCTGTGTAAATTTCGCCGATCCAAATCATGGTCACGCCCGACGCAACTTGCCTGTCAATGACCGCATAGATATTTTGAGTAGCCGCCGGTAGGGGGCCGTAACCGGCCACATACCCTTGAACCCATTGCGCCGCATAGCCGGCGAGAGCTTCCTGCACTTTATAGCCTTTGGCTTTGATCACCGGTCCCAGAGCCTGGTAATTTATCGGGATTACGTAGTTCACGTTGGGTTGCTTATTGCCCTGGAGAAAGGCGGCGACGGCGCTGTCGTCTGTAAAATCAAAGGTGAATTGCGCGACGCGACTGGGCAAGGTGTTGGTTCCCGCGCAGCTTGCCGTCGAACCGCCGCTGCTTCCGTCACAGGTCCAGGCCCACACGCCTTCCGCGGCGAAGCCGGTGTAAGCGGCGACCTGCGAAGCCACGCCCGCCGCACATAAATTCGTGGTGGGCGCCTTTGCTGTGACTTGCCCATTGGCGGAACCGCAGGCCCCGTTGGTGACACCTGTGCCGACGGTGACGGTGGTTTGCGCCGTGGCCGAGGGGGAGGTCGGGGTCGTGATCGGCGCCAGTGAAGCTGTGACAGCGTAGGCTCCAACTTGATCCGCGTTTGCGACGCTCCACTCATAGATCGAGGTTTTTGGCGTCATAACAATCGTGGAGACAGTATCGTGAATGATATTGCCTTTATAAGCGATGGCGACAGAGAGCTTGTTGGCTGATGTATCGTAATTTGTATTTGTGGTGGCCGTAATTGTCACGCTTTGACCCGGTTGGACAACCGCCGGGGTTGCGGTGACGGAAAGCTGAATAGCCTGAGCCTGCGCCGGCGCTTCTGCAGAAATCGATAAGATCGCTACACGGGCTAGCATAAGAAAAAGCGCGTGAGCAAGAGTCTTTGTCTTCGTATACATTTGATCGCACTCCTTAGTCATTACGACCGCACTACGCGAACGTTTGATAATCGCATTACGCGTCGTTTCTGTGAAGACTCTTCTCCATGTATACTTAAAATGCGCGCTACCCCGAAGCGATGCTTAAAAAGCCATTTTAGTCGGCCTCTCGATTGCTCGCTTTGAGCCTGAGAGGCCGATGAAGCCCGCGCGAATACATAAGGTTCGGGTGTCTCAAGCTGGAGATTATAAACATGCTGTGAGCAATGAATTCAGGATACTGTTTTTCCGCGTGGCGCTTACGCGGAGAGGTCGAGGCGCCGCCCTAGCGTGGGCTTGAGCTGATTAACCATGAACCGGAAGGAATGCAACCGAAAAATCTAAACAGGACGCTGATTTAGCGGGGCGCCGGACCGCAAAGCCCTATCCCGTTCGTGACGAAGCTGGCCCCGCGCCGTAGCCGGCCAAAGGCTTTACTCATTCGTCGCTGGGCGTGTAGGCGGCCCAATAGATCATGCACCAAGCAGCCGTGATGAGCCCGGAGCCCAGGAGCGTCGCACTGACGCTCTCGTTTCTGACGTAGAAGCTCGCGATGGCCGCAAGCAGGCCGCCGATCGCGACAACCAGGGGAACCGGGCTGCGCTCGGGACTTCGATGAGGAACATGGCCGCGTTGCATGGTCTTGAGGGCGCCTCCGTCCGTCCTGCCTGTCTTGAGCTAGGGCTTCGACCGCGGCCGTCGAGGGCGCGACTGGCGATCGCCCGGCCCTTCAGTTCTTTTCATAGCTTCTTGCCCTGGAGTTCCCGTTCGTCCGCGGCGCGCGCCAGCCTTTCGGCCTCAGCCAAATCCTCGGGCCGATTGACGTTGAAGAAGGGATCGAAGGGCTCGGCCGGCCAATCCGCCTCGGCGTTTTGATGGCGCGCGATGAAGCCGGAGACGCGACGATCGCCCATGGCCAGCGCCTGACGGAGGTCCTCCGCGAGCGCCAGGGGCCAGAGCGCGACGGCGTGGTGGGCGCGCCCCGCCGAGGCCGCGACGGCGATGCGCGCTCCGGCGCGCGCGGCCTTGAGCCGCGCGACGAGATTTTCGGGAATGAAGGGCGTGTCGGCGGGAACGCTCAAGACATCGCGCGCCGCGGGAAAGCGCGCCGCGGCATAGTCCATGCCGGCGAGCAGGCCCGCCAGCGGCCCGGCAAATCCTTCGACGCCATCGGCGACGACGGGAAGGCCAAAGCAGGCGAATCGCGCAGCGTCGCCATTGGCGTTGATGACGAGCGCCGCGCATTGGGGCGCGAGCCGCTCGACGAGCCGCGCGAGAATCGGCCGGCCCGCGACGTCAACCAATCCTTTGTCGAGGCCGCCGAGCCGACGCGCGAGCCCGCCGGCGAGGATGATTCCGATCGGCTTCATTGTCATTTGCCGCTCCAAAGGCGCTTCACGCTATCCCCGCAGGCTGGTGTTCATCAGCGGACTCGCGCGCGGGCTGAACGTTGCGCTTGGCGCGCTGCATGCCCCCTCAATTGAACGCAACACAGAATAAAATGAGAGATCAAGCCTGACATAAGCTTACGTTCACGCTGGCGACGGCGGGGAGTCTCAAGCGGAAATGAGACAACTGAACGCCGATTTCGTCGAGAAACCCTTGCTTTGACGCGGCTTTCCAAGCAGCCGCCACAAATTCTTGCGCTAAACTGTCACTATTAGGCAACATCCCCATTTTTTTGCGCTGCGGTATTGCTTATCCGGGGCGGTATGGTAGTGTCGCGATTGACAACGCCTCGGCTTGCGGTCGGGGTGGGTTTGGTGGGGGCTGTGTCCCGTTGGCGGACATGAAGAGATGGGCATAGGGGGTTGGCCATGAAAAAGAGCATCTATTCGTTAGCGACAGCGGCTGTGATGGTGATGGGCGCGGCTCCAGTCGCCCATGCCTCGAGCATCTTTGTCAGCGTCGGCGGCATTTATTTGGGCAGCAGCCCTGGCGCGCCCGTGGGCGCCCCAGCCCCATCACCTATCTGGGATCGACTAAGGACATTTCCCAGGCCGTGACGTTGGATTTCAAAGCTCTCGACAGCTGGATTGTCACGAGCACGGCGGCGGGCGATCAGTCGGGGCTCAGCCTCGGAAGCCATGTTGAAATGGATGCCGGGCCCGAAAGCAACACGACCCTTAGCGTTGCGAATGGCGTGGGTGGGTCCACCCTGTGGGAGAAGGAATGGGCCGGCACTTACAACGGCCAGACTGCCTACTTCACTGAAGTCATGAACAATGTCTCGATCCTCAATCGCACATCGCCAGGTCAGCTCCAAATCCAGCTCACGGGCACCCTTTACGTCACCGCGGGCGGCGACGACGACGTTAGCACTTCTCCCATCCTCGCCCAGGCGCCGGCGGTTTTATTCCTTCAGGTGCAGAACCAGAATGGCCCGCACGGCACTTGGACGACAACCTTCCTCGACACCGCCGGCACCGCTCCCGGTCCCGTGCCCGGAGTCGGGCTGCTCGGCTCGGCCGCGCTCCTCGGCTTCTTCCTGACGGCCAAGGTCCGCGCCTCGCGCGGCTGATCGTCTTCAGGGAGCATCCCGACAGCAGTCGGTTGACTGATAGGAATAAAGCCCCCGCCGGGTGAACCGGCGGGGGCTTTCTGCTTGCTGAAGCTCCGTGAACCTTCTGAACTCGCGAAGAGCTCGGATTTCGGCGGGGCTCCATTGAACCGGCGCATCTTCGGCGGCATTTTTGGTCGATTTGAGCGCGCCCGGCCCGACCGGGCGCTCGCGTCCTAAAGCCTCATCCCCCAGCACAGACCAAGTAAAACGAACCGCTATTTTTCCCGAGCGCGTCGCGTTACTCCCCGGGCCCGGGGTCACCCCTAGGGCGGCGGGTGTCTTGCCGCGTCCCCAAGCGCGGGCTCACCGTCCCGGCGGCTCGGGCGGCGCCGGCGCCGGGCAGGGAGCGAAGGCGTGCGAGGGATCCTGCGTCGCGCCCCCGGCGGGACAGAAGTGATAGTTCGCGGCGCAGCCGCTCAGCAGCGCTGACAAGCAGAGGGCGGACAGAAGGCTGACCGCGATCAGCCGCAAGGGCCGGGGCGAGAGGGCTTGCATCGTCTTCCGACAAATGTCGTCCCTCTTATCGCAGGCTCGCGCAAAAGCGTTGGATCTTGGCGCAGGCCCTCTCCAAAAGCTCGTTCGAGGCGGCGTAGGAAACCCGAAAATTGGGGCCGGTTCCGAAAGCCGAGCCCTGCACGACGGCGACGCCTTCGGCTTCCAGCAGCTCGTTCGCGAAGTCCGCGTCGCTCTTGATCTCCTTGCCCTCGGGGGTCGTCTTGCCGATGGCTGCGGCGCAGGAGGGAAAGACGTAAAAGGCGCCTTCCGGCGTCGGGCAGGTCAGATGCGCGGCCTGGTTCAGCATCGAGACGACGAGGTCGCGGCGCTCCTCGAAGGCGTTGCGGAAGGTCGCCAGATGATCCTGCGGGCCCTCCAGCGCCTCCACCGCAGCCCATTGGGCGATCGAGCAAGCGCCCGAGGTCTGCTGGCCCTGCAGCAGGTCCATCGCCTTGATCAGCGGCGCCGGCCCCGCCGCATAGCCGATTCGCCAGCCGGTCATGGCGTAGGCCTTGGAGACGCCGTTCATCGTAAGCGTCCGCCCGAAGAGCTCCGGCTCGACTTGAGCCGGCGTTACGAATTGAAAGCCGCCATAGACCAGATGCTCATAGATGTCGTCGGTCAGCACATGCACTTGCGGGTGGCGCAGCAGCACGTCGGTGACCTTCTTCATCTCCTCCCGGCTGTAGGCGGCGCCGGAGGGGTTCGAAGGAGAATTTAGCACCAGCCATTTGGTCTTTGGGGTGATCGCCCGCTCCAGGGCCTCCGGCTGCAGCTTGAAGCCTTGCTCCATCTTCGTGTCGACCGCGACGGCGGTTCCGCCGCAGATCGCGACCATCTCGGGATAGCTCACCCAATAGGGGGCGGGGACGATCACCTCGTCGCCGGGGTTGAGCGTCGCAAGAAAGGCGTTGAAGAGAATGTGCTTGCCGCCGGTCGCGACGATCGTGTCGGTGGGCTTGTAGTCGAGGCCGTTCTCCCGCTTGAACTTCTTGGCGACGGCGGCCCGAAGCTCGGGAATGCCGAGCACCGGCGTATATCGGGTCTCGCCGCGGTCGATCGCGGACTTCGCCGCCGCGCAAATATGCGAAGGCGTGTCGAAATCGGGCTCGCCGACCGAGAGGCTGATCACCTCGCGGCCTTGCGCCTTGAGGTCGCGCGCCTTCTGCGTGGCCGCGATCGTCGCGGAAGGTTTGACGCGCGAGAGGGCGTTGGCGAGGAAGCTCGATCTCAAGAAACCTCATGGAGGGCCGGCGTATCCGCCGGCAGGGCGATCACGGGATTTGTGCGGCGCACAGTGGAGGGCGCGACCATAAAAGCCGGGGCGGGGGAGGGCAATGAAAATTGCCAAGCCGCGCGCGCTGGCGACGCCTTGAAAGGACGAGACGGCGGAAGCGGGACGGGCGAACAAAAAAAATTGCTCGAGCGAAGGGGCTACCGAAGCGCCCATTTGAGGCGGAATGGCGCCGCCGCGAGCTTCGCGGAGGAAGGAGCAGGCGGCCGCGGCAAAACTGGTAATATCTTGATTACTTGGTATTTTTCCATGATTTCTCGCTGGAGGGCCGGGGCCGGCTTAACCCTAATGAAAAGTCGCCCGAGACAATGAGGCAAAAACAAGATTAAGGGGAGTTAAAGAAGGATTAAAAAAAGTGATCCTTCGATGCAACCAATTCGACGCTCACTACGTTCTAGCCTGTGAATGGTCGGCGTCGAGGTGGCGTCGCTCAGGAACAAGCGGATGGTTCGGTGGCCCGGAACGTGGCCGCGAGGGGGAAGAAAAGATGTCATTGGCTGACAAGTTCGACAATGAGGTGGAGCCGACCTTCACCCACAGCTTCGATCCGGAGAGCGCGCGCCGTCAACTGCGCATTTCGATCACGCTGGTCGCAGCCATGGGCTTGGCGGCCTTCGTGCTTGGCTTTTTGTCCCCGATCGGTGGCAAAGATATGACCAAGAATAACATGACGGGTCCGGACTCGACCTCGACCTTCTCGGGCCGGCTTGTCTCGTTCGACAAGAATTGAGCTGAGTTCGGCTGAGATCGCGAAGCGGCAGTAGCCTATAGCCGCCCGCAAGGCGTGGTGACTTGGACGCCGGCTAGGTATCTCCGATCCTGAAGGAAATGTGCCCTCTCCCGTGCAACGGGGGAGGGTTTTTTTGCGGCGTTTCCGGCGGCGGGCGGCCGCCCAAGCGGTTCAATCGAATCTTGGTGCGCTCAAGGAAAAGGGCGCGTTTGCGCGGGGTGGGAAGCGGCTGACTTCTCGAAGCGCTTGCTCCCGACGGGAATCTCAAGCCCGCAACTCTTCGCGCGCCGAGGCCTTCACCGCGCTTCTCGCGCCGCCGGCCGCCAGGGTGGGGAGGCGATATCGACGGCGGGCCCGGCATTCGCTGCCGGCAAAACTATGGGGCTAGCCCGCCACTAACCGTCGCACCCTGGTTGACGACTGGCGTGAACTTGAATTGCCCGGCAGGACGGACCCTTTCGGCGCGCGCCCCCAAATAATCGGCGAAAGCGAGCGCTTGGGTCTTCTCGCCCTGCGCTGAAAGAAGACGGCGGCGCAAGTCCCCGCAAGTCGGACTTACGCCGCCTCCCTTCCACGACTAAACAGTCAACTTGGAGCGTAGAGCCGACGCTCTTTAGAGCACGTTGACCGTCGCGCCGACCTTAACCCGCTTATAGAGATCGGTGACGTCGGCGTTCAGCATGCGGATGCAGCCGCTGGAAACCGCCTGACCGATCGTGTCGGGCTCGTTTGAACCATGAATGCGGAAGCCCGAGTTGTTCTCGCCGTCGTAAAGATACATGGCGCGCGCGCCGAGCGGGTTCTCCACGCCGCCGGTCATGTAATGCGGCAGATCCGGACGGCGCTTCAGCATCGCGCTTGGCGGACGCCAGTTGGGCCATTCCTCCTTGCGGCCGATCTGCCGCACGCCATGCCAGGTGAAGCCGGGGCGTCCGACGCCGACGCGATAGCGATAGGCCTGTCCGCCAGGAAGAGAGAGATAAAGCACGCGCTCTGCGGTGACGATCGTGACCGTGCCCGGACGCGCATGCGTCGGGTCGGAGACGAGCTCGCGCGTGGTGTCGGGAACTTGCCTTACGAGCTGCTGATCCTCGACGGGCGGCGCGTATCGCTCTTCCTGCCCGAAGTCGAAAAGCGCCAGAAATCCTCGATCATCGGCGCGCGCCTGCGGCGCAGTCGCCATCACGCCGAGAAACATCATGGACACCACGAGTGAGCTGCGCATATTGCGTCCCCGCTGCAAACGCCCCCCAGCGTTTGTTCGCGGGAATAATGCATAAGCGCGGCTTTCGTTCCGCTCGCTTCCGCTTCTTTTATTCCATGCGACGAAGCGCTTCCTCTATTGGTTGACGGGCGCCGCCGGCGCCGGAGCGCGAAACGCGGAATTGTCGGCGCGACCGGCGCGCGCCGGCTGCACGCCGCCTTTAACGAAGACATGCGCCGCGACGGCGCGCTCGATCGCCGTGTCTTGGGCCGCCTGCTGCTTTGAGTCTTTATGGGCGAGATCGTCGGACCTTGGTGCGGCGACATTGGTGAGCGGCTGCAACTGTCCGACGTCCGCTCGGTCGGCTGGGAGGGTTGGCGGCTTGTCGGGGCTCGGCGTTTCGGCGGGCGGACGGAACGTCACGGGCGCAGCCGGCGGCGGAGCGGCGGGCGCCGGCGCCTCGGAACCCGGCTTGCGGCTCTCCGGCGTGTTGGCTTCTCGCTCTTCGTATAGACGCTTGATCTCGCCCTCGACGAAAAGCGCGACCTTGCGCGCCCCGGCTTCCGTGAAGTGAATGCCGTCGGCCGAACGCAATCTGACGATCTGGCCTTTCTCATCGGGCCCGATGGCGGAATATTGGCCGTGCTCGTCGGTGAACTTGTCCCACAAATCGACGAAGGGAACGTCGGCCTTGGCGGCGCTCGAGCGGAAGATCTCGTTGATCTGGGCGATCGCCGCCGAATAGCCGGCGGGCTGCATGACCGGCAATCCCACCCAGACGACGGGAATGCCCTTGTCCTTGAAAATTTGGATCAGCCCTTCGACCCGGCTGCCATAGAGCTCGCGCCATCGTGGAGACAGCGCCTCTTGCGCTCCCGTCTCCGCGGTGAGCGCTTGCCGGTCATTGCCGCCGATCATGATCACCGCCATGTCGGGCTTCTTGGGATCGTCGGCGATCTCCCGCGCCGCCTTCATCCAGTCGTAATAGTCGCTGCGCACGAGGCCGGAGTTGTCGTTGCCTCTGCGCAGCACGGCGATCTTGGGATCGGTCGCGAAGCTCTGGTCGAGACCCGCCGCGAGGAGCTGCGAGAAGGCGTCGCCCAGCACGGTCACGCGAAACGCCGCCGGGTCCTTCTCTTTCACCTCCGCTTTGGCGGCTTCGACCGGCGCCGGCCCGCCGACCGGCGCATTTCGCTTCTGCGGCGCCATTCGTCGAACGCGCCGTTCCCGCCACGCGTCATAGCGCCGTTCCTCGTAACCATAATCGTAGTCGGAATCTCGGCGGCGATGATGTTTCCTGCCGGCGCGCTCGCCTCCGCCCCAACCGCCTCCGCCCCATCCGCCGCCGCCGAAGAGGTCCGAAAAGAAGTCCTGAGCGAGAGCGTCGGAGACTTGCGTGGCGCTGAGGAGAGCAAGGAACGCGGCGAGGCGCCACTTGCGAGCGAGAAGGGAAAAGGCTAGCTGGCGGGTCATGAACCGAGTATAGCGCAGTCTCGCGATTGCGGAAACCGCGGTCTCGCCTTGCCGCCGCTGCTCGCGGGGAGGCCGCGGGCGGTCCGGACCGCGGCCTTGATCTCAGAAAGGTTCTGACGCTTGTCGCGAAGCAAAATTTTCCGTTTCTTTCGCGAGCCGCGCTTTCGAGCGCTTTTCTGCGCGCTGGCTTCCTTCGTCGCCCATCCGGCCGAAGCGCAGATCCCTGCCGCCCCCGACGACCCGCCGGCGGAGGCGAGGCTCAAGCCCTACACGGGCGAGCTCCCCGCCTGCGACGAGGCGCTGGTGCTGGCGGAGATCGCGCGGAAGTTTTGGGATCGCGAGCGCGATTACTGGGACGGCGATTTGTCGCTCGAGTTTTTTGACGCCGTTCGCGAGACGGGGTTCCGTACGCGGGGCTTGAGCTTCATTCCGCGCCGCCACTGCGCCGCCGCGGCTCTCTTCAACGACGGCGCGGTCCGTCAGGTGATCTACACGATCGGCGAGGATCTCGGCTTCATTGGTTTCGGGTGGGGCGTCGATTGGTGTGTCGTCGGACTGGACCGATCTCTGGCCCATGCTCCCGCCTGCTCCGGCGCGGGGCCGTGAGCGCGAGGGGTTAGGCGATGGCGATCAATCTGCGCATTTTCGTCGCGGCGGCCGCGCTGCTTGCCGGCGGCGCGCCGGCGCGCGCGGAAAGCGACTGCATTCTCGACCGCTGCGCCGATCGCCAGCCGTCGCAAAGCCTTCCCTCTGCGGTCGCTCCGGCGAATTTCGACTTCTATGTGCTCGCGTTCTCCTGGTCGCCGAGCTTCTGCGAGAGATCGCATCGTAGCGGTGGAGAGCAATGCGCGGCGGGGGCCGATCGTGGCTTCGTCCTGCATGGCCTTTGGCCGCAGTATGAACACGGCTTCCCCCAGGATTGCGGCTTTGGAGCGCCGCCTTCGCGCCTGGCGCTGGCGCGCGCGCGGGGGGTCTATCCCGAGGAAGGGCTAGCGCGATACGAATGGCGAAAGCACGGAGCCTGCACCGGCCTCTCGCCGGGTGACTATTTCGACTCCGCGGCGCGCGCGAAGGGGATGGTCGCGACTCCGCAAGAGCTCGCCTCCGTCGCGCAGGATAAAACGCTCGGCGCGAGCGAGATCGAGCGCGCCTTCCTTGCCGCAAATCCCCGGCTGCGGCCCGGCATGCTGAGCGTCGTGTGCGGCGGCGGCGCCTTGCAGGAAGTGCGCATCTGCCTTTCCAAGGATCTTCGCGACTTTCGCCCCTGTCCGGAGCTCGCGCGGCGCAGCTGCCGCGACCGCGCGGTCCGCATTCCCGCGCCCCGTTGATCGACGAGAAGCATGAACTATCGTCACGGCTTTCACGCGGGCAATTTCGCCGACGTGTTCAAGCATGCGCTGCTCGCGCGCATCCTCGCGCATCTGACGATAAAGGACGCGCCATTTCGCGTTATCGACACCCATGCGGGCGAAGGCGCCTATGACCTTTTCTCGACAGAGGCGGAGCGCACCGGCGAATGGCGCCAGGGCGTCGGCCGATTCGAGTATCACGCTCTCTGGCCGCAAACGGCGCGCGCGCTGTTCTTGCCCTATCTCGAAAGCCTCGGTCCCTTCGTCGAGGGACGGCCGCGGCTCTATCCCGGCTCGCCGCTTCTCGTTCAAAGCTTCTTGCGCGAAAACGATCGCGCACTGTTTTGCGAGTTGCGCGAGGACGCCTATGTCGCGTTATGCGAGCGATTTCGGCGCGATCGGCGAGTTAAGGCACTCTTTCTCGACGGGTACACGGGGCTTGGGGCCTTCGTGCCGCCCAAGGAGCGGCGAGGCCTCGTGCTCATCGATCCGCCTTTCGAGCGCACCGACGAATATCAAGCCATGTTCTCAGCCTTCCTCTCGTCACACGCCAAATGGCCGACCGGAATTTATGCGCTGTGGCATCCGGTCAAGTCTCCATCAGAGACTAAGGTTTTCTACGACGCCTTCGCGCAGGCCGGCGTGCGGCGCGCTTCGCGCTTCGAGATTTGCGTCGGCTGCGACGCGTCGCGCCTCAACGCTTGCGGTCTCGTCGTGGTCAATCCGCCTTTTGGCTTCGTCGAGGACGTGCGCGCCATGCTTAGCCTTCTCGTGTCCTGTCTCGCGCAAGGGGAGGGGGCTGGATTTGCCGCCGAAGAGCTGACAGGGGAATGAGAAAGCGAGTCTTTCTGCTCACGTCCCCATGACATCAGCTCTTGCTGTCATATCTTTGAGCGGAAGGAAGTGTCGCGACGCATAATGGCTCCACGATGGCGACAGGACTTGAGAATTTTTCGGCGAGGGCGCCGCGGCTTAGAGCGAGGTGGAACCCGTGAGCGAATGGAGCTCGGTCCTCTATCTGAAGTTCGAACATGAGCGAACGCGCGCTTCGCGCGATCTCTTGGCTCACCTCCCGGCTTTCGATCCCCAAACCGTCTACGATCTCGGCTGCGGGCCCGGAAACAGCACCGAGCTGCTCGCATTGACCTTTCCGACGGCTCGCATCGTTGGGATCGATTCTTCTGAGGACATGCTGGCCGCCGCCCGCAAGCGCGTCAGCGGCGCGACCTTCGTCGCGGAGCGCGTCGAGGACTGGCGCCCCTCCGAGAAGGCGGGCCTGATCTTCGCCAACGCCGTGCTGCAATTCTTGCCCGATCATCAAGCGCTGATGCCGCGCCTCGCGTCCTATCTCGCGCCGGGAGGCTGGCTCGCCGTGCAGATGCCGCAGAACGTCCACGAGGTGTCGCATGCGCTCATGCGCATGGTGGCGGCGGACGGCCCCTGGGCCGACCGGCTCGTGCCGATCGCCAAGACGCGCCCCGTCATCGGGAACACCGACGATTATTATCATCTGCTGGCGTCGTCGAGCGCGCAATTCGAGATTTGGCAGACGACTTATGTCCATCCGCTCGAGGGTCCAAAAGGATCGTCGAGTGGTTCGAAGGCTCCGCGCTGAGGCCTTTTCTCGACCCGTTGAATCCGAGACGAACGGAGAGCCTTCCTGGCGCGCTATGAAGCGGCGTTATCCACGAGCTACGCCACGCAGTCGAACGGCAAAGTGCTGCTGCGCTACCCGCGCCTGTTCTTCATCGCGCAACGGTAGGGAGGGGAGGGCGCCTCAAATCCCCGCGCCGTCGGCGAAGGTTTCGACGCGCGCCTGGCCTGGGTGATCACGCTGCCCGGGCGGGACGCTGTGGGTGAGCCACACGTTGCCGGCGATGGTGGAGCCGCGGCCCACCGTGATCCGTCCAAGCACGGCCGCGCCCGCATAGATCGCCACATCGTCCTCGATGATCGGATGGCGCGGGTGGCTCTTCGCAGGGCGCCGTGCGCGTCGGGCTCGAAGCGCGGGCGCCGAGCGTCACGGCCTGATAGAGCCGCACCGATCGCCGAGTCGCGGTCTGGCCGATCACGACGCCGGTGCCGTGGTCGATGAAGAAGCTTTCGTCGATCTCGGCGCCGGGATGGATGTCGATTCCCGTTTTCGCGTGGGCGACCTCCGCCACGATGCGCGCCAGCATCGGCGCGCCGAGACGATAGAGCGATGGGCCAATCGATGCCGAATGATCGCCGTGACGCCCGGATAGCAGAACATCACCTCGTCGATGCTTGTCGCGGCCGGATCGCCCTCGAAGGCGGCGCGGATATCTGTCTCCAGCACCGCGCGCGTCCTCGGCAAAGTCCTGGCGAAGGCATGCGTGATTTCCGCCGCCTTCTGCGCCTGCGCCACGAAGTCGCGCCGGTCGAGGAGCTGCAGCTCACGGCGGATCTGCTCGCGCAGATTCGCGAGCGCGGACTTGAGCGCCGATGCGATAAATCCGTCGACGCCGTCGGGAAGAACTTCAGCGGGCCCGAAATGACGCGGGTAGAGCGTCGCCACGAGGTCTTCCACGATAGCCTTGATCGCAGCGCGGGACGGCAGTTCGGGCACGACGCCGTTCGGATAGCGACGCTGCTGCGACAGTTTTCGATGCTCGCTCAAGGAACGGACGATCTCGCCGACGTCGAGAGCGTCGTGTTGAAAAGAGTGCGGCTCGGCGTGCTTGGTCATCGCTTTTCCTGAAGCTCTTGGCGCGCGGGCCCGGAGACGAGCAAGGGCGCAGGGGTTTCCCGCTGCGCCCGGTCCGCCATACTCGCTCTGGACCCGCCAGTTCTTGCGGCTCCAAGGAACTCCATGAGCCCGCCCCGAGCGGAGGATGCGGTCCCGGCGTGGGGAGAAGGACGCCGGGACTTGCACAAGCCCTGTCCTCACGTGTCCTTGAAGCTGAGGTCTATTGTATCGATAATTTTGATAGAGTAAATAGAGAAGTTCGATCGCCGCTCAAATCTCCCGAGATGGGGAGCAGTCAGCGTCTCAAGGAGCTAGGCCGACTCCGCCGGCGACGAGGTGCGAATGGGGTGGCTCTCGCTAGGAAGGCGAAGCCTATTATGACCGATATGGCTCAGCCTTCCAGGACGCAGTAAACCACCATTTTTGTATACGTATACTAGATCTGTGCAAGTGATAGTCTTAAATATCAATGGTTTCGTGTTAAAAATGCTTGTCCAAGAGGCGAAGCTAAAGTAGAAGAGACGCGCGCGATTGGAGGCCTAGAGCCTCTCGAAACGAAGCGACGCTTCATGGCGTGCACGGCGCGAGGGCAAAGCCTAAGCGCGACCGTTCTCAACGCCCCCGAGGGAAATCGAATGACTGCTGAACCAGAAATCCGCCGAACGTTGAGCGATGGCGGCGCGCCAGCTCGCCAACGCCACCAAGACGCGCCCGCAATGGTCGGGCATCACGCCGCGCTGGCTTGTTTCCTTCCTGCCCTGGGTGCCGGTCGAGGCCGGCATCTATCGTCTCAACCGGGTCAAGGAAGACGCGCTTGCTCACCGACGCCGACGTGCAATGCAGCCCTGCCGCGACCGCGACGCCGACCTGCCCGAGACCTTCGTCCCTTACGAGGAGGCCCCGCGCGAATATTCGCTCAACGCGGTGACCACCGTTCTCGACGTGCAGACCCGCGTCTCCGATCTCTATAATCACCCTACGATCAGATTCAGGAACAGGTCCGCCTCCTGATCGAGAAGGTGAAGGAGAAGCAGGAAGCCGAGCTCATCAACAATCGGGAATACGGCTTCCTCGCCAACGCCGCGCCGTCGCATGAAGATCTGGACCCGCAGCGGAGCGCCGAAGCCCGACGATCTCGACGAACTGATCACCAAAGTGTGGAAGGAGCCGGCTTTCTTCCTCGCGCATCCGCGCGCCATAGCAGCCTTCGGACGCGAATGCACCCGCCGCGGCGTGCCGCCGCCGACCGTGACGCTGTTCGGCTCGCCCTTCATCACCTGGCGCGGAATGCCGCTGGTGCCGAGCGACAAGCTCTACATCGACGAGAAGGGCAAGACCAACATCCTGTTGCTGCGCACCGGCGAGAAGAAGCAGGGCGTCATCGGACTGTTCCAGCCGGGCATCCCGGGCGAGGTGGCGCCGAGCCTATCGGTGCGCTTCATGGGCATCAACCGCAAGGCGATCGCCTCCTACCTCATCTCGCTCTATTGCTCGGCCGCGGTGCTCACTCATGACGCGCTCGGCGTGCTCGAAGACGTCGACGTGAACAAGTATCACGACTTCGGCGACAAGTACCACAAGTAAAGATTAGAGCCGGCGGCGCAGCGCCGCCGGCCTTCCTTCCGCTCTCAAGGAACGCCAAGCATGTCATCTGCGCAGTCGATCCCGGCGTCACCCAACCTGCCTGCGACCGACGTTCCCTCGTCAGAGACCGTGGAGCATCACGCGCCCGCGCCCTTCGATCCGCAGATCATCGCGCAGATGGCCAACGCTTTTTTCCAGCTGCAGCCGCATCAGATTCCGCCGGCGCCCATCGGGCCCGGGGTTCCAATCTCCGCGCCCCTTCCGCCCGACGTCCCCGCGCCCTCGGTCGTCACGACCATTGCCCCCTATGCGCCGGCGCGGCCCTCCTACGGACCGCCCGACATTCCGCCGACAACCATCCCCTCGGTGGTTCCGACTCCGGTGATTGCGGCCCCTTCGGCGCCGACCTACGCTCAACCCGGCTCGCGTCCGCTGGGCATGCCGGACCCCCCGCAACCCGGCGCATCGGTCGGCGGCCTGGAAGCCGAGGTCCCGCACACAATTGATTATGCGTCGATCCCCCGGCTCTTCGGGGAGGCCCTGGCGCTCGACTCGCGTCTGGACGCGACGCAGCCCGCTACGGCGCCGACACCCGGAGGCGCCGCGGCGCCGCGCGGAGATAATCTTTATTTCCTTCCTGAGCGGCCCGGCGCGCCGGGGAGCGTCGCTTTGCCCGGTCTAAATCAGCCCTCGGCGTCCTATCCGAGCGCCACGACGACCTATCCTGGCGTCCCATCCGCCGCTCCGAGCGCGCCGGGGCTCTATCCCGGCTCGCCCGCGGCCTATCCCAATGCGCCCGCCAACGCCGCGAGCGCGCCGACGAGCGCCAGCGCCCCCACGGGTGAAAGCCTCGCCATACCGACGCCATCGCAATCCGACCCGCATCGCCTTTCCGACGCGGCGGCGCTCGCGTCGCCCCCGGCCGGCCCCGGGGTTCGAATCCATTGACAGCACGCTCTCTCCGGGAGCTGCAGGACCGGCGGCGAGCGACGCGCTCTATTTCACGACGCACGGCGGCGGCCATCCGGGCCTCGTCGAGAGCGTGCCGGCGCAACCCAAGCAATCGCCGCCGCCCGGCTACTCGCCCCAGCTCACGGAGAGCGCGACCTCGGCGCCGAAGCCGTTCGATCCCTATCGCGTGAAGCGCGATTTCCCCATTCTGCAGCAACAGGTGCACGGGAAGCCGCTGGTGTGGCTCGACAATGCGGCGACGACGCAAAAGCCGCAGGCGGTCATCGACCGTCTCTCGCACTTCTACGAATATGAGAACTCCAACATTCATCGCGCCGCGCATGCGCTCGCGGCGCGCTCGACCGACGCCTATGAATCGGCGCGCGAGAAGGTGCGGCGGTTCCTGCGGGCGCCGTCGTCCAAGGACATCATTTTCGTGCGCGGCGCGACCGAGGGCATTAATCTCGTCGCGCAGGCCTGGGGAAGGCGCAACGTCCGCGAGGGCGACGAGATCGTCGTCTCCTGGCTCGAGCATCACGCCAATATCGTGCCCTGGCAGCAGCTCTGCGCCGAGAAAGGCGCCCGGCTGCGCGTGGCGCCGGTCGACGACCGCGGCGAGTTGATTCTCGAAGAATACGAGAAGCTCCTCAATCCCTCGACGCGCATCGTCGCGATGACGCAAGTATCGAACGCGCTCGGCACGGTGACGCCCGTGCGCGAGATCACGGCGATGGCGCATCGTCACGGCGCGCGCGTGTTGATCGACGGCGCGCAGTCGGTTCCACATAAAGCGGTCGACGTCCAGGAGATCGACTGCGACTTCTTCGTCTTTTCCGGACACAAGGTGTTCGGCCCGACCGGCATCGGCGTCGTCTATGGCAAGGACGAGGTGCTGAAGGACATGCCGCCCTGGCAGGGGGGCGGCAATATGATCGCCGACGTCACCTTCGAGAAGACGATCTTTCAGGGACCGCCCGAGCAATTCGAAGCCGGCACCGGCAATATCGCCGATGCTGCAGGGCTGGGCGCGGCGCTGGACTACGTCGAAGGCATCGGCATGGAGATAATCGGCCGCTATGAGCACGATCTCCTCGTCTATGCGACCGAGAAGATGTGTCAGGTTCCGGGCCTGACCTTCATCGGCACGGCGCCGGAGAAGGCCTCGGTACTGTCCTTCGTGTTGCAGGGACACGAGCCCCTAGATGTCGGCAAGGCGCTCGATCGCGAGGGCATCGCTGTGCGCGCCGGCCATCATTGCGCCCAACCGATCCTGCGCCGCTTCGGCCTCGAGGCGACGGTTCGGCCTTCGCTCGCTTTCTACAACACTTGCGACGACGTCGATGCGCTGGTTGCGGCGCTGCTGCGCCTGCAGAGCGGACGAAGCTAATTAGTATAATCTATAGATTGAGTTGACTAACGCGCCTGCGCCGGCTAGGTTCCGCGAACTACGAAGTTTGCGGTGAGGGGGCGCTGTGCTGACGAAAAAGGGGAAATACGGCCTCAAGGCGATGGCGCATCTGGCGCAGTTTCCGCCAGGACGATTTACACATGTCGTCGACATCGCCGAGGAGCAACAGATCCCCAAGCGTTTCCTCAACGCCATTCTCTTCGAGCTTCGCAGCTTCGGCTTCGTATCCTCGAAGATGGGTAAGAATGGCGGCTACACGCTCGCCCGCGAAGCCGAGACGATCACGATCGGCGAGATCGTGCGCGCGATCGACGGGCCGCTCGCGCCGATCGCCTGCGCGAGCAAGACGCGTTATCAACGCTGCGACGATTGCACGAGCGAGGCCGCCTGTCCGGTCCGCCTCTTGATGATCGAAGCGCAGCGCGCGCTCTCTCAGGTTCTCGACACCTGCTCGCTCGCGCGCATACGTCAGCTCGGGCAGTTGGGCGAAGCGCCGGCGACCCACGCGCCGCCGCGTTTGGCGGTGGTGAAACATTAGAGCGATCTGGGGGAAAAGCTGAGAGGTCGACCGCGTCGTCGCTATTTTTCGCACTCGATCAACACGGAAATCGCCCGGGCTCGGTCGGCAATGTCGGCGGAGGACATCGACGGTCCCACGCTCGCCGTCGCGTAATTGATTCCATTGGCGTCGAGGAAATTCATCACCATCGATGTCTTGATCGCGAAGTTGACGTTCTGCGGCACGTCTTTGGTCGTCGCTGCGACTTCGAGAGTGTTGAGCTTGCCAAGCACCACGCCGACCACGTTTCCGGCCTGATCGAGCATGGGGCCGCCGCTGTTTCCCTGTTGCACGGGCGCCGTCATTTGCAAGAATCTCAAATCATCTCCAACCCCCGTGATCGCAGAGATGTTGCCCGTCGTGAAATTCCCCTTCGTGGATAGCAAGCCAAACAGGGGATAGCCGAAAGTCGCGACCGCCTCTCCGATCTTGACGCCAGCCCTCAGCGGCATCGTCGCTGCGGGCTTCAAATCGCCTTTGATCAACGCGAGATCGTTCGAAGCGTCGCGATCGAGCACCCGCGCCGAGACCTTAGAGGCGAAGCCCGAAGTCACTTTCGGAGCGTTGCATCCCTCCACGACATGCGCATTCGTGATCAAGTGCCCTTCGCGGCTCACGAAGAATCCGGTTCCGATCGTGCTGCTCTTCTCCGTAGGGGAGGGATGCTGATCCTCCACGCGGGCCGGAGACTTATTTGCGACCCTGCCAGGGCCTCGGCTCGTCTGTTGAACCTCGGCGAGCGCTCGCGTCGTTTGAATGCGCGCCTCTTTCGTCAATCCGTAAAGAGCCGGCGGGCCGTCGGAGGCTTGCGCGTTAGCCAGGCCCATCAAGAGGGAAAGCGGAGCGGCGATCGCCCCCGAACGTTTCGAAACGCGCGCCATTTTATGCACTCCACTCGATGCGATATAGTCGATCGGAAGAGCTTTGGTATCCTGCGCGCGACGCGCGGCGGGGCGAGCAAAATCCAATTTCAAGCTGTGGCGATGGCGTGAAGCCATGCTATGGCTCGTCCATGTTCATACTGCGCTATCACCCGTTTCTGCTTACGCCAGTGAGGCCCGCATCGCAGCCGCTGAGTTCGTGAACGAAATCTCCTTCCGCCCGACAAGTCAGGTGGCCTGACAATGCCCCATGTCATCGTGAAAATATATGCAGGCCGCACAGAGGCTCAAAAGCAGTCGCTTGCCGAGGAGATCACTCGCGCGGTGACGAAGACGCTCGGGGGCGGCGAAGACGCCGTTTCGGTTAGCATCGAGGATGTAGCGTCGGAAGACTGGATCGAGAAGGTCTACCGGCCCGACATCGCGGCCAAGTTGGACCAGCTTTATAAGAAGCCCGGTTACAACCCGCTTTGACGGCTCACTCTGCCGGCGAGAGCTTGCGCCGAGCGGCTTACAAACGAAACAACCAACCGGGGCCAGGCGTCGTCTCGCCGAGGCTCATTCGCCCCTGGGGAAGGCGTCGGCGCGGTCTCCGCAGTGCGCGGCGCGCGGCGTGTTTGGCCAGATGCGCGGCGCGGCGCGGGCGCATCCGGCGGATTGGCGAGCTTCGAGCCCTTGTGCTGCGGCTCGTTGGCGCGACGGCCAATCTTCGGCGCATCGGCGTGCATCTGCTCGACGGGCGCTGGCCGGCCCCGAAGCGGCGGCAATTGTCTCGCGACCAATATGGCTTCGGCGATGCGGCGATCAAAGGCCTCAGCTTTTTCTTCCGGCGCGCGCTCCCAAGACAGGCCCATGTCGGGAGCCATGGCGTAGCTCAGTTCGGCGGCCTCGTTGAAACGGCCGAGCATTCGAGCCGGGTGACAGCCGCGCGGCCAAAGCGACTTAAGGCAGATGTTTTGGAGATCGTCGCTCATGGGGATCTTCCAGCGCTAGCCAGAAAAGGCCAAGTTTTGATCTCCTCCGTAGACTTGGGTCAACGCCGAGTGGATAGCTGCCAGGAGGGCGTCTAGGTCGACCGGCTTTTGGAAGCAGCTGAATGCGCCCTGTTCCTTGCTCTCTTGTGTGAGCCGAGCGTCCAGGAGTTCCACTGATGACGATGGCGGGCACACGCATGCGTATTTTGCACATTTTACGCAAAAGCTCTTTTCCGGTCATTTGCGGCATATTTTGATCGGTCACAATGCAACCGGCATCGTCTTGCTGAATTGAGTTGAAGAAACTTTGGCCGGATTCATGGCTTTTGACCACGTAACCCTTTATTCTTAATGGTTGCAACAACTCTCGCTCCATCTCATCGTCGTCGATGACGTGGATTGCTTGGATGTAGCTGATGGACTAGACCGCACTTCTTCTTAATCTCTTGCACATTAGTTATGGTAATACTTTAATGGAGTAACGCAATACGTGCTACTCTTCTAGGTTAACACGGCCGTTACAATGGCGGAAGCTGGAAGCGTATAAAAACAACGGCGTAGGCGATGCAAAAGTTTTTCGCGAAAGCCGGCGCATCTCCGCTAATGGCGCGCACCGGAAGCGCGGCAGCGCGTGCGTCGCGGCGATGCAGGGAAGAGCGGACTCGCCTTCCCGGCACGGGCCTCACAAGCCCAAGCCTCGGATTCTTGATCCTCGCGGGCGCGGGGACCAAGGCGCGCGACATCCCGTCCTTCGCGGCGACAACGGCCTAGTCGCGCAGAGGACGCGCGGACTCAAGCCTGGTGGCGGGGAGGTCGCTCGTGAGCCTTCTCGTTGCGAAAGGCTTCAGTCGCGGCCGCGCGCCTCGCTTTCTCCGCCTCGATCGCCTCTCGCTCGTGAAGCGGCGTGTCGAGATCGATCTGGGGCAAATCTAAATCCGACATCACTGACTTTGCGCTGGTTTCCTTGGTTCGCAGACGCTCGGCGTCAGGCTGCTTAAACGTAGCCATGGGTGCGTTTCCTTGCTCACGGATGGTGCGCCTATGGGGCGCAGGTGAGAGCGCATATAGCCCCTCGCTCTCGCACAGCAATGCGCTCAAGGACTGTCGATATGGAGAGTCGCGCGACCTCGGCGCGAAATCTTTCAAAGCGAAACCCGCGCGCGGGCGGCCCGCGCGCGATGCTGTCGATGAATGGCGGGCCTTACGTGGTCGGCGACTTCCAGACGGGCTCGTCCTCCTTCTTGCCGCCCTTGTCCGCCGAGGCGAGCTCCTGCGGCGGTTTCCAACCGCCCGCGGCGGCCGTTTGGCCAGCGCCCGCAGTCGGATGCGCAAGGTTCGGAATCCGCAGCACCTGACCCGGATAGATGAGATTGGGATCCTTCAAGAGCGGACGATTGGCCTCGAAAATCTGCTGATACTTGGCGCCCTGTCCGTGACCGTAGAGATGCTCCGCAATCGCCCACAGGCTGTCGCCGGCCTTGACCGTATAGAAGCGCAACTCGGCCTGCGTCTCCGCAACCGAAATATTGTTGACGACCTGCGTGACGCCCTGCGTGTTTCCGACCGCCAGCGCCAGCTTCTCCGCTTCGGCCGTCGTTGCAGCGGAACCCGAAAGCGTCACTGTCGAACCGTCGACGGCGACGTCGACCTTGGAAGCGTCGAGGCCGTGCCTCGCGATTTCGGCCTTCAGCGCCTCCGGGGAGGCGGCGCTCGTTTCGGTCGCTCCGGCGGGGGCAGGCGCATCATTTTTCTTTCCGAAGAAATCAAGAATTCCCATCTCGCGCTCCTATGGATCGCGACCGCGCAAGCAGCCGCGGCGCGGTAAATAGCGCGCGGAGTGCGCCGGGCTAGAGGCTGCGAGCACAAAGCTGCCGCGGATGCCGCGACTTCGATTAATTCAGCGAAGCGAAAACAGACATCTAATGGGCTCTCACGACGTCCTTGCCATAGGCCCGCTCGAGCTTGCGCACGATGAAGTGCCGCGCGCGAGGTCCTGAAAATATTTGGTGAACATCGCGTTCGCCGCTGCGCCGCCCAGGGCGCCGATAACGGGAACTGCGCGCTCCCCGACGACGACGGCGATTATGCGTAGCGCATGATTATGCGGAGTTGCGCAGGCAGAACGGCAGTTTTCCGGGGCTTTGGCGGTGATGTCGCTCCGCATAATAACGGGGCGATGTCCGCGGCGCCCCGCCGTGTGCGAGGCGCCGCGGGCGCCGATCAGCGCGACCAGATCAGCGCGTATTCGCCGCCGTCGCCCTCGAAGAGGTTGGCGTAGATGGCGGCGGTGAAGCTGGGGTCGTCGAGCTTGACCGAGTGGTAGGTGCGGCCCTCCTTCGAGGTCCGGCGCCACGCGGCCCCGATCTCGACGCCTGAGACGACCACCCGAAGGTCGGGCGCCTTGTCGCTGGTGGAGGCGGGATCGCTGGGGACGAGGCGCGCCTTGGCGTCGATCGCAAGGGTCTTGATCGTGCCGGCGTAGACGCCATCGTTGCCGCGGATGAACGAGCCGATCTGGGACATGGTGTAGCTCCTTTTGCTGTGTTCCAAGCCCGCGACCATCGCGGCCTTGTGGCGATCAGGAGCCCCGGGACGGCCGCCCTGCACCTCAAGGCCGCAGCGCACGCGAAGGACGGCATGAGCCTAGCTTCTTGTCCCGCGAGGAGCGGCGCAGCCGCGGGGAAGAAGGTTGGCGACGCCGTTGCGGGGGCGAGGCCGGGTCGAAGACCGCATCCTGGGGCCGATCCGCCCAGCAAAGGCCCGTCGGTCGCCGGGGGACGCCGCACGCACGGAGGACACGTCCAGCATGGATCAGCCACTGCACGCGATGGCGGTCATTGGTCAGCGCACCATCGTCGTTTCCGATAGTGGAAGCTCACGCTTCATAGTCCCGCCTCCAACAAACGAGGAGGCGAACCTTGCCGATAGGTGTCTACGTAAGAACCAAGAGTGTCGTCATCCGTCATCTGACGCTGGCGGAGGTGCGCGCCATCCTCGACGCGCCCAACACCTCAACTCGATCGGGAATCCGCGACCGGGCGATGCTGCACCTGTGCTTCGCCGGCGGTTTGCGCGTCTCGGAGCTCGTGGGGCTGACCATGAATGGCGTCTCCCTACATCCCAACCCAAGCATCCTCGTGTTCGGCAAGGGCCGACGCGAGCGCAACTTGCCGCTCTGGAAGGAGACCGCGCGCGACGTTCGCGCCTGGCTCGCGGTGCGTGGGACACCACAGGCGCCCGAGCTGTTCGTCAACGCGCAAAGCATGGCGATGACGCGCGCCGGATTCGAATACATCCTTGAAAAGCACGGGTCGGCCGCCGGTCAAAAATGTCCGACGCTGGTTGGTCGTAAGCTATCGCCGCACCTGTTGCGGCATAGTTGCGCGGTGCTCATGCTCCAGGCCACGCGCGATATCCGCAAGGTCGCACTCTGGCTCGGTCATGCCGATATCCGCACCACCGAGATCTACCTCAGGATGGATCCGTCCGAAAAGCTCGAGGCCGTCGAGGCGGTGCTGCCGCCTGCGCTACGACGCGGTCGGTTTAAGGCGCCTGACGCGTTGATTGCATCGCTGATGGCCGATACCCATGTCGCGTCGACGTGAGCGGGTCGATGCCGGACCCGCCATCACCCGCAGTGGCTGATCCATGCTGGGCGTGTTCTCCGTGCGTGTGGCGTCCCCCGGCGACCGACGGGCCTTTGCTGGGCGGATCGGCCCCAGGATGCGGTCTTCGACCCGGCCTCGCCCCCGCAACGGCGTCGCCAACCTTCTTCCCCGCGGCTGCGCCGCTCCTCGCGGGACAAGAAGCTAGGCTCATGCCGTCCTTCGCGTGCGCTGCGGCCTTGAGGTGCAGGGCGGCCGTCCCGGGGCTCCTGATCGCCACAAGGCCGCGATGGTCGCGGGCTTGGAACACAGCAAAAGGAGCTACACCATGTCCCAGATCGGCTCGTTCATCCGCGGCAACGATGGCGTCTACGCCGGCACGATCAAGACCCTTGCGATCGACGCCAAGGCGCGCCTCGTCCCCAGCGATCCCGCCTCCACCAGCGACAAGGCGCCCGACCTTCGGGTGGTCGTCTCAGGCGTCGAGATCGGGGCCGCGTGGCGCCGGACCTCGAAGGAGGGCCGCACCTACCACTCGGTCAAGCTCGACGACCCCAGCTTCACCGCCGCCATCTACGCCAACCTCTTCGAGGGCGACGGCGGCGAATACGCGCTGATCTGGTCGCGCTGATCGGCGCCCGCGGCGCCTCGCACACGGCGGGGCGCCGCGGACATCGCCCCGTTATTATGCGGAGCGACATCACCGCCAAAGCCCCGGAAAACTGCCGTTCTGCCTGCGCAACTCCGCATAATCATGCGCTACGCATAATCCACTTTATGCGGTGCACCACATAAAGTGGAATTTGGCGCCGATTTGACCCAGAAAGCCGTCCACTTCAGGCGAGCTTGCTGCGTCCGCGCCGCGGGCCGAGAGGGCCTTGGCCGCATTGCCCGCGAGTTCCGAGAGACTGTCCCGCGCGAGAAAGTAGCTCGATTGGGTCTGCTTCTCCTCCGCCGGCGCGCCCGGCGCCAAGACCTCCAGGCAGGCCAGGCGAGTGGGCATGCTGGAGAGGTCCTCGCCCTGCGATCGCGCGATGTCTGCGATCGACCGCAAGATGAGCGTCGGGGTGACGGGCAGTTCCGCCGCCAACCCTCCCGCGCCGAAGAACCCGCTTACCCCGCCGGTCACCCCCGTGACGAGCCTGGACAGGCGATTGCGCGGCGGGCGGAAGTCGTCGGCGTCGATCGAGCTGACGGCAAAATCCAGGCCTTGCCCCACGGCGCCGCAGACGATCTTATCGAGCTTGTTCTTCAATCTTCTCGGCACGAGCGCCAGCGCTTTGTCGGTGGGCACGCCCGCGACATTTTTCAAAAGCCGCACGAGACCCTGATTTTCGAGCAGCCGAACCGCCTTTTGCAGCTCGGCCACGTCTTCCGCGCGCATTGCTTGCTGTGAGGCTTCTGAACTCATCTGGGCTTCCGCGTAAAGGCCTCGCGCCCGCGGTTTCCCTTGGAATTGTGACAGCGGCATGATGTGCAGCGGGGCGGCCGCCTGACTGGCTCGCGCTCAGAAGTGGTAGTTCACACCCACCCGCACTTGCGAAGTGTTGGTGCTGGTCTGGAGGGCGTAGGGCGACAGGTTGAAGTAAGTGTTGGCGCCAAGCGACGTGAAGAGATATTCGGCCTTCACCGAAATATTGGGAACGACCAGATATTCGACGCCGGCGCCGAGCGCCCATCCCAGTTGATAGCTCGAATCCTGGCCCCAGAAGCGGCCCCAGGCGTTCTGCAGATTTATGTTGGTGTTTCCGCCTGCGAGGCCGCCGGAAACGAAGAACAGCGCGCGATCCATCGTATAGCCGACGCGACCGCGCAGCGTGAAGAGATCGTTGACGCTGCTGGAGCTCGAGACGCCAGGATAGGCATATCCCGACAGCTTGATGCCGGCGAAATCGAAATCGGCCTCGGCGCCGATGAGGAAATTCGGCGCGACCATATAGTTGTAGCCGCCTGTGAAGCCAAACTCGCCGCCCGTCGGATTGCCTAAAAGCCAATCCCCGCTGTCGGTGAAGGAACTCCAGCCATAGCCGGTGTTGAGGCCCGCATAGAAGCCCTGCCAGCGGGTGACCGGCGCCGGCGTGTAATAGTCCGCCGGGGCCGCCTGGCGATAGGGCAGGTCGGCTGAGGCTGCGGGGAGGGCGCAAAGGGCGAGGGGCGCCGTCAGCGCCGCTAGGAACGCGTGTCTCATCATGCTCAACTCCATTCTTCGTCGCCAGCCCCGCCTTCGGCGGTCGTCCGCGCAACCGCAGCCCGCGCGGACGACAGCCCGATTTATAATCGTTCAGCTTAACGAGACCTTTCCAGCCCGAGCTTTCCTCGTATGGTTAAAGCAAACATTTGCAAACCAAGAAGCATAAATTGTGTCGACAATGAGAAATCTAGGCATAGTTGTGGCATTATTCTTTTAGCCTGCGTCAGGCGCCAGAATTTTCAGCTTGGTTTTCGGTTGATGATGGCTAATAAAGCGTCAACCTTGGCGAAGGCGTCGAAGACATTGCGGAGGCGTGCATGCGGGTGGCGGAGCAGGGTGGCCCCGTTCTTGTGACAGGCGCGGCGCGGCGCATCGGCTTGGCGTTGGCCCAGGGATTCGCGCACAGGGGCCGGCCGGTCGTGCTTCACGCCTCGCCTCGATCGCTCGCCGCCGCCTCGGCCGCCGCCGCCGCGCTAGTGGCGCAGGGGTTTCGCGCGCAGGCGATCGCCGGCGATCTCGCCGACGTCAGCGAGACCCAAGACCTGCTGGGGCGCGCTGAGGCGCATTTCGGGAAGCTTACGCTTCTCGTGAACAATTCGGCGCTCTTCGAGCCCGATTGCGCGCAAGACTTCACGCCGGAAGCGCTCGAGCGCCACTTCGCGGTCAACCTTAGGGCGCCGCTGCTGCTCTGCCAGGCCTTTGCGAAGCGCCTGCCCGAGGGCGAGAAGGGCGCGATCATCAACATGATCGATCAGCGGGTTTTTCGACTTACGCCCCGCGACTTCACCTACACGCTATCCAAATCCGCGCTGTGGACCGCGACCCGCACGATGGCCCAGGCTTTCGCGCCGCGCATCCGCGTCAACGCGATTGGGCCGGGGCCAACGCTTCCCAACGCAAGCGCGGGCGAGGCCGGGTTTGCGCGCGAAACCGCGGGCGTGCCGCTCAAGGAGGCTATCGACATCGAAAGCCTCGTCGAGGCCGCGTTGTATCTCGCGCGCGCGCGCCATGTGACGGGTCAGATGATTGCGGTCGACAGCGGCCAGCATCTCGCCTGGCGCACGCCGGATGTCGAGGAAGCCTAAGTCGACCCTAGTTTTGAGCGCAGGGGGCCCGAGGGCCGGCCGCGAAACAGGGAAAGATCGACATGAGCCGATATAAGATCCTCGTTCTGGTCGGCAGTCTTCGGCGCAATTCCTACAATCGCAAGCTCGCCGGGGCTGTCGCCAAGCTGGCGCCGCCCGACTTCGATTTCGCCGAAGCGCACATCGCTGATTTGCCGCTCTACAATCAGGATGACGATGCGGCGCAGACCGAGGCGGTGAAACGTCTCAAGAGCGAGATCGCCGCCGCCTCGGGGGTTGCTCTTCGTCACGCCCGAATACAACCGCTCCATCCCCGGAGTGCTCAAGAACGCGATTGATCACGCCTCGCGGCCCTATGGGCAGAACGCCTTCGCGGGCAGGCCGGCCGCAGTTATCGGGATATCGGTGGGCGCGATCGGCACGGCCATCGCGCAGCAGCATTTGCGTAACGTTCTCGCCTATCTTGACGCGCCGACGCTCGGACAGCCGGAGGTCTTCCTGCAGTTCAAGGAAAGTCTGTTCGACACGGCGGGCGAAATCGGGCAAGGAACCCGCGCTTTTCTGCAAGGCTGGATGGATCGATATGTCGCCTGGGTGCAGAAGCACGCGAGCTGAAGAAAGAACGGCTCAGTTCCTCACGATCAGCGAGACGAGCCCAGCGCCGTGGCGCTCGATGCGCCCCTCGATGTCGAGATCGACGAGCGCGCCTTGCACGTCGCGCGCCGGCAGACCTACGGCGCGTATCAGCTCGTCGAGCGAGACAGGCGCCGGCGACAGCAGGGCCAGCACGCGCGCTTTGGCGTCTTCGGCGTCGACCGCCATGATCGCTTCCGGCCCAACCAGTTCGGGCGCCCGGGGGCGCCGGCTGAGCGGCGGGTGCGGTTTCGAAGCGGGCAGGACCGGGCGCAGCCTCTCGCAGCGAGAAGAGGTCGAGCTCGTCGAACAGCGGCTCCTCCTCCTCGGCGGGCGGGCTCTCGCTGAAGAGATCGGCGCGGGTCGGCGAGCGTGTGGCGCGTTGGCCGAGAACGCGCGTCACGTCCTCGACCGCCGCGCAAAGCGTCGCGCCGTCGCGCAGCAGATCGTTCGTTCCTTCCGCGCGAGGGTCCTGCGGCGAGCCCGGCACCGCGAAAACCTCGCGGCCCTGCTCGGCGGCGAAGCGCGCCGTTATGAGCGAGCCGGAGCGCCGCGCCGCCTCGACGACGACGACGCCTTGCGAAAGGCCGGATACGATGCGATTGCGCCGCGGAAAGTCGCGTCCGCGCGGCTCCCACTCGAGAGGCATCTCCGAGACCGCAGCGCCGGCCGAGGCGATGATCTCGTCGAGCAGCCCGATATTTTCCGTCGGGTAAGGGCGGGCGTGGCCGCCGGCAAGAACTGTCACTGCGCCGCTCGCGAGGCTTGCGCGATGCGCCGCCGTGTCGATGCCGCGGGCGAGCCCTGATGCGACCGTGTAGTCCTCGCGGCCGAGACCGCGCGCTAGCAGCTCGGCGAAGGCGAGACCGGAAGCCGAAGCGTTACGCGCGCCGACGATCGCCACCGTCGGTCTGTTCAACACGGCCGGATCGCCATGCAGGGCGAGAAGCGGCGGCGCGCTGTCGATCTCGCTGAGCGGCGCCGGGTAATCGGGGTCGGCCATGGCGACGAAGCGCACGCCTTGCGCTTGTGAAGCCTCGATCTCGCGCATGACTTCATCACGCGACGCGATCCTGATGACCCGGCCTCTAAGCTTCTTGGCGACGAGCTCGGGAAGAGCTTCGAGCGCCGCGCTCGCACCGCCGTATCGGTTGATGAGCTCGCGAAAGGTGCGCGGCCCCGGTATTATGGCGCAAACGCCACAAGCGCAACTCCAGTCGCATCGCCACCTCTGATCCGGGAGGGCGATGATTAGGAGTCGGGCGCGTGATCCGCGCGGCCCTGTGCGGGCTTTTCCTGTTTTTCATCCCTCCATCCAATGGGGCGGAATTCGCGCAGCGATGCGTCGTATATCCACAAGAAATTTCGCGTTGTGATGTTATCAAAAACGTCGGCGAATTTTATATATCCGGATATGCAAAACTCTCCACTGGTTTTGCTCCGATCCGATCCGGATTGAACACCGATGGATTTTCTAAAGTCTATATCTCTTGTGGCGTCTTCAGCCCCAATGATATATTTATCGAGCCTTATTATACTATTATTAGAGCACAGCAGCGATTCGTCCCCTGGAATACTAGGATATATGTAAGTATCTATATGGAAACTGACTATCGTCGCCGGAGTCTTGCCGAAGTTTTTCAAAAAATAACTGAAATTTATGGAGTGGTAGACAATACCACTTTCTGTTCCATCCTCCGCTTTGAGGATGGCCGGTCTATGGTCAACGCTTCCATTATGTATGACCTCAATGACATGCGCGCGCTCACTCGCGGTCAGGGCATCTGCGGATTGTTTGGCAATAGCCAACGAGTCTTTCATATCGATGGCTTGTTGATCGGCAGCGCTGCGCAAGCCGGCTGTCTCTACGAACAGCCCTCTTGTAGCAAAATACAATCTAGCCGTGAACAGAGCCAAGATGCAATTAAAAACAACAAGCAACCAGTCAGTAATATGCTCAAGAAATTTATCGACAATGCCCTGATACCAATCGTATTCATTTTCTCCTGGCTGGCGGCCTTCGCCACGATTAGCAGCCGCTACGGCGTGTATGTTTTTGGGAGCTTCTGCATATTCTGGATTTCCGTGACGGCGTTGGCCATCTTGCTGAAATAAACCGGCCACCGCTACCCCGAAGAGCAGTGCCAAAACTATCAGTGGCGGCCACCGCTTAATCCGCACGCGCAAACCTTGCTAGAGGTCTTCCAAGTCTATGCCGGTCAGGCCCAGGACCGCAAGGCAGGCGAGCAACAGCGCCGCCGATATGGTTGCTCGCGACAGCTTGCTTGCGATCCCCGATTTCGTCTCGTTGAAACCGTGCTCCTTGAGCCGTTCAGCAAGCTGTTCATAGGTGATATCAGCCCGTTTCAGTTCTGCTTTCAGGAACTTAGCGGCGCGCTGCGCCCATTCCTCTTCAGTCTTTGCAAGGCCCATCGTCGCCACCATCTTTGCTGTTCCGCATTAATGATAGCATATATGCAAACTTTCTGATTGACAAGGGGAGTTAAAGATTGCATATTCGCTAATAACAAAGCGGATACGCAATCATGGCCCAGCATTTCCTCCTCTCTCGCGCCGCCAAAAGCCTCTCCCTCGGGGCGATCTTCCGCATGTCAGATGCGGACGCCGAGACCATGTTCCGCAAGGTCCGCTGGCCTGAAACCGATGGTGCCCCGGCGTGCCCGAACTGCGGCGGTCTGGACGCCTATGATTGCCGGCGCCCGAACGGAGCGATGCGCTTCCGTTGCCGCGAGTGCGTCAAGGACTTTTCAGTGACGAGCGGCACACTGTTCGCCAGCCATAAGCTTCCGCTGCGGGTCTACCTCGCGGCTATCAGCCTCTTTTGCAATGAAGTGAAGGGCAAGAGCGCGCTCGCCATGTCCCGGGAGCTGGGAACGTCCTACAAGGCCGCTTTCGTGCTGCTTCACAAGCTCCGCGAGGCGATGGGCGAGGAAATGCGCGGTCGCGTGGTCGGCGGCGACGGCAAGTCTGTTGAGGTCGATGGCGGCTACTTTGGCGGCTACATCAAGCCGGCGAACCATGTCGAGAACCGCCGCGACCGCCGCCTTGCGATCAATCAGAACGGCAAGCGCAAGGTTGTCGTGATCGTCCGCGAGCGCGACGGCAATTCGGTTCCCGCCGTGTTTCAGTCGGAAGGCAAGGCGCTCGATTTCATCAAGTCGCGCGTCGCTCACGGCTCGATCGTCAACGCCGACGAAGCGAAGTCATGGGACGGCTTGCACGGTCGCTTTGAAATGCGCCGCATCAATCACGAAGAGGCTTATAGCGCCGACGGCGCTTGCACGAACATGGCCGAGGAATATTTCAGTCGCCTGCGTCGCGCCGAAATCGGCCACCACCACCATGTCGCCGGGGCGTATCTGCTTCGCTACGCGCAAGAGTCGTCATGGCGCGAGGATCATCGCCGCATGTCGAATGGCGAACAGGTGAGCCGCATTGCGGGGCTGGCGATGGGAAAAAAGACGAGCCCGGACTTCACGGGTTACTGGCAGCGCCACATTGCGGCGTGACCCTAGCCCGCGCCGAGCAAATCGCCTATGTTCGGAGGTGATCAGCGGGGGGCCGAATCCCCGCCTTGATCGCATGACGACAACGCCAGTCATCGTTAGCCTGTAGGCTACACGAAACGGGAGCGCTTGTCATCATGCTTGATATTATCATGAGCGGGGATTTTGACGTGAAACGCGATATGGATTTGGCGCGCGATCTACTGATTCAAATTGAGGAATCGCCGCGCGGTTTGTCGTCCTCTATGTTGATCCCCCGCACTGACGAACGGAAAGACGAAAAATACTATCTTTTAGATAAGATGATTGAGGCAAACTTGGTATGCGGATCGAACGCCATTGTAATTGGAAATCACAAGGAACGCATGAACATTGAAATGACATGGGATGGACACGATTTTTTAGATAATATCCGCGACACCGAAATTTGGTCTATGACAAAAAAGGGTGCTGGGGATGCCGGAAGTTTATCGTTTGACCTTTTGAAGGCACTCGCGAAGGGCTACCTAAAAACTAAAATAGAGGAAAAAACGGGAATCAAGCTAGAACTTTAGGCCGGTTGCTCTAACGTAATTATCATGGGATGGCGCGGCCAACAGAATCGGGAAGACGACGAACGGGCGGAGTGGGAGAAGCTTCCGCTCCGCGAGCGTTACGACTGGCGCGGCCTGGCGCTCACGGCGGCTTTGACCGCAGCCTTGCTTTCGGCCCTGTGGTTAGCCGGCGCGTTCGGCTGAACCTTGTTTGTTGCGATAGAGGCTGACTGCGGAGCGCGGCTAGATCAGCGCCCACTTCGCCGGGCGGCTTGCGCCGACGGCTCGAACCGTCTTCCCCTCATTGTTTCGCAGAGACGATTGCACGCCTCCAAAGACGGTCCTGAAATCGTCTCTAGCGGCGCTCTCGACGCCGACCTTGCGGAACATGCGCGCGGCGATCTCTGTCGCTGTGAGCGGCTCCTGAGCCTCGCGCATGGCCTCCAACGCGCGACGGAAGATCGTCCCGCGCTTGAACCAGGGATTCGGCTTGCGACGGCGGACCGCGACGCGGTTCGCATTAAACGAAGGGTCTAGGAGCTTCATGACCGCTTCGACGTTGCGCATGTCCTGTTCGAGGCGCTTCGCCTCACGCTTGTTGTCGGCGATCTTGCCGGCGATCTCAGCGTGAAGGCGGTCCAGGGTGAAGCAGGCTTGCTTAGTGGATATCTCGGCTTTCATGCCTTGAAAGCTAAGGTCGAGACTCTAAAATGTCCTGTGGCGTTTGCGCCATAATACCGCGCGGCCCGATGTTCTCGCTGCGGATGAGACGGAGCCAGTCGACGAGCTGCGCGTCTGTCAGGCGGCTCGCCTGGCGGCGCGGCGCGCTCATGATTTCTTTCCGATGCGCGTCTCGGCTCCTGTGAGGAGGCGCGATATGTTTTCTCTGTGCTTCCACCACAATAGCGCCGCCATCAGCGCCAGCGCCGCCGCCGCCTGGCCATGGCCAAAGGAGAAAAGAGCGAGAGGCGCGACAACCGAGGCGACGAGCGCCGCCAGCGAGGAATAGCGCCAGATCACCGCGACCGTCAGCCAGACCGCGCAGAAGATCAAGCCTGTCGGCCAGTGCAGCGCGAAGAGCGCGCCGACAAAGGTCGCGACGCCCTTGCCGCCTTTGAATTTGAGCCAGACTGGAAAGATATGGCCGAGAAAAGCGCCGATGGCTGCGGCGACGCCGCTCGCTGGGCTGAGCGAAGCGCCGATCACGACCGCGAGCGCCCCCTTCGCCGCGTCGAGCAGCAGAGTCGCCGCTGCGAGGTCCTTGCGGCCGGTGCGCAGCACATTGGTCGCCCCGATATTCCCCGAGCCGATCGTCCGCAGATCGGTTGTCCCGGCCGCGCGAGTCAGCAGCAGCCCGAAAGGGATCGAGCCGAGGAGATAGCCCAACAGGAAGGACGCCGCGAGCGAGACGAAAAACGACAGGGACGGCATCGACGCAATAGGCTCTCACAAGAGGGTTTGCGTCCGCAGCGGAGGCGGAGCGCTGAACGAATGCTAACTGAGGGGCGCGCCCGCCGCAACAGACCCTGTCGTCGAGCGCGTTCTCGGCAAAAGCCGGCTCG
>CAWEGE010000013.1:0-94449 GCA_963808525.1 uncultured Alphaproteobacteria bacterium
ATGGCGGAGGAGGCGGGATTCGAACCCGCGATACGGTTTCCCGTATACACACTTTCCAGGCGTGCGCCTTCAACCACTCGGCCACCCCTCCTAAGCCGGCGCAAGCTCCCGCGAGCGCCCGCCCCCGATTCCCTCGGGGCTCCCCTCTATAATAGGGACTTTCCCGCCTGCAAAGGTCGCTCTCGCGATCCCCGGCCCGGGCGGGCTCAGCGCCTGCGCAGCAGCACGATCCGGTTCGAGTTCGTTCCCTTGCCGTTGTTGGCGACGCCCCAGCAATGGCTCGTCTTGGTGAAGCGCTGCTCGTTGACCAGCACGAACAGCCGCTCGAAGGGCAGCCCCTCGGCGGCGCGCCACACGAGCCGCTCCAGCAGCAGCCGACCGTTCTTGACCTCGCCGACCTCGAAGGCGACGTGCCCGCCGGGCGTGAGCACGCGCGCGAGCTCGCCGAGCACGGCGGCGACCATCGCCGACCAGTCCGCCTCGCTCCTATGCGCCGAGATTTTGACTTGCGCGGAATCGACGCCCGCAAACCAGCTGCGCAGCCAATTGTCGCTCTCATATTGTACCACGTCGAGAAAGGGCGGCGAGGTCACAACGAGCCGGATAGACCCCGAGGGGATGAAGTGCGTCGTAGCCGCGTCACCCGCCCCGAGGAGCCCCTCTACGCGCGGTGGGCCGTCCTCGGCGAGAAGCGCGCGCGATTTTTTCAAAATCAGGCGCGCCACATCGCGTGGCGGCGGCGTCTGGGCGCGCTTCTCGTTGATCTTGCGCTGCGCCTCGATCGAGACGGCCTGGTTGGGCGGCAGCGTGTAGACTGAGAAAAACCCCGGCGAATGGCCGGTCAAGCGGTTGAGAGCGACCATCCGGATCCAGTCGTCGGTCGCGTCGGGCTCGGCTTCGAGCGGCGCACGCTTGAGAAGGAAGCACCTCAACGCCGAGAGTTGGCGCAGCGTTTCGGGATGGTAGAAAACAAGGAGATCCTCGCGCTCGATCTCGCCCTTTTCCCAGGGAACTTCGTCGAGCCGCGCCGCGACCTCGGGGAGGGTCGGGGGATTCAAGCGCGGGCGCGTGAGCAGAAGGCTCAGAGGGTTTACGTCATTGCCGACCGGCCTGCGTCCCGCGAGCGCAGCCTCGATCGGCGTCGTGCCGCGCCCCATGAAGGGATCGTGGACGGCCTCGCCCGGCGCGCTCAGCCGGTCGATGAAGAAGCGCGGCAGCTGCGGCTTGAAGCAGGCTCTGTAGCTCACTTCGTGGATCGAATGCGCCCGCCTTTGTCCGGCCGTCCAGAATTCATTGATGTAATAGGGCAGTCCGTCCCGCTCCTCGAAACGAGTCTTGGCGCCGAAGCCGCAAAACGCGCGCACTTCCGACTCTAAGGCGGAAGCCGGATCGCAGATCGGGGAGGGCTTGCGCGCCGCGGCAAGGGGCATGGCGAATGGGGCTCAGGGAATCGCGTCGCGGCGACTATGCTCTGCAGAACCGGAAAAAACAGCGTAGCGACCGCATCGCCCCGCGTTCTCCACCCCTTTTTGACCGGGGCGTCGCCGAAGACGGCTATCGCACCATATGCGCGACCTCGCCTTGCAGTCCTGCCAGATCTGCAAACGCCTCGCCTCAGATTTCAACCTGCGCCCCGAGTTCGACGACGCGCCCCGGCGGAATGCGAAAAAACTCGGTCGCGGAGAGCGCGTTGCGGTGCATCAGGCGAAAGACCTCGAAGCGGAAGCGCCGCCAGCGCGAGCGCGTCTCGGTGACAAGCGAGAAGCGGCCGGCGAAATAGGAGGTGTCCTCCTCGGTGAATTCGAGCGGGCAGCCGTAGCATTCCCAGAGCAGCGCGCGCGGAATGTCGGGCTGCTCCATGAAGCCGTAATGGACCAGCATGGTGTAGAACCCCTCGTTGAGCGCCTGCGACTTTATTCGGCGCTCCATCTCCACGCGCGGAACATGTTCGGTCGACACCTGCAGGAACACGATGCGCTCATGCAGCGCTTTGTTGTGCTTGAGGTTCTCCAGCAACGCCATCGGCGCGAGGTCGCGACGGCTGGCGAGATAGACGGCCGTGCCCTCGACTCTTTCCCTGGCGCGACATTTTCTCACCAACTCGTCGAGAGGCAGGCTGTTGCGCTCCAGGGCGGCGCGCATCGCGGCATAGCCTTCGCTCCAGCAGCTCATGAGGAAGAAGAGAATGGACGCGACGACGAGCGGGATCCATCCGCCTTCGAAGAACTTGACCATATTGGCGGCGACATAGGCGCTGTCGACCGTCATGAAGAGGCCCGCGACGATCACGCTGACCGGCAGGCTCCATCGCCATACCTCCCGCATGGCGACGAACATCAGCGCGCTCGTCAGCAGCATGGTGAGCGAGACGGCGATGCCGAAGGCCGCGGCGAGCCTGTCCGACGATTGAAAGACGATGGTGAGAATGAGGGTCAGCGCCATCAAGGCCCAGTTGACGAAGCCGACATAGATCTGCCCGTAGCTTTCCTCGGAGGTCTGCGAGATGTGGATGCGCGGCAGCAGGCCGAGCTGTATGGCCTGTCGCGTCATTGAAAAGGCGCCGGTGATGATCGCCTGGCTGGCGATGACGGTCGCGACCGTCGCCAGGACGACGAGCGCAAGCTGCAGCCGTTCCGGACAAAGATCGTAGAAGGGGTTGGCCCCTGGGTTGAGCGGCGCATCGACGATCAGCGCGGTCTGCCCGGCGTAGTTGAGCAGCAGCGCGGGAAAGACGAGGCTGAACCAGGCGAGGCGGATGGGCGTGCGGCCGAAGTGACCCATGTCGGCATAAAGCGCCTCCGCTCCCGTAGCGCAAAGAAAAACCGCGCCGAGGACCAGAAAGCCGGAAAGCCCGTTCCCGGTGAGATAGGAAAGCCCGACGCGCGGATCGAGCGCCCAGAGCACGCCCGGATGCTGGATCACACCCGCCGCGCCGAGGCCGCCGATCACGATGAACCAGAGGGTCATGATCGGGCCGAAGAGACGGGAGATCCAGGCGGTCCCGCGCGATTGCACGGCGAAGAGCCCAATGAGCACGGCGACGGAAAGCGGCACAACATAGGTGCCGATCGCCGGCGCCGAGGTTTTCAGGCCCTCTAGCGCGGAGAGCACCGAAATCGCCGGCGTGATCGCGCCGTCTCCAAACAGCAAGGCGGCGCCGAGCATGCCGATTGCGACGATCAGGGGCTTGCGTCCGTGCTTGACGCCGAGCAGGGACATCAGCGCGAGAATGCCGCCCTCGCCGTCATTGTCGGCGCGCATGATGACCGCGACATATTTGATCGAGGTGATGATGACGAGGGTCCAGACGATGAGCGAGAGAACGCCGAGCGCGTCCTCCGGCGCAACCTCGCCGCCCGCCCAGTCGATCGCCGTCTTGATCGTATAGAGCGGGCTCGTTCCGATGTCGCCGTAGACGACGCCGAGCGCCCCGAGCGCGAGCAGCCCGAGCTTTCCCTCCGGTTCGCCGGCCCCCCGCGCGTCCATCCTGACCCCCTGCCTCAGTGAAATCGGCCGCGGCGTCTCAAGCGCCCGGTCAGGCTCCAGTCCTAACACCGAACGCCGCAGGCTCCGACCCCCGTTCATCCCCCAGTCAGCCTCGCCATGATCTAACGCTTCAGGCTTTCCCCCGCGCTCGCGAGGCGAATTTTGTCTATGGGCAATGATCCGCATGCGGCGCTGACCGCCTTCAACCGCTTCGGGCTCGGGCCGAAGCCCGGCGGCCTTGCGCTCACGCAAGGCGATCCGCGCGGCTTTTTGCTGGACGAGCTGCACAGCAGCTACGCCGCGGTCATCGCCGCCGGCGCGCTGCCGACGACGCGCGCGGCGCTGCAGACGCTCTTTCTCGATCAGTACGAGAAACGCATGGCGCGCGAGGCCTCGGCGATGACGCCGCCGCAAGCCGCCCCGCCGCCGAGAGCTACGTTGGAGGCTAACGCCGCGGACCCAAAGCCTCAGGAAGCCAAGCCAAAACCCCAGGAGCCCAACGCCGAGCATAAAATTTTCCGCGAGGAAGCGATGGCGCGCTTCCTGGCGCAAATTTCGGCGCGCTCGGGTCTCGTCGAGCGGCTCGTCGCCTTCTGGTCCAATCATTTCGCGGTCTCAGTCGCCAAAGGCGGCTTTGTCCGCGCCTCGGCCGGCGCCTTCGAGCGCGAGGCGATCCGCCCGCACATCCTCGGCAAGTTCGCCGATCTTCTGATCGCCGTCGAGCAGCACCCGACGATGATCTTCTTCCTCGACAATCAGCGCTCGATCGGTCCGGGATCGCGGGCGGGACGGCTCGACGGAAAAGGGCTCAACGAGAATCTCGCGCGGGAAATTCTCGAGCTGCATACGCTCGGCGTCGACAGCGGCTATTCTCAGGGCGACGTGACCGCGCTCGCGCGTATCATCACGGGCTGGAGTTTCGCCGAAGCCGCGAGCGAGACCGGGGAGCCGGGCGCCTTTCTGTTCAAGAGCAATTGGCACGAACCCGGCGCGCAGACGCTGCTGGGTCGGACTTACGAGCAGACCGGCCGCGCCCAGGGCGAGGCGGCGCTGCGGGACCTCGCGCGCAGCCCGGCGACCGCCCGCCACATCGCGACGAAGTTTGCTCGGCATTTCGTCGCCGATCAGCCGCCCCAAGAGCTCGTTGCGGCGCTGACGCGAAACTTTCTCGAGACGGAAGGCGATCTCACGGAACTCTGCCGCGCGCTGGTCGCGCATGATGCGGCGTGGCGTGCGCCCGCGACAAAAATCCGCACGCCGCAGGAGTTCGTTGTCGCGGCGATCCGCGCCACGGGCTTTCTGCTAAAGGAGCCGGGGCCCGTGCTCAATGTCATCAACGCGCTCGGCATGCCGCTCTGGCAGCCGGGCGGACCCAACGGCTTTGCGGACACCGCAAGCGTGTGGGCCTCGCCCGAGCAGATGAAGCTGCGTCTCGACGCCGCCTCGCAGATGGCGCAGCGCGTCAAGGACGTCGAGCCCATGACCGCTTTGGAAACGGCTCTCGGCGAAGCGGCGAGCCGGGAAACTCGTGAATCCGTATCCCGCGCGGAATCGCGCCCGCAGGCGCTCGCCCTGCTGTTCATGTCGCCGGAGTTTCAGAGGAGATGAGCATGAAGGCGAACGCTCATGAGATTTCGCGCCGCGCGGCGTTGCAGGGGGTTTGCGTCTCCTTCGCGGCGGCGATGGCGCCCTGGCACGCGAGCGCGGCCGGAGCCCGCGATCCGCGCTTGATTGTCATTATCCTGCGCGGCGCGATGGACGGTCTCGCCGCCGTCGCGCCCGTCGGCGACCCGGACTACGCGTCGCTGCGCGGGCCCTTGGCGCTGGCGAGCCAAGGCGAGCGCGCCGGGCTTCCGCTCGACGGCTTCTTCGTGCTGCATCCGGCCATGCCCAATCTTGCGCGCCTTTATGGCGAGAAACGCGCGCTGCTCGTCCACGCGACGGCGACCGGCTATCGCGAGCGTTCGCATTTCGACGGGCAGGACGTGCTGGAGAGCGGCTATCCCGGTCCCGGCCGCACAGACAGCGGCTGGCTCAATCGCGCCGTCGCGCTGCTGCCGGCCTCCGGCGGGTCGCGACGGGCGTTGAGCGTCGGCGTCACGGCGCCGCTCGTCATGCGCGGCCCCGCGCCCGTGCTCGGCTGGGCGCCGCAGGGCTTGCCCAACGCCTCGGACGACCTCGCCGCCCGCGCGCTCGATCTCTACCGGCGCCGTGACCCGGCGCTGGCGAGCGCGCTGCAGGCCGGGCTCGACACCGAGCGCATGGCGACGAAGGACGGGATGAGCGACGAGAACCGCAAGAACAAGGGCGGCATGGACCAACCGAATGGGATGCGGCAGGCCGCAGCCGGCGCAGCGCGTCTGCTCGCCGCCGCCGACGGCCCGCGCGTCGCCGCGCTCGCCTTCGAGGGCTTCGACACACATCAGAACGAGGGCGGCGTCACGGGCCAGCTCGCGACGCGCCTTGCCGGTCTCGACGGCGCCTTCGACGAACTGGAGAAGGGTCTCGGCGCGCACTGGAAGGATGCGACCGTCGTCGCGATCACCGAATTCGGCCGCACCGCGCGCATCAACGGCACCAACGGCTCGGACCACGGGACAGGATCGGTCGCCTTTCTCGCCGGGGGTGCTGTCGCCGGCGGGCGCGTGCTGGCCGACTGGCCGGGGCTGAAAGTGGGCCAGCTCTACCAGGGTCGCGACCTCGCCTCGACGACCGATCTGCGGGCGGTGCTGAAAGGTCTGCTCGCCGCGCAGCTCGGGCTTTCCGAGACGGCGCTCTCCGACAAAGTGTTCCCGGACTTCGCGGGCGGTTCCCTCACTGCCGGGCTTGACGGTTTAAACGCGCTCGGAGTTCTCGTTTCAAGCCCTGTGCGGACCGGCCGGCGGCGGCGCCGTGGCGCTCCGGGTCGAGTGTCTATTTGGCGTGCTGCGCTTCACATCGCGCGAGCGGGCCCCGGCTTGCGTCCTGCCGCCTCGGCCAGCAGATCTTGCAGATCCTTGACGCCGACCGGCTTAACGATGTGCCGGTCGAAGCCGGCTTCGAGCCCGCGGGCGCGATGCTCGTCGCCGCCCCAGCCGCTCAGCGCGACGAGGAACAGATCTGTTCCCTCGGGAGTTCCGCGCATCGCGCGCGCCGCCTCATAGCCGTCCATGCCCGGCATGCCGAGGTCGAGGATGGCGATGTCCGGCTTGAGCTCCTTCAACTTCGCGAGCGCTTCGGCGCCGCCATAAACAACGCGCGCGTCCACGCCAAAGCTTTGCAGCAAGATGGCGAGCGAGTTCGCCGCGTCGGGGTTGTCGTCGACGACGAGCGCGCGCGTCGCATGCGAGTTCGACGCCGGCTCCTTTGGGACGATGGATTCTTGCGCGGGCAAGTCGCTGCGAGCCAGCGGCAGGCGAACAACGACCTCGCAGCCCGTGCCGGGGCCGTCGCTGATCGCCTCGACCGAGCCGCCATGCAGCGATACGAGACTGCGCGCCAGCGCAAGGCCGACGCCCATGCCGCCGCCCGGCTTGGCTTGAGACGTCTGGTCGGCCTGCGCGAAGAGCTCGAAGATGCGCGACAACATCTCGCGCGGGATGCCGACGCCATTGTCGCGAACGCTCACGACGGCGCTCCCCTCCCTCTGAACGCTCGCGACGTCGATCTGTCCGCCTTCCGGCGTGAATTTCGCGGCGTTGGAGATGAGATTGCCCAAGACCTGCGCGAGACGGACGGGATCGCCATAGACGGGCAGCGGCTTCGAGAGGAGCGAGCTTTTCACCCTGTGCCGCTTGTCCCTGAAGGCCGAGTTAGTCGCCTCCAAGGCGCCGCGCACGACCTCGTTGAGATCGAGGAGCTGCGGACGCAGGCCGATCTTTCCCTGCGTGATGCGCGATATGTCCAGGAGATCATTGACGAGGCGGGTGAGATGCTCGATCTGGCGCGCGACCATGGCCAGCAGGTCTTTGGCTTCGGGCGCGTCGGGCTTGAGGCGTTTCAGCGTCTGGAGGGCATTGCTCATGGCGGCCAGCGGATTGCGCAACTCATGGGCGAGCACAGCCAGGAATTCATTCTTGCGGCGGTCGGCTTCGCGCAGCTTGCGTTGCAGCTGGTAAGCGTTGATGGCGTCCGCGGCGTTGCGCGCCACGATGTCGATGAGCCGCAAATCGCGCCCGGTGAACTCGCGCGGCTCTCGAAAATGCACGGTGAGCACGCCCACCAAATTTGCAGGCGCGCCCATCAGCGGGGTCGAGAGCGCCGCCCTGAAGCCCGCCGCGCGCGCTTCCTCCAGGATCGGGGCGGCGGCGGGATCCCGTTCGACATCCGGGATCACGACCTGCTGACGCGTTTTCAGCACGCGACCGCAGGGCGCGCCGTCGGAGGCGTCGATCGTCGCAAAATGGTCGACGAAGCGCTTTTGAAAGCCTCGATGCGCTGCGATGTGCAGAGTTTGGCTCGCTTCGTTGTAGAGCGACATCGCGCCGAAATCGGCGCCGACCAGCTCGGCCGCGGTTTTCAACACGTCGTTCAAGGGCTGGGTTATGTCGTCGCTCTGGATGAACTTTGTGCTGAGCTGCTGAAGCCGCTGGGTCGCGTCGAGCTCCTTTTGCAGCTCCGCCTCGGCGGCCTTGCGGTTGGAGATATCGGTTAAGGTCAGCACGACGCCTTCGATGCGCTGATCGACGGTGCGATAGGGCCGCAGGCCGATCATGAGCCATCGGCCGTTCTTCGAGGCGGTTTCTCGTTCGATGGGCGTCAAAGTCTTGAGCACCGCGAGGGCGTCATTTTCCAGCTCCGCGTAATCGAGCAGATTGGTGTAGTCGGAAATGCGGCGTCCCAGGTCGCTGCTGGTGAAATTGAAATATTTGGTGACAACCGGCGTAAACAACTTGATCCTGAGCTCGGTGTCGAGAAACAGCGTGCCGATCTCGGTCGTCGCCATCAGGTTCTGCAGGTCGTTGTGCGAGGAGGAAATCGTCTCCAGCTTGCTTTTCAGCTCGCTGTTGACCGTCTGCAGCTCCTCATTCATCGACTGCAGCTCTTCCTTGCTCGTCTCGAGCTCCTCCGCCGTCGAGCGGTACTCCTCGTTGATCGACTGCAGCTCTTCGTTTGCGGCGCGCAGCTCCTGCGTCGCGAGCTCGTACTCCTTGCGGCTGGCGCTCACGCGATCCTGAGCCACGGATAGCTCTTTGCGCAGGCGCGTCACCTCCTCGCGGTTGCCGTCTTCGTTCTCGGGCGACCCCCCGTTCTCGGGCGGCGCCCCGGCGTCGAGGAACAGGACGAGGGCGCCTGAATGCGCTCCGTCGCCGCCTGCGCCCGACGGCGTCACATGCAGGGACACGAGACGCCGATCGCCGTTGAAGCCGACGGCGATCGGCGGGATCAGCGTCGATTGGCCCGTCTCGAAGAGGCGCTGCAGGGCGAGCTTGAGATCGACTCGGAACTCCGGCCGCACCTGCGAGGTCAGCTCGTCGCTGAACGGACCCTCCATCGGCCGAAAGAAACGGCCGGCGTTCGGGGAGAGATGCATAATGCGTTGAGCGCCGTCGACCAGCACGCTCGGGGGCGCATACTGCTCGAGCGCCGCGGAGTGCGCGCGTCCCCCGGTTCTCGACAGCTCGGGAACGACGAGGCTTTTCGGCCCCTGCGCCCGCACTCGATGGTCTACGGTGAGTTGCGGCAGCAGCGGCGCGACCTCTTCCGACTGGGCGAGAGGCGCATAAACTCTCGCGTCACGGTCCACGACGCGATAGAGCGACGCGCTCGCATCGGCCGTTTCGGCCGGACCCAGAAAGAGAAAGCCGCCGGGCTTCAGCGCGTAATGGAACAGGTTGCAAAGCTGGCGCTGCAAATCGCGCTGGAGATAGATCAGCAGGTTGCGGCAGGAGATCAGGTCGAGCTTGATGAAGGGCGGGTCCTTGAGCGTGCTGTGCAGCGAAAACAGCACCAGGTCGCGCAGTTCCTTTTTGACGCGGTAGCTGCCGACGTCATCGACGAAAAAGCGCTTCAGCCGCTCCTCGGTCACATCGCCTTCGATGGTTTTCGGATAACGCCCTTCGCGCGCGAGCGCGAGCGCGGCCTCGTCGAGATCGCTCGCAAAGATCTGTAGGGTAGGATGCGCGCCGCGCTTCTCAGCCTCCTCGAGAAACAGGATGCCGATGCTATAGGCCTCTTCGCCCGTTGCGCAGCCGACGACCCAAACACGAATGGGCGCGTCGCCTTTCAGCTGCTCGAAGAGCGGCGCGACGACCTTCTCGGCGAGCGCCTCGAAGGCGGCCCGATCGCGAAAGAACGAGGTGACCGAGATCAGAAGATCGGAAAACAGCTCCTTGGCTTCGTCGGCGTTGGCCTCCAGGAAGCGGAGATAGGCCTTGAGGTTCTCTTGCCCCGCGACCTGCATGCGGCGCGAGAGGCGGCGCAGCACCGTCGCCCGTTTATAGTTCGAGAAATCGTGGCCAGTGCGCCGTCGCAGATAATTGACGATCTGGCGCAGTTCCTTGTCGGTTTCCTCCTCGTCGACGGCATGCATCGCCTCCTTCCTGCGCACGACGTCCGCGATCTGCGTCACGAGGCGTGAAATTGGCGCGACGAAATCGACGGCGCCGGTTGCGATCGCGGCCTGCGGCATCATCATATAGTCGGCTTCGTTCGGGTCCTGCACGAAGATGACGCCGCCGGCTTCCTTGATGGCGCGCACGCCGAGCGCCCCGTCGGAGCCGGAGCCGCTGAGCACGACGGCGGCCCCGTCGCCTCGGGCGGCGGCGATGGACCGGAAGAACATGTCGATGGGCGAGCGCCGCCCGCGCGGCTCGCTGAAAGGCCGAGCCGTCAGATCGTCGCCATTGATCACGAGCTCGCGGTCGGGAGGGATGACGTAAACACAGTTCGGTTGAAGTCTCGCCGAGCCCTGGACGGTCTGCACCGGCATGCTGGTGCGCGTCGCGAGGATCTCCGCAAGCGAGCTCGGCTGATCGGGCGAGAGATGCACGATGACGACATAGGCGAGGCCGAGATCGTCGGCGATCTGCGAGAAGAAGGATTGCAGCGCAGTGACGCCGCCCGCGGAAGCCCCCATGGCGCAGACCGGTGTGAGGGAAATGTCGTTGGCGTTCAAACCGGTCAAAGGGCGAGACCTTGCGCTACAGATTCCATATACATCCAAAGCATCCGTAGCCTGTTCCGCGCCAGGATTTTTTTTCAATTCCGCGCAGCTTGGGATTAAGCTTGATCGTCGCCAACCAATGCAGAGGGGATCTCGCTTGAACGGAGGACGCTCGAATCGCTATCTTGTCGAGGCGACGTTGCGCCCCAACATGGGTTAGGCGGCGCCAGGAGGGGAAATCATGTCGTTTCTCGGACTTTTGATCGTGGCGGCCCTGGGGAGCGTCGTCGCTCTCGCCTCGCTGAAGCCCAACGCTTTCAGCGTGTCGCGCAGCGCCGTCATCGATGCGCCCGCCAATTCGGTCTTCGCCAAGCTCGCGGATTTTCGCGCGTGGAAGGACTGGTCGCCCTGGGCGAAGCTAGACCCTAACGCCAAAGAGAACTTCGAGGGACCCGAGAGCGGAGTGGGCTCGAGCTTCGCCTGGTCCGGCAACCGCAAGGTCGGGGCCGGCAAGATGACGATCGTGGAATCGGTTCGCGACGAACTGCTGCGCCTCAAGCTCGATTTCGAGCGGCCGATGCGGGGAACGCGCGCCGCCTCCTTCGAGCTGAAGCCGGAGGGCGACGGCACCCGGCTGACCTGGACCATGAAGGGAAAGAACGATTTCCAGGCCAAGCTGTTCTCGCTTTTCGTCAACCTGGACAGGCTCATCGGCGGGGATTTCGAAAGAGGCCTCGCCAATTTGAAGGCGCTGGTTGAAGAGAAGTCGGCCGCCTGAGCGGATAACCTTCACAACGGAGCGCGCCTGGATGTCCGTCCAACCTTATCTCTTCTTGCAGGGGCGCGCCGACGAGGCGATCGCCTTCTATGAAAAAGCGCTCGGCGCCAAGCGCATCCATTTGATGCGTTTCAAGGACAATCCCGACGGTCCCGCGCCGCCCGAGCGCGCCGACAAGGTCATGCATGCGAGCCTGGAGATCGGCGGGCAGGTCATTCTGCTCTCAGACGGCCACGGATCCGAAGGGCCGCGGTTTGAGGGCTTTGCGCTGACTCTCACCGTCGCCGAGGCCGCCCAGGCGGACAGAGCGTTCGAAGCGCTATCGGAAGGCGGCCGCGTCGTGCAGCCGCTGCAAAAGACGTTTTTCTCGGAGCGCTTCGGGATGACGCAGGACCCGTTCGGGGTGCTATGGATCATCCTCGTCGGCTGACGTCAGCGGCGCGACCCGCATAGCTGATCCCCTAGGGTAAAGAGGCCCTAACTGGGAATGGGCTCCCGCTAACGGGATTTGGCGCCTTCGATCTCATCGAGGGCGCCGACGACCGCGTCAAACGGCAGAAGCGTCGAGGCGTGGCGCGCCTTGTAATCGCGGACCGGCTCCAGCGCCGCGAGATCCGCCCAGCGCCCGCCCGGCGGAGGCCCGTTCTCCTTGAGCATTTTGCGCATCGTGTCGCGCACCGTCCTGAGCTCTTCGGGCGTCGCGCCCAGAACATGGCGCGCGAGGATCGACGCGCTCGCCTGACCGAGCGCACAGGCCTTCAACTCCTGCGCGAAATCGCAAACCTTGCCCTGCTCCAGGCTGAGATCGACGGTGATCGTCGAGCCGCAAAGCCTGGAATAGGCGGTCGAGCTCCCTTGCGGCTGGGCAAGGCGGCCAAGCCGAGGGATGTCGGCTGCGAGCTCGAGGATGCGCTTGTTGTATACACCGTCAATCATGGCGCGCCGGCCGGGGGCTTATCTTGGCCGTCCGGACCATCTATATAGGGTCTTAACGCTCTCCGCGAAAGCGCGGAGTTTCGAAACGATCACCCTCCCCCGCAGGCCCTCTCGAGGGCGCGAGGCCTACAGCCGGCCTGGAGCCGGTTTTGCATGGCGCGGGAGGCTTTCTCGCCCAGCTGGAGGCTCCACATGGATGACGTGGTTAAGACCTTGATTGATAAACCGCTCGGAGCGCTAAAGCGCGACGTCGAAAAGCCCACGCGTGAAGAAGCGGAAGCAGCGGTGCGCGTTCTGCTGCGCTGGGCCGGCGACGACCCCGATCGCGAGGGCCTGCGCGAGACGCCGCGTCGGGTCGTGAAGGCCTATGAGGAGATTTTCAGCGGCTACAGGGAGGACCCCCGCGAGGTGCTGGAACGCATTTTCGCTGAGGTCGAAGGCTATGACGATCTCGTCATGGTGCGCGACATTCCTTTTGTCTCGCACTGCGAGCATCACGTCGCCCCCTTCCTCGGCAGGGCGCACATCGCCTATTACCCCACGGGCGGCGTCGTCGGCCTCTCCAAACTCGCGCGGCTCGTAGACGTCTTCGCAAAGCGTTTGCAAACCCAGGAGGCGATGACGGCGCTCATCGCCAACACGCTCGAGCAGGAGCTCACTCCACGCGGCGTCGCGGTGCTGGTCGAGGCCCAGCACATGTGCATGTCGATGCGCGGCGTGCAGAAGCAGGGCGCCGAGACCGTGACCGTGCAGTTCTCGGGAGCTTTCCGGGACAATCCGGCCGAGCAGGCGCATTTCTACACGCTGCTGCGGGGCGCGAAGGGCTGATGACGGCAGCCGGACGTCAGGCGTCTTGACACTCCGGAAGGGCGCCGCCTATAGCAGGCGCGCTTCGGGCCGAAGCCATGGCGGGGCGGAGTAGCTCAGTTGGCCAGAGCAGGGGAATCATAATCCCTGTGTCGGGGGTTCGAAATCCCTCCTCCGCTACCACGCGTCCCCCCGGCGCCGCGATCCGCATGTTGGGGTAGGCGTTGGGAGCGCTCATTAGCATCGCCAAGCGCCTCTGAAGCTCGAGATTGAACCCTTCATGGGACGGCTTAATGCAGGACGAGGACCTTCTCCGGCTCGGGCTGCATTTCCAGTTCCGCGAGCAGAGCCCGTTTTTTGCTTGTGAGCCTCCTTCACTTCCGGCCCCAAAATCTCCGTCGGGACGCGCTCCCTCTGATAATCGGACCAAACCCGGTCGAGCGCGCCGACGATGCGGTCAGGTATCACGTCGTGCCGAGCCCATAGCGCACAGCTTTTTTTGCGGCTTTCTGTTTCTCCAACCGTTCGAGCGAAGCGCGCTTCAAAAGGCTGATCCACGATTGATGACCGACCATGTCCACGCCAGGTCGAAAAAACGGGCACGCCGTCCCTTCTCATTCTCACGAGGCGCCACTCGATGGAAGCCGGCAAGAGCCTTGATGTGCGGGGGTTTTTGTATGAGTGTAACGATGAGGTTTGAGACTAGAGCAGCTGACCGAAGGAGGAGCCCCGGCAACTCGCAGCACTAAACCCGAGGCGAGACTTCCTCGATGCCTGTGTGAGAGCAAGGATGACGAAAGACTTCCTCCATTTTTTCGAAGCCAACGAATTCCTTCGCTACCTTGCGGACCTGATCGTCGCCGAAATCGCAAGGATGCGTCCCAGTCGGGCGTCGCCCACTCTCGAGCTCAGGGCGGATTTCTCGATTGACCTTAACGAACTTGGGCTTGACTCTCTGGAGCGTCTGCAGCTCGCGATCAGTGTCGCTCATGCGCTCCAGCTGCAACATTCGAGACGCCCCGATCAACTGCAGCGACTAAGCACATTTGACGACTGGGTCTCCGAATGCCGGCAGCTTTTGCGAGGTGGCGGGAGCGCCATCGGCTTTCGGTCCTCGGGCAGCGACAGCGCGCCGCGTCTCCTCGTGCATGAGGTGACGGCGCTTGCGCAGGAAATCGAGTTCCTCGCAGAGCGCTTCGCCGGAGCCGGGCGCATCGTCAGCTTCACCCCGGCTCATCACATCTACGGCTTCTTGTTTACGGTGCTGCTGCCGCTCCGCCTCGAGGTGCCCACCCTCGACGCGCGCGCGCACAGCGTCGCCTCGCTTCAATCCTTGCTTTGCGAAGGCGACCTGTTGATCGCCTTTCCGACCCTGTGGGAGGCCGCCGCGCAAGCGCCCCCGCGCTGGCCGGGGAGGGTCGTGGGCGTTACCTCGGGGCGCCCTGTGACCCTCACGCATCCGCAGCTTTGCGCGCGAGCGGCCTCGCCAGTCTTGTGGAAGTCTATGGCTCGACCGAAACCGGAGGCGTGGCGTGGCGGGAGGACGCCGCCGCCTACCGCCTGTTCCCATATTGGTCGAAGCGAGATGAGGACAGCGTCGTCAAGTGGGTCGGCGGCGATGAAGGGCTATTCACCCTGCCAGATTTTGTCGATTGGCGCGATGCGAGGTCCTTTTTGCCATTGCGTCGCCGCGATGGCGCCGTGCAGGTCGCCGGCGTGAACGTCTATCCGAACCTGGTGCGCTCCTGTCTCATGGCCCACGAAGAGGTCGCCGACGCACGGGTGCGGCTCATGGAGCCGCATGAGGGCGTTCGGCTGAAAGCCTACGTCGTGCCGAAGCGTCACGACGCCGACCTCGCGAGTCTCCGCGCCAAGCTCGAGCGCTGGGTAGAGGAGCGGCTCTCTGCGCCCGAGCGCCCGCGCGCCTTCGATTTCGGGGCCGCGCTGCCGGTCGCCGCCTCCGGCAAGCCTGCGGATTGGCCGATACAAGCGCAGGGACGCGCGTTTGCGTCATGACGCGAGCCCTTCGTCTTATGCTTTCAGAAAGCAGGGATCTCACCATTGCGGAACTCGCCCATGCCGCCAAGGATTCCTCAACGCAGATCGAGATACAGGAGGACACGTTGCGGCGCCTCGACGCCGGCTTCGCGGCTGCTTGCGAGAGCGTGAAAGGAAAGACCGTCTATGGCGTTTCGACTGGGCTTGGGGCGATGCTCGAGCACCGCGTTGCCACCGAGACTTCCAGCGAAATGCAGCTCAATCTCGTGCGCAGCCACGCAGCGGGGCTCGGCGCGCCGCTAAGCCCCCAAATCTCACGAGCGACAATGCTCGCGCGGCTGCATTCGTTCACGCGCAACAGGTCGGCCGTGCGCGCAGAGCTCGCTTCGCATATGGCCGCGCTGCTCAACGCCCGTATTGGGCCCTACATCCCGCGCAAGGGCGGCGTCGGCGCCAGCGGCGATCTGGTGCAGCTCGCTCATTTGGCCCTTTTGATCGTCGGCGAAGGAGATTGCTGGCTAGGCGACGCAAAGACGGCGACGCGTGACGCCTTGAATGCCGCGGGTCTCGCTTCCCTTCAGCTGCGATTTCGCGATGGGCTGGCGCTCATCAACGGCCTTTCCGTCAGTGTGGCGCTTTCGGCGTTCGTCTGCGTCGATGCAGCCGGGCTCTTCGAGCTCGCCGTGGCGTTGAGCTGTCTCCTGGCTGAGGTTTTGGACGCGAACCCACAGGCCTATGCCGAGGAAATGCACGCGGTGAAGCGTCACGCGGCGCAACGCCAGGTCGCCGGCCTCATGCGCGTGCACCTTCACGACGCGCATTTTTCCGATGCGCCACGAACAGGCTTTCGCTTGCAGGCGCCTTATTCGGTGCGTTGCGCGCCGCAGCTTTTGGGTCCCATGTTCGACGCTCTCTCTTTTGCCGAGCGCGTGACCGCAGACGAGCTGAATTCCGTGTCCGACAATCCGATCTTCGAACCGGTCACGGGAGAGGCGCTGCATGGCGGCAACTTCCATGGCGAAGCTCTCTCGCTCGCCATGGACACGCTCAAAATCGCAATCGTCAAATGCAGCCTCTTGATGGAGCGGCAGCTCGAACTGCTGCTCAACGACTCCGTGAACGGAACGCTGCCGCCTTTCGCAAATCTCGGTCGCCCGGGCGTCGATCTTGGACTGCAGGGGACGCAATTCACAGCCGTCTCGATGGCGGCGGAGAATCAGACGCTCGGCTTTCCCATGAGCCTCCATTCGATTTCATGTAACAAAGGAAATCAAGATGTGGTGAGCATGAGCGCGAACGCGGCGCAGCTCGCGATGGCGACGATCGATAACGCCTTTGACGTGGCGGCTGTTTTGACCACGGCTCTGTCGCAAAGCGTAGAGGCGGTCTGCGCTCACGACCGGCTTTCGTCAGCCTCGCGCGCGATAGTCACCCGCGTTCGTCGCCATGCGCCCATCCTTCATAACGACGCGAGGTACCTGCGGGCAGTCTCGCCGAACTCAGTAAAGCGCTTCGCCACGGACTGGCGACCGTTTGCTCAAGGTGAGGAGGCGTCGCGCAGTCCCGCGAGCGCGGACAAAAACAGCGGTCTGTCCAGGGGCTTCACGACCCGCCGGGCAGACTGGCAAAAAAGCGGCATCTCGAATCTCGAGTTGAAGCCTGTCAGGAAGAAAAAACCGATGTTGCGCTTCGTTAAGATTTCTGCGACCGGCCAGACGAACTCGCCGGCCAAGTTGATGTCTAGCACGGCGCCGGCTAGAACTTCCGTGTCGGCGAGCTGCTTGGCTTGGTCGATATCGAAAGCGGGACCAACCACCTCGTAACCGGCTTCGGTCACGAGCTGTTGTGTGTGCAAGGCGACCAAAGCTTCGTCTTCGACGATAAGGATGCGGTTCGAGATCGATTGCATTTCGCTTCAATTTCGCTGATGGAAGATCCAGATGCCGCCGTCCCTCGCCGCCTGCGCGCGCACGGATATCTCGCGATCACGATCTTCGAAGTCTCCAACGAATGTGAAGGAGATGTTCAAGGAGCCCGCCTTGCGAGCGCGATCGATGCGGCCTTTGAAATAGCCATTATCCATGCAGGGAGCGACATCGACAAAAAACGATCTCCCCTGCGCTGCTCTGTCCTTGAAGCCCGAAATCTCCCTCTCCGCCTTGTTGAAGACGCGCACAATGCCGTTGGCGTCCAGCCCAATGACCCCGAAGGGCAGGCTGTCCAACTGCGCGCTCGTCAGATTCTCGACCTCTCGCGCGAGATCTGGGGCGTCAAAGCCTGGAAGTTTCTTGCTCGAACTCTTGCATCGCGCGCTCCGCACAGCTGGCGTTTTAGGTGACGTTCAGAACATAGCGTGCGCGCTACGTCTGCCGCAACTCGCAACTTCCTAGAGAGGCGCATCATGGCTGCATGTCGAGACGCCGAGAAACAGCAGTTCAAGCGGCCCGGCAGCTTGCTAGCCGAACCGCGCTCGAGATCGCGACTGACGCAGGCTCAGGTCGCCAAGCGCATGGCGACGACTGCGATCGCGCGGCTGGAAAAGTGGTAAACAAACCCCGAGCCTCAGCACGCTGGAGAGTTTTGGGCGCGCCAACGGATTTTGTCCGAAAATCGGGTCTATCGGCTCGTCGGAGGACGAAATCCGCTTGCATCATTTTGATTGAGGATCGTCGCGTCGCCAGTCAGGCCGGGTTGGCTGTCAGCCAGCGTCAGGGCGAGTGCGCCCGCCAAAGAGGACCGCGGCCGCCAAATGCGTGACCTTATGAGTTGACGTCGCCGAAAACGGAACGATCAGCCGTTCGAAGGTGAGCGGATCGTCGTCACCGAAATCGAAGCGAAGGAATTCATGGCAAGGTTCGCCCTTGCGGGCGCAAAGGCGATAGGCGTCGAGCAATCCCTCCCGTTCCTCCTCCGTCAGCTCGCGCTCCTCGAGCGGCCGCCCCAGTTCCTGAACAAGCGCTCGACCGACCTGCACGAGACGCACTTGGAAGTCGGGATCGACTCGCGCAATCGCCAAACTTCCGGTTTTAGCGAAGCGGCTCCAGTCGAACCCCTCCAGCGGCGGCAGATCGCGCGACGCGCCGCGGTGACGCGCCCACTCGTCGTAAAGCGAACGAGCGACTTCGCTCTTCAGCTTGGCGCGAACGCCCATTTCCAGCGGCGCCGAGCCTAGTTTCTTCAGCCGGGCCTCAAAACTATAGGCGAAACCCGAAGGCCCATAGCTGAGATTCGGCTTGCACCCGAACTCGGCGCCAGCCACGTTCACGATCAGTAAAGAGCCAAAGCCTTTGCGCTGTGGGAATGACACCAGGGGACCGCCTTCCTCGCGCCATTCGAAACGCAGTCGTTCTTCGCCCTCGACCTCGATCACATCCCAGTGGGCGACGACGCGTCCTTCCGCCGCGGACAACGCGCCGTATTTCGACGCATTGGTCGCCAGCTCGTGAATCACGAGCGCAAAGGTCTGCGCGGCCTTGACCGTCAGCATGACGCTGGGACCGAAGAATTTGGCGCGGCCGCCGAAGCCAGAAAGCTCATTGGCGAGGACGGCATCGAGCGGCGCGCCGGAAAAGGCTTCATGGGTCAACGTGTCGTAGGTTCTTGAAAGTGCCTGCAACCGGCCTTCGAATCCCCGGCGCGCGTCGCCGAGCGCGCCGTCGCCACGCAGACTGTGGGTGGCGACCGCCTGGATCACCGCGAGCAGATTCTTGTTGCGATGAGCTATCTCATGCATCAGCGTCTGCTGACGCGCCTCGGCCTCCTTGCGCTCCGAGATGTCTTCAATGACGACCACGAGATAGTCGATCTGGTCCTCAGGCCCGCGAATGCAGCTGGTGGTGGAGCGCACCCAGACGAACGCGCCGTCCTTTCGGCGCATTCGTTTTTCCAATGCAAAAGACTCGACTTGCCCCGAGCGCAGCACCTCCAGATGCGCGCCTTCGGTGTCGCGGTCATCCTCGTGCGTGAGCTCGGACGCAGGCTTCGAATTCAGTTCGGCGGCCGTGTAACCCAGTATGCGTTGAAATCGGTCGTTGGCGAAGATCACGCGACCAGCAGGCGTCAGCTCGGCGATCCCAAGCGGCGCGTTTTCGTATACGGTCCGATAGCGTGCGTCCGCCGCCCGCCGCTCAGTTTCAGCTTGGATGCGCTCGCTGATATCGACATGCGATATGACGGCCCCGACCCGCTCCTGTCCATCGAGCGGGGTCACCGTCATGAGAAACCAGCGGCGCTTGGCCGGACTGTGGCAAGGGTATTCCAGTGAAAATTCTGGAACTCGACCGTTCAGCACCGCCTCGATGCCAAAGAGCGCCCGTTGGGCCAGCTGCTCGTGCGTTGCGGCTTTGCGGCAGATTGCGAGGTAATTGGCCCCCACGCTAAGGCCGAAGTCTTCTCCTGCGCCTTCGCAGGCCGCGAAAGCGCTCCAAGCATGATTGACCAGAAGGATGTCGCCGCGGGGGTTGATGATCGCCACGTGCGCTGGGAGAGCCTCAAGACCTTTGCGATAGATCGAGTCTTCGACGCGAAGCACGCTCGCGCTGCCGCCTTGATTGGCAAAGGCGTCCGACTTCATTTTAGAAAGGTCCGATCTGCGCATGTCATGTCTCGGGCAAGTGAGTGAAGACAAAATCATGCGAGATGTCAATCATGACTTGACGCTTGGGTCGTCGTGTGGGCTGTGGACATCCTGCGTTTCCCACGCTTTAATTGTAAAACGGTCGCAAATTCGATGGGAGAGCTGAGCGTGGACGCCGAAAAGCGCCAACCCGGCGACGTCGTGAGGACTTTCGACGAGGGGGAGTTTTCGCTCGTCGCGGAAGCGAAAGCGCTGAAACGCTTGAACGAGCTAAATTCTCGTCTATGGCGTACGGCCAAGCTCGAGGATGGCCTCATCGAGATCTTATGGGCGACGATCGAGTTGCTGCAAGCCGAAAAAGGGATGGTTCAGATCGTCGACAACGGGAGCGGCGAGTTGCGTCTCTCCGCAAGCGCAGGTTTCGACGAAACCTACCTACAGGGGTTTCGCGTCGTCACTCCCAACGACGGCGCGCTTTGCTCCAAGGCGTTGCGGATGAGGACGCGGGTCGTGATCGAAGACTTCGCGACGGCCCCAGAGACCGCGCACCTTGCGGAACTCGCGAAAGCCAATAATTCCCGCGCGGCGCAGTCGACGCCTCTTCTTGACAAGCACGGCGAGCCGCTCGGCGTGATCACGACCAACTTCTTGAGGCCGCGCCGGCTGAGCGAACAGGAGTTGGAGCAGCTTGATCTTTACGCCCGGCAGGCGGCGGATTTCATCGAGCGCTGTCGTTTGGAGAACGCGGTGCAGGCCGCCTCCGAGCGGCAGAAGGCGCTTCTCACCTCTGTCGGCGGCGTCTCCGTCGACATAACCGAGCGTAGGAGAGGCGATGAGGCGTTGCGCGAGGGCGAGGAGCGTTACCGCACACTGCTCGAGGCTCTGGCCGATGGGGTATTCGTCGCGCAGGATCATCGCTTTGTGTTCGCCAACGCCGCGCTGCCCGAGATGCTCGGATATGATTCCTCCCGTTTTGAGAGTGATGTTCCCTTTGATTTCGTCATCGCGCCGGAAGATCTCGAGGTGTGGACCCAACGCTTCAACGCGCGCGTGGGCGCCGGCCCGGAGCCTGTCAAGCATTACTCGGTTCGGCTGCTTCGCAAGAACGGTGAGCGGCTTGACGCCGAGCTGAGCGCACGCCGCACCGTCTACCTCGGGCGCCCCGCCGTGATCGGGGTCCTCCGGGACGTCACCGAGCGAAAGAAAGCGGAACGCGTCCTGCGGGAGGCCGATAGGCGCAAGGACGAGTTCATGGCCATGCTGGCGCACGAACTGCGCAATCCTCTTGCCCCGATCCGCAACATGGCCGCGGTCTTGGGTCGCCTGCCGCTCGACAATCCGATCGTTAAGACGGCGAGCGCCACCATCGAGCGCCAAGTCGCGCAAATGCAGCGCATCACGGATGAACTGCTGGATCTTTCACGCATCGAGCGCGGCAAGCTGCAGCTGCGCACCGAGGCTTGCGACCTGACGGCGCTCGTTCGCGAGGCGGCCGAGGACATGCGCGGATCGATAGAAGAACGCCGGCTTCGCCTCGTGCTCCAGCTTCCCGACGACCCGCTGCCCCTGCAGGGCGACTCTCAACGTCTTTCGCAGGCTCTGCAAAATCTGCTGCATAATGCGCAGAAATTCACGCCCGCGGGCGGAACGGTCAAGGTGATGCTTAGCGAAGGCGACGGTTGGGCCACGCTCGCGGTCCAGGACACCGGCGTCGGCATATCCGAGGACCTGCTTCCTCACATTTTCGAGGCGTTTCGACAGGGGCCTCAGACAATCGAACGCTCACACGGCGGCCTCGGCCTCGGTCTCGCTCTGGTGAAGGGCATTGCGCTGCTGCATGGCGGCGACGTCAGCGCCGTCAATCTCGAGGGACGGGGTGCGAGCTTCACGCTGCGCCTGCCGCTCGATCGAGCGAACAGGGTGTCTCCGCCGAAACCGGCGCCGCAGGCGCGTGCGGCCAGACGCCTTCTCATTGTCGAGGACGATGCGCTTGTCGGGGAAAGCACGCGTCTTCTGCTTGAAATGATGGGCCATGACCCGCGTGTCGCAGCGGACGGCGAAGAGGCGCTCCAAATGGCGCGCGACTTCAAACCCGATTATGTGCTCTGCGATATTGGCCTGCCGGGCGTGATGAATGGCTATGCCGTCGCGAAGGCCATTCGGCAGGACGTTGGGCCAAAAGGCGCGTTCCTTGTCGCCCTCTCGGGTTATAGCCATAAGCAAGCTAGGGATGAGGCGCGCGCGGCGGGCTTCGATCGCTATCTGGTGAAGCCCCTCAGCCCCGACGCTCTCGAGAGCCTGCTTGCCGAGGAGGGATAAGGGGATAGGACAAAAGCGCGGGTCGACGACCGGCGGGTGACCAGCGGCATCGTGAACGTGGTCAAATCCGGCCGCGCGCCCAAGCGATCGGGCGCTCGCGCGGCGGCCGCACAACAAAATCCACGCCCTGACCGACGCGCGCTCGCCTTTATGTTGGCCGGCTGGCCTTGAATGAAGTGATTCGTTCTCCGCCGCGCTGGTTTTTTCCGCGACGGAGCGCTCGAAAGGCGAGCTGATCTAAAGCTTAGCAACAGCAGAAACCTAATTTTTAATTTGAGTGTTGCAATTATACCACACTCTACTGTTGCGCAAATATCACACTCTCGGGAATTCAGCGGCTGCGCTTATCAAGCGATGCGTATTCTTGCCTTTTATCAAGGAAAAAATCACCGGCTCTCCGTAAACATCACGCCACGCGCTCTTAGTGGCGTTTTCTTCCACATCGCGGCGCCGCCGCAAGAGGAGAGACGAAGATGAAGACGAAGATTTCACTCTTGGCCTTGGCTACCGCCCTGTCGATGGGGTCGGCTTTCGCGGCTGATCTGCCGTCGCGCAAGGCTGAGCCTTTCGTGCCGCCGCCGCCGCCGCCGGCCTGGACGGGCTTCTACGCCGGTCTGAACGTCGGCTATGCCTTCGGCACCAGCGACAACATCACCAACACCGGCTACGGCGTTTACGACTTGCTGGCGAACCATGGCGGCAACGCTGGACCGATCACGACCTTCGGTGGCACCGCTCTCGCCAACACGGCCAACTCTAGCGTGAACCAGTCTGGCATCGTGGGCGGCGGCCAGATCGGCTACAACTACCAATTCTACCAGAACTTCGTCGCCGGCATCGAGGCCGACATCGACGGCGCGGGAATCCGCGGCAACGGGGGCTACAGCGGGGCGTTCGCCACGTCGAACCTGTTCCGTTCGCACAAGTGGAGCACCTGTCGCTTTGGCGAAGGCGCCTGCGCGGGCGTCGCCAACCGCTTCTATGATCGCACGGCGGTCGGCGGCGGCACGATCAGCGCGAACACCGACTATATCGGCACGGTGCGCGGCCGCCTCGGCTGGCTCGCCACCCCCACTGTGCTGCTCTTCGGCACCGGCGGTCTCGCCTATGGCGGCGTGAGCGCCTCCTCCTCGGACGCGCTCAACGTCGGCAACTCCTTGGTCCGCAGCGGAAACTGGTCTTTCACGCCCAATAACCCCCTCGTGCCCGCCTCGTTCGGCAGCTGGAACCGCGCGCAGTCCTCGCTGCTTTCGACCACGGCGGCCACCGGCAATTATTCCGACACGCTGGTCGGTTGGACCGTGGGCGGCGGCGTGGAATGGATGTTCATGCCGGGCTGGAGCGCGAAGCTCGAGGCTCTGTACTATGACTTGGGCTCAGTGAATTTCAACTCGGGTCCCCTTGCCGTTTACAACTCGAACGGCAGGCTCCTGGCGATCAACGTCGTCAATCACTCCGTCAACTTCGACGGCGTGATCGCCCGCGCGGGCGTAAACTATCACTTCAACTGGTTCGCTCCGGTCGCGGTGCTTGCCAAATATTGATCGAGCCCGTAAGGCTCGTGAAGCTCTTAGACACGAGGCCCGGCGTTCGCGCCGGGCTTTGCCATTTCAGGATGCTTCCGTTACAAACCGTCGAAGTGAAGCGAGCCACTCAGGTCGAGCGAGGCAATGTTTGATCTAACTTCAAGGCCCCTGCGGTTGGACGCCTATAGTGGGCGTCCTTTTTCGTTGTTGGACGGGGAGGCGCAGCAAGATCTAGCCACCATCACGGCCATAAACCTGATTGAGAACGGCGATAAGATTGCCCGTCAGAATTGGCAGAACAAACAAATCACGAATTTACTGAGGCATGCGCATGCGCGCTCGAAGTTCTGGCGCGCGAGAATGCCGTCGCGACTCATCAACCATAGCATTCTGAGGCAACTCCCTGTCCTCAGCCGCGAGGACATCCGTCAGCAGGTCAGTCTCGAAGGCTCCCTGGTGGCGACGAAGGCCAATGCTCCCATCGAAACCTATGCGTCCACTGGGTCGACGGGCACTCCTGTGAAAGTGTTCGTTTGTCATGAAAATGGCTCATATAATTCTTTGCGTAGCCTATGCCAGTATTTCATATACAATCTAACGCTGAATGAGAATCAGGTTAACATAGCGCCGCCGAGTAGCCTCGCAAAAGTGAAGTCAACATCTACCATTATTCAGAAGAGTGATCATTGGGCGGGGACATTAGGAAATGTATTTCGTAATGGTAGCTATAAGAGTATTGTATACTCGCACGACAACCGGGCTCTTTTCGATGCGATCAAAACAGAAAAAGTCGGGTACCTTGTCTCGCCTAGCAGATACGTCGAATTGTTGATCGAAAATTTCGGTCTGGACGCAGTAAAGGCGCTCGGGATCAAGTTATGGATACACGTCTCGGACTACAGAAGTCCAGAGACCCTTTCTAAAATGGATGAGATGGGAATAAAATCTCTATCCATATATTCCGCTGGGGAAACGGGGCCGATCGCTTATGAGTGCGCTAAATATAGCGGTTATTTCCACGTTGCGCACACGAATGTCGTTGTTGAAACTGACAATCCAAGCGCAACGTCGTTCGACGAAGTTTCCGTAGGACGTCTGCTCATAACCCATCTCAGCTCCTTTGCGACGCCATTGATCCGCTACGATATCGGCGACTTCGGGCATCTGGAGGAAAGGTGTCCCTGTGGACATGATGGGACGACGATCTCGCACATCTTAGGTCGGGGAAAGCATTTCCTTCGACATCCTGACGGTAGATTGCTGCCTTTCTACGTCTCGACGCGCACCTTGCTCGAGGTGGTGCAGTTCAAGGAATGCCGTGTCAGGCAAAAGGAGATCGACACCATCACGGTCGAGATCGGCGGGAGAGACTCAATCTCTCCAAGTGAAGAGAATAAGCTAAGGGAGCTGATAACAAAGCTCACAGATCCGGTATTCACGATAGTCATTAAGGCCGTCGATCGTATCGATTGGACGGAGAGTCCAAAGCGTCTTTTCTTTTCGAGTTCCGTTGCCTAGCTTTGCGGATATAGGCCGTCGTGAACCAGAGCTTCGATCAGCGAACAGCTCCGTCGAGCGCCGTCGAGATCGATGTCGTGTTGTGGCGGCTCGGAGGCCGACGACAAAAGGATGGCCTCTGCGAGGGCTGCCGCATCGAGGGGCGCAGGCACGACTCGAGCTAGGCCGTGGGCCGCGAAGAGCGAGCTGCGCGCCAGCTGATCCGGCATTTCCGGCTTCGGCACGAGCACTGCGCGTGTCCGAGTTGACAGGAGATTGGCGCAAGTGTTGTAGCCGGCGGCGCTCACCGACACGGCCGCCCCTTTCAGCTCCGCGAGAAAGCCCACGCCGAAGCCTTTGACCTCTATCGCATCCCCGAAGCGTGCTATCTCCTCCGGCAAGGCCTCACCTCCTCCGTCAACCCCTTGGCGCATGACCAACTTCCACCTGTTGAGCTTTGAGCCGGCGCGGAGAATTTTGAAGGCCTCGAAGGCGCCAGACAAGCTGAGCGCTGTCCTTTCCGCCACCGACGCTGACGAGTATGTAGGGCGGTCTTGCCGGACTTAGCGCCCGATCTGCATCCATCTCCGTGCTAAAGCTTTCCGAGACGATCCCTGTGTAAACCACGGGCAAAGAGATATCCGAGAGAAGCGGGAAACGAGCCTCAAGCCGCCACAAGGTGGGATCGCCCTGCACAAACAGGGCGTCGAAATGACGCTCGAGGCGCGCCTTCACGAATTGCGCATAGTCTTCTTCTCCACTGATTTCATGGCGGCTACGGGGCTCGAGGTCACGGATCGAGCAGACAATTTTCACAGACGGGTTTTCGGATTTGGCCGCCTCCAACATCGCCTGAATCTCGGTCTCCAAGAATCCATTTGCTGAAGGGGTAGGCTTCAACCAAAACGACATTTGGACGAAATTCGGCGAGGGCTGACTGCAAGCGACGGCGTCGTGCTTCCATGACTTTCTCGAGCGGGCCCGCGTCGTCCAGCGCTACAAGGTCGGAACCGCCGCTGCGGCCCACTCGGGGCAGGGTGAGAACCCGGACGGCGTCGAGGCTTTGCCGAGGCGTGGGCCTGCCGCCGTCGCACAGCATGACGTCGTGCTTCATCGCCAGCGCTTTGGCGATTTCGCTCATTCGAATGAAGTGACCGACCCCCGCCAGATGCTGGAGGTAAATCAAAACGCGCAGGCGTTTCTCACTCGCTTGCAAGGTGAGCGCTCCCCCAAAACGTCTGCTGGAATGGCCGCTTCGGCGAGCCGCCGCAGATTTCGCGCAATTCACGCGGCTCGCCGACAGGTCTCTGAGTTTCCCCAAAGTTGACGAGTTTGACAAGTGCGACTGCTGAGCGCGGCGGCGGCCTCGCTTTAAGCTCGGCCGCCCGACGCGGCGCGCATGAAGACCTGCGACGGCGCCGGGCGCTTCACCCCGCCTCGACGGTCGAGAGCGTGTAATAGTCGAAGAGCCGGGATTGCGGCGCCTTGTCAGGCCAGTAGCGGCGGTGAAGCTCGGCGAGCGTGAAGCGATCCGCGACGCGCGCGCCGATGTTCTCCGCCAGCCGCTTGATGTCGCTCATGCCGTAAGTCCAGGGCGCGCCCATAGCTCCGAAGCGCGCGACGAGGGCGGTGATCTCGGGATCGCCGGTCTCTTTGGCGATGACCTCGGGGGCCATGTAATCGAAGGAGAGGGAGAAGCGCGGCAGACTCTGCGAGATGGATGAGAGCACCCGCGTGACAGCGACGGCGTTCAGATACATCGTGTTGCCTTCCCAGATGAAATGCGTCGGAAGCGAAAAATCCAGGCCGGCGCCGGAAAGAAGCGCGACGAGATCCTCTGCAACATAGTCGCCCGGGATATAGGCGACGCCGGGCTCGATCCCCTTTTCCCGCAGCCGCTCTTGCTTGAAACGAAGCGTCGCGCCTTCGTCGATCTCGAAAAAAGCGACGCCGGGCCTGGCCTTGCGCTGCGCGCGCGTGTCGAGCCCCGCGCCGAGAATCACGACCTGACGAAAACCGCTTTGCAACTGCGCGTCGAGCCTGTCGTCGAGATAGCGCGTTCTCACCACGACATTGGTCTTGACCGGCGGGAAGAATGCAAAAATCCGATCCGCCGCGCGCTTCGACTCCGCGTCGAGAAACACAGCCACGATGGGGTCGCGATAGAGGGGATTTTCCTCGAAATTCTCCTCGGCCCGGAATTCGGCCACGACGAATGCCGTGCCCGCGACGTTCGAAATGAGAGTCATGGTTCTTCGAAATTCCGGTTAGCGCGCCCAAGGCCGCTCTCGATCGCTCTCTCGAGTGAGCCGAGGTCCGAGGTCACGCTGCGGCCTCCGCTGTGATCCGGCGCGCCCGGATCGACGGCTCCAGTGATCGCTCCGCCGCACTTGAGCGTCAAGCCGCGCAGGGAAGGCTGGGGACCTCGCCGCGCCTTAAGCGCAACCTGATCGCGCCCTCGCGCGTTCCATAGGGAAGGAGGTCCCCGATGTCCCGCCTCATCCCGTGCATGCTTCTCCTCACGCTGATTTTGAGTCTCGCCGCCGCTCCTGGAGCCCTCGCGGAGAAGCCGCGCGTCCGACATTCGGCCGATACGCCAGCCGCGGCCGAGCCAGGCGGCTATCTGACGCGAGATCTCACCGGCCCTGGCGGCGAGCGCATCTCCATCATGGTCACTGAGGGAGCCGGCTTCGAAGATTGCCGCCGGGCGCAAAATCTCCCATAGGAGGCCGAATGCGCCGTTTTGGCGCTTCCAACAGCCGACGAGACGAGAACGAGATGAAAAGCGCAGAAAGCCGCCTTGAGCGCGACTCCTTTGGCGATATCGCCGTTCCCGCCAGCGCCTATTGGGGCGCCCAGACGCAGCGCTCGGTTGAGAATTTCCCGATCGGCGGCCAGCGCATGCCCATCGAGATCGTTCACGCGCTCGCCCGCATCAAGCGCGCCGCCGCCGAGGTGAACGCCGAGAAGGAGCTCGTCGACAAGAAGATCGCGCAGGCCATCGTCGCGGCGGCGCAGGAGGTCGTCGACGGCAAGCTTGACCAGCATTTCCCGCTCGTGGTCTGGCAGACGGGCTCGGGCACGCAGTCCAACATGAACGTCAACGAGGTGATCGCCAACCGCGCCAATGAGGGGCTCGGCTCGCCGCTCGGCGCCAAGTCGCCCGTGCACCCCAACGACCACGTCAATTACGGCCAATCCTCCAACGACTGCTTCCCGACGGCGATCCACATCGCCTCGGCGCTCGCGGTCGCTCGCCGGCTGATCCCGGCGGTGCAGCGGCTGCATCAGGCGCTCGACGCCAAGGCCAAGGCCTATGCGCATATCGTCAAGATCGGCCGCACCCATCTGCAGGACGCGACGCCGGTGACGCTCGGCCAGGAATTCTCGGGCTATGCCGCGCAGGCGGGACATGCGGCAGAGCGACTGGAAAAGACGCTTCCCGATCTCCTGGAGCTCGCGCAGGGCGGCACGGCGGTCGGCACGGGCCTCAACACCGCGGCGGGTTTCGCAGAAGGGGTTGCCGCGAATATCGCGAAGCAGACGGGCCTGCCCTTCGTGACGGCGGAAAACAAGTTCGAGGCGCTCGCCACGCATGACGCGATCGTCTTTGCGCATGGCGCGATCAACGCGCTCGCGGCGGGCCTCTACAAGATCGCGAGCGACATCCGCCTCATGGGCTGCGGTCGCGCGCGCGGCTTGGCCGAGCTGCGCCTGCCCGAGAACGAGCCGGGCTCCTCGATCATGCCCGGCAAGGTCAATCCGACGCAGGTCGAGGCGATCACGATGATCTGCGCCCGCGTCTTCGGCAATCATCAGACGATCACATTTTCCGCCTCGCAGGGCCAACTCGAGCTCAATGTCATGAAGCCGGTCATCGGCTTCGCCTTCCTCGAATCCGTCACGCTGCTCGCCGACGGGATCGATAGCTTCATCCTGCGCTGCATCGAAGGGCTCGAGCCCGACGAGGCCAACATCAAGCGCTTCCTTGAGCGCTCGCTCATGCTCGTCACCGCGCTCGCGCCGAAGATCGGCTATGACGCGGCGAGCAAGATCGCGCGCGCCGCGCATAAGAACGGAACGAGCCTGAAAGAAGAAGCGCTCGCCTCCGGCAAGGTCACGGAAGTCGATTTCGACGCGATCGTGCGTCCCGAGAAAATGCTCGCACCGGACGCCGAAGGGTAAGAGCGAAGACGCCTCAAAGCGGCCGCGCGAGGCTGCGCCCGCCGCGCGGCCACCGGCTATCTCGATCTCAAAGTCCGAGGAAGGGCAGGGCGGGCGTCAGCGCCGCAGCGAAATCGCGCAGGAATTTCGTGACATGCGCGCGTTCCGTGATCGTCAAGAGACCGGCCTTGTCGGCGCGCGTGAAGGGAATGTTTTCGGCGTCCAATTTGGCAAAGGTGCCGGATGGGAGTGACGGAAACTCGATTTCGACGCCGCCTATGGCGCGTAGCGCCTCGCGCGTCTTGCCGCCTTTCGCTGCGCCTTTGGCGTCGGTGAAGCCATACCAGAAGGGGAAATCCGCCGGAGGCTTGCCGTGCTTGAGATTGATGACCGCGACATGATCAGCCTTGTCGCCGATTAGGCTCAGCCAGCGCGCGACGGACTGAGCGGCGCCGACATCCGGCGAGATGACGTGAAACACGGTCAGGCGGTAGCCATGAGCCTCGAAGGCGTCGAGGAGACCGTCGAGCCCTTCGCCGCCGTCGACGATGCGCGTGAGATCGGCCAAGAGCCCGCCGGCGAGGTCATGGATGTAAAGCCTTTCGCCCAACTTGATGGAATCGAGAAGGATGTTGCGCTCATCATCGGCGCGACCATTGTAATAACCAATGCCTTCGACCGGGTTCTGCATGCGCTCGATCAGGCCCTTGGCGTCGCGGCTGCCGAGGACGCGCGCCGTAGCGCCGACACTGCCGTCGGCGTCATAGGCTGCGACGCGCTCGCCGGCGGTGCGGAGATGATCGACGAGCGAGCGCGTGAAAACGGATTTGCCCACGCCGCCCTTTTCGTTGGCGACGAGGGCCACGCGCTTGACGGCGGCGGGCAAGGCGGCGGCCCGAGGGCGAGGTTTCGGTGAGGCGGCGGCAGTAGACATATCCGGCTGTCCTTTCCTGTCGGCTGCGAAGATTGGGCGCGAGGCCGAATCCTGCGCGTTACACATCGTCATCGAATTGATGACCGAGAACGTCCTTTGCAGCTCTTCGATTTTGCGCGAGAGGCGTTGTCGCAAACCGCGAAGGAAGCGGCGCCACCGTTTTCGCATCGATCGTCCTCGAACCTGACTCGACCGTGATGGCTTTCGATGTGGCGTCAGCTGGCGCGATTTTCTCCCTTTTCCTCTTGCGCGCCTTGGGGGAACGGCCTCGCGCTTCAGTGATGTATTTTTTCAACGTGCCGGCGGCGATGACGAACCCGCTCTCCCGCATGACCCCGGCGAGTTCCGCGTCGCTATATCCTTTGGCCCGGAAAGCCAGGAGATCTGGCAGCAATTGAGCGACCGCCGCTTTGAGTGGACTGCGCGAGCGTCCCCCGACTTTTCGCGGCGCCGCGCGCAGCGCCGCGCGCAAGGCGGAGACCTTGTCGACGGACGCCGTATTCGCCGCGCCGGCTTTCCCTTTCATTGCATCTCCTCTCCTCGAGCGTTTGGGGTGAGATCGAACGCGGGAAATACGGAAAAGGCGCGAAATAACATCTCGGCGCAATCATCGTATCACGATGAATAACATTTTTCGCTTTTCTTTGGGTCAAGAGCAAGGCCTGCGCGACGATGTCCTCAGATATCGGCGCCGCGCTGCGACGGCGTCGTTGAAACGCCACTGTCTCCGCGCGCCCGCGATTCTCTTTTGAGGATGCAGTTGGAGCCACGGAGACGCGTGCCGCGATAAAAAGCAAATTCAGAGTTTGCAGCGTTTCCGCATAACAATTCCTTCACCTCCACTCGGATCGAATCGCGCGCCCGCGATTCGATCCCGCTTCGTTGTGGCTTTGTGCAAAAAATCCCATCGCGGGACGCGGCGCACGCAATGGCGATTGAGCTTTCGGTAAGCCTGTCCGCATGCCGCGCAAGACCGCAAGCCTTTCTTCATTCTCGGACCGGGCGAATCGCGCGCTCGCGATTCGGGCCCTGTTCGTTTCGGCTTTGTGCGGAAATTCCAGAAACGGGACCTGGCGGGGGCGCGGCTTCGCAAGTTTTTGGCAAGGGATTGCCGGAGCGCTTATCCCTTGCTCAGCAGCAGCAGCCGACGCGCCTCTGCGAGATCGGCGAGCGCGAGGCGCAACGCGCGGATCTCCTCCTCGCCGAGCCCGCCAGCAAAACTCGGCTCCGGCGAGACAACGGCGGGCAACATGACCGGGAGGGCCGGCTTTTCGACGGCGGGGACCGGTTCTTCGACGGCAGGCGCAGGCCGCTCATCTGGAGGCGCAATCGATGGCTCGGCCTGCTCCGTCTCCGCTTCCGCCTCGGGGGGCGGCGACAAGCCGCCGGCGCGCGCACTTTCGATGACCGCATTGACCCCGCGCTCGCGCAGGAGCCTTTGCACGCCTTTAATCGTATAGCCCTGGCCATAGAGCAGCGCGCGCAGCGCCGCGGCGAGCGCGACGTCGCGCGGCCGGTAGTAGCGCCGTCCGCCTGCGCGTTTGAGCGGCTCGAACTCGTCGAAGCGCGTCTCCCAAAAGCGCAGCACATGCTGCGGCAGGTCGAGCTTCAGCGCGACCTCGCCGATCGTCAGAAAGGCCCCTTCGCGCTTTTCGACCGCCATGCCATCTCCTCGCCCGAGCGAATCGCTTTAGCGCGCTTTCCGCTCGAACGGAATCGTTCGAGCGATGAGAAATCGCGCCAGATCAAAGAGCTGGAGCGAATTCTGATCGCAAAACTCTATCAACTTTTGCGGAATTCGCTCAAGACGTTGGCGACAGGATACGCATTTGAGGGACGTTTCGCCTCCCCGCCGCCTCGGCTAGGGGCCGCTGCCGTGGGGGTTGTGGACAAGCCGCGAGGGCGATCTTAAGAGAAGCGCCACTTCCCCCTGCACTCGAGAGACCACGACATGGACGACGTGTTCCATTTCCCTCACCAAGTGCCCGACATCGTTCACCGGCCGACGCGGCAGCGGGCGCTTGCGATCCGCAACTGGCTCTATGTCGTAGCGGCTCTGGTGTTTGCGATGGTGCTGGTCGGGGGCGCGACGCGGCTGACCGAGTTGGGGCTCTCGATCGTCGAATGGAAGCCCCTGACCGGCGTGATCCCGCCGCTCTCCGCCGCAGACTGGCAGAAGGCTTTCGACGATTATAAGAAAATCCCGCAGTTCTCCCAGATGTTCCCCGACATGGACGTCGAGGGTTTCAAGGCGATCTTTGCCTGGGAATGGGCGCACCGGCTGCTCGGCCGGCTCATCGGCCTCGTCTTTGCCGGAGGGCTCGCCTATTTCTGGCTTCGCGGCCGCATTCCACCAGGCTACAAAGGCAAGCTGCTGTTCATTTTGGCGCTCGGCGGGCTCGAGGGCGGCGTGGGCTGGTGGATGGTGAAATCCGGACTTTCCCAGCGCATCGACGTGGCGCAGGAGCGGCTCGCGATCCATCTTCTGATCGCCTCGCTGATCTTTTCCGCCTGCATTTGGGTCGCGGGCGGGCTCGGCGAGCCGCGTCCCGCGGGGATCCACGCTGGCCGAGGGAGGCTGCGCTTCGTCTCGAAGCTCATCCTCGGCCTCGTCTTCGTCCAGCTTGGGCTGGGCGGGCTTGTCGCCGGGCTCCGGGCGGGGCGCATCGACAACACTTGGCCGCTCATGGAGGGAGGCTTCGCGCCCTCCCTCGAAACGCTCTCCCGGCTCGATCCCTGGTGGCTCAATCTCGTCAATAACGAAGTGACGGTGCAGTTCATGCACCGGACCTTGGCCTATATCGTCTTCGTGCTCGTGCTGCTGCACCTGCTCGACGCGCTGGCTAATGCGAGCGGCGCGGCGCGGCGCGGCGCGGCGATGCTTTTCGGCCATGTGCTGGGACAGATCGCCCTGGGCGTCGCGACGCTCGTGCTCGTCGAAGGCGTCTGGTACTGGGCGAACTGGCCGCACATCTCGCTGGCGCTGGCGCATCAGGCGATCGGCATCGCCGTGCTCGCCGTCGCGACCATGCAGGCGCGACGGCTGCACGCGCTCTAGATCACGCTGCGTCGGGCGCCCTGGCTGGGAGCCAGGGCTGGCCTCGTCCTCAAACTCGGCGCATCCCTTCGCTTCTCTCGGCGGCGTGACGCTCGGCCACGATGTCCACCATGCGCTCGACAGCGTGGTCGCGGGCGTCCTGGCTCTTCGCTTTGGCGAGTTCCTCGGCGGCCTCCTCGAGCTGGCGCTCGGCCAAGCCGAGCTTCTCGCGCAGATCGGTCAACGAATGGTTGAGATTGTCGCGTCTTGAGCGCGCCGCCCGGGCATAAGTCGGGTAGGCGAAATGGTTGGGGTCGTCGATGTTCGCACGCTGCTCTTCGCCCGCGATCTCCCGATCGAGTTCGTTCGTCATGCGCGTGAATTCGGCGATCATCTGCTGCAGCTGAGCTATGCGCCGGCGCTTTTCATCGGCCTGAAACTGCTTCAAGCGCACCAAAGTATCTCGCGACTTCATACTTTTTGCTCCATACGCAGGCCTGGGCTTGGCCTTCAGGCCGTCACGACGCGTCACTCACCTTGCGAGACGGGACGATTATGCGCGAAGGAGGTTGCGCTTTGGTTACCGCGCTTTGCGGGAAATGGGGGAAAAGAGTAAGGTTTTCAATTCCGATAGCGATAAGGCTTCGCTTACCATACTTGATAAGCCTCGGCGTCCGGCCGCACGCAGGGGAGGAGCACGCGAAACCGCGCGCCCATGCCCGGCGCCGAGTTCGATCGTGAGCTTGCCGCGATGGCGAAGCACGATGTGCTTCACGATGGCGAGACCCAGCCCGGTTCCGCCCTTGGCGCGGCTTTTGCCCGCGTCCACACGATAGAAGCGCTCGGTCAGGCGAGGGATGTGCTCGGACGCGATGCCGGGGCCGTTGTCCTGCACGGAAAAGATCGCCTCGTGGCCGGTCACGGCGAGCGTGACGCGGATTCTTCCGGAGGCGTTGCCGTCGGGACGACCGTATTTGATCGCGTTCTCGATCAGGTTCTCGATGACGCGCGCGAGCTCGTCTCGATCGCCAGGCGCGATCACATTGGGCGCGATGTCGATCTCGAGCGAGAGGCCGGTGTCCTCGGCCAAGGGCGCGAGCGTGTCGCAGATATGCGCGACGAGCATGGTGAGATCCACCGGCGTGTCGGGGCGCAGATGCAGATGCTGCTCGATGCGCGACAGCGAGAGCAGGTCGTCGACGAGTCGCGCCATGCGCTGCGCCTGTTCGCGCATGATCCCCAGGAAGCGCTCGCGCGCCTTGGGATCGTCGCGCGCAGGGCCTTGCAGCGTCTCGACGAAGCCCAGAAGAGAAGCGAGCGGCGTGCGCAGCTCGTGACTGGCGTTGGCGACGAAGTCGGCGCGCATGCGTTCGACGCGCCGGGCCTCAGTGAGATCGCGCAGGGCGATCACCGCGGCGGGCGCATAGCCATCGACGCGTAGCGGCGCGATGTTCGCCTCGAACCAGCATTCGACAGGCAGCCGCTCGATCCACAGCGCCTTTTCGGGTCGTCCGCTCTCGAGCACGCGGCCGAGCGCGTCCAGCACATCGGGGGCGCGCAGGCTGCGCGCCAGCGGCTCGCCCTCGCGCAGCGCCGGCAACAGCGCACGGGCGGTCGGGTTGGCGGCGGCGACTCGCTCGCCGGCGTCGATGAGGAAGATCGCCTCCGGCAGCGTGTCGATAAGCGCGCGCAACGGCGCATCATCCTGCAGGGGCTTGGCGTCCCGCTGCGGCGCAACCGGGCGCTTGCTGAAACGATCGAGCATCACGATGGGCCTTTCCGCCGCAACAGCCGACGGATGACGTCGCGCAACTCGGCGTAACGGTTCCTGCCGCCCTGCGTCGCGATGAGCAGCGTCGCGAGCGTAAAGGGGACGAGATAATAGATCAGGCGAAAGAGCAGCAGCGCAGCGAGGACCAACTCCTGCGAAGGCGCATAGAGGACGCCGAGCATGAACGCCTCGAACACCCCAATGCCGCCCGGCGCATGGCTGGCCCCGCCCATGATGGCCGCCGCGACATAGACGGCGCCGAGCGCCAGCGGGCCCATCGCCTGAGTCTCGGGCGGCAGGAGGACATAGATCGTCAGGGCCGCCCCGCCGAAATCGGCGATCCCGACCGCAAGCTGGCCTAAAAACACGCGCGGCCCCGGCACTCGCAGCGCGCCGCCGAAGAGCCGCAGCACGCGTGGCCTGCCGGCGACGAAGGCCCCATAGCCGCAGAGCCCCAGGGTCAGCAGGAGGCCCGCCGCGACATGCGCCAGCCAGGGCAAATGATCGATTCCCGAGAGCGAGCCCGCGCCGAAGACGAGCCCGATCGCGGCAAGCCCCGCCATGCCGAGCCAGAAGGTCAGCGTCGCAAAGAGCGTAATCGTCACGACCTCGCGCCCCGAGAGACCCGCCTTGGAGTAGACCCAGTAGCGCGTCGCGACCCCCGTCAGCAGCGGAAAGCCGAGCGTGAAGGAGAAGGCGTTGCCGGCGAGCGAGGCGAGGCCCGTAATGCGCAGCGGAGGGCGTCGCTCGAGCACGTGGAGCGCCAGGAGGTCGTACCCCAGCAGCGCGACATAGGAGGCGAGCGCCGCCGCGAAAGCGAAAAAGAGGCTTCGCGCCGAGGTCGCCTTGAGCGCGGCGACGAACTCCTCGAAGCGCAGATGCGCGACGATGCGGCCGAGAAAAAAGACGGCTACGGCGAAGATCGCGACGGAGAGCCCCGCGCCGAGCCAGCCGCGGAGGCCATGCGGCAGAATCTCGCGCGCTTCCGGCTCGAGCGCGTCAGGGAGCTCCGCCGCCTCGATCGCCATCGCGTTTGCTTCCCCGCCCCGACCCAACTCCTCGGCGCCTTCCATAGTGCCTCCGACTCCCCGGGGGCGATCCTGACCGTCCCGGGACTTTCCCGCGCGAACGATGACATTAGGATGACCGCGCCCTCATCTAGCCTCATAAGCGCGGGCAAATGGGCGCGCCAGCGCTGAGGTTCAGCGAAAACCGCAAGCGGGCCTCCCTTGCGTTTCCTGCCGGTCTAAGCTTGAACAGGCGTCATCTCGCGGGCCGCCCGATTCGTCGCCCGCGTCCGGCAGAGGAGCCTCATGCGTCTTTCCCGTTATTTCCTGCCCATTTTGCGCGAAACGCCCAAAGAGGCCGAGATCGTCTCGCACCGGCTGATGCTGCGCGCCGGCTTGATCCGGCAGGAATTGGCGGGCATCTACGCCTGGCTGCCGCTCGGCCTGAAGGTCTTGAACAAAATCAATGCAATCATCCGCGAGGAGCAGGTCCGCGCCGGCGCTGTCGAGGTGCTGATGCCCACGATCCAGTCGGCGGAGCTGTGGCGGGAGTCGGGGCGCTACGACGCCTATGGCAAAGAGATGCTGCGCATCGCCGACCGCCACGATCGCGAGATGCTCTACGGGCCGACGAATGAGGAGATGATCACCGAGATCGTTCGGGCCTATGTGCGCTCCTACAAGGACCTGCCGCTCAACCTCTTCCACATCCAGTGGAAGTTCCGCGACGAGGTGCGCCCGCGCTTCGGCGTCATGCGGGCGCGCGAGTTCCTCATGAAGGACGCCTATTCCTTCGATCTCGACGCCGAAGCGGGGCGTCACGCCTACAACAAGATGTTCGTCGCTTATCTTCGCACCTTCGCGCGCATGGGCTTGACGGCGATCCCCATGCAGGCGGAGACGGGCCCCATCGGCGGCAAGCTCTCCCATGAGTTCATCATTCTCGCCACGACGGGCGAGAGCGAGGTGTTCTGCCACAAGGACTTCCTCGCTTTCGCACCGCCGTCCGCGACGGTCGATTTCGACGACAAGGCGTCGCTCGCCGCAATCGTCGAGCAATGGACCGGGCTCTACGCCGCGACGAGCGAGATGCATGACCAGGCCGCCTATCACGCGATCCCGGAGACGCATCGGGTCGCCGCCCGAGGCATCGAGGTTGGACATATTTTCTACTTCGGAACCAAATATTCCGAGCCGATGCGGGCCGTCGTCAGCGGCCCGGACGGCAAGGAGGTCACGCTCTCGATGGGTTCCTACGGCATCGGCCCGTCGCGCCTCGTCGCCGCGCTGATCGAGGCCAATCACGACGACAATGGAATCATCTGGCCGGAGACGGTCGCGCCCTTCCACGTCGGCATCGCCGATCTCAAGAGCGGGGACACCGCGACCGGCAAGGTCTGCGCCGAGGTCGCCCAGCAATTCGAAAACGCCGGCCTCGAGGTTTTGTACGATGATCGCGACGAGCGGCCGGGCGCCAAATTCGCCACGCTCGATCTGATCGGCCTGCCCTGGCAGATCGTCGTCGGCCCCAAGGGGCTCGCCGACGGCAAGGTCGAGGTGAAGCGCCGAAGCACGGGAGAGCGCGAGAATCTCTCCCCCGAGGCGGCGGTCGCGCATGTGGTCGCCGCAGTGAAGGCGGCGCAAGCGTGAGCCGGTTGACGGCGACTGCGGCGAGGAGGCTGCGCGAGCCATGACAGACGCTTCTCCCGCCCCTAGAGGCGGCGGCATGTTCTCCCCCTTCGAATGGATGGTGGCGCTACGCTATCTGCGCGCGCGACGGGCGGACGGCTTCGTCTCGGTCATCGTGCTGTTCTCCTTTCTGGGCATCGTGCTCGGCGTCGCGACGCTCATCGTCGTGATGTCGGTGATGAACGGCTTCCATCGGGAATTGATGGACAAAATTCTGGGCTTCAACGGCCACGCCTTCGTGCAGTCGGCCGAGCCGCCCTTCACCGATTGGCCCGACGTCACGAAGCAGCTCGCCTCGATCCCCGGCGTGACGCTCGCCGTGCCGCTGGTCGAGAGCCCCGCGGGGGTCTCCTCGCAGGACAAGCAGATGGGCGTCTATGCGCGCGGCATTCGCGAGGAAGACCTCAAGCGGCTGCCGGGCGTCGCCGGCAATGTGCGCGACGGGACCTTCGACGGCTTCGACAAGGCGGGCGGCATCGCGATCGGCTCCCGCCTCGCCGAGCAGCTCGGCGTCGGCGTGGGCGACAAGGTGAGCCTCATCATCGCCAAGGGCGCGCAGACTCCCTTCGGCGTGATGCCGCGCATCAAGGCCTATCCGGTCGTCGCGATCTTCTCGATCGGCATGTCGGAGTTCGACAGTCTCTTCCTTTACATGCCGCTTCCCGAGGCGCAGGCTTTCTTCAACCGCGAGAAGGAGGTCTCGGTCATCGAGGTTTTCGTCGAGAACCCGGACAAGATCGACGATTTCTCGGCCGCCGCCGGCCTGCTGACCGGACGGCCGCTTATCGTCATCGATTGGCGCGAGCGCAACAAGACCTTCTTCGACACCTTGCAGGTCGAGAAGAACATCCTTTTCATCATCTTGATGCTCATCGTCGTGGTCGCCGCCTTCAACATCGTCTCGGGCCTCACCATGCTGGTCAAGGACAAGACGAAGGACATCGCGATCCTGCGCACGATGGGGGCGACGCGCGGGGCCGTGCTGCGCATCTTCCTCATCATCGGCGCCTCGATCGGCGTGCTGGGCGACCTCTTCGGCTTCGGGCTGGGCCTCGCGCTCGCCAAAAATCTTGAAAGCATCCGCCTGATGCTCAACAAGCTGATGCACTTCAACCTGTTCCCGGCCGAGTTCTACTTCCTCTCGCGACTGCCTTCGATCGTCGAGCCGCAAGGTGTCGCGCTCGTCGTCGGCATGGCCTTCGCGCTGGCGATCCTCGCCTCGATCTATCCGGCCTGGAAAGCGGCGTCGCTCGATCCCGTCGACGCGCTGCGCGGCGAGTAGCGGCATGGCAACTCATCCGGCCCTCGAGCTGAACGGCCTCTACCGGCACTATCGCGAGGGCGAGGCGCGCCTCGATATTCTGACCGGCGCGAGCCTCACCCTGTATCCGGGAGAAACCGTGGCGTTGATCGCGCCCTCGGGCGCTGGCAAATCGACGCTGCTCCACATCGCCGGCCTCCTGGAGCGGCCGGACTCCGGCGAAGTGCTCATCGGCGGGCGGGCGACTTCTCAGATGGGCGACGAGGCCCGCACGCGGCTGCGCCGCCACGCGATCGGCTTTGTCTATCAGTTCCACCATCTTCTGCCCGAGTTCACGGCGCTCGAGAACGCCGTTCTCCCCCAGACGATCGCGGGCTATTCGCGCCGGGACGCGACCGCGCGGGCGCAGGAGCTTCTCGATTATCTAGGCCTTGGCGCGCGCGCCTCGCACCGCCCGGGAGAGCTTTCCGGCGGCGAGCAGCAGCGCGTCGCCATCGCCCGCGCCGTGGCCAATGCGCCGGCCCTGCTGCTCGCCGACGAGCCGACGGGCAATCTCGATCCGCGCACGGCCGACCATGTGTTTGCGACGCTGCTTGCGCTCGCGCGCGGCAGCGGGCTCGCCGCCCTCATCGCGACGCATAATCTTGAGCTCGCCGCCCAGCTCGACCGCCGCGTGACGCTACGCGATGGGCTGCTGTGGGAACTGGGCTAGAGAACCGCGGTCACCGCCGCGCCCGCCGCGAGACGAAAACCCGCAATTCCCGCATAGCGTAAACCCGCCCTTAATCTTAACGACGCCTAATGTCATTTGGACGCCCGCAGCGCGCGCTGCGGGCCGGTTTGCGATCCTCAAGCCCGCGCGGGGGGCGACCTTGAACAGCCCGAAGGTGCAAGCGTTTTCTCCGCTGGAACGGAGTCGTTTGGGCGAAGAGAAATCGTGCCGGAATCGAGAATCTGCCGGGCCGGCTCGCCATCGGGGCCGGCGGCGGCGCCAGGGGAGAAGGATCATGACGCCCTCGCGCCCGCCCTTCGACCGGCACGTCCCCGTGCTGCTCGTCGAGGCCATCGCCGCGCTTTCGCCGCGCGCCGAGGGGCGCTATCTCGACGCCACCTTCGGCGCCGGGGGCTACAGCCGCGCCCTTCTGGCGACGCCAGGTGCGCAGGTGCTCGCGCTCGATCGCGATCCCACGGCGGTGCGCGACGGCGCCCCTCTCGTCGAGGAGGCCCGCGGCCGACTCAGGCTCGTCGAGGCGCGCTTCTCCCAGCTCGAGGAGATCGCCGCGCGCGAGAATTTTCTCCCGCTCCAGGGCGTCGTCTTCGATGTCGGTGTCTCGTCAATGCAGCTGGATGAGCCGGATCGCGGTTTTTCCTTTCGCGACGATGGGCCGCTCGACATGCGTATGGGGGGCGCAGGCCCGACCGCCGCGGAGATCGTCAACACGGCCTCCGTGGAGAGGCTCGCGGACATTTTCCATTATTTCGGAGAGGAGCGCGCGGCGCGGCGGATCGCCCGCGCGATCGTCCATGATCGCGAGGCCCAGTCCTTCACCACGACGGGCCAGCTCGCTCGCCTCATCGCGCGCATCGCGCCGCACCGCCAAAGCGACATTCATCCCGCGACGAAAAGCTTTCAGGCGCTGCGTATCGCCGTCAACGACGAGCTCGCGGAGCTCGTTGAAGGCCTCTATGCGGCGGAGCGGGCGCTGGCCCCGGAGGGGCGGCTCGCTGTCGTGACCTTCCATTCGCTCGAGGACCGCTTGGTCAAGCTCTTCCTTGCGGCGCGCTCGGGACGTGGCGAGACGCGCTCACGCCGCCTGCCGGGCGAGCCTGCGCCGAAGCCGCCGACCTTCCGGCTCGAAGGCCCTCAGCCCACATCGCCGCTCGCGGATGAGGTCGCCGCCAATCCGCGCGCACGCTCGGCTAAGCTGCGCGTCGCCGCGCGCACGGCGGAGCCCGCGCGGGACTTCGACGAGGCTTTGGCGAGGCGGGCCCGCCTGCCGGCGGCGCCGAGCGGGAGGAGCTAGCCATGCTGCGCCTCTTCAACCTTCTATCGATCCTCGTGCTGCTCGGCTCCGCCGGCTACGCCTATTCGATCAAATATGAGACGAGCTTTCGCACCGAGCAGATCGCCAAGGCGAAGCTCGAGATCAAGACCGAGCAGGACGGCATCGGCGTGCTGCGCGCCGAATGGGCGTTTCTGACGCGGCCGGAGCGCGTGCAAAAACTCTCGGAGCGCTATCTCGACCTCGAGCCGCTCTCCCTGGCCCAGATCGACAGTTTCGCGGCGCTCCCGGAGCGCCTTCCGCACGCCGATGCTATCGGCGAAAAGCTCGACATGCTGGGGCTCGGCGTCGCCAGTACGCCCTCTGTCGACCCTGCCGCGGCGCCGGCGACGCCCCGGAGCAAGGGCGGCGCCTCCACCAAAACGACGGCGGCCGCACGATGACGAGCGCGATCGAAAATTCTCCCCCGCTGAGCGAAACGGGGCTGAGCCGGAAAGCGCGGCTCGGCCGGACGCTGCGCGGACTCTTCTCGACGAGCCTCGACTTGAGCGCGTCACGCATGCGGCTCGTGGCGCTGCTCTTCTTCGGGATCTACGCGCTCATCTGCTTCCGGCTCGTCTATCTCGGGCTGAAGCCGGACCCCGCCACACTGCGGCGCGCCGCGGCGGATGCGGTCGCCGCCTCGCGTCCCGATCTTCTCGACCGCAACGGCGATATCCTGGCGGCCGACGTGAAGACCATGTCGGTCTTCGCCGAGCCCAGGCGGCTCAGCGACAAGGACGAGGCGACCGAGCTTCTGACCGCGACCCTGCCGGTCGACGCAAAACAGCTGCGTGAGCGGCTCGGATCGCGTAAGGGCTTCGTCTGGGTCAAGCGCGAGGTCACGCCGCATCAGCGCGACGAGGTCTTCCACCTCGGGCTCGCCGGCGTGGGCCTCCTCGCGGAGAACAAGCGCATCTATCCCAACGGCCCTCTCGCCGCGCATGTGCTCGGTTTCGCGGACACCGACAATATCGGCGTCGCGGGAATGGAGAAATATGTCGATGGTCAGGGGCTCGCCAATCTGCATAGCCTGGGCTTCGAGCTGACCGCCGAGACGCTGCAGCCGATCACGCTGTCGCTCGATCTCAAGGCCACGCACGCCGTGCGCGACGAACTCGCGAAGGGCATCGAGCACTTCAAGGCGAAGGCGGGCGCGGCGGCGATCATGGACGTGAACACCGGCGAAATCGTCGCCCTCGCCTCGCTGCCCGACTACGACCCGAACGGCTCGCCAAACATCCGCGACAAGGAGTTGATCAACCGCCTCAACGTCGGCATCTATGAGATGGGCTCGACCTTCAAGGCGCTGACGATCGCGATGGCGCTCGAACTCGGGCAAGGTCAATCTGAACTCGCGCCTCGATGCGCGCAGCGAGCTCAATCTCGGCCGCGCGACGATCCACGATTATCATGCGACGCACGCCATGCTCACCGTGCCCGAGGTGTTCGTGCATTCCTCGAACATCGGCACCGCGCGCATGGCCCTCGGGCAGGGGGTCGAGAAGCACAGGGCGTTCCTGTATAAGATGGGCCAGCTCACGCGCATGCATACTGAGCTGCCCGAGAGCGCCGAGCCCATGTGGCCAAGAAAGAGGTGGAGCGAGCTCAGCACGGCGACGATCGCCTTCGGTCACGGCATCGCCGTCGCCCCCATGCAGGCGATGATGGGCGTGGGCGCACTGGTGAACGGCGGCTATCTCATCAGCCCGACCTTCTTGAAGCGCAGCGAGGAAGAGGCCAAGAAGAATGCGACGCAGGTCATCAAGCCCGAGACCAGTGAGGCGATGCGCTGTTTGATGAGACTGAACGCGGAGATCGGCACGGCGAAGAAGGTCAACGTTCCCGGCTTCTACGTCGGCGGCAAGACCGGCACGGCTGAGAAGGCCATCCACGGACATTATGTGAAGAACAGGCTGTTCACGACCTTCATGGCGGTGATGCCGGCGGACAAGCCGAAATATCTTTTCCTCACGCTGATGGACGAGCCGCAGGGCATCCCGGAAACGCATGGCGAGGCCACCGCGGCCTGGAACTCGGGTCAGGTGACGGGCGAGATCATCAAGCGCGTCTCGCCGATCCTGGGCTTTGCGCCACGCCCCGATCCGACGCAGCCTTTCCCGCTGCTCGCCAAGCAAGGCTATAGCTGCTCGCTCACGCCGGCCGTCGCCAGCGCCAGCGCCGCCGGAGCGCATTGATGCGCCTCGAGGAACTCGTGCCCGGCGCGGATATCGCACCCGAGCTGCGCGGCCTGGAGGTCTCGGGCCTCAGCGCCGACAGCCGCGCGATCCGGCCGGGGTTCCTCTTTTTCGCCATTCCCGGTCACAAGGGCGACGGTCTCGATTTCTTGCCCGACGCCGAGACGCGCGGCGCCGTCGCCGTCGTCGCGCAGCGCGCGGCGGCGTGCGCCCTGCCGCTCGTCGTGGTCGCCGACGCGCGCCGCGCTCTCGCGCTCGCGGCGGCGCGCTTTCATTCGAGCCAGCCGAGCACCATCGCGCTCGTCACGGGGACGAGCGGCAAGACTTCCGTGGCCGCCTTCCTGCGCCAGATATGGCAGTCTCTCGGTCACGAGGCGGCCTCGCTCGGCACGGTCGGACTCGTCGACAAGAGCGGCTCGCGCTATGGCGCGCTGACGACGCCCGGCCCCGTCGAGCTGCATGAGATTCTCGACGCCAGCGCGCGGCGCGGCGTGACCCACCTCGCGATGGAGGCGTCGTCGCTCGGCATCGAGCAAAGCCGGCTCGACGGCGTCAAAGCGACGCTCGCCGCCTTCACCAATTTCTCGCGCGACCATCTCGATCACCATCCGAGCCTGGAGGCCTATTTCCAGGCGAAGATGCGCCTCTTCGACACGCTGATGCAGCCCGGCCAGACAGTCGTCCTCGATGCGGACAGCGACGTGGCTCCTCGCGTTCTCGACGTCCTGCGGGCGCGCGGCCTAAAGCCCTTCACCGTGGGCGCTAGAGGCGAAACGATTACGCTGCTCGAGAGCCGGGCGCGCGCGCTTTCGACGGCGCTGCGCTTGCGTCACGACGGGCAGGACTATGAGATCGACCTGCCGCTCGCCGGGGCCTTCCAGACCTCCAACGCCCTGGTCGCCGCGGGCCTCGCCATCGCCTCGGGCGACGCGCCGGGCGAGGTATTCTCAGCCCTGTCGCGGCTCCGCGGCGCGCCGGGCCGCCTTGAACTCGTGGGCGAGAAGAACGGCGCCCGGTCTTCGTCGACTATGCTCACAAGCCCGACGCGCTCGAAAAAGTCCTGCAGGTTCTGCGCCCGCTGGCCAAGGGGCGGCTCATCGTCGTTTTCGGCTGCGGCGGCGACCGCGATCAGGGAAAGCGGCCGCTCATGGGCGCGATCGCGGCGCGCGACGCCGATGCGGTCATCGTGACGGACGATAATCCGCGTAGCGAGGACGCGGGGAGCATTCGCGCCGCCATTCTCGCGGGAGCGCAGGAGGTCGATCGCGCGAAGACGATCGAGATCGCCGATCGGGAAAGCGCCATTAGGAGCGCTGTCGCCGGTTTAGATGAGGGGGACGTTCTCGTCGTCGCCGGCAAGGGCCACGAGACTGGCCAGATCGTGGGTGAGATGACATATCCATTTTCAGATCAGGACGTCATCGCCAAGGCGCTCGGTCTAACCGGGGAGGACATGGCGTGACGCAAGATGCGCTTTGGAGCGGTCTCGCCCTCGTCGGCGCTCTGAACGCGCGGGTTTCCGGCGGCGCCTTGCCGCTCGGCGTCGGCGGCATCTCGATCGATACGCGCAGCCTCGCGCCCGGCGACCTGTTCGTCGCGATCAAGGGCGAGTCGCTCGACGGGCACGATTTCGTGCGGACGGCTTTCGAGCGCGGAGCGGCGGCCGCCGTCATCGACGAGGCGCACGCCGCTGAGCTCTCCGGCGGCTCGGGAACCCTCTACATCGTGAAGGACACGCAGGAGGCGCTCGAGCGCTTGGGCCTGCAGGGGCGGGCGCGCGCCGCCGCCTATGTCGCCGCCGTCACGGGCTCGGTCGGCAAGACCTCGACAAAGGAGATGGCGCGCGAGGTCTTCTCGCATTTCGGACCGACGCACGCATCGGCGGCGTCCTACAACAATCAGTGGGGCGTGCCCCTGTCGCTGTCGCGCATGCCGGCGGACACGCGCTTCGGCGTCTTCGAGCTCGGCATGAATCACGCCGGAGAGATCGCCTCGCTCGTACAGCTCGTGCAGCCGCACGTCGCGGTCATCACCAAGGTCGCGCCGGCGCATCTCGAGCACTTCTCCTCCGTCGAGGCCATCGCCGACGCCAAGGCCGAGATTTTCGGGGGCCTGCTCGAAGGCGGCGTCGCGGTCGTCAATCGCGACGACGACGTCTCCGAGAGCCTCATCGAGGCGGCCCGCGCGGTCGGCGTGGCGCATGTCTTCACCTTCGGCAGAGATCCGGAGGCGCAGGCGCGTCTCGTCTCTTACGAGACCCAAGACGGCAAGGGCGTCGTGACCGCCGACATACTCGGGCTCACCCTGCAGTTTCGCATCGGAGCGCCGGGCGAGCATCTCGCCGTCAATGCGCTGGCGGTTCTGCTCGTCGCCTATGTCTTCGGCTTGGACCTCGATGCGGCCGCAGCGAAGCTCGAAGGCTTCCAGGCTCCAAAGGGACGCGGCGCGCAGGAAAAAATCTCCATTGCAAGCGGCGAAATCACCTTGATCGACGAGAGCTACAACGCCAATCCCGCCTCGGTACGCGCGGCGCTGTCGCTGCTGGCCGACGCGAGGCCGGGTCAAAGGGGCCGGCGCATCGCCGTGCTGGGCGACATGCTGGAGCTCGGTCCCGATTCGGGAGAGATGCACGCTGAGCTCGCCGGCGACTTGCTGCACGCCCGCGTCGATGTGCTGTTTACCGTGGGGCCGCAAGCGGCGCGCGCCTTCTACGCCGTCCCCCACGCCATGCAGGGCGCCCATCGCAGAACCGCCGCCGAGCTGGAGGAGCCCTTCATTGCGGCTTTGCGCGATGGAGACGTCGTCATGCTCAAAGGATCTAATGCGATGCGCATGGGCGCGTTGGCGCAGCGGCTGCGCGCCAATTCCGTGGCGGCAACGAAGCCGAACGAAGGACCTTGACCCATGCTCTCGTTGCTTGCGGAATATTCCCATCTCTTCGGCCCCCTGAACATCTTCCGCTACATCACCTTCCGCGCCGCCTGCGCGGCGGCGACGGCGCTGTTTTTCGTCTTCTTCTTCGGCCAGGAGATCATCGACGCCCTGCGCGTCAAGCAGGGCAAGGGGCAGCCGATCCGCGAGGACGGCCCCGCCTCGCATCTCCTGACGAAGAAGGGAACGCCCACGATGGGCGGGCTGATGATTCTCTCCGGACTCGTCGCGGCGACGCTCGTGTGGGCCAATCTGAGGAACCCCTACACTTGGATCGTGCTCTACGTCACGGTGGCTTTTGGCTCGATCGGCTTCTATGACGACTATCTCAAGGTCACGAAGCAATCCCACTTCGGCTTCTCGGGCTGGCTGCGTCTCGGCTTCGAGTTCGCCATTGGAATCGGCGCCTGCTATCTGATGATGCGCGCCGGTGGCGAGGACATGCACAAGGTCGCCATTCCGATCCTGAAGGGCTATCTGTTCGACATTGGTTGGCTTTTCCCGATTTTCGGCGGATTCGTCATCGTCGCTGCGGGGAATTGCGTCAATCTCACCGACGGTCTCGACGGGCTCGCCATCGTGCCGTCGATGATCGCCGCCGGGACCTTCGCGATCGTCGCCTATCTCGTCGGCAACAGCGTGTTCTCCTCCTATCTCGGCATCAATCACGTCGCGGGCGTCGGAGAGCTGACGATCATCTGCGCGGCCATGATCGGCGCGGGCCTCGGCTTCTTGTGGTTCAACGCTCCGCCGGCGCAGATCTTCATGGGCGATACGGGATCGCTCGCGCTCGGCGGGCTCATCGGCTCGATCGCGGTGGCCGTGAAGCAGGAGTTCCTGCTGCCGATCGTTGGGGGGCTGTTCGTGCTCGAGGGCGTCTCAGTTATTACGCAGGTCGCCTATTTCAAGGCGACGGGCAAGCGCATCTTCCTTATGGCGCCGATCCACCACCATTTCGAGCAGAAGGGCTGGAAGGAGCCGCAGATCGTGATCCGCTTTTGGATCATCGCCTTCGTGCTAGCGCTCATCGGCCTTTCGACGCTGAAGCTGAGGTGACCGATGATCCCGATCGAAAGCTTCCGAGGAAGACAAGTCGCACTTTTCGGGCTCGGGACCTCGGGCCTCGGCGCCGTGCGGGCGCTCGTTGCGGGCGGCGCCTCGGTCACGGCCTGGGACGACGCCGAGAGCGCGCGCGCGCAGGCTGTCGCCGAGGGCATGAATGTTGCTGATCTTTCCGTCGCGGATTGGAGCCGCTTCGACGCCTTGGTCCTGACGCCGGGCGCCGCCGTGACGCATCCCGTTCCGCATTGGGCGGTCGAGCGAGCGCAAGCCGCCGGCGTCGAGATCGTCGGCGACCTCGAGCTCTTTTGCCGCGAGCGTGAAGCGCGCGCGCCGGGCGCTGCTCTCGTCGCCGTGACCGGCACGACCGGCAAGACGACGACGAGCGCGCTCATCGCGCATATATTGCGCGGAGCGGGTCGTGAGGCAGAGCTCGGCGGAGACGCCGGCAAGCCCGTTCTGGCGCTCTCGCCGCCGGACGACGAGCGCATCCACATCCTGGAGGTCTCCTCCTTCGAGATCGACCTTTCGCCTTCACTCGCGCCGACGATCGGGCTCCTGCTCAACCTCTCGCCCGACCATCTCGACAGACATGGCTCGATGGAGCGCTATGCGGCGATCAAGGAGCGCGTGCTTTCCGGCGCGGAGGTTGCGCTGGTCGGCGTGGATGACGCCTATTGTCATGCGATCGGGGCGAAGCTGATCGCGCAGGCTGCGGAGGGCCGAAGGGTCGCGCCGATCTCTGCGGAGCGCAGCCTCGATTGGGGCTTTTATGCCGAAGGCGACCAAATCCTCTATCGCGCGGCGGGCGATCCGGCGGTGCAAGTGGAGTCGCTTGGCTCTCTGCCGCATGCGCCCGGACTTAAAGGCCGGCATAGTCGCGAAGACGCGATCTTCGCCGCCGCCGCCTGCTGGGAGCTCGGACTCTCCGACGAGGAGATCGCGCGGGGGCTTGCAAGCTTTCCGGGCCTGCCGCACCGCCTGGAAAGCGTCGCGACGCTGGGCCGCGTGCTCTTCGTCAACGACAGCATGGCGGCCAATGCGGCGGCGACGGCGCAAGCGCTCGCCGAGTTCTCGGAAATCTTCTGGATTGTCGGCGGCAAACCCAAACACGGCGGCATAGAGCCGTTGCGCCCGTTCTTCCCGCGCGTCGCGAAAGCCTATCTCATCGGCGCGGCGACCGATGAGTTTGCCGAGACGCTCGAGGGCTATGTTCCTTTCGAGCGCTGCGGAGTGCTCGAGATCGCGACGGAGCGGGCGGCGAGCGACGCTGCGGCCAGCGCGGCGCAGGCGCCCGTGGTGCTGCTTTCGCCGGCCTGCGCATCCTACGATCAATTCGCCAGTTACGAAGCGCGCGGCGACGCCTTCCGCGAGTTCGCCAAAAATCTCGCCGCTCTCGATCAGGGGGATGTCCCATGATTTCACGCGCGCGCCGTTCGCCGATCGGCGAATGGGCCTGGACCGTCGACCGCTGGCTAGCCGCCGCGATTGGCATATTGATCGTTGCGGGCCTAGTCTTCTCGATGGCGGGCGGCCCCCCGGAAGCCGAGCGTCTGCATCTTCCGACCTTCTACTTCGTCAATCGGCAGGCCACGACGCTATTGCCGGCGATCGCCGTCATGTTCGGCGTCTCGCTGCTCTCGCCCCGCCATATCCGCCGCTTGGCGCTCGCGCTCTTCCTGGTCTCGCTCGCGCTCGTCGTCGCGACTTTGTTCTACGGCCAGGAGGTGAAGGGCGCCCGCCGCTGGATCTTTGGGATCCAGCCGTCCGAATTCCTCAAGCCCACCTTTGTCGTGCTCGTCGCCTGGGCCTTTGCGGAAGGCGCGCAGCGCAAGGGCCTTCCCGGCAATTTTATCGCGCTTTTGCTGTTTCCGCTCAGCGTGGCGCCGCTCGTGCTGCAGCCCGACTTCGGCCAGACCATGCTAATCTCGCTCGTCTGGGCGATCCTGTTCTTCATGGCCGGACTGCATTGGCTCTGGGTCGCGGGCATTGGCGGCCTCGGCGCCTCCTCGGCGCTGCTCGCCTATAAGTTCGTGCCGCATGTGCATGCGCGCATTCAGACGTTTCTCGAGCCGCCGCCGCCGGTGACGGCCGGCGTGCCGACCAACTTCCAGGGGGAGACGGCGCTCGAGAGCTTCATCTCGGGGTCCTGGTTCGGCAAGGGGCCGGGCGAAGGCACGATCAAGCGCATGGTGCCCGACTCGCACACGGACTACATCTTCGCGGTCGTCGGCGAGGAGTTCGGCGTCCTGACCTGCATGGCGCTCGCGGCGCTCTTCGCCTTCATCGTGGTGCGCAGTCTGCTTTTGGCGTCGCGCAACGAGGACCCGTTCTGCCGCTTCGCGACGGCGGGCCTCGCGATGCTCTTCGGCCTGCAGGGCGCCATCAACATGATGGTCAATCTGCAGCTGATGCCGGCGAAGGGGATGACGCTTCCCTTCGTCTCCTATGGCGGTTCGTCGCTGCTCTCTCTCGCGCTCTGCATGGGCTTCCTCCTCGCCGTGACCCGCAAGCGGCGACGCAGCGCCGATCGACCGGCGATCACCCATCAGAGCCCGCTGGCGCTCCCCGCCCCAGAGCCGAGCCCGGCTCTGTGACAAAGGCGCCTACGCTTCTCGCCGCCGGCGGAACGGGCGGCCATCTCTTTCCGGCCGAGGCGCTCGCGCATGTGCTCGGCGCGCGCGGCGTTCCGGTCGAGCTCGTCACCGAGGAGCGGGCGCTGCGCTATGGCGACGCCTTTCCCGCCCGCGCGACGCATATGATCCCATCGGCGACGCCGCGCGGCGGCTCGGCCTTTGAGCGCATTGCGGCGCTGGCGCTGCTTGGTCAGGGGCTCATCGCCTCCCTCGTCTTGCTGCGCCGCCTGCAGCCCCGCATCGTGATCGGCTTTGGCGGCTATCCGACCGTGCCGCCGCTCCTCGCCGCCTCGCTCCTTGGGATTCCGACGATCATCCATGAGGCGAACGGCGTGATCGGCAAGGCGAACCGCTTTCTGGCGCCGCGCGTCAGCGCCATCGCCGTCGGCTTCCCGCTCGACGACGCGCCGGCCGCCTTGCGCGAGAAGATCGTGCTGACCGGCAATCCGCTGCGTCCCAAAGCGCTCACCGCGACGCAGGCGCCTTACCCAGAGGACGGGGGCGTTCTACGGCTGCTCGTAACCGGCGGCTCGCAGGGAGCGCGCATCATGGCCGACATCGTTCCGGAGGCGATCGCGGCCTTGCCCGAGGCGACGCGCGCGCGTCTCGTCGTAACTCAGCAGACCCGCGCCGAAGACCTCGCCCGCGTGACGGCGACCTATGAGCGGGCGCATGTGCAAGCGGAGCTCGCGCCCTTCTTCGACGATCTGCCGGCGCGGATCGCCGCGTCGCATCTCATCATCGCACGCTCGGGCGCTTCCACCGTCTCAGAGCTTGCCGCCATCGGACGCGCCTCGATCCTCGTTCCGCTGCCACATGCGCTCGACCAAGACCAGGCGGCCAACGCCGGCGTGCTGAGCCGTGCGGGCGGCGCCGAGATTGTGCGTCAGGAGGCGTTTACGCCGGATTGGCTCGCCGGCCGCCTCGCGCAGCTCGTCGAAAATCCGGGGGAGTTGCGCCTCGCCGCCCAAAAGGCGAAAAGCGCGGGCGTCGTCGACGCGGCCGAGCGCCTGGCCGATCTGGCGCAGCAGATCGCTCGCGGCTGAGCGCCCAGAACGACGACCCAATCCGAAAGACCTTAACGCCCGAGGCGTAGCAAAGGAGCAAGACCTGCGATGAAGCTGCCGCGCGAGCTTGGGCCCATCCATTTCATCGGCATCGGCGGAATCGGCATGTCCGGCATCGCCGAGGTGCTGCTCAATCAAGGCTACAGCATCCAGGGCTCGGACGCCGCTGAAAACGCCAATGTGAAGCGGCTCGTCGAAAAAGGGGCGCGAGTGACCATCGGTCATGACGCGCGCGCGCTCGGTGAGGCCGCCGTCGTCGTGGTCTCCACGGCGATCAGGCGCGACAACCCCGAGCTCGTTGCCGCGCGCGAGAAGCGCCTGCCCGTCGTGCGCCGCGCCGAGATGCTCGCCGAGCTGATGCGGCTCAAGCAATGCGTTGCGATCGCGGGCACGCATGGAAAGACGACGACGACCTCGCTCGTCGCGACCTTGCTCGACGCTGGCGGACTCGATCCGACCGTCATCAATGGCGGCATCATTAACGCTTACGGCACCAACGCGCGGCTCGGCGGCGGCGACTGGATGGTCGTCGAGGCCGACGAGAGCGATGGCACTTTCCTCAAGCTCCCGGCGGACGTCGCCATCGTCACCAATATAGATCCCGAGCATCTGGATCATTTCCACACCTTCGACGCGATCAAGGAGGCCTTCCGCCAGCTCATCGAGAACCTGCCCTTCTACGGCTTCGCGGTGATGTGTCTCGATCACCCGACGGTGCAGGAGCTCGTCGGCAAGATCGAAGATCGGCGCGTCATCACCTATGGCGAGAATCGCAAGCCGACGTGCGGCTACTCGACGTCAATCTCGAAGGCGGCGTCTCGCGCTTCAACGTGCTGCTGCGCGACCGCAAGAGCTCGCAGGCCGTTTATCTCGAGAACATGATGCTGCCGATGCCCGGCCATCACAATGCGCTAAACGCCACCGCGGCGATTACCGTCGCCTATCAACTAGGTCTCACCCCCGAGCAGATTCGCAAGGCGCTCGAAGGCTTCGGCGGGGTGAAGCGCCGTTTCACCAAGACCGGCGAGTGGAACGGCGTGAAAGTGTTCGACGATTATGCTCACCATCCGGTCGAGATCGCCGCCGTCTTGCGCGCCGCACGCGCCTCGACCAAGGGCAAGGTGATCGCCGTCATGCAGCCGCATCGCTACACGCGGCTGCAATCGCTATTCGAGCAGTTCGCCACCTGCTTCAATGACGCCGACGCGGTGATCATCGCCGACGTCTATCCGGCGGGCGAGCAGAAGATCGAGGGTGTCGACCGCGACCATCTCGTCGCGGCGATCAAGGCTCATGGGCATCGCCGCGTCGCGGGCCTGCCGGCGCCGGAAGTGCTGCCGGCAGTGATCCGCGAGATCGTTGCGCCCGGCGATTACGTCGTGTGCCTGGGCGCCGGCAACATCACCCAATGGGCCTATGCGCTCCCCGAGCAGCTCGCCGCGGGAGGGCCTGGGGCAGGGTGAGGGGCGCCGGATGCAATGAGCATAGAAGTCCGACGCGCGACTGCTGCGGACGCCGACGCGGTTCGGGAGATCGTCTTTCGCGCCTTGCGCGAAGTGAACGCCCGCGATTATCCGGCGTCGGTTATCGACCGACTGGCGGCGACATTGCCCCAAAGGATCGCCGCGACGCTGGGGCAAGCGCACGCCTATGTCGCCACAGACCAGGAGCGCGTTGTCGGGACGGGAAGTTTGATCGGCCGGACGGTCAGCTCGGTTTTCGTCAATCCGGAGGACATCGGCCGCGGCGTCGGTGCAAAACTCTTAGATGCGATCGAGAGCGCGGCGAAGGAGAAATCCGAAACGACTTTGGAACTGCACTCCTCCGTCACCGCGTGTGATTTTTATCGAAAACGCGGTTTCGCCGTGGTTCGAGAGGCTTGTTTCGGAGAGGAACGAGTAATCTTCATGTCGAAGTGGCTTGCGGCTTCAACTGATAGGACGCAGTGAAAGGCCGCGCCGCGCTCACAACCCCCGCGACCAGGCGGGGCGAAGCGGCGCGGTTTCCGGCGCCGCGATGGCGGCGCGCAATTCGCCGAGCAGGCGCTCCTTGTCGGCGCCGAGCGTGCCTTTCAGGATCAGCCAGTTCGAGGCGTGGTCGCTGCGAAACACCGTGCGCTTCAGCTCCAACGCCGAGAGGAAGACCTCCATCTCCTGCATGAGCTCGACGATCCCGAGCGGCTCCCACTGCGGGAAATTCTTGCGGAAGCGCGCTTCGCCCATCGGGAAGCTCACCGTGAGCGTCGCCAGAAACTCCGGCTGCGTCGCATTCATCAGCGCCGCGGAATTCTCCGCGTGCTGGCGCGTCAGCGCCTCGCCGCCGAGCCCGTTCAAGATCATCGCCGAGCGCTTGATCCCCGCTTCGCCGAGCTTCTCCAGCGCCGCGCGCGAAGACTCGAAAGTCTCTCCCTTATCGACGCGCGCCAGAACCTCGTCGTCGCCCAATTCCGCGCCGACATAGACGAGCGAAAGGCCCAGGTCAGCCAATTGACGCAGCTCCTCGACCGACTTCTTGGCGACGTTGCGCGGCAGGCAATAGCTGGAGACGCGCCGCACGCTTGGAAGCTCACGCCGGATCGCCTCGAGCACGGCGGCGAGGCGGCGGACGGAGAGCGTCATCGCGTCGCCGTCGGCGAGGAAGACGCGCTTGACCAAATCGCCATAGATCTCGCCGCAGCGGCGGAGACTCTCCTGCACCTCGGCTTCGTCGCGCGGGCGGAAGCGCTTTTGCGGCGCGGTATACATCTCGCAGAAGGTGCAGCGGTTCCAGGAGCAGCCGTTGGTCACGGGCAGGATCAGAGAATCCGCCTCGCTCGGCGGGCGATAGACCGGTTGGACATAGTGAATGGGGACGTGGGTCATGGGGCCGGCGTCTCTGCGGAGGGCGGTTGCGCCTCGAGTTTACCGCGGTCGCGGCGAAAGGCGATAGCGTGGGCGGACGATGCGCCTGTGACTTTTACATCTTTCGCGGCTATGGGACGGTTCCCTCCAAGCTTTGCGGGACAGGAAGTCCATGAGCTTTCTCGACATCAGCGCAAGAATTCCCGGCGGTCTGCGCGGACGCGTCTCGGTCAACGAGCCGCTCGCGCCTTTGACTTGGTTTCGTGTGGGCGGGCCGGCGCAGCTTCTGTTCCTGCCGGCCGATGAGGATGATCTGGCTCTGTTTCTGGCCGGGTTGCCGCAGGACATCCCCGTCACCGTCATCGGGCTCGGCTCCAATCTGATCGTGCGCGACGGCGGCGTGCCGGGCGTCGTGATTCGCCTTTCGGCAAAGGGCTTTGGCGACATCACGGTCGAGGAGGGCTATAGGCTGCGCGTCGGGGCGGCCGCGCCGGACGTGAAGCTCGCGCGCGCGGCGGCGGACGCCGGCGTCGACGGCCTCGCCTTTTATCGCGGCATTCCCGGGGCCATAGGGGGCGCGCTGCGCATGAACGCCGGCGCGCATGGCGGCGAGACCAAGGAGGCTCTCCTCGAGGCGCAGGGCGTGGGCCGTTCTGGCGAGCGCCGCCGCTTCACCAACGCCGAGATGGGCTTTTCCTATCGCCATTGCGACGCGCCGGACGACGTGATCTTCACCCGCGCGCTCTTCCAGGGCGCCCCGGCGACCGCGATGCCATCCTGGCGGAAATGGATCGAATCACCGCCGCACGTGAGGCCTCGCAGCCGATTCGCGAAAAAACCGGAGGCTCGACCTTCGCCAATCCTCCGGGACAAAAAGCCTGGGCCTTGATCGACGCCGCCGGCTGCCGGGGGCTCGTTCGCGGCGACGCGCAGGTGAGCCCGATGCATTGCAACTTCCTCATCAACCGCGGCGCTGCGACCGCCGCCGACATCGAGAGTCTCGGCGAGGAAGTGCGGGCGCGCGTGAAGGCCGCAAGCGGCGTGGAATTACGCTGGGAAATCAAGCGGATCGGCATCCCGGCGTGAGCCCGCAGCCAGGGGGCGTCGCTCGGGAGCGAGCGACGGAGCCGCAGAGTCGGCGGGGTATTGGAACAGGATTTCCTACGGAGCGGCTGCGATTCTTGTCTAGCTCTGAGCCGGCTCTAGCCTGAGGCGAGGAAGTTCTGAATATTAATTTGTCCATGCAAGAAAAATTTTCGCGTCTGATACTTGTCGAAAGCTGCGCTCTGATGTAATGAATGTCTCGAACCTAGGCGGCCACTTTTCGCTTCTGCGGAACTCCGGCATGTCTAGCGCAGCGCGCCAATGGGCCCATGTTTTAGGGGCGAGCAAGAGAGAGCGATGAGCGACGCAATGACCTCCACCAACAATATCGAACTAGCAGCTGAGATAGTCTCCGCTTACGTCAGCAACAATTCCGTGCCGGTCGGGGAATTGCCTTCGCTTATTAACGATGTCCATGCGGCGCTCGTGCGCGTCGGCGCCGGCGTCGCCGTGGCGCCGACCGAGCCGCCTAAACCCGCGGTGGCGGTAAAGAAATCGGTGACGAACGACCACATCATCTGTCTCGAGGACGGCAAGAAGTTCAAGTCGCTGAAGCGTCATCTGCGCACGCAATACGGGCTGTCGCCCGAGGAATACCGCGAAAAGTGGGGTCTTCCTTCCGATTATCCGATGGTCGCGCCGAACTACGCCAAAGCGCGCTCCAATTTGGCTAAGCAGATGGGCCTCGGCCAGCAGCGCCGCCGCCGCGCCGCAAAATGATCGGCGGCTAGCCCGCTGAACCGCAATTACCGACCAACGCTCCTTTCATGGCGAAGGGAGCGTTTTTCTTTTGAAGGCTCGAAGTTTTCATCGCGCCCATCGGCGCAATCGCGCACGGCAGGCGCATTTTTTACCCTCGCCAGTCGCGGAGGCGCGCGGAATTTCACCGCAAAGCGGTGGCTTCTCAAATGCCGACGTCCTACCTAACGCTCGTCATTTTCCCCGAAATACGTGTTTGAGCATTTATCGCATGCGTTGATGCGCCCAATTCGACGCGTGCGTCGGCGCACCGTTTTTCGTCACGAGAGATGACATTTTCCCACCGTCGCGCATGACTTCATCGAAACTCGATAAAGTCATGCGCGACGTCAAAAGGCGCCCAGCGCCGCCTTGAACCCAAACAATCGATCTGGGAGCAAGGCGGGCCTGGGTCCGAGTGTCAGAGCTGCGAACTTAAAGCGCTCGAATTCTCGTCTGCGCCTCTGAACGACAAGGTTCGGCGCAGCGCGCGCCCCTCGTCAGGAGCCGTTATTCTTAACGGGAGCCCAAGATGTCCGTTATTCTCTTCGGGGCCAGTTTGTGCGCAGGGAGTTCAAGTGCCCCGCCCGCGGGGGCGACAGGAGCGGTCGATCTCGGCGGCCCTTTTCCTTGGGCTTCCCCGAGCGGGGGCGAGGAGGAGCCGAATCCGCAATCCACGATCTGCAATATCGCGCTCGCCGACATCCGCAACCATTTGCACACAATGGTGATTGCGGAAGGGCGCGTCCATGCCGAAACCTATCTTGCGGCGACGGGCGCTCTCGCGGGCTTTGCGGCGCAGCGGGCGCTGTTCGAACGGCTTTCGGGACTTTCGGCGGAGCGGAGAATGGGGCAGGTGATGGTCGCGGCGACCAAAGGGGGCGAGAAGTTCTTTTTCGGCGACAAGCTCAATGACGCGCTGATCGCCGGACGGGAGGAGGAGAAGCGCCTCAAAATCTGGCCGCAGGCTCTCGACGCGGCGATCTCGAGCGGGATGAAGCCGGCCTCGGCGCCCAAGCTCGAAACTCTTTTTGGCTATGTGGCGGGTCGAATATCCGAGCCGTTCTTTCCCTCCCCGGAAAAAAAGCCCGGCGCTTCCGCAAAGCATCTGCTCACGCTGTTTTGGCCGCTCGCGCGCCGGGCGTTCGACGGCAGGCTCTCGGCGCCGAGGCTCCCCGAGGAGGAAATCAAGGTCGTGAGCGAGCCCTGGCGGCCGGTGATTTTGGCTTTCCTGGCCCAAGACTGTCTGCTCGAGGCGACGCAGGTCATGGCGCCGGCCCAGGCGCTCACGATCCTTATGGAGAGCGCGATCTACGGTTCCAAGGTCGATCCTGCGGCGGTGCAGTGCGAAGCCCGTGAGTTTCGCCGGGCCGAGGATGTCTCGTCCCAACGCAGCGCGATCTAGACGCCGCCCTTCGTCGCCGTCTCCTCGAGCCTCACTAAGCCTCTCTCGAATTGGGCGCCGATCTTGGCGTCGTATCGCAGCAGCAGATTCATCGCCTTGTCGAGGAGCCCGCGCCGACCCACGAGGGTCCATTCCACCTTGGAGCCCTGGCCCTCCGGGGTGATCAGAAAATGCACGTCGTTTTGCGCGGCGACGGGCTTTTGCATATCGAGCTTGATCTCGACGCTTTCGTCGGCCTTGCTCGAAACGATCGTTATCTTCCCGGCTCTTCTATCGCCTGACCAGACCAGGCTTGCGCCTTCTCCCGCCCGCGGTCCCTCGAAGGTCTTGTCGTCACTGGAATTGAACTCGGCCCAGGGCGACCAGGACTCGAATCGATGCAGATCGTTGACGAGCGTGAAGAGGGTGCGCTGCGGCGCGGCGATCGTTCGGCTCCGGCTCACGACGAAACGGTCAGGCTGAAGGATGATCACGGCGGCGAGCGCAGCCAGGAGGAAATAGAGAAGAACAAGCAGAACGCCGGTCATTGACAAGCCCCCACGAGCGCCGCCTCCATGCAGCTATGGCGCGGGGCGCCGCGGTCAAGCCGGGGCCGTGCTCCAGTGGAGCGACTAGGCGCTTTCCCGAGGGCGGCGCTTGGTGTTTTCTAGGCTACGCCCGAGTGTCTTTCGCGCGGCGCAAAGGATCGCTTATGCCCAAGGCCTCTCTCCGCATGACCGCGGCGAGCCTCGACGACGCGCGCCGTGCTTTGCGCGAGACTTTCGGCTTCGCGGACTTTTTGCCCGGGCAGGCCGAGATCGTCGGGGCGGTCCTCGCGGGACGCGACGTGCTGGCTGTCATGCCGACGGGCTCTGGAAAGTCGCTCCTCTATCAGCTTCCGGCGGCGGCGCGGACCGGGCTTGTCGTCGTCGTTTCGCCGCTTATCTCGCTGATGCGCGATCAGTTGCGCTCGCTCGCGCAAGCGGGTCTACCCGCCGCGGCCCTGCATTCGGCCGAGGATGACGCGGATTACATGCAGGCCTGCTCGGGGGTCGCTTCGGGTCGCGTCAAGCTGCTCTACGCCGCGCCCGAGCGGCTCGCGCAGGCGGGCGCGCTCGCTCTGCTGGCCCAGCGGCGCGTGGCGCTGCTAGCGGTTGACGAAGCCCATTGCGTCTCCGCCTGGGGCCATGATTTTCGTCCCGAATACGGCCGGCTGCGCGAGATCGCGGGCCGGCTCGGCGACCCGCCGATCCTTGCGGTCACGGCCAGCGCAGGGCCGCGCACGCGCTCCGACATTGTGCAAAAGCTCTTTGTGCGCGAGCCGCAAGTCTTCGTGCGCTCCTTCGCCCGCGCCAATCTCGCGCTCGCCTTTGCGCCGCGGCGTGACGAATTGGGGCAGCTCACGCGCTTCATCGCCGCGCAGGGCGGCGGCGCGAGCGGAGTCGTCTATTGCGGCTCGCGCGCCAAGGTCGATCGCCTGACGCAGGATCTGCGGCGCCTGCGCCTCGATGCGCTGCCCTATCACGCGGGGCTCGACAGCAAGCAGCGCGCGCTTCATCAGGACGCGTTCTTCGCAAGGTCAGGCGCCGTCATGGTCGCGACGATCGCCTTCGGCATGGGCGTCGATAAAAGCGACCTTCGCTTTGTCGCGCACGTCGACGCGCCCGATTCCATCGAGGGCTATTACCAGGAGATCGGCCGCGCCGGACGTGACGGCAAGGAAGCGCGCACGCTCCTGCTTTTCGAGCGGCGTGAGGTGGCGAAACGCCTCGCTCCCGGGACTCGGAGCGAGGATCCGGGGCTGGAGGCGGCGCGCGAAAGGCGCGAAGCGATGGCGCGGCTTTGCGTTGCGCCCGGCTGCCGCATGCAGGCGCTGCTCGCCGAATTCGGCGAAGCGAGCGAGCCTTGTGGAAACTGCGACCATTGCCGCGGCCTCCTCGCGCCTGCGCGCCGGCTGCAGGCCTTCGCGCTCGGTCTCGGGCTACGCGCGCGGGGCAGCCTGACGGCTCTCCCCCGGCCCCGCGAAAGCGAGTCTTCGGCGTCCGAGGCCGAGATCGAGTCGGCCTCGCCGCCGTGCGTGCAAGACGACGCGCCGCTCACCGTAGAGGAGGAGCGCCTGCTCGGCCTGCTCGTCAACGAGCGCAAGCGCGTCGCCCGCCTGCGTCGCCTGCCGCCGCGAAAGCTCGCGAGCGACGAAGCGCTGCGCGCTCTCGCCCGCGATGCGTTGCAAGCGAGCCAGGAGGCGGTCGACGAAGACGCGGCGAAGGCCCTGCTGCGTGTCGTGGCGGAGGCGCGCCGCCCGAACTGAAGCCGCACCGCTCACTCCCCCCGCTGGAAATGCTCGAAGACGATCCGCGCCGTCGTTTTATTGAAGCCGGGTGTCTTTTCCAGATCAGAAAGCGCCGCCCCCGCGACGGCCTTGGCCGAGCCGAAGGCCAGGAGCAGCGCGCGCTTTCGCGCAGGGCCAATCCCGGCGATCTCGTCGAGCGGATTGGACGCGAAAGCCTTCTTGCGGCGGGCGCGATGCGTGCCGATCGCGAAACGATGCGCCTCGTCGCGCAGCCGCTGCACGAAATAGAGGGCGGGATCGTGCGGCGGCAGACGGAAGGGTTCGCGTCCCTCGACGAAAAAGGTCTCGCGTCCGGCGTTGCGGTCGGCGCCTTTGGCGATCGAAGCGATCGCGACGCCGGTGACACCGGATTGCGCGAGCGCCTCGCGCGCGGCGTCGAATTGCCCGCGACCGCCGTCGATGAGGACGAGGTCGGGCTTGGCCGGAAAGGCGTCCGGATCGCTCGCCGTCTCCGTCTCCTTGGCGAGGCGGGCGAAGCGTCGCGTCAGCACCTGCCGCATCATCGCGTAATCGTCGCCGGGCGCGATCTCGCCTGGGGCGATGTTGTAGGTTCGATAATGCGCCTTCATGAAGCCCGCGGGACCCGCGACGACCATCGCGCCGATCGCCTGGCTGCCGCCCGTGTGGGAGTTGTCGTAAACTTCGACGCGCCGCGGCGCGCTGGCTAGTCCAAACGATTCGCCGAGCGCGACGAGAAGCTTCTCCTGGCTCGCGTCCTCGGCGAGCTTTCTCGATAAAGTTTGGCGCGCATTGTTGAGCGCATGCTGCACGAGCTCGCGCTTCTCGCCGCGTTGCGGCGTCGCGACCTCGACGCGCTTCTTCATGCGCACATAAAGCGCGTCGGCGAGAACCTCGCAGTCCTCGAGCTTATGGGAAAGCAGCACGAGCGGCGCGGAAGGATGTTCGCCATAGAATTGCGCGAGAAAGGACGAGAGCACCTCCTCTTCGGAGAGCGTCTTGTCGGCGCGCGGGAAATAGGCGCGATTGCCCCAGTTCTGATAGGCCCGGAAGAAGAAGGCCTCGATGCAGAAACGCCCTGCTTCCTTGACGATCGCGAAGACGTCGGCCTCCTCGACGCTCCTCGGATTGATTCCCTGCGCGCCCTGGATCGCCGAGAGCGCGGAGATGCGGTCTCTGAGCCGGGCGGCGCGCTCGAACTCTAGTCTTTCGGCCGCCTCCGTCATTTCCTGCGCGAGCCGCTCGCGCACCGAGCGGCTCTTGCCGGTGAGAAAGTCCTTCGCCTCCTCGACCAGGACGTCATAGTCCTCGATCGAAATCTCGCCGGTGCAGGGGCCCGAGCAGCGCTTGATCTGATAGAGCAGGCACGGACGTGTGCGGTTTTCGTAAAAGGAGTCGGGGCAGGATCGCAGGAGAAAGGCCCGCTGCAGCGCGTTCAGCGCGCGGTTGACGGCCCAGACGCTGGCGAAGGGACCGAAGTAGTCGCCCTTGCGCGAGCGCGCGCCGCGATGCTTGCCGATCTGCGCCGCGCGGTGATCGCGCGCGATCAGAATATAGGGGAACGACTTGTCGTCGCGCATCAGCACGTTGAAGCGCGGCTTCAACTGCTTGATGAGATTGGCTTCGAGCAGCAGCGCGTCGGTCTCGGTCTCAACCGAGATGAACACCATCGCAGCGGTCGCGGCGATCATGCGCGCGATGCGATTCACATGGCCGGCGAGGCGGGTGTAGCTAGCGACCCGCTTCCTGACGTTCTTGGCCTTGCCGACGTACAGCACCTCGCCGTTCTCGGCGATCATGCGATACACGCCGGGGCCGTTCGGCGCATGCTTCCAATGCGCCTTGATGATCCCGACGCCGCGCTTCACGCTCTCGGGCGCATCGGGAAGGTCGGCGACCGTCTCCTCCTCGGGAAGCTCGGATTCTTCTTCCTCGACGAGCTCTTCCTCCGGCGGCGCGTCGCTTTGGCGGTCTCCAGAATTCATGGCTTTTAGATTTAAACCCGCGCGCGTCCCGCAGAAAGAGCGATGCGACTATCCCGCCCGCCGCGCGGGACGGGGCGCCTTTTCTTGCATGAGGCGCGGCAGCAGAAGATGCGGAGCAACCCCTTCGCGAATGAGCGCGCGGCGCAGCGGGGCGAGGGCGCTCACCGCGAGGAATCCCGCCCCTCGCAGGAGGTCTACCGGCAGATAGGGGATGATCAGCGAGCGGTTGAGAAGGTCGACGCCGAGCGTGCGGAAGCCGATGTCGGCGCTCCGATGCCGGTCGTAGCGGGAGAGCGCATGGCTGAGCTCGCGTCGATTGGAGAGGTCGACGCTCGCGAGACAGTCCTCAAGATCGGCGACGTCGCGCAGGCTCAGATTCAGCCCTTGCGCCCCGATCGGCGGAAACACGTGGCAGGTTTCGCCGACGAGCGCCACGCGGTCCTTGGCGTAGGCGGAGACGCGCATGCCGCCCATTCTGAATTGACCGATGTCGCCCTCGATCGCCATTGCGCCAAGACGCCCATGCGAGCGGTCCTCGAGCTCGAACTGCAGCTCCAGGCGCGATCTGGCGAGCCTGCGGCTCGCGTCGGCGACGCTCATCAGCCAGACGAGGCTCGAGCGATGCGGCGCGCCCTCGCGGCCTTGCAGCGGCACGAGTGTGAAGGGCCCGGAGCGCGTGTGGAACTCGACCGAGACCTCTTCATGCGGCAGCTCGTGCCGGAGCAGCGCGGTCAAGGCAACTTGCGGATAGCTCCATTCCTGCGTGTCGATCCCGGCGACGGCGCGCGCGCGGCTGCCGCGCCCGTCCGCCGCCACGACGAAATCGGCCTCGATGCGGCGGCCGTCGGCGAGCTTCGCCACCGCGCCGTCGCCGTCGAATGTGTAGTCGGCGATGTCGGCTTCGACGATCTCGAAGTCGGAACGTTCGCGCGCGGCGGCGATCAGGATTTCGACGAGCTCGTCATTCGAGATGTTGACGCCGAGCGCCGGCAAGCCGATCTCGCGCGCCTCAAGCACCAGATCGGGCGTCGGCAGGAACTGGCCCGTATCGTCGACCATACGGATCGCGGCGATCGGCGACGCCTTCTCCTTGACGCGCGGCAGAACGCCGAGCGCGTCGAGAAAGCGGATCGAGGCCTCGAACAGCGCCACCGTGCGCCCGGGAAGCGCGGGCGGAAATCGCCCAGCGAGGACGACGTCAAATCCGGCGCGCGCAAAAGCCATTGCCGCCGCAACGCCGGTCGAGCCGGCTCCGGCGACGAGAATCTGCGTCTTCATGGTCTTGGCCTCGGCGGCAGGCTCGGTCATGGCGTGATTCTCCCTTGCAAGCTATATAGCGCCTGAGCCCGAGGGGCGCGAGGCCGCGCCGCCGCCATCGGACGCCAATCCGACGCTTTAACGGGGATTTTCGATGACGACAGTCAAAGCCGTGCGCGTCCATGCTCCAGGCGCCCCCGACGTGCTGCGCTACGAGGAGGTGGATCTCGCGCCGCCGGCAGCCGGCGAGGCGCAGATTCGCCATCATGCGATCGGGGTCAATTACATCGACGTCTATCGGCGTTCGGGCTCTTACCCAGCGCCCTTGCCCTTCATTCCGGGCCATGAGGGCGCGGGCGAGGTCATCGCCGTGGGCGAGGGCGTCAAGGATTTCAAGAAGGGCGACCGGGTGGCGTACGTCAGCGCGGGGTTCGGCGGCTATTCCGAGGCGCGCGACATCGAAGCCGCCTCGCTCGTTCGCCTGCCGAAATTCCTGTCCTTCGAGCAGGGCGCCGCCATGATGCTGAAGGGCCTCACCGCGCAATATCTCCTGCGCCGCACCTACAAGGTCAAGAAGGGGTCTCGCGTCCTGGTGCAGGCGGGGGCGGGCGGCGTTGGACAATTGCTTTGCCAATGGGCGTCGGCCCTCGGCGCCAAGGGTACTCGCCACCGTCGGCAGCGCGGAGAAGGCGGAAATCGCCCGCAAGGCGGGGGCCGATCATACGATCCTCTACCGCGACGAGGATTTCGTCGCCAAAGTTCGCGAGTTCACCAAGGGAAAGCTTTGCGACGTCGTCTATGACGGCGTTGGCAAGGCGACCTTTCCCGCCTCACTGGATTGTCTGAAGCCCTTCGGCCTGTTCGTGAGCTTCGGCTCGGCTTCGGGACCCATCGCCGCCTTCGACATGGCGCTCTTCGCGCAAAAGGGCTCGCTCTATGCAACTCGTCCGTCGCTCTTCTCCCATATCGCGGATGCGAAGACCTATCGCGCCATGAGCGAGGAGGTCGTCTCGGCGCTCAAGGCCGGCGACATCACGCTCGATGCCGTCAGCACGCGCCCTCTGGCGCAAGCGGAGCGGGTGCACTGCGACCTCGAGGCGCGTAAAACGACCGGAGCCATTGTACTCATACCTTGAACATGGCTTTATGCAAAAAAATTTCGGGGATAGTTACAACTTTGTTACGGGCGGTCGTAAATCGCTGCGCCACTTAGTCAAGTGACGAGAAAAAAAGATCTTTTCGAAAAACTTTGACGCCTCGTATTGCGGTTCAGCGCCATACACACGCTCATTCTGGCGGATTTAAGGGCTTTCATGAAAATATAATGCAAGAAATTTGTAGCCGAATCGCTTAGTCTGCTTTCACGTTATGGCGAACAGGTTCCTCCCGCCTCTCGATGGGCCATAACCCCCTTGAACCCGGCTCGTTGGAGAGCCGGGCTCTTTTTTTGGCCGCCGCGCAAGGCCGCCGCCCATCTCCCGAGACCTCTACCGCTGCGGCCCGTATATCACGGTGATTTTGAGCGTGATCTCGCGTTTTGGCGGATCGAAGGGAGCCGCCGCGCGGATCGTTTGAAGCGCGCTTTCGTCGAGCTTCGCTTCGCCGCTGCTCGAAACGATGCGCAGAGAGTCGGGGCGTAGCGCGCCGTCGGGGAGAATTGTGAAGGACACGGCGGCGGCGCCGCGCAGTCCCGCCCAGCGGCCTGTCTCGGGATAGACGAGCCGGCTCTGCACCTTTTTCGTCAGAAGCTTTGCGTAGTCGCGCAGGGGATCGGACTGAGTTTCGGGGCGCGGCTGGATGTGGCGCGCCTCCTGCCGCCGATCGGCGCCAGCAACTTCCTGCGCGCCGGGGGAGCCCGGCGCGGCTTTGACAGGCGTCGCCGGGCGTCGCTGATTAGCGGGTGGGGACTTCGCCTCAAGCGTCGCCCCGTCTGACGGAACGTCTTCTCCCGCCTGGGTCATGGGGTGCGGTGGGAGCTCCTCGGCTTTCGAGCCCGGCGAGCCGCCAGCCTGCTCCTTCAGCCTCTCTGCGGCCTGCTCATTGGCTTCAGCGCCCGAATATTCGACGATGAGCGTCTCGGCCTCTTCGAACACTGGCGCCATCGTCCAGGCCACAGACAGCAGGATCGCCACATGGATCGCGAAGGACGCCGCCATTCCGGGTTTCACCGCTCGCCACACGTCGGAGCCCGTCCAGGCTGCGGGTCAGAAGGCGCGGCAAGCGCTGGGCTCCGCCGGCAACGGTGGGCGCTTCTGTCCTCCCGCCCGGTCAAGGGACAGCTCGTCTTTCCCGTAACGAATGTAAGGAGCGAAAGTTCGGACGATCTCCCGGCTCAGCGCCGGGAGCACATCGCGCTCGTAGCGGTAGATGCGTCTTTGCAGCAGCGCGAAGCAATAATAGGCCGGCACAGCGACGAGCAATCCCCACATCGTCGAGATGAGGGACTGGTCGATCGCCATCACCAGGGCGGTCATATCCCTGTCTCCGGTGATCGCGAACTGCTTGAAGGTGCTCATGATGGCGATGGTGGTTCCCAGCACGCCCAGGAGCGGGGCGACGACATAGGCGGTCGAAAGGGGCATGAGGGAGTGATAGAGCCGGTCCGTCGAATCCTCTATCGGCTCGCGGTTGATGTCGGGGTGCACCGGCTCGCCCCGCTCGCCGGCTTCGATATATCCCAGCAGAACCTGAGCGAGAGGGCAGGCGTCATAGGCGAGCCCTTCCCGAAAGGCATGAAACCCCTCGGGGCTTTTGATCGCGCGGGCGGCTTCGACCAGGCCGGCCGGCGTCACGCGAGATTGGCGAAGGTCTAAAAGCCGCTGAATGGTGACGCCGAGCGTGAAGATGGAAAGCGGAATGAGGAGCGCCATGGTGAGCCCGCCGCGCAGGACATATTCATCGAAGGTCGCCGCTACGGCCTGCCCGAACTCATGGACTCCCATCGGCACGACCCTTCTCCGTCTCAATCTTCACCTTGGCGATACCGGCCTGCTTGCAGGCGCCGAGCACGTCGACCGTCGCCTGTAGTCGGCTCTCGAGATCGCCGCGGACGATGACGCTCTTCAGTTTCGGATTCGCCGCTTTTCGCTGGCGCATCTGCAAGGGCAGTTTATCGGAGGCGATTTCGTCCTGGCCGATGAAGTATCTGCTGTCTTTCGTGACCTGGATCAGCAGCGATTCATTGTCCTTCGACGTCTGCTCCCCGTATTCGGTTTTCGGGATCGCGACGTTCAACGATTTCGTCACCGCGAGTTCCGTCGCAAAGACGAAGAAAAGGAGAATGTTCAGCACCAGATCGAGAAAGGAATTCAGGCTGATGTCTGGCTGCTGACGTCCCGGCGACAAATGTCTCGGTCGTTTTCTCATGCTTGCGCCTCCGCGCAGAGTCGCCGGGTGGGCGCGTGACGATCCGGAGACTGAACTGGACCTCGACAGGCGAAGCTCGGCCGCTAGGGAAGGCGCCTCTTTTTGCACTCCTTGCCCGCCTCCGCACGCATGGCTCGCCCCCAAAGCTTAGGCTTCGGAACGCTAGAGCGGTATCGCCAACCCCTTCCACTGAGTGGCGGCGCGCCACGCTTAGGGCGCAGGGCTGTCAATTCAGCAGGACAAACGAGGGAAGCGATCTGTATTCGGAGTGCATATAGACCATGCGGCGGCAAATGAAAACCGCCGCGGTACAGCGTGGAGAGCTATGGCGTAGCGGGAAGCTAGCTGCGCTGCTCCTCATATTGGCCAGTCGGCCGATAGCGATAAAGGTAGGACGGTGCGACGCTTTCGAAGGCCGTCGGCGCTATGCCCAGCCCTTCGAGCGTGCGTCCCTCGGCCTTGGCGGCGTCCGAGACGACGTTGTCATGCTTTAACAGCTCGACCTGGTCGGTGGTCATGCGCAACAGCTTCGGGAAGAGTCCGAAAGACGCCGCCTCGAGCGTCTGCATGATCGCGGCGACGAATTTGCCCGCGCCGAAGGAAAGATTGACGACGTGGCGCCGCCGGTCGGAGACGGCGAGGACATAGCGCACCAGCAATTCGAAGCTTCGCACCTCCGGCCCGCCGAGCTCGTACGTCGCGCCCTTCTGCGCCTTCCCCGAGACCGCGCGCACCACGGCCTCGGCCACGTCGCCGACATAGACCGGCTGGAATTTGGTGGCGCCGCCCACGACCGTCTCGAAGGGAAAGAAGCGCCCCATCGCTCCGAAGCGGTTGAAGAAATCGTCCTCGGGGCCGAAGACGACGGAGGGGCGCAGGATCACCACATCGGGGAGAACGTCGCGAACCGCCGCCTCGCCGGCGGCCTTGCTGCGCGCATAGGCTGAGGTCGATGAAGCGTCCGCCCCGATCGCCGACACATGCACGAAATTGTCGATGCCCGCCGCCTTGACCGCCTCGGCGACGGCGCCGGGGCCTTTCGCCTGGATCGCGTCGAAGCGCTGCTTGCCGCCCTCGGCCAGAATGCCGACGAGGTTGACGGCGGCCGACGCGCCCTTCAGCGCCGCGGCGAGCGATTGCGGATCGCGCAGATTAGCCTGCACCGGAAATATCTGTCCCGGCACGCCGAGCGGCTGCAGGAAAAAGGCGAGGTCGGGACGGCGGCAGGCGACGCGAATGCGCCAGCCCTCTTGCGCCAGCCGATTGACCACATAGCGCCCGATGAATCCGGAGCCCCCGAAAACCGTGATCAGTCTCTGCGTCTCCGCCTGCGCCATCGCCAAGTCCCCATCAAGTCGCGTCGCCTGGGCGCTTTTCACAAAGATCCGAAGCGCCGCGACAATCCGTTCGGGGCTCTAACGCTTTTTGCGCTGGAAGGGAATGCCGTCGCGCGCATTGCGGTTGCGCTCATTGACAGGGACCGATGGCAGCCCGTAAGAGACGCCCCGATGCCCAGGTGGCGGAATTGGTAGACGCGCTGGTTTCAGGTACCAGTGGTGAAAGCCGTGGAGGTTCGAGTCCTCTCCTGGGCACCAAATCAAAGGCTTAGAGCGTCTAACTTCGTTAAAAAGTCACTAGAATTCAGATAGATTAGGTGATTTCTGGCGTCCAAAGGGGTCTTTGACCGTCCGCGGGTATCCGCCGCCGAAGTCGACGCGCGGGACGCGCCGCGAAGCGCCGTCTGGCGGAAGGGGTCGACCCCTTTCAACATCGGCGGATCGAGGCTACCAACAAAGCCGCAGCAAACACCAACACCTTCGACGCCATCGCTGCTAGACAAGAAGTGACGCAAAAAGAAGGCCGACCGCACCCTCCTAAAATTCGAGTGGTTCATGAGCCTCGCCCGGCGGGCGCGCGATCGCCGAGATTTCGGCCCCAGAAGTGCTCGCCGCGCTCCGGCCCATCGAAGCGCGCGGTCGCCAAGATACAAGAAGCTTTTGGGTGCGATTGGCCAAGTCTTTTGCTTCGCGATTGCGACAGGCCGCGCCGAAGTCGACCCCACGGCGGCGCTCAAAGCGCGCTCGCTGCGCCCGTCGGGTGACACCGCGCCGCGATAGTCGAGCCAAAGGCCTTTGGGGGATTGCTCCGGGCCATCGCTGGGTATGACGGACAGCCTCCGTCGCGCCTACGGCCGCGCCGACTATTGGGACGAGCGCGTCCGCATGATGGGGTGGCGGGCGGATAAATGCGATCAGCTAAGGCGCAGCGGGTTGGTCGTTCCCTTGCCGGCGTAAATCGCAGTAGCGAAGTTCGTATTAATGCAGGGAGCGCAATCAGCCAGTTTCGCATTGGGCCTGCCCAACTCGCGACGGCAGGAGATTAAGAGGAAACTGTTGCTGCTTGAATGAAAGGCGTGCACCATTTAGCCAATTCTGCCTGGTGGCCCATAAAGATATTTTTTACAATGCAATGGATGGTGCAGAAGGCAAGATGCTGCCGCTTCGGCGACCCATAGAGAAAGATTGGCTTGAGCAGAGCGTTGGTAAGGCGCCTTTCGGGTCAGATTTTAGCGCTCTCGGAGCAGGCGATTGCGCCAGATTTTCCGCCACAGGGAGGGGCTCGAAGAACTCGCCGAACAGTTCCCCCACTCAGACGCTCAAGGGTTGCCCGCGGCCTTGGCCAAACCTTGCCTAGTCAGGGCCATTCGGTTCGCGTCGACCTCCGAGCGGACGCTCTCCAGATCCTCCCTGCGGTAACGGATGTGTGAGCACCGGGCATTGTAATCGTTCACCGCCGCCTTGAACGCGGCCACCGAGCTATCTGAATACTGGTTCACCCGCCCCTCCCACGCGTCCATCCGAATGTTCTCCGACAGGCAGTAACGGATCTGTGAGCGGTCGAAGGCCAATTCGCCGCCCACTGGCTGCTTAGTCTCTTCGCCCGGAGAGTGCAGATGCTGTGACGGATCGAAGCTGTCGTTGCGCCAGCTGTGGGCCCGATTGGGGCTTCGTTCGACGGCGGGAGCAGCCCTGCTTTCGACCGGCTCCGAGCGAGGCTTCTTGACGGGAAACCCTGCGGTCATCTCGGCAAGTTTCGTATTCGTTTCCTGCTGAAATTGCAGGACGCGGCTCGACAACGCGCCGACCTCGGCTTTGGTTTTAGATTTCGCGTCGTCGATCCGCCGGCTTAGCTCTTCGAGCGACGAGTTGCGGGTTTTTTCGAGCGCCGCCACCTTTGCCAGCAAGCCCTGAATCTCCCCTTCCATTTTCTGCGTCACGGAAATGAGATCGACAGGCGGCGCGCTCACGGGTGGGGCCGCGGCCTGCTCACTAGGGCGAGCGGCAGGCGCTACAGCCGTGGAATCGGAGGGCCCGGAAGCAGAGAGAGGCGTCTCCGCAGGCGCGGCTACCGTTTTGCCGCCCTCCATTGTCGGGGCCGGCGTCGCGCTGGGCTTGTTTGGCGAGAGCGCAAGCGGGCCGGGCTCCGGTTCACCAGGGGCAGGCGCCTGGGGTCGAGCGGCTTCCACAGGGGCCGTTTTGACCTCTTCGATATTCCCGTGCCGTTCGCTGCGCAAAGACGTGATCCTTGCCGTGATTAGTGCGCGCAGCTCCTTCCCTTCCTTCCTAGGTCCCACGTAGACGCCGGCCACGAAGCTGAGTGTAAGGACAATGAGCAGAATAAGAATACGAACAAAACCGCCCACCACGCCACTTGCCGCCGACGCGATTTCATCCGCGCTAAGAAGATCGGAAAAGGAAATTTCCTCCGGTTTTTGAGAGGATGATTTCAATTTTCCAAACGGCATGGGGCGCCTCTCGCGATTGCCTGACTCGGCGCGGGGCCGAAAAATAGGCTTCAGCGCTGATAAGTTTCTTCGCTCCTTGAGACCAAATTGAGGCTGCAAGGATCGCGCGTCTCTCCCCTCGGAACTATAGTCGAAACTAGTTAATGAGGGCATGAAATAACGGGGTTCGATTGAGCCGCGGCGGGCGCCCGCCGCGGGCGCGAGGCTCGGCATTCGCTTTTGCGACTGATCGGCGACCGAAACCCAAGCCTTCGCGACCGACGCCGATGCCGCACTCGATCGCGTGGCCAGGCGACGCCGCGCCTGCATACCCGCTATGTAGCCATAAGCCTAGAGCAGCAGGTCGGGATCGCCGAAGCGCCTGAGCTGAACGTCTCTGTTGCGCGGTTCTGTCCAAGACGGATTCCTTGCGTAACAATCGCGTCACTGGCGACAGTCACGATGATAACAGGCCATTTTTCAGGAGATCGTGAATGTCCAGGAGTCAGCTCAAGATCAAGGAACCGGTGCGTGAAATTGATGTTGTGCGCGAAACCGATGTGTTGGTGGTCGGTTCCGGCCCCGCGGGACTGGCAGCCGCGATCGGCGCGGCGCGCGCGGGCGCGGAAGTCTCCATCGTAGAGCGCTTCGGCTGCTTCGGTGGAAATATCACGGTGGTCGGCGTCGAGGGCATGGCTTGGTACCGCCACGAAAAAACCATCGAGGCCAACGGCCTAGGCCGGGAAATGGAGGAACGTGCTAAGGCGATGGGGGCGGCGGCGGCGGAGTCCCAGTCCCTGTCGTACGAGCTCAACTCGGAAGGTTTCAAGGTCGTCGCCGACCGCATGGTGGAGGAAGCGGGCGTGCATCCCATGCTTCACCGCATGTTCGTGGCCCCTATCATGGACAACGACACCATCGTCGGCGTTGTCACGGAGTCGAAAGCGGGGCGCGAGGCGATTTTGGCCAAGCGCATCATCGATGCGACCGGCGACGCCGACGTCGCCGCGCGCGCGGGCGCTCCGTTCTTCATGACGCCGAAGGAGAAGATGATGGCGGCCTCCGTCATGTTCCACCTTGCTGGCGTGAACAAAAAGAAATTCATGGAGGGCGTGCGCGCCGATCCACAGACCTACAAGGACTGGGGCAGCGGCGGCGGAGGCGACTGGAACATCGAGACATCGGGCAAGGAAGACGAGATGTTTTCCCCCTTCATCAAGAAGCCGTTTCAGAAGGCCATCAAGGAAGGCCTGCTGCCTGCGAAACTAAACACCATTGCGGGCACCTGGGGCGCGATGCACGACACCGGCGAGCTGACCTATATGAACCTCATCCACATGGAAAAATGCGATGGCACCAATCCCGACGATCTGACCAAATTCGAAATCGAAGGTCGGCGCCAGACGATGCTCGCCATCGAAGCGCTGCGCCGTTACATGCCCGGCTGCGAAACGGCGCGGCTGCGCAATTTCGGCATGACCATCGGCATTCGAGACACGCGGAAGATCGACGCCGCCTATAACATGACCGAAACCGACGTGCGCGAGCAGGGCAAGTTCGAGGAACTCCATCGGCATCTATCCGGAATTCATCGACGGCTATGGCATTCTCATCCTGCCGACGACAGGCCGTTACTTCCAGATTCCGTTCCGCAGCATGATACCGAAGAAGGTCAAAAACCTGCTCGTCGCGGGCCGCTCCACAGGCGGAGATCGCGTCAGCCACGCGGCGATCCGCAACATGAGTTGCTGCGCCGTGGCGGGGCAGGGCGCCGGCGTCGCCGCCGCGCTGTCGCTCAAGACAAAGACAGACTTCGACCGCCTCGATATTTCGGCGGTCCAGAACGAGCTGACGCGGCAAGGGGTGCGGGTACACTAATCATAGCTCCCCCTTCCGCTCGCGAACAGGCGCCCCAACTCGCTGACCAGCCCGCGAAGGCGGGTCGAGAGGGAGGGCCGGCGTGAAGGAGAAACTCATGCCCGCTCCAGACCGAGAAACCGCCCGACACCAACGACAGAATCAAATTAGGCTGACCGGTCAAAAGCGCCCATTGATACCGCGAGACGTCTGGACAATCCAGGTTCGCTTGCAGCTCGAGGGCCGCAAGCGAGATTTGGCGATGTTCAACCTGGGCATCGATAGCAAGCTACGAGGATGCGATCTTGTGCGCTCGCAAGTGAAAGACGTCCGCCTCGGCGGTCGGGCACGGGAGCGCGCCGTCGTGGTCCAGAATAAGACCGGGTTTCCGGTGCAATTTGAGCTTACGGAGCAGAGGCGCTCGTCGGTCGAGGGATGGCTAAATCAGCGGCGCCCGAAAGCTTCGCCGTATTTGTTCCCGAGCCGTTTCAAAAGCCCGCTGCACATTTCACCGCGGCATTATGCGCGCATCGTGCGCAAATGGGTGACAAGCGCCGGCCTGGACGGCGCCGCTCAGCTTGTCGGAGCAGATTGAGCTTTAAGCGAAGCCGCATCGCGGCCGCCCTTCGACGGCCGTCATGCGCCAATAACCGACATCGCCGAGAAATCAGGCAGGCCGGCGGCGCGACGCCGCGGAGCGTTGGAGACTCCGACCTAAGGACTCCGCTCAGAGTTGATTGCGGCCACCGTCGACGGCGAGCCCCTTCAAAAATCGCCGCCATCAACCTGGATGCGCTCCATTTGTCGGTGACCTATCTCTTACTCAGGACGCGCGAGAGAATCCTCGCATTTTGTTTGAGAGACAGATGCTAAACGCCGGCAAATCCAATCAGCGCCTCGAAGGGGTACGCGTCGAGCGGGCAACCGAGCTCGACCCGAACACGCCGGGCATCGACCGGGCCGCCGCGCTTACCTACGCACGCGCCGGCGCGGAAAAGCTCTGGGCCGGAACTGTGGTGATCGAGCCCACAGCCAAAACTGAGGCGGGCCCCGACGACTTCATTTACGTGCCGCCATACGTTCCGCATCAGGATATCAATGCAAGCGACGACCTGGCGTTGTCTTGCGTGGTCGTGCGCAGCGACCAAGGGCCAGTAGTCATCAATCTCGATGTGTCCAACGTCGAGCCGAAGCCGCAAGAGGGGTGGAGGGACGACATTCATCGACAGGAGACATTGCGAGCCAAATGGGTCTTTTGGCTTCAGCCTAGCTGCTTCGCCTCAGTGGGAGAACATCGCCATGCCGTTCAAAGTTCAGGTCGGTCCACCGCAGATCTCGATACACCACGGCCAGACCGTCCTAATCAGCGACCCCGACGGGCAGATCAATTGGCCAAGCGAAAGGGGGCTTTATTTCCTCGATACGCGCGTTGTCAGCAGCTGGACCGTCTATGCCAACGGAGAAGCGTGGGAGCTTCTAAACGGTGGCGCCATTGCCTATTACGGGGCGCGGATTTTTCTCACCAATCGTTCCATCGCTACAGAAGCCGGGATGATCGCGCCGCGCACGCTGGGATTCACGATCAGCCGATGGATTCACGGTGGCATGCATGAGGATCTCGAAATCACCAACAACAACATGAAGCCCATAAAATTCCAACTTGAGATCGCCATCCGCTGCGACTTTGCAGACCTATTCGAGGTGAAATCAGCCAAAATTGTGCGGCGAGGGCGGATCACCACCGAGTGGTCACAGGCACACCAACAACTTCGCACAATCTATCGCAACCGTGACTTCAGCAGGGCCATTATAATCTCCGTGCATGGTTTTTCGAGAGAGGCCGTCTACGCGAACGGTCGTCTTAGCTTCGAGGTCGCGCTCGAACCCGGAGAAACCTGGCATACGTGCCTTCTTTATGGCTTGACGGATAATCACACGGAGACACGGGCGCCACCCAGCTGCCACCATTCCAACTCCGATCACGCGGAAACCTTGGCAGATTGGCTGAGGACGGTGGCAAAAATTCAAACGAGCAATGAAGAATTCTATCGCCTCTTTCGCCGCGCCCTTGAGGATATGGCCGCACTCCGCCTGCCGATTTAGGGCACAGATCATAAGGTATTCTTGCCCGCCGCCGGGCTTCCGTGGTTCATCGCGCCATTCGGACGAGACAGCTTGATCGTTTCGCTCCAAAATATGTTGATCTATCCCGAATTTGCGCGGGGCTCATTGGACATCCTCGGCTCTCTTCAAGCCAAGGAAGACGATCCCTACCGAGACGCGGAGCCAGGGAAGATATTCCACGAAATGCGTTACGGCGAGCTGGCCCATTTCAAACTGATCCCGCACACGCCCTATTATGGGACAGCGGACGCCACACCACTTTATTTGATTACTTTGCATGCGGCATGGCGTGCGACGGGTGACCAAACCTTATTGGAACGGCATCTTCACACGATTGAGAATTGCCTCTCTTGGATCGATCAGTATGGAGACCGCGATGGAGATGGTTTTCAAGAATACCAGACGCGGTCTCCGGTGGGGTACGAAAACATGGGTTGGAAGGATTTGGGCGACTGCGTCGTCTACCCGGACGGATCCTTGGTGAAGGGACCGAAAGCGCTCTGCGAGCTTCAGGGTTATGTTTATAGTGCTTGGGTGCGCATGGCAGAGGTGTTTGATGCACTCAGCGACGGCGACCGCGCCGCGCAGTTGCGAGCAAAGGCGGCCGCCCTCTTCGAACGATTTAACGCGGCGTTTTGGGATGATGAACTCGGCTTTTACGCATACGCACTCGATGGCGATAAGAAGAAGGTCCTGACTGTGGCCTCGAACGCCGGCCATTGCCTTTGGTCTGGCATCGTGCCGCGCGAGCGGGCCAAGCGTGTTGTGGAACGCCTCATGGCGCCTGATATGTGGACGGGATGGGGGATCCGTACGCTCTCGGCCAACAACCCCGCTTTCAACCCATACAATTATCAGACAGGATCGGTCTGGCCGCACGACAATGGAATTATTGCGTTGGGGTTTAAACTCTATGGCTTCGGCGCGGAGGCGGGGCGGATCGCGCACGACATCAGCGTCGGAGGCAGCCATTTCTTTCTAAACCAATTGCCGGAACTCTACACCGCCTTTCCACGCAACGAAACAACATTTCCGGTGCAGTATATCGGCGCGAACGTGCCGCAAGCCTGGGCGGCCGGATCAATCTTCATGCTAACGCAGGCCATGCTGGGGTTTCTTCCCGACGCGCCGCGGAATAAACTCTACGTCGATCCATTGCTGCCGGAGTGGTTGCCGGACATCACAATTCGGGATCTCCGAATGGGCGGTCACAAATTCGATCTCCGCTTTTGGCGCGAGGGTACGCAAACCGAGTTCGAAGTGCTCAATGGCGACCCAAGTTTTGTGGAGCGTTGTACAATGGGGACCAAAGCCGCAGCGCTAAAGGACCATACTTGAGTTTACGCAGACGACGACCGCTCTGGGTCAACCTGCGAGGTGAGCGGAGTGCTCAAACGCGTACGCTCCTCCTCACATTGCAACCGCGGCGCGCGCGTTCTCGCGCGGCAGTGGCGCGCCATAAGCTGCCGTTCACGCATCATCAAAAGCTCAACTGAGGCTCGACCAATCCATAGGCGTATCGAAACTTATATCGCGAAAACCCGTCGCCTTTTCAAAACTTTTGCGAAACGCCCAAATAGAGCAGCAACCTTGGAGTTGGCGCGGTCAAGCCGATATTCGCGCCGACATCGAATTGCAGACTGGGCGATTTCTCCCAGGCCAGCCAGGCGAGCGAGAGGTCGAGCGAAGCCTGTTTGTTTGGTTTGATCGGATCGCTGTTTGCCTGACCCCAGAGTTCGACATATCCAGTCACGCTCTCCACTACCGTATGGCTGAGATTGCCGAGGAACTGGATGTTGGCGTGATGTCCGAAATCATTGGCGTTGCGTAACATGTCGATCTCGGGGTCGAACAGCAGCGTGAAACCCTGGGGCAGCGCAAAAGAAGCCGGTGCGATGAGCCCGCCTTCCGCGGCCCTGTTGCCGACACCCGGCGAGCCCGTCGGCGCCTTGACGTAGGGGATCATCGCCAACTGGAAATCGCCGCCCTCCGGCCCCGCCAAATTGACCTTCCCGCGAAAATAGAGATCGCCGACGCCGTCAAAAACCTGTCGGCTCGATGCGCTCTTGGTCACGACACGCACGAAAGGCGCTATATTGGCCTCGAGATCGATCGCGTTCGTCAGGCCGACTTTGAGCGTGGGATTGGTGAAGAGAAAGGTGTCAGTCGTCGAGCCGGCGGAGACCGCGCGGGTCCAGTTGAAGACGTCGGACTCATATTGGAAATGCCCGGGGTCGACGGTGCAGGGCAGGTTGGCTTTGGGAGGGCGGTCGGTGCAAAGATCGCGCAAATGGTCTTCGGGGGTTGGATTGAAGAAGCTGTAGCTCGATTTGTCCGCCGCGTTCGCCCCCTCGTTTGCCGCGGTCTGCGCAAATCCGGACGCGGCCGCGCCGAATGCGGCGGCGAAAACAACGCCCACATTCACGCCGATTTCTGGACGTCACAGCCGGACCTTTCTCTCTTGACCCCCCAGTGGCCGCGACATTCAAAAGACTTTGCCTCCCGCCGACACCAGCTGCTCGGACAGCGGTCCAAGCGTGAGGCTCGGTAAACATTGCAATAGAACCACGATCAGCACGACTCCGAGCAGCACGATGAAGAAGAGCGGTCCGCGCGTCGGAAATGCGCCTGCCGATGGCGGGGCCTTTCTCTTCTCGGCGCGCGAGCCGGCAAGGGCCATGATGGGCACGACGCCGCAGACGCGCCCCAAAAGCATGACGACGCCCGTCGTGGTATTGAACCAAGGCGTATTGATGGAGAGTGCACCGAAAGCCGAGCCGTTGTTGGCCGTTGTCGACGCGTGGGCGTAGATGATCTCGTGAATCATGCGGACCCGCATTGCGGAGGCTGTCGAGCGCCGCCTTCAGATTGACGGAGACGGCGGCGATCATCCGCAGCTGAAAATAATCATGGAGAAAGTATAGCTTAGCCGGTCCTGCTCGTTTTCTGGATCGATCCCCGCTCTCCGATAAAGGCCGCGTTCCACCGGCGCCACGACAACGACCAGCGCCAGCGCAATCTCGAGCCAACCCGCGACCGTCATTGAATACCCACCTTTTTCGCGACCGCCATGGAGGGAACCAGCGATGATCAGCTTGAGTTTTTATAGCTGAGGCGACGCTTTCAAGTTGAATGCGCTTCTCAGGCGCACGCCAGAGCAAAGCGCAATCAAATGTAAGGGAGAATAAGGATATTCGTCCGACCCCAGATGCCCCCGCATGCGCATGCGGCTTTTTCCGTCCATGAACGCGCCGGCGAAGGACGGGAAAATTCGCAATGATCGCCGAGGCGGAACCTGACGCGGCTACCGCTTTACAACAATTTTATGTCCTCGGCCTTTCTTTCGTATCGATCTTTTATGCCGCTCGCCGGTAAATCCCCGCCGCGGTCCACCTCCCGGATAGCGTCACCATAGGCGTGGAAATGTTCATTCCCTCGAATATCGGCGAAGCGCAGAAGATGCGTTGCAAGAGCGAGGGCCTGCAGTTTGTGGTTGGGCAGGACGAAACGGGCCACTGGGTAGCAGTGGAGAGGACCGGTCGAGGAGGAGGGATCTTCGTTAATCGAAACGCCGCCTTGAAATACGCGACGTTCGAGGCGGGGCGGCGGCCGAACGCCGTGCAGTGCTCGCACCAGCGATTGTCGCTTTGGAGGTAGTTCAATGCCCGCATCGACCGCTTATGCGCAATGCAGGTCTCCCTCACGACGGCCCTTGACGCCTTCCCTCTTCCTTATCGGCAAAGACAGTCGCGGAAACTGCGTGGTGCGAGATCAGGCTGGGCGATATGCCGCCGTCTTCGTCGAACGTTCCAAAGCGTTTCGTTTCGACATGCTAGATAATGATCGCCGCCCGCGGGCGGCGATCATGGTCCCGGCGAGGGTGATGAAAATGACGAAGGCTGCGAGAATGTAAGCGTCTTTTTTGCATGGTGCGGGACCCTGAATGCTTCTTCGCGCCCTTTTAGAAGCGTCGCGCGATCAGGCGTCCAGACCAAAGGCGATATGATCCATCTGTCTCATTGCGTCGTAAAAAGATGGAAAATCTGGGAGGTCGCGCGATGAAACTCATATTTGCGGCGTTGTTGGGGACCGGCTTCGCCATGCTCGCGCTGGACGTCGTGTGGCTTACGTTCATGTCCGCAAACTTTTATCGCCCCAGGCTCGGAAATTTGTTGGCGACCAGCTTCAAGATTGCGCCTGCTCTCTTGTTTTACGCGATATATCTCATCGGCGTCACGCGCTTTGCGGTCCTGCCGGCATTGCAGGAAGGCGGCTGGGAGAGAGCCGCGCTGGACGGCGCGCTCTTCGGCCTCGTGGCCTATGCGACATATGATCTCACCAATCAGGCGACGCTTCGCGAATGGAGCTCCACGGTTACGATCGTTGATGTCCTTTGGGGATCATTCCTAACCTCTGCCGCCGCACTTGCAGGATATTCGTTCGCATCATTCTGGCGCTGGCGGCCTTGATTCTTCTCTAGGTTGGAGCAGGAAATGGCTGACGCCCCACTCCTCGCCGCCGTGCGCGCCAAACAGACCTGCGGTCGCGAAAAAGAAGAGGCGCCAGCGAGTGCGCCATAAGGGCGCGGCGCTTCCGTAAACGTTTACTAAGTGACGGTCGATCGCCTCTCGATTCTCATCGAAATTTGAAAGCCAGTCCATTGCCGTTCTTTCATAGTGGCGTCCGCTCCACCGCCATTCTCGCTCGATCGTGAAGAGATCGCAGAAGGATCGGATCAGGCCGTGGCTCGGCATAACCCCGCCGGTAAAGAAGTGTTGCGCGATCCAATCGCTCTTGTTCTCCGGGTTGAAGCGATAGGGGCGGTTGCGATGCGCGAAGACATGGAGGAACAGGCAACCGTGGGGTTCGAGCCAGGATCGAGCCGCAAGCAGGAGTTTTCGCCAATTCGACATATGCTCGAACATTTCGATCGAGACGATCCGGTCGAACCGCGAATCGATCGAAAAATCGTTCATATCGGCTGTCAGGACACGCAGATTTCCTAGCCGACGCCGTTGCGCCTGCGTTTCGATGTGACGCCGCTGGCCGTGGGAGTTCGACACGGCGGTGATGCTCGAGCACGGAAAACGCTCGGCCATGCGAAGGGTCAGAGCGCCCCACCCGCACCCGAGCTCCAGGATCTTTTGGCCGTCGGCGAGAGCGGCGTGCTCGATCGTCTCGTCGAGGGCGCGGACTTCCGCTTGGGCCAACGTCAGGTCTGGGAGATCGTATAGACAACAGGAATACTTCCGGTGCGGGCCAAGGAAGAGCTCGAAGAAGCCCGGCGGCAGCTCATAATGCTGGTCATTGGCTTCTCGCGTGCAGAGCGCGATCGGATAGCGCTCCATGTCGCTCGCAAAATCCTTCTCGGCGTCGGCCGGGAGCTTGCGCAAGCGCCGGCTCGCGCGCGAGACGAGAAAATCGACGCCCGCGCGCAAGAGCGGATCCGGCGCAGGCGCCCGCTCCAAGGCGGTGATCGCATAGGCAGTAAGGTTCATCTCAAGGATTCCTCGACATTCTCTCGGACTTTTCGGGTAGGCCAAGGGAAGAAAGCGCCAACTCGCGCCTGATAGCGGCGATAAGCGTCGCCACGCGAGGCGACCATGTATTTCTCGAGCGGCGGAACCCCGGAAACATGCGCGAGCAGCCAATACATGAGAAGAGGACCGCAAAAGGCCAACCATCCCTGAGGCCAGCCCCCCGAGGGGTCAACCGCGAGCAACGCATAGCCGAGCCAGCTCAGCCATTCGAAGAAGTAATTGGGGTGTCGCGACCACGCCCACAGGCCCTTCTCGCAAACCCCGCGCCGGTTGGCGGGATCGGCGCGGAAGCGCGCGAGCGACGCATCCGCCCAGCCTTCTCCGATGATCGCCATCAATAGAAGCAGCGCTCCCAGCCCATCCAGCAGACCGCCCATTGGCGCAGGGTTCCGCGCCGCGAGAAAAATCGTCGCAGCAAGGACAAGAGCGCAGACAGCTTGAATTTGCAGGAACCAAAAGAGGCGTTGGGGGAAGGCGGCGCCCCATTCCCGCGCGAACGCCGCGTAGCGCGGATCTTCCGGAGCATTGACGCTTCGACGCGCGATGTGAAGGCCGAGCCGCAAGGATGCTGTCAGCAGGGCTGCGGCGACGAGGAACTGTCGGACGCTTGGAGCGCCCCGTTCGAGGGGCGCCAGGGCCAAAATCGCGCCGGCGGCGCCTACCGAGAAGGACCAAGTCGCGTCGATCCAGCCGGACTGGCCCGTGCGTCGTTGCAGCACCCATGCGATCGCCATGGAGATCGATAAGCCTAACCCTGTCGCGGTGAAAAGGGCTGGGACCGACGGGCTCATAGGTCGCGGACCCTCTGATACAGGCGTCCGCCCCAGTGAGTTCGGGCGCGTCCGTCCTTCGAGGGCGACGAGGCTGATGCAAGGAAGTCTCGGAGTTCGACGAAGATGTCGTGTTCTTCGTCCTCGTCGGCCTGGGAGAATGAAGAATTCCGGGTAATGCTGGTTGCGGTCAATGAAGCTGCCACGCAGCACGCAGGTCATCTCGCATCCTGCGTGGCCATGTCGGGGAATACGCACCCCCGGCGCGAGCTCGATGAGGAAGGCGCGCGAGACCGAGGTGGGGGCGATCTCAATGCGACGAGAGCGCACGCCAGGAGCGATCCAGCGCCACGCCCCCATTTTCCGACCCAAAAGGGGGCGAGGAAGCATCAGGTCGGCAGGCAGATCCGGAGCATGCGACGCTTCCTGGGACACTTGGCGGGAGGCTTTCACCGCAGAATCGGGCGCGGCAAGGGCGGCGAGGGCGGCGTTCAAAGCGGAGGACTCCACCGGGGCGGGCGCGCTTTCTTCAAGCAATAGTCCGCCAATCGCCTCGAACTGGGCGAAAATTCTCCCCGTCTCGGGACAAAGCGCCAAGTGCGTATCGACAACGAGCGAGAGCCCCGCGTCCAGTCGTCCTGCCGCGTGGCGGAGCAGGGTTTCGTCGTCGGGGCGAGAAAGCGTGGTCACGCGAGATCTCCCAACTGCGCGCGCAGACGGGCCAGAGCGAGCCGGACGCGTGACTTGACGGTCCCAAGCGGTATGCCCAGGGTGCCGGCTATCTCAGAATGTGAGCGATCCTCGAAGAATGAGAGCTGGACGATCGACGCTTGCTCGGATGAGAGCGAACCGAGCGCCGAACGCAACCGCTCTCGCCTCTCTGCTGCGAGCACGACGCCTTCGCCGGTAGGCGCAGGATCCGCAGATTCACTGACGCCGGTCTCCAAACACTCTACAGAGCGATCTCCGCGCAGGCGATCGACGCGAAGATTGCGCGCGATCACGAAGATCCACGTCGACGGGGCGCCGACCGCCGCATCGAAGGACTCCGCCCGACGCCACACGCGCAACATCGTCTCTTGTGCGAGTTCCTCCGCGAGCAAGTCCGGAGTTCCCGACCGCATCAGAAAGGATTTCACACGCGGAAAGTAATGGTTGAACAGATGGACGTAGGCTTCACGATCGCCCTGCTCGGCGATGGCGAAGATGAGCTCCGAGGCGGCGCTCGGCGACAGTGGGGCGGGGCCTTCGCCGGACCGCCTCACGGGAGGCGCCAGTCGAAGGGCGTCGACGCGACGTGTCTGGGCCGAGCGGACGACAAGCTGCATACCTCTTCTACGGACGCCGTTCCGAATCGGATCACTGGCTCTTGGGTGATCCATCCGGCGGCGAATTCCGTATATCACCTCGGATAGCTTTTTAGGGCGTCGAGCGGGCGCTTTGTCGCGGACATTAGGGAGCTTCATGAGGATCGCTGTCGTCGGAACGGGCATATCGGCGCTCTCTGCGGCTTGGCTTCTCTGCCGATCGCACGACGTCGTAGTGTTCGAGTCCGCGGATCGCCTGGGGGGTCATAGCAACACGGTGGACGCCCCCCTCCCCGACGGGGCATCTGCGCCCGTGGACACTGGGTTCATCGTCTATAACGAGCCCGCCTATCCGAACCTCACGGCACTTTTCGGAAACCTTTCCATCGCGACTTATCCGACCGAGATGAGCTTTTCCGTCTCACTCGGCTCGGGGGCGCTCGAATATGCCGGGAAAGGCCTAAAGGGCCTCTTCGCGCAGCCGCGAAATCTCGTGAGCCCTCGCTTCTGGTCGATGCTGAGCGACCTCCGCAGGTTCTACGCCCAAGCGCCGAGAGATCTGCCGCAGATGGGGAATTTGACGCTCGAGGACTATTTGGACGCTCATGGCTATGGCGCCGCAATCCGTCAGGATCACCTCTACCCGATGGCGGCGGCAATCTGGTCGATGCCCGCGCGCCAAGCCGCCGCCTATCCGGTCGCGGCTTTCGTGAGATTTTGCCGAGAATCACGGGCTCCTGCAGGTGAGAGGCCGCCCGGTGTGGCGGACCGTGGTCGGAGGCGCGCGCGCTTATGTGGCGGCCATGAGCGCTCCCTTCGCCGACAGGATCCGCCTGCGCGCGCCCGTTTCGCGGATCGAGCGCGAGAGCGACGCTGTGAACGTCGTCTGGCCGGGTGGATCGGAACGTTTCGACACCGTCGTCATCGGCGCCCATGCCGACCAGGCGCTGGCTATGCTTGCCCAACCCAGCGACGATGAACGAAGGGTCCTCGCGCGCCTCCGCTACGGTCTCAACGTCGCTCTTTTGCATAGCGACGAGCGGCTGATGCCCCGGCGACGCGCGATCTGGTCGAGTTGGAATTATCTCGCGCGGAACCATGACGCGAATGCGTCGCTCTCGGTAACCTACTGGATGAATCGCCTGCAGCAATTGCCGCAGGGGCGAGAGTTCTTCGTGACGCTCAACCCAATCCAGGAACCGCGCGAGGAGCTGACGCACAAGCGCCTGGTCTACGAGCATCCGATTTTCGACCCCGCGGCGCTCTCAGCCCAAAAGGAATTATGGTCTCTGCAGGGGAGAGATCGCATCTGGTTCTGCGGCGCCTATTTCGGCGCGGGCTTCCATGAGGACGGCCTGCAGGCGGGTTTGGCTGTCGCGGAACAGCTCGGCGGCGCGCGTCGTCCCTGGCGCGTCGCTGAGGAATCTGGGCGCATCCAAATCAGCGCGGCTGCGCTTGCTGCAGGAGCGCTGTGAATGTCTGAGCTTTGCTCCGCGCTTTATGTCGGACGTGTCTCGCATGAACGCGTGCGCCCGAAACGACATCGGCTGGCCTATCGCGTCTTCTCCCTGCTGGTGGATCTCGACGAGCTCGAGACATTGGACCGTCGCCTTCGGCTCTTCTCGTTGGACGCTTTCAATCTCTTCTCGCTGCGGCCGAAAGACTATGGTTTCGCGCAAACCGGCGATCTGCGCAGCGAGGTCGAGGCGGTCCTCAGCACCGCCGGGATCGATCTGGGGAGCGGGCCGATCCGTTTGCTGACCATGCCTCGCGTTCTCGGTTACGCCTTCAATCCGCTCAGCATCTTCTTCTGTCATGCGCCCACCGGGGCGCTCGGCGCAATACTCTATCAAGTCAACAACACCTTCGGCCAGCGTCACACCTATCTGGTGGAGACGCAAGACGCGGCACAAAGCCCTCTGACGCACGAAGGCCGCAAGCTCTTCTATGTCTCGCCGTTTCTGGGCCTGGATATGGTTTACCGGTTTCGCATTCAGGCTCCCGGTGAAATCTTCTCGCTCGACATCGAGGCGCGCGACGTAGACGGGCCCATTCTATTTGCGGCCCAAAAGCTGCGCCGCGCCCCGTTGAGCGATGCGTCTCTGCTTCGGGTTTTCTTCTCTCATCCTCTGCTGACGGCGAAGGTCATCGCGGGGATCCACTGGGAGGCTCTGTTGCTCTGGCTGAAGGGCGCACCCCTCCGATCGCGACCGCCGCCGCCCGCACAAGCCGTCTCTCGAATGCCCGCCCATGAGAAGCCTTAGGATCGCTCGACATGTCACTCCAGTCGTCGCAAGACAGCTTGTTCGAAAACCCAAAGGTCCTCGAATTTCCCGGTCTCGGGGCGCTGGCGCGGATCGCGTTGACCCGGATTTCCTCGGCGATCGATCAAGGAAGTCTCGTCGTCACATTACCGCACGGAGCGCAAATCGTTTGCGCGGGGGCTCGGCCGGGCCCACAGGGCGTTGTTTCGATCAGCGACATGCGCGTGCTGCGGCGCGCGCTTTTTTCAGGGGACATCGGTGTCGCGCTCTCCTATGCCGACGGAGATTGGAGCAGCCCTGACCTTACCACCGTCGTGGAGGTGGCCGCGGCCAACGGAGAGAGCTTTTTGCGCGCTCTGCAAGCTTCGATGCCCGTGATTCTCTACAATTGGTTGTCGCATAGACTGCGCGCCAATTCGCGCGCAGGCAGCCGTCGAAACATCCAGTTCCATTATGATCTGGGCAACGAATTTTATCGGTTATGGCTGGACGACCGCATGATTTATTCCTCGGCGCTCTTCCGCACGGGCCTGGAGAGCCTCGAGTTGGCGCAGCAACAAAAACTCGACCGGATCGTCGAACTCGTCGACCCGAAGGCTGGCTCCAAAGTTTTGGAGATCGGCTGCGGCTGGGGCGCCCTCGCTCTTGAGCTCGCGCAAAATCGCGGTGCGCAAGTCACCGCGCTGACCCTCTCTCCACGACAGCTCGCTCACGCCAAGGCCCGGGCCGCCAGAAGTCCGTCGGGCGAACGCATAGACTTTCGTCTTCAGGACTATCGCGATGTGGTCGGGACTTTCGACCGGATCGTCTCCGTCGAGATGATAGAAGCGGTCGGTCAGGAGTATTGGCCGACGTTTTTCGCGACTCTGCGTGATCGTCTCGCGCCCTCCGGTCATGCGTTGCTGCAGGCGATCACGATCGCCGACGATCGCTTCGAAAGATATAGCCGCACCCCGGGTTTTATCCAGCGCTGCATCTTCCCGGGCGGAACCTTGCCGTCTCAGCAGCGGATGGCGCAAGAAGCGCTACGCGCGGGTTTGAGCTTCGAGCGGGTCGAAACATTCGGGGAGAGCTATGCGCGCACGCTCTCCGAATGGCGCCGCCGCTTTGAGGAGAACTGGGAAAAGATCTCAGTTTTAGGCTTCGACGCGCGGTTCCGTCGCCTATGGGAATATTATTTGTGCTATTGTGAAGGCGGCTTCCGCTCGCACGCGATTGACGTGGGACTTTACAAAGTGAAGCGCATGGCGTGAGGGGCCCTTAGAAGGCGAGAGGCTTCTTGTCATGGCGGAAAATCAAGCTGGCGGAGCAAGGTCGTCCCCAACGGAGACCCGCGTCGCCCCTGCCTCTCAGGCGACTGGCATACCGGCATACAGGCGATTGGAGTTCTTGGCCTTTCGGAACGGCAACCCGCTCGGTCGCCACGGAATTACCTTTTCCGAGCGCAAGGGCGATCTCTTGGTGGACATCTCGGTGGATTACGCCGTCAAATTCGGCCCCCTGAGCTTCTTTCGTTACAAGCTTCGCGGAAGAGAGACTTGGTCCAATGGCGTCCTGGCGTCGGCCCGCGCGCAGACAGACAATAACGGAAAACGCGAATATATGAGCGCCGATCGCGATGGGGAGGCGTTGATCGTCGAGGGCAGCAAGGCCCGCCGAGCCCGAGCCCCTTGCAATTGTTTGATCGCAACGCATTGGAACATCGCGCAACTCGACGGCCCGATGATCAACCCGCAAGACGGATCTGTGCTGCGTTTCTCGGTGGAGACGATGGGCCTATCGAAGCTCATCGACGCGAAAGGAGCGGCCAGAATTGCGAGGCGCTATGCGCTGAATGGTGAGAACCCTCTGGAGCTTTGGTACGAGGACCCTTGCGTCTGGGTGGGACTGCGGGCCAAGGCTGTCGACGGGTCCGTCATCTCCTATGTGCCCACGTCGAACTAGCCTAGTGCCTCGACACAGTTTCGAACACGCGGATCGCGACCAGAAACGCCGTTTCCCTGCCCGTCAGCTTGCGCGCCGCACCTGGACGCAGCGCTTCCTTCAGCACGAGTTCCAGATTGCCTTCGACAAAACGCCGTTTGGTCCGGTAAAGGGTCGAGCCGCTGACCCTCACTGTGCTGGCGATTGTCTCGTCGCTGGCGCCCGCGTCCGCGGCCTGGCGCCAAATCAAAGGTTTAGCGCGTCCAGATTTCGAAATCCCTTCAAGAACGCCGTCCCGCGGGCGTTCGCTCGTTCCAAACCCATCCGCGCCCTCGGCCCATCATAAGCTGGACGAGCGTACGCGCGGCTCTAGCTCTCAACTCTGCAGCCTTTGCGCATTGCGAGCCAACATGGCTGCGCCTTTGCGGGAGAGCAGACCATGATATCGAGACGAAAGGTTCTTACGGCGACAGCCGCCGGCGCGGTGGCCGCGGCAGCGAACAATGGGCGGACCGCTTCTTTCGGCAATCCCGACGAGCCGCCACAAGGCGCGATCAACGCGTCAAATCCGGTGAGCTTGACTGATCCCGGTCCGCAAAACCCGACGCTCGCCAGCCAGTTCCCCGCGGCGCAGTCTCCGCCGCCGACCGACGTCGGCGATCTCCCGCAGTTCTGGGCCTCCTTCAACAATGCGCCGAAGCGCATTCAGAACGGCGGCTGGGCGCGTCAGGTGACGCAGGCGGACTTCGGCATTTCCGAGGCCATTTCCGGCGTCAACATGCGGCTGACCGCCGGCGGCATCCGCGAATTGCATTGGCATCTCGCCTCGGAATGGGCCTATGTGACCTATGGCGGCTGCCGCGTGACGGTGCTCGACGACAAGGGCCGCGCCTATGTCTCGGACGTCAAGGAAGGAGACCTCTGGTATTTTCCCTCGGGCTTCCCGCATTCGCTGCAGGGGCTTCCGCCGGACGGCTGCGAATTCGTCATCTGCTTCGACGACGGCAAGGCCACCGAGTTCAACACGACGCTGGTGTCGGATTGGCTCGCCCACACCCCGCCGGAAATTCTCGCGGAAAACTTCGGCGTGCCGGCCAGCGCCTTCTCGCAAGATTCCACTCTACAATCGATACATCTTCCAGGGAAAGAATCCACCGCCGCTCGACGTGGTGAAGCGCGCGATGGAGAAGCCGGGCGAGTTTCCGCTCTATCCCTTCACCTATTCGCTGGCCTCCTCCGCTCCCGTGAGGAAGACGAAAGGCGGCGAGGTGCGCGTCGCGGACAGCAGCAATTTCAACGTCTCCAAGACCATCGCGGTCGGGCTCGTCACCATCCATCCCGGCGCGCTGCGCGAGCTTCATTGGCATCCCAACGCGGATGAGTGGGCCTATTGGATCAAGGGCAAGGCGCAAGTCACGGCGTTTCAGACGGGGCCGAAGGCCGTGACCTTGGACTTCACCCCCGGCGACATCGGCTACGTGAAGCGCAACAACGGACATTACGTGAAGAATGTCGGCGACATCGATCTTCAATATATCGAGGTGTTCAGGAGCTCCTATTACGCAGACATCTCCTTGTCCGACTGGCTGGCCCATTCGCCGCCGGAAATGGTCGCCGAGACCCTCAACATCAACTCAGCGACGATTGCGAAATTCCCCAAGAACCGGCCGCTCGTCATGCCGGAGTAGGGCAGGGGCGCGTGAGGTGCGGGACAGCTCCGCTCATCCTCCAGCGTCGCGCAAGCCCGAGCCTGTTTGGTCTTGTTGGTTCATGCGGGCCCCTGCTTGGTCGCTGAACGAAGCGCTCCGCCCCGGATGTACGGGCGGGGCGCTTTTTGCTTCGCGCGAGCGCTCCGATGTCGCCTGCGACAAACTGTCCGCCTTGACGCCCTTCCGGCGCCAGCCTAGCCTCTGCGCGTTCCCGAAAGGAGAGCGGGCGTGATCGGATGCGGCCGAGCAAGTCTGGCAAGGAAGAACGCCCTCGTGGCGTTGTTTCTGGCTTGCGCGCTTGGCGTCCAGGTGCTGCTCACGGGCATGGCGCTCGCCGGCGCGGCCTCTTCGGGAGAAGCGGGCTTCTCCCAAGGCTGCGTCACGACGACGAGCAGTCAGGACCCGCTCTCGCCTCGCGGGCATGGCCACGACCACGGCCTCTGCTGCGTGCTCCATTCCGCTCTTGCGGACCTCGGCGCTCCCATCGGCGTCGGCGATCGGCTGACGCCGCCGGTGGAGGCCGCACTCCCGGCGAGCCGCGAGAATCAGGTCGACGCGCAGGCGCCGCCGGAGCTCGAGCCGCTCGCGCCGCGCGGCCCTCCGACCTTCCAAATCTGAGCCTCTCCTCCTCGATGCGCCGGGCGTAGCGAAGCTGCGCCTCGGGCTGGCCGCAGAGGAGCTTGAGCGCCGACGCGCAAGCCAAGGGCTGCGCCAGTCTTCAGATCCTCCAAGCCGACGCCGCGTCCCTCCTCGAGGGAGAGCCCGCGTCGCAAGCCCAGAAGACCCCAAAGGTCGCGCCTCCGCGGCGACCCCGATCTTCGAGCTTTGAGAGGACTTTAATCATGAGCGTCAATCAAACCGTCAGCCGCAGCGCTTCAGAGAGCGTCAGACGGCCATTCTCCTTGCGCACTTTCTCGATCGGCGGGGCGATTCTCGCCGCGATCGTCATCGGCCTGCGGCTTTACGAACAGGCCTTCGGCTGGAGCAAGGGGCTCGACTCCTTCTCCGAGGAATATGGCCTTTACTGGCACACGCTGCTGGTCGTCTCCATTCCGGTCTCGGTGCTGGCCGCTGTCGCCGCCGGCGGCTACCTTTGGCGCACGCGTGACCGGAGCTTGGCGTCCATCGCGCCGGCAGAAGAGCTGCGCCGCTATCACGTGCTGGCGCAGCTGCTCGCGCTGTATGGGATCGCGCTCTTCCTCGGACTGAGCTTCTTCACCGAGCAGACGGCGGTCTGGCATCTGACCGCGGTGCGCGACTCGGACTTCACGCCGAGCAACATCATAACCTTCTACATCTCCTATCCGCTCTTCGTCGTGGTCGGCGTCACCGCCTACGCCTATGCCGTGACGCGGCTCCCCTATTTCGCGAAGGGCGTCTCCCTTCCCTTCGGCTTGCTGCTCGTCGGGACCTTCATGACGATCCCGAACATCGGCCTGAATGAATGGGGCCACACTTTCTGGGTGCTCGACGAGGGCTTCGCGAGCCCGCTGCATTGGGGCTTCGCCTTCTTCGGCTGGATGGCGCTCGGCAGCTTCGGCGTCACGCTGCAGATCCTGGGGCGCCTGCGCGAGCTGCTGGGGCCGGAATGCATAGCGGTCGTGGCGGGACGCCGCAAATAAGGGTTTGGCGCTCGGGCGCTCCTCCCCGCCCGGGCGCCTGAAAGAACGCCGTCCCCGGCGATCGCGCTTCACGCAGTCGATCTCCCCTCGCGTGAAGTCAGCCAACTTCCCCGCTCGGCCTTCCCCGGCCAGCGGGGCTTTTTTTAGGGGCGAGCGCGTTCGACAGCAGCCCTGGCGTGGCCTTTTGATGTAGCATCTGTTTTTCAGCGAAGAAGTGGATCGGCGACGATATGTGTCCGCGGTCGGATCTAACGGAGCTCAAGCGGGCGATCTCGGCCGCCATGCCGTCGCTACGCGCCCGCGCGGTTGGACTTTGCGGCGATGTGGATCGCGCCGACGACCTGCTGCAGGAGACGCTCGTGAAGGCCTTGGCCAACTTGAGCTCCTTTACCGAAGGGACCAATCTCAAGGCTTGGCTCTATACGATTCTGCGCAACACATTTTACTCCGAACGCCGCCAGCGGGGGCGTGAAGTCTCGGACCCCGACGGTCTCATCATCGACCAATTCTCCGTTCCCGAATCGCAGACTGGCCAAGCGGATCTCCGGGCCATCACGGAAGCGATGCAACTCCTGCCGCCCGAACAACGCGAAGCGCTGACCTTGGTGCTGGCCGAAGGGCGGTCCTACGACGAGGCCGCAAAAATTTGCCGATGTCGAGTGGGGACGATGAAAAGCCGGGTCAGTCGCGGCCGAGCGCGCCTCGTCAAGCTTTTGGGCCCGGAACAGCGAGAATTGGGCAAGCACGATAGGCCGCCTCTGCGCAAAGGCTTCGCGGCCCGAAAAAAGGCGAAAGCGCCGTCGAGCGAAGACTGAATTTGCGCTCGGAAAGCCGCGCACGCTCGCGCCGTCGGGGCGTTTATTGCGGGGTCGTCGTCCACCCTCTCCAAGCGCCGCATAGAGCGCGACCGTGTTGGAGAGGCGCTGGGCTTCAACCTGCGCGCGCGAGCGCGGCGTTGAGTCGCCAACGAACTGGACAAAATCCCCAGTGGTCAAGCGCAGACGGCGCTCAACGCTTATGATTCCGCCCATTACAAAGCGAAGAGGCCAGCGGCGCGCGACGCCATCGACAAGATTTGGTTCGGCTTTCCAGCGGCGATGACGCTGTGCCGATGAAGCGGCGTCGCAGGTCGTCTGAAGCTGCGACCGAATTGGAGAGCGCGTGTCAAGTCGAGTGGAGGCATGGGGGCGGCGGGCGGCCGCGCGAGGGGCGACTAACAGGCAACTGAGTACAGTTTTCGCTGAAGGGGACGCAGGCTCAAAAGCTCCATTTCGATACCATTTTGAAATAGTGACAGTTAAATGAATGAAGTAATGACAGTTAAATGACACCTCGTTGCCGATTGAGTAGATCGAAATCTTCGCTTTACAATGACGGCCTCTCCATGGCCCCGCTTGCCGGCGCGCCGATCTGCGCCAATTCGAACATTGACGCAGCGATAGCGGAGTTGACGACCATGAATTGATCAAAAGCCAAACGCTCCGTCGCAGTAGGGGCGTTCGTGACCTTCGCAATGATGGCCGCCGCGCCTTCGGCGGCTGACAGTTTTAGAGGGGACTTTTTGAAGCTCGAAACATACAAGACCTATGAGGAAGGCTGCGCTCGCTGGGAAAGGGAGGGAGCGGGTGAGAGGACCAAATGTTTCGATTGCCTCAAGCAACGGGGCGGGGTGTGGGTAAACACCTGCCAGCTGACGCCGAGGGCCGGAGATTGGTGGAATAATTTTGGGCCTCGTATTGGACCTGGATGCTGCGTCCGGCCCGTCAGTGGCGCGATCATCCCAGGACACGGAATTTACTGCGAAACGGCCGAAAAATGGTGCGTGATCAAGGAGAGGCCTGGATTGCAGGGCACTGGCTGCTTTTGCAAGGTGAAGGGCGGCTACGCGCAGGGGGTGGTTGAATAAATAAAGTCTAGGCGCCATACCCGACGCATACGTTCGCGCTGCGCTGCCGGCAGAACGGGATCGAGCATCGCCTCACAAAGCCCAACCATCCGTGGACCAATGGCCAGGTCGAATGCATGAACCGCACGCTCAAGGAGGCGACGGTCAAACGATATCACTATGACAGCCCTGCGCGGCTCGCCGAGCATCTCGTGGCCTTTCTGCGGCCTACAATTTCGCCAAGCGGCTAAAGAGCTGCGCGGCCTCACCCCACAAGAAAACGGCTGCAAAATCTGGCAAGCTGAGCCCGATCGCTTCAAAAATGACCCGACCCAGCTCACCTCGGGACTATACGCCTAGGCTTCGCGATGGAGAGAGTTTTCCTCTGCTCTCGCCTCAATTTGGATGGCGATCGGCAGAGTAGAGGGGCCAAGGTCACGGCAAGCTCACCGCAATTGATTTCCCGCTGAATTCATTTCTCCCGTGGTAATTAAGCAACAATTCTTGATTTTAACGCCACAATTTGTCCCGGGGCGCTCCTCAACGCGGAGAGGCGCGCGACGATCGAGGGCCGGACGCTATAACCGTCAGGCGCGAGTTGGGCCTTGTCAAAAGCGCCCATGCGGAGCTAAGGTTGACTTGATCGAGGGACATTGCGTCCCATGCTCCTTTAAACGGGATAGGCGGAATCGGCGGGTGCGACGTAACGTGATCGCAGTCATGCTGTTTGCTCTGGCGCTGGGACTGAAAGTCCTGCTGCCGGCGGCGGCTGTCGTGCATGTCTCGCATAGCCCTGTCGCTCAGACCGCTCTGCAGGACTGTTTGAGCGCCGCCACGGATGGCGCGCTCGGCCATGCTCAGACGCCCGGCAATGGCGAGCGGCACGTCGCAAGCTGTCCGCTCTGCCAGGTCTCCTGCGAGACCGCTCTCGCTCTTTTGGAACGAGCCCCGCAACCAGGCCCGCGCGCCTTTACCGACAGCGCCGAGCCTTGGCGCGTCTCCGACAGCGTCGGGCCACGGGCTCTCTTAGCGGTCACGCACCAGGCTCGAGCGCCGCCTCACTTCTCCTGAACCGTCGCTCTGCGACCGCAGCGGCTGAAGCCCCTCGTCCGTGACGGGGGGCCGCGAGCGAGGCGACGATCGTCGCGCCGCGAGCCAAATCCAATCAGGAGAACTTCCATGTCTACGTTCGTGCAGCGGCCGCCGGGCTCCGGCGGCGCAAATCCACGCAGAGGGGTTGCGAAGCCCCAGCTGGGCTCAAGCTTCGCCGAGGCGCGGAAGGCGCCGCTTGCTCACGCGACGGTTCTGCGCCCGATCGACCTAGAGCGCCGCGCGCGGTTCGTGCGCGGGGAAGCGGACGTCCCCCGCGGCGCGTAAACGCGCTGGAACACCGGATCGCTCCTCCCCCGGCTGCGGCGCTCGCGCTTCGCTCCATCCCCCGCGAAGCGCCTGTGTCATCGGCATGGATCGCGAAACCGGTAAAGTCGGCATGGCGCCCGTTTTCGAGCGAATCGCTCGGAACGGTGGCGGACTGCGCCATGCCGACGCCCGCCCTTTTCCTTCCTTGGCAGACGCAGCGCGATGCAAATCTTAGTGGTCGAAGACGAGCGCGAACTCGCCGGACAGATCGTCGGAGAAATCCGGCGCAACGGCTTCACGGTCGATTGCGTGGAAACAATTGCCGGCGCCTCCAAGGCCCTGGAGGCCTATCCTTATACCCTGGCTCTGCTCGACCGGCGTCTTCCCGACGGCGACGCGACGCAGGCAATTCCGACGATGCGGCGCGCGCAACCCGGCATTCGGATCATTATGCTTTCCGCGCTCGACGCGGTGGAAGCGCGCGTGGAGGGACTCGATGCCGGGGCCGACGACTTTTTGACGAAGCCCTGCCCGCTCGTCGAGCTCATGGCAAGGATTAGGGCGAGCCTACGCCGCCCGGGCGGGCACTTGCTGCCCCTCGTGCAGATCGGCAAGTTGACTTATGACCTCAACACCCGCAGCGCCTGCGCTCACGGAGCGCCGGTCGCCTTTCATGCGCGCGAACTCGCCCTTTTGGACGCGCTCTCCCGCAAGGTTGGCCAATTCGTGCGTCGGCAGAAGTTGATGGAGGAAGTTTACGGCTATGACGACAATGTCCAGCCGCACGCTTTGACGATGGTGATCTCGCGCCTTCGCCAGCGCCTCATCGAGCTCGATTGCGGCGCGGAAATCATCTCGGAGCGAGGGGTCGGCTGCATGTTGAGTGAGAAGGCCGAATGAGAACGGCGGGGTCGCTGTCGTTTCGGCTTACCGCTCTCGTCGCGCTGTCCGTTTCCACGATCTACTTGCTCACTCCCGTCGCCCTTTTCTATCTCGAACCCAACTCTTTGCCCAATTCCGAAAAATTGGCTGGCGGATATTCTGGCGCGCTCCACCTCCTCGCTTTGGTCAAACCCCAGAACCTTGTGACCGCCGCGCTGCGACGCGATGCGACAGGGGCTCTGGCCATCGAGCGGACCCCGGAGCTGCGCGCCTACGTCTCCGCTAATCCGGGTTTTCGCTATGCCGTGCTCGGTGGCCCGCAGTGCCATCCGGCGGCGGGTTCGGACCCCGACGTGGTCGCCGCGATCAAAAAGATCGGCGATTGTCCGTTGGGATATGGTCCATTCGCGCTCGGGGACGCCCCTACGCCGCGGCCCTGGAGCTTTTACTCCTCCTACTACAACGTTCCTGTCGGCTCGGTCGCCCTAGCTTTATATGGGTACCGCTTCCACTGGGAAGACGTGGTCTACTATGTGCATGATCAGCTTCACACCACCCCCTGGAGATTTTTCGGGCCGACCTTCGTCGCCTTGATCCTGGTATCGGCGCTGAGCGTGCTGCGAGGCCTCGCGCCGCTCAGAAGAGCGGCCCGCCGGCTCGAGGCGATCGACATGAACGCCCTCGACTCGCGGCTCGCCGTCGACGATCTGCCCTCGGAGGTCACACCCTTCGTCCAGGCGGTCAATCGCATGCTCGAGCGCGTGGAGCGGGGCGTCGGGCAGCAGAAGCGCTTCCTCGCCAATGCGGCTCATGAGCTGCGCACCCCACTCGCTGTGCTGCGCGCCCGCGTCGAGGCGTCGGAAGATTCGGCCCTCAAGGGCCATTTGAAGCGGGACGTCACCCGCATCGGCGCGATTATGGAGCAACTGCTCGCATCCGCCAGACTGGGCGCCAGCGGCGCCGACGTCGCGCAGAGGATAGATCTCGCGGATCTCGCTTGGCGCGTCGTCGCGGATTACGCGCTCCTCTGCCTCGGTCGCGATCGTCGAATTGAATTCGAGGAGCGCGACGAACCCGTCTTTATTCAGGGCGATCGCCGTGCGGTCGAGAGCGTCGTCGCCAATCTGATCGACAATGCTCTGCGCGCCGAGCGCGCCGGCGGCACGGTTCTTGTGCGCGTTCAAGACGACGGCGTGCTCGCGGTGATCGATCATGGGGAAGGAGTGCAACCCGAGGATCGCGAGACGATTTTCGAGCCTTTCTGGAGGAAAAGCGACGCCACGCCCGGAACGGGACTGGGTCTCGCGATCGCGCGCGATCTGATCTCGAAGCTCTCCGGCCGCATTTGGGTGGAGGACACGCCGGGCGGCGGCGCGACGTTCAAGATCGCGTTTCGCGCCTCGCCCGACGAATAGGCTGATATCGCGCCCTCCCCAATCCCCGTTGGGTTCGCGCCCTGCGACGAGTCCTGGCCAGAGGCATCCGGGAGCTACGACAACAGGCAAGCCGCATAGCGGCCGATGAGGGCGCGGTCGCGAAACACATGCTGCGCGTCGGTCGGGCATGCCGAGAAACGCGCCCGACTTGCTGTTTCTATTGCGTTCAAGGTGGTGAGCGCGCCGGGGCTCGAACCCGGGA
>CAWEGE010000014.1:0-178584 GCA_963808525.1 uncultured Alphaproteobacteria bacterium
CGTTACGGCTGATTCGAGACGCAAAGCTCAAGCGGCATGATGCGCCGCCCTGCCCGCCATCGTCCACTCTTGGCCGCCAAAACCCGCCATTCGACGTAACGCCAGGGGTAACACCAATTTCGATTTTCGACAGTAACCAACTGATTTTATTGATGTAAATGGCGGAGAGGGAGGGATTCGAACCCCCGATACGGTTTCCCGTATGCCGCATTTCGAGTGCGGTGCATTCAACCAGGCTCTGCCACCTCTCCAGTGACGCTATCGCCTTAGCAGGCAGGCGATTGGCTCCCCGAGTAGGACTCGAACCTACGACCTAGCGATTAACAGTCGCGTGCTCTACCAGCTGAGCTATCGGGGAATGCGCGGGGGCATATAGCAAGCGCCGGCGCGGCTTGCCAAGCCCCTTGGCGGGTTTCTGGCGCACAAACCGCTTTATCGGCAAATCCGGCTAAACGACGGCCTCGCAGAAACGCCGCTGCGCCAGAGCGATGTCGGCTTTCGACGGCAGTCCCGCCTCGTTGCCCAAATGCTGCACCTTGAACGCCGAGGCCGCGCGGGCGAAATCGAAATGCTCGCTCCAAGGCGCTTCTGGCCGCTCCAGAAAGGAGGCGCAATAGGCGCCGTGGAAGACGTCGCCCGCGCCCGACGTGTCGACGATTCGCTCAGACGGGACGTAGAGCGCCGGCTGCCGCTGCGGAGCGCCGCCGTTTTCGCTCCACAAAAGCCCGCGCGCGCCGTCGGTGACGCCCGCGATGCGGGTGCCCTTTCGCGTGAGAAACTCCAGCATCTCTCCCTCGGAAAGCTCCATTTTGCGGCAAAGGTCCATCGCTACGATCGCGACGTCCACGAATTCGAGGAGCTCGAGGAGATGGGGACGCAGCGCGCCGCCGTCGAGCGAGACGACAATGCCCTTCGCCCGCGCCGCCTTTGCGTAGTGCAGCGCCGCGTCGGGCATATGCCCATCGAGATGCAGCAGCCGCGCCGTGGAGATGTCGAGGCGCGGAAAGTCCTGAAGATAGTGGTTGTCGCGCGCCCGCAGGATGGAGCGCTGCCCCTCATGCGGGAAGACGAAGGAAAGCGAGGAGCGCGCGACGCGTCGCCCATGCAGGCGAAGTCCGAAGGTCGCCGCCATGTCGTGGAACATATGCGCGAGCCAGTCACGCGCCATCGGCACGAGCAGATCGGGCGGGGTCCCGAGCTTGGCGCAGCAGAAAGCCGCGGTCGCCGCATTGCCGCCGAAGGAGACCGCATAGTCCTGCGCGATCGACTTCTCGTCGCCCTGCGGCAGGCGGGGAGCGAGCATGGTCACATCGATGTAGGAGTGGCCGATGAAGAGCGCGTCCAAGGAGTTGTCTTTCGCTCGATTTCGCGGGGTCGGGTGGATTTAATGGATCAGATGCTAGCCATAGCAGTTTTGAGCTTTTGTGAAGCCGTCAAGCTAGCGTTTTTCGTCGGGCTCCGTCTCGGCTGGCCACGCGGCGGCGCTTTCCAGCTCATCAATCAAGGTGTTGAAGTCGCGCGCCTCGCGGAAGTCGCGATAGACCGAGGCGAAGCGCACATAAGCGACCGCGTCGAGCGCCCGCAGGCCCTCGATCACGAGCTCGCCGATGCGCGCGCTCTCGACTTCGGATTCGCCGGAACTCTCGAGCTGGCGCACGATGCCGTTGACCATGCGCTCGACGCGCTCGGGCTCGACCGGGCGCTTGCGCAGGGCGATCTCCAGCGAACGCATGAGCTTCTCTCGATCGAAGGGCGTGCGCCGCCCGGACTTTTTGATGACGACGAGCTCGCGCAGCTGCACGCGCTCGAAGGTCGTGAAACGCCCGCCGCAATCGGGACAGACGCGGCGGCGACGGATCGCCGAATTCTCCTCGGCGGGACGCGAGTCCTTCACCTGCGTGTCGGGCGAGCTGCAATAGGGACAGCGCATGGCTGCGTCTTCTCTGCCGGGATAAGGCCTGCTTACCCATCGCGACGCTTCAGGGCAAGGCGCGAAACGCCCGCAACTCGGTCGAGGGGCGTTTCCGAAGCCTACCACGCGCTTTGCCTGAGCGCGCGCAGTCGAGGCCCCGCCCTCCCCATCGAGGGAGGCTCCGCCCCACGGCCGCGATGCGATCAACTCCAACTCGGATCAAAGCGCCGAGGTCGAGATCCGGTAGGCCTGCGGCAGCAGACGCGCGAGCCTGACGCCCCACTCGCGTTGCCCGCTCTCGTCGGCGATGAGGTCCTGGCGGATCTCGATCTCGACGTGTGGCAGATTGCGTCGCTCGCCATGCGTCGGAATGGTGTAATCTGTCGCATCGCTCACGCTATAGGGCTCATTGTCGCCGACGGGGACGCCGTCTTCGCGTTCGAGCAGCGCCTTCAACATCTGGGCCAAACGCGGGTCGCGGTTGTAGAGCACGCCGGCGCGCCAGGGCCGCGCCACGCCGCCGTAGACCGGCGTGAAGCTATGCATCGCGATCAGCGCGGTGGGCCGGCCGGCTCTCAGCCTCGAGTTCGAGCTCGGCGGCGATCCGATCGTGATAGGGCTGAAAAATCTCGCGCAGGCGCGCGGTCTTTGCATTCTCGCTCAGGCCCATGTTTCCGGGAATCGGGGTCGAATTCGCTGACTTGCGGCATCGACAACTCAACGCCCGGCGGGCGGTTGCAGTCGATGACCAGACGCGAATAATTCTGCTGCACCACTGTCGCGTCAAGGGCCTCCGCCAAAATCCGAGAAACCGCGGCGACGCCGATGTCCCAGGCGATGTGTCGCTGGCAGTCGGCCTCGGCGACGCCGAGCCGACCGACCGCGCGGGGCATCGCATTGCCCGCGTGGTCGACGACGATCAGGAAGGGCGACTTGTTGTTCTGATTGCGCACCGTTACCGGCGAGGGCTCGTCCGCAGCCAACAGGCGGCCCGGAGTTTCGCTCATCGGCGCGGAAGCGGCTCGCCCCAAGGGGCTCGTCATGCCTGAACTTCGTCGGTCCAGACCTTGAACCCCTTCAGGACGTTCGGGCCGAATGTGGTGCTCAGCGGCACGTCGGTGGCGTCGCGTCCCCGCCCAATCAGCACGCGGCCAATTCGCGGGACGTTGTTGCGCGCATCGAAAACATGCCAGCGCCCTCCGAGAAAAACTTCGAACCAAGCCGCGAAATCCATGGGGCCGTAGGGCGGCGGAATTCCAATGTCTCCCAGATAGCCCGTGCAATAGCGCGCCGGGATGTTCATGCAGCGGCAAAAGGCGATGGCGAGATGGGCGTAGTCGCGGCAGACGCCCTGTCGATCGTGGAACGCCTCCAAGGCGGTTCTCGTCGACCGGGCGTGTTCATAACCGAAAGTTATGTGGTTGTGCACGAAGTCGCAAATCGCCTGCACGCGTCCCCAGCCTGTCGGCCCCTTGTCGAACAGGCCCCAGGCGATCTCGGTTAGCCGATCCGTGTCGCAGTATCGGCTCCCCAAAAGAAAAACCAAGGTCTCGCTGGGCAGGTCCTGGACCCGATGTTGCTCCGCGCCCGGTTCGATCCGATCGGGCAGTCCGTTGTCCTTCAGGACCGCATTGGTCGAAATGCGAATCTCTCCCGTGGGCGCCACAATGCGGCTGCACCAGTTCCCGAATCCATCGCGGTAGGGCGTGATCGCAACCACGGGACTTGTGACGATATTGTCGGGAACGACGATATCCGCCACGCGGCTGAAATGAGTGTTCAGCGTCAACAGCATCGGCGTCGGCTGCGGACACTCGTATATCAATTCGTAGCCGACGCGTAATTGCATGACTGCCGTTCCTCTCAGATAGACTGCGGCGCCCGCCCCGACGACCCCGGCGCAATTGCGCCGGGTCGTCAGCGATAATTCTGGTCTTAGGCCCGCGCGCTATCGCTGCGCCGATCGTGGGCGGAAATTCTCAGCGATCACGCCGACGACCGCACCTCTGGGACGCCCTACGGCCCCCGCCTCGGTCGTTGTCAGGAGCACCGCCGCCGCTAAGATCGGTCCCGTGGAAGTCATACGCCACATCGCGTTCATTCCCTAACTTGCCTGTATCGGATCAACCGACGACGTGCGGGATTGTTCCTTGAGCGGACCGCTTCTCCTCCCTGCGCGGGGTTCAACTTCGAGGGTGAAATACATCTCTAGGGCGCCGCCGCCGATCATCGTCCAAATGCGACGATCCGGGCGCCCTGTTGCTAGAACAGCGAGGTCTAAGTTTTTCGTCGTCTGGGAATTTGAAGGCGCCGATGCGATCTTTGGGTCGGCGCAGCCTGTGGCCGGTCAGAGGAGACTTCCGAACATGAGGCGTTACAAAGGAGCCTCGCGCTCGACCTCGGCGCGCACTCGCGAGAGCTGGCGACGCCCTCCAACTCGGAGCGCGTCGCCGAAGCCTCGTCGAGTACACGTAGATCGGGAACTTCGCGGTCAGCGCGTGGACCTTCTCCTTCACCGCGGCTTCCGTCGCGGCGTTGCCCTCTTCGCCCTTGGCGGAAAGGCCGTCCAGCACCTCGGTGATGAACTCGCCGACCTGCTTGAACTCCGCCGTGCCGAAGCCGCGCGAGGTCGCTGCCGGCGAGCCGAGGCGGATGCCGGAGGTGACGAAGGGCTTCTCGGGGTCGAAGGGGATGCCATTCTTGTTGACCGTGATGTGCGCGCGGCCGAGCGCCGCTTCCGCCGCCTTGCCGGTGATCTTCTTGGGACGCAGATCCACGAGCATCAGATGGTTGTCCGTGCCGCCCGAGACGATGGCGAACCCTGAGCCGACGAGCGTCTCGGCGAGAGTGCGCGCATTGTCCTTGACCTGCTGCTGATACACCTTGAATTCCGGCTTCAGCGCCTCTCCGAAGGCCACGGCCTTGCCGGCGATGACGTGCATGAGCGGACCGCCCTGCAGGCCCGGGAACACCGCCGAGTTGATCTTCTTGGCGATCTCCTCGTCATTGGTCAGCACCAAGCCGCCGCGTGGGCCGCGCAGCGTCTTATGCGTCGTCGTCGTGACGACGTGCGCATGCGGGAAGGGCGAGGGATGAAGGCCCGCCGCGACGAGACCGGCGAAATGCGCCATGTCGACGAAGAAATAGGCGCCGACGCTGTCGGCGATTTTGCGGAAGGCCTCGAAGTCCCAGATGCGCGAATAGCCCGAGCCGCCGGCGATGATGATCTTCGGCTTGTGCTCCTTGGCGAGACGCTCCACCTGCTCCATGTCGATTCGGTGGTCGTCCTTGCGCACCGTATAGGGGACCGGCTTGAACCATTTGCCCGAGAGGTTCACGGGCGAGCCGTGCGTCAGATGGCCGCCGGCGGCGAGATCGAGACCGAGGAAGGTGTCGCCCGGAGACGCTAGCGCCAGGAACACCGCCTGATTGGCCTGCGAGCCCGAGTTCGGCTGCACATTGGCGAAGCCGGCGCCAAAAAGCTTCTTGGCGCGGTCGATCGCCAGATTCTCGGCGATGTCGACGAATTGGCAGCCGCCGTAATAGCGCTTGCCCGGATAGCCCTCGGCATATTTGTTGGTCAGCACCGAGCCCTGCGCTTCGGTGACGGCCCGCGAGACGATGTTTTCGGAAGCGATCAGCTCGATTTCGTTGCGCTGGCGGCCGAGCTCGAGCTCGATCGCCTTGAAGACCTCGGGATCGGCGCTCGAGAGCGGGGTGGTGAAGAAACCGGAGTGACTCATCATTTTCCTCAGCGGCAGGGGGCGTTTGAAGGGCGGCGGCGCGAAGCCGCGCGCGCGAGGTCCGAGCGCTTATCACGCCCGTCTCGCGCGGAAAAGAGCCTAAGTCGCAGCCGCCCGCAGCCAATGGTCGCGGCGGAGCGCGCTCAGAGAGCGCTCGGAGCAACCGGACTTTCACCCGATCCCGCCTGCCTAATCGAAATCCCCGGCCAACGCCTCGCGCATCTTTTCGGCGAGCACCGCCATATGACTGTAGCCGGGATGGGAAAGGCCTAGGATGACCTGCGTCCCGGACTTTCTGAACGCAGCGATCTGCGCCGGCGTGAAGGAAAAGTGCACGAACTGCACCGAACTCGCCTTCCCTTCCGCGCTGGTGCGATCCTGGTCGGCCTCGGGCGCGCCTTTGACCTTCTCCTCGCCGATCTGGAAGAAGGACGTCTCCTCGATCCCCCCGAGCCCCGCGAGCACGCGTGTCCGGCGGAGCGGATCGTCGATCTCGATCATGAAGGTCGCGACGAGCTCGGCGCCTTGTGGGATGAGCGGGTTGTAGGCGGCAAGCTCGTCCTTCAGCTGCTCCTCTCCGCCCCGCTCGATGTGCAACATTTCCTGCACCTGGAACCACATCGTGTCGGCGTTCTCGAAATAGAAGGTCACATAGGGGCCGACCTCGATGCGCCGGTCGCGCTTCCTCTCGGCATGGCGACGCCGGTGCTCGGGGCGAGCCTGCGCATACTCCTCCCAGGGCAGAATGTCAGAAGCGGCAATCTTGCGTTTGATCGGCATTTTTGTTTCCTTTGCGCCGAGCCCGAGTCGGGCGCGCCTCGCGGCCTAGCTATCGCATCCAGCGGCGACTTCAACTCGACAGTCTCGGCAGCGCCCCCGCCGCTGCTTTACCGCTCTTCGTCCGCGTTGCAGTTAAACATGTTGGGTGATTGGCCCTAGCCTCGCAGGGAGAAAGGGAAGCGATATGACACAGATCATCCCTTGCGCGCCTCAGTCGTCGTCACCGGGCAATTCCGAGGCCATTTCTCATCCAGTCGTCATTGAGGCTGTTGTGGTGAAATCTGGGAGCCTCCCACCCCCGATCAAGGGCGGCGGAAGCGCAGGCGTTCCTGCAACTGCAACCGCGTGCAAGTTTCAGTCAATGGCTGGGCGCAGAGGCGGTGTTGCGATTGGGATCTATGCCGGTGAAGCGAATAAATATGGCGGAATGCGCGGCGAGGATGTCCTCGTCGCTGACGGCGCATTCATCAGGGACAACGAAAACAGTGTAGAAAACTCGTGACGCGTCGCGGAGGTTATAGGGAGGGTTTGAGAAAGTCAGGGTGAGCCAACGGAGGGCGAGCGCCCGATAATAGGGTAGCTCTTCCTGTATTCGTCCCTCGAAAACCATGCGGGTGCGCCAGTTTTTTCCCGGAACAAGCTGCTTGAACACCGAGAGATCCAGCGCCGCATCCGAGGAAAGCAACCAGACGCTCAAGGGACGCGGGCAGTTTGGCGCCACCAGCCGCAGATTTTGTTTGTTGGTCCGCCACAGCCCATCATAAAGGAACGGGCCGAAGCGCTCCCCCACCATGAAGGGATCGGCGATCGATGCGGGAGCCGCTGCCGAAGCTAGAGTTGCGCGGAGCTTCGCGCGGGAAGTCAATCCGATTGACGCGCAAAGGACGATGCACGCCAGCACGAACGCGCGCGCGAAGCTCATTTTCTGGAGCCGGAGAGCTTCAATTGAGCGAGCAGGAAAAAGCCGACGACACAGCTCAGCATCGCGATCGAGATGAACGTTGCGCCGCCGCCCAGATGCCAGAAGATATATGCGTCCTCGGAATAGGCCATCATCCCGATACGCGCGACGTTGATTGCGACAATGCAGGCCAAGGCGGCGCCCAATGCAAAAAGGTGCCAGCGGTGGAGAGTTGTTTCGGCGAGCTGGATCAGACATAACCAGATGAAAGTCGCCGTGAGCGTATTGGAAAAGGCGGAACATCCCGGATAGACCGCGATGGAATGGCCCGCGGCGCCGCTGATCACAGTCCCCATTCTCGAGAAGGCGCCGAACGGCGATAGCAAATGAAAGCTCAGCAAGGTCTCGAACGGTAAGAGCCAAGGCGCTATCAACCTCAAGACCATTTGTCCCCAAAGGTCGATCCAGGCGAGCCCGAGACAGAGCAGCGCAAAGCCGGCGAAATTTCGATCCTTTCGACAAAGCAGTCCTGCGCCAACGAGCGTGAAGGCGAGGACGCCGCTGGAGCGCCAGGGTCGGAGGAGCGCCAGCGCGGCGATCGCAACCAGCAGGAGGTCGAGATAACGCAGCGAGGAACGGTCGCCCATGTCCCTCACGGCAAAAAACATCGCCGCAAAGCCAAACACTTCTGCGGCGTGAAGGCTGGATAACACCCCTCCTTCCGTCGGATCGAGCAAACGCGCCGAATAATGAACCAGAAACACGGCGACGGCGAAGGTCCCGAGAATGACGCGGTCTGGCGGCGCGCGCATGACGCCAAACGCCAAGATCAACACCTGCTTGAAGCGCCGAACGAATCCTAGACGAAGGAAAGCTTCGGGCGCAGCGTCCATCAAACGCTTTTGCGACCGCGCCTGATCAGAAGAACGACGCCTAGGGCGAGGGCTACACCAAGCGCTCCGGCTCCGACGTCTTCCGCGGGAGCTGGGGCTAAGGCCAGGGCGGGCCCCGCGTTCAGCGTCACCAGAGCGAGCACCGCAACAAAAGCTTTCAGACGCATGATCGTTCCCTCCTGATTGGCGAATCGTCAGCCAAACTCGGGGTGGCTTTCCGCTCAAGCGTCCTTACGGCTACGGCGGATCAGATAGACGACGCCTCCCGCCAGCGCTATTCCCAGCGCCCCTCCTCCCGCGTCTGGCAGGGGAGAGGGTTTTGCGAGACCCGCAGCCGCAGAGTGTGGGAAAGCCGTAAGGAGCCCGAGCAGCAGCAGCCCGGCCATCATAGAACTACGCATGTGCCCCTCCAGACGGTGTAGATCTGCGAACGCCCGCGACCCTGCCAATTTAGCATGCGATAGCAGAATCGTGTCTCGCTTTTCTACCCTCTCCCGTAGCGAATTAAAAGCCGGCTGTTTTCTGGGCTTCGCCGTTTCATTGAGAAGACAGACCCGTCGATAACGGCGCCAGAACGGATTATCTTGAAAGGTCCACATCCTGCGACGCTTTCAGCTGCGCCGGCGATAATTCCAGCGGCCCGAAGTAGAAGTCGTGGACGCTAGGATTGGGAAGCGCATCGACCAACCCAAATTGAGGGCGTTCGTGCGGCTTCGGCATCAACAGGGTACCGCCGAGCCAGTCGAATATCGCGAGCGAAAAACCGAAATTGCTGTCGTAATGAGCGGGGTCGCGCGAGTGGTGCAGCTGGTGATGAGCGGGGCTCTGAAAGACCCGCCCCGCGAGGCCGGTAAAAGGCAGCCACAGATGCGTGTGACGCAGACTTTCCAGCGTCAAAGCGTAGCCGAAAATCAAAACATTGGTTTGAAGGATGAGATAGGCGTCGACGCCTCGACCCAAAGGATAGGCCAGCAGCGCGGCGAACGCTCCCTGGCTGAGCCCGATCAAGCTGCCGAACAGAAGCGTGTCGATGGGATGCTCGCGGACTCCCGTCAATGGCGTCAGGACATTCGCGCTATGATGCATGCGGTGGAACCGCCAGAGCGCTGGAACGCGATGACTGGCCCAATGCGCTATGTAATAGCCGAACTCAAACGCTAGGGCCAAACCGACGGTGGCGGCGGTTCTCGTCGCCCAGTGCGGCAGAGTTGAAGCGTATGGCTCGCCAAAAACGGCGCCGGTGAAGCTCGCGATCCAGTCACGCCAGCGATTCGCGCCCAAAATCCAGGCGTTGAGCGCAGCGGCGCTAAGCACGCTGTTGATCGCATAAATTCTTATATCGAGGAGGCTGGAAGGGCTGGTGAGCGCCCCTTTTGGGAAAAGCGCGCGAGCCGCGGCGCCCACAGCCTGGGCATTCCGTGAGCTCGAGCTCGCCAGCACGAAGAAGCCGGCAACCGCAAAGCCGCCGACCAGATTTAAAAGACAGATGGGCTCGTTGGGATCGAGCAGCCTCAGCGCCGGCGACAGGAGACAGGCGAGGAGGGACTTAGCGCTCTCCAAATCTCGACCCTTCGCTAAGGTGGAGCCGCGGCGGCGCGAGGCGGGACTACAAGGAAACCTAGTGAACAGACCGAGCAACCGCAAACTCGGCCTCAACAGCGCCGGATTTGCCGCGTCGCCAGCCCATGACGGCCACGCCTACCCCGCGAAGATCGCCCACGCCACGATGAGCGTCGCAACGAAGCCCGCGGCCCAGGTCAGGGTCCGCAGCCCCGGCACGCCTAGCGCATAAACGATGAAATGAGCGAGTTGCGCAAAGAAGTAGAGCGCGGCGGCGAAGACGACGATCGGGCGCGCCGCGATCCCCGTCGCCTGCGCGATGAGAACGAGCGTCGCGAAGGCGACGAGGTTTTCGACGGCGTTGTAGTGAGCCGCCTTGCTGCGCTGCGCCCAGTCGGGCTCCTTGGCGGCAAGCTGCGGGGTCGGGTTCGCCATTGCGCCTTTCAGCCCGACCGCCCCGATACGACCCGGGACGTAAGTCAGCGGCAGGAGCGCCGTCAGCAGCGCCGTCGCTGCGAGCCAGTGCGATGCGGTCATCTGTGTTCCCTCCCCTCAGCCGGGCCTCCAAGCGTTGCGGCGCCGGCGCCCAACATGGCTAAATCGGCGCGTTCCTCACGAGGTCAACCACGGGGCCCCTCCCCGCCCGCGCGAGGATATCGGCGACGCCCGTGACCACCTTCCGCTCGCGCTCTACTTTTTCAGGCGTCGCGGAACATCACGAGGTCGCCAGCCATGACGATCGTTCTCAATCACACCATCGTGCCGGCGCATGACAAGCGCGTGGCGGCCCGCTGGTTCGCGCTAATCGCCGGTCTGCAGGCCGACGATGCGGGCGGCCATTTCGCGCCGGTGCGCGTCAATGACACGCTCACCTTGCTTTTCGCGGATGAGGCGTCGTTCGACCAGCGCCATTACGCCTTTCATGTCAGCGAGACGGAGTTCGATTCCATCCTCGGTCGAGTGAAAAGCGAGGGCCGGGCTTTTGGGAGCGCTCCCTGGAGCGCCGAGGATGGCCAGCTCAACGACTGGAACGGCGGGCGCGGGGTCTATTTTCGAAGCCCCGACGGTCATCTGCTCGAATTGATGACGGTCCCGGAGTGACACGCGCTAGTCGTGAGCGGCGGCGATGCCGGAGGCTCCCACTCCGCGAATGTGCGCCAACAGCGCTCTGTTTGGAATGGTACGCCACCCCGGCTCGAACGGGGGACCCCCAGATCCACAATCTGGTGCTCTAACCAACTGAGCTATGGCGGCGCCTTGGCGTTCCGCTCCAAGCGAGCCCGCCGCGCGATGCTGGGCGCAAGGCTCGAACCTTGGACCCGCTGAGCGGGAAGAAGCATAGGCCGCATCCCATTGCAAGCTACTGCATCCTCATCCGCGCCCAAATTCTTGCGTTTAGGGGAACTGCTGCGCTAGCCGACGAAAACCAATCCTCAGGGCAGCGGTCTGGGCGGGAGACCCTCGTGGTGTCCCTTGGCGGAATCAAACGCTCCGGATGGACCTTGTCGACAGCCTCGAGTTGGAGGAAGCTATAGCCCGGGTCGTAGCCATCAGCGAGCCTCGGAGCCAAGTTGCCTCTCCAGGCTGATTTAACGCTATGAGGCGTCACAAATGGCCGAGTTCATAAATTTAGGAGGTTCAGGACCTCCGCTCACGGAAGCGCGATGCGAGGCGGAATTACGCCGCCTAACGGAGCCAGGAGCCCTGCAGCGAAGACTGCAAGATATTGACAAGGCTAGATCATTCCGGCAAATCTACATCCTGGGCTGCGGTCGGTCCGGCACGTGGCTCCTCACCCATGTCATCGGCACCCTCAGCGATGTAGATGTCCTGCGTGAGGAATTAGAAATAGCGTATTTTGGCCTTCTGACAACTCAACAATCGGCTCTCGCATTCAAGAGAAATGCTGGCGCATACCGGACAATAAAGGCCATTCCAGAAACTATAGAAATAGCCTACGTTATTCGCCATCCGTATGATGTTTTAACAAGTCATCTTCCTGGTAGCGGAAGACCTTATCATATTTTGGCTGATCGCTGGCTTGGCGAAATGGAGGCCCTCAAGCACCTGGTGGATACCGGGAGGAGGAACGTCAAAATCATTCGCTACGAAGATCTCGTCGCCAATCCGGTCGAAACGCAAAGCGATCTGGCGAAATTTTTCGGATTAAGCATCGCGACACCGATCACTGAACTTGTGACGATTTCCAACAACCCGACCGAGGGGCCGAAGCATCGGTATCGCAAGCTGGACGTGTCTTCGATCAATAAGCACCAGCACGACGTTGGCAAGCTGAGTTATCTTCGCAATATCCGCACCTCGCTCGGGCAAATGCTGGAGTGGGTCGGATCGAATTACGATTACGACATTTCTATATTAGAGAAGGCGGTCGGTTGACGGTCGCAATCGCATTCGGACGAAGTCGACAGGTTGGCGGAGGGCGCCGCCGTCGTCGGCGAGCCGTCGCCATCGGCGATGAAGAGAGTTCAAGCCTTAGCAAGTCGCAGGGCGCTGACCCTATCGCTCCTCGCCAATGCGGCTCATGAGGGTTGTACGATTGACGAAACCGCTCTTTGAGGCTCCGGACGCAGCGACTAAGGCGTTCCGCGCGTCGATCAAGCAACAAAAGCCTGCAATCCTTTGGTTTACCGGTCTCTCCGGAGTCGGCAAATCGACTGTAGCCAATCTTGTCGAAGCTCATCTCATTCATCGTCGCGCGCACACAATATGGCTCGACGGCGACAATGTTCGGCAGGGACTGAACAAAGACCTCGGCTTCACGGAAGCCGATCGCGATGAGAACATCCGTCGTATCGGCGAGGTGGCCAAGCTGATGCTCGACGCGGGGCTCATTGTTCTTTGCTCCTTCATCTCCCCCTTCCGCGCCCAGCGGCGTCTCGTGAAGGAACTCGTGGAGGACGACGAGTTCATCGAGGTTTTTCTCGATGCCCCGCTAGAAGTTTGCATCGCCCGGGACCCGAAGGGCCTCTATAAGCGTGCGTTCTCAGGGGAGATCAAGAATTTTACTGGCGTCGACCAGGCCTACGAGCGGCCGGAGCATCCCGATCTGCAATTTGCGACGCACATCAACTCGCCCGGCGAGATCGCACAGGACATTCTGCGTCACCTCGCGGAAAGAGGCGTCTTCGCCGAGAGCGGAGAAGACCAGCGCTGAGCAATGGGAAAATGTTCTTTGGCCGCAGGCGTAGCAAAGCGGACCTTCGCCCGCGCTCTTCAGCTGTCGGTTCTATGGGAGTTGATCCCATGAAGACCAACGGCGAGAGACGAAGCCCTCGGATTATTTGGTGGGCGCACAAGGGCTCGAACCTTGGACCCGCTGATTAAGAGTCAGCTGCTCTACCAACTGAGCTATGCGCCCGTCCGCGCGAAGGCGCTGGGCGCGCCCTCTCGGAACAGGGGGGCGGGATAACAAATGCCGGGCCCCCTGTCCATAGCATCGCGGGAGCGTTCTGAACGACGGCGCGGCGATTGGCCGCTCTCCTGATCTCAAAGATTGCCGCTTCCCTAAGCGCGGAAAGCAGGCTAGCAATTTCAAAAAGATCGGGGGGGTAGGCATATGGCGCGCAAAAAGATCGCACTCATTGGCGCGGGCAATATCGGCGGCGCGCTCGCGCATCTCGCCAGCTTGAAGGAGCTGGGTGATGTCGTCCTCTTCGACATCGTCGCCGGCGTGCCCCAGGGCAAGGCGCTCGATCTCGCGCAGGCGGGGCCGATCTCGGGCTCCAACTCGAGGCTGAGCGGCGCGCAGGACTATGCCGCGATCGAAGGGGCCGATGTCGTGATCGTCACGGCGGGCGTGCCGCGCCAGCCGGGCATGAGCCGGGACGATCTGCTGTCGGTCAATCTCGGCATCACCTCCAAGGTCGCCGACGGCATCGGCAAATATGCGCCGAACGCCTTCGTCATCTGCATCACCAATCCTCTCGACGCGATGGTGTGGGCGCTGCGCAAGCGCTCGGGACTTCCGGCGCACCGCGTCGTCGGCATGGCTGGCGTGCTCGACACCGCGCGATTCCGGCTGTTTCTCGCCGAGGAATTCAAGGTCTCCGTCGAGGACGTGTCGGCCTTCGTGCTCGGCGGCCATGGCGACGACATGGTCCCCTCGATTCGCTATTCCAGCGTCGCCGGCGTCCCCCTGCCCGAGGCGATCAAGCTGGGTTGGACGACGCAGGAGAAGATTGACGCGATCGTCGAGCGCACCCGAAAGGGCGGCGGCGAGATCGTCGCCCTTCTCAAGACGGGCTCGGCCTTTTACGCGCCGGCGACCGCGGCGATCGAAATGGCCGAGAGCCATTTGAAGGACAAGCGCCGCGTGCTCCCTTGCGCCGCGCATCTCGAGGGCCAATATGGCGTGAACGGGCTTTATGTCGGCGTGCCGGTCGTCATTGGCGAGAACGGCGTCGAACGCGTGCTCGAAATCGAGCTCGACGCGACGGAACGCGCGATGTTCGACAAATCGGTCGAGTCGGTGCGCGGCCTCATCGAAGCGGCGAAGCGTCTCGATCCTTCCTACGCCTGAGGATCTCAACACCGCCATGAGCGAGCGATACGTCTTTCCCCTGCGTTACGACGAAAGCGAAATGAAGCGCGCGGTCGACGCCTTTGTCTGGCGCGCGCTGTTCGAGGAGAACGCCGCCCGCACGCTCGTGCCGCTGGGGCTCATCGCGCTCTCCCTCGTCATGCTCGGCGTGTCGGGCGAAGGGGAGATCGCCTCGCTTCTCATGGCGCTGACGGCGTTTGTGCTCTTTGTTTTCTTCTCCGGCGGCTGGCGGCGGCTAAGACGCGGCATGCGCGAGAAGACGGCGGCGGCCCAGGGCCAGTTCTGTTTCGCACGCCTCCTCGACGAAGGCATTGTCATCGAAGCCGGCGGACCGGCGCCGCTGCTCGAATGGAAGGCGATCACGGCCGCCTGGCCCGCCGGGCCGACGCTGCTGCTGATCGTCGCGACGAATAATTTCATCGCGTTGCCGATCGCGCGCGCCCCCAAGGAGGCGCTGGAGTTTTTACAGGCGCGGCTGGCGGGTTGAGCCGAGCCCCTGTCGACGGGAAGCGGCGAGGCCCTACCTTCCCTGCATGACGATCCGTGTCGCGGGGACCACCAAGAAACACGGCAGCGCGAGCTTGCGGGCGGCGGTCCTCGCAATGCTCTGTCTGGTCCCGCCTGCCCATGCCGACGCGCCGGCGCCGCTGGGAGGCGTGGTGACGCGGCTGGGCTGTTCCCAGCGCGCGTTCGCCGAGTGCTCCGGGTCCTATTGCTATGACGCAATGCCGGGGGAGACGAGCGGAACGTTCAGCGTCACGGGGCCGATTTCCTGGGCTTTCGAGTTCGATTTCAAGAATCAGACGGCGAGCGTCGGCGAGGGCTACGCGAAGGATCTTACGAAGCGATGGCCGATGCTGGGGCTCAGCGCCTCACCCGCCGTCGTGAACAAGCCCTTGTTCGTAAAATTCAGCCTCCTTACGGATACGCAGCAGCTCTTCGTCATGGTCGTTGCCACCCCGCTTCCTGAGGCGCGAGGCTATAGTTTCGGTTATGGCGTCGTCGGCGCCGGCCCATCCGGCAGCCGAACTCTCCCCGAGATGGACAAGACGATCAACACCGGTAAATGCACGGCGCAGCAATGAGCATTCGCTTGCGCGGCGCCTTCAGGCCCGCGGAGGCGGAGCTGTCGTCAGCGTCCGGCTTGGCCTGAGCCCTGCGAGCAGCACGGCGACGACGCCCGTGACAAATATGCCGTCGAATGTTCCGGCGCCGCCGATGGACATCATCGGCGACCCGAGCGCGCTGATACTATCCAGGTTCAAGATGTCCGCGCCGATCAGCGTGCCGAGGCTTCCCGAAACATAGGCGACTGGAGCCGCGTGATCGCGCGACAACAGCAGCGCGACGATCGCCGTCGCTACGGGCGGCACGAACACCGGCACGACGACGCCAACGCCCGGGACCGGCTGCGCGACGGCGTGCACCGCCGCCGTCATGATGGCGACGCCGACGAGGCCTCTGAGCAAGATGCGGTTCTGCATGAGCAGATAGAGCGACAGACAAACCGGAATCACTGCGCCGCCCACGTTCACGGCGACAATGGCGCCGGGCCAGTCGACATCGACCGGCAGGGAGTAGCGCGCGCCGAAGAAGTCCACCGCCTCACGCGCGTCAATGCGCGCGCCGGTAAGCTGCGCCACGGGGATGTTGACGTAGCTTCCGAGCAGCGAGGCGAGCAGCAGCGTGAAGGCGGCGACCGGCGAAAGGCCCAGGCGGCGGTAGGCGTAATTGAGCACTCCCAATTGGATGAACACGAACAGGCCGCCGAGAAGTCCGAGAAAGACGGTGAAGAGCAGCGGACTGACGGGGAGATACTGCATGTTGCCCGATGGCATCGCGTCCTCCGTCGCGAGGCGGCGCCGTCAGGACTCTGCGTCGCTTATCCTCGAACCTCGCATGCCAAATAGCGCCCTCGCGCGCAGGACGTTCTCGTACAAATACGCAGCATCAGCGCCGTCGAAGCGCTCGAGCCGCTTCGGCGACGCTCCGAACCATCAGGACCAAAGGCATCCTTACTGGCAGATGCGGCGCGGGTGATAGCCGGCCGGATAGCCGTATTCGTCGAAGACCGGGACCTGTTCCACCCAGCAGCGCGGCGGAGGCGGCGCCACGTAGACGGGCGCGGGGTAATAGACGGGAACCGGCGCCGGGCGCGCAAGCGCGCTGCCGACAATGGCCCCAACCGCGAGGCCGCCAATGCCCGCCGCCACGGCCGCGCCGGAGTCGCCTGCGCGAGCTGGATTGGCGATCATGGTGGAACCGGCGAAAAGAGCGAGCGCCAATGGGACGGCGACCACAGCTTTCTTCATTGGCTTTCCTCTCACAGCGAAAGACGCGCTCCTCGCGGAGCCTCACGCGCCTCATTGTCGACGAGAGGAATGAAGGAAGGGTGAAGGATCGAACCTCGCTACGCCCGCGCGGCGGCGACGCTTCTACGTAAGGGCGCCCTCGCCGCTTCGACGATCGCCGCGGCGACGAAGCCCGTCGCCGAGACCAAAAGAAAGAACGGCGCGCCGGCAAGCTTCGACCAGAAAGCTCCGATCCATCCGGCGAGGAGGTTTCCCACGAAGATCGAGAGGAACCAGAAGCCCATCAGCATGGCGCGCGATCCCGCCGGCGCGATGCGCGACACGAAGGAGAGCGTGATCGGCGAGAAATGCAGCTCCGAGAGCGTGATGACGGCGAAATAGACGAGCAGCCAGAGCCAGCTCGTCTTCCCGCCGGCATTCCCCGTCGCGGCGTAAGCCAGAATGAGATAGCTCGCGGCCAAGCCGAGGCAGCCGAGCGTGAGCTTGCGCAACGTCGAGGGCTCGGCGCTCAGATCACGCTGCGTTTGAGCGGAATCGGTCAAACGCAGATAACGTGATCGATTCCAAAAATTCAGAGCGCGCTTCGCGCGAAAAACCGGTTCCCACTTTTTCGCAGCGCGCTCTGGCGCGGCGCGGCGCGCCCACCAACCGACGAGCATGGGCGTGAAGACGATGATCATCAGCGGATTGAAGGCCTGAAACCAGGTGACCGGAATCTCGGCCCGCCAACCCAACAATCCGACGCTTCTGTCTGTGAGCGTCTCCGCAAAGAGGGCGATGCTGTTGCCCTGTTGCTCGAAACCGGCCCAGAACAAAGCCGAGGGCAGAAAGAGCAAGGACAGGGAAAAGACCGCGCGGCGGAGGTCGCTTGGCGCTGCGGCCGATGCCGCGTCTTTCGCATGCGGCCGGTCTTGCGGCAGCCTCGAAAGGCCGGCGAGATAGGTGAGAAGCCCGATCGCCATGCCAATTCCCGCGGCGGCGAAACCGTAAGCCCAGTCGACCGTCTCGCCGAGCGTTCCGCAGATAAGGGGTGCGAGAAAGGCGCCGATGTTGATGCCGAGATAAAAGATCGAATAGGCGCGGTCGCGCCGCGCGTCCGCAGCCGTGTAGAGTTCTCCGACCTGAATGGAGATGTTCGGCTTGAGGGCGCCGCAGCCCGCCGCGATCAGCGCGAGCGCGAAGAGAAACGCCGGCTCATAGGCCATGAGGAAATGGCCCGCGACCATCATCGCCGCGCCGAGCGTGATGGTCCGCCTGCGCCCCAAGCCATGATCGGCGAGCCATCCGCCGAGAATCGGCGTGAGGTACACGAGTTCCTGTGTAGAGCCCATAGATCTGCGAGGCGAAGGGCTGCGCCCCCAGCGGGCCGGAGAGGCTCTCGAACAGCCGCTTGAGCGCCGCAAGTCCGAGCACATGCTCGACGCGCTCGGGCTTCAGCAGATGGTCCACCATGTAAAGGACGAGAAGCGCGCGCATCCCATAATAGGAGAAGCGCTCCCACATCTCGGAGCCGAAGAGATAGGCGAGCCCCTTGGGATGGCCGAGGAAGTCGTCGCTCAAATTGGAGTCTCTGGTGCGTTCCGGCCCCTACCCCGCCACCCCATAAGCGCGCGCCAGAAGCTCGATCGGATGCGCAAGTCGTTCGGGCTGCGGCGCGCCCGGCTCCGCAACGCGCTCGACGCCCTGCTCGATATGCGTGCCGGCGAGCGGACACTCCGAGACGACATATTTCTTGCCCGAGCTCGCGACCTGACGCGCGACGGGCTTGCCGACCTTGAGCGCGATGTCGAAATGCTCGCCCTTGCAGCCCCAGGCGCCGCCATGTCCCGAGCAGCGCTCGATGACGGAAAGATCCATGCCCGGCACCAGCCGCAGAAGCTCCGCGCCCTTCTGCCCGATGTTTTGCGCGCGCGAGTGGCAAGACACATGAAAGGCGACGCCGCCGTCGACGGGCTGCAGGCCTTCCGCGAGCCCTTCCTTCTGCGCGATGTCGACGATGTATTCGGAAAGATCGCGCGTCGCCGCGGCGAGGCGCTTCACATCCTCATCCTCGGGCAGAATGAGCGGCCATTCGAATTTCAGCATCAGCGCACAGGACGGAACCGGCGCGACGATCGTATAGCCTGCGGCGATGTAAGGCGCGAAGGCCTTGGCGACGGCCTTGGCGCTTTCCGCGACGTCTCCGATGAGCCCCTGCTCCAGCTTCGGCATGCCGCAGCAGCCGGGATTGACGACCTTCGTTGCCACGCCGTTCTTCGTCAGCACGGCGAGCGCCGACTTGCCGATCGAGGTCTCGTTGAAGTCGCCGTAGCAGGTCGAATAGAGCACGGCCCGGCGGCCTTTGGCCGACGCAGCGGCGGGCGGGCCTAAGCTCTTTTCCGCGTAAGCTTCGAGCGTTTCGCTCGCGAAGGGCGGCAACGCCGCTTGCGGGTTTATGCCGAAGAAGCGTGAAGCCAAGTTGCGCGTGAACTTGTTTTTCAGCGCCGTCGCCCAATTGGCGAGCCCCGAGATTTTCGTCGCGATCCGGCCGTTGCGGTCGGTCTCCGCGATGGTGCGATCCGCCAAGGAGACGCCGTTCTTCTTCGCCTCGACGGCGCGGCAGCGCAGCATCAGATGCGGGAAATCGATGTTGAACTCATGCGGCGGCACATAGGGGCATTTCGTCATGAAGCACATGTCGCAGAGCGTGCAGGCGTCGACGACTGGGGCGAAATCTTTGCTCGCGACCGTGTCGAACTCGCCGCTCTTCGAATTCGTCGACGAGGTCGAAGAGCCTCGGGAAACTGTCGCAGAGGTTGAAGCAGCGCCGGCAGGTGTGACAAATGTCGAAGACGCGCCGCATCTCGGCGTCGAGCTTCGCCTCGTCGTAGAAATCCTCACTGCGCCAATCCAGCGGATGTCGCGTCGGGGCTTCGAGGCTGCCTTCCCTCATCTTCGTCCTTTTCTTTGAGATTGGCAGTCGCCAATCGCAGGTCGGCAGTCGGATCCAACCGACTGCCGATTGCCTAGCGCGTATTGCCGGCTGGCTTACTTCAGGTCGTCGAGCGCGCGCTGGAAGCGGCCCGCATGCGAGCGCTCGGCCTTGGCGAGCGTCTCGAACCATTCGGCGATCTCTTCGAAGCCCTCTTCGCGCGCCGAACGGGCCATGCCTGGATACATGTCCGTATACTCATGGGTCTCGCCGGCGACGGCGGCCTTGAGATTGTCGCCGGTGGGGCCGATCGGGAGGCCGGTCGCCGGGTCGCCCACGAACTCGAGGAACTCGAGGTGGCCATGCGCATGGCCCGTCTCGCCTTCCGCGGTGGAGCGGAACACGGCCGCCACGTCGTTATAGCCTTCGACGTCGGCCTTTTGAGCGAAATAGAGATAGCGGCAATTCGCCTGCAACTCGCCCGCAAAAGCGGCCTTCAGATTGCCTTCGGTCTTGCTGCCTTTCAGCGTAGCCATCGTTTCTTGCTCCTGAGGAAAATCAAAGCGACGCCAGACGCGCTCCCTCGCGCGCGCTGGCCTCGTCGCGCAACTTAGAATAATTCAAAAAATCTCCCCGACAAGCCCCCGCCCCCGTTTTCCGCGTGACTTTTCGTCACCGCTTGGCGCAGAAGAGCACGATCTCGGCGGCGCGGCGGCTGGGGCTTGCGCCGGCGCTGAGCATCTCGTCACGAAGCGCCGCGAAGGCCGAAAGCTGCGCCTCGCGCGCCGGGCCGCCGCGCAAGAGCTTCGCCAGCGCCGCCGCCAACGCCTGGGGAGTGGCGGTTCGCTGAAAGAATTCCGGAACCGCGCGGTCTTCGGCCGAACGCCCGAGTATCAGATTGGGCAGCGCGAAATTCTCCAGCTTGACGAGGGGTCGCAAGAGGCTCTCCGGCCCCGAGACCCGATAGGCGACCGCCATGGGGGTCCCCGCGAGCGCAAGCTCCAGCGTCACAACGCCCGAGGTGGCGAGCGCTGCGCGCGCCCGGCGAAAGGCTGAGAATTTTTCCGATTGGCGCAGAATGCGCGGGGGGACGGGCCAGCGCGCCGTCTCCGCTCTGACGAGGGCTGCGAGCGCCTGCGTCGGAGGGACGACGACCTCGAGCGCCGGAAACTCATCTCTCAGCCGAGCGACCACCTCGCCATCGAGGGGCGCCATGCGGCGCACCTCCGCCTCGCGCGACCCGGGAAGGACGACGAGCAGCTTCTCCTCGGCATCCACGTCGCCGCGCGCGAAACCGTCGAGGCCCTCGATGAGTGGATGGCCGACGTAATCGCAGGGCGGGCCGTCGAGCCTGGCGAGCGCCGCGGGCTCGAAGGGCAGGATCGCCATCACGCGGTCGACATAGGCCCGCATTTTGCGCGCCCGCCCCGGCCGCCACGCCCAGACGCTCGGGCAGACGTAATCGACGATGGGAATAGTGGGATTGGCGGCGCGCAAGCGGCGCGCGACGCGATGCGTGAAGTCGGGCGCATCGATCAGCACAAGGCAGTCCGGCGCCGCTGCGAGCACCGCGCGCACCGTCTCGTCGAGGCGGCGCGCCAGCAGCGGCAGCCGCGCCAGCACCGGAGTCAACCCCATGACCGCGATGTCCTCGAGTGGAAAGAGGCTCGCAAGACCCGCGGAGGTCATCTCCCGCCCGCCGACGCCAGCGAAAGTGATCCCGGACTCCGCGCATTGCAGCGCGCGCATGAGAGCTGCGCCCAGCATGTCGCCGGAGGCTTCCCCGGCGACGAGAAAAATCTTCGTCACGAAGCGTTCTCGGCGTCGCGCGCGAAGCCGCCCGAGCGCGGCGTCGTGAGCGGACGCGCGGCCGGCTCGGAAAGGAAATCCAGCAAAAACTTGATGTCCGGGTCGTCGCCCGCAAAGGCGCGCAAAGCTGCAATTCGTTCTTCTCGCGGCGCGGGTTCGCCGGGAAAAAGCAGACGATAGGCTTGGCGCAGGCGCGCGATGCGCGCGTTGGAATAGCCGCGCCGGCGCAGCCCCACGAGATTGAGGCCGAAGAGATGCGCGCGATGCCCGCCCGCGAGCGCGAAAGGGATGACGTCGCCCTCGACCCCCGCCAATCCCGCGACAAAAACCTGGGCGCCGATACGCACGCGTTGATGCGCCGCCGCGCCGCCGCCAATCATCACGTCGTCGCCGACCTGCACATGGCCTCCGAGCAGCACGCCGTTCGAGAGAACAACTCGGTCGCCGAGCCGGCAGTCATGCGCGACATGCGCGTTGGCGAGCAGCGCGCAGCCGTCGCCGATGCGCGTTTCCGAACCGCCCTCGCGCGTGCCAGCGTTAATCGTGACGCCCTCGCGGATGGTGCAGTCGGCGCCGATGATGAGCCGCCCTTCCCCCTCGCCCGAAGCCAGATCTTGCGACCGCGCCCCGATGGCGGCGAAGGGGTAGATTGTCGCGCGCGGCCCCAGGCGCGTCGCGCCCGTGACGACGACATGGGAATGGAGAACGCCGCCGTCGCCGATCTCGACCTCGGGCCCGACGTAGGTGAAGGGCCCGATCGTGACGCCCTCGCCGAGGCGCGCGCCGTTTTCAACGATCGCTGAAGGGTGCGCCCGCGCCGTCATTTTAGGCCGACGCCTTTAGGCGCCGACCATGGCGCTGATCTCGGCCTCGCAGACGCGCGCGCCGTCGACGACGCCCTCGCCGCGGTACCAGAAGATGTTGCGCTTCTGCGCGGTCTTGGTCATGCGCAGCTCGAGCCGGTCGCCGGGCCCCACAGGCTTTCTGAACTTCGCCTTGTCGATCGTCACGAAGTAGACGCTCTTGGCGCGCTCGCCGTCGCCCCTATGCGCGTAAATCGCGATGACTCCGGCGGTCTGCGCCATCGCCTCGATCATCAGCACGCCAGGCATGACCGGCCGATCGGGGAAATGGCCCTGGAACTGCGGCTCGTTCATCGTCACGTTCTTGATCCCCACGCCATATTCGTCGCCGCGGATGTCGACGACGCGATCGATCAAGAGAAAAGGATAGCGATGCGGCAGCAGCTCCATGATCCGCAGAATATCGACGGAACCGAGCTCTGCGCCCGCGGCGGCTTCTTTCATTTGTTCCTCCCAAAGGCGCGGGACGCTTCTTCAAGGCCCCCTCGCGCTATTCCTCCTTTGGCCTCGCGCCGCGGCGGCTCATGCGCAAGAGCAGCGCCTCGCCGCGCAGGAACTCGCGCACCGGCCGCGCAGGAGCGCCGCCCATGCGCGCGCCGGGCGCGACGTCTCGCACGACGCCGGCACGCGCGGCGATCTGCGCGCCGACGCCGATCGTGAGATGACCGCCGATCGCCGCCTGGCCGCCGATGACGACGAAGTCCCCGATCTCGGTCGAGCCGGCGACGCCAGTCTGCGCGCAGATCACGCAGCCCCGGCCGATGACGACGTTGTGGCCGATCTGCACGAGATTGTCGATCTTCGCGCCCTCCCCCACGATCGTGTCGCGCAGAGCGCCGCGGTCGATCGTCGTATTGGCGCCGATCTCGACGTCGTCCTGGACGATGACGCGCTTGAGCTGCGGCGCCTTGAGATGCCCCTGCGCGCCCAGCGCGAAGCCAAAGCCGTCCTGCCCCAGCCGCGCGCCGGCATGCAGGATTACGCGATTGCCAATGAAGGCGTGAATGATCGTCGTCTGCGCCCCGATCCGGCAGTCCCGACCGATCTTCACGCCGGGACCGATCAGGGCCTGCGCGCCGACGACGCTTCCCGCCCCGATCTCGGCGTAAGGCCCGACGACGACGCCGGGATCCAGCGTGACGCCGCTCTCGAGCCGCGCCGTCGGATGGACCGTGGCGCTGGGAGACGCGCCGGTGGCGAGAAAAAGCGAGTCTGGCGCCAGGGCTTTGGGAAAGAGCAGCGCAGCAGCTTGCGCCATGGCGCGGTGCGGATCGGCGACGATCAGCCGCGCGACGCCCTCCGGCGGCGCGACGGCGGCGTCGGCGCGCAGAAAGCAGGCCGAGGCGCGGCACAGCGCCAGGGCTGGCGCGTAGCGGGTCGAATCACAAAAGGCGATCTCGCCGGGGCGCGCGTCCTCGAGCGTCGCCACGCCGCGAATGGCGGTCTCGCCCACTCCGTCCGGGCCGACGAGCCGGGCGCTCGTTCTCGCCGCGACATCGGCGAGCGACGTCGGCTCAGGCTCTGCGAAAAAACGATAGCTGCTCACCCGCGGGTCCGAACCAATGGCGAATCTCCCCAGCGGGCTCACGCTGCGCCGGAGATGGGAACAGGAGCTTTAGAGCATGGCGCGCGCAGGCGCGAAGCGGATTTTTGGAAAAGGCGATGAATATCCGGCCGGCAAATTTGCGGGCGCGCCCCGACAGCTTCGGTGCGCGCCCGCTCTATGCCTAACTGGGGCGGTCCCACGCGGGTCGGCGGCGGGCTCCAGGAGCCCCCCGCCGTCGAGCGAAGGTTAGAAGGTGGTGCCCCCAGAGAAGTTGAACCGCTTCGTCACGTCGTAAGGACCTTTGACGATCGGGAAGGAGTAGTCGAAGCGGATCGGGCCGAGCGGCGACTGCCAGAGGAGCGAGACGCCAAAGGAGTCGCGGATCTGGAACGCCGCGGTGTTGGCTCCGCCCCACAGGGGCTGCGTCAGCAGGCAGGCGCCCTGGCCATACATCGGAGCCGTATACGGCAGACAGTTGGTCTGGCCTAACGCCAAACCGGCGGCGTAGGCCTTCGGGTAGAAGGTCTTGCCGCGGAAGTCCCAAAGCGAGCCTACGTCGTTGAAGACGGCGCCGCGCAGGCCGATGTCCTTCGGCAGGCCCCAGATCGGGAACTGCACCTCGCTGGTGAAACCGAAGTAATTGGTGCCGCCGAGCGCGTTGCCCTGATAGCTCGTCCAGTTCGACATGTCGCGCGGGCCGATGCCGCCCGGCGCGAAGCCGCGCACGAGGTTGGAGCCGAGGTTGAAGTTGTCGAAGACGCGCGGCTGATAGCCGAAGAGCGGCGTCAGATTGCCCGCCTGGACGCGGGTGATGCCCACCATGTCGGAGAGGAAGTTCCAGCCGCCGACGTTCAGGAAGTCGAGGTCGTGATAGTAGCGCGCCTCGCCTGTCGTGCGCACGAAGCGCGAGTCGCCGCCGAGGCCCGCAACGTCCTGGGTGAACGTCACCGTGGTTCCGTTCCTCGGATTGCGGAAGTTATCGAGGTTGTTGAAGCCCACAGTATAGCCGAGCGCCGAGGTCAGACGCGCGCCGACCGCGTCCTTGATCGCGAGCGAGGCTTCCCCGTTGGTCATGCAGTTATAGAACACGCTGAGATTGCTCGGATTCGGCGCTAGCCAGTAGCCGAAGCCGGGCGTGTAGCCGGGGATGGGAGTCTGACAGTCGTCGTAGGGATGCTGCGAGTTGTTCGGGATCGAAATCTGGGTCTCGTAGATCGAGTAATGCGGCTGGAAGGTGATTTCCTCGGTGATCGGCAGGCCGAGGCGCAGCGTCGCGCCGTAGGACGTCTGGCTGTAGTAAGAGTAGTTCCAGGCGTCGCTCTTTCTCGCGAACAGGTCGAAGCCGCCCGACATGCGCTGGTCGAGGAAATAGGGCTCGGTGAAGCTGAAGGTCACGCCGCGGGCGCGCTGTCCTTCGTTGAGCGCGAGACGAACGGATTCGCCACGGCCCATGAAGTTGCTGTCGGAGACCGACACCTCGCCGATGAAGCCTTCCGTCGTCGAATAGCCGCCGGAGACGTTGAAGCTGCCGGTGGACTGCTCCTCGACATCGACATTGATGATCACCCGATCGGGCGCGGACCCCGGTTCATTGGTGATTTTGACCTTCTTGAAGAAGCCAAGCCCGTTGAGGTGGCGCTCCGCGCGATCGACCAGGACGCGGTTGTAGGGGTCGCCTTCGCCGACCTCGAACTCGCGACGGATCACATATTCGCGCGTTTTCGAATTTCCGCGAATGTTGATGCGCTCGATGAAGACGCGCGGCCCTTCGTCGATCACGAAATTGACGGCGACGGTGCGGTCGGTCGGATTGCGCTGACCGCGAGGACGGGCCTGCGTGAAGGCGTAGCCCTTGTGCGCGATTTCCCGGGTCAGGGCGTCGACGGTCTTCTCGACGGCGTCGCCGTTGTAAACGTCGCCCGGCGCGAGGCGCAACAGCGGCTGAAGGGCTGCAGCGTCGATGTCGGGCAGATGCAATTCGATGTCCACCGTCGCGACCCGGTATTGCGGGCCTTCCTCAATGACGATCTCCAGAATGTAGCCGCCAAGCTCCGGATCGAAGCGCGCATCCGAGCTCACGATGTGGAAGTCGGCGTAGCCATTCTTGAGGTAGAACCGCCGGATGAGCTCGAGATCCGCAGCGACGCGCTCGGGATCATAGACGTCGCTCGTCTTGAAGAAAGAGTAGAAGTTCATCTCCGTCGTCTCCATCATGCTCCGAAGACGGCTGGAGGAGAAAACGGTGTTTCCGGTGAAACGGATTTCCTTGATGCCGGTCTTGTCGCCTTCGTCCACCGAGAAGACCACGTCGATTGTGCCGTTGGGCAGAGGAACTACGCGGTAGCTGACCCTGGCGGCGGCGCGGCCGTTGACGCGGTAGGCTTCGGTGATGTGGGCGGCGTCCTCGTCGGCGATGCGGGCGTTGAACGCCCGGTGGGGGGTGAGTTGGACGATTTTCTCGAGATTTTCGGTCTTAATCTTGCTGTTGCCCTCAAAGGCGATGCGATTGATGACCGTGCCCGAGGCGACATGCACGATGATGTTGCCGCCGCTCCTCGTGACTTGGACGTCGCCATAACGGCCGCTGGCGCGCAGGGCTTCGATGCCGGCCTGCACCTCCTCCTCGCTCACGCCTGGGAAATAGTCGCGCACCGCCTGCGCTTGGGAGGACGGCACGCCTTCGACGACGATGTCGGCCGCCGCAGGGCCTACGAAGGCCGCAAGCGCAAGAAAGGCCGCAATCGCCAGAGCGGTGTTCCTGCAAAAGAGTCGGGTCAATCGCATGCCGTCCTGGTCCTTGTCATCGTCGGGTAAGACCAGCCGTCCGCCGACGGGGTCCCCTGCTTTATTGGACGGGTAATCGTCCACTCTTAACCCTTAACGTTCTACCTGCTTTAAGCGTGGCTGGAAATGCCAGGAGGGGCTTGCCTGAGCAATTTGTCCAAGGCGTGGCGCGAATGCCACATATCATGATAAATTATTGGTTAAGAATGACGTTTTTCTTCGGGGCAACCATCTCGGCCGCCGGTCCGCGCGCATTGGGCGCGAGCCGCGGCTCAGAGACGGTCCGCGACCCCAAACTTGAGCATAGCTTTTGTCGGCAATTCCCCCGCCAGCGCCGCGGACAATTCGGCCGTCCCGCCGCCGGCGCGCCCAAATTACAACTTCAGGTGGCGGGCGAGGTCGTTATACGTCGCGAGGAGCATGAGCGACGACACCATGACGAAGCCGATCTTGAAGGCGTATTCCTGCAGCCGCTCGTTGAGGGCGCGGCCCCGCACCGCCTCTATGGCGAAGAACATCAGGTGCCCGCCGTCCAAGAGCGGCACCGGCATGAGGTTGAGGAGGCCTACCGACACGGAGAGCAGAGCGATCAGGTTGATCAAGGGCCAGATCCCCAAGGAACTGATTTTCTGCGCCATTTTCCCGGAAGCTTCGGCGATCCCGATCGGACCCGAGAGCTGGCTCGCGCTCTCGCGTCCGGCGAAAATTCCCCCGATGAATTTGCCGGTCTGCTCGACGATGCTCCAGGTTTCCTCAAAAGCGAGACCGAGAGACTCGATCGGCCCGCAGCTCTGCATCCGCATGTCGCGGATGTCCTCGCTGGAATTGAGGCCGAGCCTTCCGATGACCCGGCCGTCTTTGGCTTCGACAGCCGCGGGCGTCGCCTCGAGCTCCGTGGCGGCGGCGTCGCGCAAGACCGTGATGTTAAGTGTCCGCCCCGCCGAGGCGGCGATCTGCTTCTGGAATTGCGCAAAGCTCTCGATCGGCTGCCCATTCACGGCTTTGACGAGGTCGCCGGGGCGAAAGCCGGCCTTCGCGCCGGCGCCGTCCGCCTGCACGGCCGAAATGCGCGGCGCCACGACGAGCTGGCCGTCGACCACCAGCGGCCGGCCCACCAGCGCGAACATTCCCCAGTAGAGCGCGATCGCGAGCAGGAAGTTGAAGAAAGGGCCGGCGAAGACCACCGCGGCGCGCTTCGCAACGCTCTGGCCCGCGAAGGTCACGGCCCGCTCCTGCGGCGACATGCGGTCGAACTCCTCGGAAACGCCCGCCGTCACCGCATTGGCGTCGCCGTGGAACTTCACATAGCCCCCGAGCGGGATCGCCGAGATCCGCCAGCGGGTTCCGTGCTTGTCGTGGAAGGCGAACAGCTCAGGACCAAAGCCCAGCGAGAAGGCGTCGACCTTGATCCCGCAAAGCCTCCCCACGATGAAGTGGCCGTATTCGTGCACGAACACGACCACGCCCAGAACGATGACGAAAGGCACGATGTAGCTGACCGTCGCCCAGAGATAATCCATCGCCTCGGCTCCCTCGAACCTCAGATCACGTCGCGCTTGAGCGGAACCGCTCCAATGCGCAAAACGCGATCGATTTTATAAAGCTAAAGCGCCCTTTGAGCGAAAAACCGGTTCCCGCTTTTCCGCGTCGCGCTCTCGCGCCAGCCCGCGCCGCGGCGGCCGGGCCATGGTTGTTAACCTCTTAAAATGCCCTAAACCCCGCCCGTCGCCAAGGCTCGCCGCGAGCGATCTCGCACATTATGATCAATGGCCAAGGCTTCGGCAACGCTCGCGGGCTCCCTCGCTTCGCCGTTTTTTTCCGCAATTTCCAACGCTTGCGCGACATGACGAGCGATGTCGCCGAAGGCAATGCGGCCCGCCAGGAAGGCCTCGACGGCGATCTCATTGGCGGCGTTGAGCACCGTCGGCAGACCTCCTCCGGCGGAAAGCGCGCGAAGCGCCAGAGCCAGCGCCGGAAAGCGCTCATGGTCCGGCCGCTCGAAGGTGAGCGTCGCGATTTTTGCAAGATCGAGCCTCGGCGTCGGCGCCTCGAGACGCTCCGGCGCGCCGAGGCAGTGGGCGATCGGCACGCGCATATCGGGAACCGCCATGCCGGCGGTGACCGCGCCGTCGGTGAACGCGACGAGTCCGTGCACGATGGATTGCGGATGCACCACGACGTCGAGCTTTTCGGGCGGAACGCCGAAGAGATGATGCGCCTCGATCAGCTCCAGGCCCTTGTTCATCATCGACGCGGAGTTGACGGTGATCTTCGGTCCCATCGACCAGTTCGGGTGATTGAGCGCCTCGGCGACCGTCGCCTTTTCGATGGCCTCGCGGCTCCAGGTGCGGAACGGGCCGCCCGAGGCCGTGATGATCATCCGCTCGATCGTGGCGGGATCGGCGCCGCCGAGCGCCTGAAGGATCGCATTATGCTCGCTGTCCATCGGCAGGAGCTTCGCCCCGGCTTCGCGCGCCGCGCGCATGAAGGGTGCTCCGGCGCAGACGAGACATTCCTTATTGGCGAGCGCCACGTCGCGGCCAACCAGAAGCGCCGCATGGGTGGGCTCCACCCCGGCCGCTCCCACGATGGCGCTCACGAGGAGATCGGCGTCCCACGTCGCCGCCTCGATGACGGCCTCCCGCCCTGCCCCGACCTGGATGTTGGTCCCGTCGAGCGCCTCCTTGAGCGGCGCGAAGCCCTCCTCGTCGCGGATCGCCACGAATTCGGGGCTCAGCAGCAGGGCGAGCCGCGCAAGCTCGGCGTGATCGCGTCCCGCGGCGAGCGACACGACGCTGAAGCGTTCGGGATTGCGCATCAGGAGGTCGATCGTCGACTTGCCGATCGAGCCGGTCGCTCCGATCAGCGCAACGCGTCTTGGCGTCCGCCCATTGGCGGGCGTGCCGCCATTCTCGCCATGAAATCCCATTTGGATCGTGCTCACCAGGAGAAGAGACCGGACGCGGCGGAGGACGGATCGCGCAGAACCCCGAGCGCCGCCGCAAACACCACCGCGAAGATGAAGCCGTCCACCCTGTCCATGACTCCGCCGTGGCCAGGAATCAGCCGGCTCGAATCCTTGACGTGGAAGCGCCGCTTCACGGCCGATTCGAAGAGGTCGCCGAGCTGCGACAATATCACCGCGACGAGGCTGACGAAGAACATCGGCGCCGCCGAGGCGCCGGCGAAAAGGCTGGCGAAGAGCGCCCCGAGCGCCGCGCCGCTCACGGCGCCGACCAAGGCGCCGGACCAAGTCTTGCCCGCCGAAACGCGTGGCCACAGCTTGGGGCCGCCAATCAACCTCCCGCCGAAATAGGCGAAGACGTCGGCGCCCCAGACGATGGCGAAAGCCCAAGCGATCGCCGCCGCGCCCTGTGGCTCGGAAAGACGCAGAAGATCGACCGACAGCACGAGCGCGGCGGCGTAGAGCACGCCGGAGGCGGCCCAGAACCCGCGATCGGGACCCGCGAGCAGGCCGACCGCCGCGCTCGAAAGTCCGATCGCGAGCAGGCCAAGGGGAAGCGTCGGGCCATGAATAAGAACGGCGGCGGCCGCAAGCGCAAAGCAGCCCAGAACGACCCGAGCCAGCCGGCGCTCGCCGCCGATCAGACTTTGCCACTCCCAGAGGACCGCACAAGCAACGAGGAGCCAGAAGGCGGCGAAAACAACGCCGCCGTAGAAAGCGGTCCCCGTCGCCATGGCCACAAGGACGATCGCGGAAGCGACGCGCGGACCGAGATCGCCGAAACCGCCCGATTTGGGGGGCGCCGATCCCTCCTGCGCGGCCGCGCTCATGAAGCCGTCTTCGCGTTGCGCATCCCGGATTCAAGACCCCCGAAACGGCGGTTGCGATGCGCGAACTCCGCGATCGCTTCTTCCATTGCGGCCTTGTCGAAGTCCGGCCAATGGATCGGCAGAAAGACGAATTCCGCATAGGCCGACTGCCAGAGGAGGAAATTCGACAGCCTCTTCTCGCCCGAGGTGCGGATGATCAAATCGGGGTCCGGGATATCCGCCGTATAGAGCCGCGCCGCGAACGCGTCCGCATCGATGTCCGCCGGAGAAAGCTCGCCCGCGGCCACGGCCTCGGCAAGGGCGCGCGCCGCGGCGGCGATCTCCTGCCGGGCTCCATAATTGAAGGCGACGACGAGCGTGAGGCCCGTGTTGTCGCGCGTGATCTCTTCGGCCTGCCGCAGCAGGGCGAGCACGTCGCTCGTCAATCCCTCGCGCGCGCCGATGACGCGCACACGCACGTTGTTGGCGTTGAGCTCGGCGAGATCGTTGTGAATGAAGCGATGCAGCAGCACCATGAGGCTCTGCACCTCTTCCTTGGGCCGCGTCCAATTCTCCACTGAAAATGAATAAACGGTGAGATAGCCGATGCCGAGCTCGATCGAGGCGCGAACCGCTCGCCGCAACGCCTCGACCCCGCGGCGATGGCCTTCCAGGCGCGGCAGGCCGCGCCGCGCCGCCCAGCGTCCATTGCCGTCCATGATCACCGCGACATGACGCGGCGTGCGGCCGAAGGACGCCGCCCTCGTCTCGCGCGGGGTCTCCTTGAGCCCGGCAAAGTCTCTATCCGACATCGATTTCTTGTCCACAGCTCGACGCTCCCGCTCGACCCGGCCGGGTGCTCGTCGTCAGACCTGCATGATTTCCTTTTCCTTGCCCGCCAGCAAGGCGTCTATCTCCCGCACCGCGTCGTCGGTCGCCTTCTGCACCTCTTGCTCGTGGCGCTTTTCGTCGTCTTCCGGGATGGCATGGTCCTTCAGGAGCTTTTTCAGCACGTCGAGCCCGTCGCGGCGCACGTGGCGGACGGAGACGCGCGCCTCTTCCGCATATTTATGCGCGACTTTCACGAGCTCCTTGCGTCTCTGCTCATTGAGCTCGGGTGTGCGGATGCGCAGCGTCTGACCCTCGACCACGGGGCTGAGGCCCAGATTTGCGTCGCGGATCGCGCGGTCGACGGCGCCGACCAGCGCCTTGTCCCACACTGCCACGGAGATCAGGCGCGGCTCCGGTATGCTGATCGTGGCGACCTGGTTTAGCGGCGTCGACTGACCATAGGCGTCGACATGAATGGGCTCGACGAGCGAGGCTGAGGCGCGGCCGGTGCGAAGGCCGCCAAATTCATGTTTCAGCGTCGCCAGCGCGCCTTGCATGCGACGCTTCAGATCGTCGAGATCGAAAGCTTGACTCATCTTGCGTAAGGTCCGTCTTCCCTTTCAGAATCAAAATCCATTCGAGCATAACAGCTTCGAGCCGTTGCGCTGAGATTTTTCCTCTGACTGCGCGGCCGCCCCGCCGCCGCGCTCGGACAATAGAGCGCCGGTCAGCGGATTCATAGTCCCGGGGAACCTAACCACGACCCGGCAGCTTCTCCGCTGGGCCACGCCATTTGCGTCCTTCGGCGGGGCCGCGCGTGCGCTCGCAACACGGTCGGAGACCCGGCCCGAAAGCAAGGTGCGAAAAGAAAATCTGATGAGTCCAGGGGTTTTTCAAAGCTGCCGCTACGCTGGAAACGCGCCCGAACCCGCTACGTAACGGCCCTAGTACGAGGCCGAAACGCCTTTTAAACCTTCCAACAAGGAGCGGGAACCATGACCGTGTCAGAAATGAAGCCGCACATCCTAGGAATTGCCGCACTGTCGGCGGCTCTGGTGATCCTGGGCTACACCGCGAACACCGCCTCTGTTCGCCGTGTTGCGACGCTTCCTACAGGAACATCCGCAGTTGCGCAGCAAGCGCCGACTTGGTCGCAGCCATCGCCAATCGAGCCAACAAAGGCTCAGTCGCCGGCGCAGTCGACGGCGGAACCCTCCACCCAAAAGCAAATGACGGCGGAGTCGACAGGCCAGAAGCTGAAGGATCAGATCCGGGCCATGCTGCCGTCGGTGGGTTCGACCGCGGCGCAAAAGGACGCGACCAATTGGAGCGCAGAAGATTGGCAAATTGCCGAGAAGGCTGTCGCCGACCATCGCAACAGCGCAAATTCAAAGAACGACAGTAACAAGAGCGCTAACGCTAGCGGGCGCTCCGACCTTGTCTGGCAACCGCCGCAGGAAATCAGGTAACTTTTGGAACCGATCACGCGAGCTGCGTTTGAGCGTTCCACTCAAACGCAGCGTTGACCTAAGGGACGACAAGCGTTCCGCGTCCCTCGCCGCGCAGCGCGGCGGCGATGGCCCCCTCCCCCGCGATCGAGAACACGAAAATCGGTATCCTGTTCTCTCGTGCAAGCGCGAAGGCGGCCGTGTCCATCACCCCGAGATTTTTGGCGATCGCCTCGTCATGTGTCAGCCGGTCGTAGCGCTTGGCCGTCGGGTCGCTCTTGGGATCGGCCGTATAGACGCCGTCGACCTGCGTGGCCTTGAGGATCGCGTCGGCTTCGAGCTCGGCCGCGCGCAGCGCGGCACCCGTGTCGGTAGTGAAGAAGGGATTGCCGGTGCCGCCCGAGCAAATGACAACGCGCCCTTTCGAAAGATGCCGCAGAGCCGCAGCGCGCGTGTAGGTCTCGCAAAGCGTGGGCATAGGGATCGCGGAGAGCGCGCGGGCGGGACGACTCTCGGCCTCGATGGCCCGCTCGAGCGCGAGGCCGTTCATGACGGTCGCGAGCATGCCGATCGAATCCGCTCGGGCGCGCTCCAGCCCCTTTCCGGCGCCCTGCACGCCACGGAAGAAATTGCCGCCGCCGACGACGACCGCAATCTGCGTCCCCTCGCCCGCCGAAACCGCGAGGTCGCTCGCGATGCGCGCCAAGGTCGCGCCGTCGAGCCCGTGCGTCCCCCGCCCCGTCAACGCCTCCCCGGAAAGCTTGATGACGACGCGCTTGAAATTTCTGGGCGTCGTCAGATCGGACATCTCTCGTCTCCCTGGAAGCGCAGTGCGCAGACGGCTCTTGTCTCCTTAGACGGCGGCGGATCGCCCGCGCAAGTCATCGGTCTTGAGGCTTCGCGCGCTCTGAAAGAGCCTCGCCCGCCCTCCGGCAGCGGCGTCGCCAATTCGTTATTTCGGGCTGCACAATCCAGAAATGTTGACACGGTTGACGAAAAGGGCCCAGCGCGCGAGTATTAGAGGGCGGGATATACGGGGTGGGAAGAGGGAGACTTGCTATGGCGCGGGCGAAGCAGACTTCAAAAGGCGGGCCTCTAGGCAAAACTGCCTCGGTAATGGGGATCGCGGGCGTGTCGTTGGCCGCTTCGGCGAGCGGCGCATCGGCGGGCATGCCCATCGTGGACCTCGCGTTGCCGGCGGGCGACAACCTGAGCGGGTCTATGATGCTCGGCGATGAGGAAATCTCCGGCGTCACGCTGGCGACTTTTCATCTCTTCGACCAAGACGCCGTTAAGTCGATGGCGACCGACAATGTGCAGCTCGCGCGCGGTTGCGGCTGCGGACGTGGCTGTGGCGGCAGGGGATGCGGCGGCAGGGGATGTGGCGGCAGGGGCTGGGGCGGCGGATGCCGAGGCTGCGGCGGCGGATGGCGAGGCTGCGGCTGGGGTGGCTGCTGGTCCGGATGCGGCGGCGGCTGCTGCTTGTCGTGGGGCGGATGCTACCTTTGCTGAACGGCAAGCCATTCTGAACATAATCGAGAGGCTGGAAGCCGCGCCTGGCACAAGAGGCGCGGCTTGATTTTTTGCGCACGCGACGGAACCCCATGAGCGACAATGAAAACCCGCTTGCACGGATCGGCCATGAAATTCCGCGGTTTGCCCCGAATTTCAGCGTCTATCTTCTGCAACCCGATGTGATATGCCTTTATTCCGAAGATCGAAAATTTTTGCTGCACGGAGAGATCTATGGCGTGCTCGCCGCAGCGATCGCCAAAGGCGGCAAAAGCTTTCTGGAGCTCGCCCACGAGCTGGAGAAGTCTTACCCGCCCGAAAGAATTCATGCCGCTTTCAGGAGGATGCTGGAGCGCCGCTACATCCTGCCCTCCTCACACGGATCGCACGGACTCGCCGCCGCCTATTGGACGAGCCTCGGCTTTTCCCCGCAGACCGCGGCAAGCCATCTCAAAAACTGCAGCGTGCGCCTGCGCTCGCTCGACGTCGAGGGTGCGGCGGAGCTCAAGGACGCCCTCAAGGAGCTCGGCGTGCGCATCGTCACGCGCGACGCCGCGCTCACGCTCGTGCTGGTCAGCGACTATCTCGACCCGCGCCTCGAAGAGCTGAACGAGGAGTTTCTCGCAGCCAAGAAGCCTTGGGCGCTGGTCCAGCCATCGGGCGTTTTCCCGCTCGTGGGACCCCTGTTCAGGCCAGGAGAAGGCGCCTGCTGGTCGTGCCTCGCCGACCGCATGCGGCGCAACCGCGAGGTCCGCGCGCTGCTCGATCGCAAGGACGCCCGCCGCCTGACCTTATCGCCGCTGGCGCGAAGCCCGCTTGGCCGCTGCGGCGTCGAGCTCGCCGCCATCGAGCTTGCGAAGGCGATCGCCACCGACTTCCGCACGCCGCTCAGCGACCACATCTTGAGCCTCGACCTGCTTGGCGCGAACATCGCGAAACATTATGTCGGACGGCGCCCGCAATGCCCGGCCTGCGGCGTCAAAAAGTTGCGAGATCCACGCCGGTCGCCTGCGCCGATCGAGCTCGGAGATAGCGACCATTTGGTGATGACGAGCGGCGGCTACCGCAGCGTCTCGCCCGCAGCGACCGTCGCGCGTTTTCGCAAGCATGTGAGCCCGTTGACGGGCGTCGTCTCACGGCTCGAACGCATCGAGGCCGACCTGCCTCTCAACACCAACTTCTACGCCCAGCACAACTTCACGGGGCTCGCCGAAACGGTCGGCGAGCTGCGCTCCGGCCTGCAGAGCGGCAGCTTCGGAAAGGGCAGCAACGCGGAGCAAGGCGAAGCCAGCGCGCTCATGGAGGCGATCGAGCGCTATTCCGGCATTTTTCAGGGCGACGAGATCAGGGCCAAGCGCCGCTTTCTCGATTTCGCGCCGGGCGACGCCATTGCGCCCAATGACGTGCTGCTGTTTTCGCAGGCCCAATTGCGGCGCGGCGCTGAGCCCGGCGCCCAGGAGGACGTCGAGGCGAACCCCCAGTTCTTTGACGAGACGGCGAAGATCGACTGGTCTCCGGCCTGGTCCCTGCGCGACGGCCGCTTCAAGCATCTGCCGACGAGCCTTCTCTATTTCTTTTATCGCGGTCCCGCCGCCTTCGCCGCGGACTCCAACGGCTGCGCGGCCGGCAATACGGTCGCGGAAGCGATCGTGCAAGGATTTTTGGAGCTCGTCGAGCGCGATGCTTATGCAATCTGGTGGTACAACCGTGTGCAGCGTCCCGAGCTCGATTTGAGCCGCTTCGAGGACACGTATGTGCGCGAGTTCCGCAAGGAGCTCACAGACATGGGCCGCAAGCTGTGGGTTCTCGACATTACGAGCGATCTGGGCGTTCCGACCTATGTTGCGATCACGCATTGGCTGAAGGACGGGCGCGAGAACATCGAGTTCGGCTCCGGCGCGCATTTCGACTCCCAAATCGCTCTTTTGCGGGCGCTGACCGAGCTCAATCAATTCCTCTCGCTCGGGCTGATGGGCGGCGGAAGCGGAGACAAGTCGAGCCTCGACGGCGTAACGCCGCTGCGCATTGCGGACCATCCCTATCTCACGCCGAGCGGAAACGGACTTGTGCGCCCGGACCTCGACGTAAGGTTCGGCGGACTTCACACGCATGAGCAGGTCGCGGCCTGTGTCGCACTCGCCAAACAAGCCGGACATGATGTTCTCGTGCTCGACCAGACGCGACCGGACATCGGCGTTCCAGTCGTGCGGGTCATCGCGCCGGGCTTGCGGCATTTCTATCGCCGCTTCGGGCCCGGACGCCTCTATGACGTTCCGGTGAGGTCGGGGTGGCTCGATACGGCTCGCGAGGAAGCCGAACTCAATCCCATCCATCCGCATAGCTGAGCGCAGGAAGGCGTTGCGCCCATCCGACCCCAGAAAGGCGCCGCGGAGCGAGAGCGCGCTCGTCGTCAAGCTGAACGACCGCGCCAGTCTCGAAGCGCACGCGACCGGCGAAATCTTAGCTTACGCGCAGGACTATTCCACGAGCCTCGGCGCCTTCGGCGACGAGGCCGCTGGCTTTGTGAAAAAGCTCAGCGCCGGCCTCCCGACCGCAAGGGTGGCCGCCGGCGACAAGCTCTTGCGGCTGCTCATCGGACGTCTTGCAGCTCGCGGTCTGCTCGAATTCCAGCTCGGCGACGGGCTCGCCGTCATCGAGCCGCAGGTCGCGGACTACTGGCCGCAAACGCCAGCGCTTCGCGGGACGGATCGGCTGGTCTTGTCGCGCTTCGCCTATCTGCGGCGACGCGGCGTCGACATGGTCTTGGAATCGCCGCGCGCCGGCGCCCTGTTCAGGCTCCGCAATCCAGACATCGCCTGCATATTGGCTTTGCTCGCGACGCCGCAGCAGGTCAAGGAGCTGCGCCGTCGCGAGCGTTTTCCGGGCGTCGCGCTGCTCGCCTTGCTGCTGCACAGCGAACTCATCATGAAGTCCGACGCCGTCGCGGGAACGGCGCTGCGTCGGAGCGAGGGCGATGAGCAACTGGTTCTCTGGGACTTTCACGATCTGTTGTTTCATGCCCGCAGCACAGAAGGGCGCCACGCCAATCCGCTCGGCGGCGCCTATCCGCATGTCGGGGCGATTCGACCCCTTCCCGCAGTGAGGCCGAGCTTTGGCGGCAGGAAGGTCGAGCTGCCCGAGCCGCAGGCGCTCTCAAACTTTGCCGAGCTGCTGCGCCGACGCCGCTCGGCGCGCATCTTCGACGACGGCCGCCCAATAACGCTGCAAGAACTCTCGACCTTTCTCGACCGCAGCGCGCGCATTCTCTCGCGCTGGAGCGATCCCTCCACGCAGGACGGCGGCCACACCTCGCGGCCCTATCCGACGGCCGGCGCGGCCTATGAGCTCGAGCTCTACCTCGCCGTCGCAAGATGCAAAGGTCTCGAGCGAGGCTTCTATCATTACGATGCGGGCGCCCACGGGCTGGCGGCGATAACGGCGCAGGAGGGCGACTTCGAAGCCTTGCTCGCACAAGCGGCCCAGGCCATGGGCGTCGCGGCCCCTCCCCAAATCGTGATCGTCGTCGCCGCCCGTTTCGGGCGCGTCTCTTGGAAATACAGCGCGATCGCCTATTCGCTTATCCTGAAAGACGTCGGCGCCCTCTCGCAAACCCTTTATCTTGCGGCGACGGACATGGAGCTCGGCGCCTGCGTCATCGGCATATCGAACATCGAGCTTTTCGCACGCATGACGGGGATCGACTTCCACGTCGAGGGCGCGGTCGGTCAGTTCGCGCTCGGACGCGGCGTAAAATAGCCGACCGGCTTGACCGTGCGCCGCTCGAGCAGCGCAAAAGTCGCCCCTTGCAAATCGGCGCAATGCACGATGCAGGCGCCGCCCGGAGCCTCGACCGGTCCGTAATAGATCGCGCCCCTTGCCTCCTCGACACGGCGCGCCGCGGCGTCGATGTCGCCTACATTGAAGTAGTAAAGCCAAAACGCCTGCGACAGCATCGGCGGCTTGGTGAACATGCCGCCCAACGTCTGCGCGCCGACTGCGAAGTTTTGATAAACGCCCATCACGCCCTCCTGCCTCTCGGCTTTGCGCCAGCCGAACAACGTAGAATAGAAAGCGAACGCGGTTTCATAATCGGCGGCGAGCAGTTCGTGCCAACCCACCCGCCCTGAGGCGTTGCGGCTGCTTGCCGGCTCCTGCGACGGCTTGAGCCTCTCGATCAGCCCCAGCGTCGCCCTCTGCGGATCGGCGATGATGGAAAAGCAGCTGGCGCCAGGGACTTCCGTCGGAGGGACATAGACCGCGCCGCCGAGCCGCCGCGTCGTCGCGACGGTGGCGACGAGGTCGTCGACGCCAACATATCCGAGCCAGTGCGGAGAGGCGCCGGCATGATCGGGCAGCGGCATCAGGCCGGCGACGGGAGCGTCGCCCACAGTCAGCAGGCTGTAAGGCCGGCCCGCCGTAGAGACCTCCCGCGCGGCCCAGCCGAGGATTTTGGCGTAAAAGGCCTTGGCCTCGGCCAGGTCTCTTGTCGCGAGCTCATACCGAACGAACTTGCCGTGATCTGAGGTCATTGTCTGGAGCCATCTTGGTTTTACAATAGTTAAGCGGCGTCTCGTTGCGCGCGGTCCTGGCGCGCTTTCGGCCCTGGAAAAAGTGTATATATCAGGCGACACAGTCGCCCCGCACCGCGCGGCGCCAGCCAAGGCCTTTCGCCCATGTGGCGCGCCTATCTCGAATCCTTCCTTCTCTTCGCGCTTCCCTTTTTCCTTTACGCCGTCTCCCACCTGTTGCTGCTGCGCTGGCCTTTCGTCGCGTCGCTCTGGACGCGCGGCCGCGTTTCGAGCCTCGCCATCGCCGGCCTCGTGCTCGCGGTGATCGGCATGCTCTCGCTGGGCCTCGGCTCCCGCGACAAGGGCGCCTATGTCCCCGCGCATATCGAGAACGGGCGACTCGTCCCCGGTTATTTCGAGTGAAAGCGCTCGAGGCCCTGCTCCGCGAGCCCAAGCTCACGCGTCTCTTCGCGGCGCTCGCCACCACGGGATGCGAGACGCGGATCGTCGGCGGCGCCGTGCGCGACGCGCTGCTCGGGATCGCTCCGCAGGAGGTCGATCTCGCGACGCCCGCTCACCCCGAGGCAGTCATACGCGCAGCGGAGCGCGCCGGCTTCAAGGTCGCGCCGATCGGCCTCGACCACGGCACGGTCACGATCGTGGTCGACGGGGAGCCCTTCGAGGTCACGACGTTGCGCGAAGACGTCGAGACCTATGGACGCGCCGCCAAGGTGCGCTTCGGGGCCGATTTCGAGCGAGACGCGCTGCGCCGCGACTTTACGGTCAACGCCCTGTCGCTCACGCCCGACGGCGTGCTGCACGACTATGCGGGCGGTCGAGAGGACTTGGCGGCGCGCCGCATCCGCTTCATCGGCGATCCGGCCAAGCGCATCGACGAGGATTATCTCCGCATCCTGCGCTTTTTCCGCTTCCATGCGACGATTGGCGAAGGGCCGCTCGATCCCCACGGCCTTCGCGCCGCGATCCGGGCCCGCGAGAAGCTCGCGATTCTCTCGCGCGAGCGCGTCGGCGCCGAGCTGCTCAAGCTGCTCGCCGCGCGCGGCGCGCCGGCGACTTTGCGGATCATGTGCGAGACCGGAATTCTCGAGGCGCTGCTCGGCCTCGGATTTCCGGCGCGGCTGGAGCGGCTCGCCGCAATCGAGGCCGCGCGCGAGGCGGCGCCAGATCCGCTTTTGCGTCTCGCGGCGCTCGCGGTGCTGATTGCGGAAGACGCGGAACGCGTGCGCGTGTCGCTGCGACTCTCGAACAGCGAGCATGCGCGCCTCTCGCGCATGGCGCGCGTTTGCGAGGTGCGCCACGGGCTCGCAGCTCCGTCCACGCTCCAGGCGCTGCTCGAGCTGATTTTTTACGAAGGCCGCCGCGGCGCGCTGGACGCGCTCGCCCTGCTGCAGGTGGAGAGCGGCGCAAGCGCGGTGGATGCGCAATGGCGCGGGTCTTTCGATTTCGTCAACGCGACAGAGGCGCCGGCTTTCCCCGTGAAGGCCGCAGATCTCATACGCCGGGGGGTCGCGCCGGGGCGAGAGCTCGGGGCGATCCTTAAGCGCGTGCAAGCCGACTGGATTAGCGCCGGCTTCCCCAGCGAGCCGCGAAAGCTCGCCGAGCTGATCGAGAAAGCGACGCAGCAACGCCAAGGCGGCCAGTCGTCCTGAGGCGCTCAATTCTCTGAAAAGAGATCGATTTTGACGAACGCGCGCCGGGCCTCGGGCGCTCCAGCCGGCTCGGCTTGCAAAAAGGCCCAAAAGCGGGTGCAAATCGCGCTAGGCCGTGGCGTTCAGGAGCGATAGGCTTTTTTGGCGCATTCGGGCCATCCGGCCCAGACGCTGCGGCCTCGGGAGAGCGCGCCTTTATGACAGAGTTCCCCTCCGCCCGCGGCTATGAGCAGAGCGCTCCGGCGCCGGCGCGTCCCGCTCAGGAGGCCGAATCCACGTCGGGCGACGCGCGCGCTTCGGCGTATCTGGCGCCGACGCTCCGAGGGCGTCTCGCCGCGCTCTTTTGGGGTCGGGAGGAGGGGTTAAAGCCGCGGACCCGTCCCGGCCTCTCGCGCGCCGACATCGCGCGCCTCGCCTTCCTCGTCACGATCCCGGTGCTCTTCTGGGTCTTCTACACGACCTCGAGCGGCATGATCGACGTGATGCGACGCGAGCCGGGCGACTGGGTCGGATTGATCGGCACACTGATCGGCACGACCGCCATTCTGACGATGCTCGCCGCGACCTCATGGTCGCTCGGCTCCGATCTCGGCGCTTTGATCGCGCGCCAGCAGTTTCTAGGCGAAAGAGTCGTGCTCAAGACGGCGATCACGGGCCTCGTCTACATCTTCGTCTTCTCGATCTCGGCCTTTTTCTCCTTCACCTACTACTACAACAATATCTTCGGCCTCTCCTCGAAGCGGCTCGCGGCGCAGCTGCAGCCGATGGAGATCGCCGCCGAGTCGCTCCTGCCCGCGCAAAAATACATCGAGGAAAATTACGACGCCGAGAGCCAGCACATTGTCGCAACACCTGCCCTGCGCGCCTATCTCGAGCGGATCGACGCGCTGACGCGCGCCGCGGCGAACGCCGGGCCGGCGCTGCGCGACAATGCGCGCAAGGCGCAGGAGGAGCTGCAGCGCCAGGCGGCGGTCGCGGCCCAGAGAAACGCCGCCGACCTCGCCGAGGCGCAGGCGGCGCATCGGCAGATCGGCGAGTCGCAGGCGCGGATCGCCGCCCTCGATCGCGCGAGCGCCGATCTCGAGCCCATCATCAAGGGCAAGGAAGAGCAGATCGCCGCGCTCTCGGCCACGGAGCGACAGGAGGAGCAGCTCGCCCTCGACGCCTCGAAAGGTCTCGACAACATGGGCGCCGCCTGCGGGCCCAACTGCTTGACGCATCGCGCCAACGCCGACGCGGCGCGCAAGCGAATCGCGACGATTCGGCAAACGCTGAGCGGACCGGCGAGCGAGCGCGCCCATGCGATGAAGGAGCGCGATCTTCTCGAGGCGAACCTGGTCACGCTGCGCCAGCAGGAGGAGAGCGCGCGCGCCAAGCGCCCGGCGGGACCGGAAACCAAGATCGAGCCGCCCCCGGACCTCTCGGCGGCCGTCGCCGCGCTCTTGCAGGCCGGCGTCGATATTCGCGTCAATCCGACGACGCAGCGCATCCACGAGGCGAAGCCCGCCTGCCAGCTGCTGCTCGGCGCGACGCGCGAGACCCGCCTCCTGCCCGCGATCGTCCCCAATGAGTTCGACTGCGAGCCGCAGGGGCGCGAGGCGCTCGATCTCCTGGCGGCGCGCGACGAGGTGATCGCCGCGCGCGCCGCCTTCGAGCAGAAATGCGCGCTTGACGGCGAGCTGCGCAACGGCATGCAGGCGATCGTCGCGCGGATGCGCGCCGGCGGCGACGCAGCGAGCGCCTCGGCCGGCGTCAATGAGGCCAAGCAGCTCGTCGACGGGTGCATCTTCTCGGCCAAGGTCGCCGGTCTCACCGAGACGCAGGTGCAGGATTTGCTCAAGCGCAGCGACCGCTTCCTCCAGACCCGCAGCCTCGAGCGCAACCGATTCGAGCTCGCGCGCGAGGCCTTCCTGAAGATGACGCCCGACGCGACGATGGCGCTCGGCGTCGCGATCGCGCAGGACGCCTTCATGTTCGTCATGAAGCTCCTCTCCGAGATCCTGAAGCGTGAGACGAAGGCCAAGGAGCGCGCGCCGCTGCCCGTCTCGATGGACCTGACCGACAGTGAGGAGGAGGATTGGGACATGCGCGTGCTCAAGGCGCTGCTGCGGCGGGCCAAGCCCTATCACGGCGCGATGAGCCTGCTCGACGCGCATGTGCCCGAGATCGAGGCGCTGCCCGGCGAGGTGCGCGACAATCTTTTAGGCTTGCTCAACCGGCTCGTGCGCGCCGGCCACGCCTATGTCGACCGCAAGGGCGAATATATTCTCGACGACCGGACTCTCATCGAGGCCGAGGCGAGGCTGGAGGCCGCGCTCAAGCGCCAACGGCTGCTCGCGGCGGCGGCCGGCGCGCCGGGCCGGTTTTCGGCGCTCTCCGGCTTCGCCGAGGACCGCGACGGAATTTGGCGGCGCGGCCGCGGCGCGCTTTCCCGCTATTTCCTGCCCTCCCCCGCGGTCGCGGCGGTCGAGGGGGCGGAGGAGTGAAACGCGTATCCGACACGTCTTCCTGTGCGCCGGGAGGCGGCGCAAGAGCTAAGAGGATCGCTCCCGTCAGTATCTGACTGTGCAAGTCGAAACCACGCCGTCCGAGCGCGCGCCCATCGCCGGCACGCTGCAGGTCGCATGGCCATGACGCAGGAGACCGTGGACACGGTAGGGGAAGCGGCCCTGCACCGGTCCCGGGATGCTGGCATTGGGAAAATGCTGGTGGATGAAGGCGTCCGCCTGTGGGCCTTTCAAATGCACGGTCAGCGCATAGGTCGGAGAGACGAGAAGCCCGCAGAGCGCCAGCGAAAGCATCAATTTTCTCATTTCATTCACCTTGGTTTTGGCCCTGCGGTCGCAGGCTCGGCAGGGCAAACGGAAAAGCACAAGCTTCCAGACACAATTCCAAACGCGCAGGATGGTTCCCGCCCGAGAGGCGTTGGCCTCAGTTTATGGTTTTCGCAACTGAGTGGGGGGCGGTTCGCCTGCTCGCCGCGTCGCGATCTCTCCTTCATTTAATCATCTAGGAGATCTATGCTAACCATATAGAATATAATACTTTATAATCTAATGTGAAAGGTTTTATCCTTAGGGGCTCGCTGCGCTCGCCTCTGCCTTAGGACCGCCCCCTCCCCGCCCTACTCCACCGCGAGTGCGCGCGGGTCTTCGGCGAGGCGCTCGTAGGAAAAGCAGAAGGCGCTGTCGAGGCCGAGCGCCGCGTTCAAGATGGGATCGGCGGCGAGAAACGGCCGCCAGAACTCATTAAGCGAAGGCCGGCCCGCAGCGCCCAATCGGCGAAAGCGTCGCTCCTCCGTCTGATGCGGGTCGAGATTGGGGTTCTGAAAGCCCTTCACGAAGCCGAAGGACGAGAAGACGCAAAAACGCAGCGAAACCTCGGGCTTTCGTTCGAGCTCGCGTAGCGCGTCGAGCCAGGGCGCCTGCGCCAGCGTCCGGCGCAGCACATGCGCCGCGACGTCTGGATCGCAAGCGTAAGTGAAGGCGCTGGGGCCGAAATTGACGAAGAGCCGTTCGTAGAAGGACCATGCGACCAAGATGCGCTTCGCTCTGCGGTCGGGCGCGAGCGCTAGGCGCTCGATGAGCCGCGACAGGGAGCCGGCCCAGCGGCTCTCCTCCAGGCGCAGGAGCGGCAGCACGAAAACGATGGCGTCGCTTGCGAGAAGCTTGGTCGAAAACTGCACGCGCGCCGCCACCGAGGCCGGTTGCGGCTGGCCTTCCTCGGGCGCCGCGAGATCGCCGCCGACGTCGACGATTTCGAGAAGGCGCGCCGCCTCGGCCTCGCCTTGCGGCGTCTCCGCGTTCAGACGGAAAAAATACTCCTGCGGCATTTCGGGCGGAGTGGGCTCGCCGCCGCCATCGACCGCCTCGCGCAAGCGCTCATAGGGCAAGACGAAGCTCTCGAGGAGCTCGTATTTGGACGCCGCTGGATAACCGCTCTCGAACTCCCCGCGCCCGATGGGCTGCAAGGTCAGCCGCAGCTCGGGCGGAAATCCATGCGCGCCCTGCGCGACGCAGTCGGGGAGCGCGGCGATCAAGGTGGACTTGCCGGACCTTCGGGGTCCGACGAGCGTGATCGTCATGCGCTGCGGAATGGCGCGCCGCGCTTCGCGCTCGACCGGCGCGGCTTGCTCGGGGCCGGTCACGACTGAGCCGCCTTGGAGGCGCCGCGCAGGAAGAAACCGCGCACCGCGGCCAGCAGGCCCGCGGGCTTCTCGGGCAACGCCGCCTCTTCGGGCGCCCGGGCGCGCGCCGCGCCGACTTCGCGCCAATAGGCGTCGGCTTCGGCGACGATGACCGCGAGTTGCGCCCCCTCAGAGGCCGAGGTCCATTCGCCCGCGCGGCGCCGTTCGAGATAAGCGCGCAGCGCCTCGCCCTTCTCGGGAAAGCCCCAGTCGTCGCAATAGATGACGGCGCGCTCCACCATGGCTTCGTTGGAGAGCGTCGCCGCCGTCTCGCCAAGCGCCGCTGCGTCGAAGGACGGCGCGTCGAGAGAGACGCGCCGCGGCGAGCTCGCGCGCCAGCGGCGTTTGACGCAGAAGGCGATAGGCCTCGAGCTGGGTCGCAGCGTCGGCGTCGGGCGTGACGACCCCCGCAAGCGCCTGGGCGGCCGCATAGCGGTAGACGAGCGGCCTGGCTTCCTCCTCGGCGCGGCGCGAGCCCAGCTCGCCCAGTCGCAGCTCCGGCTGGCCGGCCAGCGCCTCCGTCAGGGCGGGATCCGCGCGAAAAGCCTCGAAGCCGCCGCGCGCCGCGAGATCGGCGCGCCCTGCGGCCGGGCAGTTGTCGACGAGCGCGCAAAAGCTCCAGAAGCGCAAGGGATCGAGCGCGTCCCATTTTCGCGTCGGATCGAAGCGCTCGCCATAGCCCGCCGCGGCGAGCGTGCGGTTGAGCGCGGCGATCAACCTCTCGCGGCGTTCCTGCAAGGGCGCGAGGCGCTTGGCCTCCGGCGCGCCGACCTCGACGCCGCGCTCCGCCTCGGCCGCGAGCCGAAGAATGTCCTCGAGGAGAGGATCGCCCTCCTGCATGGCGCGCGGGCTAATGCCGTCGAAACCTAAGCGAAAGACGCGCGCATGCCGCACGCCGCCCGGGTCCACGGGCAGCACCTCGAAATCGCCGCCGTCCGGACAGGCGCTGACGAGGCCGATGTCGTCTCCGAGCGCCGCGCCGTGAAAGGCGAGGTCCACGACCGCGCCGGGGCCTGGCTCATCCGCCGCCCGGCGCGCCGAGACGCCGTCGGGCGAGAGGTTTCGCGCGCCGATGAGCTTGGCGAGATTGTGCACGACGATGGGGCCGCTCCGCTCCACGCAGTCGAAGCGCTCGCCTTGGCGTCCCGTGGCGACGCGGATGTCGTCGCAGGTCAGAGGATCGGCGATCGGCTCGCCCCCCAGCCGCTGCTCGCGCGCCCACTCGCGGAAGGCGATGCGCTGCCGCATGACGAGGAAGGCGGAAGCGCGCTTGAGAAAGGCGTCGCCCTGGGAGAAGGTCGCGAAGCGCAACCGCAGCGTCGCACAGGGCGCGCCCCCTTCGCGCAGCCAATGCTCCAGGATCGCGAAAGGCGCGCGGGGCGGCGCTTCCTCGCGCGCCGCGAAGAGCTCGCGCGCCTCGACCGCGAGATGGCTCTGCTGCGCGGGAAAGAGGCGCTGCGTCGGCTCCAGCCGCTGCGCGAGGATCGCGCCGGCGACGCGTTCCGAGCTGCGCTTCTGGCCCAGCGCCCAGACGAGTTTGGGGCCGCTGCGCACAATGCGCTCCTGCGCGTGACGCGCGAGATCTCCGCGCCCCGACAAGGAGGAGACCTTGAAGGCTGGAGCCGTCGGCAAGCCAGTGTCGAGAAGCTCGACGAAAAGCAGGCGCCATTCGCCGCCGGCAAGCCCGAGCTTGTCGTCGCAAAGCTCGAGCCGCAGCTCGGCGCCGCCCGCCGCATGCAGCGCGACAAAACGGCGGTTGCGCGGCAATTCGAAAAGCTGGCAGCCGCAACGCCAGCGCTCGGGTTGCACGAGATCGACGAGCTCGGCGTCCTCCATCGCCTCGCTGGAGGAGGCCAGGACGGCGAGCTCCGGACGCGCGCCTTCTGCCCCGGTCGTCTCCGCATCGAAGAAGCCGAGCGCGAGTCCCCGCTTGCCATCCCAGAAGGCGTCTACGCGTTCCTGCCACATGCGACTGCGGTCTTTCCCGGCCCGAGCGTGCGCAGGCGCGAGGATATACGCTTATCGCGGTGGGGGAAAGCGAAGGGAGCCAGCCGTCAGCGGGCCGCACGCCGGAGACGGTCTCGCCGGGAGCGATAGCAAAACGCCTGCGAAGCGCGGAGCTTCGCAGGCGAACGAAAGCGAAATCGGTCGCGGGCGGGGAGGCCCGATCAGCCTCAGCCTTTCGCAGCGGCCGCGACCTCGGCGGCGAAGTCGCCGGTCTGCTTCTCGATGCCTTCGCCGAGCGCGTAGCGCCTGAAGCCCGCAATCGCGATCGGGGCGCCGGCTTTGCCCTCGGTCTCCTTGACCGCCTGGGCGACGGTCTTGCCGCCGTGATCGGGATGGTTCGAGACCTGCTCGGGCAGCAGCACTTCCTTGAAATAGGTCTTGAGCCCCGAACTCGATGATTTTCTCCATCACTTTGTCGGGCTTGCCGGCGTTCTTCTCGCGCAGCAGGTTCTTCTCGCGCTCGATGGTCGCCGCGTCGATCTCTTCGGCCGTCAACGCCAGCGGATTGGCCGAGGCGACGTGCATCGAAAGCTGGCGGGCGAGCGTCGCCAGGACCTCCTTGTCACCCTTCGAACTCGAGAGCGACGATGACCGCGATCTTGCCGAGACCCTCAGAAATCTGCGTATGCACGTAGCGGCCGACGACGCCGTCAGTGACCAAAAGCTCGGCGGCGCGGCGCAGCGTGAGATTCTCGCCGATATTGGCGATGGCCGTCGTGACGGCCTCGGCGACCGTGCCGCCGCCCGGATAGCTCTGCGCGTTCAGATCGTCGACCTCGGTCTTGCCGGTCTTGAGCGCCGTCTGAGCGATGTTTTTCACGAGCGTCTGGAACTCGGCGTTGCGCGCGACGAAATCGGTCTCGGAATTGATCTCGGCGACGACGCCCTTCCCGCCTTCGACGAGCGCGGCGACGAGGCCTTCGGCGGCGACGCGGCCAGCCTTCTTGGCGGCCTTGGAGAGGCCCTTCTTGCGCAGCCAGTCAACCGCGGCCTCGAAGTTTGCGTCGTTTTCGGTGAGCGCCGTCTTGCAGTCCATCATGCCGGCGCCGGTGCTTTCGCGCAGCTCCTTGACGAGGGCGGCGGAGATCGTGGCCATGAGCGAAATCCTCTATTGCGTTGCGCCGGGCGGACCGCCTTGCGGAGCGGGCGCTCTCGTTCCAAATGGGACGCCGGCCGCTGCGGGCCGGCGATGCTAGGATGCTTTTGCGACAAAACGCCCGCGTTCGAACCGAAAGCGCTCGAGATCAGCCCGTGGCGAGCGAGCGCGCCTGCTCGATCCAATTGTCGCGGACGAGGCGGCCGCCGAGCTTGAGATCGTGATCGAGCTTCTCGGCTTCCGAAGCGTTGAGCGCGGCGATCTGCCAATAGTGATAGACGCCCCCGTCATTCAGCTTCTTGACGATCTGTGGGCCGACGCCGGTGAGCTTCGCGAGGTCGTCCGGGGCGCCGCGCGGGGCGGAGAGCAGTTCGAAGGCTTCGGTCGGGGCTTCCGGCTCGGCGGAGGTGACCTCCAACGCGGGCTCCTCGGGCGGGGCCTCGGCCGCGCCAATATCCATGCCCATCGCCCCCTGGCTGCGCCCGATCCCGTCGATCGCCGCGCGGGCGATGAGATCGCAGTAGAGCGCGATGGCGCGGCCGGCGTCGTCATTGGCGGGAATCGGAAAGGTCACGCCGTCCGGATCGCAATTGGTGTCGAGGATGGCGACGACCGGGATCTTGAGGCGGTTCGCCTCCTTGATCGCCAGGGCCTCCTTGTTCGTGTCGATCACGAAGATGAGATCGGGCGTGCCGCCCATGTCCTTGATGCCGCCGAGCGCCTTCTCGAGCTTGTCGCGCTCGCGGGTGAGCAACAGGCGTTCCTTCTTCGTCACGCCGCCGGCGCCCACGGAAAGCTGCTCCTCGAGCTTGCGCAGGCGAGAGATCGAGCCGGAGATCGTCTTCCAATTGGTCAACGTGCCGCCGAGCCAGCGCGAGTTGATGTAATATTGCGCGCTGCGCTTGGCCGCGTCGGCGATCTGCTCCTGCGCCTGGCGCTTCGTGCCGACGAGCAGCACGCGGCCGCCCTTGGCCACCGTATCGGAAACGGTCTTCAGCGCCTGATGCAGCAGCGGCACCGTCTGCGCGAGATCGATGATGTGGATGTTGTTGCGGGCGCCGAAGATATAGGGCGCCATCTTCGGGTTCCAGCGATGCGACTGATGGCCGAAATGGGCGCCGGCCTCGAGGAGACCACGCATAGAGAAGTCGGGCAGCGACATGTTTATCTTTCTCCGGTTCGAGCCTCGGCGAAAGCGTCTTTGAGCCGGAAAACCGGCACCGGAACGCCACCTTGATTCAGGGGGCGCATAGACTTTCGCCTGTGGGATGGGGCGGTGTATAGGGGAGAGCGCGGCGGGACGCAAGCGGGGAAAACGGAACCGCCGCCCCGAGGGGCGGCGGCCAAAAGTTAGTTCAGCGCAGGCGGAAACGCTCAGGCGTGGCGCGTCCGAGCATAGAGGGCCGCGAGCGCCAGAGCGGCGAGCCCAGCGAAGCCCGCGCCGGGAACCGGGCTGGGGGCGCCGGGCAGCGAGCCCCCTTTGATGACGTCGAGGTTGAGCGCCATGGCGCCGAGAAAGGCCTCCTGGAACTCGACCCCATTGGCGCAGCTCCAGGTGTCTCCGGCCCCGGAGGTGCAAGCCCCGCCATTGAAGTCGAACGCGCCGAAGTCGCCGGCTCCGCTGTTGAATTGCGCGATCTGGAAACTCTCGCCCGTCGCGATCGAGAAGGCGCTCGTCGACACGTCGAGGGCGCCGGCGAATAAGACATTGCCGTGCACCACGAGCTGGCTGTAACCGGTCCCCGGCGCCGTCCCCGCGAGCGTGATCGCAAGGTGGCTCGCCGACGTGTTCGTCAGATTGCCGTTGATCGTCAGAATGCCGGGTAAATCGCCGGGATGCAGTACGCCGGCGTTCGTGACATTGCCGTTGATGACGCCGCTGCCCTCGAGCAGGCCGGAGAGGTTCTGCAACTTCCCCGACACGTTCAGCACGCCGTCGAATTCGCGTGACGGCGGACCGGCTTCCATTGTTCTGCTGGACGTAGCCGTTCGCGTCAGCGGCGACCGTGAGCGTCGAGCCTTTGGCGACGGTGACGAGGCCGTTGTTGGTGAAGGACCCGGCGGCCCCGCCGACGCTGAGCGTCCCTCCGGAGACGTTCGAAGAGAGCGTGCCGTTCGGGCCGTTGACGAAGGCGAGGGCGCCGACGTCGCCGATTGAGCCGCTGCCTTGGATCGTATTGTCCTGATTGGTCAGCGTCGTGCCGAAGCCGCGCAGATAGCTGCCGGCCAGCGTCACCTTGCCGCCGCCCGACAAGGTCACGTCGCTTCCCAGTTGATATGTGCCAGTAGTCGCGCCGTTGCCGGCCGAGAGCGTTCCCTTGTTGACGATCGCGCCGTTCAGATAGGTGACGTTGCCCCCATTGGTGTTGACCGTGCTGCCGCTGGACAGCGTCAGATTGCTGAGCGTAGTGTTGTTCGCCGCGTTTATCGTCCCGCCGTTTGTGCTGGTCAGCGTGCCGCCGGTGATCGAAGCGCCGTTGAGCGCGACGGCGCCGCCGTTGGCGAGGATCAGGCCGCCCGTGTTGGTGACGCCGTTGTAGAGAAATAGCGTGCCGCCGTTGGTCGCCTCGAGCGTCCTCGTGTTCGTGACGCCGCCGTTGCCGTAATTGATCCCGAGCGCCTGGCCGCTGAGATTGGCGTTGACGGTCGCCTTGTTGACGAAGGCGAGGGCGCCGACGTCGCCGATAGAGCCGCCGCCCTGGATGGTGTTGTCCTGATTGGTCAGCGTCGTGCCGAAGCCGCGCAGATAGCCGGCCAGCGTCACTTTGCCGCCGCCCGACAAGGTCACGTCGCTTCCCAGTTGATATGTGCCAGTAGTCGCGCCGTTGCCGGCCGAGAGCGTTCCCTTGTTGACGATCGCGCCGTTCAGATAGGTGACGTTGCCCCCATTGGTGTTGACCGTGCTGCCGCTGGACAGCGTCAGATTGCTGAGCGTAGTGTTGTTCGCCGCGTTTATCGTCCCGCCGTTTGTGCTGGTCAGCGTGCCGCCGGTGATCGAAGCGCCGTTGAGCGCGACGGCGCCGCCGTTGGCGAGGATCAGGCCGCCCGTGTTGGTGACGCCGTTGTAGAGAAACAGCGTGCCGCCGTTGGTCGCCTCGAGCGTCCCCGTGTTCGTGACGCCGCCGTTGCCGTAATTGATCCCGAGCGCCTGGCCGCCGACATTGGCGCTGACGGTCGCCTTGTTGACGAGGGCGAGGGCGCCGACGTCGCCGATAGAGCCGCCGCCCTGGATGGTGTTGTCCTGATTGGTCAGCGTCGTGCCGAAGCCGCGCAGATAGCTGCCGGCCAGCGTCACCTTGCCGCCGCCCGACAAGGTCACGTCGCTTCCCAGTTGATATGTGCCAGTAGTCGCGCCGTTGCCGGCCGAGAGCGTTCCCTTGTTGACGATCGCGCCGTTCAGATAGGTGACGTTGCCCCCATTGGTGTTGACCGTGCTGCCGCTGGACAGCGTCAGATTGCTGAGCGTAGTGTTGTTCGCCGCGTTTATCGTCCCGCCGTTTGTGCTGGTCAGCGTGCCGCCGGTGATCGAAGCGCCGTTGAGCGCGACGGCGCCGCCGTTGGCGAGGATCAGGCCGCCCGTGTTGGTGACGCCGTTGTAGAGAAACAGCGTGCCGCCGTTGGTCGCCTCGAGCGTCCCCGTGTTCGTGACGCCGCCGTTGCCGTAATTGATCCCGAGCGCCTGGCCGCCGACATTGGCGCTGACGGTCGCCTTGTTGACGAAGGCGAGGGCGCCGACGTCGCCGATAGAGCCGCCGCCCTGGATGGTGTTGTCCTGATTGGTCAGCGTGTTGCCGTTGTTAGCAGCACGAATAAGCGCCGAATCGCCGCCCGAGCTTCCGAGCGTCACCGTTCCGCCGCCCGTAAGCGTCACGTTGCTGATCGCGCTGCTGCCGATCTGAACAAGGCCGTTGCCGTTCGAGCCGCCGTAAATGTTCAGTCCGCCCGCGTTGATGACTTGCGATCCGGAGACGCTGAGGGTCGAACCGGAGGGAATATTAACGGCGTTCCCCGACGCGAGCTGCAGGCTCCCGACCGAGAAGCCGCCGTCCACCGTCACGGCGCTCGAGCCATCCACGATGCAGGCGTTGGCGGTTCCGCTGTTTGGCGGTCCTCCCGTCGGGGCCCAGTTGCCCGCAGCGCTCCAGTTGCCGCTGCCCGAGTTCCAGGTGAACAACGGAGCCGAAAGCAAGCACCCCGCCGCCGCCGGCGTCTGCGCCAGACAAAGGCCGCCGATGGCCAAAGCGAGCGGCGAGACGGATGCGAGCGCCCGGCGCCCCACGCCGCGTGATATGATATGCGATAGCATATGCCTGTTCATATGAGCCCCCCGCCTAAAAATACGAATGCGCCGCCGCATGAGCACGACTGAGGCACTCAAAGCCTACATCGTTTGCAATCACTGTGAAACTGAAGAAAGCGCCCAATGGCGTGCGGCTGCAAATTTTCTTTAACTGTGACTTTTTGCCAGCGTGGAGCGGGTGGTAGCTCGCGACGAGAGAGGCCGCCGCCTCGCAGGGAGCTCGACGATGCCGATATTGCGAATGGATCACTTCACCATTCTCGCCACGGATGCCGAAGACACGGCGGCCTTTTATCGAGATCTATTGGGTCTCGAGCCGGGCCCGCGACCGGCTTTCGCATTCCCGGGCGCCTGGCTCTACAACCAGGGCAAGGCGGTCCTGCATGTCATCGAACGCTCGGCGATCCCTGAGGGTTGCGGCGTCCTCGACCACGTCGCCTTTTGGGGAGAGGACCTGCCCTTCGTGCTCGCCAGGCTGGAAGCGCGAGGTTTGCCCTACGACCTCCGAAGGCTGCCGGAAGGCGGACACGCCGCAGGCGTATGGCAGCTTTTCTTCCACGATCCCAACGGCGCTTGCATCGAGATCGACTTCGCGGCGACCGAGACCAAGGACGGCGGGAACGGCATACGTTGAATCGAACGAAGGCGGTGAGGAAGCCTTACACGCGCTCCGGCCTCTCGACCGGCAGCGCCAGCACGAAGACAGTTCCGCCGCCAGGGTTCGGCTCCGTCCAGATTTGCCCTTCGTGCTCCTTGACGATCGAATGAATGATCGAGAGGCCGACGCCGAGGCCATGCTCTTTCGTTGTGATCAGAGGCTCGAAGAGGCTGTGTCTCACAGCGGGAGAGATGCCCGCGCCTGAATCGGCAACCTCAATTCGGATGGTGTTTTCGTCGATGGTGCGCGAGGAGATGGAGAGCACGCGCTTTTTGCTGTCCTCCATGGCGTCGAAAGCGTTCGAGATCAAATTCGAGAACAATTGTCGTATCTGCACGGCGTTCGCGAGCAGAGTATCGTTTTTGGCTGCGAGATTGAGGTCTATCCGGACCCCTGTCTCTTCTTGCCGAAGACGGCTGATTTCGATCGCGCCGCGGATCACCTCGTGCAGGCGCAACAATTCCCTTTCAGGGGCTTGGCCTTCAATCGAGCTGCGCAAATGCGAGATCATCTGGCGCACATTATCGAGTTGCGTCAGCGCGTCACGCAATGGCAGCTCGATCGGAAGCGGCCGTTCATCGGGGCATAGGCGCGAGAGACGCTCCGCAGTCTGCACATAGGCTGTCGCTGCCGACAGGGGTTGGCTGATTTCGTGCGCCAATCCTGCCGCCAATTCGGCCATGGCGCCCAAATTCTTCGTGCTGACGCTCGCCCTTTGCTCGCTGGCGACTTGCGTCGCGATCAAATTCCTCAGCTCCTTCTCGTAGTTGAAAGCGCCGAGAAACAGCAGGGCTGCGTAACCGGCGAGGACGATCGCCACCATGGTGTGTTGCGTGTCGCCAACACGCAGAAGCGCGAACAGCGCTCCCAGCGCGATCGGACCCGAAAAGGCGATTGCGGCGGTCGGCACGCTCGCCAAAACGAAGACGCCGCCGCCCAGCATACCGGAAGTCAGACAGGCGATGAGCAGCTTGCCGCCGAGGGCCGCGTCGGCGAAAAAAAGCGCAGGAAGCGCCGCCCAAGCCAGACCCAGCCCCAGCGCATATATAACGAGGTGTTGAATGCCGCGCCGCCTGTTGGAGCCGCCGCTCTTCGAAACCGAGTGTCGTCGCCATTGACGTATGAGGATCAGCCCGAAGATCGACCATATGGCGACGGCCCAGATTAGTGCGGCAGAAAAGGCGGGCGTTTCCAGGCTTGAAACCACGAAAACAAGAGTATTACAGAAGCTGGCGATCATGCTGGCCGAGAAGTTGCGCATGACCCCCGTCAGTTGCTCCGCCATGAGGCGGTCTGAAATTTGCTCATAAGGATCAATTTGCGTGATCATACGCTTCGTCCTTCGACGATCTCGAAAATGGCCTTGAAGCGGCATCGTCTCCATCGATGCGGCTCGCCTCGCGCCGGGTCAGACCGCGCCGGACAGCGATCAGTGAAGGCATCTGAGACCTTCGCGAAGATGACAGATTGCCACGCCCTGGGTCGCCGGCGCCTCGACCACGGCGGCGACTGAGACGGGGTCGCCGGGCTTGAACCGGCTCGGATGAGGCTCCAGCATAGCTCACGATCCCAAGATTTCTGAGGCCAGAAGCGTAAACTCCGGGGAGGCGCGCAAAGAACGGGGGATTCGTCTCGGGAAGAGGGCCGCTCGTTCCGCCTTGGCTCTGACTTGATTTATTGCTTGGGATTGCGGCCTTCGAAAGGGAAGACATGAGGGACTCATGGACGCCATCGCACACCCGCCGGAACGCACGTACGAGCATTCTGAACAAATCTCGTTCAAGCTGGAAAAAATGAACAACCACCGGGTCTTCGCCTTGGTGACGGATATCCGGAGGCTGCAAATCTTCATGCAGTGGCATGTTTTTCGGTCTGCCTCGTGGCCCTGGTCAAGCGGCTGCAGTGGCAGTTCACTTGCGAGACCGTTCCCTGGCAGCCGCCCCAGAATGCGGCCGCGAGCATTCGCGCGGGCGCCCTTGCGGCGGGGCCCGGCGGGCCGACTCCTGTGAGTCGCCGGCGACGCGACGCAGAGGAGTTGCTTTAAGGAGTATGATGAGCCTCGATCACAGCCATCCCAAGCATGACCACAGCCATGCGCCGCGAGACTTCGGCCTAGCCTTCGCTCTCGGCGCGTCATTCAATCTCGCGCTCGTCTTCGCGCAACTGGCCTATGGGTGGCGGTCGAACTCCCTCGCGCTGATCTCGGACGGCGTGCATAATTTCTCCGACGTGCTCGGCCTGCTGCTCGCCTGGGGCGGGTCGTGGCTTGCGACGCGGCGGCCAACGGCCTCTCGCACATACGGGTACCGACGCGCGTCCGTATTGGCGGCGCTGGGGAATGCGGCGCTGCTCCTCGTCGCGACGGGCGGCCTCCTCGTCGAAGCGGCGCAGCGGCTCTTGAACGCGCCCCCGGAAGTCGCGAGCGGGACGGTGCTCTGGGTGGCGCTGGCGGCCATCGTCATCAACACCGCGACCGCCCTTCTCTTCCTGCACGGCCGCGAGCAGGATCTGAACATCAGAGGCGCCTTCATCCATATGGCCGGGGACGCCGCCGTTTCCCTGGGCGTCGTCGTCGTCGCGCTCCTGATCTCACAAACCGGCTGGCGTTGGCTCGATCCCGCCGCCAGCATCGCGATCGGCGTCGCCATCTTGTGGAGCAGCTGGGGCCTCTTGCGCGAGGCCCTCAACCTCGCGCTCGACGCGGTGCCGGAGGGCGTCGATCCCGCGGCCGTCGAGGCTTATCTGACCGGCCTGCCGGGCGTCGCCGAGGCGCATGACCTCCATATCTGGGGCATGAGCACGACCGAGACCGCCCTGACCGTGCATCTGGTGCGGCCGGGCGCGCAGCCCGACGACCGTTTCCTGGCCGGGATCGCGCATGAGCTGGAGCATCGCTTCCGCATCCAACACGCCACGATTCAAATCGAGACCGGCGAAGGCGAATGCCGCCTCGCCCCGGCGAATGTGGTATGAGGCCGGCCGCGCGTCGGGAGAGGCTTCTCAAGGCCCCGGCGTCACGCCATCATCATCGAAGCCGAATAACCCGCCATCTTCGAGACTGGGTCAAGCTCAGGCCTTTGACATGAGCCGCGCAATGAAGCTGATTTGTGCTTTGGCTCTCGCGAGCCTGTTGAGCGGGAAGGCGCATGCCGGAAGCTTGCGCGACTACAACCATATCGTCGTCATCCTTCAGGAAAATCACAGCTTCGACAATCTCTGGGGCCTGTGGGGCGAGGTGGACGGAGAGCCCGTCAACGGGCTGCCGCTAGCGGACGCCGCGCACAAATTGCAGATCGGCGCCGACGGAAAGCCCTTCAGCTGCCTCTACCAAAACGACGCCAACCTGAAAGATGTGAAGCCTGCGGAGGGCGCGGCCTGCGCCTTCTCCAACGCGCCCTTCGACATCGAGGATTACATCAAGCCGCAGGACACGACTTGTCCAAACCCCTACGGCGAGAGCTTCACGAAGCATGGCAAGCGCGACGGATACGCCAAGGACCAAGGCGAGCCGGGCGGCTGCACGCGCGATCTGACGCACAGCTTCTACAACGAACAATACCAGATCAACGGCGGCGCACAGAACCGCTATGTGACGGGAAGCGACGCGGCGGGCCTTGTCATGGGCTATTACGACACGCGGCAATCGCCTCTCTATGAATATCTGCATGAAGCCGGCGCGCCGCGTTACGTCATCGCCGACAATTTCTCTCACGCGAGTTTTGGCGGCTCCTTCATGAACCACCAGTGGCTGATCGCCGTTCGCACGCCGGTTTTCGAAAATCCGCCGAGCCTTGGCGCGGATCAAGATCTGCACAGCTCCATCGACGCCAACGGCCTCTCGACCAAGCCGCCCAAGCAGGTCTACGAGGCCTCGAAAACCCCGATGCGCGACCGGCCGCTGACGGCCTATTGCGAGGGCGATCCGCGCATTCCGCCGGACCGCGCCCCCGCACCCAAGGGCTTTGTCTGCGGCGACTTTGTCGTCGGCACGATCAGCCCGCAGAACTGGCCCTGGCGCCCGGACGATCCCAACAATGCGCCACGCCTCCCCCCGCTGCGCCACGAGACGATCGGCGACCGCCTCAGCGACAAGGGCGTCGACTGGGCCTGGTACGCGGGCGGCTGGGACAATGTCGAAGGCAAGCGCGACGGGCGTGGCTGGACGAATGGCGGGGGCGCGCACTGCTCGGGCGCGGAAGTCGCCGACCCGCACACAATCGAGACGACGGTCGACGGCGTGCTGCGCTGCCCCGACAAGTCGTTCCAGTATCATCATCAAGCCTTCGACTATTTCGAGAAATACGGGCCGGGCATGAACGGCCGCAAAGCGCATCTGCGCGACGAGGAGGACTTTCTCGACGCCGCGAGGAACGGCTCCCTGCCGGCGGTGAGCTTCGTGAAGCCCTTGGGCGAGGAGAACGAGCATCCGGGCTATGCGAGCGAGGAGAACGGCGGCAGCCATCTCGTCAAGCTCGTGAAGGCGGTGGTGGAGGGCATGAACGCCGCCGACACGTTGATCATCATCACCTATGACGAGCACGGCGGTTCCTGGGATCATGTCCCGCCGCCGCCCTATGGTCAGAACGCCAATGGTGCGCATGATCAATGGGGCCCCGGCACGCGCGTTCCGGCGATGCTGATCTCAAAGAAGCTCGCGCGCTCCGGCGTCGATCACGTCACGCATGACACGACCGCGATCACGAAATTGATCGAGGAACGCTTCTGCCTCGAACCGCTTGGCGAACGCGATAACTCGGTCGAAAGCCTCAGGAGCGCGCTCGGCGATAAGAGCGGTGCAAAGTGCGACGGAAGCCAGAAACGTTGAAGTGAAAGCCCCCTCCCCAACCCTCCCCCGCCTAAAGGCGGGAGAGGGACCCGCGCTTCGCGCGTCATCGACGTCTAGCGCAACGCCCGACGGGCGCTCCGCTCCCTCGCGAAGCGGGGGAAGGTGACGGAGGGGACGACGCAGCCAAGACAGCTGAACAGATCCCTGCTCTGCGCCCCTCGCCAAGAAAGCTTTCGCCATGAGTGAAACGATCCTCCTCTCCAACGCCGCCGGCGACAGCGCCGAGATCGCCCTCTTCGGCGCCGAGCTTTCCGCCTGGAGGGCGAATGGCGTCGATCTCATCTGGGAGATCGACCGGCGCTTTTGGGATCGCACGGCGCCCGTGCTCTTTCCCATCGTCGGCGCGACCAGGCAGGGATGCGTTCAAGTCGAGGGAGAGAGCTATCCCCTCTCGCTGCATGGCTTCGCCTGGGAGAAGGATTTCGCCGTCGCCGAGCGGCGCGAAGATTTTCTGCGCCTGGAACTCGCCGCGGACGACGAGACGCGCGGGCTCTATCCTTTCGAATTCCTTTTCGCCGTCGAGTTTCGGCTGAAGCCCGGCGCGCTCGAGCACGCGCTGATCGTCGCGAACACGGGCGCCAAGCCCCTGCCCTACGCCTGCGGCCTGCATCCGGCCTTCCGCTGGCCGCTTGCGGGCTCGAAAGCGCAGCATTCCCTCGTGTTCGACGCGCCGGAAAGCCCCGAGTTGCCGGTGATCGGCCAGGGCGGGCTCTTCAGCGCGGCGAAAAAGCGCGTGCCGCTTCAGGATCGCGTCCTGCCGTTGGCCCCGGAACTCTTCGCCAAGGACGCGCTGGTCTTCCTCGACGTCAAAAGCCGCCGCGTCGCCTTCGACAATGGCAAGGGCGCCCGAATCATCTGCGACTTCCCCGACTTCCCGAATATCGGCTTCTGGATGCGGCCCGGCGCGCCCTATCTCTGCCTCGAGCCCTGGACCGGCCATGGGGACCCGGAAGACTTTTTCGGCGAACTTGCCGAGAAACCGTCGATGCGTCTCCTCGCTCCGGGCGAGAGCGCTGGGCACAAAGCGGTTTTTCGCTTTGAAAAGACGGGCGAAGCGTTTTAAGCGAAAACTTTCGGCCCGGACATTGCTTGTTTTGAGCGCGCTGCAGGACCCCCGCCCCATGACCATCGCCCCTTCTGTCATCGACGCCATCGGCAAGACGCCGCTCATCGAATTGCGCGCGGCCTCGAAAGCGACCGGCTGCCGCATCCTGGGCAAGGCCGAGTTCATGAACCCCGGCGGCTCGGTCAAGGACCGCGCGGCGCTCTACATCGTGAAGGACGCCATCGCCAAGGGAACTTTGAAGCCCGGCGGCGTCATCGTCGAGGGCACGGCCGGCAACACCGGCATCGGCCTCGCGCTCGTGGCGAACGCCATGGGCTACAAGACGGTCATCGTGATCCCCGAGACGCAGTCGCAGGAAAAGAAGGACATGCTGCGGCTGCAGGGCGCCGAGCTCGTCGAGGTGCCGGCCGTTCCCTACGCAAATCCCAATAATTACGTGAAGCTCTCGGGCCGCCTCGCCGAGCGTCTCGCCAAGGAGCGTCCCGAGGGCGCGATCTGGGCCAATCAATTCGACAATGTCGCGAACCGCGAGGCGCATATCGAAACGACGGGGCCGGAGATCTGGGACGAGCTTGGCGGTGCGGTCGACGGCTTCATCTGCGCCTGCGGCACCGGCGGCACGCTGGCCGGCGTCGGCCTGGCGCTGAAGGCGCGCGATCCGAAGATCAGAATCGGCATCGCCGATCCGATGGGCGCGGCGCTCTATTCCTATTACACGACTGGCGAGCTGAAGTCCTCGGGAACATCGATCACGGAAGGGATCGGCCAGGGCCGCGTCACCGAAAATCTCGTCGGCGCGCCGATCGACTTCGCCTGCCAAGTGCCGGACGACGAGGCGCTGCCCATCGTCTTCGACCTCGCCGAGAAGGAAGGGCTGCTGCTTGGCGGTTCTTCAGGGATCAATGTCGCCGGCGCGATCCGGCTGGCGCGTGAGCTCGGCCCCGGCAAGACAATCGTCACCATTCTTTGCGACGGCGGCGCCCGCTACGCCTCGAAGCTCTTCAATACCGAGTTCCTGCGCGGCCTCAATCTGCCGACGCCGCCTTGGCTCGCGCCGCGCGAGAAGATCGATCCGGGGTTTGTTTAGCGGGACTAACCTGCAAAGCGTTGGCGACAAATGCGAACCTTCGGCTCGCATGAACCGATCATATGAGCGTGGTCAATCCCGCCCCGCAATCCGCTCCACTTCGGCGCCGCAGGCCGAGAGCTTCTTCTCCAGGCGCTCGAAGCCGCGGTCGAGGTGATAGACGCGGTTGATCGTCGTCTCGCCCTTGGCGACGAGACCGGCGATGACGAGCGAGACCGAGGCGCGCAGATCGGTCGCCATCACTTGCGCGCCCTGCAATTCCTCGGCGCCCGTGACGATCGCGCTGTCGCCTTCCAGGCGAATGCGCGCGCCGAGACGCGCGAGCTCCTGCACATGCATGAAGCGGTTCTCGAAGATCGTCTCGGTGATGCGCGAGACGCCGTCGGCGCGCGTCATCAGCGCCATGAACTGCGCCTGAAGATCAGTCGGGAACAAGGGGAAGGGCGCGGTGCGGACGTCGACGGGCGCAAGCCCCGACCCGTTGCGCACGACGCGCAGCCCGGAGTTCGTCTCGGTGACCTCGGCGCCGGCCGCTTTCAAGGAGTCGAGCGCCGCCTGCAGCAGATTTGCGCGCGCGCCGGTGAGGTGAACGTCGCCGCCAGTCATGGCCACGGCCATCGCATAGGTGCCGGCTTCGATTCTGTCGGGCAGCACGCTGTGCCAGGCGCCGTGCAAGGACGGCACGCCCTGGATCTCGACGGTCGATTGGCCCGCGCCCTTGATGCGCGCGCCCATCGCGTTGAGGCAATCGGCAAGATCGACGATCTCCGGCTCGCGCGCCGCGTTATGGAGCACGGTCGTTCCCTTGGCGAGCGCGGCCGCCATCAGCGCCATATGCGTGCCGCCGACCGTGACCTTCTCGAAGTCGATCTCGGCGCCGACGAGCCCCTTCTTGGCTTGCGCGACGACATAGCCGTTCTCGATCGCGATCTCCGCGCCGAGCTTCTCCATCGCCATGAGCAGCAGATCGACCGGGCGCGTGCCGATCGCGCAGCCGCCGGGCAGCGAGACGCGCGCCTCGCCCATGCGGGCCAAGAGCGGCGCGAGCACCCAGAAGCTCGCGCGCATGCGTGAGACCATCTCATAGGGGGCGGTTGTGTCGACGATCTCGCGCGCGGTGAGCTGGACGGTGCGGCCAGCATCCGGCAAGGCGCCGGCGCGCTTGCCCGCGATGGTGTAGTCGACCCCGTGATTGCTGAGTATGCGCTCGAGCTGCGACACATCGGCGAGCTGCGGCATGTTCTCGAGCGTGAGCGTCTCGCGCGTGAGGAGCGAGGCGATCATCAGCGGGAGAGCGGCGTTTTTGGCGCCGGAAATCGGGATGGCTCCCTTCAGCTCATGGCCGCCGACGATCTTGATCTTGTCCATGCGTGTCCGTTCTTTGCTCTGGCGCGGCGGGCGGATCGCCGGCCCGCGCGGCTTCCTTGCGCCGCTTGAGATTGGCGCGCAACGCCTTGGCCCGCGCTTGCGCCTGCTCTTGCGCGCCCTGCCGCGCCGCGGATTCTTTAGCTTTTTCTGACATCATCGTGGCGATTTCGTGGGGGGAGGGTCTTTAGGCGCAATGGACCCGGCGCGGGTCCTAACCTTTAATCCGACCGTCCGATTAAACCGATAGCGGAGTTTCTTGAAGATCAGACTGAGGAAGACCCCTCGTAGGGCAACCCATCATCTGAAAGCTGGGCGGAGAGCAGGCCAGCCAGATAATCTTCCATCTTCGTAAAGTCCAAATGCCCGGCATCCCATGCGCGATCAGCGTGCTTCAAGGCTTCTTCATAGCCTTCTCGGTTTTCTCTTATGCGCTCAGGAACGATTTTTCTGCCGGGCAGAAGCTTTCCTGATCTTGCACAAAGCAGATAATAGCAAACAGCCCTCGCCGTGCGGCCATTACCCTCAATGAATGGATGTATCCAGTTTAATCTCCATAAACCGTATGCCGCCAACTCTGTTTCAGACCAAACGTACCAATTTTCCTGAACCGTTGAAATAAACCTGTCCATCCAATCGTTAACTTCATTGAAGTGAGGGGGCTTATGATCCCCAACGTAAATTGGTTCATTTCTGAATTTGCCGCCAAATTGCGAAATATTCGCCACAGCCACGTGATTTAAGGCCCAAAGCATATATTTATCGAATGCAGTAGGTCCCTTTTTTAAACCAATTTCTATGCAATTTATGAGAAGCTCATACTGTCGATTTAGATTCTGCTCTTGTATTCTATCGTATAATTCTTGATCTTCCTGCTCCAACACAAACATGGCGCTAGGCCCTTCCGATAAGATTGGGCCGCGCCCCTCTGGTCCTAATCAGCGTCCGTTTCCGTAACCCGAACTCGGCCGACCGCCGTTAACGCAGATGCCTTGGTGATGCGTGACCCATGCGGGGCATTTCCGTACACGAAACTGGCGCGCTGTTCTCGCAGCATCGCTTCGCTAATATGAACAGTTCTTGCTCGCGCTAAAAGGCTCTGCAACTCCGGACGCTCCGGCGCACGATTTAGCGCTGACTTGCGCTCAGCCATTGATTCTCCCCCTTTTTGGTTTGATGACGAAGATACCCTGATAATCGTTACCGACAAGCGCGATTCCTGCCATTACGGAATAAAATTTCTTTTTAGCTGTCACACATCAGTCGGGGGTACAGGCTGCTTTTTGGAAGGTTTTAACGTGTCTGCAGCTTCTGCGGCTTTGGAACGCTCACGCCAAGGTAGCGGTACGGCGAAGACGAAGGGCGCAGCCCCAAAACTTTCGCGCAACTCTGGATCGGCCCGCAACGCCTCGAAATCGCGAGGCTCGGTCAAGGCCAAGCCGTCATCGCGCATCCCCTCCGCCCAAAGCTCGAGTGCCTCGCGCGCCGCGGCGAAGAGATCGTCGGCCTCGTCAGCCGCAGAAAAGCAGCCCGGCGCGTCGGGAAAGGTCATGCCGTATGCGCTGCCTTGATCCTTGTGAACGATCACGATGTAAGGTTTCATTGCCGTCGCCTTGCAGTCCTCACATCATAGGCCGGCTGCGGATTCCCCGCAAATCAAGCCCCCTACCCGCCCGTCGGATAGTTCGGGCTCTCGCGGGTGATCGTCACGTCGTGCACATGGCTCTCGCGCAGACCCGCATTGGTGATGCGCACGAAGCGCGCGCGTTGCTGGAACTCGGGGATCGTCGCTGCGCCGACATAGCCCATGGCCGAGCGCAGGCCCCCCGCGAGCTGGTAAAGGATCGGCGTGGCCGGCCCGCGATAGGGCACCTGCCCTTCGACCCCCTCCGGCACGAGCTTTTGCTGCTCCTGCACGTCGCCTTGGAAATAACGGGTGGCCGAGCCCGCGACCATCGCGCCGACCGACCCCATGCCGCGATAGGCCTTGAACGAGCGACCCTGATAGAGAAACACCTCGCCCGGCGACTTTCTCGGTGCCGGCGAGCAGCGAGCCGACCATAACGACATTGGCGCCCGCCGCGATCGCTTTCGCGAGATCGCCGGAATATTTCACGCCGCCGTCGGCGATGACCGGGGTGTTGGACTTCTGCGCCTCTTCCGCCGCGTTCAGCACCGCCGTGAGCTGCGGCACGCCGACGCCCGCGACGATGCGCGTCGTGCAGATGGAGCCCGGGCCGATGCCCACCTTGATCGCATCGGCGCCCGCGTCGATGAGCGCCTTCACGGCTTCGGCCGTCGCGACATTGCCGGCGAGGATGGGAAGCTTGTTGCTCGCTTTCTTCACGCGCGCGACCTGATCCAGCACGGCTTGGGAATGGCCATGCGCGGTGTCGATGACGAGGCAGTCGGCGCCGGCGTCGATGAGCTGTAGCGCGCGTTCGAAACCGTGATCGCCGACGGTCGTCGCCGCCGCGACGCGCAGCCGCCCCTCCGCATCCTTGCAGGCGTAGGGATGCTGCGTCGCCTTCTCGATGTCCTTGACGGTGACGAGGCCGACGCAGCAGAAGTCCTCGTCGACGACGAGCAGCTTCTCGATGCGGTGCTGATGCAGCAGCCGCTTCGCCTCCTCGCGGGAGCCGCCCTCGCGCACGGTGATCAGCTCCTTGGTCATCAGCTCGGCGACAGGCTGGCGAGGCTCCTCGGCGAAGCGCACGTCGCGGTTCGTCAATATGCCGACGAGCTTGCCGCTCTTCCCGCCGGTCGGACGCTCGACGACCGGAATGCCGGAAATGCCATGCCGCGCCATCAGCGCGAGCGCGTCGGCGAGCGTCTCGTCGGGATGGATAGTGATCGGATTGACGACCATGCCGCTCTCATAGCGCTTGACCTTGCGCACCTCGGCGGCCTGATCGGCGGCGATCAGATTCTGATGGATCACGCCGATGCCGCCGGCCTGAGCCATGGCGATGGCGAGCCGCGCCTCGGTGACCGTGTCCATCGCCGCCGAGATGATCGGCAAATGCAGCTCGATGTCGCGCGTGAGCCGCGTCGTCACATCGACGCCGGACGGCTGAACGCGAGAATGGCCCGGCTGTAGCAACACGTCGTCGAAGGTGAGGGCTTCGCTGGTTTCGACGAATTTGGCGCACATGGCTCGAGCTCCGGATGCCTTCTCCCTTCTCTTCCGTGGGAGAAACTAGGGCGCGCAAGCGCGCCGGATAAAAACCGGAGCGAATTCCGATCGCGAAAGTTCGCAACTTTGCGGAATTCGCTCTAGGCGTTGAACTGCAGCCGCGCGAGCCGGGCGTAAAGGCCGCCGCGTTCGACGAGGCTTTCATGATCGCCCTCCTCGACGATGCGGCCCGCGTCGAGCACGATGATTCGGTCGGCTTCGAGCACGGTCGCCAGCCGGTGCGCAATCACAAGGCTCGTTCTCCCCGCCATCACGTCCTCGAGCGCCGCCTGAACGAGCTTTTCATTCTCGGCGTCGAGCGCCGAAGTCGCTTCATCGAGCAGCAGCACGGGCGCGTCGGCGAGGATCGCGCGGGCGATGGCGAGGCGCTGGCGCTGGCCGCCCGAGATCGTAATACCGCGCTCGCCGAGCTCCGTGTCGTAGCCCTTGGGCAGGGCTGCGATGAAGTCATGCGCCTGCGCGCGGCGCGCCGCCGCCTCGATCTCGCGGCGCGGCGCGTCCGCGCGGCCATAGGCGATGTTTTCCGCGACGGTCGCGCCGAAGATCACTGGGTCCTGCGGCGCGAGCGCGATAGCCTTGCGCAACCCCCGCGGATCGAGCTCGCGAACGTCGATTCCATCAAGCGAGACCAAGCCGGAATCGACGTCATAGAAGCGCATCAGGAGTTGGAAGATCGTCGATTTGCCAGCTCCCGAAGGGCCAACCAGCGCGACGCGCTCTCCCGACTCGATGATGAGGTTCAAATCGTCGATCGCCTTGGCCCCGTTGGCGCTCGGATAGGAGAAGCTCACTTGCTCAAAGGCGATGCGGCCGCGCACCGGCTCCTTGAGAATCTGGGGCTTCGGCGGCGCGGCGATCGTGGGCTGCACGCTCAAGATCTCGCCGATGCGTCCGGCGGCGCCCGCCGCCGCCGCCGCCTCGCTCCAGACCTGCGAGAGCTCGCCGAGCGAGCTCGCCCCGAGCACCGCGTAGAGCACGAATTGCGACAACACGCCCGAGGTCATCTTGCCCGCGAGCACGTCCTGCGCGCCGAGCCAGAGCACGGCCACGACGCTGCACGAGACGAGGAAGATCGCGCCGGCGGTGACGAGAGAACGGAGCCGCGTCGCGTCGCGCGCAGTCGTATAGGCGCCCTCCGCCGCGCGACGAAAGCGCTCGATGATCTGCGGCTCGGCGCCGCAGGCCTGCATCGTGCGGATCGCCGCAAGATTCTCGCCCGCATAGGCCGAGGCGTCGGCGAGCGCGTCTTGCGCAAGGCGCGAGCGGCCTTTCACGGCGCGACCCGAGGCGATGAGCGGCAGCACGATCACCGGTATGGCCGCGAGCGCGACTAGGGAGAGCTTGAAGCTCGTCACGACCATCATCACGATCGCGCCAAGGAAGAGGAAGAAGTTGCGCAAGGCGACCGAGGCCGAGGCGCCGAAGGCGGATCTGAGCTGCGTCGTGTCGCTGGTCAGTCGCGACAGGAGCTCTCCGGTCTTGGCGGTCTCGAAAAAGCGCGCGTCGAGCCGGGTTAGATGGCGGAAAAGATCGGCGCGCAAATCCGCGACCACCCGCTCGCCGAGCGTCATGACGAGATAGTATCGGGAGCCCGAGGCGAGCGCGAGCAAAGCGACGACGCCGATGAGCGCGCCGAAGCTGGCGTTAACCGATCCGGCGTTGTCTTTGGAAAAGCCCTGGTCGATCATCGCCCGGACGGCGAGCGGCAGAGCGAGCGTCGCGCCAGCGGCGACGCTGAGCGCGATCAAAGCGAGCAGGATGCGCAGCCAGTAGCGCAGCGCATAGGGAAGCAGGCGACGCAGCGGCGCGAGAGTCTTGAGCCGGCGCGTCTTTTGGGGAGCGGCCTCGTCGGTCATGGCGGCTTATAGCGTCCAAGCCGACGAAAGGCGACAGGGTATCGCGCGGAGCTGGGGAAAATGCGCCGCCGATTATTTCACTTGAAAACCAGCGAGCTTCCCCCGGCTCATGCCGATCGCGAAGCTCATTTCCTCGCCCTCCCCCTCGACAGCCGGGATGAGCTTGACGCTCCAGTCGCCAAAGACGCGCCAGCCGATCGAAAAATGCCCGATCGACGCCCGGTAGAGCTTGCCGGCGTGAATGAGCGGCAGGGTGAGCGGCGTCTGATCCGTGTAGGAGGCGGGGTCGCGGGGATTGTCCACCCCCTGGGGCGCCGCCTCGATCTCCGTCTCCACGCGCCTCACCAGACGCCCGGAATTGAGCTGCTCGGCCTCGGCCAGCGCGATCTCATGCGCCTGTTTTGCGCTGTGAGAGGGTCTTTCTCTACCGCCTCGACGAGCGACAGCGCTTTTTGGCGCAAGGCCTCGCAGCCCGGCCCTGCGCAGCTCTGCTCCCAGGCGTTGAGCGTGCGATGGGCATCGAAGCGCGGCTCAAAAGTGAAACGCAGCCGACAACTGCCCGCGAAATGGTCCTTGTCCCACCGCGTAAGCGCGAGGCTCGACCGCATCGAGGGACCGAAATCGTAGCTCTCCTCGAAGGCTGCGGGAACGCCGTCGATCGACCCGAAGGCGCGCGCGACGCCGCAGCCCTCGTCTTCCCCGCCGCCGAAAGCTTCCGGCGGCTTGCCGGCGCGCGCCTTGCCATCCCGGGTCTCGAAATAGACGCCGACGAGGCACTGCGCCGTGCCCTGGACGGCGCTCGCCATATGAAATTCCTTCCCCGAGCGCGCCCAGAGCCTTCGTGACCTCGGGGGAAAGCGCGAAAGGCGGCTTGGCCTTCTTCGCCCAATCCGCGAGCTTTCTCGGTGAGAAACCCTCGACCTCGACGACGGGCTCAGCGCGCGTCACGCCGGAACGCGGGTCGGCGGCGAGAGCGTCGAGCGGCGACGGGCCGTAAAGCTCGCCCTGCAAAGGATTCTTCGCCCTTCGCGAAGCTGCGAAACGCTCCGCGAGAACTTCGCACAGTTCTGCGCCTTGGCCCGACGCCGGCGAAGATGCGGGGCTTGCGCCGGCGGCGCGGGCCTGGAGGATACAAGAGGGCTCACTGAGCAGCATGAGCAGTCCACAAAGCCGCGCGAGGGAACGCATGCGCGGCTGCGGCGAGAGCGTCTTAGACTGGCGTGTTTTTTCGCAAGAGACTTTGTCCATCATTGCGACTTTTATCGTGCAGGACGTCGGAACGCGACAGATCATCTGTGACAGCCGGAACACGCTGTGCGAAAAAACACTCTCAAGCGTCGTCATTTGTGTTGATTTGTATCGCGCGAAACCGCAAAGTACTGTTGGCTCTTGCATATGGATCCTGCAATGTCGTCCCGATTTCCCGCCCGCGCCTTCCTCCTCTCGACCGCTCTGGCGAGCGTGTTGACGCTCGGCGCGAGCGCGCCGGCCATGGCCGACGTTTTCGCGTTTGGGCAAACGGGCCAAGGCCAGGCCTATGCGGCCTATGGGCAGTTGGAGCTTGGGACGGGAAGCGGTCCGTCGGAGATCACCACGACCATCAGCACAAACGGGAACCAGGGGTATGTCGCGCCTGCGCTCAATCCCGGCCAGAGCCACATCGCTGGAGCCGGAGTCAGAGGCAGCACGACCTATACCGCCGGTTCTCCGGCGCCGCCAATCAATGCGTGAAAGCCACGGACCACAACAACTACTTCGTCTTCAGCTTGGCGAACATCAAAGGCCCCGTCACAACGGCGACGCTCGCTCTGGCGGCGGGCAAAGTTGTCGTTGACGGGACCGGCGTGACCGCGTGGTACAACATCTACGATGCGACGAGTCTCTCGAGCACCCTGCTCGCAGGTCCGGTGAGCGCGAACGCGAAGCTTTACAATCAGCTCACAACTCAGGGTGCGTTGATCGGGAACATACAGTTTACCTCAAGCAATTCGGGCGGCACGTTCGACATCACGCTCAATGGCTTGGGCATCAGAGATCTGAATTATGACATCGCGCACGGAATCGCGAATTTCGCGATCGGTGGCGCGGTGACCACCCCCAATCCCGCTTCCCCTAGCGATCCCTTTCCTCCCCCCAGCGCTCCTTCTCCCCAGCCTGGGGTTGGTCTTCTTCCGTCCCTCGGCTTACTGGGCTTCCTCATCTTTGCCGCGGCTCGCGCCCGCTTCCGGGCATAGCTTCCAAGCATAATAGAACCGCCCGGAAACCAGCGCCCGGAAAACATCTTTGAAGTGGACGCGCGGTCAACAGCAGTTCGAGTTGGGTGATGTTGAAGCCTGAGCGATCGGATCGGCGGCTCGTCGAGCCCCAGGGCTTTTCCTTTCCGTTCCCTTACGTGAGCCGGGCTTCTTCCCGCTCCTCGCCCGCCGGGATTCTCTCGTGCTTGAAGTGGCGCGCGCCCGCTTTCGGGCGTACGGAAATACTGGGAAGCGAGCGCGTGACGCTTTTTGAAGCCTGAAACGTGTTGCGGAGGATTCAGCTCAGCAGTCGTTGCAAGGGGGCGGAGGCGGATTGCAATCGTTGCACGGCGGAGTGTTGCCGCCATTGCCGCCATGCGGCGTCGTCAGCACGCGGACCGTGGCCGCCGAGCTCTGGTTGTTCGCATTCGACTGGCTCTGCACGATTTGGCCGCCAGCCCAGAACGCGCCGAGAGTGTCCAGCCCGTTCCAGGGCCTCTGATCCTGCATCCGCGCATTGCCGAGCTGGACGCCCCCATCCGACGGCGGATTTGAGGCGCCGCCGTGTTGTCCGGTGGCGCTGGCGAAAAGCGCGTCAAGCGTCGCGAGGATACCGGGCGGGATAGGGTACGGCCGCGAGAAGCTACCGTCCGGCCGGACCCTCACCATATCGCCCGGAGGAATCGTGACAGTCGAACGCCCGTTGGTCAGGGTGACCTCGCCGTACAGCGACGCAAACAGCGTCCCCTCCGGACAGTTGAGGCAGACATAGGCCATGCCGCCGCGAACCGAGAGCGAGCCCGACGGCGTCTCGATCTTCGCGCCATCGCTATGGCTCACCGCTCCGCCGACGAAACGCAAGGCGCCCTTGGCCAGCGTCGCGGACTGCGCGCCGACGCCTTGATTGCCGTTGTAAACGAATTTGTTGATCGTGACCGAGCTGCCGTGGCCGATCGTCATCGTCGACTTGTCGAGAAAAACGATCTGCGCGGACCCATCCGCATTGGTGGTGATCCGCTCTCCTCCCGCGACTCCGGCGCCGACGGAAAGCTTGCGACCGCCAGCCTCCGCGGACTGATTCACCGCGCCGACATTGCCGACCGTCTCGGCGAGCGCCGATCCCGCGAAGGCGGCGCAAGCGGCGAAGAGAAACGCAAGCAGTATCTTCATCTTCGTCGTCCTCTTCAGAACTTCGCCACGGGACCGAACACGACGGAGAAGTCGTTCATCTTGAAATTCTGGATGTTCAAGTCGTTCCTCAAATACTCCAGATGGCCGGAGAAGCCCCATCGCGCGCCGATCGGCGCGTCGAGCGCGGCGCCGTAAGTCCAGGCGTCGTCGCGGCGCGCGCGCCACGGGTCGACGAGAAAATTCGGAGAATCGAAAGCCGTCTGCATGAAGCGCGCATAAGGCGCGATCGTCCAGCGGCGCGGGATTTCCGGCAGCGGCGGATCGAACTCGAAATGCAGCATCGCCTGCAAGTCGATCGTGTCGGAGGACTGCGAGGACACAACCGCGTTGGCGCGGGAATAGGCTCCTCGTCCTTCGAGCCTCACCGTGTCGTTGAAGCGATAGAAGACATTGAGCGAACCGGTGTAGACGTCGCCCGAGGCCAGCGTTGCCGCCGTATGCGCCGCGATGCTCCAAAGCTGCGGGCCGCCGTTATAGACATAGAGGCTGCGATATTCGAAGCCCGGCTCCAGCGAGAAATCGCGGCCGAAATTCTTGCGGAACGTGATGCCGGCGCCCCCATCGTTGAGATAGTTGACGTCGCCGAGGACCGACGCCGCGCCAGTGATATAGGGCTTAACCGACAGTCCCGGCGCAATCTCGAAATCGCGGTCCGGCCGTGCCGGCGAAGAGCGCGACGTCATATTCCGGCAATTTGAACTGCTGCGTCGCATAGATGAGGCCGTGCATTTCGAGCGTCGGGCCGCCATGTCCAAGGAAATCCCAGTCGATACCGCCCTGAGCGAGCTCAAAAGTGTTGGCGTCGGAGCGCTGCCTGGCGAGCGAGGTCGTCTGCACCCCGCCCACGCCGAAAAGTCCGCCGGCCGGGAAGTAATTGGCGTTGGACTGAGAACGGATTCCGATCTGAAGGCTGCCGAAAAGCCGTTTATCCTTTGTAGCCTCCTCGATATCGGGCAGCTGCGCCTCGATCTGCGCCTTTTGCGCGGAGTCGAGGTTCGGCTCGTCCAGCGCACGCTTCAACTGCACCGCGGCGCTGGTGTCCGCGCCTAGCCTTGCATACAGATAGCCGAGCTCCTTGCGGGCGCGGGCGAGGTCTGGGTTGAACATCAGCAGGCGCTGCAGCGCGCTGATCGCCTCCTCGTCGTAGCCGAGCCGCGTCGCGAGCCGGATAAAGGCGTAAGTCTTCTCGTAGTTGGTCGGGTCGAGGCGGATCTCGTCGGCGAGACGATCGAACTCGGCAGATGGGTCCTGAGCATCCTCGAAGGGACTGACCACCGGAAAGTCAACCAGCGCCTGCGCGCGCGCGCCCTGCGCCGCCGCGGCGAGGCCCGCGATCAACACGACGCATAAAGCTCGGGGTGCACTGGTCACGTCGCCTCCGATGGAATTCCTTCTTCGCCGAGCGCGAAGTCTTACACCAACGATAGTGCTTTGAAAGGCGCGCTTAGTCCAAGTCCCGAAAAATTCCCGAGCTGTGGCGGAAATACAACAGTTCTCCAAAGCTCGCTACGACGGGCTTATACAAGCGCCTCAAAGGCAAGCTTACCTAGCGATCGCCAATCGCTCACTTCACTCGAACAACCCGCCGCTTCGCGGTGCGAGGGGATTGTCGAGCAGCGCGGCCCGGTCGGGCGCATCCACCGCGGGCGCGCCGGCGAAGGCCGCATAGAGCCCTGAGACGAAACGCTCCTCCAGATCTTTAACGATGAAGACGATCCGTGTGCGGTGGTCGGCGTCCGGCCACGCCGCGAGCCGATGCGGCGGGTGGAACACGTGCTGCACGCCGTGAATCACGACGGGAGAGTCCGGATCGTCGGTGAGCGCCACGATGCCCTTTACGCGTAGCAGCCTGGGGCCGTGCGCCTGACGCAGGAGGTCGAGGAAGAGATCGAAGGCGCCCGCAGCGAGCGGCTTGTCGCTCGTCAGGCAAAAGGCGCGGATATGCGCGTCATGCCGATTGACGTCGGCGTGATGATGATCGTGCCCAAGCTCACGATCGTGATGATCCTGCGCCGCGAGCACGGCCTGCGCATTGAGCCACAAGTCGACGCGCGGCGTTTTTCCATCGGCGTCATAGAGGCCGCAATCGAGAAGCGCCGCCGCCGAAGCCTCGCCCGCGGCGGCGATCAGGATGCGCGCCGCAGGGTTAAGCGCCGCGAGCCGCGCGAGAAGCCTGTCTAGGTTTTGCGCGCCTTGCGGCAGATCGGTCTTCGTCACGACGATTCGGTCCGCCACGGCGGCCTGCTTCACCGCCTCCTCATGCGCATCCAGGGTGGCCTCGCCATTCACCGCGTCGACGAGCGTGACGACGCCGTCGAGCCGGTAGCGCAGCAGAAGATAGGGATGGCGCATGATCGCATGCAGGATCGGCGCGGGATCGGCTAGCCCGGTCGTCTCCAGCACGACTCGCTCGAAGGGTTTCATCCGGTTGTTGTCGCGGCGGCGCAGCGCGTCTTCGAGGGCGGCGATGAGATCGCCGCGGATCGTGCAGCAGACGCAGCCCGACGCCATGACCATCATGTCGCCGTCGATCTTCTCGACGAAGAGGTGGTCGAGCCCGACCTCGCCGAATTCATTGATCAGAACGAGCGTGTCGGCGAATTCGCTCGAGGCGAGCAGGCGGTTGAGCAGCGTGGTCTTGCCGGCCCCCAGAAAACCGGTCAGGACCGTGAGCGGAAGAGGCGGCGGCGGACGCCGCGGCTCGGCGGACGCCGCCGCTTGGCTCATTGCGCCTCCGCAAGCCTGCTGGCCTGCGCCGCGGCGGTCGAGCGGGAATGATGCTTGGCCTTGCCGGGCCCATGCTTCTGCGGCTTGGCCTTTGAAGCCGGCGCGTCGGAGTCGTCGCTGGCGTCGTCCTGCGCCTTGGCCGAGGCGTTGTGGTGGGCTTTGCCCTTCGCCTTGTGCTTGCCGGCCTTGGCGTGCGGCTCCTCTGCGTCGGAGTCCTGGTCGGTCGTCGCCAGGGCTTTGGCGCCGGACGCGCTCCACACCACGAGCTTGCCGGGATCGGCGAGCGGCGCCGGGACGAGTTGCGGTCCTGCGGGATTGTCGGCGCCGACCGCGAGCTTCGGATCGCGTGCCTTGGCCACCGGCCCGGCATAACCCTCCTCGGGGCCGGTGTGCACGACAATCGGCTCGAAAGAGATCGGCTGGGCGTTGAGGCGACCGGCGGCAGCCCCGGTGTCGCCGACCATGGTGATCGGCGTGTCCTCGAACTCGGCGACATATTGCTTATGCGCCTTGCCACGGTGAATGCAGATCTTGTCGCGTTGATCGGGGGCCGGACCGACGCCGGGGCCGGGCAGATCGGCGGCGAGGCCTTGCGATTGCGCGCCCGCGAAGGCGCGATCGAAAAGCGACGCCGTTCGGATCGTGCGCGTCGCGCCGCTCGGCGCGCCGAGCACGACCGCGATAAGCCTCTTGCCGCCGCGCGTCGCCGAGGCGACAAGGTTATAGCCGGCGGGACAGGTGAAGCCGGTCTTCATGCCGTCGGCCCCCGGATAGACCTTCAAAAGGCCGTTGTGCGTCGGCATGATCCGGCGGCCGATGCGAAAGGCGCCGATGTGATAGAGATCGGCGGATTCAGGGAAATCGACAAGCAGCGCCCGGCCGAGAAGCGCAAGGTCGCGCGCCGAGGTGACCTGCCGGTCGTCGGGCAGGCCGTTCGGATTGACCCAGTAGGATTCCTTCATGCCGATCGTGGCCGAGGCCTGGTTCATCTCGCCCGCGAAGGCCTCGATCGAGCCCGAGACGCCCTCCGCGATCGTGACCGCTATGTCATTTGCGGATTTGACCATGAGCATGACGAGCGCATTGCGTAGCGTCACCTCCTGCCCCGCACGAAAGCCCATTTTCGACGGCGCCTGCTCGGTCGCGCGCTCCGAAACGACGAGCGGCGTGTCCAGCGTGATGCGCCCTTTGCGCACCGCGTCGAGCGCGACGTAGGCCGTCATCAGCTTCGTAGTCGAAGCCGGAAACCAGACCGCGGTCGCCTGATCCTGCTCGAGCACCTGACCGGTCGCTACATCGATCACGATCGACGGCGTGGCCAGGGCCGGGGCGGCGAGCCCGAAGCCGAAAGCCAGCACGACGATCAGGCGTAAAGCGCCACCGCACAAAAGTTTCATGCGCAAATTCCCCGGGTCGGCGACGCGTCTCAAAAGGTTAGAGCGCGCGGCCCTTAAGTCAAATGTTACCAAAACCCGCAAATTCGGCGCAATTCAGGCGCCCAGGGCTTGGCAAGGCTTTCCGGCCCGGCGAAGGCCAATCTTTCACCCCAGAAGTCGGATTGCGTGGAGCGCCTAGCCGCGGCTCGTGCTAGATTCCCGAAAAAACGGGGGACAGCCTCGGGTGATCGACAAGCTGGAGTTTTTCATCGCGCTCGCCGGGGAGCAGAGCTTCTCGCGCGCTGCGGAGGTGTGCGGCGTCACGCAGCCGACGCTGTCGGCCGGCGTGAAGCAGCTCGAGGAGATGCTCGGCGTGCTGCTCGTCAACCGCTCCTCGCGCTATCACGGGCTCACCCGCGAAGGCGAGCATGTGCTGGTCTGGGCGAAGCGCATCGTGGCGGACGCGCGGGCGATGCGGCAGGAGGCGAGATCGCTGCGCGACGGCCTCTCCGGCCAGCTCCGCCTCGCGGCCATCCCGACCGCGATGGGGGTCGTCACCGCGCTCTCGGGGCCGTTCATCGACAAGCATCCCGGCGTTCGCGTCAAGGTGATCAGCGCCGCCTCGGTGGACATTCTGGCCATGCTCGACAATCTCGAGATCGACGCCGGCCTCACCTATCTCGACAATGAGCCGCTCGGGCGAGTGCGGACCGTGCCCCTGTGGAAGGAGCGCTATCGGCTGCTGACCGTAGCCAGCAATCCGCTGGGCGACCGGCAGCGGGTGACCTGGGCCGAGGTGACGCGCCTTACGCTGTGCCTGCTCACGCCCGACATGCAGAATCGACGCATCATCGACCAGCTGATGCGGGAGGCCGGCGGGTCGGCGGAGACCGTGCTCGAATCGAACTCGGTCATTTTGCTCTACGATCACGTCAAGGCCGGCCGCTGGGCGACGATCATGCCCGAAAAGCTCGCCGAGGCCCTCGAGGTCAAGGAGCCGCTGCGCTCGATCCCGATCGTCTCCCCCGAGGCGGTGCACGAGATCGGTCTTGTGGCGCCGCAGCGAGAGCCGGCGTCGCCGCTGGTCGCCGCCCTGCTCGCCGAGGCCGCCAAGCTCGCCGCGAGCGGCGCTCTGAACGCCCGATAGGGGGTTTCTATCGTTCCACGGATCGGCGCCATTGATCGAGACCGCGAATTGCGGCAAGCTAGCGCTAACCGCCAATAAAAGGGGAAGTGGCGGCGCTCGAAAACAGCCGCGCTCAAGAATAAAAGGGAAGAAATGTCGCAAGTCGCCTGGGACTCCTCGCGCGCGCAGGAGATCATAGACGCGCACCTCCACTTGGAGGGCCCCGCGATGCCGATTTTGCATGCCTTGCAAGAAGAGTTCGGTTGCGTTCCCGAGTTGGCGGTGCCGCAGATCGCGCAGGCGCTCAACGTGTCGCGGGCCGAAATGCACGGCGTCGTCACCTTCTATCACGACTTTCGCAGGGAGCCGGCCGGCCGTCACGTGCTCAAGATTTGCCGAGCCGAATCCTGCCAGTCGATGGGATCGGAGAAGATCGCCCAGGAATTCTTGCAAAGAATCAAGACCGACTGGCATCACACGACGCCGGACGGCGCGCTGACGGTCGAAGCGGTCTACTGCCTCGGGCTTTGCGCCCATAGCCCGTCCGCGCTTTTCGACGGCGAGCCGGTCGGGCGCGTCGACGCGGACAAGCTCGACGAGATCGCCGCGGAGGCGCGTCAGTCATGACGAAAGTCTTCGTTCCCCTCGACATGGCCGCCAAGGCCATGGGCGCCGACAAGGTCGCAGCAGCGATCGCCGCAGAGGCGAAAGCCCGCGGCCAAACGGTTCAGATCGTGCGCAACGGCTCGCGCGGACTGCTGTGGCTCGAGCCGCTCGTCGAGGTCGAGACGCCGCAAGGCCGCATCGGCTACGGCAATGTTTCGGCCAAGGACGTCGCATCGCTCTTCGATTCGGGCTTTCTCGGCGGCGCTCCGCACAAGCTGTCGATCGGCAAGGTCGAGGATCATCCTTTCTGGAAGCGCCAGCATCGCGTGACCTTCAAGCGCTGCGGAATCACCGATCCGCTTTCGCTTTCCGAATATGAGTCGCTCGGCGGCGGCATCGGACTTGCTAAGGCTTTCGCTATGTCGCCCCCGGAAGCCATAGCCGAAGTGACGAAGTCCGGCCTGCGCGGACGCGGCGGCGCGGGCTTCCCTACTGGAATCAAATGGAAGACGGTCGCCGACACGCCGGCGGACCGGCGCTACGTGGTCGTGAACGCCGACGAAGGCGACAGCGGCACCTTCGCCGACCGTATGATCATGGAAGGCGACCCCTTCGCGCTGATCGAGGGCATGATCATCGCGGGCTATGCGGTGAACGCCTCCAAGGGCTTTGTCTATCTGCGCTCGGAATATCCGCAGACGGCGGTGGTCTTCGGCAAGGCGATCGAGATCCTGCGTGAGGCGGGATGGCTCGGGCCCAAGGTGCGCGGTTCGAATTTCGCCTTCGACCTCGAGTTGCGCATCGGCGCCGGCGCTTATGTCTGCGGCGAGGAAACCTCGCTGCTGGAGAGCCTCGAGGGCAAGCGCGGCATCGTGCGCGCCAAGCCGCCCTTCCCGGCCATCGCCGGCCTCTTCGAGCGGCCGACGATCGTCAACAACGTACTCTCGATCGCGACGATCCCGATGATCTTCGAAGAGGGCGCGCAAGCCTACGCCGACTGCGGCGTCGGGCGCTCGCGCGGCACCATGCCGCTGCAGATCGCCGGGAACGTCAAATATGGCGGACTCTGCGAGGTCGATTTCGGATTGACGCTCGGCGAGATCGTCAATGAGATCGGCGGCGGAACTCACTCCGGGCGGCCGGTGCGCGCCGTGCAATGCGGCGGCCCGCTCGGCGCCTATGTGCCGGTCAAGGACTTCGACCTGATCTTCGACTACGAGGACTTCACCAAGCGCGACGCGCTGATCGGCCATGGCGGCCTGGTCGTCTTCGACGACACGGTCGACATGCTGCAGATGGCGCGCTTCGGCATGGAATTCTGCGCAATCGAAAGCTGCGGCAAATGCACGCCTTGTCGCATCGGCTCGACGCGTGGCGTCGAGACGATCGACAAGATCAAAGCCGGTCAGAACGTGGAGGCGGAGATCGCACTGCTCGAGGATCTCTGCAACACGATGAAGTTTGGATCGCTCTGCGCGCTCGGGGGCTTCGCGCCCTATCCCGTGCTCAGCGCGCTGCGTCATTTTCCCGAAGACTTCCAGAAGAAGTCCGTTCCCGCCGCCGCGGAATGAGGAGCTAACCCCATGAGCGTCATTAAAGAGATCGACTACGGCACTCCGGCCTCACAGTCTCAAAATATGGTGACTTTGACCATCGACGGTCAGTCGGTCACCGTGCCCGAAGGCACGTCGATCATGCGCGCGGCGATGCAGATCGGCAATGAGATCCCCAAGCTTTGCGCCACCGACAGCATCAAGGCCTTCGGCTCCTGCCGCTTGTGCCTCGTCGAGATCGACGGCCGCGGCGGTCTGCCGGCCTCATGCACGACGCCGGTTGCGGCGGGAATCAAGGTTCACACCCAGACGCCGCGCCTGAAGGCGGTCCGGCGCGGCGTGATGGAGCTCTATATCTCCGACCATCCGCTCGACTGTCTGACCTGCGCCGCCAATGGAGACTGCGAATTGCAGGACATGGCCGGAGCGGTCGGCCTGCGCGACGTCCGCTACGGCTATGACGGCGACAATCACGTCTTCGCGCGCAACAGCGGCGAAGCCAATTTCAAATGGCTGCCGAAGGACGAGTCGAACCCCTACTTCAGCTACGATCCGTCGAAATGCATCGTCTGCAATCGATGCGTGCGCGCTTGCGAGGAGGTGCAGGGCACCTTCGCGCTGACGATCTCCGGCCGCGGCTTCGAGAGCCGCGTCTCGCCCGGCATGTCGGAAGCCTTCATGGAGTCCGAATGCGTCTCCTGCGGCGCCTGCGTGCAGGCCTGCCCCACCGCGACGCTCATCGAGAAGTCGGTCGTCGCCGCTGGCCAGCCCGAGCATTCCGCGGTGACCACCTGCGCCTATTGCGGCGTGGGCTGCACCTTCAAGGCCGAGATGCGCGGCGAGGAAGTCATCCGCATGGTCCCCTGGAAGGACGGCAAGGCCAACCACGGCCACAGCTGCATCAAGGGCCGCTTCGCCTATGGCTATGCGCATCATCAGGACCGCGTGCTCGAGCCGATGATCCGCGACAAGATCACCGAGCCTTGGCGCGTCGTCTCCTGGGAGGAGGCGATCGCCTTCACGGCGCGGCGCTTTAAGGAGGTCCAGGCCAAGTATGGCAAGGATTCCGTCGGCGTCATCACCTCCTCGCGCTGCACGAATGAGGAGAGCTATCTCGTCCAGAAGCTCGCCCGCGCGGGCTTCGGCAATAACAATACCGACACTTGCGCGCGCGTTTGCCATTCTCCGACGGGCTACGGCCTGAACCAGGCTTTCGGCACCTCGGCCGGCACGCAGGATTTCAACTCGGTCGACGAGGCCGACGTCATCGTGGTGATCGGCGCCAATCCGACCGACGCGCACCCGGTCTTCGGCTCGCGCATGAAGGCGCGGTTGCGCCAGGGCGCGAAGCTCATCGTCATCGATCCGCGCAAGATCGACCTCGTGCGCTCCCCGCACATCGAGGCCACCCATCATCTGCCGCTGAAGCCCGGCACGAATGTCGCCGTCGTGACGTCGATGGCGCATGTGATCGTCACCGAAGGGCTCGTGAACGAGAATTTCATTCGCGAGCGCTGCAACAAGGACGAGTATCAGGACTGGGCCGCTTTCGTCTCCGAGGAGCGCAACAGTCCCGAGGCGACAGAGAAATACACCGGCGTTCCCGCTGCGGAGCTGCGCGCCGCGGCGCGCCTCTACGCCACGGGCGGCAATGGCGCGATCTATTACGGCCTTGGCGTCACCGAGCACAGCCAGGGGTCGACGACGGTCATGGGCATCGCCAATCTCGCGATGGTGACCGGCAATCTGGGCCGTCGCGGCGTCGGCGTGAATCCGCTGCGCGGACAAAACAATGTCCAGGGCTCCTGCGACATGGGCTCCTTCCCGCATGAGCTGCCGGGCTATCAGCACATCTCGAACGAGGCCGCGCGCGAGACCTTCGAGGCGGAATGGGGGGTCAAGCTCGATTCCGAGCCCGGCCTGCGCATCCCGAACATGTTCGACGCGGCGATCGAGGGCACGTTCAAGGGCCTCTATGTGCAGGGTGAGGACATTCTGCAGTCCGACCCGAACACCAAGCACGTGTCCGCGGGCCTCGCGGCCATGGATCTCGTCGTCGTGCAGGACCTTTTCCTCGTCGAGACGGCGAATTACGCCCATGTGTTCCTGCCGGGCGCGACCTTCCTCGAGAAGGACGGCACCTTCACCAACGCCGAGCGCCGCATTCAGCTCGTGCGCAAGGTGATGAGCCCGCAGAACGGCTATGGCGACTGGGAGATCACCCAGCTCATCGCCCAGGCCATGGGTCTCGACTGGAACTATAAGCACCCGAGCGAGATCATGGACGAGATCGCGCGGCTCACCCCGAGCTTCCGCCGCGTTTCCTACCAGCGTCTCGAGGAGGAAGGCTCGGTGCAGTGGCCGTGCAACGACGAGCACCCGCATGGCGTGCCGATCATGCACATCGACAAATTCGCCCGCGGCAAGGGCAAGTTCGTCATCACCGAATATGTGCCGACCGACGAGAAGACCGGACCGCGATTCCCGCTGCTGCTCACGACGGGGCGCATCCTCTCGCAATACAACGTCGGCGCGCAGACGCGACGCACCGATAATAGCAGCTGGCATCCCGAGGACGTGCTGGAGATCAACCCGCACGACGCCGAGGAGCGCGGGGTCAAGGACGGCGACTGGGTGCGCGTGCAGAGCCGCGCCGGCGAAGCCTCACTGCGCGCCAAGATCAGCGAGCGCATGGCGCCGGGCGTCGTCTACACGACGTTCCATCATCCGCAGAGCCAGGCGAACGTCATCACCACCGACAATTCCGACTGGGCGACAAACTGTCCGGAATATAAAGTGACGGCGGTGCAGGTGTCGCCGACGAACGGCCCGTCCGAATGGCAGGAGAAATACGCCGCCCTGTCGGAGGCGAGCCGCCGCATCAACTCCGGGGTCGAAGCCGCGGAATGAGCGAGGGAGGGGTCCCTGCGCCCGTCGTCACGGCGGCCTGCCTCGCGCGCCGCTGCGACGCGCTGGCGCCGGGCTCCCGTCTGATCCCGGAAGAGACGCCAATCGCCTTCACCTACGGCGGCACGACCCATGCCGTCATGATGGCGACGCCCGACGATCTTGAGGATTTCGCGACGGGCTTCGCGCTGACCGAGGGCCTGATCGAGCCCGAGGCGGGCGCGCTCGAGGTCGAGATCGTCGCAAGCGAGCTCGGCGTCGAGCTGCGCAGCTGGCTTCCAGGCGACCGCCAGCGACAATACGCCGCGCGTCGCCGCTCCATGGCGGGGCCGACAGGGTGCGGCCTCTGCGGCATAGAGAGCCTCGAGCAGGCGGCGCGCAAGCCGCCGCAGCTTGGGGACGGCTTCCGCGTCAAGTCGACGCAGCTTATCGAAGCCATGGATCGGATGCCCGACCGGCAGATCTTCAACCGGCAAACGCGCGCCGTCCACGCCGCCGCCTTCTGGCGTCCGCTCGACGACCTGCTGGTGCTGCGAGAGGACGTGGGACGACACAACGCGCTCGACAAGCTCGCCGGCGCGCTGCTGCGGGAGGGGGTCTCGGGCAGGGACGGCGTCGTGCTGATGACGAGCCGGGTGTCCGTCGAGCTTATTCAGAAAGCGGCGCGGATTGGCGCGCCGGTCATCGCGGCGATCTCGGCGCCGACGGCGCTCGCCGTGCGCACCGCGCAAGCTTGCGGCATGACGCTCGTCGCGGTAATGCGAGGGCGAGACTTCGAAGTCTTCACCCATCCCGAACGCATCGTGGAGCCGGCGCCAATCCATGTCGCATAGCTCGATCGACACTTTGGTGAAAATGGCCAATCAGATCGGCCAGTTCTTCTCCGCGCAGAAAAACAGCGATCAAGTGGCGGGCGCTGCGGAGCATCTCAAGCAATTCTGGGCGCCGCGCATGCGCGCGGCCATCGCCGACTATGTCGCGAGGGGTGGAAAGGACTTGAATCCCACCGCGCTCGGAGCCGTCAGGCGCATCTCTTCACAAAACGCCCCAGCGGAGTAGGCACAGCTGCATGTCGCATAATACAGTCGATACGCTGGTGAAAATGGCCAATCAGATCGGGCTTTTCTTCTCGGCGCAAAAATCTGGAGACCAGGCGGCCTCCGCCGCGGATCATTTGAGGAAGTTCTGGGATCCGCGCATGCGCGCCGGCATCATCGACTATGTCGCGAGTGGCGGAGAGGGCTTGAACCCCACGGCGCTCGAAGCCGTCAAGCGCCTCACGCGCCCCGGCGGATATCGCGGCTCCACCCTGCGCTCGGGCGGGGAGGACGGCTGATCCGGCGCGGCGACATGAGAGGCGAAGCTTATGTTCGCTAAGGGCGCTCGCGATCCCGCCTCCACTTTCGCCCAAGCGACGCCGCCGCAGGCCGAGCGCAAGCCGACGCAGCGCCAGTTCCACGGACGCCTCGTCGAAGACGATTACGCGTGGCTCGCGGCGGAGAACTGGCGCGAGGCCTTGCGCGATCCCCGCGCCCTGCCCCGCGATATCGCAAGCCTGCTCGAAGCCGAGAACGTTCATTGCGCGGCGGCGCTCGCGCCCGCCAAGATGCTGCGCGAGACACTCGCGTCGGAAATGCGCGCGCGCATCAAGGAAGATGACGCAGAGCCGCCCACGCCGGACGGCCCTTACTCCTACTACCAGCGCTATCGTGAAGGCGCGGAACATTCGCTCTATTGCCGGCGCCCGCGCGGCGGCGGCGAAGAGGAGGTTCTCCTCGATGGCGAGGCTCTCGCCAAGGGCCGGGAGTTTTTCGAGATCGGCGACGCCGCGCATACGCGCGATCACGGCGCGCTCGCCTGGAGCCTCGACGACAAGGGCTCAGAACTCTACGCCATCCGCACGCGCAGCTTGAGCGACGGACGTGACCGCGCCGACATCGTTCGCGACACGGACGGCTCCATCGTCTGGAGCCGCGACGGCTCGAGCTTTCTTTACGTTCGCGTCGACGAGGACCACCGCACAAACGCAGTTCTCCTTCACAAGGTCGGCTCCTCGCAGCGCAAGGATCAAGTGTTGATCGAGGAGCGCGATCCGGCCTGGTTCGTGTCGCTCGGCGAGAGCCGCTGCGGACGCTTCGCCGTCGTCACGATCCACGGTCACGACGCGAGCGAATGCCATCTGATCGACCTTGTCGATACGGACGCCCCGCCGCGCCGGGTCGCCCCGCGCGAAAACGGTCTGCGCTACGAGGTCGAGCCGCACGGCGACCAGCTTTTCATCCTCGCCAATGCCGAAGCCGCCGAGGACTTCGCGATTTTTTCGGCGCCGCTGAGCTCCATATCGCGCGCGGATTGGCGCGCCGTCGTTGCGCATCGCAAAGGCCGAATGCTTGTCGCGATGACCGTCTATGCGCGTCATCTTGTCTGGATCGAACGCGAGAACGCGCTGCCGCGTCTCGTCATCCGCGAGATCGAAAGCGGCGCCGAGCACGCCATTGACTTCGCGGAAGAGGCCTATTCGCTGGAGCTCGCGCCCGGCCTGGAGTTCGAGACAACAACGCTGCGCTTCGTTTATTCCTCGCCGACGACGCCCGACGAGACGTACGACTACGACATGATGACGCGCGAGCGCGCTCTCATCAAACGCCTGGAGATTCCAAGCGGCCATGACCCGAGAAACTATGTCGCGCGCCGCAGCTCGGCGAAGGCTTTAGATGGCGAGAGCGTGCCGATCACGCTCCTGTATCGCAAGGAGTTCGTGCCCGGCGAAGGCGCGCCGCTTCTGCTTTATGGCTATGGCGCCTACGGCGACTCGCTCGACGGGGAATTCGATTCCGACGTGCTCTCGCTCGTTGATCGCGGCTTTGTTTATGCGCTCGCGCATGTGCGCGGCGGAACGGAGCGCGGCTGGAGCTGGTACGAGAACGGCAAGCTCGAGCATAAGACGAACAGCTTTTCCGATTTCATCGCCTGCGCGCTGCGCTGATCGAGCGGGCTTCACGCGCGAGGGACGATCGTCGCGCAGGGCGGCTCGGCCGGCGGCCTGTTGATGGGCGCCATCGTCAACATGGCGCCGGAGCTTTTCGCCGGCGTCATCGCCGAGGTGCCCTTCGTCGACGCGTTGAACACGATTCTGCGCGCCGACCTGCCGCTGACACCCCCCGAGTGGCTCGAATGGGGCAATCCGATCGAGGATACAGAGGCCTTTGACCGCATCGCGGGCTATTCCCCCTACGACAACGTCAAGGCGCAACGCTATCCGCCGATTTGGCGCTCGCCGGATTGACAGATCCGCGCGTGACCTATTGGGAGCCGTTAAAGTGGGTGCAAAAGTTGCGCGCGACAATGACGGGCGGCGGGCCCGTGCTCCTCAAGACTCAAATGGGCGCGGGACACGCCGGCGCCTCGGGCCGCTTCAAGTCTCTGGAGGAGACCGCGCTGGAATGGGCCTTCGCGCTGATGTGCGTGGGATTGGACAAGAGCGCGTAAAAGCCCCCCGGCTCTCCTCCGCTTTGCGGGAGAGGGGCGGAACTCGGGGACTTCATTCACATTCGGCGAGACGCTGATCGTTAGGGTCCCCTCTCCCGCTTGCGGGGGAGGGCCAGGGAGGGGGCGGCGTCGCTTAGGCCGCCCAGCATATTCGCCAACGCTTCTGGATAGATCAGCTCCTTTGACGCGGCGATGTCCTCCGGACGCCACCATTTCCAGCCGAGCACGTAAGACGCCTCGCCCTCCGTGAGCGCACTCAAATCGGGCTCGAAATTCTCGCAGCACACGAGATAATAGCGTTCCACGCCCTGCACCCATCCGCTGGGCAGCAGCAGCGGGAACTCGCGCGAGGCGATGGCAGCGCCGACGTCGACGCCTGAGAGCCCCGTCTCCTCGCGAATTTCACGCGCGGCGCAGGCTTCGAAACTCTCTCCGGCCTCGCGCGCGCCGCCGGGCTGTCCCCAAAAATGCGCATAGCCCTGCGCTGCGACGTCCGGCAGGATGCGGCTCGCGAATTTGAGCAGCAGCGTCTCGCCCCTCGGGTTGACGAGCAGCGCGCGCGACGCCTCGCGTCGCGTGAGCGTGATCGCTTCGTAAGGCGCGAGGATCGGCGCGCGCGTGTCGGCGCGCGCCCAATCGACGAGCGACCACTTGTCGTTCTCGAAGGCAAACCAGTTCGGCGCGGCGTTGAGCGCGGGAAGCGAGCGGGGCTCGTCGAGGCGCTTCTCCATCGCCATGCGCCAGGCGATGTCGAGCACGCCGGCATGCACGACGACGAGCAGCGTCTCGCCGGGATGGGCGGCTGCGATCTTCGTAAGGCCCGAGCGCACGCGCGCGGCGAAGCGCATCAGCGTCTCGCCGCCCGGCGCCCATAATCCGCGCGGCGGTCGAGGTAATGGCGGTAATCTTCGGGGTAGCGCGCCGCCACCTCCCTCATAACTCAAGCCGTGCCAAAGGCCGTCGTGCTTCTCGCGCAGCTCGGGTCTTTGCACGAGGGTCATGCCGCGCCGCGCCGCATGCGGCTGCGCCGTCGCGACGGCGCGCGACAGATCGCTCGAGTAGATCCGGTCGAAGGCGCGTTCTGCGAGCTCCAAGTCGAGCGCGGTCGCCTGCATGCGGCCCTTGTGGTTCAGAGCAATGTCGAGCTGACCCTGGAAACGCCTCTCGAGATTCCAATTCGTCTCGCCATGGCGGGCGAGGCAGAGCAATGTTGGGGGCATGTCGGGCGGGCTTTTCCCAAAAAAGGGGGCGGCCGCGGGCGCCCGGAGCGTTCCAGGGCTCGCCTATCGGCCGATTTGCGCCGCCTGGCAAGCCGGAAACTCGTCAAAGACCTGCGTCATGGCGACGCCGGCGACAGCCATCCCGCTATCTCGGGTCCGTCGAGGAGACCCGCCGCGGTGACGACCCTGCCGTTCGCATCGATCAGCGCGGTGAAGGGAAGCTCGCCGCGCCAGATTCGATCGACCTCGAAGAAAAGCCTGTCGAGAAAATCGTCGGCGAAGCCGTAATGAAGCGCGCCCGCCAGTCCCGCCTTCTCGAGGCGCGCGCCGGCTTTCACGCGGTCCGACTCTCCATCCACATTGACGAAGACGATGTTGAGCCCTTTTTTCTGGGCTGCGAGCCGCGCCCAGTCGGAGAGTTCCGCGATGCAGGGCGCGCAGGTCACGGACCAAAAATGCACCAGGAGCGGCCGGCCCTCATGGGCCTGGCGCAGCTCTGCGAAGGTTCCGCGCGCGTAGGGCTGGAACTCGAGCCCCGACGCCGGCGCGGCCATTGCGACGAAAAGCGTTGCAATGGCCGCGAGACGGCGCGCGCAGCCGAGCCGCATGCTCGCGCTTATGTCCTCGTGAGCGCGGATGGCGCGCCGGGCCTCATGCCGATCCCCCTTTTCGTCGGGCTTGGACGATCGGCATCGCGGCGCGGTCATGTCGAAACTAGTGAAACTTGAAAGTCTGGCCGATATCCATGCCGCCGCCCGGCGGGCGAGGCGCTGTGACCTGGGCGAGAATGCGCTTGACGGCGGCCGCGTGCAGCTCGCTCGTCGTCTTGTCGATGGTCACCTTGTCGATCTTGCCGGTCGCATCGACATGGAAGCTCGCGGTCGTCTCGCCCTCGCCGAGCTCCTTCTCCTCCTCCGAGGCGCTCTGCTTCGCGATTTCAGCGTAGAGCGCGGCGAGGAACTTGCTCTCGGAGCGGAACTCCTCCTTCGGGGGCGTGGGCGACGCGGTCTCGGCAGGCTTTGGCGCTGCGGGCGCCGCTGCGGCCGGCGGTGGCGGCGCGGATTGCGCGAAGGCGCTCGCAGACCAAAGCGACAGGGCCAGCGCGACGCCCCGAGAAACAGGTTTGGGGATCATGGCGGCGCCGATCAATGGAACACGACGCTTTGATAGGCGGAGAAAGACCCGCCGGGCGGCAGCGGAGCCTTGGTCGCAGCAATGGCCTTCTGAAGCAGCTGGGAATGAGCGGGCGACGAGCCCTTGCAAGCGATGCCCGAGGTCACGCCGCTCGCCGTCACGAGAAACCGGCAGGAAGCGTTGCCGGCGCCGACGGACGCATTCGCCGGCACATGCGCACGCACCGCAGCCGCGAGCTTCATCATATAGGCGGGATCGGCGTGAGGAGGCTGCTCGGCGTGAGCGGCGGCGGCTACGCCCGCCTTCTGTTCGGTGGCGGCCGCACCCGCGGCGGCCGGGTGTTTCTCTGCGGGAACGGCGCTTGCCGCCGCCGGAGCCTCCTGAGCCTGACCCGAGCCTGCGGCGCCGGTTTGCTCCTCCGCGTAAGCCACGCTGCCAACGCAGAAGAAAACCACAATCAAAGCGACCGAGATCTTCCGCATCTTTCCCCCTTTGCCGCATCGACGCCAAACCGGGGCGCGTTGGAGGCGCATTTTCCCTGCTGACGAGAAACCAAATTTTACTAATCTCTGCGCGGAACGCCCTCCTTCTCCCCGCGCGAGGGGCCGCACGGAGAGAAGGTCGCCGTCAATGGAAATTGACCGACTGCGAGGCGAAGAAACCGCCACCCGGCGGCGCCGGCGCGTGTACCGAGGCGATGGCGGTATGGAGCAGCGAAGCATGCGCCGGGGTCGAGCCCGAGCATCCAATGCCCGACATCCCGCCCCCGGGGCCCACGTGGAAGCTGCAGCTGGCGTGACCCGGACCCAGCGTCGACGAGCTCGGCACATGTCGCCTGATCGCCGCCGACAACAGCGCTGCATAGGAGGCGCGCGTAAGGCCGCCAATGTTCGTCTGACCGCCTTCAATGCCGAGCCTGTGGCGTTCCTGGGCCTGTTGCCTGCGTCCTGACTGAACTTCCTGACGCTTTTCGACAACCTTCTTTTGCTGCTCGGTGACCTGATTCTTAGCAGGCAAAGGCGGCGCGTCGGGATGCATGACGAGCGGCGGCGGGATCGCGAAGTCCGGCTGCTCCACCGCCTCGGGCGGCAGAACCTCGTCCATCTCGACCTGCTCCACCGATTCGAACTGGTCGCCCTCGGGAATGAGGTCAGCGCCCACTTCATCGAGCGGGACGATCTTATCGAGGGCGAAATTCATGAACAGCACGCCGAGCGCCAAATGGGCGAGGAGCACGGCGGCGATCGCGACAGGCTCGAGCCAGCGCGGGCGGATGGGCGTAAAGGCGTTCTCGGACGCTTCATGGCCGAAGGTTGGGAGGGCTGCGAGGTCTGTCATTTGCCGCCTCCCCCGACCGCCGGCGCAGGAGCTGGAGCGACCGCGGGGACTCCAGCCGGCGTCGCGCCGCCAGCCGCCTCCGCCTTGCGCGAATTGGTCATGATCGCGATATGGGTGATCCCGTTCGTCGCGAGCTTGTCCATCACCGCGACGACCTGTCCGTAAACCGCTTCCGTGTCGCCGCGGATATGCACGACGCGGCTCGTGTCGTCGCCCATCATGGCGCGGACGCCGTCGATCAGAGCCTCGGGCGTGATTTCGTCCACGCCGAGCGAAAGCTTGCCGTCCTTGCCGACCGAAACCATGATCGGCTCTTTCTGGTTGAGAGGAACAGCCGCCTTCGCTTGCGGAAGGTTGACCTTTACGCCCTTGGCGAGCAGCGGCGCGGTGATCATGAAGATGATCAGCAGCACCAGCATGACGTCGACGAGCGGCGTGACGTTGATTTCAGCCAGCGGCTGATAGAGATCCTTGCTGGCGTTGGAGCGCGTGGAGAAGGCCATTAAGCAGCCTCCTTCTTACGCGGGGCGACCGGCCGGTCCGAAACATGCGAGAGCGCGACGTCCTCGATCCAATGGGAGACCTGCTGGCCGACGCGCCCGAAGGCCGCGCCGATGCGGTTATAGCCCACCGCCGCGGGAATGGCCGCGAAGAGGCCATAGGCGGTCGTGGCGAGCGCTTCCGCAATGCCCGGCGCGACGACCGCAAGGCTCGTGTCCTGCGCCTGCGCGATGCTCGCGAAGCTCGACATGATGCCCCACACCGTGCCGAAGAGGCCGATGAAGGGCGCGGTCGACGAGATGATCGCGAGATTGGGCAGGCCGCCTTCTTCCCTGGAGAGAAGTTCGCGCGCCGCGCGGCTCATCTGCTCGGCGATGCGCTCCCGCCGTTCGTTGGCCGATTCCCCCTCAACATTGAGCGCCGCGGCGCTCTTGCCCATCGCGTCGATCGGCGCGAGCACGCCGACGTCGCCGCCCGAGCGCGCCGTTTGCGCGGAGCGGCCGATCTTCGCGATGGAATAGGCGCCCATCACGATGAGCACCCAGGTGTAGATCGAGGCGGCGAGCAGGAGCAGGATGACCGACTTGCCGACGAGGCCCGCCGCATAGAACATCGTCAGCGGATTGATGGATGAATAGTCCATGGTCTTGGTGTTCCCTGATAACCCTTGCTCCGCCGCTCTCTGCGGACGTCGGGTGTTCTTCTTGCTTATTGGCCGCGCGGCGCGAAATTCTCGCGTGAGCAGGCCGGATGTGAGACGATCGGGAGGGGGAGTTAGGCGGCCGGCGGCGCGCGCGCGCCGTTGGCGGCCGGCGCCGCCACGGGCTTGATGGCGCTCGCCTCATAGTCGGCGTAGCCGATGCGCGACGCGTTACGCCGCTCAGGCCGCGCAGAGGAAGCGCTTCGCAGAGGGAGCACGGCCGTTCCCATCCCTAGATGGGCGGCCAGGCAACAATCGGGGCAACCGGGAAGTCCCGAGTGGCCCGGCGCATGCTGGGAGCCGGCCTTTTCAGGCGACGCCGCTAGGGCGCCTTTCGCCATGTGGTGGGGACATTCCACCACTGCGCCCCGCACGGCCGACGCCGGACGCGAAAAAGCGGGGCCGAGCAGCCCGACCGTCACGGCGCAAATGGCGGCGAGGACGAAAAACGCCCTTACACGCACACTCATTTCGGCCCCTTGTGACATACTTGTCTCTTAGCGGAATTTTTAACTTCTGACAACGACTAGTCTTGCAGACAATCGCGCCAAAAAGGGCAAGACCTATTCGGGTTCCGCCCAAGAAGCAACAAATCGCGGGCGGTAGCCCCATCGGAAGTGAAGACCCGCTTCCTCTCCGCGCCGCGAAGCTTTCACGGCTTCGCCGACGGAGCAGCAGGCGCAGGCGCGTTGGACTGCGCCGAAGCTTTGGCTGCTCTTTGATCCTGCCAGGCGATCAGCCGATCCACTTCCTCGAGCCCCTTCTTGGCTTCCAGGAAATCCGGCCTGACCTTCAGGATCGCCAAATAATCCGCCTTCGCGCGCGGAAGGTCCTTCTTGATGCGGAACACGCTCGCGCGATTGTAGAGAGCTGGAACGACCGTCGGATCGATTTTAAGGGCTGCGTCATAATCGGCGATCGCCTTGTCGAGATCGCCCTTGCTGCGCCAAGCGGAGCCGCGGTCGACGAAAGCGACGACCGATTTTGGATCGCGCTTCAAGCCTTCGGTGAAATCGGCGATCGCGCGATCGAAATCCTTGGTCTCGAGATAGAGGTCGCCGCGTGAGAGATAAGGCGCAGCGGTCTTGTCGTATTTGACGGCCTCCGCGAAATCGGCGAGCGCCTTCTCTTCCTTGCGCTCCTGCATGTAGATCTTGGCGCGGGCGGTGAACGCCGGTCCATAGGTCGGGTTGAGCTTCAAGGCCTCGCCGAAGTCGGCGATCGCGCCGTCGAAGTCGTGCAGCCCGTAGCGCGCCGCGCCGCGGCCGATATAGAAGTCCGGGTTCTTGGGCTCGAGCTTGATCGCCGCGTCGAGATCCTTGACGGCCGCAGCGTAGTCCCCCTGCCCGCGATAGGCCGCGGCGCGCGCCGAAAGCGCGTTCCCGGATTTCGGCTCGATCTCCAGAGCTTTGGTGAAATCGGCGTAGGCATGGTCGTAGTCGCGTTTCGCAGCATAGGCGTTGGCGCGGTTGTAGAAGGCCGCCGCCTTGTTGTGCGCCGTCTCCTTGGACCCGAAGCTCGCGATGATCTTCGAGCAGGCGTCGATCGCCGCATCGGGGACCGGACCGCTGCAGGCGGGCCAGCCTTGGGCTAGCTGCGCGCGCGCAGCCAGCGGCGCCGAGCAGAGGACAAACGCCAGAGAGGCGACTGCGAGCGCCCAACGGGACGGGCCTGAAAATCGAGCGATCATTTTCTCTTCCTCCGCATCAGGAAAGGCGCGGCTCATGGCCGGCGGCGCGCACCGAACATTGCAGACCTTGCGCTCCGAGGGAAGGCGCTTTGCGTTCATTTTGGGCGCGTAGCGGGCCGAGCGCGCACGAAAACCCTTGCAATCGCCAAGGACTCTGGTGCTAGAAACGCGGCTCGCTCGCCGCCGTGCCTGTTGCTTGGCGAGGCGGCTGCAAAGCTTAAGGCTCGGGCATGGCTCGCGCTAGAGGCGAGGGATATTGCGCTTTCTGAGGAAAAAATGCCCGAAGTGATCTTCAGCGGCCCGGCCGGCAGGCTCGAGGGCCGTTTTCATCAATCTGCGACCCGCGGCGCGCCGATCGCGATCATCTTGCATCCGCATCCGCAGTTCGGCGGCACGATGAATAATCAGATCGTCTATCACCTCTATTACGCCTTCGCCGAACGTGGCTTCTCCGTGCTGCGCTTCAATTTCCGCGGCGTGGGACGCAGCCAGGGGATGTTCGATCACGGCGCGGGCGAGCTTTCCGACGCCGCCGCGGCGCTCGACTGGGCGCAGGCCGTCAATCCCGAGGCGCGCGCCTGCTGGATCGCCGGCGTCTCTTTCGGCTCCTGGATCGGTATGCAGCTTCTGATGCGTCGTCCGGAGATCGAGGGCTTCGTCTCGGTCGCGCCGCCGGCGAACCGCTTCGACTATTCCTTCCTTGCCCCCTGCCCTTCCTCGGGACTCTTCATCCACGGAGACATCGATCGCGTCGCGCCGCTCAAAGAGGTGACCGGCCTGATCGAGAAGCTCAAGACCCAGAAGGGCATCTCGATCGAGCATGCCGTCGTGAAAGGCGCGAACCATTTTTTCGAGAACAAGATCGATCCGCTGATCGCCGAGGTCTCGAACTATCTCGACAAGCGGCTCGGCAATCCGACGAAGATCGCGATCCCCGCGCGCGGAGACTGAGGCGCGATTGCGCGGGAGGGCGCCATGCCGCTAGAAGTCAGGACTTCCCAATGCGGCTGCGGGCGCGTTCGCTGCGAAAGCCGCGGCGAGCCGATCCTCTCCGTCGTCTGCTACTGCCTCGACTGTCAGGAAGGCGGCCGGCGCATCGAAGCGCTGCCGGGCGCCCGCGCGTGCTCGATGACGACGGCGGCGCACCTTATCTCCTCTACCGCAACGATCGCTTTCGCTGCGTTGCGGGCGAGGAGCTTCTCGTCGACCATCGGCTGAAGCCGAATTCGCCAACGCGCCGCGTCGTCGCGAGCTGCTGCAACTCGGGGATGTTCCTCAAATTCGATCCGGGCTTCTGGGTTTCGAGCTATCGCCATCGCTATGATGGCGAGCTGCCGCCCATCGATATGCGAACGAACGTCAGGAGACGCCGCGCGACGACGCCACTGCCGAGCGACGCGCCTTGTTATCGAAGCTTCCCGTTAAAGCTGATCGCGAAATTGATCGGCGCGCGGGTCGCCATGCTGCTCGGACATTGAGTCGGAGGCGCCGCCGCAAAACACGAAAAGCGACGGGCGCTCGAAGCGCTCGCGGGCGTCGCGTCAAGCCCCTGCGCGATTTGGGCCCCGGCCCCGCTTCGATTTCCAAAGCGGGGTCGCAGCGATGTCTTAGTAGCGGTAATGCTCCGGCTTGAACGGGCCATTGAGCGGCAGGTTCAGATAGACCGCCTGCGCGTCCGTCATCTTGGTCAGCTTCACGCCGATCTTGTCGAGATGCAGCGCCGCGACCTTCTCGTCGAGGCGTTTGGGCAGCGTGTAGACGCCAACCGGATATTGGCCCTGCTTCGTCCAAAGCTCGATCTGCGCGAGCGTCTGATTGGTGAAGGAGGCCGACATCACAAAGGACGGATGACCCGTCGCGCAGCCCAGGTTCACAAGGCGCCCTTCGGCGAGCAGGATGATGCGCTTGCCGTCCGCGAACTCGACCTCGTCCACCTGCGGCTTAACGTTGTGCCACTTGAGATTGCGCAGGCCCGCGACCTGAATCTCCGAGTCGAAGTGGCCGATGTTGCAGACGATGGCGCGGTCCTTCATCGCGCGCATGTGCTCGGTGGTGATGACGTCCACATTGCCCGTCGCGGTGCAAAAGATGTCGGCGCGCGTCGCCGCGTCCTCCATCGTCGTGACCTCATAGCCTTCCATCGCGGCCTGCAGCGCGCAGATGGGATCGATCTCGGTCACGATCACTCGGCAGCCGGCGTTGCGCAGCGAGGCGGCCGAGCCCTTGCCGACGTCGCCGAAGCCCGCGATGCAGGCGACTTTGCCCGCCATCATGACGTCGGTCGCGCGGCGGATGCCGTCGACGAGCGACTCGCGGCAGCCGTAGAGATTGTCGAACTTCGACTTCGTCACCGAGTCGTTGACGTTGATCGCCGGCCAGAGGAGCTTGCCCTCCTTATGCATCGTGTAGAGGCGATGCACACCGGTCGTCGTCTCCTCGGTGACGCCCTTGATCGCCACGGCGTTGCGCCCATACCAGCCGGGATTGGACTTCAGGCGCTTCTTGATCGAGGCGAAGAGAACCTCCTCTTCCTCATTCGTCGCCTTGTCGAGAAAGGCGGTGTCGCCCTGCTCCGCGCGCAGGCCCAAATGGATGAGCAGCGTCGCGTCGCCCCCGTCGTCCAGGATCATGTTCGGGAAGCCGCCGTCGCCCCATTCGAAGATCTTATGCGTGTAGTCCCAATAATCCTCGAGGCTCTCGCCCTTGCGCGCGAAGACCGGGGTGCCCGTGGCGGCGATCGCCGCGGCGGCGTGATCCTGCGTCGAATAAATGTTGCAGGAGGCCCAGCGCACATCCGCGCCGAGCGCCTTCAGCGTCTCGATCAGCACGGCGGTCTGGATCGTCATGTGCAAGGAGCCCGCGATGCGCGCGCCCTTGAGCGGCTGCGCCGCGCCATATTCCGCGCGCGTCGCCATGAGGCCGGGCATTTCGGTCTCGGCGATGGCAAGTTCCTTGCGGCCCCAATCGGCAAGGCCGATGTCGGCGACGGCGTAGTCGTTGAAGTGGCTGGTCATATGTTCCCTCGAATTGGCGAGGCCGCAAAGCCGGAGCGGCCAGCCCGCCCGAGCCGGGGGGCGACCGGCCTATAGCGCAGGGAATACCGCGATGCAATAAAGATATGTGCAAGTCTTTATATCAACCGCCGCTGCCCTCATCCAAAGCGCAGGGCTATCCCTCAAATCGCTCCGAGATCTGGCGCTGGAGCAACTCCAGCACGCGGCGGGCAGTCTGGCGGACCTCTCGCGATATTCCTCATCGGCGATCTTGCTGAGCCAAGGCCCGAGGCTCGAGGTTGCCTCGTAAGCGCAACGATCGCACTTTAAGCGAGCGCGTCCAGTCTCAAGCACTAAGCTTTGGCTATGAGTTCAGGATCTCCCTGGCGTCGTGCGCCGCGCTGGCGTTTGGTCGATTCGGGATTATATTGGCGGAGAGGCCGCAAGCGAAGCGGCATTTGAAAAGCATAGAAGGGAAATCGGCGATGCCGAAGGGTCTTTTGTCCCTCGTCCTGCTTGGAGCCTTTATATTCTTCGTCGGTGCTTCGCTGATGGGCTGGGCTTTGGGCTAATCTCGCGCCAGCGCAGGCGACGCAGGCCGGCGCCCCGCTCTTCGACGGTGTTCAATTGCGCCTGCCCCTGCGAGTCCCGGGGAACTCTATGTGCGGCGTTCGCTCGAAAACCCGCAAATGACGCAAGGATCCCTTTAGATTGCGCACGGTTTCCCGAAAAGCGTTCACACGGCGTTCAGACGCCTGGGCTTAACTCTGCTGGCGGCGCGAAGAGTCGCGCAGCCATCCTGGCGGAACTTTCACCGCCGGAAGAGGAGGATCAATGAGGACAATTCTCGCCGCCGCGGGGCTCGCCGCGCTTGTGTTCGCCGAATTCGCGACGCTCTCCGTCATCACCGCCGAGCCCGCCAACGCCGCCGTTTGCGCGCGTGGATGGCGCGGCGCGGGCTGCGTGGGGCCTCGCGGCGCGGTGGCCGTTCGCCGCCCGCCGGTGCGCGTCTATCGCCGCTGGTGATTTCTCAACGCCTCCTGCAAGCGCGCCCCGGCGCGCTTGCGCTAGAACAACGTATATCCCTGCGCTCCGCCTGTGCTAAACTCCGTCCGCCGCGTCGATTTCCCGACGCGCGCTAAGAACAGAAGCGCGCATGCAGACTCCATTGGACAAGAAGATTGACGCCACATTGGCGTTGCGCAGCGGTGGGCGGCTGCTCGTCGGGCGCGAACGCATCAAGGTTCTCGAGGCCGTCGCCGAGCACGGCAGCATCTCCCAGGCCGCTAAGGCCTCAGGCTTCTCCTATAAGGGCGCCTGGGACGCTGTCCAGGCCATCAACAATCTGCTCCCCTCCCCGGCCTTCGTCCTCAAGGCCGGCGGCCGCTCGGGCGGCGGCGCCGAGGTCACGCCGGAAGGCTTGAAGCTCATCGAAGCCTTCCACCGTCTCGAGGAGCGCCTAACCCGCATTTCCTCGGCGATCGCGCTCGACGGCCTGGAAGGCATCGACGATGTCCTGCTCTGGGGAGTGGGCTTGCGTATCTCGGCGCGAAACGTCTTTCAGGCTGAAGTCGTCAAGGTCGAGGCCGGCCCCGTCGATGTCGACGTCTCGCTGCGGCTCTCGGACCAGCTGCCTCTGCATGCGATCGTCACCAATGACGCCCTGGAGGAGCTCGATCTCAAGCCTGGAAGCCGCGCGCTGGCGCTTGTGAAGTCCCCCTTTGTCGAGATCACCCGCATAGACGCGCCGCCGCTCCATGAGCGCAACCGCTTTATCGGCCGCATCACGCGCCGCATCGACTCCGAGCCGCGGAGCGAATTTCTGCTCGACATCGGCGGTGGCAAGAGCCTGACGGCCGTGATCTCGCACGCGCGGGCGGTGGAACTCGGACTGCGCGAAGGCGACGAAGCAGCGGCGCACTTCGCGCCGGAGAACGTCATTCTCGCCATCGCATGAGGCGCAACGCCCAGGGCCGATAAATTCGGGACGAAGAGAAGAGGTTTGACGATGCGATCTTCGATCGGGAAGGCGTTTGCCGTCGCTGCGGCGTCGGCCTGCGCCGCGCTATTCTCTGCGCCCACGCGGGCTGAGACGCTCAGGCAAGACGCAGAACTCCACACGCGCCCCAGCGCGAAATCGGAGGCGATCGCGGTGCTCGGCGCGGGAATGCCCGTCGTGGTGCTCGAGCGGCCCCACAAGGATTGGACGCTTATCGCGGGGGCCGGTTTCGAAGGCTATGTGCGCAGCGCGGATATTGCGCCTTTCAATCCCTGGTGCACGCAGGGCTACCCCTATTCCGGCAGCGAGCGCTATTTCCAGGACGGCCTGACCCCGGTGCGCACGGGGCCTCTCGGCTTCCTTTTCGGCTATCATGTGTCCGACCCCTGTTAAGAGGGAGCCGGAAAAGCGGGCGGGTGATCGCTCGATGGGCTCTCGCTTTGAGCTGAAGTGGCTAGCCTCTCGTGAAGTCGATCAAATTGGGACAATGAGACTGGTGGCGGCCACTGACGCCATCGAATTGCAGGTCACAGGAGTTCTGCGCGCAGGGACAGGGCGCATGCGCGGCTTCTGGATGCGAGGTCAGGAAACGGCGCAACACGAGCAAGAGATCGGCCGCGCGTTCCGCCACGCCGAGGTCGAGAGCCGTGCGGATGTCGGCGACGATGAGATCGCGCACGACCTCCGATCCTCTCCATAGGTTCGAGAGATAGCTCGCGAGCACCACGCGATGGATTTCCGTTTCGGTGACGCCGACGATCATTTCTTCGGGGCAAAGGCCGGTGGCCGAGCGAACATCTTCCAGCGTGGTCATTCTGTTCTCTCAGTCCGGCTCATAGCCCGCCCGGCGCTACGCTACCGCGGGCCCGATCCGGCTCTCACGGTTTGACGCGCCCCGCGCGGTCGGAGGCCACGATCGGATCTTGGGCCGAGCCGAAGCGCTTGGTCTTGGTGGCCTGCTCCATGGCGGCGAGCACCCTCCGCTCTCCGCGGGGCAGCGCGCGCGCTTCCGCAAGGGTTTGGAAATCTCGGACCGTATGCGGGCAGGCCGCGCGCCCCGCAAACACCCTCACGCCCTCGTCCGTCATGATCACGTCGCCGGGTCGCAGAGTGGCGTCCCGCATCAAGGCCTCGGTTCGGTCGTGCGGGACTGAGGTCTGATCCTGCCAGGAGCAAAACTGCGGATGCTTCGGAGACGAGCCGGCTGCCAAGGCGTCTCCGCTCGCATTGGCCACGATGCTCGTAGCCCTGTGGACTTCCACTCGACGCCGCGGAGGCGTACGGCGCCGCTCGAGCTGCGGAGGGGGCCAATCGGGCGCAGCCGAACCGCCGAAAAGCTCATCGAGGAACCCCGCCTGCGCCGATCCGGCCGCGGCGAGGCCCGTGCACGCCACGATGAGCGCGACGGCGGTGTTTCGAACCCTTAGCTTTGATGGAGCCAAAGAGATGGCGAATGTCCTTTGGACCATGCAGTCCCCTGATTCGAGCGAGAGAACCAAGCTTGATCTTGGCTTATAACCAACTCTTATCAGCTTGTTTAGCTCAATGTGAGCCGTTTGAGAATGCCAGATTGCGCCAGGTTTGGCTAGAAATTCGCCATTTTATCGCCATTTTTGGTCAACGCGCTGATTTAGGCCGCCGCGGGGCGTGTCTCTCCGCCAGCGCCATCCGCGGCAATCGGAATCGGCGTCAGACGCCGCCCGGCCGACGGGTGGCGAGAGTGGGAGGCTTCATCCCTGGGATTGAGAGCGCACTCGGCCCTGGGTATGCTCAGGCGGCGGCGGAGGTCACGCGATTGCGCCCGGCGGCCTTAGAATCATATAGGGCCTTGTCGGCGCGGCGCATGAGCGCGTCGGGGTTGGCGCCCGCACCGCGCTCGGCGAGGCCGATCGAGACGGTCACCGAGAGGAACCCAGCGGCGGCCCCGATCTTGAACGGCGAGGACTGGACCGAGACGCGCACGCGCTCGGCTATCCTCGTTGCGACCGTGAGCGGCGTGTCCGACATCACGATCACGAACTCCTCGCCGCCGAGACGGCAGACAAGATCCGCGCTGCGCACGACGCGGCGGATGCGCTGGGCAAGCGTCCGCAGCACCTCGTCGCCGACGTCGTGGCCATAGGTGTCGTTGACGGATTTGAAGTGGTCGACGTCAACGAGCATAAGCGACAGCGGACGCCCGACATGCGCCGCGCGATCGAGCGCCGAAGCCAGATGCGATTCAAGGAAGCGCCGGTTGTTAAGCCCCGTCAGCGCGTCGACGACCGCAAGTTCGAGCGCATACTGCATGTTCTCGCGCAGGGCGTCGGCGTAGCGCTTGCGCCGAAGCTGCGTGCGCACGCGCGCGACCAACTCGTTGCGATCGATCGGTCGCAGAAGGTAGTCGTTGATCCCGAGGTCGAGCGCGCGAAGAATGCGCGCGCGTCCTTCGGGTTCCGCGGCGAGCAGAATTGGGAGGGCGCGGGTGCGCTCCAGCGAGCGCAGCTGGCTGCAAAGACGCAGCGCGTCGAAACCCGCAAGATCGAGCCCGACGACGGCGAGGTCATATTCGCCCTCCGCGAGCCGGATCAGCGCCGCCTGCGCGTCGGCCTCCACCTCGACCGAATGCATGTCCCGGAGCGCGGCGACGAGCAGCTCGGCCAAGCCTGAGCGGTCCTCGACGATGAGCAGCCGTCCATTCGCGCCGCCCTCCTTGCCCATAACGCCGGCGTCCTTCAACCCGAGCGTCGCGGAGGTCATGACCCGCGCGCGCAGCTCGTCGAGCATCACCTTGAGGCGCGAAAGGGAGCGCACGCGCGCGATCAGCGAGATCTCGTCCACGGGCTTGGTGAGAAAATCATCGGCGCCGGCCGTCAGGCCGCGCAAGCGGTCGGCCGGCTGGTCCAGCGCCGTCACGATCACGACCGGCACGTGCATGGTCAGCGGATCGGACTTGAGCCTGCGGCACACCTCGAAGCCGTCCATGCCCGGCATCATCACGTCGAGCAGGATGACGTCGCAGCGGCCCTCGCGCGCAATCTCGATGGCCTCGGAGCCGTTCGTGGCCGAGATGACATCGAAATATTCGGCGCTGAGACGGGCTTCGAGCAGTTTGACGTTGGGGAGAATGTCGTCCACCACGAGCACGCGCGCGGTCATTGGCCCTGGTCCTCACGCCGCCTGCTGAGGAAGCTCTCCACGGTGTCGAGGAACTTCGCCACCGAAATGGGCTTGGAGAGATAGGCCTCGCAGCCGCCCTGCAGGATCTTCTCCTCGTCCCCCTTCATCGCGAAGGCCGTGACCGCAATGACGGGTATGGCGCTCAGCGCCGGATCGTCCTTGATCCAGCGCGTCACCTGCAGGCCGGAAACCTCGGGCAGCTGGATGTCCATCAGGATCAGGTCGGGGCTGTGCGCACGCGCCAGCGCGACCGCCTCTACCCCGGTCTTGGCGCGCAGGGTGACGTGACCGCTTCTCTCCAACAAATCGCTGAAGAGCTTCATGTTGAGCTCGTTGTCCTCGACGATGAGGATGGTTTTTGCCATGGCGAGATCACTTATGCCCCGCGCCCGAACTTTGCCGCTGAGACGGCTGGAGAGCCCCCGGGCATGCGCGGCGGCGAGCTTGAGAGAGCATAGCTAGCGGACGAAGATTGACGAATTGAAAATTCGTCATGCGGCTGCGGCTCTCCTGTGACCGCGGACAGGCGCGCGAGCAACAATAAGGCGCCGCGCGCGGTCTTCTAGATAAGGCGACGCGGCGGCCGAATCAGAGCCCTACAACTCAATAAAGAGAATCTAGCTCGTTTCCAGCTTCATTTAAAGCACAAACAGCGAACGGCGCGATCCGGAGATCGTGCCGTCGTCGAGTTACTGGGCGCCAGCGTCGAGCGCCAAGCGGTTGACGACCGTCGCTGACATCGCCTCGGCGCGACCGAGGCAGACGAAGCGCAGCGAATTGCCGTCGGCGGTGGCGATCCTCGCCGTCTTGCCCGGCTCGACCGCAAGCTGCAACTGCGCCGCCCCATGCGCGGACTCCTCCTCGGTCCTCTCAGCGATCATCGCCGTAAGCCGGCAGACGCCGTCCGCGCTGACGAAATAGCTGATGACGCGCTTCGTCCCGACGTCGAGGCTTTTGGCCTGCGTCGGTTTCATCAGCGTGGAGTCCCGAATGCTCCTCGTCGGCGAAGCTTGCGCCAGCGGCGAGCGCCAGCGCCGCCGAAGTCATTCGCGAAGCCTTGCTCATGTTCGTGCCTTTCTGTTTACGGGCGTCGCCCGACGCCGCTTTGCGAGTTCGCCACACGCGCGCCTACCGCACTGCAGTATGACGCGCGCGCGCGACGGTTGAGGATCGACCCTCATTCATCGTTTGCGCTGGCCGCCAGGGTCTTGACCCTCGAGGTCAGCAACGCCGCAGCCTCCGGCCGGCAGGCGAGCCGCAGGGATTTCCCCTCGGGCCCGTCGAAGGTGGCGCTGCGGCCCGGCTCGATGCGCAAGGACAGGCGCGATCCCAGCGCAGGGGCCTCGTCGCCGCGCGTTTGCGCGATCATCAGCGTCACCTTGCAGCGGCCGTCCGCGGGAACGAAAAAGGCCAGGAACTCGCTGCGAACCCAATTCGAAACTCGCAGCCCGCAGGGGTCGCAGTTCTTCAGGTGTCCAAGGGTCCGCGACCGTCGGGACCGCGAGACCGGCGAGCATCAGGCCTGCGGCGATCGCAAGCCCCATAGTCCGTCGACCGTTCGTCATGATCCGTTCCTTTCTTCGCATCTGAAGCAAATCCCGCGAATGCCGAGAGACTTTCGCGATCAGAATTCGCCACAGCGCTCTGGTTAGCGGCGATTACCTATCGCTCGGACCATGCGTTCGAGCGGAAATCGCGCTGACGGAGCGTTCGTAGGCGGCGCTATGGATGGGTGAGTGTGCGGGGGGTGCGTTCGGGGCGCCGCCTACGCCGTTCCGCAAATCTTTCCTAGCAGGGTTTTTGCGCTGCAGCAAGCAATTTTTTTGCAGTGCACAATAAACTAGCGCTGGACAATAGATTGCGCCTCAAAAACGACATTGGGCGCACGCCTCTTCATCGCGGAAGACGCAAAAAGTTGCGCCGGACCCGACGGCTGGCGCGACCTCAATCGCAAAAGTCAATTAATTTACGCTTAATTTCGTCCGATAAGCTCAGATGGGCTCCGGTCCGCGGGAAATCGCGGCGACGCCCGTCCGCGAGACCTCGACGAGCCCGATCGGGCGCATTAGATCGACGAATTCGTCGATCTTGTCCGGCTTTCCCGTCAGCTCAAAGATGAAGCTTTCGGTCGTCGCGTCCACAACCCTGGCGCGAAACGCCTCCGCGAGCTGCAGCGCGTCAGTCCGGTCATCGCCCCTGCCCTTGACCTTGACCATGGCGAGCTCGCGTTCGAGCGAGCGGCCGCCGATGGTCAGATCTGTCACCTTGCGCACCGGCACGAGCCGCTCGAGCTGGTGGCGGATCTGCTCGATCGTCTCGGGTGCGGCCAAGGTGCGGATGGTGATGCGCGAGAGGTTTTCCGCGTGGGCGACCTCCGCGACGGTCAGGCTGTCGATGTTGTAGGCTCGCCCCGAAAAGAGGCCGACGACGCGGGCGAGCACGCCCGGCTCATTGTCGACGAGAACGGAAAGCGTGTGCGGCTCGGCGTTCGAGCGCTTCGTCGCGGCGGAATAGGGAGAGGGGGGCGAAACAGCGGCGGTCATGAGGGTTTCCCGAGCACAGGATGGGGAGCAGCGCTAAGAGCGAGAAGGGAGTTGGCGGGCGGACTGCGAGCTTGCTTCGGTCGACCTTCGCCCTTTCCTCTTCCTCGCCCCTTACACCAGCATTTTTCCTTTTTCGTCGATGATCGCCCCGAGGTCCAAGCCGGCGTCGTCGGAGAGATCCGCGAGCAGCATGTCGTTATGGGCCTTGCCGGACGGAATCATCGGGAAGCAGTTCTCGGACTTCTCGACGACGCAGTCGAAGAGCACCGGCCCGTCATAGTCGAGCATCTCCCCGATCGCCGCGTCGAGCTCCTTGGGGTCGTAGCAGCGGATTCCCTTCGCGCCGAAGGCCTCGGCGAGCTTCACGAAATCCGGCAAAGCCTCCGAATAGCTGTGCGAATAGCGCCCGCCATGCAGAAGCTCCTGCCACTGGCGCACCATGCCCATATATTCATTGTTCAGGATGAACACTTTCACCGGCAGCCGGTATTGAATCGCGGTCGACAATTCCTGAATGCACATCAGGATCGAGGCCTCGCCCGCGATGTCGATGACGAGCGAGCGCGGATGCGCGAGCTGCACCCCGATGGCCGCCGGCAGGCCGTAGCCCATAGTGCCGAGCCCGCCCGAGGTCATCCAGCGATTCGGCTCCTCGAAATGAAAATGCTGGGCGGCCCACATCTGATGCTGGCCGACCTCGGTGGTCACATAGACATCGCGGCCCTTGGTCAGTTCATACAGTCGTTGCACGGCGTATTGCGGCTTGATGGTCGTCGTCGAATTGCGATACGCGAGCGATTTCCGTGCGCGCCAGGCGTCGATCTGCTTGCGCCACTCGCCGAGCGGCGGCTGCTCGGCCTGCATCGCCTCGGAGCGCCACAGCCGCACCATGGCCTCCAGCACATGGCCGCAATCGCCGACGATGCCGAGGTCGACCTTGACGTTCTTGTTGATCGACGAAGGATCGACGTCGATATGGATTTTCTTCGATCCCGGCGAAAAGGCGTCGAGCCGGCCGGTGATGCGGTCGTCGAAGCGCGCGCCCAGCGCGATCATCAGATCGCAGTCGTGCATGGCGTTGTTCGCCTCGAAGGTCCCATGCATGCCGAGCATGCCGAGCCAGTGCTCCCCCGAGGCGGGATAGGCGCCGAGCCCCATCAGGGTCGAGGTAATCGGAAAGCCCGTCAGCTTCACGAGCTCGCGCAGCAGTGTCGAGGCTGCCGGCCCCGAATTGATGACGCCGCCGCCGGTGTAGAAGATCGGGCGCTTCGCGGCGGCCATCATGGCCACAGCCTCCCGGATCAGCCCCATGTCGGCGTCGAGCTGGGGATGATAGGTCTTGTGATGCACATTGTGGGGCGGAGCGTAGCGGCCACGCGCGAACTGCACGTCCTTGGGAATGTCGATGACCACGGGTCCGGGACGCCCGCTCGAGGCGACATAGAAGGCCTCATGCAGGACCCGGCAGAGATCTTCGATGCTGCGCACGAGATAATTGTGCTTGGTGCAATGCCGGGTGATGCCGACCGTGTCGCACTCTTGGAAGGCGTCCGAGCCGATGAGATGCGTCGGCACCTGCCCCGTGATGCAGACGAGCGGGATGCTGTCCATCAGCGCGTCGGTCAGGCCGGTCACCGTGTTCGTCGCGCCCGGACCCGACGTGACGAGAAGCGCGCCGACCTTGCCCGAAGAGCGCGCGTAGCCCTCGGCGGCATGCGCCGCGCCCTGCTCATGGCGCACCAGAATGTGCCGCACCGTCTCCTGCTGGAAGAGCACGTCGTAGATCGGCAGCACCGCGCCACCCGGATATCCGAACAGCGTATCGACGCCGTGGTCCTTGAGGGCCTCCACGACCATCTCGGCGCCGGTCATCTCCTTGGACATGATCGCTAACTATCCTTGGCTTGTGTGGTCGCGCGCGGCGCGCTGGATTTTGGGCAACAAAAAAGGCCCACAGGGGGCCTTCGGTCAAGCGCCGAGAGGGACGGCGGGCCTTAGGCCCGGTCCATCGGCGCTGGAGATACGACCAGAGCTGCGTGCACGTTTGTAGATCCTCGGAAAGGGAGGAGAGACACTAGGCGACGCCGGCGACGGGGTCAAGACGCGCGCGAGAGGCGTCTCGACCGAGGAGCGTCTCGACGATGACGCGACATCACGCTAAGTAGCCTTCCAGCCCAGAGTTTCGGCGGCCTGCGCCTTGCGCGGACATCCCCGTCGAAGCGGCGCGCCCGCCGCGTCGGGCCAGGGAAGGATCGAGGATGCGCTTAGCACAAGTCGCCACGCATAGCCCGGAAACCCTGGGCCTTGCGGGGATCGTCGCCGGGCTGCTGCTTTTCCTGACGGGCTATGTCGTCGGCGCTCAGACCCAGGGCGCCGCCTGCCCGCCCGCCGCAGTCCAAGTGCGCAGCGAGCTCGAAGGACCAGCCTCCGACGGCCGCGAGCATAAGGTCAAGACGATCATGTACGACACGCCAGTTCCCGACAGCGTGACCACCAAGCCGCCGGCCAAATAACGACTCGGCGTTCGCCATGCGCGCCCCTGTGTGCTTGCAGCTGTCCACGAGACTTTGGCCGCAGGCCGCAGGCGAACGCAACATACTGAATTATCTTATATTTCCGGCCAACCAAAAATGCGCGCTATGCCACATTGCCAACGCTCGCAAAAAAAGCTACGCTCACCAGCGGTGCGGAAAGCACGCCATGCTCAAAACTAACAACAGGGGGAAATCCAAATGGCAAACGTCCACAGCGCCGGCGAACTCGGCAAAATCCTCGCTTATCTCGCGGGTATCGTGATCTTCGTCGTCGTGGCCCTGACCTGGGTTCCGGACTGGATCTCGCCGGAAGGCACGAACGGCACGGGCAACCGTGAAGGCGTTACGGGCGCGGGAGTCGGCTCCACCGCGCGCATGATCAACTGATCAGGCTTCGATTGTCGCGTCCGGGGCGCTGGCCCCGGCGCGACGCTTTATTTTCTCTTTTTCTTGAAATCGTTTGTTTCTCCCCGCGCCGCCCTCAGGGCGCACCCCAAAATTCCGGCCAGCACTGAGCGAGCCGCCCGCCGAGCCGGAGCGGCGCGATGCCGATCGCAAGCCCCGTCTCCCGCTCGATCTCGACTCCCACACCACAGAGCGTCCCTGCCCCGGTCGCCGGCTCGTAGCGCGGCCCCGGAGTCTTCTCGAGGTAGCGACGGATCGGCTCCTCCTTGCGCATCCCAATCACCGAATCATAGTCGCCGCACATTCCCGCATCCGACAAGTAGCCCGTGCCCTTGACGAGGATCTGCGCGTCCGCGGTCGGCACATGGGTGTGCGTGCCGACGACGAGCGAGGCCCGTCCGTCGACGAAATGCGCCAACGCCATCTTCTCGGCCGTCGTCTCCGCATGCATGTCGATGACGACCGCATCCGCCTCACGCCCGATCCGGTTGAGCTCGCGATCGATCGCCGCAAAGGGATCGTCGAGCTGATCCATGAAGACGCGCCCCTGAACATTGGCGACATAGAAGCGCGCCCCGCAGGAGGCTTCGAAAATACCCGCCCCCTGCCCCGGCGCGCCGCTGGGATAGTTGATCGGGCGCAAGAGCCTCGGCTGCCGGACGATATAAGTGAGCGCCTCGCGCTGATCGAAAGCGTGGTTACCGAGCGTCACGCAGTCGGCGCCGGCCGCAAGAAGCTCCTCGCAGATCGCCTCGGTAATGCCGAATCCGCCCGCGGCGTTCTCCGCATTGACTACGACGAAATCGAGCCCCCAGGCTTGGCGCAGCGCGGGCAGTCGCGAGAGCACGGCCTCGCGGCCGCTGCGACCGACGACATCGCCGAGAAAAAGCAGGCGCAAGGCGCGCCGGGGGAGATCGCTCATGCTCCACCGCATCGCATTGTTTGGCGCCGTTGAAAAGATGGAGTATGCAACGCCGGCTACCGAGGCGCGCACTCAGTATTAAACCTAACTTGAAATGAAAACACACTAACTGCGTTTCTGAACGGGTCGTTCGATCTTATAAATAGACTTTCAAATCAAAAAGCCGCGAGTTGGATGCGATGGGGTGCCTGGAACTTTCCGAGCTTCGCGCTCTCTCGGACGCCGAAACGGCGCTCCTGGAGGCTTCCGCCAGGAAGATCGAGAATATCGTTGCAGACGCCAAAGAAGCTGCTCAGCAATCCGGTCTCGATCTGGCGCTAATACAGAATGGACTGATTACGGTATTGATTTTGACCACGGCGAATTTCGCCGCCTTGCACAATGAGTCCGACGACAAAGAGACGGTCTCCTTCTCGATCATGCGGTGCATGGCGGAGGCGCTTTTGGAGATCACAACTCTTACTCCTCAAGACGGCCTCGGAAAGCGCCATTAGCACGGCCGCATTCACCCTCTCCCCGCCGTCAGCTCGCAAACCGCTCGCTTATTGAAGTGCATGCACGATCTTCACGATCCGGCGGGCGGCGACAGCCGCCCCATCCTCCTCCGCGACCTTGGCGGCGACCGCCTGGGCGTTGGCCGCATAGGCCGCCCCGCCGCGGAGCGCCGCGAGCTCTCGCTCTAGCGCCGCCGCCGTCACTCGCCACCCCGGCAGCACGCGAGCGACCCCGAGCCTTTTGAGGCGCGCCGCATTGTCCTGCTGCTCGCGCAGGTAGGGCGTCACGAGCTGCGGCCGACCAGCCCGCATGGCTTGGCCCGACGTTCCGACGCCCCCGTGATGGACGATGGAACTCGCCCTCGGGAAGAGCGCCGAATGTCGAAGGTAGGAGCCGACGAAGACCCCTGGCCCCGCTTCCTTCTGCAACGCAGCAACATCTCCCGAGCCTGCAAGCAGCACCGCGCGTTCGCCTAGAGCGCCAGCGGCGGCGAGCGAGGCGCGATAGTGCGAAAGCCCGTCGTGGACGAAAAAGCTCCCGAGCGTAACCACGATCGGCGGAGGCCCCTCGCCTAAGAAACGCTCAAGCGCCGCGCGCTCCGCGGGGTCCTCCGCGCGCGGGTCGTCGAAAAAACTATGGCCGGCGACGAGAATCTTTTGGTTGGCGTCGGAGGTCGCTCTCGTCAGCAAAGGCGAGAAAAGCGCGATCGTCTCGAGATCAGGGTCAGGCGGCGAAAAGAAGCCGAAGCCTCCGCGCGGCGGCAAGCCTAGCTCACGGCGAAAGCGGCGCAGCGGATGGGCCCAGAGCCAGGCGAGCTCGGCGGCGACCAGCAGCCAAATCCGGTTGTAGCCGAGCGCCAACGCGCTTCTCGGCTCTTTGATAAAGGGCGAGCCCCGAACTTTCGGCGGATCGTAAGCGGAAGGGAGGAGGATTGGCGATAGTGTGAGGAGCACAAGGGGGACACCCCTCCTCTGCGCTACTACTTGCGATGAAAAAGCTAATGTATGAGAGATGATAGCATCATATTCCTCACAATTTTGATCAAGCCAGTCAAAGGCTTCCTGCAAGTGGGGAAAGACGATTTTGTTGAAGAGGAAGCGGTCATTCGCCGCGAGGCTGCGAGCCACCGCGCGCATGTCGAGACCAAGTCGGGCCAGGACCTCAGTCGCGTCCGGCCTTACCTCCGCATATTCGAGCCCCGCCGAGAGGATCAGGTCGCGATGCTCGGCGGAGACGGCGACGACGACGCGGCAGCCCTCGCGCAACAGCGCTTGGCCGACCGCGACGAAAGGATGCACATCTCCGCGCGAGCCGAAGGTGACGAGGAGGATTTTCGGGCGGGCAACCATGGGGAGCCGCCCGTCGAAGCATGAAAGCGGCGCGAAGGGCAAGCGCCGCCTCACCAAAAACGTCTGGACTGGGCGCCGGCGTGCTATAAACCCTGCGCTATGGAAACCCTTTCCTGCGTCAAACCCCCGGCCGAGCGTAGTCACGCCCCTCCCTCTCTCGGCGGCCTGACCCGCGCCGAGCTGGCCGACCACCTAGGCGCGCTGGGCGTCGCCGAGCGCGAGCGGCGCATGCGCGTGGCGCAGCTTTGGCATTGGATCTACTTCCGGGGGATCGACAATTTTTGTGCGATGCACAATGTCGCCAAGTCGATGCGCAATCGGCTCACCGAGGCCTTCTCGCTAACTCTGCCCGAGGTCGTGGAGGAGCAGGTGTCGCAGGACGGAACACGCAAATGGCTGCTTCGGCTCCCCGCCCAAACGGGGGAGGAGGCGCCGGCTGAGATCGAGTGCGTCTATATCCCGGAGAGCGACCGCGGAACGCTCTGCGTCTCCTCCCAGGTCGGCTGCACCCTGAACTGCAGCTTCTGCCACACCGGGACGCAGCGTCTGGTGCGAAACCTCACCACGGCCGAGATCGTCGGACAGGTCATGGTGGCGCGGCGGCGCCTGGGGGATTTTCCGGGGCTCGAGCGCCCGACCGACGGACTGGTGCCCTCAGGCGAAGGCGTTCGCGCCGTCTCGAACATCGTCTTCATGGGCATGGGCGAGCCGCTCTACAACATCGAGAACGTCATGGCGGCGATCGAGATCATGGCCGACGGCGATGGTCTGGGGATTTCCAAGCGGCGCATCACGGTGTCGACTTCTGGAGTCGTTCCGCAGATCGAACGGCTCGGGAGCGAATGCTCGCCGATGCTGGCGATCTCGCTGCATGCCGTGGAGGACGCGCTGCGCACGACGCTGGTGCCGCTCAACAAGAAATATCCGATCCCCGAACTGCTCGCGGCTTGCAAGGCCTATCCCGGCGCCTCCAACGCGCGGCGGATCACTTTCGAATATGTGATGCTCAAGGGCGTCAACGATTCTCCCGCCGAGGCGCGCGAACTCGTGCGGCTGCTCAAGGGCGTGCCGGCGAAGATCAATCTCATCCCTTTCAACCCCTGGCCCGGTGCGCCCTATGAATGCTCGGACTGGGACACAATCGAGCGCTTCTCAGACATCGTCTTCGCCGCGGGCTATGCGAGCCCGGTGCGCACCCCGCGCGGCCGAGACATTCTCGCCGCCTGCGGCCAGCTCAAAAGCGAGACCGAGAAGCTGCGCGCCAGGGCGCGGCTCGTGGCGGAATGAGAGGCGCGTCGGACTTTCGGCATGCGCACATCTTGAAGATATCCCGCCCGTGATGGCCGGGCTTGTCCCGACCATCCACGTCCACGGGCTGCGGCATCGATGAAAAAACCGGAAATGTTTAAGCCTTCGAGGTTCCCTGCCAGATTGACTGTCTGCCAAGTCGCCCAGCGAGAAGAGCTGGGGGGATATTCACGGGGGGAGCCAAGCTCGCGCGAGATCCCATACAAAAACTCAATGTCTCGGCGTGGATGGCCGGGACGAGCCCGGCAAAGACGGGTAACTCCCCAACGCCATCGTCGCATAGGAAGCCTGCCCATGCTCTTTCGCGCCGCCCTGCTCTTCCTGCTGCTCGCTTCTGGCCCCCCCGCGCTGGCGCAGGAGCCGCAGCCCGTCCCCGCTGCGCCGCCCGAGGCGGGCGCGCTTCCGCCCTCCCCGCTGGAGACGAAGCTCGCAGGGTTTCGCGCGAAACTCCCCACGGTGTCGCGTGAAACCGCGCCAGCTGAATGGGGCAGACTGCAGTTCGAGATCGGAGACGCGCTCATCCTTTTGGGCCAGCGCGAACGGTCCCCCGCAAAGGTCCAGGAGGGTGTCGCGACGCTGCGCGAGGCGCTGACCGCGCTCACCAAGGAGCGCGAGCCGCGCGCGCGGGCCCTGGCGCAGACGGCGCTCGCCAACGCCCTGCTTGAGCTCGCGAGGGAGGAGCACGGCGGCGCGGAGCCTCTCGATGAGGCAGCCGCGCTCTATCAGGAGGCGATCGCGGCCCTTCCCTTCGAGACGGAGGCCAAAGACCGCGCGCGCGCGCAGCATAATCTCGGCGTGGCCCTGATGCGGCTCGGTGACCGCGAGGCGGGAACGGCGCGCTATAAAGAAGCGATGCAGGCCACTGAAGCGTCGCTCTCCGCGCGCGCCTTCGAGCGCGAGCCGCTCGAATGGGCCTCCTCGCAAGAGAGCCTCGGCCTCATCTACAGTCGCATCTTCGAGCGCGACGGCGACAAGGACACGCTGCGCAAAGCCGCTGACGCCTATGCCCATGCGCTGAAGGGCTATACTCCGGACCGGACCCCCGCCGCCTGGGCGCAGACCGAGGACAATCTCGGCCGCACGCTCTTGAAGCTTGGAGAGGCGGAGGGCTCGATGCAGCTGCTCGGCGAAGCGCAAGCGCATTTTCGCGAGGCGCTGCGGGTCTTCTCGCGCAAGCGCAATGCGCTGCAATGGTTCGCGACCATCCAGAATCTCGGGCTCGCGCTGGAATTGGCGAGCCAGCACTCCCAGGACAGCGCGCCACTCGACACGGCCGTCGCCATGTGGCGCGAGGCAGTCGAGGCCGTGCCCCGCGAGCGAGCGCCCTTTCAATGGGCGATCGCGCAGTCGAGCCTTGCCCACGCCCTGCAGACGCGCGGCGAGAAATTCGAGCGCATCGAGGATCTGAAGGAGGCCGTCGCGGCCTACACCCAGGCGCTCGAGGCAAGCCCGCGCGAGCGCAATCCGCAGCTTTGGGCCTCGACGCGCAACAACCTCGGCGTCGCGCTGAAAGCGCTAGGCAAACGCGAGAATGGGACACAATCCCTCACCGCCGCGGTCGCGGCCTTCGACGACGCGCTCGGCGTCTGGACAGAGGACAAGGCCCCAGAGCTGCGCAAGACGGCGCAGGACAACCGCGCCAAGGCGCAGGCGATAATCGAGGAACGCAAGGGCTCGAAGTGACGCTCTCGACCGCGGAGCGTGAAGCGGGGCTTCGGCGCATGCTCAAAAATTGGATCTTTTTCCTCCTCGCTCTCGGCGCGGTTACGGTGACGCCAGCCGCATGCGCCGCGGAAAGGACCGTCACCGGAACGGCGAACTATCGCGAGAGGATAGCCCTCCCGCCGACAGCGCGTTTCGAAGCGGTCATTCTCGATGTAGCCCGCGCGGACGCGCCGGCCGTCGTTCTCGCGCGGACCACGATCAACAATCCCGGCCAGCCGCCGATCCGCTTTGCGGCGACCTATGACGACGCGAAGCTCGACCCGCGCGCGCGTCATGTGGTGCGCGCGACGGTGACGGTGGACGGGACGCTCTGGTTCACCACCGACACTTCGACTCCCGTCGTCACCGGCGGCGACGCTCGCGTCGACCTCCTATTGCGCCGCGTTGGCGCTTCGGAAACGCGGGGGAAGGCGGCCCCGGCTCTGGACGGAGCCGGCCTCCTCGGCGGCGCCTTTCGCTATTTCGCGGATGCTGCGACCTTCACGCTTTGCCGCAGCGGAGAGGAGCTCCCTGTCGCCATGGAGGGCGCCTATCGGGATCTGGAGGAGGCCTACGCCGCCAAGCGCACCGCGCCGGCCGCGCCGCTCTATGTGATGATCGAGGGTGCGATTGAGCCGCGCGCGGGCATGGAGGGGCCGCCCCGACCGACCATCGTCGTCAGACGGTTCCTGGCCGCCTGGCCCGGAGAAAAGTGCGAGCGCAATCGCTCGAACGCTGCGCTCGCGAACACCTATTGGCGGATCGCGGTCCTCAAGGGGGAAACGCTCGCCGCGGTCGAGGGCCATCCCGAGGCGAACCTCATTCTGCGCACGGACCCTGAGCGGCAGGCGTCGGCCACCGCCGGCTGCAATCGGATGGTGGGAACCTATGAGACGAGGGAAGGCGGAGGGCTGACGTTTGGCCGTTTCGCCAGCACGAGGATGGCCTGCCCACCGCCGCTCGACGCTCGCGAGCGGGCGCTCGCAGATGTTCTTGCAGCGACCCGTGAATATGCGATCGAAGGACCGGCGCTATGACGACCAGCGCGAGCCGCTCGCCGTGCTTCGGGACGCCGCGCTGCGGTGACATGCCGGCGCAACGCTAAGCTAGTTCAAAACGGCTTCAACGCCTGTGTCGGCCAGGTATCTTGGCGCAGATTTCGACATAAACGATGGCGGCGGCCAACATCACCAGGGCGATAAAGAGGCACTGTTTGAGATAGCTCGGCTTACGCACTTCTTTTGCTCCCGACTGAGCGTTTCAAGCATCTTTGGCCGGGTTTCGCTAGATACACCCCGGGTCGGAGGTAACTGTCTCCAATTTCCCGGCTCCGCAAGGCTGCGGCGCGCCGATCCTCGCCCAATACTGACGGGACGCCTTGCCTATTCTCCCCAGGTATCGGCTTCCCCCCGGGCGCGTCCGCGTGATGCCCCTTTTGCTCCCGCTAACCTTTGACGCGAAACTGGGCCCCGAATGTCTGGCCGCTTGCTTGGCAATTGCTTCAACCGCGAAGACATAAAATGGCGCATCCACCGCCATCTGCATCCACCCGCCGTTCACCCGCGCTTTCGCCAAAAAGCCCAGGCCGCGAGTTCCGAGAACGCCGCGCAGAGCAGCGCACTCCAGGCCGCAAGGCTGAGGCCTAAGACGAGCAGCGCCGGCTCGTCGCAGCGGATGGGCTTCACGAGTTTCAGCCGCGCCAGGAAGTCCGCGTGGGAAGCGGGCGGAAGTCCCGCCCGTGCACTCGGGGGGCCCCGACCAGAACTTCCATTCGACGCCGGCGTGGTAGGCGGCGATCCCCGCGCCTGCGAGAAAGATCAGCGCCAGCGCCGGCAGACCCTTGCGCGCGAGGTCTTCACGTCCCCTCGCGGACAGGAGAACGCAGAGCGCCGCGACGCCCATGCCGAGATAATAGGGCTTTCGCCCCAGCAGGCAGAGCTCGCAGGGGAGATAGCCCAGGGCCTCGAAGCTCCAGGCGCCGGCGATGGTCGCCGCCGCGCCGAGCAGGATCGCGAGCGCGACCGCCCCGGCCGGGCGCTTTTGGAGCTGCGCGACGAGCGCCGCGATCAAAACAGCTTCACCGCAATGACGAAGCCGCCGACGACGATCGCGGCGAGCGATCCGATGAACAGGCCGAAATGCGCCTCCATCCTCTCGCGCAAATGGTCGCCGAAACGATTGAGAGCCGCGGCGATGATGAAGAAGCGCCCGCCGCGCGTGATCAGCGCAAGCAGCATGAACAAAGGAAAATTATAGTGAAACAGCCCCGAGAAGATCGTCACGAGCTTGAAGGGAATGGGCGTCAGGCCCTTGAGCAGGATGAAGAGCGCGCCCCATTTCGCGTAAAACTCGCGCATGGCGACCATCTTGTCTTCGTATCCGTAAAGATGGATGAGCCAATGCCCCACCGTGTCGTAAAGCAACGCGCCGATCGCGTAGCCGAGCGCGCCGCCGGCCACCGAGGCGAGCGTGCAGATCGCCGCATAACGCCAAGCCTTGGCGGGCGTGGCGAGGGACATGGGAAGGAGAATCATCTGCGGGCGGCACGGGAAGAAGGAGCTCTCCGCAAAAGCAATGGCTGCGAGCGCCCACTCGGCATGCGGACCGTGGGCGAGCTTGAGCGTCCAGTCATAGAGCTTCTTCATCATGGGGGACCGTTAGCACCTGGGACCAGTCGAGAAAAGCGCGTCCGGCCGCGAACTTTCTTTTTTGGGATGATCGACTTCAGTCCCTGTTTCCTGATTCAGCCACGATTGCGGCGTATCGCGCCGCGCGTGGGGAGCTTCACAGAATCAGGAGGACAAACTCCATGACGTCGCGCCGTAAATCGGGGAGCGCCGCCGCGCGCCTCGCGATCGCCGCTTTCGCTTTCACGCTTTCGGGCGCCGCCATGGCCGCCGATTACTACGGGCCAGGACCGCAGCCGGGACCCTCGGTCGGTCCAGACTATCCACCCCGCCGCCGCAATCCTACCCACAGCCGCAATCCTATCCGCCGCCTCCCGTCGTCGTCGAGCCGGTCGGCTACCCCTATCTCTGGGGCGGCCAACGCTATTGCTGGTACGATGACGCCTGGAACGGCCCCGGCTGGTACTGGTGCGGCGCCGCCTGGCGACAGGGCTACGGCTGGGGCGGGCCCTATGGCTGGAATCGCTGGGTCTGGAACGGCTGGCGGGGATGGCGCGGCTGGGGCGGCGCTTGGCGTCCGGGCGCCGGCGGCGCTTGGCGCGGCGGACCGGGCTGGCGCGGCGGACACGGCGGCGGCTGGCATGGCGGCGGCTGGCGCTAACGCAAGCCTAAAGCTCAAAGAAAAACCCGGCCGCGCGCCGGGTTTTTTGCGAGCGGCTCGACGGGAAAAGCTCAAGAAAGCGCGGGCCGCCGCTTTTGCCTAAAAATCTCCTAACAAAAGGGCGAGAGTGGCGTCCGCCGGCAACTCAGGGGAGGTGCGCCTCCCGCGCTCAAATCAATTACACCCTCGCCGGCGGAATGGGGGACGCCATGCTTAAACTTGAGAGTCTCATTCCTTGTTGGCACGTCGCGCAAGAGCGCTTGTTGGAGCGCCGTTCCTATGCCGACGAAGGCGACGCCGGACGGGCGATCTTTGCACTCGTGGCGCTTGCGGCGGAGCTTACCGGATTGAACGGCACGCCCCTGCACGAGCGGCTCGAGCGGCTTTGGGAGGCGGAGGAGGACCGCTCGGGGGAACGCGACCGATTCAGCGAGATCGTGACCGAGGAGCTTTTCTCCGTCGGCTTCACCTTTTTCCCCAACTCTGCGGCGGAGCTTGTAGAGAAGATCGCAAACCGGCTCGAACGCGAAATCTGCTGCCTCGCGGCTTGAGCGGAAAGGGATCGCGGCTCTATCGGAGCAGCAGTGCCGCGACCCTTCCGGCGAAGAAGCAGGCGAGGAGGAACGGGGCGTAACGCATTGCAAAAAGCATCACCAACTGCGTGTCCGGACCCTGCATGACGCTCCTCCATTTTCTTGAAGAGACGAATTCGCGACGCTCGATTCGAGTCGCATCTTCAGTGAACGGCAATTGCGGTTAACGCGGGGTTAACCCGTCCCCGGCCCGATCGGTTTCCGCCCGGCCGGCGGCCTCGGCGGCCTCGATCGCCGTGCAGGCCAGCGCGGAAATTCGATTTCTAAGATAGCCGAATGAATTGTGCGCGAAGAAGGCGAGCCGGAGGCTCGCGGTCCTGCGAGGTCGCCTTATTGGCGCAGCCGCGCTCCTTGCGCAAATTCCAGCGAGCTGGTTTTTGTTTCGGCCACCTGGAGGAAGCCCGGGCTTCGAAACAGCGTCAGCGCCGGGGGAACCGATGGGCTGGATCATTCTTCTTCTCGCGGGAATTTTCGAGATCGTCTGGGCCGTGGCGCTGAAATATTGGGGCTTCGGCAAACCCCTGCCCTCGGCCGGCATTCTTGCGGCCATGGCGGCGAGCGCCGGGCTCCTGAGCCTCGCCCTGCGGACGCTTCCGGTCGGAACGGCGTATGCGATCTGGACGGGCATCGGCGTCGCGGGGACCACGGCGCTCGGCCTCTATCTCTTCGACGAGCCGGCGACGCCTTTGCGTCTGGGCTGCATCGGGCTCATCCTCTTGGGGATGATCGGGTTGAAGCTCGCTTCCTGACCCGCCACGCCGCGTCATTGCGAGCGAAACAAAGCAATCCAAGGCAGCGTCGAAAATCGATCTCAGCGCGCCAATGCCCGCTGGCGGAAGCCAACTCCATGGTCACGCCCACTACTCCTGGATTGCTTTGCTTCGCTCGCAATGAAGGGACGCCAATTTCCCGCTATTCCTCAAAAATAACTTTCCAACCTTCCGCGCCGGCGCACGTCCAGCGTCGCGCAATGGAAGGCTCCGCCGAAGGCCGCATAATGCAGGAAGGGACAGGGAATGGGCTCCAATCCCCAATCCTTCATCGCCTGCATGGTGCGCTTGTGATGCGGATCAACGAAGACGCGTTTCTCGTCGAGCATCAGGACATTCATGTTGAGCCATTTGCCGCACATCGAAGTGAGCTTGAGAAGCGCGTCCTCGATCGGATCGGGCTCCGGCGCGATCAATATCTCCCATTTCTTCATGATCGGCGGCAGCACGTCGATGTCGACATATTCCGGATTGACGAGAAAGCGGCCGGGACCGAGCGGCAAGACGGTCGTGTCGATATGCATCGGCATGCGGCAGCGGCTCGGCACCTCATGGATCCGATACTCTTCGCCCAGATGTCGACGCAGCCAGTCGATCCCGAAGGCGTTGGTCACATTGCTACGCGTGACGAAAATGTCGCGCCCGCAGCGAAAGAAATCGGCGGCGTCGAAGACCGGCTCGAACTCGGTCAGTATGTAGCGGATCGGCTCGCCGGCCTCGGGGAGCGTGAAGCTCGGATCATAGAGATCGTCCTGAAGCTGCGGCTTTGGTGCCGCAGTCCAGCGCGCGCCGCGCTTGAAATAATCCTTGATGAGAGCGCGGTAGGAATGCGTTTCGAAATAGCGGCAGGGCCAGGCCATCGGCGTCTCGATGATCTCCTCGCCGATGACGAGCAGGCTGTCGCGCGGGCAGCTGTTGCAAAAACCGCGCGACGACCAGCCCGGCGCGCCGAACTTTTGGCGATAGTCGACGGCGTCCGGCCGCCGCACGATCACGCCGAGCGATCCGAGCAGCGCGATGAAGCCGTCGAGCTCGCGCTGCGCGGGCTTCACCAGAATCTGCGGATAGCGAAAGCCGCTGGCGAGAGCCTGCGCTCGGGCGGCGAGGCCCGGAATGTTGCAGGAGACGATCGCGTGATCGGAGGGAATGGTCGCGCCCTCGAGGCGGCCGACAATGATCTCCTCCAGCGGATCCCATTCATTGTGCGAACAGACGGGCGAAGGCGCCACTCCAGCGTCAAGCGAAGCGTCGCGCACGCGCTCATGCATTTTGTCGTCCTCCCCGAAGACTGACGTTTCCAATGCTCCGCTATGGCAAGGGAAGCGCGCGGCGCCAAGCCGGGAAGTTGACGCATCTCATTCAAAATCTCGGGATCAGGCGCCAGCCCACTCTTTTTTCATAATCGGCATGGCCGGGCAGAGTTTCTCGATAAATTCTTTTTGTCGAGAAGACGCCAGACGAGCGCGGAAAGTATCAGCCGAGCGCGAGTGGGATGCACAGCAGCATGAAGAAGGCGGCCGCATACATTGGATAGCGCGAGAGCGCATAGGGTCCGCTCGAGACGACCCGCTGGCCCTGCGCCATCTCGATCGTGCTCGCGGCCCAGGGATTTTCTCGAAGGACGAGGAACATCGTGCGCGCAGCGCCAAGCTTGGCATGGAGGAGAACTCCGCGGCTTAGACAGCGGCAAAAGGCTCTGACTTGCGATGCAAATAGGGGACCCGTGACAAGCGAACCAGCATTCGCCAAAGCATCGCTTGACACGCTATCTCGCCGTTCCACGTCGACCAGGTGGTCGCGATCGCAGACGCCACGCTGAACGATCGCCCGGCGGGATTGAGGGAGACGAGGCATGCGCGCGCTGGCTATAATTTTCTTGAGTTTAGCCGTGACGCCTGCGGTAGGCGATACTACGAAATTGACGGCGTTGCTCGCTCCCAGCGGGGCGACGGCTCCCTACTCTCCAATCGTCAAAGCCGGCGAATGCTTCACGAGCTGCTACAGCGGAAGCGCGCGAAACGACTGCGCCTCAGGGCAGACGTGCAGCTGCTATTGCGATGGCAGCGGCCGAGCGATTTGCGAGATTTGCCGATAGGGCGCTACTTTCCCTTCGGAAATTCGAGCCCCATTTCGCGGTAGCGCTCCGGATCGTCCGCCCAGTTCTCGCGAACCTTCACGAAGAGAAAGAGGTGGATCTTCTGGTCGGCGGCCTCCGCGATCTCGGCGCGCGCGGTCTGGCCGATCGCCTTGATCGTGCGGCCGCCCTCGCCGATCGTGATTTTCTTCTGTCCGTCGCGCGTGACATAGATCGTCTGCTCGACCTTCGCCGAGCCGTCCTTCTGGTTCGTCCAAGAGGTCGTCTCGACAGTCGATTCATAGGGCAATTCGTCGTGCAACCGCTCGAAGAGTTTTTCGCGCGTGATCTCGGCGGCGAGCATGCGCAGCGGCGCGTCCGAGAGCTGGTCTTCCGGATAGAGCCAGGGCGAGAGCGGCATCGCGGGCGCGAGCCGCGTCCGCAGCCGGTCGAGCCCGTCGCCCTTCTGCGCCGAGATCATGAAGGTTTCTTCGAAGTTTTGCGCTTCGTTGAGTTCCTTAGCGAGGGCGAGCAGGCGCTCGCGCGCCACGACGTCGACCTTGTTCAGGACGAGCCATTTTGGCGCGGGACTCTGGATCAATTGCTGGATCAGCGCCGAAACCTCCGCATCCGCGCCCTTGCGCGCGTCGACAATGAGCAGATTGAGGTCGGCGTCCTTGGCGCCGGACAGCGCACTCGCGACCATGGCGCGGTCGAGCCGGCGCTTGGGGGCAAAGATCCCCGGCGTGTCGACGAGCACGATCTGAGTCAGGCCTTCGATCATCACCCCGCGCACCTGAGCGCGCGTGGTCTGCGCCTTGCGCGAGACGATCGAGACCTTCGCGCCGACGAGCGCGTTGACGAGCGTCGACTTGCCGGCGTTTGGGGCGCCGACCAGCGCCGCGAAGCCGCAGCGCGTCGAGGGGGCGTCGGACTCGCTCATGTGAGTTCTGCGCCTTCGGTTTCGATGCCCTCGCGATGCAGAAAGGACTGCGCCGCCGCCTGCTCGGCCGCGCGCTTCGAAGGACCTTCGCCACAGGCCTCCTCGAAACCGTCGATCTCGGCGCGGATCTCGAAGCGCGGCGCGTGATCGGGACCGCTGCGGGCGGCGAGCCGGTAGCGGGGCGGCGGCAGCTTACGGCCCTGCGCCCATTCCTGCAGCACGGTCTTGGGATCGCGCAGCCGGCGGTTCGAGGCGACCATGCGCGGCTCGAAGGCGCGCCGCACGAGCGCTTCGGCCGCCGCGGCGCCGGCGTCGAGGAACACGGCGCCGATGATGGCCTCGCAGACGTCGCCCAGGATCGCCGTCTTTTCGCGTCCGCCGCTCAGCGCTTCGCCGTCCCCCATACGCAGGAAGGCGCCGGCGCCCCATTCGCGCGCGACCTCGGCGCAGGTCTCCTTGCGCACGAGCGCCGCAAGCCTATGCGAGAGCGGTCCTTCGCTCCGGCGCCGAAGGCCCCCATCAGCATATGCGCGACGCCGAGCCCGAGCACGCGGTCGCCTAAGAACTCTAGCCGCTCATAAGAGCCCGACCGTGCGGTCGCCGCGCTGGCGTGCGTCAGCGCCTGCGCCAGAAGGTCCCGGTCGGCGAAAACATGCCCTATGCTCTGCTCGAGCAAGGCGACGTCGCATTCCGCCTCCCGCGTCATCCCGGACATCGCCCGTTCAATGCGCAACCTTGAAGATGCGGCTCCAGCGGCCCTCGAAAGGCCACCGCCACAGGGCGAGCGCCGACTCGCCTTCCTTGATGTCGAGCGAGAAGAAGATGCGTTCGGCGCGGCCCACCAGATTCTCGAAGGGCACGTAACCGACGCCATTCTGCGAAGGGGGCACGCGGAAATCAGTCGAGTTGTCGCGATTGTCGCCCATCATGAAGTAGTGCCCGGGCGGAACGACGAAGAGATCGGTGTTGTCGTTGATGCCGTGTCGCCCTCGATCTCGATGATCGTGTGCTCGACGCCGCCGGGCAAGGTCTCCTTATAGGTCGGGACCTCGCCGATGCGTCCGTCGCGGCCCTCGACGCGGGCGGGAGCGATCGGCTCGCGCGGCACGATGACGTCGTTGATGTAGAGCCGGCCGTTGATCATCTGGATCTTGTCGCCGGGAAGGCCGATCACGCGCTTGATGTAGTCCGTCGTCGTTGTCCCGCGGCAGCTTGAAGACCACCACGTCGCCGCGCTTGGGCGGAGAGCCGAGGATGCGGCCCGATCGAACAGGCGCGGGCCGAGGAAGCACGGCAGGAATATCTGCGAATAGCCGTAGGCATATTTCGACACGAACGAGATAATCGCCGATCAGAAGCGTCGGGATCATCGAGCCCGAGGGAATGTTGAAGGGCTGGAACAGCAGCGTGCGAATGACGAGCGCGATCGCGAGCGCCTAAATCACGACGACGACGAGTTCGACGAGACCCGCGACCCAACCTTCTTGCTTCTCAGGCTTGGCGACCGGAATATTCTTGCTCAAGGGGACGACACTCCTCGTGGCGGCGGCCGGCGGCCGATCCGGGGAGACCTCTATCACGGGCCCGCTTCGATGAGAACTATCGCCTGCGCGTAAGGCTCCTCGTCGGAGAGCGTGAGATGCACCCGCGCCGTCATGCCCGGCGGCGTAAGCTCGGCAAGGCGGCTCAACGCGCCGCCGGAGAGCTCCAGCGTCGGCTGGCCCGTGTCGAGATTGATGACAGTCATGTCATGCCAGCCGACCCGCGCGCCGATCCCGAGGCCGAGCGCCTTGGCGCAGGCCTCCTTGGCGGCGAAGCGCTTCGCATAACAGGCGGCGCGCGAGGCCTTGCCCTCGCAGCGAAGGCGCTCCCGGTCCGTGAAGACTCTGTTGACGAAGCGCTCGCCATGGCGCTCCAGTCCCTGGGCGATGCGCCGAATGTCGCAAAGGTCCGCGCCGAAGCCGATGATCACTGGCTGTCCTTCGCTTGGCCCATCGCGTCGTGCTTCACTTGGCCTCCGCCCGTCCCGCGTCCATCGCCGCCCGCATGAGCCGGATCGCCTCGGCGAGCCCGACGAAGACCGCTTCGCCGATCAGGAAGTGGCCGATGTTCAGCTCGACGATCTGCGGCAGGCTGGAGATGCGGCGGGCGGTCTCGTAATCCAAGCCGTGGCCGGCGTGGACCTCGAGCCCGCGCCCGGCCGCATGGGCCGCGCCGCGCTTCAGGCGCTGGAACTCCCGCTCCGCCAGCGCCGCGTCGCCGACCTCGAGCGCATGGCACCAAGCGCCCGTGTGCAATTCGACGACGGGCGCCTTGATCGACGCCGCAGCGTCGATCGCCTCAGGCGAAGGCTCGATGAACAGCGAAACCCTGACGCCAGCGCGCGCGAGCTCGGCTGCGAAAGGGAAGAGATAATCATGCGCCGAAACGACGTCGAGCCCGCCTTCGGTCGTGCGCTCGGTGCGTTTCTCCGGCACGAGGCAGACCGCATGGGGTTGTATGCGCAGCGCGACGTCGAGCATCTGCTCGGTCGCCGCCATCTCGAAATTCAGCGGCTTCGCGATCTTCGCCTTGAGCCGCTCCATGTCGGCGTCCTGGATGTGGCGGCGATCCTCGCGCAGATGGGCCGTGATCCCGTCGGCGCCCGCTTCGATGGCGAGCAGCGCCGCGCGCAGCGGCTCGGGACGCGGGCCGCCGCGCGCATTGCGCAGCGTCGCGACATGGTCGACGTTCACGCCGAGGCGCAACGGTGGCATTGGGGGTCTCCTGGATGAGCGGGCGTTGGGGCGGGAGTTTTTAGCGCGCTTTTCGCTCGAACGGAATCGCTCCGAGATCGTTGAGCCAATGTGCGGTCGAAATGGCGAGACGATAATTCGCGCTTGCGGGAACCCTGCGTTGCGCCATGTCGCCGCTCCCGCGGAAGCGCTCACTAGCACGCTGTGTTCTCGCCTCAGTCGGCTCAAAAACGCTATATAATGGGGCCTGTTAGGCAAAATTTCAGCAGCGCCGCCTCGCTGCGAGACTTGATCTCGTTCTGTAAAGGCTTAGGCTAGTGCGCCGGCTGTATTTTTTCGGGCGCAAGGTTGGCGTGCTCGAGGGGGAATCGATGAAGTTTCGCGCGCTCGTAGCTGCTTTCTTTTTGCTGGCGCCTTTCTTGGCCATGCGCGCCGAGGCGGGGCAGACGCATGTGGCGGTCGCCGCGAATTTCATCGAGCCGGCCCGCGAGATCGCAGCGGCCTTCCAGAAGAAGACGGGCCACGAGGCGATTCTAATCTCGGGCGCCTCGGGGAACTTCTTCTCGCAAATAACCCATGGGGCGCCTTTCGAGGTGTTTCTCTCGGCCGACGAGGAGCGCCCGCGCATGGCCGAGGAGCAAGGATTCGCCGTTCCGGGAAGCCGCTTCACCTATGCGATCGGCAAGCTCGTGCTCTGGAGCCGCGTGATTGACGTGACCCAGGGCGAGGCCGTGCTCAGGGCCGGCGCGTTCCAAAAGCTCTCGATCGCCAACCCCACCTCCGCGCCCTATGGCGCCGCCGCGATCGAAACCCTGAAGGCGCTAGGACTTTATGAGTCGCTGCGGCCAAAGATCGTCCAGGGCTCGAGCATCGCCCAGACATTCCAGTTCATCGACACGCGCAACGCCGAGATCGGCTTTGTCGCGCTCTCGCAGCTTTATGGCGCCAAGGACGGGACCCGTTGGCTCGTCCCGGAAAAGCTCCACACGCCGATCCGGCAGGACGCCGTGCTGTTGAAGACCGGCGCGAAGGACGAGGCGTCGAAGGCCTTTGTCGATTTCCTCAAGGGACCCGAGGCCCATGCGATCATCGAGCGCTACGGCTACGCCCTGGAGTGCGTCGGCTGCCTCACAGAGTGATGCGGGATGGAGACCCTCCAGCATCTCTGGCCGCCAGTTAAGCTCACTCTCCAGCTCGCCTCCGTCACGACGCTCACCGTCCTCATGGTGGCGACGCCGCTCGCTTGGTGGCTGGCGCGCTCCAAGGCGAGAGGCAAGGAGATCGTCGCCACCATCGTCTCGCTGCCGATGGTGCTGCCGGCGACCGTGCTCGGCTTCTACGTTCTGATCGCGCTCGGACCGAGCGGCCCGGGCGGGCGGATCGCCAATCTCTGGGGCGCGCGCACGCTCGCCTTCACCTTCACGGGCCTCGTCATCGGTTGCATCGTCGCATCGCTGCCGACCGTCGTGCAGCCGATCCGCAACGCCTTCGAGGCGGTCGGCGATCGGCCGCTGGAGGCGGCGGCGACGCTGCGCGCTTCTCCCTGGCAGGCCTTCTGGAGGGTGGCGCTGCCGCTCGCCAGTCCCGGCATTCTCTCCGGCGCGGTGCTGGGCTTTTCCCACACGGTCGGCAATTTCGGCGTGGTGCTGATGATCGGCGGCAATATCCCCGGCCGCACCCGCGTAATGTCGACGGCGATCTACGACTATGTCGAGGCAATGAAGTGGGACGAGGCCAATATCCTCGCCGGCGGCATGGTGGCATTCGCTTTCGTGGTGATCTTGTCGATGATCCTAATCGAGAAACGCTTCGCAAGGATGCGAGCGTGAGCGCGGGACACATCCGCGCCGCGTTTCGCAATGAGCTCGCCGGCTTCACGCTCGATACGGCCTTTGAAGCGCCCGCCAAAGGAGTCACAGCGCTTTTCGGCCCCTCCGGCTGTGGCAAGACCACGGTCATCCGCTGCATCGCCGGCCTCATCCGCGTCAGGAACGGATATTTCAGCATCGACGGCGAGCTCTGGCAGGACCGCGACGGAACCTTCCTGCCGACGCATAAACGCCCCTTGGGCTATGTGTTCCAGGAAGCGAGCCTGTTTCCGCATCTTTCGGTGCGCAAGAATCTGCTCTTCGGCGCGCCCAAGGAAAAGCCCAGGGACCGGCCGCAGATCGACTTCGACGAAGTCGTCGATCTCTTGCGCGTGCGGCATCTGCTCGAGCGGCCGCCCGGCAATCTTTCGGGCGGGGAGCGCCAGCGCATCGGCATCGGCCGTGCCCTGCTGACGCAGCCCAAGCTCTTGCTCATGGATGAGCCGCTCTCCGCGCTCGACCGGAAGACCAAGAACGAGATTCTGCCTTTCGTCGAGAAGCTGCGTGACCACTTCGCCGTGCCGATCTTCTACATCACCCATGACATGACCGAGGTCGAGCGGCTCGCCGATCAGGTGGTCCTTCTTGACAAGGGACATGTCGTCATGGCGGGTCCGCTCGCCGAGCTGGAAAGCAATCCCAACTCTCCGCTCGCAACCTCCCGAGAAGCGGCGATGACCCTAACCGGCTCGGTCACGTCCTTCGATCCGCAATATGGCCTGCTCCATCTCTCCGTAAACGGCGGCGTGCTGATCGCGCCGTCTCCGCCGGCAGAGATCAACGAAAAGCGGCGCCTTCGCATCCTCGCCAGCGACGTCAGCCTGGCGCGCGAGCGCCCCGGCCGCAGCTCGATACTCAACGTGCTGCCTGCAAGTGTCGTGACGGTGAGGCCGCTGGACCCCTATGAATCACTTGTCGTCGTTGCGCTCGGCGAGAGCGGCGACGGCGATCGCCTGCTATCGCGCATGACCCGAAAGTCGCTGGAAGAGCTGGGCCTCGGCGAAGGCCTGAGCGTTTTCGCGCAGGTGAAATATGTCGCGCTCGGCGCGGGGCGCGGCGAGGACTAAGTCGCGTCGGCCCCGCACCACCTTTGGCGCGTCGCATGGCGCGATTTCGCTAGTTCTTGGCGCAGAAAGGAGATGCGAGGCGAGAGATTTGTGCCTTTTGTGACAACACGCTTTGAGAATATCTCTGGTGACGTTCTTTTGGGCTTGAAGAAAAACCATGTGTGTCGTTCAGTAAGGGGCATCCCGAGCGGCGCAATCGCCGCAAATGCAATGGCTTCAGGCGTGAGGACGTTCACCCATGAGACGTATGCGAACGGCTCGGGCGAATCCCGTTTGCCTCGCCCTCTCGTTTTGCGCCCGCGAAACCTCCAGAATTGCTCTTCACGCGGATGCTAAAAGCCCGTCGCGCTTAGAGGACGTCGGAGCGCCGCTCGCGATGCGCAAGCGGCGTCGTTTCGAAGGCGCCACATGGGCGCTCGTGGCGGCGATCGGCCTGGGTCCGGCCTCATCCGCATTTGCCGCGGACGATCTGGCGGCGCAGGTTCGCATCTTGACCGAGCGATTGAATGCGACGACCGAACGGTTGAACGCGACCGACAATGAGGTGCGCTCGCTGCGGTCGCAATTGAAGCAATATCAGAGCAAGAGCGCCAAGACTGACCAGAAGCAGAAAGAGGCGAGCAAGGAATCCTCGGATAAGGGCAAGGGCGGAGCCGTCTCCACTCTACCTCCGCCTCCCGCTTATCTTCTCGATGTGTCGCGCGGTTTGAGGATCGAGACGGAGGATAAGCAAAGCCTCTTCAGATTGGGCGGAAGAATTTATGTGGACGGCGGCTTTTCGTCTCAGCCGGAAAGAGGCCTCGAGAGCACCGCGAACATCCGCCAGGCGCGTCTCGATGTCGAAGGCCGTGTGAAGACCTATTGGGAATATCGCTTCCAATATGAATTCGCGGCGGGCAATACGAACAATGTCGGCGTCCTGGGCGGCATCAGGGACGCGTTCATCGCCAACACCTATCTCAATCCCGTGGCGATCCAGGTCGGGCAGATGTTCGAGCCCTACGGTCTCGAAGCGTCCAAATCCGCGAACTTCATCGATTTCCAGGAGAAGTCGCTCGCGACGGAAACCTTCGGGCCGGGCCATCACGTGGGTTTGGCGCTGCTCGCGACAGGCGACGTTTGGAGCGCCAAGGGCGGCGTCTTCAGCACCAGCGCGCTGGACGGCAGCTTCGTCCCTTCGCCGGGAACAGCGGTTCCCTGGTGGGTCAACTCCAAGGCCGGATGGACGGCGACCGGCGGCTCGGAATATTTCGACGCCGCCGGACGCCTGAACTCTCGGCGCTGATCAAGGAGGACGATCGCCTGCTGCACGTCGGCGGATCGGGCCGTTATCACAAGCCAAACGATTCAACCGCCGGCAACGATTCCCGGGTGCTGACGCTCGGCAGCAACACCCAAATGGAAGCCAATATCCTGAGGAACAATCTGCTCGGCACGCCGGATCTCTCCTGCGGCGTGGTGAGCGTCTCTGGCAATGCCGGCGCCGCGGGCAAGTGCACGCACGACGTCGTGACTTGGGGCGCGGAAGCGGTCGCCGCCTATGGACCCGTCTCGGTGCAGACTGAATATTTCGGCGCTCACTACAGCCGCGATCCGGGCGCCATTCTGGAAGCGAGCACGGTGGGCTATTACGCGCCCGGCGGTTCCACCTACGAGGCGAGCGGCTATTACGTCTATGGAACGTGGTATCTGACCGGCGAGACGCGCGCTTCGGCCTACCAGGTCAAGGCGCTCAATCCGGCAAACTTCGGTCAGATCAAGATCCTCAATCCGCTGAGCAAGGGCGGCTGGGGCGCCTGGGAACTGGCGGGGCGGCTGAGCGAGGTCAATTTGAACAACGGGCCCTACCAGGGCACATATTTCAATAATCTCATCGCGCTCGCGCCCTCGGCGGCGATGCGGAACTATGTTGGCAATGCGAGCGTTCTCGGCGGGCGCGAAGAGGATGTAACCGCAGGCTTGAACTGGTATCCCGAGGCCGGATTCCGCGTGATGGCCAATTGGACGAGAGTGATGGAGCTTAGCGCGCCTTGGAACCGCGCCTATCTCAACAATGCGCATCCGAACACCTGGTTCTCCGCGCCCAGGTGAATTGGTAAGGCGCCGATGGGCCCGCGGTTTACGATGGAGATTGAGATGTCGAAGCTGTCTCGACTTTTGCTGATCGTCCTCGCGGGGACGATTGCCTGCGCCGCGACTTCATCGGCGCAAGCCCGCTGTCACAAGCACTGGGATCGGCACAGCCAAAAATGGACGACGCACTGCGCGCAAAACGCGCCTCCCGTCGTTTCCCCCGACCCCGCCGAGCCGGCCTCGGTCCCTCCGCCACCCGGCCCGATCGGCCGCCCACCGAACACGGACCCCACCGATCCTTATTGGTTCGATCCCCAGGACTGACGTTCCCATGAAGCTGGAAGAACGCGAGCTCGGCGTGCTGGCTTTTGTGGACGACTCCGGCCGCATCTGGGCGCAATGCGCCAAATCTTCCCCCTATGCGGATGACTACGTGATCGAAGGGCCGTTGAGCGGCTTCATCTGCGACGAAGGGACCTTCACGGAGGCGAGCGAGCGGAGCTTCCGGGCCTGGCTCGGCGATCGAATGCTGGAGGACGAGCTCTTCTTCGTCAAAAGCAAGGAAGCCGCTCTGGAGCTCGCCGAGCGCATCGCCGAGGCGGCAGCAAAAATCCTGAAGGACCGAGCGGCCTCGTGAGGCCCAAGCGGAGCCCCGCGCCCTACCCCACCATGCGCTCGACCTTGCTCACCAAAGGGCTCGATCTGAGACGCGTGATGATTGCGCTCAGATGCTTGAGGTCCAAAACCTCGAGATCGAAGGTCATCTCGCGGAAATCCGGGGAATTCGCGGTAAAGCCGATGTTGTCGATATTAGCGCCCGTCTCGCCGATGAGGGTCGCGAGCGCGCCAAGTGCGCCGGGCTCGTTCACGGCGGTGGCGACGACGCGGGCCGGAAAGAGCGACCCCGCCCCCGGCTCCACGTCCCAGCGCACGTCGAGCCAGAGCTCCGGCTGGTCGTCGTAGCGCGTGAGCGAAGGCGACTGGATCGGATAGATCGTGACGCCTTCGCCCGGCGTCAGAATGCCGACGATGCGATCGCCTGGCACGGCGCCTCCACCCTCGGCGAAACGCACCGGCGTTCCGTTGTGCAGGCCGCAAATCGGTATCGCCGAACTGCCCTCTTTCTCGGTTGCGCCCGGCGACTGGAACTTGAGGCTTGCGGCGTCCCGGGCGTCAAGCCAGCCGGTTTTTCCTCCGCCCTGCCCCTTCGCCGCAGCCTTTCGATCCTCGGTGAAGTCGGGATAGAGGGCCTTGACCACATCGCCCGAATAGATTTCGCCGCGTCCGACAGCCGCAAGCACATCCTCGACGCTGCCCCGCGCGAGGCGCGGCAGGACGCCCTTCAGGCGATCCAGGCTGAAGGGGCGATTTGCGCGCTCGAAGGCGCGTTCGACGATCTGGCGTCCCAATCCCGAATATTGCCGGCGAACGGCTTCGCGCGTCGCGCGCCTTATCGCTGCGCGCGCCTTGCCGGTCGCTACCGCCGCCTCCCAGGCGGCCGGGGGCGTATGATCGGCACTGCGCAGGATTTCGACCTCGTCGCCGTTCTGCAGCTCGGAGAGCACGGGCGCGACGCGGCCGTTGATCTTCGCGCCGACAGCGCTGTCGCCGAGCCTCGTGTGCACCGCATAGGCGAAGTCGATCGGCGTCGCGCCGCGCGGCAGCGCGATGAGCTTCCCCTTGGGCGAAAAGCAGAAGACCTGATCGCGAAACAGTTCGAGACGGGTATGCTCGAGGAACTCCTCGGGACTGTCGCCGTGCGAGAGCAGCTCCATGGTCTCTTGGAGCCAGCGATAGGCGCCGCTCTCAGCGCGAGATCGACGCGCCCCTCGGCGGCGCCGAGGTCCTTGTAGAGAGTATGGGCGGCGATGCCATAACGGGCGATCTCATGCATCTCCGCGGTGCGGATCTGCAGCTCGACGCGCTGATGGCCGGGGCCCACCACGGTCGTGTGGATCGAGCGATAGTCATTCTGCTTGGGCGTCGAGATATAATCCTTGAAACGCCCCGGAACGGTCGGCCATTTCGTGTGAACGACGCCGAGCGCCGCATAGCCGCCTCGACGTCGCCGACGACAATTCGGAAGCCGAAGATATCGGAGAGCTGCTCGAAGGAAATCGACTTGCGCTCCATCTTGCGCCAGACCGAATAGGGCGTCTTCTGGCGTCCGGTGACGGCCGCCTCGATCCCCCGCTTGGCGAACTCCTCCTTGAGATCCTCCTCGACACGCCGGATGATGCGACCGTTCTTGGCGCGCAGCTCCTCGAGCCGCGTCTCGATGGCCAGATAGGCTTCCGGCGTCAGATGGCGGAAGGCCAGGCTCTCGAGCTCCTCGCGCAGCCGTTGCATGCCGATGCGGCCGGCGAGCGGCGCGTAGATGTCGAGCGTCTCCTGCGCGATGCGCGCGCGCTTCTCCGGCGGCACGAAATGCAGCGTGCGCATGTTGTGCAGCCGGTCGGCGAGCTTGACGAGCAGCACGCGCACGTCCTCGGCGACGGCGAGAAGGAGCTTGCGGAAGTTCTCGCCCTGGCGCGCCTGCTTTGAAACGAGGTCGAGCTTGTCGATCTTCGTCAGCCCGTCGACGAGCCGTCCGATCTGCGGCCCGAATAGCGCTCGATCTCCTCGCGCGTCGCATCCGTGTCCTCGATCGTGTCGTGAAGGACGGCGGCGACGATCGTGGAGTCGTCGAGCTTGAGATCGGTCAGGATCGCCGCGACCTCGAGCGGATGCGAGAAATAGGGATCGCCGGAGGCGCGCTTCTGCGAGCCGTGCGCCCGCATCGCGTAAACATAAGCGCGATTGAGGAGATCCTCGTCGACGTCGGGATTATATTTGCGAACCCGTTCGACGAGCTCATATTGACGCATCATGTGCGTTCGACCGGCCTTCCCGCCCTCAGAACGCGGCCCGCCATAGGCGTCCGCTGCGCAATGTTAGAGCGCGATGCGAAAAAGTGGAAACCGGTTTTTCGTAGGAAGCGTGCTCTAAACTTTTTCAATCGATCACATTACCTGCGTTTGAGCGATTCCGCTCAAACGCGGCGTGATCTAGGGTAGCGCCCGACGCCCGGCCAAGCCGCCGCGCGCCTCTGCATCGATTTTCCTGCCCCAGGCGCGGGACGCAACAGCCCCTGACGAGCAGTGGCCTACTCTGCGTCGTCCTCGATCTCGGCAGGAGGAACCAGGCCCTCGAGGCCGCGCAGCAGGTCTTCCTCGGTCATCCGGTCGAACTCGGCCTCGGCCGGCGCGTCGACGCCCTCAACGGCGGAGAGGACCGGCACGAGCTCAGTCTCGGGCTCGTCCACCTCGACGTGACGCTGTAGAGAATGGATGAAGTCTTCCTCGAGGTCCTTGGGGGCGAGCGCGGTTTCGGCGATCTCCCGCAAGGCGACGACGGGATTCTTGTCCTTGTCGCGATCGACGAGAATCGGCTGACCCGAAGAAATGAGACGAGCGCGGTGCGCGGCGAGCAGAACAAGGTCGAAACGGTTGTCGATCTTGTCGACGCAATCCTCGACGGTGACGCGGGCCATGAGCGCCGGCTCCTTTGCAGGGTTTAGGGATTTGAGGCGGTTGCTACTACGCCCGGCCCGCAAAAGCAACGGCATTTCAGGCCGCGAACAGGCGGCGCCCCCGCTCGAGCCAGGAGGCCTTCATAACCGGCTCCCCACTCGGCGACGGAAAAAGCCGCCCCGCACCAGGCAGTCGGCAATCGCTCTTGAATGGACGATAGCCTACTGCCTGCACCCGACTGCCTACTCCCCCGCCGCCCTCAACCGCTGCGGCTTGCCCTTGGCCATCAGCTCGGTCAGCGCGCGGCGATATTCGACCGGCATGATCTTTCGAAACAGGCGGCGCGTGGTCTCCCAGTTTTCGAGAATGTCGCGGGCACGCGCCGATTGCGTGTAGCGTGCGTGATTGGCGAGGAGCTGCCGCAGGCGTTCCGCGTCGAAGCGCGTCATGTCGCTCATCACGTCGACGCGGCCATGGCCTTCGAGATCGCCGCTCTGGTGGAAGGTCTCGCTCATGGCCGTCTCTTCGTCGCTCAGGGGCTCGAGCTCCACCATCGCGAGATTGCAGCGCGTCTCGAAGGTCCCATCCTCGTCGAGCACATAGGCGATGCCCCCCGACATGCCGGCGGCGAAGTTGCGCCCCGTCGGTCCAAGCACGACGACGACGCCGCCGGTCATATATTCGCAGCCGTGGTCGCCGACGCCCTCCACAACGGCGATCGCGCCGGAATTCCGCACCGCGAAGCGCTCGCCGGCGACGCCGCGGAAGTAGACCTCGCCCGCGATCGCCCCATAGAGCACTGTATTGCCGACGATGATCGACTTTTCGGGCGTGATCTTCGTCGCGACGCGCGGCGGAAAAATGATGATCTTTCCGCCCGAAAGCCCCTTGCCGACATAGTCGTTGGCCTCGCCCTCGAGCCGCAGCGTCACGCCGCGCGCAAGGAAGGCGCCAAAACTCTGCCCCGCCGTCCCGGAGAGGCGAATGTCGATCGTGTCCTCGGGCAGGCCGGCGTGACCGTAGACCTTGGCGATCTCGCCCGAGAGCATCGCCCCCGTCGCTCGGTCGATATTCTTGATCGGCAGCGCGATCTCGATTTTCGCGCCTCGGTCGATTGCGGCTTGCGCCTTCTCGATGAGCGTCCGGTCGAGCACCTTGTCGAGCCCGTGATCCTGCTTCTTGCTGTGGCGGATCGCCTCGCCTTCGCCCGGCGGCTTGTGGAACAGCCGCGAGAAGTCCAGGCCATTGGCCTTCCAATGCGCGAGGGCCTCGCTCTTGTCGAGCATCTGCGTCTGGCCGATGAACTCGTCGAAGCTGCGATAGCCCATCTTCGCCATCAGCTCGCGCACTTCCTCGGCGACGAAAAAGAAGAAATTGATGACATGCTCGGGCTGACCGACGAAGCGCTTGCGTAGCACCGGGTCCTGCGTCGCGACGCCGACCGGGCAGGTGTTGAGATGGCACTTGCGCATCATGATGCAGCCGGCCGCGATGAGCGGCGCCGTGGCGAAGCCGAACTCGTCGGCGCCGAGCAGCGCGCCGACGATGACGTCCCGGCCAGTGCGCAAGCCGCCGTCGACCTGAACGGCGATGCGCGAGCGCAGACCGTTGAGCACCAGCGTCTGATGCGTCTCCGCGAGACCGATCTCCCAAGGACTGCCGGCGTGCTTGATCGAGGTTAGGGGCGAAGCGCCCGTGCCGCCCTCGAAGCCCGAGATCGTCACATGATCCGCCCTGCCCTTCGAGACGCCGGCCGCGACCGTGCCGACGCCGACTTCGGAGACGAGCTTCACGGAGACGTCGGCTTTCGGATTGGCGTTTTTCAAATCGAAGATCAGCTGCGCCAGATCCTCGATCGAATAAATGTCGTGGTGCGGCGGCGGCGAGATGAGGCCGACGCCCGGAGTCGAGTGGCGCACCTTGGCGATCACAGCGTCGACCTTGTCGCCTGGCAATTGTCCACCCTCGCCCGGCTTCGCGCCCTGCGCCATCTTGATCTGAATCATGTCGCCGTTGACGAGATATTCCGTCGTCACGCCGAAGCGGCCGGAGGCGACCTGCTTGATCGCGCTGCGCTTGCTGTCGCCGTTCGGCTCCGGCTTGAACCGGTCCGGCTCCTCGCCGCCCTCGCCCGTGTTCGACTTGCCGCCGATACGGTTCATCGCGACGGCGAGCGTCGTATGCGCCTCGCGCGAGATCGAGCCGAAAGACATGGCGCCGGTGGCGAAACGCTTGACGATCGCGGCCGCCGGCTCAACCTCCTCAAGTGGCACGGGCTTGCGGCCGTCCTCTTCGGCGTCCTTGATGCGAAACAGCCCGCGCAGATTGAGCAGCGACGCGTTTTGCGCATTGAGAATATCCGCAAAGGCGCGATATTTCTCGCGCGCATTGCCGCGCACGGCGTGCTGGAGCAGCGAGATGGTCTGCGGAGTCCAGCTGTGCGCCTCGCCGCGAATGCGATAGGCGTAGTCGCCGCCCACGTCCAGCGCGTCGCGATAGACCGGCGCATCGCTGAAGGCCAAGCGATGGCGGCGCACGGTCTCCTGCGCGATCTCGGCGAGCCCGACACCTTCGACGCGGGTGGTCGTGCCGGTGAAATATTCATCGACGAAGCTCTGCGCCAGCCCGACGGCGTCGAAGATCTGCGCGCCGCAATAGGACTGATAGGTCGAGATGCCCATCTTGGACATGACCTTCAGCAAGCCCTTGTCGATCGCCTTGATGTAGCGCTTGATCGCGGTGTCCGCATCGATGCCGCCGGGCAGATGCTCGGCCTGCTCGGCGAGCGTCTCGAAGGCGAGATAAGGGTTGATCGCCTCGGCGCCATAGCCCGCAAGGCAAGCGAAGTGATGCACCTCGCGCGCCTCGCCGGTCTCGACCACCAGTCCGACCGACGTGCGCAGCCCCTTGCGGATCAGATGGTGATGCACAGCCGCCGTGGCGAGCAGCGCCGGTATCGGCGCGCGATCCGGCCCGACGCGCCGGTCGGAGAGAATGATGATGTTGTATCCGGAGGTCACGGCCTCCTCCGCGCGGCTGCAAAGCCTCGCCAGCGCGCCCTCGAGGCCGGCGGCGCCGTTCTCGGAATCATAGGTGATGTCGAGCGTCTTCGTGTCGAAACTGTCCTCGAAGGAGCCGATCGCGCGGATCTTCTCCAAATCCTCGGAGGTCAGAATCGGCTGACGCACCTCGAGCCGCTTCTTCTTCGCCGAACCCTCGTGATCGAGAATATTTGGCCGCGGGCCGATGAAGGAGACGAGGCTCATGACCAGTTCCTCGCGGATCGGGTCGATCGGCGGATTGGTCACCTGCGCGAAGTTCTGCTTGAAGTAGGTATAGAGCAGCTTGTCGCGATCGGAGAGCGCCGAGATCGGCGTGTCCGTTCCCATCGACCCCACCGCCTCCTGGCCGGTCACGGCCATCGGGAAGATGAGCAGGTCGAGGTCCTCCTGCGTGTAGCCGAAGGCCTGCTGGCGATCCAGAAGCGTGACGTCGGCGCGCTGCGCGACGCCGGCCGAGACGGGCTTCAAATCCTCGAGCTGAATCTGCGTGCGCGCGAGCCATTCCTGATAGGGGTGCGAGGCTGCGAGCTCCGTCTTGATCTCATCGTCGGAGACGATGCGATGCTGCTCCAGATCGACGAGCAGCATCTTGCCCGGCTGCAGGCGCCATTTCGCGACGATCTTCTCCTGCGGAATGGGCAGCACGCCCATCTCGGAGGCCATCACGACGAGCCCGTCGTCGGTGACGAGATAGCGGGCCGGACGCAGGCCGTTGCGATCGAGCGTCGCGCCGATCTGCCGTCCGTCGGTGAAGGCCATCGCCGCCGGCCCGTCCCAGGGCTCCATCAGCGCGGCGTGATGTTCGTAGAAGGCCTTGCGCTGGGCGTCCATCAGCGGATTGCCGGCCCAGGCCTCAGGGATCAGCACCATCACCGCATGCGCCATCGAATAGCCGCCGCGAATGAGGAACTCGAGCGCATTGTCGAAAACGGCCGTGTCGGACTGGCCCTCATAGGAGATCGGCCAGAGCTTGCTGATGTCGTTTCCAAAGAGCGGCGAGGCGACGGACGCCTGCCGCGCCGCCATCCAGTTGAGATTGCCGCGCAGCGTGTTGATCTCGCCGTTATGCGCGACGAAGCGATAGGGATGCGCGAGCCGCCAGGACGGAAAAGTGTTGGTCGCGAAGCGCTGATGCACGAGCGCCAGCGCCGAGACGAAACGCTTGTCCTGCAGATCGAGAAAATACTTGGGCAGCTGCGAGACCAGCACCATGCCCTTGTAGACGATGGTGCGCGAGGAGACGGAGACCGAATAAAACTCGCGACCCTTGGGGCCGAGCGCGTAGATCTCGTTCGAGGCGGTCTTGCGGGCGAGGTAGAGCCTGCGCTCGAAATCGTCCTCATTTTTCACGGCCTCGCCGCGACCGACGAAGAGCTGCGCATGATGCGGCTCGACCGCGCGCACGGCGGCGCCGAGATCGCTCGAAGTCGATGGGCAGATCGCGCCAGCCGAGCAGCGTCAAGCCTTCGCGCTGCATCGCGGCGGCGACAATGTCGCGCGCCCTCTCGCGCATGTCGGCGTCGCGCGGCAGGAAGAACTGGCCGATCGCATAGTCCTGGGGCGCCGGCAGGGTAACGCCCAGCTTCCGCACCTCCTCCTTGAAGAAGCCGTGCGGAATCTGGACGAGGATGCCGCAGCCGTCGCCGAGCTTGGGATCGGCCCCGACCGCGCCGCGGTGGTCGAGATTGAGCAGGATCTGCAAGCCCATCTCGACGATCTCGTGACTCGCCTGATTGTCGAGCTTGGCCACGAAGCCGACGCCGCAGGAATTGTGCTCCTTGGCCGGGTCGTAGAGGCCTTGAGCGGGCGGTAGCAGCGGGTCGCGGCCGAGAACGGGAGTTGCGGCCATTGAGGGATCGGCGGGGAGATGGGTGTTGCGCGGCATGTCGCTTCGATCCTTCGTGTCTTGTCCGGCGCGGCTGAGGCCCGAGGGCGCGACGCGCTTCCTCCGCCGGGGCTTCCGGAGGCGGGCGGCGTCCTCGAGCGATGCAAGAGTGGCGGCTTGGCGAACGGGCGCTAAGGCTTTGGGCTCGCCTGTCGCAGTTTTGCCAGATTTAAGGGGGGGTGACAAGAAAGCCACCGACGGGGCGGCGGGTCGGATCGAATGGCGGCTTTTAGCCCTGGTCGGAGCTTCTCATTACGTCGGCCACGGCGAGCCCGCGCATCCGAGACCCACAGGAAGGTATCGGCCAGTGCGGGCGGCGGGGTATTTCGCTGAATAATGGCTGTCGATGGCTGTAGTAAGGCAAAAGATGGCAAAAGAAGAGCAATTTGACTGGACAGACAAGAACCGTGGCAGAAATACCACACCGTAAGAGAAAGCGATCCATCCGGCGCTTTTCGAGTTGAAGTTAACCTTCTTTGGAGCGCACTGTCTCGTCGAGCGTCGCCGTGGATATCTCCGAGGCGCCCGAATTTGACCCGCCGTTTCTAAAAGGAGACGAACATGAAAAAACTGACAGCCTTTTCCACCATCGCGCTCGTGATGGGGATGGGCTCCGCGCTCGCGGCTGACCTTCCCTCGCGCAAGGCTCCGCCAGTCTACGTCCCCCCGCCGCCCCCGCTGACCTGGAATGGCTTCTACGGCGGTTTGAATATCGGCGGGGGCTGGAACTCCAACAACCCCGGTAACGAGACCTCGGCCTATTTCGATCCGAACTATGGCTTCGGCGCCGTCGAGCCCTATACCGGCCTGAACAACTTGTTTTTCCTGCCCAACGGCAATCAGGGGGGCACGGCGAGCGGCGTCGTCGGCGGCGGACAGGTCGGCTACAACTTCCAGTTCAATCCGTCGATCGTGATCGGCGTCGAAGCTGATATCCAGGGCTCGAGCATCAGCGGCAGCGGTCCCGGAAACTACTCCTTCTATCCGTCGCCCCTCCCCGCCCCCGGCAGTTTAGGCACCGCCTTCAACGGCGTTCTGACGCCGGTCGCGGCGATCAACACCAGCAACCTGAGCCTCGACTGGTTTGGCACGGTGCGCGGTCGCGCCGGCTGGCTGTTCACGCCCACCCTGCTCGTCTATGGCACAGCGGGCTTCGCCTATGGCGGCGTGAGCGCCTGGGGGGTCAGCAACACCCCCACCGGCTGGACCGCGGGCGGCGGCTTGGAGTGGATGTTCGCTCCCAACTGGTCGGCGAAGGTCGAATATCTCTATATCGACCTGAGCAGTGGCGGCCTCAGCGGCGCCAACGGTTGGAACTATGGCTACAACTTCCACCCTGAGATCAACGTCGTGCGCGCCGGCGTCAACTATCACTTCAACTGGGCGGCTCCCGCTCCGGTTCTCGCCAAATACTGATCGGAGCGGGAAGGAAGAAGACTTTCCTCTTCTCAAAGAACGCAAGCCCAGCCTTTGCTCCAAGGCTGGGCGCTTCTTCGCCTCCGTCATCTTCCCTGACGGTCATTCTACGTGGCGTGCGGAAACCCTGGCGCGGCCGCTGCAGGTTGTTATGGGTCTTCCGTCCTGAAGATGGCTGGAAACCGCATGGATGATCAAGAAGTTGCTCGCTGGCGGGGTGTCGGCGTGAGCGCATACGGTTTGGCCGCTTGCTCCCGCGCTAGCCAAGCATAAGACGTAGAATAAGAAACATATTCGATACTATTAAGCAATAATTATCCGTATATACTAGCCAACGAAAGAAACCACGACTTGCGAGGCGCGTATTTCCCCAGGCGGCGACAGCGGAGGATTTTGCGCGCCGCATCCCGCGCTCACGGCGGCGCCCTGCCTTCCGCCAACGGGCCCACCCCGCTCAATCCGACATGATCAGCGTCCAGAAAACCTTGTAGCGCGCGTCGGGCGCATAGGCCGTGGCGACGCCCATGCGGCGCATATGCGGCTCGAGCAAATTCTCGTTGTGGAGCTTGGAGCGCCGCCAGCCCGCCAGCGCCGCCTCGAAGTCCTTGTAGCCCGCCGAAACATTCTCGACCGCATAGCCTTTTGGGCGGCCCGCGGCGGCGATCCGTCTGACGAAAGACCCCTTCACATTGTGGTCGAGCTTTCCGGCCTCGGCCATGGCGTTGGCCTGAAACTGCGCCGCCTTCTGCAAGAGCGGATCGACCGCCACCTCGGCGAGCCCATGATCGCGCCGATAGAGCGAGATCAACTGACGCGCGAGATTCTCGTCGAGGACCGCGGGGCCGGTCGCCAGCGCATGATGCTGCGACGGCTCGGAAGAGACCGTCGGCGCCTCGGTGGGGTTGCAGCCAGCGAGCGCGAGGGCGAAACCGGCGAGAAGGCTATTTCTGACGAATGCTTTGCGCATGAGGCTCTGGCGGGTCCATCGATTAGCAGCGAAGGCCGACGACGCCCCGTCTAAAGCCCGACCGACGGCGAAAATAGGGCGTCAGCAAAGCTGGCCGGTCCCAAAGGGCGCGGCCGCCATGGCTTGTCGCCTGTCTCTCTGGAGTGAGCGGGCTCGCTAGCTAGGCTCGATAACGCGCACTCGCGGAATCTGGGCGTCCGACCTCGGCGCGTAGGGCTGCGTAAGGCGCATCGCAGCGAGAGTGCTGCTCGAATTGCGGACGCTATGGCTGATCCCGCAAGGCCGGTTGCAGTTGCGCATTTGCGCCCGGACGTCGTCCGCATCGGTCCAGAAGCGGCGCAGATCGCCCGCCTTCTCCCACTTTTCGCCTCTGAAATCGGCAGCGAAGCAAAGCCGAGCCACGCCATGAGGGTCCACCATAATGTTGCGCTCATAGGTGTTGCAAATGTGCTGGCGGGTCTCGACGCCGCAGTCCCAGCCCTTCTCCAGATTTTTGGCGCCCGAGAAGGAGGAGAAATACATGTGGACCTGCCTCAGCCAGCTCGGATTCAGTCCAAGCGAAAAGCGCCTGTCGCAGCTGCGGATGATCTCGACAAGCTCATCGGCGTCGACCCCGCTTTGTTCCGCAAAGAACCGGTCCTCCTCCGCGCCTCCAAAGGAGGGTTGCAGGAAGTTCAGCTTCAGCTTGTCGACGCGCAGGTCGTTCAAGACGAAGTCGTAGAATTCGGGGAGCTCCCGATAATTCTCCGCGAACACTAGGGCCATGACGTAGATCTTCGCCTCCCCGCCGAGGCGTTCTCTCGCATCCCTCAGCAACCTCAGCGCGTTGACCGCCTTGGCGAAGGCGCCGGGAACGCCTCGCGTGCGATCGTGGAGATCGGCGCGATGACTGTTCAGAGAAATGGAAATCTCATGCGGTCCCTCCACGATCATTCGTTCGGCCATCTCCGCAGAGCGGATCCGCGTGCCGTTCACGACGGAAATACAAGTGAGACCCAGGAGTCGACAGTCGCGCGACACGCCAAAATAATCGTCCAGGTCGAGCATGCTTTCGCCGCCGCAAATGACCACCGACGCCTGAGGGTTGAGCTCGCTCAGTTCTCCCAGCACGCGTCGTCGGCTGTCGCGCGAGAGATAAGCCGCCCGGCCGTCGTCGTCGTCATGCCAGAAGACGCAGTGCTCGCATCTCAGATTGCAGCGCTTGTTGATTGAAAGGAAGAGAAAGCGCGGCGGCTGTTTTTTCGCGCAAAATTGTGTCTCCGTCGCGGGCGGAACGACCGGCGCGGGCGCAGCGGCCGGCGCGACAGGCTCGTGCACGAAATTCCACAGCCAATCGCCCCAGGCTCGGACGGCGGGAAGCCCCGTGTGACCGGCGATCGAAGCAACGAACTTCGCGATTTCCCGCACTACGGGTTTCGGCGCGCGGTCGAGGCTTCGCTCAAGCGAGTGGCGGAAAGCGGCATCGCGCCTCGCGCGCGACGTTTCGTGGGCGCGTTCGAGGAGCCGCGAAACCCGCGCCTGCTCATCCGCGGTCAGCTTCGGCAAGGCGATCGGCATTTCCGGCCGCTTCAGCGAAGTGAACAATTGGGAGAACTCTTCAAGCCCGTCCGCGCGGTAATTTTGCAACCTTCGGTCGAGGTACTCCGGCAAGCTCTCGTCAATAATGTGCCAGGACAACTCCTTATTGTGCTGCGCGTAGGTTCTCACCTTCGACAAGCGAAACGCCACGTCATGCACAATGCAATTGAGATGAATCATGAAGACGTCGCCGGGAATCTGTAAAGCGTCCGGCGGAAGCTCGAACCCAGGCGTGTGAACCTGTTGCAGGTAGCGCACCGCGTCGCGCCTGAAGATGCGATATTGATAGTCGACCGCGTTTTGATCGCCGTCCTTCAAACGAGTTGGCCAGCGCGAATAGACAAACCTTCCCTTGAAGCAATGCACTTCACGCCGGCATGCCCCGACCACCGGCGTGAGGACTTCCCCGCGCTCGACCCAATCAACGAGCGCCTGCGAGGGAAACTCGTCATCGTCAAGCCGCCAGACCCAGTCGGCGCATGCGGCCTTCGCTCCAAATTCAATCATCCCCGCCTCGGCGAAATCGGCGGACGGCTCGTAAGAAACGATTCGGGCCCCGAGCGCGAGAAGCAGATCGCGAGTGTCGTCCGTACTGCGGGCGTCGACGATATAGAGCGGCTCGATGCCGAGCTTCCTGTAAGCTTTCAGGAAAACGCCAACGAAAGCTCCGCTGTCGCGGGTCGGAATAATCAGATCGTATTTCACGGAGATTCGCTGGATCGGGGACGCTGCACGAGACTGTGCCCAAACTGGCCCCTACTGACAAGCGCAGCCGTGGCGGGAGGTTCTTCCGTCGCAGCTTCCGCTTGCCAGCAGCGCAGAATTCACGCAGGCTTGGTTCCGATTTCGAGTGAGAAGCTAAAGGGCTGACACATGTTTGGGCGTCTGTTCAGAAAAGGGGAAATTGCTTCCTTGCCTAGGGTGGCGTCCATCGCGACGATGCCATCGAGACTTGAGACGTTTAGGCTCGTGATGGATACAATCCTTCCACAAGTCGATTTTTGCTACGTATTTCTGGACAATTTTCCACATATACCATCGTTTTTGCATGATAATATCAAACTGAAAGTGTATCTTTCCCAAGAAAGAGGAGATCTGCATACTTCTGGTAAGTTTTTATGCATAAATTCTCTTGATGTACCTTCAATTATATCTTTCATCGACGATGATATCGTGTATCCTCATGATTATATTTCAACCCTTGTTAAGCATTTGGGTGCGTTGTCGAGCGAAGCTATCATCGGCGTTCACGGGCGAAAATTCAAGCCTCCCTATGCGTCATATGTTGACGATGTCGAGTCTTATCACTTTGCGCAAGCGCTCATGTCGAACACGGAGGTCGACGAATTGGGGACGGGCGCCTGTGCATTTCTCTCAAACCCCATGAAGTTCGATGTTAGAAAATGGGTTTATACGGACGCGTGTGACATCCAGCTTGCGCTCGAAGCGCAGAAGCGAGGAATTCGCAGGGTCTGCATAAAACGGCCGCGGGGGTGGCTTTCGCCCCTAGCCGAAGACCAACCCGAGAGCTGCTGGACAAAGACCAAAGCCGATCCTTCTCGTCAAAACTCCTTAATGAGATCTTTGATTTCATCAGACGCGCCTCTCAAGGCAGCCCGTCACGGATCGACGCTGGAGCAGTCGCTTTGACGTCTACGGATCGGTCGAGCAGCTCTGCCCGAGAGAAGCAAGTCTATGAATGACGTCTATCTGCAGCCGCATTCGGATGACATATGTTTTTCTCTTGGCGCGCTCGCGGCCATCAGAGGGCGCGGCGTGCTGCTCACCATATGCCCAATTGCCGGTTATGTGCCGCTAAGACCTGGAGAAGAGCCGCCTTCTGCCGAACTCGTCACGAAGATGCGCATGCAGGAGGACCGGGCTTTCTGCGAGGCCTGCGGGCTCGAACCGCGCTTTTTGGAAATCCCCTGCGGCTCTTATCTCGGCTACCGGCCTTTTGGCCTCGAAAGGGTCGAAGAAAACGCTCGGAGAATTGGCCCGCCTATGTTCGAAGCCCTTCTCCCACCGGCGCCTGACGCGATTAGCGGCGCGCGACCCTGGCTGTTTTGTCCGGCCGGGGTGGGCGGTCATGTGGATCACGTCGCCATTCGGATGGCGATTGCCGAGCGCTATGACGAACTGGCTGCAAAATATCGCGTCGCATTTTATGAAGATCTCCATTACGCGTCGAAGCCGATGGCTCGCCGCATCGGCGTCCAGCATCTGCTGAAAGCCCCCTTCGGCAAACGTTTGCGGCGCCGGGCCAGTCCTCTTGGCGACGTGGCGGCGAAGAAGTTGTCGCTCCTCAAGCTCTATCGCAGCCAATTCCTGGAGCCACCGATTTCGTTGGCGGAATTTGTTCCGGCCACGCGGATCTCTTCGCCGCCACACGAAGCGATATGGACCGAAGAAGCGTTTGAGCCTTTCGACCCCGACGCTGCAGATTCGTCACCGAAAACAGAGCTTAGTCTGAGCTTCGCAAACTTCGTCGAAAACATTCTTTGCGGGTGGAAATGACGCGCATGTCCTTTTTCTCGCGGGTCTTCCGCTCGGACCCCAATCTGATCGCGTCCGCCTCGCGGACAAAAAAAGAGGTGAAGCGAGCGCTCAGGCATGAGTCAGTTTCCGCTACACTCTATATCAGCCACCTGTGGGGTGGAGGAATTCAACGCTTCATAGATGATCGGGCCGCCGAGTTTCGTCAGGCGGGGCGCGATCTTCTCCTTGCGGTTCCCTGGGGACAAGGGGCGAGCGTCGCTTCTCTGGTCGCCCCGAATGCTGTTCGAGATCTCAGACCGGCGGCGCGCTTCGATTTCGCCGATGACTCTGAAAGCGTCGCCCGGGTCTTGCGCGCACTAAACATTGAATTGGTCGATCTGCACAGTACTGCGGGATGGTCCTCCGCGATATTGGAAGGCCTGCCGGCAGCATGTCGAGCCGCTCGGATTCCCTATCGAATCACACTTCACGATTACTTGGCCATTTGTCCGAACGGCTTGGTCGACGAAACGCGCTTCTATTGCGGCGAACGCGGGCTCGACCAGTGCCTCGCCTGCATGCGACACCCTCGTTTGGACGCGCGCATCATTCATCCCGACCTGGTGGCCGTGGGCGGATCAATCGACATTTTGCGCTGGAGATCCGCTTACGCCTCCCTGTTGAGAGGCGCAAACCGCATCATCGCCCTGAACAGCGATACCGCAAAGCGTTTCTGGCGTTATTTTGGCGATGTTGATATTGCGATCTGTCCGCCCAACGAGACTATCGATGCGACAGAATACAGGATGATCCCGCCAGGCGGCGCGCGGCTGAAGGTCACCGCCATAGGATTTTTGCAACTGCATAAAGGTTTTGAAATTTTCCTTAAATGCGCCGAGGACGGGCAGCGCCGCTCTCTCCCTATAGACTTCTCGATACTTGGTTCCACGTCCGACGACGATGCGGCTCGCAAACTGAATATCACTGTCACAGGGCGCTATGCGGAGACAGAGGTCTTCCGTCTCCTCGCCGCGGAACGACCCGATCTGATCTTCCTTCCGTCGATCTGGCCGGAAACACATCTTTACACTCTGTCCATTGCGCTAGCCACAGGGCTGCCCGTAGCGGTCTTCGACTTCGGGGCACAAGCCGATCGCTTGAACGCCACGGCTAACCCACGGCTGATTCTCCCGTCGGACTTGGGGACGCGCCCTGACCTCATCAATGAAAGGCTCTTGAATTTTTTCAGGTCCGTCTGAAGGCGCGCTTGCATCCCCCCGCGCACGCGCTTGTCCGAGCCGGCGTTTTCGCCCATCATCGCAATCCCTGCTGCCTTCGACACGGAGAGGCGACGTCAAATGCTCGGCTTCGGCTTGCCACGCGCAGTGAGGATGCTTTTGGCCGGGGCCTTTCTCGTCGTCGCCCTCGTCCTCGCGGGCCTCTATTTCCTCTCGCCGAAGGCCACCATCGCATAACGACCGGACCCAGCGGCGGCGTCGCGCAGCGCTTCGTCTCGGCCTTCATCGCCAACACCGAGGCCGCGCATCCGCGCATCCGCTTCGAGCCCGTCACCGTGCCGGACCTCGCGGCCAGCTCCAAGGCCTTGGAGGAGTTCAAGGTCAACATCGCGCTCGTGCGCAGCGATGTTTCCCCGCCGACAAATGGACAGTCGCTGCTCATCCTGCGCCGCGACATCGTCGCGATCGTGCTGCCGCCGGGCTCTCCGATCGAGAGCGTCGGGCAGCTCTCGGGTAAAACGGTGGCTATCCCGATAGGCCCGGTTCAAAACGACAATTCGCGCGCGCTGGATTTGATCTTAAGCTATTTCAATGTCTCCCCAGGGGCGGTGAAGCGCGTTTTTGTAGACCCGGCCAAAATTGGCGCCGTCCTTCACGAGAAGCGCGCGGCGGCCGCCCTGGCTGTCGGGCCCATCGGGCCGGGCCAGGTCGTCGACGTCGTCGCGGCGGTGGCCAAGGCGACGCGGGGAACGCCGAGCGTTCTCGACATGGATGAAGCCGACGCGATCGCCAAGCGGTTTCCGGGTTTCGAGGAGCTCGATATTCCAAAAGGCGCCTTCAAAGGCGTCCCGCCCGTCCCGGACGACGACGGGAAAGGCATAGCCGTCAGCTATCGCTTCGTCGTTCCGACGACGATGCTCAACGCGGTCGCCGGCGTGCTGGCCCGTTCCATCTTGAAGACGAAGGCGAAGCTGATGGCGCTGACGCCGATGGCGAGCCAGATCGAAGCTCCCGACCCCGACGAGAAAAACCCCATTCTACCTATCCATCCCGGCGTCGCCGCTTACCTAGCGAACGGAGATCAAAGTTTCTTCAACTCCCTCCAAACCTATCTCTATGTCATCGGCATCCCGCTGAGCGTCATCGGCTCGGCCATCGCCTTGGTGTCGGGTCTCGTCAGCAATCGAAAGCTGCGGGGAGATCAGGAAAAGATTTTCCGCCTTCTCACCATTGGCGAGGAAGCGTCGCAGGCGGACCTCGCGCAGCTCGACGCCCTTCAGCGGGAATTCCAAATGATCCTCGGGACTTGCGTCGGCCAGCTGGCGAAGGGCGCGACGGAGACCGGACAAGCGGCGGTGTCCCTGGCGGTGGACCAAGCGCGGCATTCCATCGAGGCGCGTCGAAAGGCTCTCGCCGGGAGTTTCCGGGACGCGCGCGCCGCCGAAACGAGCCTCACGCCCTGACCTCACCGGATTTCGCCCGCGAAGTTTCGCGCGAAACCGGGAGGCGCTTCGCCGCAAGCCCGCCGCAATGGACTGCAACTCTGCGGACCCGGGGGCGACAGAGAGAAAAGACATGACGATCAGCCGCGTCGCTCGGCAATTCCTTTACGCGGCCGCGCTCGGCGCGGCGCTGGGCGCTTTCGCCGGCGCAGCCCCGGCTTTCGCGCAGGCCTATGGCTATGGCGGCGGCCCGCGCTACGACGGCCCGCCCCCCGGCTATGGCGGCTACCCCGGCTATGGACCGCCGCCCGGCTACGGCCCGCCGCGCGGCTACGACGATCAAGGCCCGCGCTTCGCTGGCCGCCGCGCGGGCTCGCCTTTCGCGTCGCGGCGAGCGATCGCCGGCCTCCTGGCCGAGCGCGGCTTGCGGCTGTATGGCCCGCTCGATTTCGACGGGCCAAACATCGTCGCGATCGGCGTCGATCCAACCGGCCGCGCGCGTCGCTTTGTCATAGACCCCTATCAGGGCGAGGTGCTTTCGGCGCGGCCGCTGCCGCGTCTCGCCGCCCGGCCGGAAGGTTACGGCCCCGAGGGCATGCCGGGAGATCTGCCCCCGCCCCCCGCCGCCGCGCGGCCGCGAGCCCCGGCGCCGCCTCCCGGGAATCAGCCGGTCTGGCGCGACGAGCCCCTCACCACCGGCTCCATCCCGCATGGCCCCAAGTCCCATCCGGCGGCCGTGGAGTCGCATCCCTCGGTCCCGCCGGAGCAGCACAAGGCTCCGCCCGCCGTCGAAGCCTCTGCCACGCCCGCCGCCCCCCCGGCCAAAGCCGCGCCGACTGGCGAGCTGGAGTCGCCGCGGCCGGGCGGCTGAGGTCGCTGAAACACCCCGTGCCCGGCCCTTTCCTGCAAGCGGGAGCGGGAACGGACTCTGAATTCAAGAAAGGGGTCAGGCCAGGCCCTGCGGCTTGCCCACGATGGCGACGAGCAGGCTCCCGTCGCCGAGCAGCCGTTTGGCGACGGCGCGCGCGTGCTCGAGCGTGACCGCCTCGATCTTCTCATTGCGCGTGTCGAGATAATCCGGCTCCTCGCCGTCGAGTTGCAAGCGCACGAGCTGGCTGGCGATCTTGGTCGAGGTGTCGAAGCGCAGCGCGTAGGAGCCGACCAGAAACTTCTTGGCCTTGTCGAGCTCTTCAGCGCTCGGACCGTGGGTCGCCAGCCTGCGGCATTCCTCCACGATGACGCTGAGCGTCTCGCCCGCCCTCTCGTTCTTCGTCGCGGCGGCGCCGAACAGGGCCGCCGCGTGGCGATAGTCCTGAAGATGCGAATAGACCGAGTAGGCAAGCCCGCGCTTCTCGCGCACCTCGTTGAAGAGCCGTGAGGTGAAGACGCCGCCGCCCAGGATGTGGTTCACGACGACCGCCGTGAAGTAATCCGGGTCCGATTTCGGGATCCCCCCTCGCCCGAAGCGAAAAGTCGACTGCGGCACGTCGAGCTCGACGACCCGCCGCTCTCCGACATTGGCGACCGCGACCTCAGGCGTCGGCTCGAGCCGCGCGGATTGCGGCATGGCGCCGAACACGCTGTCGAGCTTCCGCGCCAGTGTCGGCGCGTCAATCGCGCCGACGACCGCGATCTTCAGGTTGTCGCGCCCGAAGAGCTTTGCGCGAAGAGCCTCGATGTCGGATGGCCCGAGCCGCTCCAGCGTCTCGAGATCGCCGCGCAGCGGCCTGCCGTAAACATGGTCGGGAAAAGCCGCCTCCCGATAGGCCCTCGCCACCATGGCGTCGGGATCCTTCGCCTCGCGTTTGATGCCCGCCATGATCTGGCCGCGCACGCGCGCGACCGCCTCCACCTCGAAGCGCGGCTCGTTGACCGAAAGGCGCAAGAGCTCGAAGCCGTCGTCGAGCGTGCGCGTGAGCGATTGGAAATGGCCCGAGAGATGGTCCCGGTCGGTCCCGAAACCCAGATGGACGGCCAAATCCTCGATTTTGCGGTGGAAGGCGCGCGAGTCGTAAGGCCCCGCGCCTTCGTCGAGGAGGCCGGAGAGCAACGAGGCGAGCCCCTCCTTGCCCTGGGGATCCTGCGAGGCTCCGCCGCCGGCCGCAAACTCCAGGGCGACCAGGGGAACGGCGTAGCTCTCGACGAGCCAAGCCTCGACGCCGCAGGCGCTCTGCACGCGCTGCACGGTATCGGCGCGCGAGCTCTGTCGCGGCAGTGAATCATGCAAGCTCATCGCGCCTGGCCTTTCTCGTTTTCTACAGAGCAAAAGGCTCGGCTCACGCGGCGACCTCCTTAGGCAGAAGATAGCCGGAAACAGAGCGCCGCTTGTCGAGCCATTTGGCGGCGGCCTCGCGCAGCGCGCTCGCCGGGGTCGCGTCGATGCGGTCGGCCCAGCTCTCCACGTCGGCGACGGAAAGTCCGGTGGCGAGCGCCTCCCCATACCAACGCGCGAGCGAGACCTGGCTGTCCTGAGCATAGACGGCGTCAGCGATCATGCGCGTCTTGGCGCGCCGCAGCGCCTCCTCGGGGACCTCGTTCTCGAGAAAGCGCGCGAGCTCCCGGTCGAAGGCGGCGTCGAGCGCTGAGGGCTCCACGCCTTGGGCCGGCGTCGCGAAAAGATAGAAGCGCGTGTCGTCGAGCGCCGAGCCCAGATAATAGGCGCCCACCGAGACGGCGAGCCGCTCGTCCTCGACGAGGCGTTCATAGAGCACGCTCGCCGGTCCGCCGCCCAGGACATGCGCCAGAAGCTCCAGCGCCTCGGCCTCTCCCGGCGCGGCCGTCGCGTAAGAGGGCGTGACGAAGATGCGCTCATAAGCCGCCTGCTCGACCTTCTCGTCGGCCAGAGAGACGAGGCGCTCGGCGCGCGGCGGCGGCTCCTGCGGGCGCACACGGCGCGGCGGGGCCGCGCGGGCCGGAATGCGTCCGTAAGTGTCCGCCGCGAGACGGCGAACCTCGTCGGCCGAGACGTCGCCCGCGATGATGAGGATGGCGTTCTCCGGCGTGTAGAAGCGCCCGTAATAAGCCAGCGCATCGTCGCGCGAGAGACCCTCGATCTCATGGGTCCAGCCGATGATCGGCGTCCCATAGGGGTGACGGGCGAAGAGAGAGGCCTGCAGCGCCTCGTCGAGCTGCGCCGCCGGATCGTTCTCGACGCGCATTCGGCGCTCCTCGAGAACCACCTCGCGCTCGGGACCGACCACCTCGTCGGAAAGCAGGAGATTGGTCATCCGATCGGACTTGAAGCGCATCAGCGTCTCAAGATGCTCCCGGCCGATGCGCTGGAAATAGGCTGTGTAGTCGTAGCTTGTGAAGGCGTTTTCCTGGCCGCCGAGGTCCGAGACGAGATTGGAGAACTCGCCCTGCGGATGCTCCTTCGTGCCTTTGAACATCAGATGTTCGAGGAAATGCGCGATGCCGGATTTTCCAATCGGATCGTCCGCCGAGCCGTTTTTATACCAGACCATATGGGTGACCACCGGCGACCGGCGATCCTCGATGGTGACGACCTCCATGCCGTTGGGCAGCGTGAAATTGTCGACCTTGGCCTTGCCGCCGTGGCCGGGCGCAGGGGGCTGAGCGGGATTGAGATGGGCTTCGCGTTGAGACATCGGCAGAACGCCTTTCCTCGGCGACCGCCGAAGGCTGAATGATAGATTTGCTCGATGTGCAATATAAGCGCCAATTCGACGCTTGTCAGGGCCAGGGTCAATGACTCGCGTCCAAAGCAGCGACGCGATTGTCCTTTCGCCCATGCTCAATTGGAGCGGCCCCGAGAGCCGCGCGGCTCTCGGTCTCGACCGCGCGCGCCCTCGCGGAAGGGCGGCGCTCGACGATTTCTCTAGCCCCTCCGGGCCTTCAGCGTCGCGTTGCGCTTAAACGCCAAAAGCCGTGCGCGGCTTACGGTTTCGGTTCGGCCGCGTCGGACGCGCGCCATTCGGGCGCGGGGCGTCGCGATGCTGGTTCTCGCGATTCGGCTGCTGGTGGGGGTGACGGGTGTCACCCTTGCCCGGGGCCGGTTGCACAGCGCGGCGCGGGGCTTGCGCCTCCTCGCGGCGACCCTCGGAGCTGCGGCGGTCGGTAAAGGCCAGGGTCTGGCGCGTCAGTCTCTCGATCTGGCGCAGCAGCGGCGCGCTCGCCGTTGTCGCACAGCGAGATGGCGCGGCCCGAGGCGCCGGCGCGCGCCGTGCGGCCGATGCGGTGCACATAGGCCTCCGGCATTTCCGGCAGCTCGTAATTCACGACATGGCTGACGCCGTCGACGTCGATGCCGCGCGCGGCGATGTCGGTGGCGACCAGAACGCGGGTCGTGCCGCTCTTGAAACTGTCGAGCGCGCGGACCCGCTGGTTCTGGCTCTTGTTGCCGTGGATCGCCTGCGCGCCGACGCCGGCGGTGTCGAGATGCTGCGCGACGCGATCGGCGCCGCGCTTGGTGCGGGTGAAGACGATGGCGCGCGAGACTTCGGCGCGTCCGCATCAGCTCGACCAGCACGTCGCGCTTGGCGGCGCTGTCGACGAGGAACACGTGCTGGTCGACGCGCTCGGCGGTGGTGGCGGCCGGCGTGACGCGAGACCTCGACCGGGTTCTGCAGCATGTCGCCGGCGAGCCCCGCGATCTCCTTCGGCATGGTGGCGGAGAACAGCAGCGTCTGGCGCTGCCTTCGGCAGCTTCGCGACGATCCGGCGGATCGGGACGATGAAGCCGAGGTCGAGCATGTGGTCGGCCTCGTCGAGCACGAGAATCTCGGTCGCCGCGAGGTTCAGCTTGCCGCTGCCCATGTGATCGAGCAGGCGGCCGGGCGTGGCGACCAGGACGTCGAGGCCGCGCGCGAGCAGGTCGATCTGCGGGCGTGCCGAGACGCCGCCGACGATGACGCCGACGCTGAGGCCGGGCGCATGAACTGGCCGTAGGCGCGGAAGCTGTCGCCGATCTGCGCCGCGAGCTCGCGTGTCGGCGCGAGGATCAGCGCGCGGGCGGTGACCGGCGCGGGGCGGCGGCGGTCGGCGATGAGGCGGGTCGAGGATCGGCAGCGCGAAAGCGGCCGTCTTGCCGGTGCCGGTCTGGGCGATGCCGAGCAGATCGCGACCTTGCAGGAGAAGCGGGATGGCCTGGGCCTGGATGGAGGTGGGCGTTTTGTAGCCTTCGCGATCGAGAGCGCGAAGCAGCGTCTCGGGGAGGCCGAGATCGGAAAATTTCGTCATAGCGTCTTTCATGGGCAGATCGCGCGGACCGTGCCCTCGCAAGAAGGCGCGGTCTGGCGATCCGGGGAGGGCAGACATGCCCCGCGTATCGGGCCGTCAACAGGGGATACGGGAGGCTCGACAGCGGATCGGTTGGCCGAAGTGGCGAGGTCCTGATCTACGCGGCTGGAGCGCCTCATGCTGCGACGCAGCACCCTCTGACTACAGCAAGACCGTGCGAAGGTCAATCGGTTCGCGCGCTTTGCAGCGGCAAGCGCCGAAATGCCGCCTTCGCGAAGGGGGGGGCAGTGTGGTGTCACAGACCCCTATATCTAGACGCAGCTGCCATTCCCTGCATCAATTCCTGAGAGAGCCCCGCGGCGCATTCATGCACTTTCTGCATGGCTCGCACCTGAGGCATAATCGCGCCCGGTTCATGTTCGCAAGCTGATGACTTCGGCTCGATTTGTAACGAAATTCAAAGGTCCCGCAACGCGGATTTTGACCGAAAATTGCGACCTTTTAAGAGAGGCGTGCTCCCTTCGCAGAGCGGGGAGCGGGGGGGGGGGCACTTCGCCGCCTCCCATGGCGATTTGACGCAATGCGGCTTGTGCTAAATGCCCTCCATATGCTCCAGTTATGCCGAAAAGTGGTGATGGCTCACACATGCCTCGATGGTACAACTATTGGCCTCTGCACCCGCTCCTCAGCCGCTATGACGATGACGGCTAATCAGATCTATTCATGAATCCTATTGGACGCGCAGGAGTTGGACGATTTGAAGCCGCTGCAATCGGCACTGGCGGAGCACTTACTATGATTAAAGTCGCCACGCTCGACTGCGATGGGAGTCTGACGAAGGCTCAAATCGAGGTGCTCGAAACCATAAAGGTTCATTTGCTAGCTGTGCTGCGCCTCACCTACGATGTCGATATTCAGTTGGCTCATAGAATGGGGACATTCATGGCATTCGGCTGCCGGGATGTTGCCGAGAAACCAGATTTTCATATCCGCCTTGAAGTACCGCAGAACAATGACATAATGGACTGGAATAACGTAAAGAATGTATTTGAGCAAAGCTCTGCTATAAGGCCGTTAATGATCTTGCTTGCGGACATTCAGAACGGTTCTCTGCTTTTGCAATATAGATACTTGACACTATACAAAGCGTTTGAGCTTGAATTTAAAGCTGGCAATAAATGGAATAGCCTCGAAGATATACTTAGGATTGTGGAGCCAGAATACATTCGGCTCAGTATAAGTCATAGAAATCTGTTTTGTCTATTTCACGAGCTTCGCGACAGGTGCGCACACATAAAGACCGGGAACAAAGACCGGCTGGGGATTGTTGGGCTTCCTGATCAGGACATGCATCTTGTTGAAAAGCTTCTGCCGCTGCTTAGCGAGGCGCTTATCGACTATGTTAACAACAAGTATGCGCCACTAAAGTTCGTGCGCAGATAGAAAAACATAAGGGAACACTCCTGGTTTCGTCGGTGTCAGACGCGCCAAAATCAAGAGTTCCGCAACGCGTATTTCGACCTAAAAACCGCGCCCATTTGAGCGAATGTGCGCCGCCGCTGTGCTCGCGGCACTCCGCACACGGCAGGGGATAATGGGCCTTATGGTGCGCGGGAAAAGCTGGTTTTTAGCCGGTGAAAATCCGAACCGATTAAAGCCGTAGCAGGCAGCTCGGAAGCGAGTGTTGCGCGGACGTCGGCGACGGCGCACGCGAAGCATCCAAAGCCATCCAGCGGGGCGTGTATTGAGCCAGGAAATCCAAAAAATCGCGGAGGCTGAGGCGGTCATAAGCGCCAAAGGCAAGATGTCGTCATCTTCATTCAAAAAGGCGTCGCTCCGCCGGGGCCGGAGAAAAAGTCCCGCGGCGAGCCCGCTTAGCCATAATGAGAGTTTATGCGACTTTGCGACGGAGTTGGAGCTTTGACAACACCGGCGAATGGGACGTTAAAAGCATTACGGACAATTCAGATGCCGGTATACAGAAACCGACCATCCATGGACCGCAGAACACACATGTGGCGGTATTTGGACCTTGCCGCCGTTCTTGAGACGGTGCGAGACCGGAAATTACGGTTCACGCGCGTTGATCAGTTTCCAGATCCCTTCGAGGGGTCTGTGCCGAAACAAACGATTGACGACCAAGTGGTGCTCTTCGGAGGCGCGTACCACATGCTTGCCTCCGTCGCAGCGTGGCACCCTTCGGGGGCAATGTCTCTCCCCGAGCGTGTGGACCCTTGGGAGAGAATCACCCGCCTGCGACGCGCAAAGACGAGATCCACGCACGCATGCTGCTGGGCGGCAGGCCATGAAATCCGAGGCGCTGTGGCGACTGTATTGCAAGCCGCCTTGTAAAGGCGTCGCTCTGCGCACAACGTTGGCGAAATTGGAAAAGTCAGTTGCTCCGCATGATCTCTACATCAGCCCCATCAAGTACCGCCCCTATCACGAAGGGCCAGGTTTTGATGATGACCTGGATCCGTTCATGCACAAGCGCCAAGGGTTCTCCGCGGAGAACGAGGTGCGCTTGCTGAAGGTCGACGATGCGCATTTCGGTGCGCTGATGGGTAACCGCCGCCGACCACGGCCGAGTTACCGGCATACCTGTATCTGGACTGGCCAGCGGCCGACACCATCGAGGAGATCGTTCTGAGCCCGTATGCCGAAGAGTCTTTTGAGCAGGCGGCACGCGCCGCCATCCAAGCCGTGGACGTGTCACTAGAAGATCGCGTGATTCTGTCTGTTTGAACCCGCGCCGGTTTGCACCGGGCTTTTGACCCTTCCAGCAGTAACCGGAAAAGCCAGCTAGATCACGCGTGCAACATGGGCCGAGCCGTAGAAAATCAGCCTGTCGAAAGTTACAAATGTTTGTTGCAGAAGTTTCCGCTTCGGACTCCGTTCCTTGCACGATGCATGGGCTGACACGACGACGCCGCACCGGCGCTTGCTACTTGCGATCTTGGGCGGGATCGGGGAATTTGAGCGCGACTTGATCCACGCCCGCACCAGCGAGAGAGGCGAACGCGCCAAAAAGCGCAGCGTCAATCTCGGCCGCGCCCTTCTTCCCTCGCGCCACATCAGCACGAGGAAGCTTTGCACGAGCTTCCCAAGGGTAAGGCGACGCACGCAGACTTCGCGTCGGTTCAACTTGAGCCGCAGCACAATTTTGAGGCCTTCACCTTGACGGAAAAAATTACGAAGTCGGTCGGTGTGACCTCGACCGAGCAATACTTGTCAGGGCTCTGCGACCGAACGTTCCTAAAATTATGGAGCTACCCGAACCCTTTCCGCGAGCGTGGGAAAGAGTTGTGTGATTTGATCGCGGTGTTCGGAAATCACGTCTATTTGTTCTTTGATCGGGAGACCAAAGTCCTAAATGGCGAAGTCGATGATTTCGGTCTCGCCTGGGAGCGCTGGAAGAAGGAAGCCGTCCTCAAGCAAATTAAGAGCGCGAAAAAGGCTCGTAATCATGTGTTAAAAAACAGAGGCCAGATATATCTTGACGCTGCATGCACTATTCCCCTCCCGGTTGAGCTACCGGCATGCGGAGCAGAAGTTCACACCATCATTGTCGCACATGGAGCCAGTGAGGCCTGCAAATACTACTCTCATGACAACGTTTCCGGCAGCCTCGGCATAATTTACAGCGAGAACGAGCATGCCGTGCTGCCTTCCATTCCGTTCATAATCCAACTTGACCGATCAGAGCCGGTGCATTTGTTTGATAGTCATACCGTCGATATCATGCTCGGAGAACTAGACACGTTTTACGACTTCACAGGCTATATAATGGCAAAGGAGGAAGCGATAGCCAAATTCGATAATATAGCATATGCAGGCGAAGAAGACGTGTTAGCGCACTATTATGCAAATTTTGACGAAAAAAAGGGAAAACACTTTATCGGCCCAACAAGCGGGACCTACAATTTCGTTATGATCGGCGAGGGCGAGTGGAACAATTTCATTGCCTCAGGACCATACAAGCGGAAGAAGGAGGCCGACAAAGATTCGTATCTTTGGGACGAACTGTTGCAGAGAACCGCTCAGAACGCGCTTGATGGCACGTTGCTTGGCGATGGCGGCGTATTTAAATCACAGAGTGCGATTTTCGAAATGGCAAAAGAGCCTCGGTTCATGAGGCGAGAATTAGCCAAAGCGATGCGAAATGCGATCAACAACTTTCCCAACAGCCTCGACAGTGAGGAGACGATTACCCGCCACATGTGCATTATGCCGTCCTTTTATAAGGATACAGGTTACGTCTTTTTGCAACTTAGATACAGAGGCCATGATGATTATGATACACAATATCGACCTAAGAGACGGAGCGTTCTCGCTATAGCTTGCGGGGTGACAAAAAATAAGTTTCCGCATCTCTCTAAGATTGTAGGAATCGGCATAGATGCGCCAAAATTCGCGACAATCAATTCAGAAGACTTCATCCTGCTTAATTGCGTAGAGTGGCCTGATGAGCAGAGGAAATTTTATGAAGAGCAAAACAAGGGATTTCGATTCTTCGAGACAGAAAATCTGAAAAGCCAGATCAAGACCGCCAGCAATTTCCAGCCCCGAGCAAAAATACAAAGAGGCCAAAGGTCGGCCGCAGCGAATTGTGTCCTTGTGGATCCGGCAGGAAATACAAGAAATGCCACGGTTCCCTCAGCCACGGGCGCTAGCGCATGGTGCGACAAGCGCCATGCAAAAGGTAGAGGCCGCAGAGAACGAAAGCACTGCTGTCGCCGCATAGCGTCGCGCCACCTGCACCCGCAAAGCGAACAGGCGTGCCAACGGGCAGGCCCACAGTCGAACCTATCCCCGCCTCCGCGGCGATCGTCAAGTCGCCCTCGCCTGATCCGGCGCGAATAAGGCTACGACCTCTCGCGCGGCTGCGACGCAATCCTCTTGGCGGACGCTCGTCAAGATGCACGACGTCAACTCCCTTGCGAGACGTTGCGACAGCAACACCTGAGCATGCAACTCGATGAAGTCGCTGCGCGAGAAGGATCGCGAGGCGAACCACGCAAACACGACCGCATCGATTTTGGGGCGCAGCAGCTCAAGAGCGTCATACGAAAGCGACAACCGCCCGGCCTTCACCCCGTGATGTAGGAAGCCGAATGCGGGGTCGACGCCAAGACCGACAAGAGCCGCGTTACGTTTCCGAGCGTAACGGCGTAGACGTAATTCAAGGCCGCGTTGTGAGGGGTGCGGGCATAGCGCGGCGTAAACTTGTTATCGACCTTTGCAATCCTCCCACGAAATACGGCCCAGTGAGGCGGCGCTCGATCCGTGATTTTGATCGTCGCGCCGTTCCATCGATCCCAATACGCTCTGGCAACACGCCCTTCTGCCGTGAGCAGTTCGACAACGTTCTTCGCTTTCCCGATGTCTCGCGCCGCGTCGCTTTGCGTGACCTCATCGAGGTTGCAAGCTTCTATTTTCAACCGCAAGATACTGCGCGCAACCTCGACGCGTTCCTTGTCGCTCAAGCCAAATTGCAAGCGGCGTCGCGCAAGCGAATAGGCGTCATCCTTCAGCGTCGGCGCATCCGTTAAAAGCGCCAGCCCTTCACCCGCGCGGTGCATGACGAAGAGCGCGACGTTCTCTGCGATGCAAAACCGCAGCGCTTCGACCGTGATCGATGCGCCGGGCGAATTGACGACGATCGTCTTGACGGCGTGTCTGCCGCGCGGAAACAACCGCTCCTGGCCGCCTTCCCATAGGCACAGCGCGCCACGCCGGATTTGCAGCGCCGCGCCCGTAGCCGTGATCCACAGTAGGCCGCGATCCAACGGCGCGCCCTTCACGATATCGAGGGCGTTTACGGAATTGGCAGGCGAATGATATAGCGCCCGCGAGCCCCTTGCTGGCGCAGTCCTTAGATCGGGCTTTGCGATTGAAGGTTGTTTCGCTTTATCGTGCGGAGGGGAGCTCGCGGGACCGAGCGCATCTCGATTTCGCCGTAGCAGAGCGCTGTCGGCCGTTTTGGTCACGATTTGCGAGGGAGACGGTGCTTCCTGCTTGGCAGAGATGTCTATTTTCTCGCGTTCCTGCGCAGACTGCCAAAGCTCGTAACGAGCGAAGAGCCGCCTGAGGATATATGGCCGAGGGGCCTGTGCGGCGTACCGCTTGTAGATCGCCGCCTTGGACAATCCAAGCTCATGCAGCTCGCGCACATGGTTGAAGTCGGGATCACGCTCGGTCGGAACGAATGGTCTCTCCGGCTTGGCGAGCCCGATGACGGTTTGCACCTGAAACTTTGACACGCCGAGCGCCGTGGCGATGGCGACATAGGTCTCGCCGGCCTCGCGGCGCTTCATAATCTCGCGATAGAGTGCCTTCCTATCGGGAGACCGGCCCTCAGTTGACGGTGACGCGGACGAATTTAACGCCCGCGATGAGGCGAACGCCGAACTCGCTCGGACCTTCGAATTAAACCTGCGCCGCGCCCAAGCTAAATCGCGCCTGGCGCGCGCCAGGCTGCGCCGCGTTCGGGTCGGGATCGCCCGGCGCAAGCGTGTCGCAATTCGCCGTTCCCGTTCGTTGGGCGGCAAAGCCGATAATTCTGGCGGCGACGGCGGCGACGGTCCGCCACGTCCCGGAAAATTTAAACGCCCGATCTCCGCCGCTGCGCCGCTCTCGCGATCGGGAGCGCGCTGATGAACGTCCTCGCCTCGTTCCCGAAAATTGGCCTCGTCAAGAACGCTACTGACTTGGAGGCGCTCTCCGCCTGGGCACGCAAGGCCATTGAGGCCGAGTTGGCGGATTTTCTCGACGCGAACGGGATCACCGATGTCGATCTCTCCAAGCAGAGACTGTTCTCGCCCAGCCTCTCGCTAGCCGAGCTTAAGCGCGAGGAAGCATTCAGGCTCATCGACGCCGAGAAGCGGCGGCGCGCCAACCTCGTCACTCACGAAGCTTGGGTCTTGGAGGTTCGTTCCGACGTCGACCGATATGGCGGCGAATACACAATTCTGGCGCTCGCATCCTCTGAATTCTCCTGCGCGATTGGCGGTCCCGCGCCAGACGGGCTGCGCCCCGGCGTGAAAGTCCGGCTTTCCGGCGGTCGCGGCGATTACAAGGGCGAGGCGCAAATTGAATTCGGTGAAAACGGGCTGGCCTTGCTCGACGAAGAGCCGCGAGACCCTAGCGAGCTGCGCGCCGAATTCACCGCCGAGGGCGTCCGACAAGGACGCCTTCTTGAAACGGTTGTCACCTTAACACGGCGCTACGGCAGGAACCCCGATTTCATCACGGGAACCATCTCCGCGCCACGACCATACGAACGCTTTGGCAAGTTGGCTGGGTGCGCCAGCGTGGCGACTGGCCCCGTCAGCGAAGGCGACCGGTTGCTGGTGCGGGGCGTCGAAACGACCTTCAATGGCAAACCTCAGTTCAAAGCTTTCTTCATCGAGCCCCTGCCACCCGACTTCAGCGACGGCGATCGTTTAGCTTACCAAGGGGCCGGGGGTTCGAAGAAGGTCTTCGAAACTCTGCATGCGCGGCTCGGCCCGGGCTTCGCCGAGAAGGTTTTGAAGCATCCCGAGCGGCTCAGGGAGCTGTTCCCGCGCAAGCACCAAGCCACTCTGGACAAAGAGCTTGCGGCCTGCCGGCGGATGGTCGCTCATCCAAACGACGCCAAGGCGCTTCGATCATGTGGCGTCTCGCAGAAGACCGTTGATGCTATCCGCAAGCGTTTTCCGAAAGGACTGCTACGCCACTCGGCTTACGAGCTTGTTGACCTTGCGCCCCTCGACGAGGACGCGCCGCGCGGCGCAAAGAAGGGCCTGACGCCGCTCCAGGCTGATCGCGTCGAGCAAACGGATTTCGTGCGCAACATTTGCGGTCGCAACTACGATCGCGACAATCTTCCGCGCGCCGCGGCATATGTCGAAGAATTTTTAGAACAGCGCTGCGAGCTGCGCGGTGATTGCGGCGCGTCTCTCGACGCTCTTCTCGCCGATTTGACGGCGCGGCTAGCCGTTTCCAAAGAAAAGGCCCAACAAGCTCTTGCGATGTTGGCTGATCGCAAGCGGGTCCTGCTTAAGGTCGGCGACGGGGCGCGCGTCTGGATCGGTCGTCATGTGCTGAGCGAGATGCAAATCGCAGATAGCGTGCTGCAACGGCTTAGGCCGCGATCGCCCATCAGGCGCGTCCGCGTCGCGCGCGAGGTCACCATCTATCCCAAGTTGGCGAAGAGGCAGACGGTCGCGCTTACCGAGGAACAGCGTGCCGCGGCCAAGCTTGCTCTCGAAAATCGCGTCAGCCTGCTCAAGGGTCCTCCGGGCGCAGGTAAGACGGTTACCCTAACAGCCATTGCTAAGGGGTGCGCCCGTCCGCTCATCGCGACGGTCGCGGCCGCGGCCGCGCGGCGCGCCGCCGAGGTCACGGGCTACGAGGCCGAGACCGTTCATCGCCTGACGCACGGCGACCTGGGCGCTCCCCAGGCCCGTGCCGATCTGCTGCGAGGGCGCGACGCGCTGATCCTGGACGAGGCGAGCATGATCAATGTTTGGCAGCTCGCCATGTTGTTGCGTGCGGCAGACAAGGCCGGCGTCGCGCGCGTCATCCTGTGCGGTGATCCCGATCAACTTCCGCCCATTGGCGCTGGCGCGCCGTTCTTTGACTTAGTGCAGGCTTCGCGATGATTGCCATTCCCTCGGCGACCCTCAACACGATCCACCGATCCAAATCCGGCTCAGGTGTACAAGCCTTCATTGCGGGCATCCGCTCGGGCGAGTTCGAGGGGAGGCGAGGCGCGCGCACGCGCTTTGCAGCTCCCGACGTCGAGTTCATGCAATGCGATGACGCTGGGTTCGTCGAGACCATCTGTGTCAAGCGCAAGGAGCTCGTCTCGACGTTCGGCGCGCCCGAAGTCATTGGCCTTTCGCCCTTCAAGAAGGACCACTTTGGCATTGACGCTTTGAATGCGCGGTCGCGCGAGATCGACGGATACGACCCGCGAAAGCCCGCCCGTGGCGAGGTTCTCATTTGCGTCAAGAACGCGCCGCGCCCCGATGATCGGACAGGCTACCGCCTGCTCAATGGAACTAGTCTCACCGTCGACGACGCGCACGACGATAATATGTTGGCGCGCCCTCTCGACGCGGAATTCAATCTTCGGCTGCCGATCAAGCCGCATGCTCGCGGTCCAGCTGAGAGCGTGAATTGGGGTCGCTTCGCGACCGTTCACAAATTCCAGGGTTCAGAGGCGGAGGCGGCGCTTGTCGTCATCCCGCCGGGCGCGCTCAAGCTGATCGAGGGCGAGCCGTTCCTGTTCGAGCTGGCGAGCTTCTACACGGCGGTCAGCCGAGCAAAGCGGCACGTTGTTGTCATAGGCGCGCTCGAACAGTTGCCCGCGCTGATCCGCAATGGCTCGCGCCGCCGCATCACCTCTCTTGAACTTCTATTGCGGAGCGAAAAGCCATGAAGCCGTTCTGGTTTACGGGCGCGCCGCGCGTTTCAAAGAAATCCGGCCTGAAATTTGTCACGCCCAAGGCCGGCGAAGCGCTGAGGCCAGTCTCGGGAAAAACGGCCGCAAAGCTTGGCGTCGCGGCAGGCTCCGTCTTCGTGCGCGCAGATGCGAAGCGCGTCACGAAGAACACGCTGTTTGTTTCAAATCGGCAAGCGAAGGAAGCGCGCGCCGCCGAGCGCTATGGCGAGCGGCGCTCGCTCGAATGGCTCGCGGAGCGGCGCGCAAGCAAGGCACTCGATTACAAGAGCGCCGCGAGTGAAGAGCAGGCCGCCAAGCAGCGCGAGACGCGGCTTCAAAAGCGGCTTTTGCGCGAAATTGACAAGGCGACGACCTCACCCTTCACGCGTCAGGCGGAGAGCCTTCGCAGCGGCCATGATGACCGGCCGAAGCGCTACGAGGTCTCTTGGCGCGCAACCAAGATGCGCGCCGTGCTGCGGCGAAAACTCGTTGACAAAAAATACGTCGAGGACGGCGAATGGCACCAAGCCTCCGATTGGTTGCGCGCCCATAGTCAAGAAGAGCTTCTGAAATTGTTCCGCACGCGCGGCGCGTCGACTCCGAGCGAGGCGGGCATCGTCGTCGATGGGGATTTCTTCGGATATGAGTGACCGCATTTCGCACGTCCCGCTCGACCTCGCATACGAGCCGTCGCAGCTCGAAGTTGAGAGGACGCTCGACCTCATATACGAGTCCCCGCAGCCCGAAGTCGAAGCAGCGCTTGCTTTGGCCATGCTGCCCGATCGAGATTGCGCCATTTGGCGCGACAATCTCGGTTTTGATGACGAGACGATCGCAAGAACCCGCCACAGGTTTCTCGGGATTGCGCGCCATCTGCCGCCAAATTCCGATTTTGAAATCGATTGCCCGCTCGCGCGCTGGCAGGCGGCGCTCACGGAGAATAGCAACCTCTCATCTGCCGCAGCATGGGAACGTTTTCCCAAGGCGCTTCACGCTTTGCGCTTCCGAAATTCCCCCATGCTGAGCGCCGCCTGGGACAAGCACACGCGCTCGCGGCCGGAAGTACTCGGGAGCGCAAAGGGCGCTCAATAAGCGCTACAAAAGCCTTTTGACAGAAAAAAGGAAAAAAATAAAGTGCGGGCGCGCCATTGGCGCAATCGGAAACGTCTCCGCTTTTTCTCGCGCAGCCCTGGCTCGCGGCGCGCAATGAGAAGCGAGACGTCCACTATCACCGACCTTTTATCGCGATCGACAGCGAAGGCCAGAATTATGGCGGGCAAAACATCGTCTATAACGGGATCACCTATCCGAGACATTTGTCATTTCTCTGGGGCGCTGGCGGCGTCGAAAGGGTCGCGCCGCCGGACGCGGACCATCCACACGGCCAATTTCGCTGTTTTCTACGCCGAGCTTCCTCTGCCACGACGACAAGCGGCCCCTAACTTTCACCGAAATCGCTGACTTCCTTTTGAGCTTGCCGGAAGCTTATGGCGAGGCCATCTTCGTCAGTTTCGCATTCAATTACGATGTGACAATCCTGTTGCAGGCGCTCGGCGATGATCTCCCAAATACCGCGTATTCAAAGTCTATCAGCTCGCCAAAAAGGAAAAGCTGGCTGCAAACAAGGGCGGATTAAAAATCAAGGTCAAAGGAGTGGTTTATGTCGGGATTACGCTATCGAGTGGATGAAGTCGAAGCGGCCCGTCATTAAACAATTTCGTGATCCCGAAAACCCGCGCGCCGGATTTCTGCGCAAGGTCGTGATTTACGACACGTTCGGCTTCTATCAAAAATCTTTCGTCGAAGGGCCGCAAAAAGCCTGCAAAAAGTCGGGCTGGCCTCGGCTCAGGACGTCAAGAGCGGCTCGCCGCCGACAAGGCGCGCCGCCGCGATTTCGATCAAGCGTCCCTTGAGGACATCAAGGTAACTATCAAACGCTGGAGCTGCTCATGCTTTGCTCGCCAGCGTTAAGCTTCGCGACGGCTTCGATGGAATGGAGCTGCGCCTGCGCTTGGTCCGGCGCTGGCGCGGCGGCGGCGCGCTCAATCGCGCCATGGGTGTTCCCGATCACTACGCCGATCGGGTCAAGAAGAGAGACCCTTCCTCCGAACAGATGAAGGCGCACGCGAGCTACTACGGGGGCCATATCGAGCGTTGAAGCAGGGCGTCAGGACGGCGGGCGCACACGTTTACGACATTCGAAGCGCCTATCCGTCCGAGATGCAAGACTTGGAGTTTATGCGCGGTGGTGCGTTTCGAGATAAAGCCGTTGCTCCGGCTTGGGCGGAGGTCGAGAGCGCCAGCAAGATAAGCACGTATTTCATCCGGTGGCGCTTGTCGACTTTTTGAGGCGGCAAGAAAACAGGTATCGTGCGCGCCGTGCCGTTTTTCCCGTTCCCTATCGCCTACCGGGCGGAGGTATTCTTTTCCCGACACCGGCTGTGGTTGTCGGTACATGCGGGACGAAGCGATCGCTTCTAAAAGATGGCTCTGAAAAAAAAAAAAAAATTCGTCGCGCTCGGTCTCTGGGGCGCAGACGCGAATGGGAAACCCGCTGTCATCACGAAGGCCGCCGCGGAGGCCATCGGACCCTTCCATGACATGCGCAGCCTCCCTCGCGACCCTTCCAAGCATGGGTTTTTTGTCGCCGTCGCGGAAGCCGTCTTCTTTGATTCCGATCCGTCAGAACCGCGCCCTTACGGCTTCATCCCCAGGCTCTTCGCCGAGCGCGCCCGGCTGAAACGGGAAGAGCCGGGCAACGTCACCGAGCAGAACATCAAGCTCTGCCTCAATTCGCTCTCGGGCAAGGCGGCGCAAAGCATCGGCGGCAGCGAAGACAGCCCTCCGGCGACGGCTTGCCCCTGGTATGCTGCCGCGACAACGGCGGGAACGCGGCGACGCATGATCGAAGCCGCGCTGCACGCACCCTTCGACATCGTGCAATTCTCAACCGATGGTCTCGTGTCGCTCGAGCCGCTGCCCTTGGACATTGGCGAGGACCTTGGGCAGTGGGAATACAAGCGCATCCCCCCGGGCGAGCGCGCCATCTTTTTGCAGAGCGGGCTTTACGCTTACAAAACCGAGGGCGACGAGAAATTTACGACCAAAACGCGAGGGATGTCGAAGCAGGTCAGGACCGCGAACGAATGGATGTTGCACGACGTGCCCGTTCAATGGGCCTTGCCGTCTTCCCCTGACGCTCCCGAGACTTGGCCGACGCTCGACGTCATGCAGACTGAATTCGTGACTGCCGGAAGCGCGGTAGCGAGCCGGAGCGCTTCAAGGTCATCGGGCGATGGGCCGGAAAGCCGCGAACAATCGACATTCATGTTCCCGGTCTCAAGCGCCGGCTCAATATGTTTTACCCCCCTTTTATATTTTGGGGACGCTCGAACATCCGGCGCGCCGTTGTTTTGAGTTGGTCGAGACCACCGGCAGCAAACCCGGTCGAGATCGCTCATCTTGTTCCCAGCAAACTCCTCCCGGCCCAAATGGCTGGAAACGGGTGAGTCACGTTCGTAAATGGTTTGGACTGAAGTTGACGAAGAAACTGGACAAATACTCGAACATCTGTAGACACGTGAAAGGACCCATAAACAATGTCAAACAAACGAAACCGTGAACTCCCGCTTTCGTGCTCAGCCAGAGTTCGTCGAACGTATCCAAGCACTTGGACAGCTCTACTACGAGCGAATAGGTGAAACATAAACTCCTCCGCATTGACGAGGATGGTTTGCGAAACGGGATTAGCGCACGTCATCGAAATGTTGTACGAACTTGCGGATGCGATCGATAAGATCGTCGCTCAGTCGAAAGCCCGATGTTCAGACTTCAAAAGATAAGAGTGAGCCATGAGACAAAAAGCGAAACCGAAGACCGAAAAAGCCGACGTCGTGAAGAGGGTGCAAAAGACGTCGAAAAGGCGGGCCAGAGAACTTCGCCGTGAGCGTGAAGCTTGAAACAGACGTTTTTGGAAACCCGAAGGATTCATCTGGCTGGTCACCTTTTCTCCCGTATTGCAGAGATATGGGCAAGCTATGGCGCACTCGCTACGTAAAGGCAGGATCGAGAACAAAGCCAGGAAAACCAAAGCGAAATCGAAGCCGAATGTAAGAGTAACGGTCACTCTTAGAAAGGGCCGAAATGTATGAAGGCTATCAAAGACTTGGAAAATCGCTCGTCAGACCCGGAGATTAGCCTCCCTCGGTCGAGACCTTGATCGCGAGGGGCATCCAGCACTGGTTGAAACGAGAATATGAATACGAGCCTTGGCCGCGTGAGCCGCTACCGAACGAGTTGCGTATAGTAGAAGCCGGATGGTGCTGCGGAACGTGAAGGAAAGCAACTGTGCAAAACATCGAGTTGGACCTCGGCGCAGCACTCCCGCGCCCAGGCCTCCCGATCGAAGCCCGGGAAGGCGAAAGATGCGCCTCATGAACCGCCATTCGCCCGCTACCTGGCGAACGACTGGGTTGGAAATTGACGGGACCTACCCTACAACCGCTTGTCAGCGGTCCTCTTGGATATAATCCGGAGGCCACGAAACTCAGCAGCACATGCTTTGTGCCGATTCCGACGAAGGCGCCCGTCTATAACGGGATAATTCCGCCCGGGGATTCCGGGATAATGCCGCCCCCCTTTTACGAGATGATCCCGCCCGGGGCGCCGCGTTCGTCGGCTGTTGCGATTTGTCTCACCTGTTCGGGTTTTTGGTCAAGCGGTTTTGGCTCGTTTGCCGCGGACGCGTCGTAGGCTTTCCCCCGACAGCTCGATGCGATGGGCGTTGTGAACAAGGCGATCGAGAATGGCGTCGGCGTAAGTGGGGTCGCCAATAGCCGAATGCCAAGCCGTCACGGGAAGCTGCGAGGTGACGATCGTCGACCGGCGCCCGTAGCGGTCTTCGAGGATTTCCAGGAGATCGTGACGAGAGGTGGCGTCGAGGGGCTCGAGGCCGAAGTCGTCGAGGATCAAGAGATCCGCGCGGCCGAGGGATTTCAAGAGGCGCGGATGACGCCCGTCGCCGCGCGCGAGCGCCAGATCTTCGCAGAGCTTGGGCCAACGATGGTAGACGACGGAACGATTGTCGCGGCAGGCCTTCTGGCCGATGGCGCATGCCAGCCAACTTTTGCCGACGCCCGACGGGCCGACCAGGGCCAGATTGTCGTGGGCGTCGATCCATTGGCCCTCAGCGAGCTTCTGGAACAAGGCGCGGTCGAGCCCGCGCGCGGCGCGATAGTCGACGTCTTCGACGCTGGCTTGCTGGCGCAGCTTGGCGGCGCGCAGCCGAGACGCCAGGCGTTTGTCGCACCGAAGAGAGGCCTCCCGATCGAGCAACAGGGCAAGCCAGTCGTTGCGGTCGAGATCTCTCGTCTCGTCGGTCTGGCTCAGTTCGGCGAAGGCCTTGGCCATTCCGTAGAGGCCGAGAGCATGGAGCTGGTCGAGGGTCGGATGTTTGAGCAAGCGGGCTTCTCCTTCAATGGTAGTAGCGCGAGCCGCGGATGTTGGGGTGAAGGATCGGGGCCGTCTCCGCGGCGCGTTTTTGCGCCGGCTTCCGATCGAGCTTGTGGTCGAGGATGGATTTGACGGAGCCGTAGGTCTTGGCGCCGATCTCTATGGCGCGCTCCGCCGCCGCCTCGAGGCGCTCAAGGCCGTAAGGCCCTGCGAGACGGACGATGCCGAGGCAGGCGCGGTAGCCTTGCTCGGGATGCGGCCTCGACTCCAAAATCTGCTCGCAGAGCGCCGCCGTCGCCGGACCGATCTTGCGGGCGTCCTCGCGGATGCGCTCGATTGTCCAGCCCGCGTAGCGTCGATGGCTCGACGGCATGTGCTCAGAGATCGTCGTGTGCTTGTGGTTGCCGCTCATCCGCAAATGCACGGCGATGCGCTCGCCCTTGCAGAAAATCTCGACGCCGCGGACAGTCAGCCGCGCTTCGACCTCGGCGCGGGCGAAGCGATAGGGGACGCTGTAATAGTGCGCGCCGATCTCGACGTGATAATCGATGCCGACGCGGCACAGGGCCACTCGCTGTATTCGTAAGGCTCGCCAGGCAAGGGCTTCAGCGCGGGGCGGTCGACCTCTTCAAGCAATTGGCGGCGGGTGACGCCGAGACGGCGGAGGGGTCGCTCCTCGTTGAGGCTTTTCAGCATCTCGCCGATCGCGGCGTTGAGCTCCGCCAGGCTGTAAAAGATCCGGCGGCGTAGCCGCCCGAGCACCCAACGTTCGACGATCAGCACCGCCAACTCGACCTTCGCCTTGTCGCGCGGCTTTCTCGGGCGCGCCGGCAACAGCGCGGTCCCATAGTGCGCCGCCATGTCGGCATAGGTGCGGTTGACCTGTGGGTCGTAGAAGCAGGCTTTGACGATGGCCGTCTTGGCGTTGTCCGGCACGATGAGCTGTGGGACGCCGCCAATCGCTTCAAGTGTGCTGACATGAGCGTCGATCCAGTCGGGGAGCGTCTGCGTCCAGCTCGCCTTCGCAAACGTGAAGCTCGACGCGCCCAGAACCGCGACGAAAATCTGCGCCATGCGGACCTCGCCGGTGAGCCGGTCGATGACGACCGGCACGCCGTCGCCGGCATAATCGACGAACAGCCGCTCGCCGGCGGCGTGCGTCTGCCGCATCGTCACCGACAGCGTCTTCTCGAAGGCGCGATACAGCTCGCAAAAGCGCGAGTAGCGGTAGCCGTCGGGGTTATCGGCGATGTATTCGTCCCATAAAATCATCAGGGTGACGTGCTTGCGCTTCAACTCGCGATGCACGCCGGCCCAGTCCGGCTCCTCGACGCGTCGATGGCCGCGCTTGCTCCGGCGGTTGGCGTAAAGCGCCGCCTCCAGCGCGTCATCGTTCAAGCCCTCCGGCAGAGGCCAGGAAAGCCCGGCGCTCTCTGCGCGCTTGAGCGCCTCCCGCACCGTCGAACGCGGCGCGCCAAGGCGCCGGGAAATCTCGTGCGCTGAAACTGACTCGGATCTCAGACGAATAATCTCGCGCGCCTGGCGCATCGTAATCCGCTCCGCTGGCATCGATCGCTCCCTCTGGATTGCCAAAGGAGCGACCTGATCAGGCCAACGGCGGCGCCCGCCACTGCACGAAATTACCCGGGCGGGATCATTCCGTTACAAGGGGGCGGGATCATCTCGGAATCGGGGGGCGGCATCATTCCGGAATAAGGGGGCGCCTTCATCTCGTTACAGGGGGGCGCCATCAGTCGGAATCAGCAGCTTTGCACCGACGCCAGATAACCTCATCATCCTCGGTGTGGGTGCCCAACGTAAGATAATAGTTTACGTCGTCCTGCCTGGCGAACACCACCCATTCACCAGTGAGCCTCCCTCTGCTTCCGCGTTCCATATAGCCGCCTTGGACAAAGGCCTGGCTGAAACTCTCGGATCGCTTGTTCGTCGAACAATGTGCTCGTTCCAAGGGTTTTCGTGAGCAGGGATCGCAGGCGATCCGGTGTCCAATGCAGATCCAGGTTGGCTGCTATGAAGCGCGCTTGCGTATAGTGCTTGTGCCAAAGACCCTTGAGCCACCTGCCTCTGAACCGGCCAGCAGGCTTGGTCCGCGACGGCGTAGCCTGTCTTCGAGCCTTCTAGGCTCCAATCTCCTCGATGATGGGGAAAGGGTTCGCAGTCCGGTTTTCGAAGTGCGCGTCAATTTCGCGGACTAGCCCATCTGAATATTGGCCCGTGACCATGGCCCCGTCTAGATACGTCTTGCCGCAAGCGACGAAGGGCTTCTCGTCGCTCATGGGAGCCGAGGGTTCTGTAGCTGTTCCGCCAACTTTTGCCAAGAAGCCGTCGAGCACCCGGTCCTCCATTTCTTCACAGCTGGCGTGGAGAAGACCCTCGACCTCCATGGCCCTTAGCCATTTGCGGTAGCCCTTGATCATTTCGGCATGACCATAGACTGGACCAAAATGCTCAACAAATAACTCGATGTCTTGCAGCGAGATGTCCGGCTTCGACGCCGTCATTCTCGCGCATTCAACGACTGTGCGAGCTTGTTCCTTCGTGATGCGGCTAGAGGGCTCGCTCCACACAGGTTGTTCCTCATCTCCGAGGACACAGTCCGTATAGAGGCCGCATTGCTTAAACAGGTCCAAGTTGGTGACTAGCTCGGCATGGGCCTGGACAGCGCCGTCTAACGCAGGCGCGCCCGCCAATGACTTGCCCTCAGGATTGATCCCGATTGGCTTCTTCAGTTTAGCTTGGTGGGAACGGTATTCGCTCCATCGGGCCTTCAACGCCGATGGATCAGAGGTGATCGATAGAAGGCGTAGCACGGTGACCTTACCGGCTTCCTCGAGCGACAGGATCGCCAAGGACGCCGCTGTTGGCCAACGACCTGCGACCAACAATGACTCGGCGTCGGTGACGAGGCGTCGGGCGTTCCGCAGAGCAGCATTTATACCCGCAACTGCGTCTGAGGGGGACAGCGCAGCGCGGTATGTTGTGGGCTTTCCCATTTGGGTAGGACTTTACCACGTCGCATCGATAAGAGGGAACGGTCACGGGGCAAGGAGCTGAACGCAACAATGCCGCCCGTGGGCGGCCTTGTCGGCTCCAGAATGTCACTCTGGCGAAGGGGCCGCTTGCGTCAGAATGTCACCTTCGCAGGAGGCTTCAGCCGCACCATTCTGACAGGGAAGCGCACGCGATAGGCTACAAGGCTAATAGACGCTCGAAGCGTTTCACAAGGAGGGATAATGACTCTAGGGCTACCCAAAATCCAGGAGGCGATAAGAAACGAGAATTTAAGTTTTTTCGAAACATCATTGAACTTCAACCGTGGGACAAGGTCGAGGCTTTGCCAAATCATGTACATGGCATTTATGCTCTGTATAAATGCAACAGGTCAGGAACTCGTTTGGTTTATGTAGGCATGGCGAGAGGTGAGAAAAGCGGAATCAAAGGAAGATTACGCAAGCATCTCGAGACTAAAGCGGGAAAGTGGACTCATTTCTCAGCGTTTGAGTTTATTGATGGCCATCGAGAGATAATTGTTGAACTAGAGGCTTTGTTTTTACACATTTATGCGGAGGACAAGAACGCAAACAGCCTGAATGTTGTTAGGAAGTCGAAAATTTTTAAGTCCGTATCTCGGAAGTCCTTTGCGGACTGGAGGCCTCCATCACCTGAATTAGCTTCGCCTGAGACGTCTCTAGAAACCGCAGGATTTTGAGAGAACCCCGGCGTCGCGGCGTTGCGTTGCAAGCGGCGGGAGCCGCGCGCTTTCAGACAGGAGGCGCGCGAGATAGGCGACGTCGAGCGTTAAGCGGGATATGGCCCCGGGCGCTCGCCAGAGAAGGCGCTGCGCGAGGTTTCGCGGCGAGGCGCCTGCGGGCAGGGATCTTTGTAGCGAAGTTCCCGTTAAGCGCACCGGGAACGGCATGGATGGGTCAAAATATACCCTTCCTCCCCCTCAGCAGCACCTGCCCCTGCACGGGGAGCGCCGATAGTCGCCATGAACGCAGTAGGGGGCGCAGAGAGTTCGAGCAGTTCTGCGCCCACGCCCCGCAGATGCCGCCAGCGCGTGACGCGGCAATGCTTCAGGCGGGAGCCATGCAAAAAGTGCATCAAAGCGCCGCGGGGCGATCTCAGGAATTGATGCAGGGAATGGCAGCTGCGTCTAGATATAGGGGTCTGTGACACCACACTGCCCCCCGCCTTCGCGAAGGGCACGGATGCGCCATTTTGCCACCTTCGCGCGGATAAAGACGCGCCGGAGCCGGAGCACGTTGCAACGTTTCCCAAGTGCCCGGCTGCGCTGATTTGATCGCTTTCCCCGACGCTCAAAAGCTCATTAAGAACCGCGCTCCTTAAGTTAGCACCGCCTTTAGTCAAGTTGCGCGATGCTTACGCGGGACCCTACAATCAGCTCCTTGTTTGCGGGGACTGCGGGGACACCGCGCCTTCGGCGATGAGTTCGGAATGACGAATCCTATCCTCATGAAAGAGCCCAGCGAGGCCGCACCGAGCAAGGCCGAGCAGCGCCTTCGCGCGCAAGTTGAGGCGGTCGGCGCCGTCTCTTGGTTCTGCGCGCCGTCTGGGCTGGTTGTCGAGCCGCAGCCGGGATGGATGGCGTTCACCGGGCAGACTGCGGAAGAAGCGCTCGGCGAGGGATGGACCAAGGCGGTGCATCCAAAAGACCTCGCCTCGATGTTGCTGAACTGGCGGGAGGCGGTGGCGCGCGCTGAGCCTCATTCGACTGAGATTCGCGTCCGCCGTCACGACGGCCAGTGGCGCTGGATGAGCGTTCGGGTCGCCCCCGTTCGCGACGAGAGCGGCGAGATCGTCGAGTGGTGCGGCATGAACATCGACATCACCGAGCGCAAACAGGCCGAGGCGACCTTGCGCGCCAACGAGGAGCGGTTCCGGCTGTTCATGGACAACAGCCCTGCCATCGGGTGGATGAAGGACGAAGACGGCCGCCACGTCTATTTTAGTCGAACCTTCGAGCGACGCTTCGGCGCTCAGGCGGCGGACTGGCTGGGGAGGACCGATTTCCGAGCTGTGGCCGCCGGAAGTCGCGGAGGAGTTTCGCCGGAACGATCTGAAGGTGCTAAAGGCTGGCCACCCGATCGAGATCGTCGAGGAAATGCAGGAGCCCGACGGCGGCAGGTCTTACTGGCTGAGCACCAAATTCCCCTTCCGTGACGCGGCCGGCAAGCGATATGTCGGCGGCATCGGACTGGACATCACCGAGCCCAAGCAAATGGAGGAGGCGCTGCGCGCAAGCGAGCGGCTGTTCCGCGGCATCTTCAAGCACCAACTCGCGTATAGCGCCTTGTTGAGCCCGGAAGGACGCCTGATCGATGCGAGCGATGTAGCCCTACGCGCCACGGGTGTAGCGCTTGAGGATATAATTGGTGTGGATTTCCTGGATGGTCCTTGGTGGCGGGACTTGCCGGAAGTGCGGGCGTGCTGGCGCCGCCAGTTCCAGGAGGCGCTGGCGCGGTGCGGTCCTTCGCGAGACGAAATTGAGTATCGAACGGGAGATGGCTTGCTGCGCCATGCGCTCAACAGCGTGACCGCGTTGCATGACGAGCAGGGAGAACTCGAATACTTTCTCTGCGAGGGCCTCGACATCACCGAGCGCAAGCAGGCCGAGGAGGCGCTGCGCGACGCCGACCGCGCCAAGGACGAATTTCTCGCGACGCTCTCGCACGAGCTGCGCAACCCGCTCGCGTCGATCCGCAACGGCTTGGACGGTCTGCGTAAACTGGGCGCGCATGAGCCGTCCGTCGATCATCTGCTCGCCTCGATGGACGGACAGGCTGACCATCTCACCCGCCTCGTGGACGACCTCATGAATGTTTCGCGCATTAGCCGCGGCAAGCTCGAATTGCAGAAGAAACGCATAGAACTCGCGGCCACGCTGGAGCAGGCCGTCGGCATCAGCCGGCACCTTTTCGAAGCGAAGAATCTCGGCCTTCACCTGCACTTATTCTGCAAGCCGGCGCCGATCGACGGCGACGCGGTCCGACTGACGCAAGTCTTCGACAATTTGCTCAGCAACGCTGCGAAATACACAAAAAGTGGCGGACGGGTTCAGATCACTCTCGAAAGGAACGGAAATGAGGCGTCCGTGAGCGTCGCCGACACGGGCGACGGTATCCCAACGGAGCTTTTGCCGCGCATTTTCGACCCTTTCGTTCAAGGAGATGGAAAAGGGGACCGACTGAAGCAGGGGCTGGGCATCGGTCTGGCGCTGGCCCGCAAGATCACGGAAATGCATGGGGGCGCGGTCGAGGCTCAGAGCGAAGGCGAGGGGCTCGGCAGCACTTTCACCCTGCGCCTGCCTCTCATCGAAGACGCGACGGCGTCAGCTCCTGCGCTTGACACGTCGAGCGCGCCTAAGCCCGTTCAGGCGGGGCGGCGCGTTCTGGTGATCGACGATCTGTGCGAAGTGGCCGAGGCCCTGGCTTTCTTGCTCAAGGTCTTGGGCGCCGAAGTTCGGGTCGCGCACAGCGGCGCGGAGGGGCTCGCGATTTGCGCCGAGTTTGAGCCTGAGTTGGTTTTTCTCGATCTCTCCATGCCGGAAATGGACGGTTTCGAGACCGCCCGCCGTATGCGGAAATTCGATGCCGGGAGAAGATCAAAGCTGGTGGCCTTGACCGGATTCGGCGAAGAGCGCACGCGCGAACGAACGCTGGAGGCCGGTTTTGATGACCATCTGCCGAAGCCCGCCCGCCTCGGTCAGATCGAAGAGCTGCTCGCTTCTGTGAGCGCGGAGACGGCATAGCTGAGGACGGCCAGTCGATCCATCGGCGCCGAGCCCAACATCGCCTCCTCGAAGTTTCAATCTGCGTTCAACCGATCATCTGAGTGCATTCTTCTGGGCTATGGCTTCAGCAGATGCCTCGAACGTCTAGCAGATAAAATATCAATGTAGTGAACAGCCAAAATATACTTGCGTCTATCCAACAGATGATGAGTTGTAATCAAATCCGTCGGATGCCTTGTAATTAACGAGACGCTCTGCTTCATCCATTTTATATATTTTCGATAACACAAAGCACAATCATCAAATAGCCTGAATTTTGTTAGATAGCCCCTGGTTCCGATACAACTTTCCCGCGATTTGCCGCCCTTGACAAAGCCGAACCGTCGCGGTGAGCGCTATCGAAGCGCAAAATGGCGGACGGCCAACGCAGTTGCAAACGAACGGCAGAGACGGGTCATGCGTGCCCCTTCACTCCGACCACCGTCAACCCCGTCAAACCACGAAGAATTCCCCTCCCCGCCCGCGCCGCGCTAATCTCGCGCCCTTCCCGCGCCGATTCCCCGCGCTTCGAGAGGGCAGACGATGCTCAGCTTCCAGAACGTCGGCCTGCGCTATGGGACTGGAACCGAGACGCTCAAGGATTTGAACTTCGCTCTTGCGCCCAAGACCTTTCAGTTTCTGACCGGCCCGTCGGGCGCCGGCAAGACGACCCTCCTCAAGCTGCTGATGCTCTCGCTGAAGCCGACGAGCGGAAAGATCGAGGTCTTCGGCAAGGATTCGGCGACGCTCGACAAAGCCGCCGTGACGCAGATACGTCGCCGCTTCGGCGTCGTCTTCCAGGACTTCCGCCTCCTCGACCATTTGACCCTCTATGAGAATGTCGCGCTGCCCCTGCGAGTCCTGGGGCGCGAGGAGGCCTCCTATCGCGCCGAGGTCTTCGAGCTTTTGCGCTGGGTCGGCCTCTTCGAGCGGCGCTACAGCCCCCCGAGCGTCCTCTCGGGCGGCGAGAAACAGCGCGCCGCGATCGCGCGTGCGGTCATCGCGCGGCCCGAGCTGCTGATCGCCGACGAGCCGACGGGCAATGTCGATCCGCCGCTCGCGCGCCGCCTGCTGCGCCTGTTCGTGGAGCTGCACAAATCCGGCGCGGCCGTCGTGATCGCGACGCATGACCTCGATCTCATGGATCAGTACGAGGCGGCGAGCCGTCTCGTGCTGGCCGAGGGGCGGCTGCATGTCTATGAGTGAACGCCCGCCGGAAACGCGCGCCGCGCCAGGGCAGCCGCCGGCGGAAGAGCCGCCACCCCCGCAACAGCCGCTGGCGCCGACCGACTCGGTTGCGGGCCGCTCGCTCGTGATCGTCATCGCGATCACGACCTTTCTCGCCGCGCTCGCCGCCGGCGCCGCATTGCTCGTCTCCGACGCCAGCGCAGATTGGCGCAAGGAGCTCGCGCGGGAGATCACCGTGCAAGTGCGGCCGGTCGAGGGGCGCGACCTCGAGTCCGACGTCGCTGCCGTGACGCGCGCCGTTCTCGCGTCCAGCGGCATTCGAGAGGCGCGCGCCTACACCAAAGAAGAGTCCGAGGCCCTGCTCTCGCCCTGGCTCGGCCAGGGACTCGACCTCGCCGAACTGCCCACGCCGCGCATGGTCGTCGTCAAGATTGATCCGCGCGAGCCGCCCGATCTCGCTCAATTGCGCGCAAGCCTCGCTAAGGCGACGCCCGCCGCCGTGCTCGACGACCATCGCGTCTGGTTGGAACGCTTGTCTCGCATGGCGGGCACGGTCGTGGCGCTCGCCGCGCTCATCTTCGTCCTCATCGTCACGGCGATGGCGGTGGCGGTCGCCTCGGCGACTCGCGCGGCCGTCGACACCAATCGCGAGATCGTCGAGGTGCTGCACCTCGTGGGGGCCGACGACGCCTTCATCGCCGGCGAATTCCAGCGCCGCTTCCTGGCTCTCGGGCTGCGCGGGGCGGCGATTGGCGGCGGCGGCGCGGCGCTCTTCTTCGTCATCGCGCAATTTTTGGCGCGCCGATTCGTGGCGACGCCGGGCGGCGAGCAGATCGCGGCGATGTTCGGCGAGGCCGCTCTCGACGCGCGCGGATTTACAGCGATATTCATGCTCGCAGCGGCGACGGCGCTCGGCACGGGCCTGTTATCGCGCTTCATCGTGCTGGAAAGGCTGCGCGAGCTGCAGCGATCGTCCTAGATCGTGCGGACAGTTCCCAGTTTCTAACGATTCCGTTCGAGCCGAAAGCGCGCTATGGCCAATCCTCTCGAAGCCGAGCCGTTGCTCGCAGCGGGATCCTGTCGCACAACGACGCTAACTGGTCGTCGGAGTTGAAGTGAGGTTGGACGTGCAAGCGCCACGGCGCCCGTTCTGGCATAGCATGGCACCCATCGGCTTCTGCCTGATCGCCTTCCTGGCGGCGTTGGTCACGGCTGGGTTCATCGGATTCGCGAATTCGCTGGCGCGCGAGGAACGCCCCCTCGAGATCGAGGCCGAAAGCGTCGTGGCGCTGACGGGGGGGTCCGATCGCGTCTTTGAGGCTGCGGGGCTGCTCGCGCGCCGCCAGGCTCGCCGGCTGCTCATCACGGGCGTAAATCCGATGACGCATGGCGCGTCGCTCGAGCGCATCCTTCCGATCTCGCGCGAATTGTTCAACTGCTGCGTCGATCTCGGCTATCAGGCGCAGGACACCGAGGGCAATGCGCGAGAAACGCGCGAGTGGATGCAGCGGCTGGGTCTCAAGGGCCCGCTCATCGTGGTGACCTCGAACTATCACATGCCGAGGGCGCTTCTCGAGCTCGAGGCGGCCTTGCCGACTGTAGAGCTCCATCCCTACCCTGTCGTCGGCGAGCATGTCCGCGTCGAAACCTATCTCGAGGACCGGCGCGTGCTCCGCCTGCTGCTGCGCGAATATTTCAAATATCTTCGGGCCCTGGCGCGCACGCGCTGGGAAGCGATTTCTGGACGCGCCTGAGGACGAGTAGAAATTAGGAGACGGCTTTTTTCGCCCCAAGGCGTGCGCGGCCCGGATACGCCTCTTCGCGCACTTGCTCTGCGCCCGATCGTTCGACGAGATCGCGCAGGAAATTGAACTCGTCAATGCTCAGAACGACGAGCCGGTCACGGCCGTTCTTGGTGACGATGATCGGCGCATTTAGCGCAAGATCGCAATAAGCGCTGAAGCGCTTGGCCATCTCGGCAGAACTCACCCGCTTCAGCCCGCCGCCCGGGCCATCCGCGGGGGGAGATTCGTCGCTCACAGCAATAATCCTCTCGCCTCGCTCGCGCTTCGACCTGTTGCGCGGATACTGACTCGCTTCGCGCCATTAGACAAGGCGCCTTCGTCGGAATGCGATCTAAAATGCCGCAGGTCGCGGATTTTAGACGATTCCCTCCCCTCGGCCCGACACGATTCCTTATCGCTCGAACGATTCCGTTCGGGGGAAACGTGCTAGCCGCGTCGCCCGCCTGGGTCGTCTTCAGAAGGAAGATTGCGCGCAAACGCGCCATTTCAACGGATTTGGAGCCGCCAACTCGGTTCGGGGACGCGCAATCACGAGCTCAAGCTGCACCTCAACGGCGCGAGCCAACCGACCCCGAGCGCAAGCCCTATGTTCTCCAGGCCTCGAGAAAATTGCCAAGCTTCGACGCGCGCGCAACGCCTTCCGCGCGTCAACGCGGAAGGACCGCCCAATAGTCGAGATCGAGCAGAACGCTCGGATCGGGCTTGCCATCGCCGCCGTTGAGCGGAAAGTCGGCGCAGGGCCTGTCCTTCGTGGCGACGAGGCGCAGCCGCAGGGCCCCGATGTCGTCGCGCCCAGGGATCTCGGCTTTGTCCAGCACCTCGCTCCAGGCGAAGATCGTTCCGCCGGCGAATAGCGGATTGACGTGTCTTCCGCCATTGATCGCCGAAATGTGAAAGGCGTTGGCGAGCCCGTTGAAGGAGAGCGCGCGCGCCATGGAGATGACGTGCCCGCCATAGATGATGCGTTTGCCGAAACGCCCCTGCGCCTCGTAGAACTGATTGAAATGCACCTTGCTGTTGTTCTGGTAGAGGCGCGTCGCCAGCTGGTGCTCCGCCTCCTCGACGGTCATGCCATCGATGTGGTCGATTTTCTCGCCCTTCTCATAATCGCCCCAGAAGAACGGAGAACCGGCGAGCGCCTTGTCATAGGCCGCGACATTGAGCTTCGGAACGGCCTTGCCGAGGTCCTTGGGCTCGACCGACTTCGGGAGCGTCGGAACGACCTCAGGGCCCACCGGCGCGTTCTTGTCGCGCTTCTTCACCATGACCCAGCGCGCGTAATCGAGCACGACCTCGCCGCGCTGGTTACGACCCGTGGAGCGCACATAAACGACGCCAGTCTCCTTATTGGAGTTCTCCTTGAGGCCAATGACCTCGGAGGTCGCGGTCAGCGTGTCGCCAGCGTAAACCGGCGCAACAAACTTGAGGTCCGCATAGCCGAGATTTGCAAGCGCATTGAGTGAGACGTCGGCCACGGTCTTGCCGAGCACGAGATGAAAAACTAGCGCGTCGTCGATCGGCGCGCGCTGGTAGCCCACCGCTTCGGCGAAGGCCGAAGAAGACTGCACGGCGAAGCGCGGCAGATAAAGCGCCGTGTAAAAGGAAACGTCGCCCGCGGTGACGGTGCGCGGCGTCGCATGGCGGATGATCTGGCCGAGTGAGAAATCCTCGAAGAAATTTCCGATGTTCGATTTTTGCGCGCTCATCTTCTAAAGCTCGTTCCCTCAGCGTGGGCTTTGCGCCAGCCATTGCGCCAGCGCCGTCTTCAGGCTCGCGGGGTCTCCCGCGACGTGAATTTTCTTCATGCGCGCCGTGTGGCCCGAGAGAAGCGTCAGGGCGCTTTTCGGCGCGTGCAAAGCGTGGGCGAGGAGCGCGATTAGCGCGGCGTTGGCGCGTCCATCCTCCGGCGGCGCGCGAACCCTCGCCTTCAGGACGAGGCGCCCGTCGGCGAGCGTCTCGACCCCTTCGAGCGCGTCGCGACCGCCTTTGGGCGTGAGCCGCAGCCAGAAGGCGACGCCGCCTCCTTCCTCGATGCAGGGCTCAGCCAAGCGCGCCGGAGTTGGCGCTATGGGCGATGATATCGCTCAGGAATTGCAGGGCCAGCAGGACGATCATCGGCGAGAAATCCAGGCCGCCGAAGGTCGGAATGACACGGCGGATCGGTTCGTACAGCGGCTCGGTCAAAGCCGCGAGCGCGCGACGAATCGAGTAGACCGTGCTCGAACGCGTGTTGATCACGTCAAAGGCGACGAGCCAGGAAACGATGAAGGAGGCGACGACAACCCACCAATAGATGTCGATGATCGTCAAGAGCAGCCTGATTACGGCGTATTGCATTTGCCACTCGCTTTTGGGCTCTGAATCCAACCAAGCGCTTCTCTAACGCTCGCCGCCCAGCCACGCAATCGGGCCTGGAGACGACGCTTCCAAGTCATGCCCTAGGAATTGATTGACAGGGCCAAGAGGCGCGGTGTAGTCACCGCCCCCGGACCGGGGCTGTAGCTCAGATGGGAGAGCGCTGCAATCGCACTGCAGAGGTCCGGGGTTCGATTCCCCGCAGCTCCACCAATAGCAAGCCATATCTAATTGATAATAATTAGCTTTTAGCCAAAGCGGCAGGGCTATCCCGTCCTCCTTCCATACCGCAGACACCCTGCCCGCACGCGTCAAATGCAGCCCCCACCGCATCGCCCCGCTGACCGCCGCCAGCTCGACTTGCATAACGACTCCCCGCCCCTCTACCGGAATGATGAAGCGTGCGCTTCGCAACCAAAAAGGGAAATCGACATGCAGACACTCGACAATGTGGCGAGCCAACACAACAAGCCGCTTAGGGGCGGCAATGTGCTCCCGTTCAATGCGGGAGCGAAGAGGCTCGCGCGCCCCGACGGACGCTTAGGAGTCGTGTGCGCGGCGCTCGAAAATCAGCTCCCACGCATGGACGTATTGTCTAGACGTTGTTCGCGGGCGGCATTGTAGACCCGACTACGCCGCGCCGGATTGATAAAGAGCATCTATGCGTGACGATGCATCGGCTGCGCTCGCGACTAGCTTGGTGTGGCGCGGAAATTACCACGGTCCGCGGTCTCGGCTACGTGATGGACCGCCAAAGTTGAGCGCGGATAACCGAATGCTCGCGGCCTTCACCCGAACGCCCGCCGCGTTGTAAGCCCCCTAGCCATTACACTTTTCGAGGGCGCAATGGCGTGTGGGCGTTACCTTGGCGGGTAACCGGCGCGCCGCCCTGCCGACGGTCGCCGGAACAAAAACCCGGCACCGCTGCCGGGCTTCGTCATGGTGGCGCGCTTAATCGGCCATTTCCATCGCAGGGTCGTCGGATGTCACGCGCCTGCCAAGTAGCCACTCCCTCACGTCATCCATGAGGTAGTAGGTGCGTCGACCGGCGCGGACGAAGCGCGGCCCCTCGCCGGTCTTGCGCCATTCGCGCAGCGCGCGCTCGGAGATAGCGAGCATGAACGACAGCTCAAGCTCGCTAATGAGCCCGATTTTTTCGCGCAACTCCTTGCCGCGCGTCCGCGCATAAGGGCTTGGGCTTTCCTCCTCGACGGGGGCGGGCGATGAAGGCAGCCCCTCGACAGTCGGGGGCGTCACTACCCGCATATCAGGCGCGGGAGCATGACTGCAACGCCTCTGAACCCGTAGCTTTAGGCTTAGCGCGCGGCGGGAGGCCGTTAGTAATGACATCGCGAAATGAGCCGGAGATCCGTTCTTTACGCGGGGAGTCTCCCTATCGGACGCGGAAGCATGGCTCGGCGACGCTCTTGGTTTTGTGACTTCGGGCTTAGAGCGCGGCTTTGGCGCAGGCGGTAATCTTGGACGCAGTGGCAGCGCCTGCCGGATCGACTTCGGATCGTCATCTGGATATAACTCCACCATTCTAGTCAAACCGTTGCCTATAGGAATGAACATTATCTCTGGCCTCACCCGAGCCATCCCTGCGCAGGCAAGGCCCATGACTGCTTAAACGGCGCGAGCGTCTCATTCAGCGCTCGTTCAATCGCTTTCGGATCGTCGTACCGATATAACATCACCATTCTGTAACCATCGCCGATGCAAATCGGCGTTTTCTTTGGCCCCATCTGCGCCATTGTCGCTCCCCCGACTTGTCAGCAGTTATAGTCGGCGGGCAGGAATCGCCAACAATTGACACCATAACAAATCTCACACCAACGCCGCCTCAGCGTGTGATTTGTTACCTGACGAGGTAAACCCCCAAGCCATTACACCCCGAAGGGTGCAATGGTTTACGGGCTTATGCTGCGGCGCTGATTTGGTTGAGCTTTGCACAGATGCGATTGCGGCTTTCTTCATCCAAGAAATAGCCGACGCCGCATTCGTGGGAGACTTCCACTCCGAAGCGCTTCAGTGCGAACCCCAGCCTGTGCATCATGCTCCGCACGTCAGCCTCAGAGAGAGCGGGCCAATCTGGAAAATTGAGCGTCGGCAGTGCGCGATTGGACAAGAGCGCGTCCACGATTTCCCCCTGACATACGGAAATGTTGAGCGCGTCGCACAGGGCGAAGAAGTCGTATTCCATGCTTGTTTCCCTTCTAAGTGTTGGGGTGAAGTGGTTGCCGCCGTTAGGCGGCAATCCTCAGCGCGAACGCTTCGGGCGTCCAGGCTTCGCGAGCGCCAAACCGATCGACATAGATCAATTCGAAGCCCATCTCTTTCGCCAACCGCAGCGCTGCGACGGTGAGCGTTTTTGTTCCTGCCAATTTCGCGAGGCGCTCGGCTTGGGGGCAAGCGGGATAAGCCTTCACCAGCCCGTAAACCTCGCGCAGCGTGACGTGGAGTTGTGCTTGCATGATTACCCCTCTGGACACCCCCGCCGGCCAAGCGTCCGGCAGGGGCCTTGGCGCTCTCGCGCCGACCGCAGGGGCTCGTTCCACCCTAGAGCGAGCCTCGCCCTCAGGTATTCCGCCCCTGACAGAATGAGGGAGGGGGAGAGAGTTACCTTGCGAGGTAGCCTTGACTGGCACCCGCCACCCCATATGGACCGCCCTGCCACCCCGGCACGCCTCTATTTGAGGAGTTTGGTGGGACATGGCCCACTAACAGCGTGTTGACGAAGTCGCTTCCGCTTAATTCTGTCTGAAGAACGAGATTCTCGACGGGCTGCGACGATGGCGATGGGGCGTGAGGGCGAGGTCCAGGTCGACCTCATGATGACCTGGGCGGAGATGCCACGCTCGCCGGGCCATGTATTTTATGACCGTCTGCAGAAGCTCTTGGTCGATGCTGGTTTTGACGCTTTCGTCGAAGAGACGTGCAAGCCGTTTTACGCGCCGAGGATGGGCGCGCCGTCGTTGCCGCCGGGCCGCTATTTCCGCATGCACATGATCGGTTATTTCGAAGGGCTCGACAGCGAACGCGGCATTGTCTGGCGCTGCTCGGATTCTCGATCGCTGGGAGATTTCCTGCGGCTTGGCAAGCGTGACAAGGTTCCCGATCATTCGTGGCTGTCGAAGACGCGCAGCCGTCTGCCTCATGAAGTTCACGAGAAAGTGTTCGCCTTCGTTCTGAAGCTCATTGCCGAGCGCGGTCTGGTGAAGGGCGAGCGCATTGGCGTTGATGGATCGACGATGGAGGCCAACGCCGCGCTGCGGACGATCGTGCGCCGTGACAATGGCGAGACCTATCGCGAGATGCTGACGCGGATGGCCAAGGAGAGCGGGGTCGAGACGCCGACGATCGACGATCTCATCCGGCTCGACCGCAAGCGTAAGAGCAAGAAGCTTTCAAACGAAGATTGGATGAGCAAGACTGATCCGGACGCGAAGATCGCCAAGATGAAGGACGGTTCGACGCATCTTGCTTACAAGCCCGAACATGCGGTCGATCTCGACACGGGCGTGATCGTGGCGGCTCCGATCCACGAGGCCGACAAAGGCGACACGGCGACGCTCGACCCCACGCTGAAGGAAGCAGAAAAGAACCTGTCCGCCGTAGGCTGCGCGCCGACGCCGGAAGACCCTTGCGATCTCGTGGCCGACAAAGGCTATCACTCGCGTGACGTTCTGAAGGGCCTCGACGACGGCCCCTGGAAGACGCGCATCGCCGAACCCCAGCCGAGCAAGGGCTATTCACGCTGGCGCGGCGACGACGAGGCGCGACAGGCGGTCTATGGGAATCGCAATCGGTTGAAGTCGGGCGTCGGCAGGGAGGCCATGCGCAAACGCGGCGAGCTCGTCGAACGTAGCTTCGCCCATATTCTGGATCGCGGCGGCATGCGCCGCACGTGGTTGCGCGGTCGCGAGAACGTCCATAAACGCTATCTCGTGCATGTTGCGGGCTACAATCTCGGCATTCTGATGCGCGCATTGTTCGGCGCCGGCACACCAAGGGAAGCCGCGGCTATCAGAAACGCCTTCGTATTCCTCATTCAGACCGCCGAAACCATCGTCTTCGTGATCCTTGCCACCTCCGAAGCCGAGACGGCGGCGCTCATGGTCGCTCTCAGTTACGAAGCCAGCCCATAAAATCCCGACTTCGTCACCGCG
>CAWEGE010000015.1:0-95097 GCA_963808525.1 uncultured Alphaproteobacteria bacterium
TCGAAAGATGTCGGCCAACTCCAGGGTTGGCGTGGGCATCAGCGTTTGGCTGGCTTGGGCCTGGTGGGCTTTAGCAGCAGGTCCAGGGGAGAAGCGGTTTTCCCGATGGTAGCCGGGGAGACGGCAGTGTAGCGGGCGGTGGTATCGATGGGGTGTGGCCCAGCAGGGCCTGGATGACGCGGGTGTCGGTGCCGGCTTCCAGCAGGTGAGTGGCGAAGGCGTGGCGAAGACTGTGTGGGGTAACGTGCTTGCCGAGGCGGCTGCGTTTCCAGGCCTCGCGGCAAGCCGTCTGCACGGCGCCGGCGGTGACGTGCTTAAGGGGGCGCCAGGAGGGAAACAGCCAGGGAGCACTGGGGCGGAGGGCGCGAAAGTAGGCGCGGAGGATTTCCAGCAGGCAGGGGGAAAGCATGGTGTAACGGTCTTTGCCGCCCTTGCCATGCTCGACGCGCAGGAGCATGCGCTGGCCGTCGATATCGGAAGGTTTGAGGGCGATGGCTTCGGAAATGCGGAGTCCGGCGCCGTAGCAGGTGAGCAGGATGGCACGGTGCTTGATGCCGGTGACGTGGTCGAGGAAGTATTGGACTTCCAGGGGGGCAGGGACGACGGGGAGCTTTTCGTCCACGCGGGCGCGAACAAAGTCGTGTTTCTCCCAGGGCATTTCCAGGGTGACCAGGTACAGGAACTGGACGGCGGAGACGAAGGTATTAACGGATTGTGGCGAGAGATTGCGCTCCTGGGAGAGATAGAGTTGGTACTGGCGGACGGCTTCGAGGTCGAGTTCGGCGGGCGAGCGGTGGAAGTATTGGGCGAACTGGGCGACATAATGGATGTAACTTCGCTGCGTGGTGGCGGCGAAGTTGCGGATGCGCATGTCTTCGATCATGCGTTGACGTAGTGGTGTCATGCGTAGGCTCCTTTTGAGCTGGATTGGTCATTTGGGAATAACCTGATTCAGTCTTTCAAGGAGCCGCGCGCCACGCCATGGGGGGAGCGCTTTTGGAGGGGCCGCATCGGCCATTACCGCAGAGCGGTTTAGTTCACCCTTAGGCCCGCTTGCAGGACCGCCAACGTCCTTTGGGTATGATAGAAACGCATGGGTAGTGAACCGAATGGGATGCACGGCCCTGTCCCGCCGGAACAGTGCCAGAACGTGTTCGCCCTGGTGATCTACATTCCGGACCCATTGGGGAGGTTCCTGGACGATTTGCGCCGGGAACTGACGCCGCCCTGCATCATCGCGGCAGCGGCAGGAAACTAAGACGAGCCGCGAGACGCTCGCCTCTACAAGATTGTAGAAACGTCCAGCCTCACCGCTCGTTTTTATTTAACGTCGAAGCTTTTTTCGTGACCGTGACATAATAGACACAGCTTGTAGTGTGGCAAAAAAGTCACACTTCCTATTTCATGTGGCGAAAAGGCCACACATATTGGGACTCAGGATGCGGTTGGCGCTTCACGTCGTGCTGTGCTTAGGTCTGAGGATCGGAGAAGAGTATAGGCGGCGGCTCTTGCTGCTGGCGCGCCGCCGGCCAAAATATTCGGATCAGGACGGAAGGGCGCAAAGCGGCCGGGTTTGCGCCCCGCACGTAGCAGCGGACAGAGGGTTTCCGGGCGAGGGGTCGTGAAATGCTTCGACGGATGGATCAAGCGCGACAGGATTCGCCGGCAAAGCGCCGCGGGCCAAAGCCGCAAGCCGTCGACCGGACACTCCGCCCGCGCTCGAAGGGCGCTGAAGCGTCAAATTCGGGGACGGTCGCCTGCGAACCGACGCGGTCCGAGAATTAATCAAGCTGACATGAACCTTGCAAAATAGCTCAGACGAGAGCAGAGTGTGGGTTGTACGTAGAGGCCGCACGCATCGCAGCTCGTGTCGGTCAGGATGGGCGGAAGTGAAGGGATGAAACGCGGCACGATCGCGGCTGTGCTTTTCGCTTTGGCAGTAGGACTGAAGGTCCTGCTGCCGGCGGGCGCTCTCGCCTACGCCTCGCACGCCCCTAACCAAGAGGCCGCTCTCCAAGATTGCTTGAGCGCCATCGGGGACGGCGCGGCCGGTCACGCGCATCCCGTGGGCAAGGGCGAGCGCCACGCCGCTGGTTGTCCGCTCTGCCAGCTCTCCAGTGAAGGGGCCGTTGCCCTGACGGGGCGCGAGCCGCTGAGAGCCCCTGTGGCGTCCTTCGACCGCGCTGCGCCCATTGGAACCGCCAGCAGCGCCGCGCCGGCCACGTCCCTCGCCTCGGCGCATCAGCCTCGGGCGCGCTCCCCTCTTCTGAGCCGTCGTCTTGCGAACCCGCCCGCCCGCGCCCTAACGGGCTGAACGCGCGCGCGTCCCTCCCGCTTTCGAGCACGGCGCATCGCCTTACCGCGGTTGTCGACCTCGCCGGCGATGCTTCCTGAGCCTTCACATTCACAACGGAGCGCGAGCCGGCCGAGCCGGCAGGGCGTCCGTATCGGCGGATTTTTTTACGATGAGCGAAACGCAGCCACGATCCGGAGCCGAATCCGGACCTGCCGATCTGGCCTCAAGGCATGAGCGCCTGGTCGAGCAAATCTACGAAGCCTCGCAGCGGCCGGAACTATGGCCCGGCGTTCTCGAGCAGATCGGAGAGATCATCGAAGCCCCCTTCGGCTTCTTGGTCCTCGGCGATCCCGACCCCGCCCGATGGATCGGCGCGCCAGGCTTCGAGGAAATCCTCCAGCGCATGGTCCGCGGGCGCTGGCTGGCGCGCGGGGCCTATCCGCGCAAGCTGTCAAAGCTTTGCGCCCCCCGCTTCATCGCCGACCAGGAAATGATGACGATCGAAGAACTGCGCGACGAGCCGACTTTCCGCGATTTCTGTTTCCCGTCGGGTATTGGCTTTGGGGCGACGACCAGCGTGGAACTGCCCGCTGGCGAGCGCGTCACGATCGGCTGGCGGCGGAGGGCTGGGGTCGATCCGCTCGGGCCTTGCGAGCTCGAAGCGCTCGATTCGCTGCGTCCGGCGCTCGCCCACGCCTTCTGTCTATGGGCGCAGTCGCAGCGGCGCGGCATGAGCGCCGTGGTGGAAACCCTGGCGGCGTTGGGCCTGCCCGCGCTGATTCTCGACGGCGACAGACAGGTGCTTGCGGCCAACGGGCTTTTGGAGGCTGTAATGCCCGACGTCGCGTGGTCCGCCACGGAATTTACGCTGCGCGACGCCGCCGCCGACGCCGGGCTGCGAAGTGCGCTGGTGCGTCTGCAGACGGGCGACGCGGGCGCGGTCGTGACCTTCCCCGTGAAAGCCAAGCCCGGCCCCGGCTTCATCGCTCGCCTCCTGCCCTTGCGCTCGCAAGACAAATTCGCGCGGGCGACCGCGGCGCTGGTGTTGTCGCCCGCCGGGGCGCGGTGCGCGCCTCCCGAATCCTTGCTGCGATCGCTGTTCGGCCTGACGCCGTCCGAGGCCAGGGTCGCTCGCGCCCTGGCGAGCGGCAAAAGCGTCAGCCAGATCGCCGCAAACGAAAGCGTCTCTCCTGGCACGGTGCGCACCCATGTGCGCGGTGTGCTCGAGAAGACCGGCAGCAACCGCCAGATCGACGCTGTCGCCTTGCTGGTGGGAATGCCGCTCTCCCTGGGCTGACACATCCCGAGGCGAACTCCTCAAGACGCATAGAAGCCAAAGCGATGAGGGGGAAGCGCGGCCAAAGACGCCGAGGCGAGGCCAAAGACGTTGCTTCGATCGGAACAGCGAGGCGAATAGAGCGACGCTGGCGATATTTCCGATTGCAATCACACCACTTTCTCTCTAGACTTTATCATGTGATGAATGGTTGGGTCTGGCCCGGCTCCTGGCTCCCTACGGGAGCCGGGCTTCTCTCCTAAAATTCAGCGCCGTGTCCGCCACCTCGCAAGATCGGTGCGCCCCCGAGGTCACGTTGAGCACTTCTTATCTATCGCTTCTCCCCGCTGCGGCGCGGGACGTTGCCTCGACGCCGTCGACATGCCGAAGGAACCGCGTCCAAGGCCCCGCCTTGGCGTCCAGCGAGAACTCGAGAACATCATTTCTCAGAATGCATTAGCGGCCGCCAGCCCCTATCTTGCGGTCTCCCGCTTCCTCTCGTAGAACGGAAATCCCGCTGGCGAAGCAGACGATGCTGCTCCGCTCGGGCGGCGACGACCAGATTTCCCAGTCGCTTCGACTCCCGTAGGTACGATATGCTATCGGAACGAAAGGGGCGCACTCACAAATGACGCTGCAACCAATACGCGATGTCTCCGAAACCGCGCTCATGGTCGCAATGTGGCGCGCCGCGGAAAACACTCAGCCAAATCCACTTTATCGCGATCCGCTGGCTTTGAAGCTGGCGGGGGATCGCGGTAGCGAGATCATTAAGGGCATCCCAAGGGCTGACATGTGTTGTTGGGGGATGGCGATCCGTACCCGTATCATCGACGACCTCATTCGCGACGCCGTGGCAGGCGGGGTCGATCTTGTGCTCAACCTCGGCGCAGGACTTGACACGCGACCGTATCGCATGGAGCTTCCCGCGAATTTTCATTGGGTGGAGGTGGACCGCGCCGAAATTATCGAGATGAAGGAAAGGAGACTTATTGGAGAAAAGCCAGTTTGCAAGCTTGAGCGCGTTGCGTGCGATTTGGCGGATGCTGCGGCGCGCCGAACACTGCTCGCGTCGGTGAAGGCGAAGTCGGGAACCGCGCTGGTTTTGACGGAAGGCGTGATTTACTATCTAAGCGAATACGAAGTCGGAACCTTGGCCTCTGACCTTCACGATACCCTTGCTTCCGATATTGGATAACGGAGTATGATTTGCCGGCTCTCGCGAAGTACCGTCAAGCCAATAGCAAGAAATGGCGGATGGAGAACGCCCCATTCAAGTTCGCGCCTAATGATTATTTTGGCTTTTTCCGAAGTAGGGGTTGGCAAGCCAAAGCTGTGCATTACAGGGACGAGGCAGCGAAGCATTTCAAACGACCTCCTCCGGTTCTGGTTCGCATTGCGTCCACGATTAGCGGCTTGTTGTTAAGCTCAGACATGCGAGAGCAAAGGAAAAAATCAATGGCGCACGTCTTATTTGAACGATTTTGAATTTTAGACATGGCGGCGCGGACCAAACGGCGTCTCCAAGAGCCCGGCAAATCCCCACCGGGAAGAATCACTAAGCTCACGTCACCCCTGTGTAATTACGTCGGACGAAACCGGGCTGCGCGTCGGCAAGAGCAATTGGTGACTGTAGGTATTCCACCATCAAGACAGCGCCGTCTTTGAGCGCTATGGCGCCGCGCAACGCGCGACGCAGCGACTGTGGCGGACGTTGTTCGCGCAAATCCATCGGGGGCCATCACGAATACGCTGCCACAAAAGACGACAGAGAGCCAAGGTCGCATATGGCGGGTTGTGATAGGTTCTCGACTTGCCTTCCCGGGCTGCTCCGACGTGGATGTCAAATGTTACAACCGACTCGTTATTCCGATGTAAACCTAAGGCAGGCCCAAGCCTGGAATGGCGAAACGGGGCGCGCGTGGGTCGAAGGACGAGAGCTGCTCGACCTGATCTATCAGCCTGTTGTGGAAGAAATCCTGGCAGCATGTCCTCCGTGGGGAGGAAGCCGCGTTCTAGATGTCGGCTGCGGCGCGGGCGCTGTCACGATCGCCTATGCGCGACATCTCAATTCCGGGCCGCCCTGCGTGGGCATCGATTTTTCTTCTTGCATGATCGAAGCCGCAAGAACGAGAAGCGAGCAGGAAAGGGCCAACGCCTCCTTCATCCAAGGCGATGCGCAAGTGTATCCCTTTGAGGAAGCGAGCTTTGATTTACTCGTGTCTCGTTTCGGCGTCATGTTTTTTGATGATCCCGTGCGCGCCTTCGCCAACTTGCGGAGCGCTGCGAAGCCGAACGCCAAGGCGTGCTTCGCCGTGTGGCGCGGTCCAGCGGACAATGTGTTCATGCGTGAGGCGGAACTCGCGGCGGCGCCCTTCTTGTTAGAGGCGCCGCCGCCAGATCCCAACGCGCCCGGCCGATTTGCGCTTGCCGATCGCGATCGGATCGACGGGATCTTGAGCAACAGTGGCTGGCGCCGGTCAAAATTTTCCACGCGGACATTCCGTGCTCGTTCCCGGTGAGCGATCTGGATTACATGTTCACAAGCTTTGGGGCGATCGGAGCCGCGTTTCGGCAGCTCGGCGAAGCGTCGCAAGCCCAGCTCGTCGAAAAGGTCCGGCCGGTCTTTGCAAGGCATATCGTAGGGGACGAGGTTCGTTTCATCGCTGGCTGCTGGATCGTTTTGGCTCACGCCTCTCAAAGAGCGTGAATGGCGGCGCGGGCCGGCGGCCTCCTGGCGCGGTAATCGCGCAGGCCCCTCCCTCTCCCGGCTCGCGGGGCGAAGGGAGCCACACATCTCCAGCTAGCCGTCATGGCCGCAATTGTCCCCGTCGTGGAGAGGCAACCGGCATCCTGCGGCTCACCCTCAAGCCAGCCGCCGAGCCCTCGGAGGGGCGGCGGCGAGCGCGGCGGAAAGGCTCACGCCGAGCAGCGCCGCCGAGAGCAGATAGGCGCCGCCGGGAAAAACCTTCGCCGTCGCGCTCATCGAGAATATCTGCGTGAACAGCAGCGGCCCGATCATGCCGGAGACGCCGCGCAGGCTCGCGAGCGCCCCTTGCAGCCGCCCCTGCTCGGATGCGCCGCGTAGCCTGGTCGCAAGACCCTGGAGCACGGATTCGCCATCCCCCACATCGCAATGAGCGGCGCGGCCGCGAGAACAGCGCGTCGTCGGTCGCGAAGGCATAGAGCAGGAAGCCCGAAGCCCCAAACAGAAGCGCGATCGTCAGCGTCGCCCGCTCGCCGAGCCGCGCCACGGCGGGCCGCACGAGGCCGCCGGAGACGATCGTCTGCGAGACCCCGACGATCGCGAGCGCCCAGCCGGTCTTCTGCGCATCCCAGTGATAGCGGTAATCGGCGTAGAGCACGAAGAGGCTCGGCAGCGACTCATGCGCGAGATAGGAGAGGAAAGCAGCGGCGGCGATGAGCGAGAGCTCGCGCTCCGAGCCCAGCAGCCGCAGCGCGCCGAACACATTGGCGCTCCGCCAAGCGATCTTTGGCGTGCGCTTTTCCGCCGGCAGCGACTCCGGGAGGATGAAAAAGCCATAGAGCGCGTTGGCGAGGCTCAGCGCCGCCGCGGCCCAGAAGGGCAGGCGCAGATCATAATGCCCAAGCCAGCCGCCGATCGCCGGCCCCAGGATGAAGCCGAGGCCGAAGGCGGCGCCGATCATGCCGAAGCGGCCCGCTCGCTGCTCTGGCGCGGTGATGTCGGCGATATAGGGCCGGCGGTCGACAAGCTCGCCGCCGTCGCCCCCGAGATAAGCCGTCCGACGAAGAGAACGGGCATCGACGGGGCGAGCGCCATGAAGATGTAATCGAGCCCCAGTCCCAGATTGGAGGCGAGCACGACGGCCCGCCGTCCGAAACGGTCGGAAAGCGATCCCAGCACCGGCTGAAAGAGGAACTGCATCAAGGCCCAGGCGAAGCCGAAAACGCCGGAGATCGCCGCGGCGCGGGCGATGTCGCCGCCCTCGAACTGTGTGATGAGCCTGGGCAGCACGGGGATCATCACGCCGAGCGCCAGCATGTCGAGCAGGACGGTGACGAGGATGAAGATGAGGGCCGCCTTGCGCCTGACCGGGGTGACCTCGCTCATGTTTTCCCTCGAACTCGACCCCGAGCGGGGCCATAGCAAAGAGCCGACCGGTCGTGCAATGGGCCCGCGAGGCGAGGCGAAGCTGGCATTGCGCCGCCGCTCCCATATATCGTCACAATCTCGCCACAGCAGCGCAAATCATTGAAAGATGCGCGATAACTTGCTTATCTCCTCCCTGAGACTACTCCTCCACCGCGTGACGAGACGCGCCACGCATAAATCGATTTGAACGCGCTCCCCAGCCCGCCGGGCAGGCCGAGCTGGAATACAGGGACGGCGACTATCGCGTGCGCAAGGCGGGAGCCTATGTGCGCTGCAGCGTGACCGGCCAACCGATCCCGCTAGAGGAGCTGCATTACTGGAACGTCGATCGCCAGGAGGCGTACAGCGGCCCGGCGGCGCGGCTGCAGCGGCTCAAGACCGAGGAAAAGCGCGGGCGCTGATTCCTCTCTGAGCGCGCCCGCGGCGCGACTTTGGCGCGCCAAGTTCTAGTCCTTAAACGGCTCCGTCGTCTGGAGATTCCGAGCCTTCCTCTGCCAGGCGCGATTGCCGAGCCCCGTAGCGGATCTCGCCATTCTCGTAATAGAATTCGCAGCCGTCACCGGCCGCCAGCGCGTTGAAAACTTCGGGCCACCGGCCATCCAGCTGCCATCGCCGGAATCGGGTGTAAGTCGTGTACCACTTTCCGAAATCCGCCGGCAGGCTGCGCCAGCTCGCGTGGTTGCGAACGACCCAGAGCACGGCTTCGACGAAGAGGCGGTTGTCGCGAGCCCGGCGACCCGGATCGCCTTTCTTGCCGGGAAGGTGGGAAGCGATCAGCCTCCAACGCTCATCGGTGAGGTAAGTTTCTCCCGGCAAGCGCTCTCGTTGCGGTTCGCGACGAGTATCGGCGGAGTTTAGCTGGTGTCCCACAGAGATCTCCATTTATGGGCTGAGCAAGCAGCACGTTTCTCAATGTAGCGCTAGTGCGGGTTCTGGAACCGGCGCGGAGCCAAATCGATGGGCCGCCCGAAGAGCGTCATCTCCACCGTGAACGACAAGGGCGGAGAGCGCTTCGAGGCGCAATCTCCCGCAGGCGGAGAAGAATTCTGGCTCGAGATTTGACCCAACCGGCGCGCCCTTCTTTGTTTCTGGGTTCCGAGCTCTGGAACGAGTTTCCGGGACTGCGCTGCGCTCCCTGTCGCAATCGGATTTATTCGTCGCGACTGCCGCTCCCAGCAAGAAAGCCCAGGAGAAAAAAGCACACGCGGCCCAAGCGCCCAGAAGGTAGAGCCCACTCAGGAAGAAATACGCGGCCAGCGTCACGCATAGCAACAAAACCGAGACTTTGACCAGCGGCGAGGGAAAGGAACCGCTGCTCGGGGCGAATGGAGCGTCAAGCTCAAGCATCTGAAGCCGACTGATCGACGTCTCATCGAATTCATCGGCAGCAAGTGCGGCTAGGCCATCAGATTCATTCAGAAGAATCTGCTGTTAAACGCCCATTCTCGCGGGAATTCTTCTGGAAATGCGTATAAAGCATCTCGATATCCCCGTTGATATCCCTTTCGAATGTGCGCGGCGCCGTGCACTAACAAATTTCAGGCTTTACCGTTGCTCTCGGCGGAGCAGATTCCGGTGAAACGCCGCGCGAGGATTCGCGTAACATCGTATAACGCATAAAACACCCGAAACCCGCAGCAGTCAATGTGGTATTTTCGCGCATTGGTTCACGTACACGGCAGCGCAGCGTTGACATTAAGCTTACGGCGGCGTCGTTCATAAGGAGAGCGGACGCTGATTTCACGCGAAATCTCTTGCGTTCATGCCAAACCAATGTATTCGTTTACAAAACGCCCGCGAAATCGCTGTGCCGCGCCGGGCGTCAAGCTTTTACGAGGGTGCACCGCAGCAACGTCTGCATCGCGTCCGCCTCTTCGAGCTCGAGACGGACCGGCAGCGTCTCGACCGTGTCGCCCGCGCCCAGACGCCGCGCGTCCTTCTCTGTCGTGACGAGCCGCGCGGAGAGGCTCTCCGCCGTGCGAGAGAGCTCCGCGAGCTCGGCCGCCGAATAGAGATGGTGGTCGGGAAACCAGCGCCAGCCCGCCACAAGCGCGCCGATTTCCTCCAGGCTTTGCAAGAATTTTTGAGGGCGCCCGACGCCGGCAAAGGCGAAGACTTGGGTCCCCGCGAGGCGCGCCACGGCGTCGGCATCGGGCGCAAGACGGCCGCGCAGCACGGCCCTCGCCTGCCAAAGCCACGAGGGATTTTCGCCCTCGCCGATCAGGATCACGGCGTCGGCGCAGGCGAGCTGCTCGGCAAGCGGCGCGCGCAGGGGGCCGGCGGGTGGACACAGCCCATTGCCGGCGCCATAGGCCGCGTCAACCACGAGGATCGCAAGATCGGGCGCGAGGCTGCGCGAATGCAGCCCGTCGTCGAGGACAAGCGCGGTCGCGCCCTCGCGCGCGGCCAGACGCGCCGACGCGACGCGATCCGCTCCGACGAAAGTCGGCGCGACGCCGGCGAGCAGCAGCGCCTCGTCGCCCACGTCGCGCGCGTCATGGCGAGAGAGATCGACGCGCAGCGGCGCGCGTCCCACGCTGGCGCGCCCAAAACCGCGCGTAAGAAAAGCCGGCTTCTCGCGCATCGCCAGCAGCATTCGCGCGAGCGCGAGCGCCGTCGGCGTCTTGCCGTCGCCCCCAAGCGTGAGGCCGCCGATCGCAATCGTCGGCAGTTCCGCGCGCGGCGCGCTTCGCCCAAGACGCGCCCGAGCCACGGCCCCGTAAAGCGCGCCCAGTGGCGCGAGCGCCAAAGCCAGCGACCCTGCGGGCCTCCCCCAGAAGTCCGGTGCGCGCAAGCCGATAGTCACGCCTCCTCGCGCGCGGCGAGCAGAGGCTCCAACGCGACGACGATGCGCTGCGAGGCGCCGGCGAGCTTCTCGACGACGGCGCGCGCGCGCCGCCCCATGTCGCGCAGCCGCCGCGGCTCGGCGAAGAGGCGCTTCGCGGAGCGCGCGAGCTCCCGCGCATCCGCGCAGGCGAGCGCGCCACCCGCGGCGTCGAGCGCCGCGAAAATCTCGCTGAAGTCCTCAACATTGGGGCCGTGCAGCACCGCGCAACCGAAGCGCGCCGGCTCGATGGGGTTGTGCCCGCCGCCGGGAGGAAAGGAGCGGCCCATTAAGACGACGCTGGCGAGCGGAAAGGCCAAGCCAAGCTCCCCCAGCGTGTCGAAGAGATAGATCGCCGTCTCCTTTACCGGGCGCTCGCCCAGCGAGCGGCGCGCGATCGTCAATCCGCGCTCGGCCGCGAGGCTCAAAATCTCCTCGGCGCGCTCGGGATGGCGCGGCGCGATGATCGTGAGAAGATCGGGAAAGGCTCCGGCGATCTCGAAATGGGCGTCGAAGGCCATCGCCTCCTCGCCGCGATGCGTCGAGATCGCGGCAAAAACGGGCCGCGCGCCGAGCGCCCCGCGCAATTCCGCGAGCGCGATGGGATCGGCGCGCAGCGGATCGGAGTCGAACTTCAGATTGCCCGCGACCGTCACGGCCTTGACCCCGAGGCCGAGGAAGCGCGCGGCGTTGGCCGCGTCCTGCGCAAAGCAGAGGTCGACGTGCGAGAAGACGCGCGCGGCGACGCCCGGCGCCTTGCGCCAGCGCGCCAGCGACGTCTCGGAGATGCGGGCGTTGACGAGCGCGAAGGGAACGCCGCGCGCCTTTGACGCCAGCAGCATGTTCGGCCAAATTTCCGACTCGGCGAAAAGCGCGAGGTCGGGGCGCCAGTGGTCGAGGAATCGCGCGACGAACGGCCAGGCGTCGAGCGGCGCATATTGGTGGAAAGCGCCGGGCGGGAGACGCTCGCAGAGCACCTGCGCCGAGCTCGTCGTGCCCGTCGTGATGAGCGCTGCGTAGCCCCGCGACAGCAGTCGGTCGACAAGCGGCAGCAGCGAGAGGCCCTCGCCGACGCTCGCGCCATGCAGCCAAACGAGCGGGCCGGACGGGCGCGTCGCCGCCGGATAGCCCATGCGCTCGGAGAGCCGCGCCGGGTCCTCCTTGCCAAGGCGGGCGCGAGAGAGCAGCAGCGGGCGCGCCAGCGGAGAGAGCGCCGTCGTCGCGAAGCGATAGAGGAGAAGCAGGGGCATGGCGTCGAGGGCTTGGCGGCCTTGGGCGGTGAGTCGGAGTGTGGACGATACCACGGCTGGCGGGAGCGCCCCGAGAGATCGATTTGGCCCCCGGAAGCCGGGGCCGAGGAGAGGGAAGTGACGATCGCTGCGAAGCAACCCCCAATGGGCTCGCGGAGGTCGGCAACAGAAGCTGAATCTAAATTTTGGAATTGATGGTGACCTATCTCTGGCTTTTCCTTAGTGCGGCGGCGGCCAAAGTGACCCGCCGTTTGGAAAACGTCGAGCCGCTGTCTGGTCTGCGCATAGCGAAGCCGGCCCAGTCCAATTGCCGGCTGAGGTTGCGCTCAGCGAACAGCGCCTTAAGTTTCGCACCGGTCTGTTGCTTTTTTCGCCGACGCCCTTTATCTCACTTATCGAGTTTCGCCGAACGAACGAACTTTCCCGCCCTTATCGGCGCGTCGACTTTCCCTCCAGAGCCTCGATCTCCCTGCGGTGGTGCGTGCGCGACCGTGGAAACGCCTTGCGCCCCAAGGATAAGGCTGCCTTCCGCCAGACCCCGCTCCACCTCGCTTTCGCGGAGGCGACGAATCGTTTCAGACGAGACTCGGCGCGGCGATCGTCTTGCCGCGCTGCTCCGCCCACCCTCCAGGCAAAATCACCCGTGACCTTCGAGAACGCCCGTCCCCGACTCGCCAAAGCCTTGGCCGAGCGAAATTATGTTTCGCCCACGCCCGTTCAAGCGGCGGTGCTGTCGGCTGAAGCGCAAGGTGGAGACATTCTCGTTTCGGCCCAGACCGGCTCGGGAAAGACGGTCGCCTACGGTCTGGCCATCGCTTCCTCGCTTCTCGGAGAGGCCGAGGCTTTGGCCGCGCCGCTAGCGCCCCTCGCGCTCGTCGTGGCGCCGACGCGCGAACTCGCGTTGCAGGTCCAAGGCGAACTTGGTTGGCTTTATGAACATGCCGGTGCGCAAATCGTCGCTTGCGTCGGCGGCATGGACGCGCGCCTCGAACGCCGCAAATTGGCGGAGGGCGCCCATGTTGTCGTGGGAACGCCCGGACGTTTGCGCGATCACATTGAGCGCGGCGGACTGGATACGGCCAGCATCGCGGCAGTCGTTCTGGACGAAGCGGACGAAATGCTCGACCTGGGCTTTCGCGAGGACCTCGAATTCATACTGGAGTCCACGCCTCGGGAGAGGCGAACCCTGCTTTTCTCGGCCACGATGCCGAAGGGCATCGCGACTCTAGCCAAACGCTATCAGCGCGACGCGCGCCGAAATCGACGTGGCTCGCGGGGAACGCGGTCACGGCGACATCGGCTATCGCGCGATCCGCGTCGCGTCGAAAGAGACGGAACTCGCGACCGTCAATCTCCTGCGTTATTTCGAGGCGCCGACGGCAATCGTGTTCTGCAATACGCGCGAGTCCGTTCGCCATCTGCATGCAATCTTGCTCGAGCGCGGATTCTCGGCAGTGCTCTTGTCGGGCGAGCTCAGTCAGCACGAGCGAAACCACTCCATGCAAGCGCTGCGCGACGGGCGTGCGCGGGTCTGCATCGCGACCGATGTCGCGGCGCGCGGCATAGACTTGCCCAACCTTGATCTCGTCATTCACGCCGAGCTGCCGCATGATGCGGAAGCCTTGCAGCATCGCAGCGGTCGGACGGGGCGCGCCGGGCGCAAGGGCGTCAGCGCGCTGCTGGTGCCGCCCGCGCGACGTCATCGCGCCGAACGACTGCTCCGCGACGCCGGTGTGCAAGCGTTCTGGAGCGGGCCGCCTTCGGCCGAGGAGATTGGCGAGCTCGATCGCAAGCGCATGATGCAAGATCCGCTGCTGCTGGAGCCGCCAAAGGAGGAGGACTTCGAAGCGGCGAAACTTCTCCTCGCGGAGCGATCGCCGGAAGAACTCGGCGCGATGCTCGTTCGTCTCTACCGCGCGCGGCTTCCCTCGACCGAGGACGTCGTCGATCCCGGGCAGGAACCGGAGCGCCGAGAACCGCGCGCGCCCCGGGCGCCTGGCGCACAGCCCACCAAAGCGCCGCGGCCGTCCCGCTTGCCTGGCGCCGCCGCCTGGTTTCGTCTCGACATCGGCCGCAAAAAGAACGCAGATCCGAAATGGTTGCTGCCGATGCTCTGCCGCAAGGGAAATCTCTCTCGACAAGACATCGGAGCGATCCAAATCTTCGAGCACGAAACGAAGCTCGAGATCGCCGAGCAGGCGGCCGCGCAGTTCGTCGTCAATATGCGTCGGCCGGGCGGCGACAACATTCGTGTCGAGCGGTTGGACGGTTCATCCCAACCAAGAAACGTCAAGCCGCCGAAGAAAGATGCCGAGCCAAAACGAAAGCAGAACCCGCGGCGCGAAGAACAGTCTCGTCGCTAACGGTTCGCTCGTTCTTGACTCCAAAGCGATTAGGCGATGGCGAAATCATGCGATGCGGCAACGGCGGGGATATAGCCGTCATTTGTTTCCAAGGAAGCGACGGACGCGCCGACCGCGCCCCTTGCCGGGATATGCTAATACCAAAGGCTACGGCGTCTGACCGACGTGGGCCCAGTCTCGCATGCCGATTGAGTTGATTGTCTGGGGTTGGGCGATGAGCCTTCTCCAGGCGTCGCAGGCGGCGTCGATGATGGCGTCATAGTTCTCGAACACGCGGTTCGAGAGCCAGTTCTGGCGCAGATACTGCCAGACATTCTCGACCGGGTTCAGTTCCGGAGCGCGCGACGGCAGCAGGATCGGCGTGATGTTCTTGGGCATGTCGAGTTTTCCCGTTGTGTGCCAGCCGGCGCGATCGAGCAGCAGCACGGCATGCGCGCCTTTTTCGACATGGCGCGAGATTTCGTCGAGATGGAGCTGCATCATTTCCGTGTCGGCGTAGGGCAGCGCCAACGCCGCGCCTTTGCCCTTGGCGGGACAGATCGCGCCGAAGAGATAGGCGTTCTCGTAGCGCTGGTCGGCGGGCTGACGCGGACGGGTTCCGCGCCGCGCCCGTTGCCGCACGAGGCCGTTCTTCTGGCCGATGCGCGCCTCGTCCTGGAACCAGACTTCGACCGGCGTTCGCGGCGGAAGGTTGGCCAGATGCGCCTTCAGCGTCGCTTCGAAGTTTTTTTATAGGCCTCGACGATCCGCGCGTCTTGCGCGGGGTGGCGCGCCCTGGCGCTGATGTGGGAGAAACCGAGCTTTCTCAAAAGCGTCCCGACATAGCGCTCGTGAAAATCGACGCCGAAGCGCTCCTTGATGACGCGTTGGAGATCGACGCGCCGCCAACGCACGACGCCGTCCTACTTCGCGATCCGGCCCGGCCTCGACGAGGCTTGCGAGTTCGGCCAGCTGCTCCGCCGACAGGCGCGGCTTGGGGCCTTCGGTCCAATGGTCGAAAAGGCCTTCCGGGCCGCTCGCGTTGAAGCGATGAACCCAGTCGCGCAGCGTCTGCCGATCCATGCCGCCGATCTGGGCTGCTTCAGCCCGATCCTTGCCGTCGCGAACCGCCGCCAGCGACAGCAAGCGCCGGCTCTGATTGACGTCCTTTGCACGTCGGGCCAAGGCCCGAAGCTCTCGGGCCGAAAAGTCCTCTCGCAATTTCACCGCTGCGGGCATGGCGCAAATCTCCTTCGCGCACAATAAGTCAGAAATCCCGCCCCAAGGGAATCCCCCCATAAGTCAGCCAGCGCAGCCCTTGGTATAACAGCGTGCAGGCCGCTACTCGACAAGCTCCGCCGGCGACGCGATGATGATCTCGGCGCCGGCGGCCGATAGCTCGTCTCGGCCGCCGTATCCCCACAACACGCCAACCGTCGGAATCCCGTTGCGGCGCGCGGCGCGCACGTCCTGCTCGCGGTCGCCCACCATGCAAAGCTCGTCCTTCTGGAGGCGCTCCACGTCCATCAGATGGGCGATCAGATCGCCTTTATCGTCAAACCTGCCATCGAGCTCGGGCCCATAAACGCCGTCCAGCAAATCGGCGAAGCCGAAGACCTCAACGACACGCTTCGCGAAGACGGCTGGTTTTGCCGTGCAAAGGAAGAAACGGGTTCCGCCTGCGCGCCGCTCGGCCAGCGCCTCAGGGACGCCCGGATAAGGCGCCGCCGCCGTCAGCCCCCATTCCAAATAGCGTTCGCGATAGTGTCGAACCGCGAGTTCCGGGTCGCCGGGCTCGCCGAGCAGCCGCGCGAAAGTCGTCCGCAGCGACGGGCCGATGATCCAATTGAGGTCCTCGTCGTCGTTAATCGGATGGCCCATGCGCGCCATCGCGTAGCGGCAGCTGCCGATGATTCCTTCGGCAGGATCGACGAGGGTCCCGTCGAGGTCGAGGAGGAGAGTTTTTCGTTGACGCGCGGCCATGTGAGCTTCACTCCTACGCCCGTGGCAAGGGTCAGAGCGACGCAGAGCGGCGCCGCCACGGCCAATGTGTCGTAGCGGCGCGCCGCATTGATGTCGAAGGGGAGAATGCGATCCGCGAACAGCTCCAGCACTCCTTCGCATGCGTATTGTGATGCTGGAAAGATAAAGCGTTTCCGCCGTCTGTTCATCGAGCCATCGGCTGACGGCGCAATTCGGTTCCGGCTTCATGGCCTCGGAGACGACATCCGTGTCGAGCAGGATCGATCGAAGCGCAGCGGCTCTGCGGGGCTACGGTCGCGAACCTTTTCGAGCGCTTCGACGTCAGCGTTGGCCAGGCCGATCTTGCGGCTCACTTCCGCCAGCGCGCTGCCCAGGCGGAGACGATCCGCCGGGCACGGCGGCCTCTAATATGTCGCGCATCTCCGCTTCGGTGCTGCGGCCATGTTGCGCCGCTCGAACCTTTAGCGCGCGATGCGTTGCTTCGGAGAGGTTGCGGATAGTGACAGCCGGCACGATGGCGTTCTTCTATGGGACGATCGCATTGATATCATTTTACGGGCTCAGTCGAAACGAGAGGAAGCTGGAATGAGGCCATGGGCTAGAGCGCCACGAGGCCGCCACATTCCCGCATGAAAATAAATCAACAAAAAACAATCAATTCCTTAGTTTACTGAAACTGGAGGAACTATGAAGCATCGTTCATCCGTCCGGCTCGCCCTTCTGTTGGGCTGGGGGGCGGTTCTGCCCCTTGCCTGGCCCGCGCCGACTTTCGCGCAATATGACGTGAGCGTCTCCGCCGAGGTGCCGCCGCCGCCGCTGCCGGTCTATATGCAGCCGCCGATTCCTGCCGAAGGTTATCTGTGGGTTCCCGGCTACTGGGCCTGGAACAGATACGACTATTTCTGGGTTCCGGGATACTGGACGCTCCCGCCCGAGCCCGGATTGCTCTGGACGCCGGGTTACTGGGGCTGGAATAACGGAGCCTATGTCTTCAACGCTGGCTATTGGGCGCCAACCATCGGCTTTTATGGCGGCGTCAACTACGGATTTGGCTATTTCGGCAACGGTTTCGCGGGCGGGTATTGGAGAAGCGGCCGCTTCTTCTACAACAGCGCCGTCATGAACGTCGGCGCCGCAAACATCACCAATGTCTACGTCAACAACGTCACCGTCAATCGCAACGTCGCCAATGTCAGCTACAACGGCGGGCCAGGCGGGCTGAGGGTTGAGCCGACCCCGGCCGAGCGGGCCGCCCTGAGCCAGGCGCGTATCGCGCCGACGCCAGCGCAGATGCAGCATTACAACGCCGCGCGCGCCGACGGCGCCCTGGCGGCGAGCGCCAACCATGGGGTCCCGCCAATCGCCGCAACGCCGACGGCCGGTCATCTCCAGGGCCCCGGCGTGACCCGCGCCGAGGTGGGGCATGGGGCCGCGCCCGGTGGGATCGCGCCGGGCGCGGGCGGGCATGAGCTACCGCCCCCAGTCGCCGTCCCGCGCGGCGTCCCGAACGATCACGCCTTGCCTGCGCCGCCGCATCCGGCGGCGGCTGGCGGCTCGCCCGGATCGGAGACTTATGGCGAACCGGGCGGTCACGCCTACCCTGCCCCACCTCATCCCGGGGCGAATTACGACCACGCTGCGCCGCTTACCGAGAGCGCCCCGCACGAGAACGCTCCGGCGGCTGCGCATCACATGGCGCCTCCGGCCGAGTCGCGTTTCGGCGCAGAGCCTCCGCCTCCGGCCGGCCATCCGGGGCCAGCGAACCCGCAGGCTTTCAGCGCTCCCCAAGGAGCCCATCCTGCGAACACGCACGCCGGCGGCACGCCTCCGGCGCCGCATCCCGCAAATCCGAAGCCGCCTGCGCCGCACCCCAACGAGGAGCATAGAGACCCGCATCACCCCGGATGAGGCGAGCGCGAGCCGCGAGGCCGAAATTGTTGTTTCGCCTGGATCGCGTTCCGACATTCTCGGATAGACCGCGCCTGCGCTCAGATCAGCGTGATCTAGTCCTGGTCGCTCAGCAGAAGATTGAGAAGGCCGGCGCGATCGCCACGCAATCGCGCGAGATGGAGGCTCGCGAGCTTCGCCAGGGCGCGGTGCGCCAAGGGCGTCATCAGCACGAGCGAGCGGCGGCGGTCGGCCGGATCGACCCGCCGCCGCACGAGCTTCGCCTCGGCGAGACGCGAGACGAGCTCGGCGGCGCTGTGGTCTTTGATCATCAGCTCCTCGGCGAGCTCGCCCACGCTGAGCGGCCGCTCGGCGCCGCGGGTCTTGATCACGAGCAGCGCTTGATACCACTGCGTCGTCAGGCCCAGGTCGGCGGCCGCCTGCTCGCTGAAGGCCAGGAACTGGCGAAGCGTGGAGCGAAAGCGCGCGAGGGCCGCGAAATCCTCCAGCGTCGGCGCAGCGTCGCCATCGGCGAAACGCGAGGCGACTGCGAAAAGCTTCGTCATGCAACTCTCCTGTGGCGCCCATCGAGCCTTCGGCCGCCACGCATCCAAATCCGCGCCGAGGCGCCCCGCACTAGAAAGCCAACATAATCGGCGCTTGTAAACACGAGCACGACCGCCGAAAGCAAATTTTTTTCAGCAACTTGCAGATTACAACTAGGTATTCGTACTTAAGGCTCTTAGAATTTCTTGGGCTTGCCGCCGTCCCGGGCGTCCTTTCGCTTGCGCGGGAAAATCGGGTTGTTTCCCCAGAGAATTGGGCTCGGCGCCGGGCAGAGTCGCCTCAGCCTATTCCTTCCGCCGCCAGCGCGCGGCGAACGCCCTCGTCGCGCGCCAGCGCCTCGTGGTGAGCGCGCACAGCGGGAAAATCGGCGAGGCCGCCCGGAAGCGTCGCTTGGCCCCAGCGCACCATCGGAAAGGCATAAGCGTCGAGAATCGAGCGCGCGTCGCCCAGAAAGAAGGTGTGGCCCTGGAGATGGGCTTCGATGTGTTCGAAGCGTTTGCGCACGAGGGCGAGCCCCGCGTCGCGAACGGCCTTCAACGAGGCCCCGTCGGTCGCCGTGGTGTAGCGCTGCGTGATGAACACCGGAAAGAACGCCGGGTGCAGGTCGCCGGTGAAGAAGGAAAGCCAGCGGTCGAGCTCCGCCTGCTCGCGGGGGCGCTCACCGCCGGCGAGACGCGCTTGCGGATGAAGGCGCGCCAGATAGCGCAGAATCGCCGCCGACTGCGTGAGAATCCAGCCCTCGCCCGTGTCCAGCGCGGGCACGGCGCCCGAAGGATTGACCTTCAGGAGTTCGGGCGAGCCGGGCCTGACGGCTTGGGCCTCGTAAGGCGCGCCGATCCATTCGAGAACGATATGCGAGGCGAGCGAGCAAGCGCCGGGGGAATAATAGAGCTTCATGTTGCTGATCCTCGTGCTTTACCCTCGCTGGGGGATTACCCTAAACCTGGAATAGCTAGATCGGCTTTCCTTCGCTTATCGCCCAGGCTGCCGCCAGAAGTTCGCTGCCGGGCTGCGAGTTGTCCTGCACCTTTCGCGCCGTCTGCGCTCCAGCGACGGGGAAGCCCGTCGGATCCAGCACGCCAATCTGCGCCAGCACCGAGGCCTGATCCCAATAGATATGCTCGTGCGAGAGCTTGTCGCCGCAAAATGAACGACCGCGACCATCGGAATTTCCACAATCCTGCCGGTCGGCGCAATGCCCGGCAGCATCCAGTCGATCGTCGAGCTATGGGTGAATTTGAGGATGAACTCGTCCACGAGCGTATCGGCGCCGACGGTGCGGCTGACCAGCGTCATCTCCAGGTCTTCGGGATCGCGCTCGGTGAAGTGATATGTGTAGAATCGCTTCAACTCGTCGTGCCCGACGCCGCCCGCCATGGTCGGGATGTGGTTGACGTAGGGCCGATCGACCATTGTCGCCATGGTCGGATTAACGTCGAGGGTCTCGAATTCATACCGGCAATGCGCTTCCCAAAGCGCCACGAGATCGGGATCGGCCATAGGCTGCTGCGCTCCTGTCTTCGAATCGTCGTTCAGCGAAGGCCTCTGCGAACATGCTTGTTTTTACGCGCGCCACATCCTAATTTCACGGCAGTCTGGCGGGGGCGCGTGCCCAAGCGGCGGTCTTGGAGGTTGCGAGATGGGTGGCTTGTCGATCTGGCACTGGATCGTCGTCGGCGCCGTGGTTTTCATCTTCTTCGGCGGCAAGTTCAAGATCTCGGACGTGATGGGCGACGTCGCAAAGGGAATCAAGGCCTTCAAGAAGGGGCTCGCTGAGCCCGAGACGCCCGACGAGCCCGCCAAGCCGATCGACCGCTTGACGCAGGAGCAGCTTCCGCTCGACAAGACCGGCGACGCCAAAAAAGTCTAGAGGCGTCCTTTCGCGCCACAGCCTTCCCGGATGGGACCATGTTCGATTTCGACGCCGGCAAGCTGGTTGTGATCGGCATCGTGGCGCTCGTCGCGATTCCGTCCAAGGATTTGCCGCGGGTGCTGCGCCAGCTTGGTCAATGGACCGCGCAGGCGCGCCGTATGGCCGCCGACTTTCAAAACCAGCTCATGGAGGCGATCCGCGAGGCCGATCTCGATGACGTGAAGAAGGACGTCGAAAACGCCAAGCGCGACGTTCAATCGGCCTTCGACGGCGCGGCGCATGCTGCCTCCTTCGACCCGCTCGCCGCCGCCAAGCAGGAGATCAACGCCGCGCTCGAGGGGCCGCCGGTCCCAGCGCCGAAAAAGCCCGAGCCTGAAGCCGGGAAGGCAGACCCGAGCGTATGACCGACGCGGACATCGAGGCGACCAAGGCGCCGCTGATCGAACATCTGATGGAGCTGCGCGAGCGCCTGATCCGTGCGCTTCTAGCCTTCCTCGTGATGTTCCTGATCTCATTCTTTTTCGCCAAGGACATCTACAATCTGCTCCTACTTCCCTACACGCATGTGGCGGGGCCGGAGGCAAAGCTCATCTACACCGCGCCGCAGGAATATTTCTTCACGCAGATCCGCGTCGCGCTCTTTGCCGCGGCCTTTCTCTCCTGCCCGGTCGTCTTCGCCCAGATCTACGCTTTCGTCGCGCCGGGCCTCTACAAGCACGAGCGCGCGGTGTTTCGTCCCTATCTCGTCGCGACGCCGATCTTCTTCGCCTTCGGCGCGATGCTCGTCTACTTCGTCGTCACGCCCAATCTATTGCGCTTCTTCATGGGCATGCAGCAGGCCAACGAGCCGGGGCGCCCTCAGATCGAGCTTCTGCCGCGCGTCTCCGAATACCTCTCGCTGATCATGACGCTGGTGCTGGCCTTCGGCGCCGTGTTTCAGCTGCCGGTCGTGCTCACGCTGCTTGGGCAGATGGGGCTCGTCTCGTCGCAATTTCTCGTCGAGAAGCGGCGCTATGCGATCGTGCTCGTTTTCATCGTCGCGGCCGTGCTGACGCCGCCCGACGTCTTCAGCCAGCTCGCGCTCGCCATACCGGGCATGCTGCTCTACGAGGGCTCGATCTTTTCGGTGCGCTTCCTTGAGAAGAAACGGGCCGCGGCGGCCGCGGCGGCCTCCGAGAACGAGGCGAGCTGAAGCAGTCCCCTCACATTCCTTCGCGCGACTTTTTCTCCGGCGCGCCTTTCTCATGCGCCTCTGTCTTGTGCTTCTCGTGCTGCTTGGCCTTGAGGATCTTCTCGACGATCGGCGCCGTCGTGGATTTCCAGCCCGCGCCGGCTTCTTCGATCGGCGTCTGACCCGCGCCCGCGACGAGATGCACGACCTTGAAACCCCGCTCCTTGAGGGCGCGGAGGAAGTCGGGAAGCATCTTCGCCGTGACGGGCTTGTTGTCGTGGAACAGCACGATGCCCTTCTTTTCCTTCTCGAGCCGGTCCAGAATGAGCTTGAGCTCTTCTTGAGGCGTCATCTTGCGCCAGTCCGAGGCCCAGACGTCGGAGCCGAACACCGCCATGCCGCGGCCGTGCACATAGTCGAGCAACTGCGGCGTGTCGGCGAAGCCCGGGAAGCGGAAGAAGGGCTGCGGAGACTCGCCGACCTTGCCAAAAGCGGCCGTATCGACAGCCGCAACGCCGGCGTCGATGTCGGCCTTGGCCTCGTCGAAACTCATCAGCCGCAGCGTATGGTCGGGATGAGTCATCGAGTGGTAGCCCACGGTATGACCCTCCTCGATCTCGCGCTTGACGAGATGCGGCATCTCCTTGGCGTTCTTGCCGATGAGGAAGAAGGTCGCCTTAACGCATTCGCGTTTCAGGGCCTCGAGCACTTGCGGGGTGGGCTCGGCGGGGCCGTCGTCGAAGGTCAGCACGACCTCGCCATCGCGGATATCGAGCGTGCGCGGGTAGCTTTGCAGCCCGACGGAAAGCCCTTGGGCGCCGTTGATCTCGATATTTCGCGCAGTCCCGAGCCTGTCTGAGCCGCAGTCGGCCGCCGCGCTCGCCGCCATCGGCAGCACGGCGAAAAGCGTGGCGAGAATGAAAAGGTGATGTGTCTCTGTCACGGGCGGATTCCCCGTTGCATTTATCGGTGCTCCGGTTATGCCACGAAACGCCTGCGGAGCCGAATTTGCCCATGGACCTCGAGCAAGACGAAATAGCGACCGGGCCCGAAACCTTCCGCGACGAGGAGGGACGGCCGCGACCGCAATTCGTCGAAAGCGTCGCCGAGGCCATCGCTTCGGGTGACGCCGAGGCGACGCGCGCCTGGGTCGGCCCGCTGCACGAGGCGGATCTCGGCGCGCTGATCGAGCTTCTCGATCATGACGCGCGCCAGCAGCTCATCGGCTTGATGGGCGAGGAGTTCGACTTCGCCGCGCTGACCGAGGTCGGCGAGACGACGCGCGAGGAAATCCTCGAAGAGCTCCCGGTCGAGACGCTTGCCGAGGCCGTGCGCGATCTCGAAAGCGACGACGCGGTCGCTATTCTCGACACGCTGGAGCCCGAAGAGCAGGCGGAGGTGCTCGACGCGCTGCCCGCGCATGAGCGCGTGCTGCTCTCCCGCTCGCTCAACTATCCAGACGACAGCGCCGGCCGTCTGATGCAGACGTCGCTGATCGCCGTCCCGCCCTTCTGGAGCGCCGGTCAGGTGCTCGATTTCTTCCGCGAGACCGACCCCGATCTCCTGCCCGACAGTTTCTTCGAGGTCTTCGTCGTCGACTCCGGATATCGCTTCCTCGGCACCGTCTTCCTCGACGCGCTGGTGCGCGCGCGTCCCGACCGCCGCGTCGATCAGATCATGCAGGCGGACCGGCGCCGCCTCAAGGACACGGACGACTGCGCCGAGGCGGCGCGCATGTTCGAGCGCTACAATCTCGTCTCGGTTCCAGTCGTTGACGAGACGGAGCGGCTTGTCGGCGTCATCATGATCGACGACATCGTCGACGTGATGCAGGAGGCGGCCTCCGAGGAGATCAAGGCGCTCGGCGGCGTCAGCGCGCGGGAAGAGCTCTCCGACGACTTTTGGATGACGGCGAGGAGCCGCTTTTGGTGGCTTCTCGTCAATCTCGCCACGGCCTTCCTCGCCTCGGCGGTGCTGCGTCTCTTCGAGAACCAGATCGAGAAGATGGTGGCGCTGGCGGTGCTGGCGCCGATCGTCGCGAGCCAGGGCGGCAACTCCGCGACGCAAACCATGACCGTGGCCGTGCGGGCGCTGGCGACGCAGGAGCTTTCCCGCGCCAATGCGATGCGGGTGATCCTGCGCGAGGCCGCGGCAGGAGCCGTGAACGGCGCCGCTTTTGGCCTCATCACCGGCGTCGTCGCCGCGAACTGGTTCCAGAATGTGGGGATCGCGCCGGTGATGGCGCTCGCGATGCTGACCAACCTGCTCGCCGGAGCGCTTGGCGGCATATTGATTCCGCTCGCGCTCGAGCGCTTCAAGGTCGACCCGGCGGTCTCCGCCTCGGCGTTCGTGACGACGGTGACCGACGTCGTCGGCTACGGGGCGTTTCTTTCTATCGCCACGATTTGGTTTCATCTGTCCTGAATTGATTCCGCTCGAAAGGGAGCGGAAACCAAACCTGCAAGCGCTCGAGAAAGAAGAGCCGGACGCGGGGCCGATTAACGCCTCGTTACCGCCATTGGGGGTAATTGAACGCCATGTGCGCATTGAAATCTTCCCCCAGGGCGCTGCGCGCCGCGTTTGCGGCCTTCTCCCTCATCGCGCCGCTCGCCGGCTGCAACAGCGGTCTCGACCCGAACTTCGAGGGCCGCTCGCCGCGGTTTGCGACCAGCGCGCCGCTCAAAAACGCAAAGAAGGACCCCGACTTCCTCGCCTATGCGGTGCCGGAGACGGACCTGCATCTCTATCCGGCCACACGCAGCAGCGAATTTTCCGTGCATGGCGTCGATGTCTCCAAATATCAGGGAGATATCGACTGGAACGCCGTGAAGGACTCGGGCGTCTCCTTCGCCTTCATCAAGGCCTCGGAGGGTGGCGACAGCGTCGATGCGAAGTTCCAGCGCAACTGGGCCCTGGCCAAGGAGGCAGGCGTGCCGCGCGGCGCCTATCACTTCGTCTATTGGTGCCGTCCGCCGCATGAGGAGGTCGCCAACTTCAAGCGGATCGTGCCCGCCGACCCGGACGCCCTGCCGCCGGTGCTCGATCTGGAGGCGACGCCGGAATTGCGGACCTGCAAGCGCACGCTGACGCGCGAAGAGGTTTTACCGGATCTGCGCAAGATGCTCGAGGAGCTCGAGGCCTATTACGGCAAGCGCCCGATCATCTACACCTCGGTCGACTTCTACCAGGCGATCCTGCATTCCGACGCGCTCGCGGAATACCCGATCTGGGTGCGCTCGACCAAATATCACCCGGCGGTGCGCTACGGCTCGCGCAACTGGACCTTCTGGCAATATCGCTCGGACGGCGCCGTGCCGGGCATCCCGGGCAATGTCGATCAGAACGCCTTCCGCGGCACGCAGGCGGAATGGCAAAAATGGCTCGCCGCGCAGACGCGGAGCTGACGAGGGTTGCCCACGACGCTTTGCTAAACGAGTTACGCACGGGACAACGCTGCGGCTCGGTGACTTTTCAGTCGATTTCGATAGTATGAAGGACGTCTGGCCGCGCGCTCCGCTCCGGGGGACGACTCGGCCGCTCTTGTAGAGATGCGCATGGAGTAGCGGCGTGTCGTCTCAGCCTTCCGAACCGCCAGCGGCGCGAAAGCGAAGCCCGTGGCGCAATGAGTCCCTTATCTTTCTTTTCATTCTCGGCGCGCTCGTGCTCTGGTTCCATGAGCCGCTTTGGGAGGCTTTTCGCTACGGCGGTCCGTTGCTGCCGGCCTCTCTCCTCAACGAGGTCGGGAGCGACAAACCGCTCTCCGATCGGCAATACGAGGCTTTCAACGCCGAATACGCTCCGCTCTACGCGAAGCTCGGCGTCCAACCGCTGGACCGGGCGCTCTTGCGGATCCGGCAATTGCGGGACGATCTCGCGCGGCTCACCCGCAACCCCTGCGACCTGCCTATTGCGGAGCGCGTTCTCGGTCCTCTGTCGCGTCGACGAGAATTCGCAGTCGTCGCCGATTTCGAGCGCGCCGTCGGCGAAAAATGTCCGGAGGCACAGGCGATGCTCCTGCGCGCTGGCGAAACCTACATGAATGTCGGCGATTACGCTGCCGCACTGGCGATGGCCGAGGAGTTCATCAGGAAGCGGCCGGACCTCTCGCCCGGTCTGCTCCTTGAAGCGCGTGCGCTCAGCGCCCTCCACCGGCACGAGGAGGCGCTTGCGACCTATGTCGTCGTCGCGCGTCTGATGGGAGAACCTAAGCGCGTGCGCGCGGATGTATTCACGCGCATGTCGGACGAATTCGAGGCGCTCGGCCGTTTTTGCGAAGCGATGACTCCGATTGAGACCTATATCGCAGCGGAGCCGGAGTTGCGGAACACTCCCGTGTTGGGGGCGCGCATCGACGAGGATCGCCGCAAAGGCAATTGCGCCGCGGCGCAGGCTGGCGGCGTCGAGGTCCTGCACCGGCTCGCGACGGGGCCCGTACGAACGCGCGCGACGGTCAACGGCGTGGAGGGCGCCTTCCTGGTCGACACCGGCGCGAGCTTCGTCTCCGTCTCGCCGGAATTCGCCAAACGGGCCAAGCTCAGCGTCGACAACAACGCGGGGCTGAGACAGTTCCTGACCGCGAACGGCGCCGTCGACGCCCCGGTCATCACCCTGGGCAGCGTGAAACTCGGGCGGCTGACGGCCACGATGGTGCCGGGCGTGGTCCTGCCTAAGCCTGTGGGACCGGGCTTGGACGGCCTTCTCGGAATGTCCTTCCTGGCGCTCTTCGACATGTCTTTCACCCCGACCGAGTGGCGGATCAAAGCGAAGGCGCTAGGGAAATTAGACCCGCCTCGGGTTCCGACGCGGGGGCGTTAGCCCGACGGGAGCGCCGGGCGGAGGCGCGACGTTATTGCCCTTCCGGCCGGCCGAGCAGTCGGGCCATCTCCGCCTCGAGCGACTCCAGGGATTCCAGCGACTCGCGCGTCGGGCGGCTGGGAGACGCGTCCTGCGGCGGCGGCGGGTTTTCAGCCGGAGGGGGGCCCGCCGGCGGGGCGGGGGGCGGCGCATTGGGACGCGGCGGCCGCGGCGCAAGGCCAGGAGCTGCTGGACGCGGCGAGGCCGCCGGGCGCTGGCCGAGGCCCGGCGCAGCGGGGCGCGCCGGTTGTGGCCCATCTGGGCGGGGTCCGGGAGCCGGCCCACCCGGCGCGTCCCATTGCTGAGGCTGCGGCTCGGGGCGGGGCCACGACGCTCCCAAACGACCTCCCGGAGCCGGCGGGGCCGGCGGACGGACGCCCGGCGCGGGCGGGATTCCTGGCGCGCGCGGCGGCTCCGGCGGGCGCGGCGCCGGCCGCGCGGGTTCGGGGAAGCGGCGACGCAGACCTTCTGCGACAGCCGGCTGCGCTTCGCGGGGTCCTGGCGGCGGCGATGGAATACGGGGAGCGGGCTCTCGCGCCGCGACGGGGGTTTCTTCCGCCTCCTCGTCCGGCTGGGGAGGGCTGGGCCAGCTCGGCGTCACGCCGGGAGCCGTGGGGCGCGCCTCGCGCCCTTCCGGCTTCGTCTCGACCTGGGCGCCGGCCGGGCGCTCGATCGAGCCTTCGATAAGAACGTCGCTCGGGCCGCCGATAAGCAGCAGATGCTCGACATTGTCGCGGCGCACGATGACCAGCTGGCGCTCGCGGTCGAGATCGAAGGCGTCCACGATGTCGAGGCGCTTGGGGCGATTGCGGCCGCCCGAAACGCGGATGCGCCGCCCAAACAGCATTCGCACAATGTAAAGGGTAAGCAGGATCGCGACCAAAAAGGCCGCGAGCGCGAGCACCGCAGGGAGAAGCTGCATTTGCATGACGCTGGCTAACATCTACTCGTCGACTTTCTTCTCTTGGCCACCTGGGCCGCAGATTTTACGCCGTCGGCGACGCTTTGACAATTTACCAGCTTATAGCCCGAAATCCCCAGAAAAGGTTAATAGATGGTTAACGAGCGAGGTTCCAATTCGAGCGGCCCGATTGCCTCCGGCCGCGCGGAGAGCCATTGTGAGCGCTTGATTCTCACGCTCCCGCCCGCGGCCGGCGCGAGCCTGCCGGAAGACGCCACGCATGTCGGAAAACTCGGCATCGTCCGCCTATGACCGCTCCGAGCGGCCCGGCAACGCTGGGCTCGTTCTGCTTCTCGCCGCCGCTTTGGTGGCGCTGACCGCGGTGTTTTTCTTCGCCCCCGCCCAGGCGCCGCGCTTCACGCTGCTTGCGCTTTCAATTTTCGCCATGGCGGGGGTCTTCGCGCTCTTCGCCTATGCCGTCGGCCTGCTCCAATTCGCGAGCCGCGCCACGCGCAACGACCTGACCAAGCTCATCTCCGACACGAGCGGCGAAGGAACGGTCGTCATCCTGGCTGATCTGCAGATCATCTATGCGAACGAAGCCTATATGGAGTTTTGCGGCGCGTCGGAGGTCGGCGGCCTCATGACGGTCGAGCAACTCTTCGCTGGGCCGCCGGAAGTCTCCGAGGCGATCTATCGCCTCGCGCAGGCCGCGCGCGAAGGCCGCCGCCACGTCGAGGATTTGCGCCTCTCGCCGCCGCTCGGCGGCTCGGGCGATGCGGGCTGGTATAGGATCAAGGTCAGCCCCATCAAGCGCTATGCCGAGGGCGCGACGCTCTGGTCTGTGGCCGACGTCACCGCCGACCGCCAGCGCCAGGAGAACAGCTTCCTCGAGCTGCAACATGCGATCGACTTTCTCGATCACGCGCCGGCGGGTTTCTTCTCGGCCGCTCCGGGCGGCGCGATTCCCTATATGAACAAGACGCTCGCGGGATGGCTCGGCTACGATCTCACCGGCGCCGGCGCCGGCGGACTGGCGTTGAGCGACATCGTCGCCAACAATGGCGCGGCGCTGCTGTCCATCGACGCGGGGGCGCCGGGCGAGGTTCGCACGCAGCAGATCGATCTCGATTTCAAGCGGCGGGACGGGCGCTCGCTTCCCGTCAGGCTCCTGCATCGCGTCGCCTTCGGACAGGACGGCGCGCCGGGCCATTCGCGCACGCTCGCGCTCAACCGCGCTTCGGGCGAGCGCTTGGAGGAGGATCTGCGCGCCGTCGAGGTCAAATTCGCGCGCTTCTTCAATTCGACGCCCATGGCGATCGCGACGCTGGACGAGACGGGTCGCATGCGGCGCGCCAACGCGGCTTTCGCGCGGCTCTTCCCCTATGCTCTCAAACCGCCAGCCGCCAAGAGCGACGCTGCCTGGCCGCTGCTCGACGGCGTGGGAGAGCGCGACCGCGCGGCCCTGCAAACCGCGATCCTCGCCGCATTCGAGGGACAAGGCGACATCAAGCCGGTCGACGCGGTCTTTGAGGAAGGCGCCGGCGCGACAGTCAAATCGGCGCGCTTCTTCTTCTCGCCGGACGAGGAGGCGGGCCGGCGCGGCGCGATGGTCTACGCGCTCGACACCTCCGAGCAGCGCAAGCTCCAGGAGGAGTTCGCGCAATCGCAAAAAATGCAGGCGGTCGGACAGCTCGCGGGCGGCGTCGCGCATGACTTCAACAATATGCTGACGGCGATCATCGGCTATTCCGACCTGCTGCTCGCCAATCACCGGCCGACCGATCCGTCCTTCCAGGACATCATGCAGATCAAGCAGACGGCCAATCGCGCGGCCGGGCTCACGCGCCAGCTCCTCGCCTTCTCGCGCCGCCAGACGCTGCGTCCGCAAGTGTTGCAGCTCGGCGACGTTCTGTCTGAGCTGCAGATCCTGCTGCGCCGGCTCGTTGGCGAGAAGGTCGAGGTCGACCTTCGCCACGGCCGCGACCTCTGGCAGGTGAAGGCCGACATCAATCAATTCGAGCAGGTGATCATCAATCTCGTGGTCAATGCGCGCGATGCGACGCCCGAGTACGGCGGCAAGATCCAGTTGCGCACGCGCAATGTCTCCGCCGCAGAATGCGCCGAGCTGAAAGAGCCGGCGCTGCCCGCGGCCGATTATGTGCTCGTCGAGGTGGAGGACAACGGCTGCGGTATTCCTCCCGAGCTGCAAACGAAAATCTTCGAGCCCTTCTTCACGACGAAGGAGGTCGGCAAGGGCACGGGCCTCGGCCTCTCCATGGTGTTTGAAATCGTCAAGCAGTCGGGAGGCTTCGTTTTCGTCGTGAGCGAGGTCGGCAAGGGCACGACCTTTCGCATCCTCCTCCCGCGCTTCACGCCCGACGTCGTCGAGGCGGCGCCCAAGGTCGAAGCCGCGAAGCCCTCTTCGGACTATACCGGCCAGGGCGTCATTCTGCTCGTTGAGGATGAGGACGCCGTGCGCGCCTTCGGCATGCGCGCGCTCGCCTCGCGAGGCTATACGGTGCTCGAGGCGAGCTCCGGCCTCGAGGCGCTCGAGGTGGTCGAGCGCGAAGGGGGAAAGATCGACCTCATCGTCTCGGACGTCGTAATGCCGGAGATGGACGGCCCGGCCATGTTCGCGGAGCTGCGCAAGCGCGGGGTGCAAGCGAAGGTGATCTTCGTCTCCGGCTACGCCGAGGAGGCCTTTGCCAAGAATCTGCCCGAGGGCGAGTTCGGCTTCCTGCCGAAACCCTTCACGCTGAAGCAGCTCATCGAGACCGTGAAGGGCAATCTGGCCTGAGACAACTCGGAAGCTTTCGCGCTCGCAGGACGATTCTTGGGCCACAGCGTTCGTGGCGCGCCGCGGCTATGAGAGCGGATCGCGTGAGAGCAGCGCAACTTTCGATTGACAACACGAAGCTGAGATGGCTAACCTTAAGCGCCCCAGCAAGCAACGCCAGAGGCTCAGCATTGGCCCACAATTTATAAGAGGAAGCAAATAACGTGAAGCAGATCCGCCGTTTTTTTGAGGCAAACCTCGCTTTGTGCCGGGCAATCAATTTGCGACTGCCTTGGGCGCTGCGGACGGACGGCAACTACTGGTTCCAGCAGAACGTGCTGCAAAACGGATTTCTGTCGAACCAGGTCGTTTGCGATATCGGCGGCGGCTCTCGCCCTTGGCTCAGCCCGGAGGAGAAGCAGCGCCTCAACCTGAAAGTCGTCGGAATCGACATCAGTGAGGAAGAGTTGCAGGCGGCGCCGGCGGGGGCCTATGATAAGATCATCGCCGCCGACATCTGCAAATTTGTCGGCGACGCCTCCTTCGACGTCGTTATTTGCCAAGCGCTGCTGGAGCACGTTCCGGACACGAAGGGCGCCTTGCGCGCAATTGCGAGCTCGCTGAAACCAAACGGACTCGCCTATATTTTCGTACCTTGCCGCAACGCGCTTTTCGCGCAGATCAACCGGGCGCTTCCCCAGGATTTGAAGCGGCGCATCCTTTTCTTCTTCTGGCCCTATGCCGCGGAGGGCCATGATGGGTTCTACGCCTATTATGACGGTTGCTCACCGAGCACCGTCGAAGCGGTCGCGAGAGACCTCGGCCTCGAGGCGCAGGACAAGCGGGCCTTCTGGGCGAGCGGCTACTTTTACTTCTTTTTGCCCGCCTATTTTTTGTGGCGGTTCTACCAACTGATTTCCTGGAGCATCCTTGGCGAGGATTCCTGCGAAGTCTTTCTGTTTCGTGCTCAGAAAATCCCCCGCCGCCATCGGCGCCGAATAAGATCTCGCCAACTCAGGCCTCGCCCGACGCTTCCATCCGGGTTGTGAAGGAGAACGTCCGCTGAGAGCCTCTCGCCTCATATAGAGGCAAGAGGTTTTCCCGCTCCTTTGTGTGGGCGTCTTCGCTTCTCGGATCGAAAAGATGAATTCCCGCGGATCGCCGAAACTCAAGAATGCGATCGACTATAGCGGATCGACCACGACGTAATAGACGCCGTTGTTTCCGTATCGCGGGGCGAGCCAGCTGCCATTGCAGACATAATAGGCGTCTCCGCCCACGAAGCGCTGCCCGCAAGCGGGAGGAAGCGTGGCGAGCGTCGCGCCGACTGTCAGGGCGGCTGCGGCTCCGGCGACGGCCGCAGCGCCGACCGCTGCGCCTCCGCAATTGTGACAGCCCCCTGCGTAATAGCTGTTGACGACAGTGGCGTCGTGATAGCCGTAGCCGCCTGCGACAACGCCCGCGTGGTAGCCGTCATTGTGCCAGGTGCCGCCATTACCGTCGACGCCGCCCGCGTGCCACGCGCCGCCCTCTCCGCCGACGCCTCCCGCCTGCCAATGTTCTCCGCCAGGGGTCGTGCCGCCGGCATGATAGTCTCCGTCATCGCCCAAAGCCGCCGCCGCCGAAGCCGCCGCGAAACGCCAGCGCCGGAGTCATCAAAGCCGTCGCGATCGCGACGAGAGAAATTGAAACTATGACCTTCTTCATGTCGAACGTCTCCCGAAGTTAGCGCTTGGCGGCGTGCGTCGCGCCGGGCTTCTCGAATTTGATGCGACCCGCTTTCGCCGCGCCCGGCGCGCGCGCGAGATTGAGCTTCGGGGCGTCGATCAGCCAGTTTGAAAATTCGATCATGCTTCGCGATTTCGCCGTTCCATTCGTCGGATTGATCCAGACGAGTCGCGGCAGCCGGTCTTTCGCGCCGATCCAGAGCTGAGCCTGAAAGTCGGGATTTGCGATGGCGACGATATCCGTCGTCGTATCGCCGACGGACTTCGACTGACCGACGAAGAAGGCGGAGGTCAGCTTCTCCGTGACCGCGGCGTAGGGATCGTCGACGATGAAATCCACGAAAGGAAAGTATATCCCCGCCTTTGTGAAGGCCGCCTCAAGCATCTCTTCGAGATGCGGCGGCGCCGTCTCGGCCGCGAGCAGTCCTTGCTCCGGAAAATAAACCGCAAACTCCTTCCCATCGTAATAGAAATCGGAACGCGGCCCGTCGCCCAGCACTTCCACCTTTAACTGATCGGGGCGTCGCAGGCTCACCTTCGAGTCGACTATATAGAAGAGAGGCTGTCCGTTGGCGGCAGGCTCGTCGAAAGCGCGGCGCACGCTGAAGGAGAGCGACCTGGCTTTCGCGAGCCTGTCGCTCATCTCCTTGAGGATCTTCAGGGCCGCCGGAGCGACGGCTTCGGACCCGGCGGCCGCGGCCGGCGCGGGAACTTGAGGCGTCTCGGCATGCAGCGGTTCGACGAAGCCCGCCGCACAAACCGCGGCCAGGAGTAAAATCCGAAATGGTTTCATTGCTTCCCCTTTTCCAATCCTTGAGACGCGGGTCCGCCACGCCAGGAGAGGCTTGGGCGAACTTTGCGACGAACTCACCGGCTCCCGCGCCACGCCAAAAAGCTCGGCGCGCGGGCGACCTATTGCCGCCAAGCTCATGTAGCATGGCGCGGAGGCGGTCACAGGGCGATTTTTTCCGTCATCGCGGGGGAGGTGAGAATCGTTCCAGGGTCACGCCAGATGCGGCGCGTCGCGTGCGCCTTCGCTTGCGTAAGAGATTTTCCTCTCTTAGTCTGACTTTCCAGATGCGCGCCCTCTCCCCGGTAACCCCTCTGTGAGTCTCGTCGAACTGTTGAATTCCTTCGGTCGCGGTTCGTCGGTGGCCCAGGCGCCGGCGGACGATGCGGCCCCGGCCGCTCCGCAGGTCAAGCCGCCCTGGCTCGGCCCCACGGCCTTCGGGGCGGTGCTGCTCGCCCATGCGAGCATCGCCTTCTGGCTCGCCTATCATCCTCTGGAGATGGCGAACACGCCGCCCGTGGAAGAGATCGGGCTGGAGCTCATCCCTCAAGGAGACGAGTTCGAGAGCGAGGAGGTCGCGCCGTCGGACGAAGCGCCGCCCCCCATGGTCATGGCCGCCCAAAGCCAGATCGAGGTTCCGCTTCCGCAGACGATGGACCCCGACGCCCTGTCCGCCGCGCCGAAAGCCGACCAGGTCAACCGCGAGAGCAGCGACGAGGCTCGCGAGCGTCGCGACGCGCAGGAGCGCCATCGCCTCGGACAAAAAGAAAAGCCCGCCGAAAACGCCGGCGTCTCGCAGCTCGCCTATGCGACGCAGCTCGCCAAGGCTGTGCGCAAGAACGTCGCGAGCCGCGGCTCGCCGGGAACGGGCGAGGCCTATTGCACCTTCCGTGTCGACGGCCAGGGGGCGCTGTCGGTCGAATCCTGCAAGGCGAGCACGCATGCGCATGAGGCCATCCTGCGCGGCGCGATCACGGCGACACACGCCCCGCCGCCGCCGGAGGGCGCCTTCTTCGCCTCGCAGCGCATCCACTTCCAATAGAGTCGGATGAGCCGGTCCGCGCGCGGCTTCGGGCGTTTCAAGGCTCGGCGTCGGCCTGTCCTTCCGCGCCCCACAAGGCGTCGACCAGCATCAGCGCAACGCCGAGCGTGATCAGCGCGTCGGCGACATTGAAGACGTAATTGGCAAGCGGGCCTACCGGGAGGCTCGTGTGGAAAAAGAAGAAGTCCGCAACGGCGCCAAAGCGCAGCCTGTCTAGCGCATTGCCGAGCGCGCCCCCTATGATTAGCCCGAGGGCGAAAGCGGTCAGGCGGCGCGGCGTGCGCCACAGCCACAGGCAAAGACCCGCGACGATCGCGACCTGCAGGGCCAGCAGGCCGTAGCGCGCGACGTCGCCCTGCGCCGAGAGCAGGGAATAGGAGACGCCGCGGTTCCAGGAGAGCGTGACGTCGAGGAAGGGCGTGAGACGTATCGGATGCCGCCCCGCGACGCCGAAGACCTCAAGCATCCAGAATTTGTGCGCCTGATCCAAGAGAAAGGCCGCCGCGGCGGCGGCGGCGCCCAGAACCCTGGGAGAATGAAGCGGGGGGGCGGGGGTCTCAGGAAAGGTCATAAAGCTCGTTCTGGGTCGCGGACGGCTTCTCTCGCGAGCCGCGCGCCGCACCCCCAGTAACAGAACGAGCCGGCGAGAGCGTTACTCTCAGCCAACTCGTCCATCGCCTCGAACGCGCCGGAGCGCTAGTCGCGTGCCTTCCGGGGGCTGGGGGGCTGACGAAAACCGGAAGGCCAGCGACACCGCACGGGGCAATGACCTCCATATTGGAACGCAGATGCGGCTCGCCAATGGCTCAAAGCTGGCGAAATCGTGAAATCTTATTAAACCGTTGTAATGATTTGGACAAAAATTCACCTCCGCCTGTCTCAAAATGAAAAGGCCTCGCTCGCGCGAGACCTTTTTTCGTCATTGCAGCGATTGCGTCAGTTGCTGCGCTGCTGGCCGAACAGATAGAGCAGCGACTGAAACATATTGATAAAGTCCAGATACAGCATCAACGCGCCGAAGATGCTCTTCTTCTGAGTCACTTCCCAGCCATCGCTCTCGTAATACTGGTCCTTGATCGCCTGTGTGTCATAAGCGGTCAGGCCGGAGAATATCAGCACGGCGAGGATCGACAGACCGAACTGCAGGCTCGAGCTATGCAGGAACAGATTGACCACGCCGGCGATTACGAGGCCCCACACGCCCATGATGAGGAAGGAGCCGATCGCCGAAAGATCGCGCTTCGTCAAGTAACCGTATAGGCTCAAGCCGCCGAAGGCCGCCGCGGTGACGAAGAAGACTTGCGCGACGGAAGCGCCCGTGTAGACGACGAGCAGGGACGACATCGACAGGCCGACGAGCGCCGCGAAGACGAGGAAAAGCGTCCGCGCGGTCGCGGCCGAGATGGAGTTGGCCTTAGCGCCCAAGAACATGACGAAGCCCAAGGGCGCGAGCACGATCACCCAGCGCAGCGGGCTCAGATAAATGGCCTGGCCGAAGGGCGAGAGTTCCACGAGCTTGTGACCGTGGAACTGCGGGTTGGCCAGCATGAAGGCGCCGAGCGCCGCGAGACCCGTGACGCCGAGACCCAGCGTCATATAATTATAGACGCCGATCATGTAGGCGCGCAGGCCCTGGTCGATTTCCGCGGCCGCCTTTTGGCCGACTTGCGCGCCAAATCTGTAATTGCGGTCGTAATTGGACATGGTTTCCTCGTTAGGCTGGGCCGCCCGCCCCATTGAACAACGGTCGCAGCGGGCCGCTGCCGCGAATATGGCGCGCGTCCGGAGGCGTGACAAGGCCCAAAAGGATGAACTCTCTGTAAGCTCTGGGGCCGAAATACGCGGATGACCTTGCGGCGAACTCGCCGGAAAGCGGATTTGAACGAAAGTTGACAGATTCTTGTGATCGTAAAGCGTTCAAGAATACCGTTCCGGCGCGAATCCTGGATTTCGTTTGGGCCAAAAGCGCGCTAAATCACTCGGCGTTTTGGCGCAAGCGCCCGGACGCCGCACGTCACCAAGGAGACCCGATGACGCTTCCTCGCTTCGCCTTGATCGCTCTCGCCCTGCCCTTCGCCACGCCGGCGCTGGCCGCCGAAGCCCTTCCGACAAAGGTGGGCGACTGCGTGGCCACGACGATCACAGCCATCGAGACTCGCCTGCAGGACGACGCGACCCACGAGCCCGTGCCCGGCTCGGGAAGCGCGGTGCGCTTCGCCAATGGCGGCTATCAGGTCTCCTATGACACGATCCCGGAGATCGACGAGTCGAAAAAGGGTGACAAGGCGCGCATGTGCCTTGTGAGCACGCCGCAGGGCTGCCCGAAGGGCGACGAGCGCGGCAAGATCTACCGGACGACGAATCTGCGCACGAAGAAGAGCTGGAAGCTTCCCAACTCCGAGCACAATTGCGGCGGAGCCTGACGCGTTAGAGGCTTCAAACAGGGAGCAAGAATCCCTCCTCGTATAGACGGCGCGCCAAAGCGAGCCGGGCGATGTCGTCGAGGTCGCAGGGAAGGTCGCAAAGCCGGAAGGACGGACGCGCGCAGGCCTCCAGAATGAAGCCGCGCGCAATGGCCGGTATCTTCGCCGTCTTGCCGGAGAACCGCAGCATGAGGTCTTCCCCTTCCTCGCCCAGCGCGTAATGGCTGCTGTCGAGCGTCCTTAACCTGCTTTCCAGGCCAATCGCGGGATTGGCGTGAAAGGCTGCGTCGAGGTTGAGCTTGCCCGGGTAGCCCGTGCGCACGCGGTCCAAAAAGGCGTCGACGAGCCGATCCGCGTCGAGGCTTTGCGCAAGCCGCGCCAGAAGCTCAGCGAAATCGCGCGCCAGCACCGGCTTCACCGCGGCGCTGTTGAGAAAGCCCGACGGCAGGCCGGCTCTCGCGCCCGGGTGGTTGCGCAAGCCCTGAAGCCAGATCGTCAGCATCTCGATGTATGTATAGATCGAGATTCCGAGCGTCACATGCGCCGAGGCCTCGTCCAGCGAATGCGTCGTATGAACGACGCCGCGCGGCACATAGAGCAGATCGCCCGGTTCGAGATCGAGCTCCCGGACCGGCGTAGACGAATTGTACATGCTCGGATGGAAAGGCTGAGTCTGGTGCGGCAGCTGGACGAGGCTGTCGAATATCTTCCAGTGCTTGCGCCCGGAGATCTGCAGCACGAACACCTCATGCGTGTCGTAATGGGGATCGAAGCCCTGCGAGCTGCGCGGGGTCAGATAAATGTTGGTGTGGACCCCGTGATTGAGGTAGCTCTCGACCTCGCCGGCGAAGTCGGCGAGCGGTCGCCAGGCGCGGTGGAGGCCCGGCAGCGACAAGGTGGCGCCGGACTGGAAGGCTGACTGCAATCTATCGAGATCCGGCACGCCGGAGAAGACGATCTCGCCCGAGCGCACATCCTTGCAAAAGGCTTCGGGCGGCAGAAACGCGCCCCCTCTTGAGAGCTGCAAGGCCGGATAGCGCAAGCCTCCCGTGGAGACGATTTTTTCGAGATCGCGCAGCGTCAGCAGAGCGTCGTAGTAGTGCGCGTCCCCGCGTTTGAGGTAGAGGACCTCGCGTTCCCAATATCTGGCGAGGAACGCCTCCAAAGTTACTGGGGCGAGAAGTCTCTCCAGCTGAGGCGCCGCCACGCCGCGTTCCTCAGGCACATGCCTTCTCCCGCTGCACCGCTTCACGAGCCTTTTACGTCATCGGCTCTCCCCAAGGATAGCCGCATCGCGAGTCTCGGCGAGCGGGCGCTGGGCTCCGCTCGCCGACTTTTCAGTATTTCGCGACGATCGCCTCCGGCGCGGCCCAGTCGAAGTGGTAGTTCAGCCCCGCGCGCATGATCTGGCCATCGGCGCGGGCGCGGAAGGAAGTCGCCGTGTTGGAGAACGTCGTCCCCGTTGCGAGGCTCGACGTATACTGCGGCATGCCGACGCTGAAATTGCCGAGGTCGTAATAGAGATATTCCGCCTTGGCGCTCCAGCCCGGCGCGAACATCCACTCGAGGCCGCCGCCGACCGAGAAGCCCGCCCGCATTTGCGAGCTGGACGCCGCGCCTCCGCCGAGCGTGACGGCATTGCCGCCCGGATCGATGTTCATGACTTGCGCGTTGGCGACGAGGTTCGTTTTGCCATAGGCTAAGCCCCCGGTCGTGTAGATCAGCACGGTCGGGCGGAAAACATAGCCCAGGCGCACGCGCGCCGTGCCGAGATAATCCGAGGTCTGGCTCCCGGCATAGTAGCCGAGAAGCACGTTGCCTGGGATGTTGTAGCTCGGCTCGGAGCCGAACGTGTTCGTCGCGCCGGCGCCGCCCACGCGGCCCTGAAAGTCCGTCTCGAGGCCGAAGACCAGACGCGGGTTGAGCTGATAATTGAAGCCGACCTCGCCGCCGCCGATGAAGGCGACGTTGCTGTTGCCGAGATTCCCGCCGCCGAGAAAGGTGCTCCCGAGATAAGCGAGGCCGGGATCGAAGCCCGGGCCGGTCGGGTTCGTGCTGTAGTAAATGTTGTTGTCTCCGCCCCAGGAGGCGCCGGCCGTCGCGCCGAGATAGAAGCCGGTCCAGCGCGGCGGCGGCGCGACGAGAACGGGTCCCTTCCTGTTCGGCAGGCCTGATTCCGAGACGACGTCCGGCGGGGGCGGCGCGACGAGGCTGTCCGCCAGCGCCATGAAATCCCCCATCGGTGTGTGTTCATTGGGCTTGGGCATGAGGAGCGGATTGAAGACGGTCGTGGACAGTGGTCCGCTGAGCGTCACGCGGATGGCCGTCGGCTCCATCGGCTTGAAGTGCCGATCCATCTGGCCGATGGCGCAGACGGTGGCTGGGGCCGCGCCGCTCTGGCAGGCGCCAAAGAGCGGATCGGTCGGCAATAGCGAGCCATAGGCGTAAGTAATTTGATCCGAGCGCGAATTGAGCGCGTTGAAGACGTCGATCTGCAGCTTCAGCCCATTCTCCCAGCGATAACCGCCGCGCAGATCGAGCCATCCGGTCGCCGGCGCATGAAAATAGCCGTCCTCGGTTAAAGGATAGACGCCTTTGAAGCGGAACTTCAGCGCGCCGAACCAGCCCGTCTTCTCGCCGATTTCCGCGCCGATCGAGGCGACGATCGGCGGCCCTTCAGGGATATAATTGCCCGGCGCATTGCCAAGGTAAGTGAAGTAGCCGATCGCCTGGGAGGAGAGGAGCCCAGCATAAGTGACGGTTTGCGGCACGTCCCATCCGCGGGACCGCGCATGGCTCAGCGTCAGATCGCCGTCAAAATGCAGCCAGCTATAGGGCGAGTAGTGGTTGGTCCATTCTATGCCGTAGCGCCGGCTCGGCCGTCCGAACAAGGTCGTGCCCGTGTCTCCGTCGAACTGGCTCTCCGAGTTGAAGTTGAGCCACCATAGGGTGAACGTCGAGTCGAGCCCCTCGATGAATTTGGTGCGCGTGCCGATCTCGGCGCCGCGGGCCTTGACGAGAAAGGCGGTCTTGGCGGCCTCGCTGCCGTCCGTCGGATTGAGATTCGTGACTGTGGCGCGCGCGTCGGTTGAGTGGAAGCCTTCACCGTAGTTGAAGAAGAATTCGGTCTTCTCCCAGGGACCCATGACGATGCTGGCCTTGGGGCTTCCGAGCGCCGCGCTCTTCGAGCCCGAGTTCCAGGGGCCGGTCCAAATCAAGCCGGGATAGCCGGAATTGAGGGTGAGCGTATTGGGGTTATACAAGAACGACGGAATGCCGATTGGAACGCCGGGCGCCGTCAGCCAGACCGCTTGAGTGGGGTTCTGATAGTCGCCGACGCTCGCCGCGAAATAATCATAGCGGGCGCCGGCCGTCGTGCGCAGCCAGGGCGTCCATTTGACGGTCGTGTCGGTCCAAATCCCGACGGTGCCCTCGTCCACACCGTCATTGGTGACGGTCTGATAGGCCATCTTCTGGTAAGTGTCCTGGATGCCGACGCGAATATCGTCATAGCGCGACTGCACGCCGACGCGCGTCTCGACGGGAAAGCCGTTGAGCTCGTATTTCCAGCCGTGCTCGGCCCTCTCTCCTAAGATCGTGCGGCGGTCGAACTGGCGGAACTGATCGCCGAGCAGCGGCTGGGAGAGGTAGTAGTCGAAGTCGTTATAGAGATCGAGAGTGGTGTGGATCGCGAAAGCTTCGACTTTCGTGTGACTGTTCGCGTCGGTCTGATTCCATTGTGTGGAGAGGCTGAAACGCGTCGTGTCGCCGCGATCCGTCGGATCGATGTTGCCGTAGAGCGGAATGAAGCCCTCCGTCACCGCGCGCTCGGGTATCTGGTTCGATGCATGCCAGCGGTTGGCGTAGGCCATGGCGTCAATGGCGAGGCCGTTCTCCGGGCTGCCCTGCGTCCAGCGCAGCACGCCGTTGATCTTGTGCATCTCGTCCGGGACCGTCCAAGGCCCGTTGTAGAAGCCGAATTCAGCGGCCTGGAGCAGCGTGCCGCCGTTCACCTTGCTGGCGTTGATCCCGAGCTGGCGAACATAATCGAAGCTGCCGAGGGTGGTGCTGAACAGGCCGCCGGTATAATCATCCCTATATTGAATGTGGGCCGCGCCCGCCGCGGAGAAATCGCCCTCTTCTGCGAAGTAAGGCCCCTTGTGCCCTACGACAAAAGCCATCAGCTCGGGGATCAGAAAATTGGCGTCAGCGTAGCCCTGACCGTGACCATGCGTCGGCATGTTCAAAGGCATGCCGTCGAGAAAGATCGCGAAATCGGTGCCATGGTCGAGTTGAAAGCCGCGCAGCTGATATTGATTGGCCTTGCCTTCGCCGCTGTGCTGCGTGACGAGCAGACCGGGAATGGCGGTCTCCAGCGCCTCGCCCGGCCTGCTGAATGGAACCGCGTTGATCGCTTTGCCGGTCGTAAACGTTGAGCTGGAGGTTTCTTGCGTCGCGTTGAAATGCGTTTCGGCCTGCTGGACCTGCTGCTCCGTTAAGGAAGGAGTTGGCGCAGGAGCGGCGGGCTCGGACGGCGCGGGAGACGGCGTTGAAGGGCGCGCCGCGACCGAAGCGCGCGCTGGCGCCGAAGCGCGCGCGGGCGCCGAAGCGTGCGCCGGCGCCGCGGCACGGGTCGGCTGGGACGGCGCCGCGGCTTGCGGCTTCGCCGTGGGCTGGGGCGCATGATGCACGGCTGGCTTCTTGGTGCCGACCGTAATGTCGGGAAGAGCCGTCTGCGCCGAAGCGGGGCCGGCGACGCAAGCTACGGTCAGCGCCAGCAACGACGTTTCGACAATTTGCGAGCGGCGGGTCATCTTCTGGGCTCCGTCCGATGTATGACGATTCTTTCAACCCGTCATACCTGCCGCATAATTCCTCGCTCAGGCGTCACCGTCAATTCACCAACCCGCCCCCCCGCAAGATTTTCCGGCGCCGTTGCATTAATGTCACAGCACCGGCGCAGCCAGAGTTCGAGCGAAAGCATGGGTTGAATTTCCTGCAAATTGCTACAACTCTGTCCAGGCCACGGCGCCCCTCAATGGGGCCGTTATGGCCAGTCTGAGGAGAAGCGGATGCAGAACAAGATTCTTTCGGGCGCCGCAATCGCCGCCGCCGCCGTGTCGCTGGCGCTCGCCGGGGCCGCCACGCCAACTCCAGCCTCCGCCCACTCCATGGCGGGCAAGGCTTACAATCACTGCAAGACGCAAAAACATCATTGCAAGGCCAAGGTCCATTGCAAGACGCAAAAGTCCCATTGCAAGGGCGTGTCGTCCTGTAAGGGCAAGTGAGATCAGAGACCCGCGACGAAGTCTCCTGAGCGCGCCCCACGGGGCGCGTTTTCGCAAACGCGCAGGCGGCTGTTGACTGCAAGGCGCCGAGACGCCGCAAGCCGCTCGCTCCCTAACGCCCGACCAAAAGGGAGCGGCTTGCTCCGCCCTCGCTATACCACTAGCGAGGACTTGACCGGGCCCCGCGCACTTCCAGTTCACGCCTTGACATTTGGGGCCTATCGTATTTGAAGAAGCTTAGAAGCGGCCGTTGTCACCAGAGGCGCAGCAGCTCACCTAGCCGCTCGGCTTCGGACTGGCTCCCCGCCCCGGGCGCAGCAAAGCTCTGAGCCTGTAGGTCGGGAAATGCCTTCTTCAGCTCCGCGACAGGAGGCGCTTGGCCGCGCCACGACAATCACTTCACTCAACGTGAAAAGTCCACTCGGCGAGGTTGCGCCGACGGCGACGACATCCATTCCTTCGGGCGACATCTCGACGATTCAATATTTGCGCGGGGTGGCCGCTCTAATGGTCGTGTTCGCCCACGCGAATGACCAGTTCAAGACCGCAACACACGTGGCGTTGCGCGATATTGGCTGGAGCGGCGTGGATTTATTTTTCTTAATTTCCGGATTTGTGATGACCTATACCACGGCAACTCACAATTATACTCAAAGGCGATTTTTCTTGCGTCGCCTCGCGAGAATTGCTCCACTATACTGGCTGATGACGTTGCTGACTGCCACCCTCGTAATTCTTATTCCCCAATTTTTCCAGACGACCCGATTCAGTTGGGACATGCTTATCCACTCCCTCGCTTTTATCCCGCTTTGGGATGCGACGCGACAAAATTTTTCTCCCCTCCTGCACCTCGGTTGGACCTTAGATTATGAGATGTATTTCTACTTTTGGTTTACTCTGTTGCTTTGGCTCAACCCCATGCGGCGCGCGTTTTCATTGACCGCAATTTTCGGGATCGTGACTTTCATCGGCAGCTATCTGGTCTCGCCGAGCAACGCTCTCGCCTTCTATGCAGACAACGTGACGTTCGAGTTTATATTCGGCTGTTTCATTGGCGCGGCATATTGCCTTGGCTGGTGCCACCGTGCGCCACAAGGGCTGGTCGTGGCGGCTCTGGCGATCAGCGTCCCCGCTTTGCTGCTCGGCTCCGTGCTGGATCACGAACTCGAAAATCGCGCCCTTCTTAGAGGAATTCCAGCGGCAGTCATCGTGTTCGCGCTGATCTCGAGCAAACAAGCGCGTGCGTTCAAAAGTCGATGGCTGCATGTTCTCGGCGACGCGACATACTCGATTTATCTCACCCATATCTTTGTCGTTATGGGAATACACAAAATCTGGACCTCCGCCCATATTCCGACGTTCGAGGCGGCAAATTATCTGTTCGTGGCGATCTGCCTCGTTTCCGCCGCGCTCGTCGGTGTTGCAACTTACGAAGCGTGCGAAAGGCGTCTGAACGCTTTCGCCAAGCGCCTCCTAGCGGTTTGAATGCGCCTAGGGAGGCGCTTTCTCGTTGGAGCCCAAGGGCGCATTAGGACCAGCGATCAGCTTCCGAACCGAGTTCCGGACGCGCCCGGTATTGCCGACCTGCCCCGTCTATCCACTCAGGACGCCGACGCGCACGAGCAGCCAATAGGCCCCGAAGCCCGCGATGATCGCCGAGCAGGCGTATACGAGACGCGCGCTGCGCTCGCCGTGGCTAAACCGCTTGTCGATGAAATTGAGCAGCGGAATGACAATCATCACGACGCCGATCTGCCCGGCCTCGACGCCGAGGTTGAAGCTCGCCAACGCCGGCACGATGGCGCGCTGCGGCACGCCAAGCTCTATGAGCCCGCTCGCGAAGCCGAAGCCGTGGATGAAACCGAAGACGAAAGTGTCGCGCCAGCGCCCGTCGACCTTGCGCGTGAAAAAATTTTCCACTGCGACATAGATGATGGAGAGCGCGATGGCGATCTCGGTCCAGGCGCTCGGCAGATTGACGATCTGCAGCGCCGCGAGCGTCAGCGTGATCGAATGCGAGACCGTGAAGGCGGTCACGATCTTTACGACCGGCCACGCGCGCGACGCCCAGAGCACCACGGCCAAGAGAAAGCAGATATGATCGTAGCCGGTCATGATGTGCTCGACGCCGGCTGCGAAAAATTTCGGCGCGAGCTGCCAGGGCGTCAGCAAGGGTTTGGAGACGTCGATCGGCGCGTCGCCGGGAAAGACCATCACCTGTCCCGGCGCCGGCTCGCTTCCCAAGCGCTGCGCCTCGGTGAGCTTGGATTCGTCGCCCTTCTCGCCGATGCTGACGAGATGCTTCGCGCGGGCGCCTTGCGCCTCGAGCAGCTTGAAGGGGTTGTAGAGGATCGGGCCGGGAACGCCGCTGCAGTCGAAGCGCAGGACGGCTTTCGAATCGGTGGGATTCCCCGGGTCCTCGCCGACCGAGACGACCGCGCTCGGGCAATTCTGGCCTTCGGCGTTCTCCATGGCGACGCGATTCTGGAGGAACTTGCCGAGCAGGCCTTCGATGAGGCCGGGCTCGGTGAGATCGGCGCCCTTAAGCGCCTCCTTGTTCTCGGCGAGCATGCGCTCGACGTCGGTCCCTAGAAACCCGACGTCGACCCGGTAGCGCCCATCCGCTTCCGCCACGATGCGGCTGCTGGAGATGTTCGCCGTATGAGCCCAGGCCGTCGAGGCGAGCGCGAGGATCATCGCGAGGCAGCTGACACGCCAATGGCTTCTCATACGGTCGATCCCTTGACGCCAGGCGAGGCCATGACATATGCATAAAGGATCAGTAGTGCATACTATTCCGCAAGACAAGCTCAGGCCAGTTGCGCGAGGCCTTCACGCTGATTTCGCAGCGTCGGCGCCGTCGAGAAGAGGGAACCCCATGAGTTCGACCTGGACGTTCCTCTCGAGCGAAGACAACCGCACGCTGAGAGCGAAGGTCGTCGGCGTTTACGCCCTCCTGTTCGCGGCGAATGTCGCGGCTTGGATCTGGGCGATCTGCCTCTCGCGCGAGTTTCCGATGACGCTGGGAATCGCGGCCCTCGCCTATAGCCTCGGGCTGCGGCACGGTTTGGACGCCGATCACATCGCCGCGATAGACAATGTCACGCGCAAATTCATGCAGAAAGGCGAGCGCCCCATCGGCGTCGGCGCATATTTCTCGCTTGGCCACTCGACCGTCGTCGTCGGCCTCACCATCGCGATCGCCCTCACGACGACGGCGCTGCACGGCGAGATGGCGAGCTTCAGGTCGATTGGCGGCGTCGTCGGCGCCGTTGTCTCCTCGCTTTTCCTGCTCGCCATCGCGCTCACGAATGCCTTCGCGCTGCATTCGATCTATGCGACGTTTCGCGCCGTCACACGGCGGCGGAAGTCGGCTTCCTGGGCGTTTCCGCGGCGCAAGCCTCAGAGGGCTTGCCCGTCTGGCAAATTCTGGTCTTTCCCGCCCTGTTCACCGCCGGGATGACGCTTCTGGACACGACGGACAATCTGCTGATGCTCGGCGCCTATGGCTGGGCCTGCGCGAAGCCCATAAGGACGCTCTACTACAACCTGACGATCACCGCTCTGTCCGTCCTGGTCGCGGTCCTCGTCGGGGGCCTGCAGGCGCTCAATCTGATCGGTGCGCAGTTCGGCCTCGCCGAGAGCGGCGGCTTTTTTGGCCTGATTGCGGCTCTAAACGACAATTTCGGCCTCCTCGGCCTCTGCATCGTCGGGCTTTTCGGGCTCACTTGGCTCGTTTCCTATGGCGTCTATCGAGCCGGGGGCTACGACGACATCGCCGGGGCGGCCGAATAGGGCTTGCGCGAGACTGAGAGAATTCACAAAAACACGGCATGAATCAGAACGGGATAAAATTAGCGCGCGCTTCGACGCCTCGCCGGAAGGCCTTAGGCCGACGGATAACGGCTATGTTCCTCGCCGGTGCGACGCTTGCGGTAGGGATGCTGCACGGAGCCGCAGCGCTCGCCCATGCGATCATCGTCCGCACCTCGCCGCCGCAGGGCGGGACCGCGCCGGGGAACATCGGCAAGGTGGACGTCTGGTACGACGCCGCCATCCGCGATTCCCTCGCCGCGCTCGCGGTGGTGACCGCGGAAGGCGCCCGCGTCGACAAGCGCGACGCCGCGATCGACAGCGCCGACGCGGCGCATGTTTCGGTCAGCGTCAATCCGCTCGCACCCGGCAAATACACGGTGCGCTACCGGGCGCTCTCGGCCGACGGCCATATGGTGAGCGGCGCCTGGGAGTTTGAGGTCGCGCCTTAGGGCGAGAAAGAAAAAAGCATGAGCCCCACCGCCCGATTAAATCTGCTCCTCTTCATTGGCATCATCGCGCTCGCCGGCGCGAGCGGTGCGGCCTTTACCTACCGCGTTTGGGGACCGGCCTTCCAGCTCTATTGGACCGAGCATTTTGCGCCTAAAACCGTGAAGCCCGCGACGAAGGCCGGCGATCGCGTCATCTCCGACTGTCTGGGAGTCAGCGACTTCTATTCGGTCCACCTGACGACCTATTTCCTGGCCGATTCCGACGAAAGCGCCGGGGGCGCGGTGGACGATCTGCGCAAGTACGACGAGTATTGCGATCACCTTCCGGCGACGGGCAAGGTCATCTTCGCCCTCACCTTCATGGAAAAGGAAGTGCGCAACCAGCCGATCTCGCTGTGGTTCTATCAACTGGACGCGGCGGGACAGAGGAAGGAGCTCTTCTCCAAGCCTCCAACGCGCTACCCGAGCGGGATGATGTCGGTCAACTCGGCGCTCCCCCATAAAGGGAAATATCTTCTCAAGGTCGGCTTCGGAGAAGCGACGGAAAAAGAAGACATCATCGAGATGCCCATTGTGGCCGGACCCTAATCACAATGCGGGCGGCGCCCTCCCGCGCCGCTTCTGCCGCCAGCGCAGAAAGCCCGTGACAAAGAGGGCGAGCGGGATGACGCCGATGAACAGCGTGAGCGGCCGGCCGAGCGCGCCGAAAGCCTCGCCGCTGTGCAGCGGGAAAAGCCACTCGAGGAAGCGCTCGCCCGCCGTGAAGGCGCGGCGGTCCTGAACCTGCAGAACCTGGCCCGTATATTGGTCCACACCCACGTTTCTGTATGTCTTGGTGCGGTTCGGCTCGCCCTCCGATTGCTTTCCGACGACATAGACGCCGGTCGGCGTGCTCGGCAGCAGAACCCAGTGGAGCCGTCCATCTGGAAACACCGCATTTGCAGCCGCCACGGCGGCGTCGACGCCGAACGGCGCGCCATTGGGAACGGATTTTGATTTTCCGAAATCCGGATCGGGGCGCACCGGGGAGAAGAGAGTCGTGACGCTTCGCGTCGCGGGCTTAAAGGTCATCGCCACGCCCGTGAGCAGCATCACCACGAGGATCGCCGCGCCGTAAATGCCGACGCTTCGGTGCAGGTCGTAGACGATCCGCTCGCGGCTCGCATTCCATTTCACCTGCATGCCCAGGCGCCATGGGCCGTTCGCCGATCCCCAGAGGTAGAGCCCGACGAGGACGGAGAAGAACATGAGAATGCCGAGGAAGCCGACGAGATAGGCGTTGTTGGCGCCGAGCAGCAGCGCCGTGTGGAAGGCCAGGAGAATCGCGATGAAGGGCTGCGAGAATGTCTTATCGCCATGCAGCAGCAGCCGGCGTCCTTTGACCTGCGCGGTGAAGGGATCGACGAAGATTTCGTAGAAGTCGCTCTCGAGATCATCGCTATCGACCATATAGGTCACCGACGCGGCGGCGTGCGCATGGTGCGGGAGCTTCAGCCTCTCCAATTTGGCGTCCGGCGGCATGGCGGCGACCGCCGCCGCGAGGATTTCATCCAAGGGTTTGAGCGAAGCCTGCGCGGGCGGCTCGACGCGCATGATCGATGCGTTCAACCGCTCGTCGATGTCCTCGCGAAAGGCGAGAAGGCCGCCGCTGAGCCCGATCAGAACGAAGAGCGCGCCGGCGAGAAGCCCGATCCAGCGGTGGACGCGCAGGAAGAGTTGGCGCGGGGCGGGGCGACGTCGCGTAAGGGCGAGTGGGAGCGCGAGGCGCTTCTCGAAATCGGCTCTCGGCCATTCTTTCGATCATCCCTGCGTTGAGGGTTGGCGGAGGGTCGCTGTGGCATTGACGGGTTTCGAATGTGTAAGATAACTAATCCAATATCGCATACGCGCCAAGCTGGGCGCGGAGGAGCTCATGGGCCGGCCTCAAGTCAAAATCCTCCTGACGATCGCGCTCGCAGCGGCGTTCTGCCAAATCCCGTTGGCGCAGGGAGCGGACTCCAACGGCTATGTCCAGGAAAATATCTCCACGGCGAAAATCACCACCGACGGCAAACGCTACCTCGTCGACATCGCCATGCTGGCGACCGACGTCGAGCAGATGTTTTTCAAGACGGCCCGCGAGCGCCAGGAGGGCGACCTCAATCGTCCCGGCGCGCTCGAGCGCGAGATCGGAAGGCTCGTCGCCGCACGCGTGGCGATGCGCGACGGCGGGGGAGGCGACTGCGCGAAAAAGATCGAAAAGGCCGGAGAAGACCCGGGCAACGACGAAGCCGTCATCGTCGAGCTTAGCTTCGAATGCGCGCGCGCGGGCGCGAGCTATGACGCGACCAAGCTTCTCGCCGCGCAGAGCTCGCGGGCCTGGCAGGTCGTCACTGTCCTGCGCGGCGGGACGAAGCGCCAGCTCATGGTCAATGGCGAGAGCGCGCCGGTCGCCATGCCGGAGTAAAGCCGCTCGCTACGCCGCCCGATAAAACGTCTCGCCCTCGCGCGCCATGTCGCGCAGCAGCTGCGGCGGCGCGAAGCGCGGGCCGTATTTCGCTGCGAGCGTGTCGCAGAGCGCCACAAAAGCCTTGAGGCCGATGCCGTCGATGTAGGAGAGCGCGCCGCCCGTGAAGGGCGCGAAACCGAAGCCCAAGACCGAGCCGACATCCGCCTCGCGTGGATCGGTGACGACATGTTCCGCGAGGGTTCGCGCGGCCTCCACCGCCTGCGCGACGAGAAAGCGCCGCTCCAGCTCCTTCACGTCGAGCGCATCGGGATCGAGCTTCTTCTCGGCGAGTTCAGACAGGCCCGGCCACAGGGTCTTCTTGCCGCTCGCGGGATAGTCGTAAAAGCCCTTGCCGTTCTTGCGGCCGAAGCGCCCATTCTTCTCGACGAGGAAGCCGAGCACGCGCTCCTGCGCGGGATCGACCGCCGCGGCGCCGAGATCCTTTTTCGTCGCCTGCAGAATCTTCCAGCCCAGATCGAGGCCGACCTCGTCGTTGAGCGAGAGCGGCCCGACCGGCATGCCGGCCATGCGCGCGGCGTTTTCGATCATCGCCGGCGGTACGCCCTCGACGAGCATGGTCTGCCCTTCGCGCACATAGGCGAGCACGCAGCGATTGGCGAAGAAGCCGCGCGAGTCGTTGACGACTATGGGCGTCTTTTTAATGATCCGCACGAAATCCAGCGCCGCGGCGAGCGCCTTGTCGCCCGTCTTCTCGCCATGGATGATCTCGACGAGCAGCATCTTCTCGACGGGCGAGAAGAAATGCACGCCGATGAAATTTTCGGGCTTGAGCGAGGTTTCGGCGAGCGAGGTGATCGGCAGCGTCGAAGTGTTGGAGGCGAAGACGACATCGGGGCCAACGACAGACTGCGCGCGCTTCGTCGCCTCGGCCTTGACCGCGCGATCCTCGAACACGGCCTCGAGGATGAGTTCGCATCCCTTCAGCCGCGCGTAATCGGGCGTCGCCTCGACGCGCGCGAGCAGCGCCTCCTTGGCGGCGGCGGTCGCCTTGCCGCGCGAGACCTGGCCGGAGATGAGCTTGTCGATCGTGGCCTTGCCCTTGTCGGCGCTTTCCTGATCCCGGTCGATGAGCACGACCTCGAGCCCGTTCAACGCCGAGACATAGCCGATGCCCGCGCCCATGAAGCCCGCGCCGAGAATGCCGATCTTCTTGAGCTGCGAGGGCGGCTCGTCCTTCGGGCGGCGCGCGCCTTTCTCGAGCTCGTTTTTCGAGAGGAAGAGCGTGCGGATCATCGCCGCCGCCTCCTTCGAGCGCAGAATATGCGCAAACCAGCGCGCTTCGACCGTGAGACCCTGATCCATCGGCAGCTGCAGGCCTTCATAGACGCAATGCAGGATCGCCTTCACGGCGGGATAATTGTCGTAGGTCTCGCGCCGGTAGATGGAGTTGGCCGGCATCCAGATCATCATGCCGCCCGGTGAGAAGATGCGGCCGGACGGCGGCTTGAAGTCCTTCTGGTCCCAGGGCGCGACGGCCTTGCCGCCACTGACGATCCAGTCCTTGGCGCGTTGAACGATCTCGCTTTGCGGCGCGAGCTCATGCGCAAGCCCTGCGGCCTTCGCGGCTTTGGCGGGAACCTGCTCGCCCTTGAAGAGGAATTGCAGCGCGTCGCCCGTCGGCAGCAGCCGCGCGATGCGCTGCGTCCCGCCGGCGCCGGGAAAAAGACCAACCTTGACCTCGGGCAGCCCGACCTTGGTCTTGTCGTCGTCGGCGAGCACGCGGCGATGACAGGCGAGCGCGAGCTCGAAGGCGCCGCCAAGGCAAACGCCATGGATCGCGGTCGCGAAGGGCTTGCCGCAAGTCTCGAGGCGCCGATAGAGCTGCGACAGCTTGCGCGCGCCCTCGAAGAAGAGCCTGTTGGCTTCTTCCGCGCCTCTCTCGTCGAGCGCCTTCCCATGCGCCGCACGGCTCTTTTGCAGCATCGAGAGATCGGCGCCGCCCGAGAAGGCGCTCTTGCCCGACGCGATGACGCAGCCCTTGATCGCCGCATCCGCCGCGACCTTTTCGACAACCTGCGCGAGTTCACTCATCACCTCCTCGGTGATGACGTTCATCGAGCGCCCCGGCATGTCCCAGGTCAGAAGGGCGACGCCGTCGTCGCCGACATCGAAGCGGAAGTTTTGGAGATTCATGGGGTGCTCCCGTTGAATTTTGTCGAGCGGCCGAAGGATTGCCGGTTTGCTCTCGAAGGGCGCCTGACTTTCACACCCTCTCAATGACCGTGGCCGTGCCCATGCCCGCGCCGATGCAGAGCGTCACGAGCGCGGCGTTCTTGCCGCTGCGCTCCAATTCGTCGAGCGCGGTCCCGAGCAGCATTGCGCCCGTCGCGCCAAGCGGGTGGCCGAGCGCGATCGCGCCACCATTGACGTTGACCTTCTCGGGATCGAGATCGAAAGCCTGCAGATAGCGCAGCACGACGGCGGCAAAGGCCTCGTTGACCTCGAAGAGATCGATGTCCGCGAGCGTCATCTTGGCGCGGGCGAGCAGCTTACGCGTCACGTCCATCGGTCCCGTCAGCATCATCGCGGGCTCCGAGCCGATGTTCGCGAAAGCGCGAATTTTCGCGCGCGGCTTCAGACCGAGGCGCTGTCCCGCCTCCTTGGAGCCGATCAGCACTGCCGCCGCACCGTCGACAATGCCGGATGAATTGCCGGCGTGATGCACATGCTTGATCGCTTCGATCTCGGGATGCGCCTGTATCGCCACCGCGTCGAAGCCGCCCATCTCCGCAAGCATGATGAAAGACGGCTTCAGCGCGGCGAGCCCCTGCATGCCCGTCTCGGGGCGCATGTGCTCGTCGCGATCGAGGATGGTGATTCCGTTCACGTCCTTCACCGGCGCAATCGAGCGCGCGAAGCGCTTCTCCTCCCAGGCGCGCGCCGCGCGCTTTTGCGACTGCACGGCGTAAGCGTCCACGTCGTCGCGCGAAAAGCCATATTTCGTCGCGATGAGGTCGGCCGAGACGCCTTGCGGCATGAAGTAAGACGGAATGGCGATCGTCGGATCGACCGGCCAGGCGCCGCCCGAGGCGCCGATGCCGACGCGGCTCATGCTCTCGACGCCGCCGCCGATCGCGAGATCGTGCTGGCCGGACATGATCTCGGCGGCAGCGAAATTCACCGCGTCGAGTCCCGAGGCGCAGAAGCGGTTGATCTGCACGCCGGGAACCTTGTCGCCAAAGCCGGCGGCGAGCGCGCCGGCACGCGCGATGTCTCCCCCGGCTTCGCCGACAGGATCGACGCAGCCCAAGACCACGTCGTCGACCTCCGGCCCCGCGAGGCCGTTGCGCGACTTGATCGCCGCGAGCGCCGTCACCGCAAGACCCAGCGTTGAGACTTCATGCAAGGAGCCGTCGACCTTGCCGCGTCCGCGCGGCGTGCGCACGGCGTCATAGATATAAGCGTCCATCATCACGCCTCCTTAAGGAGAGGGGGAACGAGTGGCAAATAGCAAGTCGACCTCAAAACATCTCCGCTTCAAGCGACATCATCGTGTCGGCGCCGGTCGAAAGCCGCGCGAGCCGCAGGCCCGTTTCCGGCAGCATGCGCTCCATGAAGAATTGCGCGGCGATGAGCTTGGCGTCCATCGCCTTCGCAGCATCGGGCTCGCGCGCCTTCTTCTCGAGCGCCGCCTTGGCGATGCGCGCCGAGGCGTGGCCGAGCGCGACCAGAGCGAAAAGATGCAGATAGTCCATCGAGGCGGCGCCGGCGTTATCGGGCTTGGTCAAAGCGTTCTGCATCAGCCACAGCGTCGCTTTCTGCAAATCGCCGACGGCCGCCTGCAGCAGCTTGACGAAAGGCTCGAGGTCCGGCGTCCCGGTCGATGCGATGAAGCCGTGGAGGTCCTTGAGATAGGCGGTGATGGCGCGGCCGCCGTCCTTGGGGAGCTTGCGTCCCACCAGATCGAGCGCCTGAATGCCATTTGCGCCTTCGTAGACCATCGTGATGCGCGCGTCGCGGACGAATTGCTCCACGCCGGTCTCGACGATGTAGCCCATACCGCCGTACACCTGCTGCGCCCTGACGGCGTTTTCGAATCCGCGCTCGGTGAAAAAACATTTCAGCACGGGCGTGAGCAGGCCGAGACGATCCTCCGCCGCCTGCCGCGCCGCTTCGTCATGCGAGCGATGCGCCACGTCGCTGTCGAGCGCGACGCCGAGCGCCAGCGCGCGCGCCGCCTGATTGAAGGCTTTGACCTCAAGTAGCATCCGGCGCACGTCGGGATGCACGATGATCGGATCGGCCTTGCCCGTGGGATTCTTCGGCCCCGTGAGCGAGCGTCCCTGCAGACGCTCGCGCGCATAGGCGGCGGCGTTCTGATAAGCGATCTCCGAAAGGCCGAGGCCCTGGTTGGCGACGCCGAGCCGCGCCTCGTTCATCATCACGAACATCGCATTGAGGCCGCGATTGGCCTCGCCGACGAGCTCCGCGCGCGCGCCCTCGTAATTCATGACGCAGGTGGCGTTGCCGTGAATGCCCATCTTGTGCTCGATCGAGCCGCAGGAGACCTTGTTGCGCGATCCGAGCGATCCGTCCGGATTGACCAGGAATTTCGGCGCAAGGAAGAGGGAGATGCCCTTCACGCCCGCGGGCGCGCCCTCGATGCGGGCAAGCGCCAGATGCACGATGTTCTGAGAGAGATCGTGCTCGCCCGCCGAAATATAAATTTTCTGCCCCGTCAGCGAGTAGCCGCCGTCGGGATGCGGGGTCGCCTTCGTCGTGAGCAGGCCGAGGTCCGTGCCGCATTGCGGCTCGGTCAGGTTCATCGTGCCGCTCCATTCGCCCGTCGTCATCTTCGGCAGATAAAGCTGCTTTTGCGCCTCGCTGCCGTGACGCAGCAGCGCCGCCATCGCCCCCTGACTCAGCCCGAAATACATGGCGAAAGCCATATTGGCCGAGGAGGCGAATTCATTGGTGAGCGCGGTCAGCACATAGGGCAGGCCCTGACCGCCGAATTCGGTCGGAATGGACAGTCCAATCCAGCCGCCCTCCGCAACCGCGCGGTAGGCGTCCAGAAAGCGTTTGGGCGTGGCGACCGAGCCGTCGTCCCGGCGCCGGCACCCGTCACGGTCCCCGACGGCGTTGAGCGGATGCAGCACCTCTTCGCAGAGACGCCCCGCCTCCTCGAGAATTTGCGCGAGCAGGCCGCCGCTGACCTCGGAGAAGCCGGGAAGCTGGCTATAACTGCTGAAGCCGAGCACGTCCTCGAGGAGAAAGACCGCCTCCTCGACAGGGGCCTTATATGTCGTCATCGCGCTCTCCGCTCATGCCTCGGGTGGAGACGCAGGAACCTGTCCCGCAACGCTGTCTCGGTCGCACAATGAAACATGCACAAGTTACCTAGAGAGAGCCTGGGCCTGGCGCAATAGCCGGGCCCTTGCGGGGGGAGTTGCGGGCGTTAAGCCTCGCCTTTTGCGACGGTTTTCTCATCAGAGCTTTCCCGCAAATGCTTAACTGCTTGTTTACTATATTCATCTGAAAGTCGTGGCGACGGCCCTTCCGGCCGCGCGTTCCGCACGACTTTTTCGCGTCTGCGTCAATCTCCTCCCCTCGACTGTCCCTCGCCGGCCGGGATCCGCTGGAATCACCGATGAGCAAGCCGAATTACAGACAATTGAGAGCGGAGATTCAAGATCTGTCGCGCGTGCGCGGGCGCGCCCGTAAGACGCCTGAGAGCAGGGACGACGAGCGGCGCGATTTTTATGACGAAGACGCGACGGTGGAGGGCTTCCTTCTCGAAGAGGATGAGGCGGAGTTCTCGGTCGAGGCGGAAGACGAAGCTCCCTTTGCAGAGTTCCCGCGTCGCATCGACTCGAGACGCATCGCGACCAGCGAGCGCCACACGCGCGCCTTGCATAGAATTGCGCAGCTCGTCGATGAGAGCCGCTATGGGCTCGGGCGCTCGCGCGGCCTGGATCAGGCGCTCGACGCCCTGAGCCGCAGCATCAGCGCGAGCGAGCGGAGAGCCGCTCGAGCCCTCGAGACGATTGTCGCTGAGCTCATCGATGATGGTCGCGAGCCCCTGGCGACCGAGCGGCGCCGAAAGCCATCGCGACCCGCGTCGCCGGCCAACGCGCCGGCGCGCGGCCGCGTCGTGGAACAAGATCAGGCCGTCGACAACCCCCAGGCGCCGGAGGCGCTCGCCAAGGACGACGCGCTGCGCGAGAACCGCAGCGCCGCATCCACGTCCTCGGTGGTCAAGCTTCCGCTCGCCGAGGCCATTCTCGACATCACGCGCAGACAGTCTGCCCGCGATGCGGACGCGGAGGCGCAGGATCATGATGAGCCGAGAAATCGCGCCCTCAAGGAAAACGGCCCGCGGCGCCTGTTCGGCAAGGTGGAGGCTCTCACGCGTGAGATCGGCTCTCTGCGCGGCGACCTCGACAATAGCGCCTTGCGCGAACGCCAGATCATGCTCCAGCTCGACGGGCTGCGCGACGAAATTCGTAGCCTCACGCACGATGTCGGCGAGCTTGCGCCGCGCGCGTCGGTCGAGGCGATTGAGGGCGCGCTCGCGGAGCTTGCGGCGCGCGTCGATGCGCAGCGCGACCGAGGCGTCGACGATAAGGCGCTGGCGCCGGCCGAGAGAATTGCGGGAGAGCTGCGGGCGGTGCTCGAGGAGATCGATCCGCGCCCGCACATGCAGGAGCTCGAGGCCGACATCCGCCGGCTGGCCGATCGCCTGGAGGCGGCGGGCGAAGCGGACGGAGCCTCTCTGCAGGCGCTCGCGCAGCGAACCGCCGAGATCAAGGAAAGTCTCTTGGCCTTGGTGGCGCGCCCGCTTCCGCTAGAGCGGATCGAAGCGAGCCTGCGCGATCTGACGCGGCGCGTCGACGCGCTCTCTTGTGGGCCGTCTCCAGAAGAACGCGCCCACGATCTGGTCGAGGCGGCGAAGGCCCTTCGCGCGATCCTCTCCACCGAGACCGGCTCAGACGCTTTCAACCGGCGTCTCGATCGGCTCTCCGCGGAGCTCGAGGAAGCGGTTGCGCGTTTCAACGGCGACGGCTTCGAGGCGCTCGGCGCGCGCATCGACGAGATGCATAAGTCGCTCGCGCAACGCATCGATCAAGGGATCTCCCAGGCCTCCCCGAATGTAACTGCGCTCGAAGGACTGCTCGCCGATCTCGCCGATAAGGTCGGACAGGCTCTGTCGCTGGGCGAGGCCCCTCGCGCCGGCGCCTCGCTCGAGGACAAGGTCGATCGGCTCGAAGAGAAGATCGATCGGCTAGGACCCGCGGCTTTGGCCCAGCAACTCGCGGAGCTGCTCGCAAAAGCCAAGCCCCACGAGGACGGCCGCCTGACCGAAATCAGGGAGCGGCTCGACGCCGTGCAGGCGACGCTTGCCGCTCAGGTTGACGAAAGCGCGCGCTGTCGCAGGGACGAGTTGCACAAAGCGCAGCTCTCCGCGCTCCTGGAGCAACTCGCCAACCGGAGCGCCGAGGCTTGCGGTCCCGGCGCGGACTCCGCAGCGGTCAATGCGCTGAGCGAGCAGGTCCGGCAGCTTTCATCGCGGCTGGATCGATCTCTAAACGACGGGGCGACGCTCGCCTCGATCGAGCGCAAGATCGCCGAGCTCTGCGAAAAAATCGAGGATTTCACTTGTAAGAGCTGCAAGTGGGACGGGAACGTCTGCGGAGCGACGGCTCGACGACCGTTTCGAGGCGCAGGAATGGAATGGCGCGCACTCGCAGGAAGCCGGCGCGGCTCCTGCCGAAAGTGCGTGGAGTGAAGAGCCAGAAGGCGCTCAAGCGGAAGCCAGCGAGAGCGCAAGCGCCGACGATCGCGAGGCGCGGCATTCCGGACCTTGCTCCACGCGCTTTGCGACTCATCGAACGCCCCAGGATATGCCCGCCTCGGGGTCGAGAGCGGCGAGTTCCGTTGGCGCCATCGGCGTCGATCTCGAATTGAGGCAGCAAGCGGAATTCATCGCCGCCGCACGCCGAGCGGCGGAGCGCGCGGGGGCGGCGGAGGATCGCAAGACGCCGGCGGGAGAGGGCGAGGCAAGCCAAGCGCCGCGCTTTGGCTCCGACGGGCAGGCGAAGACGCCGGCCGCACCCAGTCGCAAGGCCCTCATTCTCGCTGGCCTCACGGGCGTCGCCCTCCTCCTGGCGGCGGCGCCCATCTGCCGCACCGTCTTTGATCAGGCGCGCACCGCTTCACGGGCGGAGGCGCCGCAGGCCCATGGCGGCGCCGCAGATCGCTCCGCCAACGGCTTCGCGATGCATGCCCCCTCGGCGAAACCTGGCAGCGAAGGCGCGGACCTCGAAGCGACCCCCTTTCCAAGCGAGCCCCCCGCCGCCCAGCCCGAGCCGAAGAGCTTCGCCGCAGAACCGCTGGAGAGGACGCCCATCGGCGCAATCGAGAAGGCGCCGTCAGCCTCCCCGCAGGAGATCACGCCGCTGCAGGCCGCGGCGCAGCGCGGCGACGCCAAAGCGCAATATGAGCTCGGCGCCCGCTACGCCGAAGGGCGCGGCGGGCTGCCCCGCGACCTCAAGCTTGCAGCGCATTGGTTTTCCAAGGCGGCCGAGCAAGGCGTTGTCACGGCGCAATATCGCCTGGGCTCTTTTTACGAGAAAGGCATAGGGGTCGAGCGCAGCGCTGAGCGCGCACGCAGCCTCTACGAAAAGGCTGCCAACGCCGGAAACGCCCGCGCCATGCACAATCTGGGCGTGCTCTGCGTCGAAAACGGCGACGGTTGGCCCGATTACGCATCCGCAGCCGGCTGGTTTCGCAAGGCCGCGGAATACGGCGTGCGCGACAGCCAGTTCAACCTCGCCGTGCTCTACGCGCGCGGCATGGGCGTCGAGCAGAACCTCATGCAATCCTACATGTGGTTCGCGGTCGCCGCCGCGCAGGGCGACCCAGAGGCGACCAAGAAGCGCGACGAGGTCGCGGCGCAACTCGACGCGCGCGGCCTCGCGACCGCCAAGTCGATGGCTGAGGCGTTCAAGCCCAAGGATCTCTCCCGCGACGTCAATGAGTCCGAGCCGCCCCGCAGCGCCGGGCCCTCGCTGAACCCGTCGGTCAAGCAGCCCGACGGCCCAACAGCGGGCGCCAGTTTCCCGCGCCCCAGAATCTCGGGCATGTGATCCAACCCCTCCGCAGTCGCATCGGCAAGAGGAAATCGCCCCCGGCCGACCGGCGAGGCGATTGACCTGCTCGCGTTAACCATTGCGCGCGTATACTTTCAACTTTTAGTTGTATTTGAAGATTAATTTGATTTAACTTTTAGATAATAATCGCGAAGCTCCACGTAACTGCGGAGGCGTTATGCGCAATGTCCAGCAACATGGCCAGGCCCCGGCGGCGCAACCGCGCTCTTTTGGCAAGATCGGGCAAAAAGCGAAAGCTGATGAATTGGCCTCGCCGGACAAGCAGATTATTTTCCTTTCGAGGCTAACGAACATAAACACGGTGGTCATTCGGAAGATCTCTCCCGGCTTTCCTGACAGCTCCGTACAGGACTCTGGAAAAGATCTGCAGTAAAATCGAAGCGGGAAGGCTGAACGAGCTGAAATTTGTTGTATTCGACTTTGCTCACGCCTGCGATCGTGAGGAGCCCTCGGGAAGAGGATTCGAAAGGCTGGTGGACCGGCTGATCGACTTGGTCGTCGCCTCGCCAGTCATCACCTTGGCCTGGAGCCGCGGGAAGATGCAGGGCTCCGATTCCGAATTCGCCTTGCGCTGCTCGGCGCTGCTCGCCGATCCCGCCGCGAAATTCTCCTTCGACTGCGCTCCGGAGCGGATCGGCAATCTCTACCCCGTCCTGACGCGCCGTCTCGGCCTGGTGCCGACCGAACGGTTGCTTGAATCCGGCGGCACGCTCGACGCGGCGGCGATGCGCGATCTCTGTCTCGTCAAGGACCTCGTCGACACGCATGACGGCCTCGCGGCGATCGAGACCTACCTCATGTGCTATGCGCGCCGCTACAACGGCAATCTCGCAATTCTGCGCGCGCAGCACATGGCCGAAAGAGGCTTGGCGAGGTCTTCGGACGCCCTTCGAAACGGCCGTGAGAACGGCGCCGCCGCGACGCAATCGCCGCGACGCGCCGCAAAGACTGCACGCGCGGGAGGGAGCCGCCGGTCAAGAGCGGGAGCCGTCGAGGCTTGAGCCGATGCGCCGCGCTCAGGCGCGCAGGCGATAGCCCGTTCTGAATATCCAAGCGATGGCTCCGACGCAAACCGTCATGAACGCGATCGTCATGGCCAGGCTAACGATCACCGCGACGTCCGCCTTTCCGTAAAAGGCCCAGCGAAGGCCGCTCACGAGGTAGACGATCGGATTGAACAGAGCGACCTGGCGCCAGAGTGGCGGCAGCATGTCGATGGAATAGAAGGTGCCCCCGAGGAAGGTCAAAGGCGAGATCACCATCAAGGGCACGACCTGCAATTTTTCAAAGCCGTCGGCCCAAATGCCGATGATGAATCCCAAAAGGCTGAAGGCGATCGAAACCAAGAGTAGAAAGGCGCCGGCCCAGACCGGGTGCAAGATTTCGAAGGGCACGAAGAGTCGGGCGGTCGCCATGATCAGAATGCCGAGAAGGATCGATTTGGTCGCGGCGGCGCCGACGAAGCCCGCCAGAAACTCGAGGACCGACACCGGCGCGGAGAGCAGCTCGTAGACGGTCCCCGTAAAGCGCGGAATGTAGATTCCGAAAGAGGCGTTCGACACGCTCTCGGAGAGGACCGCCAACAAGATGAGGCCGGGCACGATGAAGGCTCCATAGGCCACGCCGTCGATCGTTGCGATGCGACCACCGATCGCAGAACCGAAAACGACGAAATAGAGCGATGTCGAGAGCACCGGCGCGGCGACGCTCTGAAAGAGCGTGCGCCGTGTGCGCGCGAGCTCGTTGATATAGATCGCGCGGATCGCGTAGAGGTTCATGTGCGTCTTCCCACGAGGCTCACGAAAATGTCCTCCAGCGAGGAGCGGTTCATGTCGACGCTATCGAAATCGACGCCGCTGGCGGCGAGCCGGCGAATGAAATCCGCCACGCCGCCGTTTCGCTCCTCTTCCTCGCCGGCGAAGGCGACGGTGAGCGTCTTGCCGTCCGTCGAGAGGCTCGCGGCGTGACCGAGGAAATCCGCGGGAACCTCGGAAAGCGGCTGCTTGAGGCCGATCGTGACGGTCTGGCGCCCCAATTTTCGCATTAGGGCGCTTTTTTCCTCAACCAGGATGATCTCGCCGCCATCAATAACCCCCACGCGATCCGCCATCTCTTCAGCTTCCTCAAGATAGTGCGTAGTGAGGATGATGGTGACGCCCTGCTCGCGCAGACGACGAACCATCGCCCACATGTCGCGGCGCAGGTCGACGTCGACGCCCGCGGTCGGTTCATCGAGGAAGAGAATACGGGGCTCGTGCGCAAGCGCCTTGGCGATCAGGACGCGACGCTTCATGCCGCCCGAGAGCGTGACGATCCTGTTGTCCCGCTTTTCCCAAAGCGAGAGATCGCGCAGAATTTTTTCGATATAGGCGGGACTCGGGGCGAAGCCGAACAGTCCGCGGCTGAAGGCTACCGTGTCGCGCACCCGCGAGAACATGTCGGTCGACAATTCCTGCGGCACGAGGCCGATCTTGGCGCGCGCGGCGCGGTAATCCCTGACCGTATCGCAGCCGTCGACGGTGACCGCGCCCGAGGTCGGGCGCACGAGGCCCGCAATGGCGCCGATCAGCGTCGTCTTCCCCGCGCCGTTCGGCCCGAGCAACGCGAAAATCTCGCCCGCACGGATTTCGAGGTTGATCGCGTTCAGCGCGCGAAAGCCGCCGGGGTAGATTTTGTTCAGATTGGAGACGACGACAATCGGGCGCTGCGAACCCTTTTGAAGATCGACCGCTGTGTCGGGCGCGTTTTCCACCCCGGACCTTTCTCTCGTCTTGGCGCTAGCCTCCGTATTCTCGAAGGCGTCGCGGATCGTCAAGCGAAGGGCCCGCCTTGAGATCAGACGGCGACCAGGCCGCCGTCCACGTAAAGATCGGCGCCGGCGACATAGCTCGCGTCATCTGACGCCAGGAAGAGCGCCGCTTTGGCGATTTCGTCAGGCTTGCCGAAGCGGCCGAGCGGGACCTGCGCGGAAATCTGCGCGTCGAATTGCTTCAGCTGCTCGCCGGAGAGCCCAACTTTGCTGAAAATTGGGGTCTCGATCGGCCCTGGACTGATGGCGTTGACCCGGATTTTTCGATCCTTCAACTCGGCCGTCCAGGTTCTGACGAAAGAGCGGACGGCGGCCTTGGTGGCTGAATAGACACCGAAGGTCGGGATGCCCGTCGTGTTTGCGACAGAGGAATTGAGAATGATCGCGCCGCCGTCCACGATGAGCGGCAGCGCCTTTTGGACCGTGAAGAGCAAACCCCTCACATTAATGTCGAAGAGCTTGTCGAAGTGCTCCTCGGAGACCCCGCCGAGCGGCGCGAGCTCGCAAACGCCGGCGTTGGCGAAGAGGATGTCGATGCGGCCGAATTTCGATTTGACCTCGGCGCAGAGTGCGTCGAGATCGGCGAGCTTCGCTACATCTCCCTGGACGCCGACCGCGCCATGGCCGATCTCGGCGACGGCCGCGTCGAGTTCGGCCTTGCGGCGGCCGGTCACGATTACATGCGCACCCTCGGCGGCGAAGAGCTGCGCCGTTGCCATTCCGATTCCGCTGTTGCCGCCCGTGACGACGGCGATTTTCCCGGAAAGCTTGCCCATATCGGTCTCCGTGGTGAGGTGTGGCCCCGCGCTTTAGTTCCTTAGTTCAATAATACGGAACTAATGCAGCAATTGTCAATCCATGCGATAAGAGAACTATGAGACCACTGCCGCACCCCAAGCTGGACGAGATCACTGTGGAGAGCATTCTCCACGCCCTGTCGGACCCGATCCGGATGGAAATCTTCGGCCGACTTGCCGCTTCCGAATGCGCCAAGAACTGCTCGGCCTTCGCGCAACTGAATGAGGATGTCCTGCCCAAATCCACGCTTTCCCAACATTTTCGCATTTTGCGCGAGGCCGGGCTGATCCGCAGCGAGCGCAAAGGCGTGGAGCTCATCAATTCGACGCGCTGCGCTGAGCTTAAAGAACAATTCGGTCCGATGCTCGAAGCGATCCGCGACGCCTATGCTCGCCAGCGCGAGCCGCCGGGAGCGGCTTCGCAAACTGGCTAAGCGCTCAGGAGGAAGCCCGGAGCGCGGGACTCTCATTGCCTTGAGACTGCGCGCGCAAGCGCTTCTGTGCGGCCACGAGCCGGTCGAGATGGCGAAGATCGCGCTCGCTCAGACCGAGGACGCATTCGACCCAGGCGTTGACCACCCCCGAGAGCTCCTGACGGCTGACGCCGCAATGAACGCGGCGCGCCTCAGCCAGCGCGAAGCGGCGGCGCCAGAGAGCCTCATCGGGGGACATCCATGCGCGCGCGCCTCGCGAATCCCGCCGTCCGGCGCGAGCGCGTGCACGACGCCGAGATCGTGCATCTCGCGGCCCGTATGGATTTCGCCGCTCGAGACGAGGCGCTGCGCCAAGGCGCCGGGAAGGCGTCTACTGAGGAGAGAGACGGCGCCCATTCCGGGGAAAGTGTTGAAGGCGATCTCCGGGAGTCCCAGGCGGGCGGTCTCCTCGGCGATCAGAAAATCCGTGACGAGAGCGCCCTCGAAGGCGCCCCCCAGGCATTGACCATGCACAGCCGAGAGCGTGACGATCGGCAGGCCGAAGCCGGCGGCGAGCCCATGCATAATGTCGACGCAAATGTCGGCGTGCGCGCGCAAGGACTCGCTCTGGCGGCGCCGCACCGCCGCGGCGAAAGCGGCGAGGTCTCCTCCAAGCCCGAAGATCCCGGGACGGCGCGAGGCCATCACGAAATAGCGAATGGGCCAGCCGCCCTTTTTGTCGCTCTCGACGAGGCGTAGCAAGGACCGCCGCACCACGACGATCTCCCTGAACATGTCCAGCGGGAAGCAATGTGGCGCCGTCGCTTTATACTCCATCCAGAAGGAGCGCGTGGCCTCCTCATAGCCGATGTCGAGGTAGTCGAAGCGCCAGTCGGGAAAATCCTCGGGCCGGCGCGGCTCGAGCCTCGTGTAATCCGTCGTCATGCGCTCCTCGACTCGCGAGCGCGCGAGCCACGGCGTGATCTCGGGCGCAGCGCCGTCGATCCTGCGCGACGCCGAGCAGATTTTGAGCTAAGGAGCCTGCGCTAAGCTGGATTGACGCCAGAGGCGTCTCCCGAACCCCGCGAGCCAATGACACATCCGCAACTCTATCTCGCCACGCCTGTCCTCACCGAGGCCGAGACCTTCCTGCCCGCTCTCGACGCGGCGCTCGCCGCCGCACGGCCCGCGAGCCTGCTGCTCCGCGTCGCGTCACAGGACGAGGAGAACGCCAAGCGCCTTGTCCGCAAGGTTGCGCTTAGAACCGAACCGCTCGGCGTGGCGCTGGTGATCGACGGCTCCGTGGATCTCGCCCTGCACGCGAACGCCGACGGCGCGCAGATCACAGGGAGCGGACCTGCGCTGAAGTCGGCCGTCGAGCGCTTGTCACCGCCCCGCCATATCGTCGGGGCGGGAGGGCTCGTGACGCGCCATGACGCGATGGTCGCGGGCGAAACCGGGGCCGATTACATTGTCTTCGGCGATTGGAGCGCGCCCCTCCCCGAAGACGCGGTCGAGGAACGGCTGCTCTGGTGGTCCGAGGTCTTCACGACCCCCTGCGTCGCTTTCGCCTCGACGCTCGCGCAAGCGACGCTTTTTGCTCGAGCAGGCGCGGATTTCGTCATGCTCGGCGATGGCGTCTGGAGCGACGCGCGCGGCCCTGGCGCGGCCATGAAGGACGCGCTGGACGCCCTCGCGCGGGAGGAGGCCTAACCATGCGCGTCGCAGCCTTGCTCGCCCTCCTGCTCCTCCCGCATTCTTCGGCGGTCCGGGCGCAGCCGCCCGCCCCCACGCCCGCCCCTGCTCCTGCCCCTCAACCGACCCCGGGAGTCGACGCCGCTTTCCAGGCCTATGAAGCCGGCGATTTTTCTCGCGCCATGCGCGAGGCCAAGGCGCGTCTCGCCGCCAACCCCTCGGACGCGCCGGCGCTCCTGCTGATCGGCCGGATGCATGCGGAAGGCGCCGGGGTCACGCGCGACCCGAAGGAGGCCGGGGTCTGGTTTCGCCGCGCGGCGGACCTCGGCGACCCCCAGGGAGCCTATCTCTATGCCGCGGCCCTTCTCGCCAATACCCCGGCGACCCGCGACCGCAAGACCGCGCAAAGCTATCTCGAGAAGGCGGCGGCGAAGAACAATGCGGCGGCGATAATTTCCTGGGCGAGATCGCCCTCGAGAACAACGGCGCCTTCGCCGATCTCGAGAAAGCCGCCGACTACTTCAAGCGCGCCGCCGATCTCGGCGACACCGACGCGAGCTACGCTCTGGGCGAGCTCTATCTGCACGGCAAGGGCGTCGCCAAGGACGGCGGCGAGGCCGCCCATTGGTTTGAGCTCGCGGCTAACAACGAGCACCTCGGCGCCATGGTCGAGCTGGCGATTCTCAAATTCAACGGCCTGGGCGTCGACCGCGACGAGGCGGGGCCGCCAAGCTCTTCCAAAAGGCCGCGACCTTGGGCAACGCCGTGGCGCAAAATCGTCTCGCCTATCTCTATGCGCAAGGGCGCGGCGTCGAGAAGGATCCCGCCAAGGCGAAGCAATGGCGCGACCGCGCGACGCAGGCGGGCCTCAAGGACCCGCGGCTCGACACCATGATTAGCGCGCCTGTCCAGGAGCCCAAGGCGAAGTGACGGGCGACGCCGGCTCTCGTCCCCATCTTCTCTCCATTACAGGCTCCGATCCTTCCGGAGGCGCCGGACTTCAGGCCGATCTCAAGACATTCGCCGCCTTCGGCGCCTATGGCATGGCCGCCGTCACCGCGCTCACCGTGCAAAACACTAAGGGCGTCTCCAAGGTTGCGCCTGTGGCCGCCGCGCTCGTCGCCGCGCAAATCGACGCGGTCTTCGCCGACATCGGCGTCGACGCCGTGAAGATCGGCATGCTGGCGCGCCCTTCCACAGCCAGAGCCGTCGCGATCTCCTTGCAACGCGGGGGCGCCCGAAACATCGTGGTTGATCCGGTGCTGCGAGCCACGCAAGGCGTGGACCTGAGCGCCGCCGGATTGCCGCAAGCCATTATGGCGCATCTGGCGCCGCTCGCGACGCTGATCACGCCCAACCTTTATGAAGCCGCCATTCTGACGGGGACAGCAGTCGCGCGAAACGCGCAAGACATGGAGGCGCAGTCGCGCGCGCTCGTAAGCGCCGGCGCGAAAGCGGCGCTCGTCAAAGGCGGTCATCTCGACGGCGCGCCGCTCGACGTGCTTTGCCTCCAAGGCGCGACGCGCATCTTTCATGGCGCGCGCGTCCAAACACAGAACGCGCATGGAACCGGCTGCGCGCTCTCCTCGGCCATCGCCTGTCTCTTAGCGCGCGGGCGCGAACTGGAAGTTGCGATCGAAGAGGCGAAGCGCTGGCTCACGCAGGCGCTCGCCGCGGGCGCAGATATGAGGCTCGGCGCCGGCGCCGGATCGCCGGATCACTTATGGGCCTGCCGGCGCGAGTGACGGGTGACGGGACAGGCCCTCGGCGACCGAGCCCCTTTCGCCGCCATGATTCCGTTCGAACGGAAAGCGCGCTATGCTTCGCGCCAAAGCGACGAGAAAGATCGCGAAAGGGGAAGCTCAATGATCGTCACGCCCTCCAAAGGCTTCATCGTCGCGGCGGCGCTCGTGGCCGCCGCGCTCACGGCCTTCGTCATGACGCGGCGCGCGCCGGCCTGCGGCGGGAAAGGCCAAATCATGTCGACGATCAGCGAGTGCAAATCCTGGGGCTTCGACGCATCGACCTGCGAGGCCGTCGTCGGCAGGGCGCGCGCCATCGCCAAACGCGCCACGGCAGGGCTCGACAATTCGGTCAAATGCGAGACGCAGTTCACCGACTGCTTCAAGGCCGACGACGGAAGCTATCACCCGATCCCGTCCTTCTGCCTGCAACAAGGCGCGACCGCGGCCTCCGAGCCGACCGACCTCCATTATCTGGAGTATGAGTCGGACCGGCAGAACCGCAAGAAGACGCATGAAGTGCCGATCAAGTAGAGCATGCTCCCCAAAAGTGCGAAGCGGTTTTTGGAAAAGCACATGCTCAATCCGGCTTCAGCGGTCGCCCTTCAATTCACGCTGGCGAGCAGGAAGCCGTCCCACCCCTTGGAGCCGACGGTCTGGACGACCGTCGCCGAAACGCGCGGCTCCGCGGCGACCGCCTCATAAAGCGCGCGCGTGCCGACGATCATGGGGTGAGCGTTCTTCTCGTCGATCACCGCGCCCTCTCGAATGACATTGTCGACGATGATGAAGCCGCCGCTGCGCACGAGCTTCACGGCGTGACGGAAATAGCCCGCGTTATTCTCCTTATCGGCGTCGATGAAGGCGAAGTCGATCGGCGAGAAGCCCTCGGCCTCGAGCCCCGGCAAAAGCTCGAGCGCCGGCCCAAGCCTGATATCGACGCTCGCGCCCAGACCCTCGCGGGCGACATTGCTCGCCGCGATTTCCGCATGATGGCGCTCGATCTCGAAGCTGACCAGCCGTCCGCCCGGCGCCAACGCCCGCGCGAGCCAGACGGTCGAATAGCCGCCGAGCGTCCCGATCTCCAGAATGCGCTGGGGATGCAGGGAGCGCGCGAGCAGATAGAGCATCTTGCCCTGCGGGGGCGAGACGTCGATCTGCGGCAGGCCTGCCGCCGTATTGGCGGCGATCGTTGCTTGCTGCGCCTCGCCGGCGCCGATCAGATGGCTCGCGATGTAGGCGTCGCAGGCGCTCCACTTCTCCTGTTGCATAGGCCGCGTTTCCTCCTTCGATGGGCATAGGCTTCGCCCTGATACATGGCGCGCGCAGCGCTGTTGCGACAAGAGGGGCGGCGAGTCCGCCTCAGGGCCGTGGGGCTGCCGCTTGCCGGGGCCGGCCCGGCAAGGCTACAAGCCCCGCCATGCCCATCTCCCCGCTCGCCGCCGCGCTCAGCCTGCGCGGCCTCTGCAAGTCCTACGGCGGCAAGCGCGTCGTCGGGCCGCTCGATGTCGAGCTCGCGAAGGGATCGGCGACCGCCCTTCTCGGCGGCAATGGCGCCGGCAAGACGACGACGATCGGCATGATCATGGGCTTGATCAAGCCCTCGACCGGCTCGATCCATGCGCTCGGCGCCGACATGGCGACGGATCGCGAAGCTGTGCTCGGCCGCATGAATTTCGAAAGCCCTTACGTCGATTTGCCTCACCGGCTGACCGTGCGTCAAAACCTGCGGGTGTTCGCGCTGCTTTACGGCGTTCAAGACGTCAAGGAGAAGATCGCGCGGCTCGCCGAGAATTTCGCGCTTCGCGACTTTCTCGACCGTCCGACCGGACGCCTTTCGGCAGGACAGAAAACGCGGGTCGCCCTTGCCAAGGCGCTCATCAACGATCCGGAGGTGCTGCTCCTCGACGAGCCCACGGCCTCGCTCGATCCCGACACGGCCGACTGGGTGCGTTTGCGCCTCGAGCAGCAACGCGCCGAGCACGACTGCACGATCCTGCTCGCCTCGCACAACATGATGGAAGTCGAGAGGCTCTGCGATCGCGTGCTGATGCTGCGGCAGGGAACGCTCGTCGACGACGAAACGCCCGCTGCGCTGCTGGCGCGCTATGGGCGCCGAACGCTCGAAGAAGTCTTTCTCGACGTGGCGCGCGGACGCGCTGATGGAGAAGCGGCGTGAGCGTGTTCTCCTTCGGCCGCGTCGGCGCAATGATGCTGCGTTATGTCTACGTGCTTCGCTCGTCCTGGCTGCGGGCGTTGGAAGCGGCCTATTGGCCGGCCGTGCAATTGCTGACCTGGGGCTTCCTCCAGACTTATTTCGCCTCCGCCGGCGTGGCGCCAAGCGGGCCGGCGCGCCTCGCGGGGACATTGATCGGCGCCGTGCTGCTCTGGGACATTCTCCTGCGCACGCAGCAGGGGTTTTCCTTCTCCTTTCTCGAGGAGATTTGGTCGCGCAACCTGGCCAATCTCATGATGAGCCCCTTGCGCATGAGCGAGTTCGTCATCGCGCTGATGGCGATGAGCGTGATCCGCTTGGCGATCGGCGTGGTGCCGGTGATCTTTCTGGCGATCGCGCTCTTCGGCTTCAATCTTTGGTCGCTCGGCGCGGCCGTCGGCGCCTTTTTCATTACCCTTGCGCTCTTCGCCTGGAGCATCGGGCTCGTGGTCAGCGGCATGCTCATGCGCTACGGCCTCGGCGCCGAAAGTCTCGCCTGGTCCCTGATGTTCATCGTGCAGCCCTTCGGCTGCGTCTATTTCCCGGTCTCGACGCTGCCGGGCTGGCTGCAACCGTTGGCCTACGCGCTGCCGCCCACCTATGTCTTCGAAGGCCTGCGCGCGCTGATCATCGATCATGTCTATCGGTCAGACCTCATGCTCACGGCTCTGGCGCTCGACGCCCTTTACTTCGGCGCCGCCATGCTGGCCTTTTCCCATTTGCTCGCCAAGGCGCGCGAGGTGGGCTCGCTTCTGCAAACAGGGGAATGAGGTGCCTCGGGCCGACACTCTGCTTGCCGAACGCGGCTTCTTCGAAAGTCGCGCCAAGGCGCGCGCCGCGATTGAAGCCGGACTTCGTCTCGGCCGACGGGATCACGATCGCCAAGCCGTCGCAGGACGTCGCCCCGCAAGCCGCAATCGTCGCGGAAAGCCCGCATCCCTTCGTCTCGCGTGGCGGCGTGAAGCTCGATTTCGCTCTCGAACATTTCGGGATCGGCGTCACGGACCGCTATTGTCTCGATCTCGGCGCCTCGACGGGCGGCTTCACCGACGCGCTGCTCCAACGCGGCGCGCGCCATATCGTCGCGGTCGACGTCGGCTCCGGACAGCTGCACCCGCGCATCCTTGCGGACCCGCGCGTGACATCCTACGAGAAGCTCGACGCGCGCGCGCTCGACGCCGCGCATCTCGCCGAGCCGCCGACCCTGATCGTCTGCGACGCGAGCTTCATCTCGCTGACCTTGCTGCTCGAGCGCCCGCTGTCGCTCGCCGCAAGGGAGGCGACGCTCGTCGCGCTGATCAAGCCGCAATTCGAGGCAGGCCGCGGCGCGGGCAAGAAGGGCGTCGTGCGCGACTCCAGCGTGCATGAAGCCGCCTGCGAGAAGATCGCCGGCGCCCTCGTGGGGCTCAGCTGGCGCGTCTTGGGGATCACGTCCTCGCCGATCCAGGGCGGCGACGGCAACCGCGAATTCCTCATCTGCGGCCAGCGGCCATGACGCGCGTCACGCTCGAGATCGAGCGACTGGGACAGCGCGGCGAAGGCGTCGCGAAACTCTCCGGCCGGACGGTTTTCGTGCCCTTCGCGCTCGCGGGCGAGCGCGTGCTCGCGGAAGTCGAGGGCGAGCGCGCCCGCTTCCTCGCAATCCTCTCGCCCTCCCCCGACCGCATCGCTCCGGTCTGCGAGCATTATGGCGTCTGCGGCGGCTGCGCGGTGCAGACGCTCGCGCCATCAGTGTATACCGCGTGGAAGCGCGGACTCGTGGCGACCGCGCTCGCCAACGCTGGCATTTCCACGGAGGTCGCGCCGGTCGTCGACGCGCATGGCGCGGGACGCCGCCGCGTCGTCTTTCATGCGCGCGACGGCGCCGTCGGTTTCATGGAGGCGCGCGCGCATGAAATCGTCGAGATCGGCGCCTGCCCGCTGCTCGAGGCGGGGCTTGCGCACGCCCTTGAGGCCGCCCGCGCGCTGGCGCAGGCGCTCAAGAGCACAGGCAAGCCGCTCGACATCGCCGTGACCGCAGCGGCGGAAGGGCTCGACGTCGATCTGCGCGGGTCCGGCGCACTCGCGGAGAAGGAAGCGCGCGCGCTCGTCGAGCTCGCGGAAGCCTTGGATCTCGCCCGGCTCTCCAATCATGGGCGCATCCTCGCGCTGCGACGCCGACCCACGATTACGGTGGGGCGGGCGAGGCTCTCGCCGCCGCCGGGGAGCTTTTTGCAGGCGACCGCGAAGGGCGAAGAGGCGATCGCCAGCTTGGCGCTGCAAGGGGTCGGCAAGGCCAGGCGCGTCGCCGATCTCTTTTGCGGCTCGGGCGCTTTCGCCTTGCGCCTTTGCGAAAGCGCGCGCGTCAACGCCTTCGATGAGAACGCCGAAGCCATCGCGGCCTTGGAGGAGGCCGCCCAAACCCTGACCGGGACGAAGCCTCTGGAGGCGCATCGGCGCAATCTTTTCGACAATCCGCTGCGCGCGGACGAGCTCGAGGTGTTCGATGCGGTGGTCTTCGATCCGCCGCGCGTCGGCGCCGCCGCGCAGGCGGCCGAGATTGCTCGCTCGAAGGTTCCCATCGTCGTCGCCATCTCCTGCAATGCGCAGAGTTTCGCGCGCGACGCGAAGCTTCTGCTCGGCGGCGGCCTCGCGCTGCAGAGCGTGACGCCGATCGACCAGTTCCGCTACGCCGCCCATGTCGAGCTCGTCGCCGTCTTCCGGCGCGCCGCGCCAAAGAAGCGGAAGGCGCCGCTTCTTTCGCGCTGACGCAGACACCCGGGGTGGGCGTTCGCGCGCAGCGATTCGCTCCGGCAATATCATCTTGCGCGTTTCCTTATCGGGCGACGATTCCGTTCGAGCGGCAAGGCGCTAAGGGTCAATCCGCGCCGGCGCGCAACGCCAGCCGACCCACCAACGTCGCCGTCATCGCCTCTGCGCCTCCGAGGCAGACGAAGCGCAGCGAATTGCCGTCGGCGGTCGCGATTCGGGCCGTCTCACCCGGCCGGATCTCCAGCTGCAGCTGCGCGGCCGCGGCCTCGACGTCCTTTCTATCGGCAAGCATCGCTGTGAGCATGCAGAGGCCGTCTGTTTTCAGGAAGTAGCCTACGACACGCTTCGATCCCACATCGAGGCTAGCCGCCCGATTGGGCTTCATCATCAGGCTTTCCCAATTCTCCTCGGCGGCGAAGCTCGCGCCGGCGCCGAGCGTGAGAGCGAGCGTCAGCGCCGCCAAAGTCAATCGCGGGTTCTTGATCATTTCGGTTCCTTTGTCTTGACGGGCGTCAATCAGTGACCACGGCTCCGCGGCCCGGGAACGCCCTCGGGGGGTTGAGCGAAAGTCGCTTTGTCAGGGCGCAGAGCGGCGCTTCATCGAATGGAGCTGGTTGGCGTTGACCTCGTGAGCGACGCCCTCGATCCAGGTCTCCAGATTGGCGAAAAGCAAGTGGATGATCGGCCCTGAAGGTGAGCTGACGAAAGAAAGAAGCAACTGTCCGCGCCGGTCGCCCGACGCATGTCACTGCGCAAGGCCACTCACTAAGCGACCCGAAAAAACGTCGTCGTGATCCGCAATCATCGCCTTCGGTGTCAGATGGACAGGCGTTGCGTATCCGAGGATGAGGGCGCCCATTGCCATGCCCAGGACCATTATGACCGACATGCGCAGTGTTTCCCGCATCGAATCAAGGCCGCGGATCGCGATCGGAGTGTTTGACATGAAGCCTCCCCTGGCTACCCTTATAAACTTACGACGCGACGGCGTTTCATTGGCGGCCGTCGCCTTCCGGGTCCGACGTTTCACGAGACGTGCCAGGACGGCGGACTACAAGGAACCTGTTGGATTTCAGGAGGATGACTCGGGTCTCTGCGCTCTGAGAACATTCATGTTGGCGGCTATCTTAATCATTGTGCGTCGCAAAATAAGAATCGTGAAAGACTAAACGCTCCGCCGGCGGCTCCCACGCCTCCTTCCATCGCTGCGCGGAGCGTGTCCGCCGCAGCGCGACGCGCGCCTTCGTTTAGCTCCATCTTTTCCCCGAGATTAGATACCGCAAGAGCCAGCCAAGGCCGAGGGGCACGACAAATGCGGCTATGAGGGAAAACGTTATGCCGCTATCTCCCAACAACTGGTCGAACAGACTATGCTTCATGTCTTTCATTTCGGCATAAAGCAGGAGGCCCGCGCAAACAATTCCAGCCAGAAAACCTGAATAAAAAACCGCATTGCCGACTTTCTCGGCCACGCCTGCTCTGGTGGACAACTCTCAAGTCATGGATCGGCCTTTCCCTCCCTGAGCCCAGCGCCCCGCGCCTTCCCCGTTTTCGTCGACGGGTCCCGAGCCTGCTGGACTCTAGCGCTTCGCCTTCGCTTGTGAAGGCTTAAAAATAGCGCATAACCGACACTTAAATCGCCCTACCGCCCATTCGCGCCGCTTCTTGTGCAAAGGGCGCACATCCGCTTGAATGCCCCCATGAAGCGCGACGAACCGTTCAACGTGCTTTGGTTGCAGGCCGCAAGCTGCGGCGGCTGCACGATGTCGGCGCTGGAGAGCGGCGCCGCCGGCTGGTTCGAGGAGCTACGCGCTTTCGGCATCGAGCTGATCTGGCATCCGAGCGTCAGCGAGGCGACCGGCGAGGAAGCGCTCGCGATCCTCCATCGCGTCGAGCGCGGCGCGCTGCGTCTCGACGCGCTCGTCGTGGAAGGCTCTGTGCTGTGTGGGCCTGACGGCACCGGACGCTTCAACACATTGTCGGGCAGCGGGCGCAGCCTCCTCGACTGGATTTCGAGCCTCGCCCCGGTCGCGGCCTATTGCGTCGCCGTGGGGAGCTGCGCGGCTTTCGGCGGCGTTCCGGCCGCCACGCCCGATCCGACCGATGCGCGCGGGCTGCAATATCAGGCGCGTGAAACCGGCGGCGCGCTTGGCCCCGACTATCGCTCCCGCGCCGGACTGCCGGTAATCAACATATCCGGCTGCGCGCCGCATCCCGGTTGGATCATGGAGACGCTGCAGGCGCTCTCGCTCGGTCTCTTCGGCTACTCGGACATGGACAGCTTCGGGCGTCCGAAGCTCTTCGCCGACCATCTCGCGCATCACGGCTGCAGCCGCAATGAGTTCTACGAGTTCAAGGCGAGCGCCGAGGAGTTCTTCGAGCGCGGCTGTCTGATGGAGCATCTCGGCTGCAAGGCCACGCAGGCCGTCGGCGACTGCAATCAGCGCGCCTGGAACGGCTCCGGCTCTTGCACGCGCAGCGGCTCAACCTGCATAGCCTGCACGTCGCCGGGTTTCGAAGCTGCAACGGGCTTCATGCATACGCCGAAGGTCGCCGGCATTCCGGTGGGCTTGCCGCTGGACATGCCGAAAGCCTGGTTCGTCGCGCTCGCCGCGCTGTCGAAATCGGCGACGCCGAAACGCGTCAGCGAAAACGCGCGGTCGGATCGCATCGAGCGCGCGCCTGAGCCCGGCGCCGAGAAGAAGACATGACGCGTATCATCGTCGGGCCCTTCAATCGCGTGGAGGGCGATCTGGAGCTTGCGCTGGACGTCGTTGACGGCGTCGTGCGCGAGGCGCGCGTCTCGGCCAATCTCTACCGGGGGTTCGAGCAGATCCTCATCGGGCGGCCGAGCGAGGACGCGCTCGCGATCGCGCCGCGCATCTGCGGCATCTGCTCGGTCTCGCAATCGCTGGCCGTCGCGGCAATGTTGCGCGCGGCCCAGTCCTTGACCCCCGCGCCAAACGGGGTGCTGCTGACGAACATCGCGCACACCGCAGAGAACGTCGCGGATCATCTGACGCATTTCTATGTGTTCTTCATGCCGGACTTCGCGCGCGCTTGTTACGCGGAGCGGCCCTGGTTCGAGGCGACCGAGGCGCGGTTCAAGGCGACCGTCGGAACAGGCGCGCGTGAAGCATTGCCCGCCCGCGCCGGCCTTCTCGAGATCATGGGGATCATCGCCGGAAAATGGCCGCACAGCCTCGCGTTTCGCGCGGGCGGAGTCGCCCATGCGCCGGACTTAAGCGAGAAAGTCAGGCTCTTCGCCATCCTCGCGCGCTTTCGCGCCTTTCTGGAACAAAGCCTCTTCGGCGCGCCTCTCGAAGCGGTGACGGCGCTCAGATCCGCCGCCGATCTCGAGGCTTTCGTCGAGGGCCAAGGACGCGCCGGAGACTTGGGCAGCTTTGTGAGAATCGCGCGAGATCTGTCGCTCGAAACGATGGGTCGCGGTCCGGGGCTGATGATGTCTGGCGGCGCCTATCTGGGATCGCAAGGACATCATTTCCCCGCCGGCCTGTTCGACGCGCGCACCGGCGCGCAGCGCGGGTTCAGCCTTACCGACGTGCGCGAGGACGTCTCGCATAGTTTCCTGCGCGAGAGCAATACCGAGCCCGCCAAGGCGCAGACCTTTCCCGCACTCGATCGAGAAGGCGCGTACAGCTTCGCCAAGGCCCCGCAACTCCTCGGCGAGCCCGTCGAGGTCGGCGCGGTCGCGCGGCAGGCCGTCGCGGCTCATCCGCTGATCCGGGAGCTCATCGCCCGCGGCGGCGCCTCCAACGTCTTTGCGCGCATAGTCGCGCGGCTGCTGGAGATCGCTTTGCTCACGCAAGCCGCCGAAGCCTGGGCTAACCAAATTGATCTCAAGGAGAAATTCTGCGCGCCCGATGCGCCGGCGCATGACGGTCCGGCGCTCGGCTGCATCGAGGCCGCGCGCGGCACGCTCGGCCATTGGGCGACCCTCCACGATGACCGCTACACGGCCTATCAGATCGTCGCGCCGACGACCTGGAATTTTTCGCCGCGCTGCGCCGCCGGCCGGCCGGGACCGCTCGAATCCGCCCTGGAGGGCCTAGAGGTCGGCGACGATGGCGCCGCCAGTGTTGCAGTGCAGCACATCGTGCGCTCTTTCGATCCTTGCATGGTCTGCACCGCGCATTGATTGGTCGTTTGCTTTTCTGCCCTGGAAAGCGAGCTCCCATCTCGCGGCGCGGCGCGTCTGCTGCAACCGCCGCGAATCGAGCATTTACCGGATGGTCCGCTTTTTGCCCCCTCGCTGAGGCCGCCGTCGAAGGGCGGCTTGCCGCCGTGCAAAATAACGCTGCGGGGAGGACCATGGCCGCCATCGAGACCTTTTACGACGTGATCCGCCGCCAAGGGGTCACGCGGCGCAGCTTCACGAAATTCTGCTCGCTCACGGCCGCCAGCATGGGACTGGGCTCGACCGCGGCGGCGACGATGGCCAAGGCGCTCGAAACCAACCCGCGCACGCCCGTCATCTGGATGCATGGGCTGGAATGCACCTGCTGCTCGGAGAGCTTCATCCGTTCGGCGCATCCGCTCGTCAAAGATGTCGTGCTGTCGATGATCTCGCTCGACTACGACGACACGATCATGGCGGCGGCGGGCCATCAGGCCGAGGAAATTCTCGTCGAGACGAAAGAGAAATACAAGGGCAAATACATCCTCGCCGTCGAGGGCAATCCGCCGCTCAACGAAGGCGGCATGTATTGCATCGACGGCGGCAAGCCCTTCGTCGAGAAATTGAAATGGATGGCGCAGGACGCGATGGCGGTCATCGCCTGGGGCGCTTGCGCCTCTTGGGGATGCGTGCAGGCGGCGAAGCCCAATCCGACGCAGGCCGTTCCGATCGACAAGGTCATTCTGGACAAGCCCATCATCAAGGTCCCTGGCTGTCCGCCGATCGCCGAGGTCATGACCGGCGTCGTGACCTTCGTCACGACCTTCGGCCGTCTGCCGGAGCTCGACCGCCAGGGCCGGCCGAAGATGTTCTACTCGCAGCGCATCCACGACAAATGCTACCGCCGCCCGCATTTCGACGCTGGGCAATTCGTCGAGCAATGGGACGACGAGAACGCGCGCAAGGGCTATTGCCTCTACAAGATGGGCTGCAAGGGACCGACGACGTATAACGCCTGCTCTACGGTGCGTTGGAACGGCGGCGTTTCCTTCCCCATCCAATCGGGGCACGGCTGCATCGGCTGCTCGGAGGAAGGCTTCTGGGACAAGGGGCCCTTCTATGAGCGGCTGACCACCATCAAGCAGTTCGGTATCGAGCATAACGCCGACGAGGTCGGCCTTGCGGCGGTCGGCGTCGTGGGTGGCCTCATCGCCGCACATGCGGGCGCGACCGCTATCAAGCGGCTCACCGGCAAGTCCTCGTAAAGGAAGCGCAATCATGGCCCTTCAGACGCCGAACGGCTTCAACCTCGACAATTCCGGCCAGCGCATCGTCGTCGATCCGCTCACGCGCATTGAGGGACATCTGCGAGTCGAGGTCAACGTCGACAAAGACAATGTCATTCGCAACGCCGTCTCGACGGGGACGATGTGGCGCGGCATCGAGGTCATCCTGCGCAATCGCGATCCCCGCGACGCCTGGGCTTTTACCGAGCGGATATGCGGCGTCTGCACCGGCACGCATGCGCTGACCTCGGTGCGCGCCGTCGAGAACGCGGTCGGCATCACGATCCCCGAGAACGCCAACTCGATCCGCAACATCATGCAGCTCACGCTGCAGGTGCACGATCATCTCGTGCATTTCTATCATCTGCATGCGCTCGACTGGGTGGACGTCGTCTCGGCGCTCTCCGCCGATCCCAAGGCGACGTCGGCGCTGGCGCAATCGATCTCCGACTGGCCGCTGTCCTCGCCCGGCTATTTCAAAGATCTGCAGATTCGGCTGAAGAAATTCGTCGAGTCGGGCCAGCTCGGGCCGTTCAAGAACGCCTATTGGGGCCATGCCGCCTACAAGCTGCCGCCCGAAGCCAATCTGATGGCGGTCGCGCATTATCTCGAGGCGCTCGACTTCCAGAAGGACATCGTCAAGATCCACACGATCTATGGCGGCAAGAATCCGCATCCGAACTGGCTCGTCGGCGGCGTCCCCTGCGCGATCAATGTCGATGGGACCGGGGCGGTCGGCGCGATCAACATGGAGCGCTTGAACGAGGTCAGCTCGATCATCGATCGCACGGTCGACTTCGTCAACAAGGTCTATCTGCCGGACATCGCCGCGATCGGCTCCTTCTACAAGGACTGGCTGTATGGCGGCGGCCTCTCCGGCAAGAGCGTCATGAGCTATGGCGACATACCGGAATATGCGAACGACCATTCCGACAGGAGCCTGCTTCTACCGCGCGGCGTGATCCTCAACGGAAACCTCAAGGAGGTCCTCCCGATCGATCACGGCGATCCCGAGCAGATCCAGGAGTTCGTCACCCACTCCTGGTACAGATATCCCGACGAGACCCGAGGCCTGCATCCTTGGGACGGCGTGACCGAGCCGAACTACAAGCTCGGCCCCAACGCCAAGGGAACGCCGACGAACATCGAGGCCCTCGACGAGGACGGCAAATATTCCTGGATCAAATCGCCGCGCTGGCGCGGCAATGCGGTCGAGGTCGGTCCGCTCGCGCGCTTCATCATCGGCTATGCGCAGGGCAATCCGGAATTCAAGGAGCCGACCGAGAAGCTGCTCAAGCAGCTCGATCTTCCGGTCACCGCGTTGTTCTCGACGCTCGGGCGCACCGCCGCGCGCGCGCTCGAGTGCCAGTGGGCCGCCGGGAAGCTCCGGTATTTCCAGGACAAGCTGATCGCGACGATCAAGGCGGGCGATTCCTCCACCGCCAATGTCGAGAAGTGGAAGCCCGAAAGCTGGCCGAAGGAAGCGAAGGGCTATGGCTTCACCGAGGCGCCTCGCGGCGCCCTCGCGCATTGGATCAAAGTCAAGGACGGCAAGATCGACAACTATCAATGCGTCGTGCCGACCACCTGGAACGGCAGTCCGCGCGATCCCAAGGGCAATATCGGCGCCTTTGAGGCTTCGCTGATGGACACCCCGCTCGCCGATCCGCAAAAGCCGCTCGAGATCCTGCGCACGATCCACTCCTTCGACCCCTGCCTCGCCTGCTCGACGCATGTCATGAGCGAGGACGGGCAGGAGATGGCCAGGTCAAGGTGCGCTGAGATCAAGCCCTAGGGGAGACGCCTTCATGACCGACACGGCAGAGGCTTCCAGAATCTTGGACAGCCACGGCGAGAAGGCCGAGGAGCTCCAGACCTTCTATGTCTATGAGGCGCCAGTGCGGCTCTGGCACTGGGTCAATGCGGCCGCGATCCTCGTTCTCGCCACGACCGGCTATTTCATAGCGACGCCTCTCTGGTCGACGCCGGGGGAGGCGAGCGCCAATTTCGTGATGGGCTACATCCGTTTCGCGCATTTTGCGGCGGGCTATCTGCTGGCCATCGGGCTGCTCGGCGCGCCTCTATTGGGCGATCGTCGGCAACCCCTACGCCCGGCAGATCTTCACGCTGCCGCTCACCGACCGCAAATGGTGGTGGGGCGCGCTTTACGAGTTGCGCTGGTACTTGTTCCTGGTGTCGCGATCCGAAGAAATACATCGGGCACAACCCGCTCGCGCAATATGGTGATGTTCATCTTCATGATGCTTGTCGCCTTCATGGTGTGCACGGGCTTCGCGCTCTATTCCGAAGGCGCCGGGCGCGACAGCTGGCAGTATAAGGCTGTTCGGCTGGGTGTTCTCGATCTGGCCGAACAGCCAGGACATCCACACCTGGCATCACCTCGGCATGTGGGCCGTGTCGTTTTCGTCATCGTCCATATCTACGCCGCGGTGCGCGAGGACATCATGTCGCGCCAGAGCATGATCTCCTCGATGATCTCGGGCGAACGCGTGTTCCGCGACAGTGACGACTAAAGCGATGACCGGCGCACCCAAGCGCTCGTCCTCGGCATCGGCAATATTCTCTGGGCCGATGAGGCATTCGGCGTGCGCGCGCTTGAAGCTTTTCATGCGGCGATACGAAATGGATGACAACGTCACCGTGCTCGACGGCGGCACGCAAGGACTTTACCTCGTCCAATTCGTCGAGGCCGCTGATCAGCTTCTCGTCTTCGACGCTATCGACTACGGCCTGACGCCGGGAGAGCTGCGCTAATTCGCGACGGCGGCCGTGCCGCGCTTCACCGGCGCCAAGAAAATGAGCCTGCATCAGACGGGCTTCCAGGAGGTGCTGAGCGCCGCCGACCTTCTCGGCCGCTACCCGAAGCAACTCGCCCTGGTCGGCGTGCAGCCGCAGGATCTGGAGGACTGGGGCGGTCCGCTGACACCGCCGGTGCGCGCCGCTATCGACCCCGCCTGCGAGGCGGCGAGAGCGGTGCTCAGCGAGTGGGGCGTGGCCTGCGGCGAGCGGGTCGGCGCCGCTGCGCCGCTGCTCTCTCACGATCTCGACCTTTGCGCCTATGAGAGGCGGCGTCCCGACACTGCTCCCTCTCCCCGCGCGCGGGGAGAGGGAGGGAGTTGACGGCATGTGCATCGGCTTTCCGATGACGGTCATGGAGGACCTCGGCTCGGAGGCGCTGTGCGAACGCCACGGCGCGCGCGAGCGCGTCTCGATGCTGCTCATCGGGCCGCAGCCCGCGGGAACGAAAATCCTCGCCCATCTTGGAGCGGCGGTGCGCGTGCTGGACGACCTCGAAGCGCGGCAGATCGACGATGCGCTCGACGCCCTCGAAGCCGCGCTGCGAGGCGAGAACGTCGATCATCTGTTTGCGGACCTCGTCGATCGCGAGCCGGAGCTGCCAGAATTCCTGCGCCAGCAATCGCGCTAAGCAGATGAAAGCCTCCCTTCCAGCGGCGCCATGCGAGCTTCCAGCAAGGGCCTTTCCATCTGCGCGCTGGGCCGAAAAAGCCTTTGCAGTTCCGCAAGCTTCCTTACCGGCCGCAACCACGACGCCCTGGCACGCCGCTTGCCGGACTGCACGAAAATAAGGAAAAAACATGCTGGCGTCCCTGCGTCGAACCCTTCACGAGCGCCATCGTCTGGCTCTGGTCGACGAGGCCAGCGTCGAAGATTTTCTCGCCGGGGCCCCGGCGCATGCGGTGCTGTTCTTCGCTGGCGATCCGGCCGAGCGCCCGGAGACGCGCGATGTCGCCGTCATCCTGCCGCAGCTGCTTGGGGCCTTCCCGGAGCGGCTGCGCGGCGCGCTCGTCACGGCGGAAGCCGAGCCCGCGTTGAAGGAGCGCTTCCATGTGCGCGTGCTGCCCAGCCTCGTCGTGCTGCGCGGATCTGAGATCCTCGGCGTGCTGCCGAAGGTCTACGACTGGGCCGATTATGTCACGCGTCTCGAGGCGATGCTTTTCCCGGATGCGCCGGCGCTCGTCGTGAGCTCCAAGCCGCGCGCGGAAATTGTATTCTCCTCCAGGGAGGCGGCGCCATGAAGATCGGATTCTGGGAAGCCCCGGAGGGGGTCGAGGAAAAGATGACGCTCGTCCCCCTCGGCCCAGTCGAGGAGGATACAAGGGGGCGCAACGGCCTCTCCTTCCTCGCCACCGCCGCGGGCGCCGAGGCGATCGCAGCTTGCCCGCGCGCTGCGGCTCTCCTGCCGCAGCTCGCCGAAGCGCTGGCCGTACACAAGGCCTCCGAGCCAGGCCGGCTCTTCGACATCACGGACTATGACGGCGACGATCTGGCGCTCATCGGCCAGGTGCTCGGTCAAGGCGAGGTCAGCGGCGCCGCCGCTTTGCCGGACGGCGTCACGGCCGAAATCCAGGAGGCGACCGTCGCAGGCCTGTGGCGCGTGCGCTTCTTCGACGCCTCCGGGCGAATCGCCGCCGATTATTTGGAGATCGCCGCCATTCCAGAAATCGTGCGCCGCGCGGCGAACCTCGGCGCCGAGCGTCTCGCCTTCGGCGCGTCGCCTCCGGGCGCGATGAATGTGATGCCGCTGCTCGCCGAGATCAATGAGCGTATGAGCCAGGCCGTCGGCCCCGCTCCGCATGTGATCAATTTCTCGCTCCTGCCGATGAACGACGTCGACATGACCTTCCTACAGCAAACGTTGGGCGAGGGTTCCGTGCAACTGCTCTCGCGCGGTTATGGCGCCTGCAAGGTCACCGCGACGGGGGCGCGCAACGTCTGGTCCGTGCAATTCTTCAACGCCGCCGACGCGATCATTCTTGATACGCTGGAGATCGGCGACGTGCCCTCTGCGGCCTGCGCCGCCGAGGAAGATTTTCGCGATTCGGCGGAACGCCTGCGTGAAATCCATGAGGCCTATTTCACATGAGCGACGCCGTCGACCTCGCGCCGACGCAGCGCATGGAATGCGGCGTCTGCTGGCATGTCTATGATCCGGCTGAAGGCGATCCCGTCTGGCAGGTTGAGCCAGGAACGCCTTTCGCCGAGCTTCCAGAAGACTGGCGCTGTCCCCATTGCGATGCGCCGCGCGAAAAATTTCTCAAAGCGCAGTCATGAGCGCGCAAGCGATCGGAGACGCGCTCGCGGCCCGCTATCGCGAGATAGAGTCCAAGGCGATGCGCAACGCGCCGATCTGCAACGCCGCCCTGCAGGTGGAGGCCATCGGCTTTCGCGAATACGACGGCTATGCCGTCGGGATCATTCTGACGCCTTGGTTCATCAATCTCGTCGCCGCAGAGACGCAGCCGTCCGGTAAGGCGTCGGGGCTGCCGCTCGGCCCCTTGCCTATCTCCCTGCCCGCCGGCTCGATCGAATTCACCGTCGTAGAGCTCGAAGGCTTCGGCAGGCTCGCGAGTTGCTCGCTCTTCTCCCCGCTCTTTGAGTTCCCCGATCAGGAAACCGCCTGCGCCGTGGCGCAGGAGGCCCTCGACGCCGCCTTCGACCCCGGCCTGCACGCCGCGAAGCCGGAGCCGCGTCCCCCGCTGGACCGTCGCGCCTTCCTGCGCGGAGCCCGCTCGCCACAAGGCGCTGCGTCATGAACGCCGTCGCGGGCGCTGCCGGCGCAGGGCAGGACTCCCTGACGATCCGCGTGGCGCTCGCCGACGCGCGCGTCTGCGCCGTTCGCATCTCCTCGACGCGGGCAACTCATCTTTCGCGTCTTTTCATCGGCCGGCCCGCGCAGGAAGCGCCGCTCCTGGCGCAACGCATCTTTGCGCTTTGCGGCGTCTCGCATCGGCTGGTCGCCGCCCGGGCCATAGCCAGCGCGCGCGGAGAGCCTATTAGCGCGCACCGCAACAGGGTAGAGACAACGGCGCTCCTCGCCGAAAGGCTCTGCGCGGCGCTGCGCTCGAACATGATCCTCGCGCTGCAGACCGGCGCCGGGGTGATCAATTCCGATCTCATCCGCACCGTGAGCGAGCTTCTATCGCTGGCGCGCGAGCTTTATTGCGAGGCGCTGGCGTGTTCCGCGAGGGAGAGCCTCGACTGTGGAACAACTCGATCGCTCATCGGCGAGATTTGCGCGCGGGGTCGCAACCTCTCCCTGCGGGAGCCGCGCGGCGCCGCTTCTCGCTTCGCCTTCGAGCATCTCGAAAAAGAGTTCGCTGGCAGCGAGAGCTTTGCAGTAATTGCTCCCGACCCGCTCCGCGACGCCGACGACGATGAGGTCCTGCAGGGGATTCGCGACAAAGGCGCGAGCTTTGCCGCCAACCCGTCGCTCGACGGCCGCGCGCCGGAAACCGGGGCCTTTGCACGTTTCTGGCTGCGAACGGACCTCTCGAAGGGCGCGCTTGCCGCCCGCTTTGAGGCGCGTATGATCGACATCGCCGAATGCTTCGCCGAGCTTGAGGCGTCGGAAACGGACGCTCGCATGTTCCAGGCGTTCTCTCCATCGCCGCGCGAAGGCCTCGCCGCCGCGGAAACCTCGCGCGGCCGCCTTCACCACTGGACGAGGCTTTCCGCCGAGGATCGCATCGAGGACCATCAGATCGTCGCGCCGACGGAATGGAATTTCCACCCGGCAGGGCCTTTCATAGAGGCTTTGCTCGGCGCTACTATGGAGCCTGGTCGCGCAGAGCGGCGGATCGCGCAGTTCGCGGGTCTCTTCGACCCTTGCGTGCCGTTTCGCGTCGAAGTCAGAGAACACGACCGTGCATGAGCTGGCGCTGACGGAGAGCCTCGTCGAGCTCATCGAGAGCGAGAGCCGCAGCCGCGGCTTTTCCCGCGTGCGCGTGGTGCGGCTGGCGCTCGGCGCGCTTGGCGGCGTCGATGGCGAAGCGATGCGCTTTTGCTTTGACGCGGTCGCCAAGGGAACGCTTGCGGAAGGCGCAGAACTCGACATTAACGTCACGCCGGGAGAGGGATGGTGCCTCGATTGCGCCAAGACCGTCGAGATGTTCGAGCGCTTCGGCGCCTGCCCCGAATGCGGGCGCTATCATGTGCAGGTCGCTGCGGGCGACGATCTGCGCCTCACGGAACTGGAGGTCGAGTGATGTGCACGGTTTGCGGCTGCGGCTCGTCGAGCGTCGAAGGCGAGAAGACGCCTGAGCATACACACGCGCATCCTCACGATCCGCGTCACGATCATCCCTACCCTCATGAGCATCATCATGGTCACGAGCATGATCATCATCATGGACATGATTACCACCATCGCGCCGCCGACCACGCGCAGAGAAGGACGCTGGGGTGATCGACTTCGGCGCCGGCGCGGCGGGCGTGCATGTCGCGGGCCTCTCGCAAGAACGCATTCTGCGCATCGAGCGCGACATTCTCGGCAAGAACAATGATCACGCGGCGGCGAACCGCGCGCGCTTCGCGAGGATGCGCATCTTCGCGTTGAACTTCGTCTCGAGCCCCGGCTCCGGCAAGACTTCGCTCCTCGTGCGCGCCATCGGCGATCTTGGCGCGCGTTTCCCGATCAGCGTGATCGAGGGCGACCAGCAGACCTCAAACGACGCGGCGCGCATCCGTGCCGCCGGGCGCCCGCCGTGCAGATCAACACGGGCAAGGGCTGCCATCTCGACGCGCATATGGTTGCGCATGGCCTCGACGCTCTGCCTCTTGAGCCGGGCGGGCTGCTGTTCATCGAGAATGTCGGCAATCTCGTTTGTCCGGCGGCTTTCGACCTCGGAGAGGCGCATAAGATCGTGGTGCTCTCCACCACCGAAGGCGAGGACAAGCCGCTCAAATATCCGGAGATGTTCGCGGTCTCGGATCTCATGCTGATCAACAAGGCCGATCTCCTGCCGCATCTCGACTTCGACGTCAGCCAATGTGTCGCCCATGCGCTGAAGGTCAATCCGGATCTCCAGACCCTCGTCGTTTCGGCTAAGACCGGAGAGGGACTTCCGGCTTTTTACGCCTGGATCGAGGCGCGCGCGTCGCGCTGGGCCCGCGCCGCGGCGCAGGCCGCCGTCGCGGAATAGACGCCATGCAGCCGGCGCGCGCAGAAAACGGAGCGTCGGAACGCCTGCGCATAAGGGTGCGTGGCGCAGTGCAGGGCGTGGGCTTCCGTCCCTTCGTTCACGGTCTCGCGCGCGCACTCGACCTCGGCGGTTTCGTGCGCAACGACGCCGAAGGAGTCCTGCTCGAGATCGAAGGGGCGCGCGCGCGCGAATTCGTCGCGACGCTGCGGCAAAGCCCGCCGCCGCTGGCGCGTATCGACGCGCTCGAAGCGCAATGCGTCTCGCCAAAGGCCGAGAGAGATTTCCTCATCGAGACGAGCGTTGCGGGCGAGACGCGGACGAGGGTCCCCGCGGACGCCGCCGTCTGCGAGGACTGCCTCGCGGAACTCTTCGATCCGCAGAGTCGTTTTTACCGCTATCCCTTCGTCAATTGCACGCATTGCGGGCCTCGCTACACGCTGACGCGCAGCCTCCCCTACGATCGCGCACAAACGGCGATGGCGCCCTTCCCCATGTGCGAGGCCTGCGAAAGCGACTTCCGCGAACCCGCGAGCCGTCGCTTTCATGCGCAGACGATCGTCTGCCCGCATTGCGGCCCGCGGCTCGACGCCTCGGTCGACAAGATCGCCGCCTGCCTGCGCAAGGGCGGCGTCGTCGCCCTGAAGGGCGTCGGCGGATTCCATCTCATCTGCGATGCGCGCAATGAGAGCGCGGTCAGAGAGCTGCGCCGCCGCAAGCAACGCGACGCCAAGCCTCTCGCTGTCATGGTCCTCAACACGGCGTCGGCCGCGCGCTTCGGCGTTTTCGACGCGCCGTGCTCGCGGGCTTTCTCGGCCTCCCGGCGCGTCCCATTGTCGTCGTCGAAAAGGCCGCGCTCTCTTGCGCCTTCGGTCGCGCCCGGCCTTGCGCGCATTGGGGTAATGCTCGCCTATACGCCGACGCATCACCTGATTTTCCACGCTCTGGCCGGAATGCCCGATGGCCCGACGTGGCGCGAAGCGCCTCTCGATCACGCGCTCGTCGCAACCAGCGCCAATATGAGCGGGGAACCTCTGATCATCGACGACGCCGAAGCCCGCGAAAAGTTCTCCGGCGTCGCGGATCTGATCGTGGGCTTCGACCGCGAGATCGTCGCGCGGGCCGACGACAGCGTGATGACCTTCGTCGCCGGCGCTCCCGCATTTCTGCGTCGGGCGCGGGGTTTCGTTCCCGAGCCCGTCCCGCTCTTAAGCGACGGTCCGGACACGCTCGCTCTCGGCGCTCACCTCAAAACCAGCGTAACGGTGACGCGCGGACGGGAAGCCTTCGTCTCGACCCATATCGGCAGTCTGGGCGACGCGGCGACGGCGCGTCACCATGCCGAAACCGTGGCGCGTATGCTCGATATTCTCGACGCGCGGCCCCAATGCGTCGCCTGCGATCTGCATCCGGATCTTCACACGACGCGGATCGCCGAGGCGAGCGGTCTGCCGGTGTTTCGCGCGCAGCATCACGCCGCGCATGTCGCCGCCATCCTCGCCGAACATGGCGTGGACGAGGATGCTCTGGGTGTGGCGCTCGACGGCTATGGCTATGGCGACGACGGCGGCGCCTGGGGCGGCGAGCTGATGCGGATCGAGGGCGCAGAATGGCGGCGCGTCGGCCACATTGCGCCGGCGCCGCTCCCCGGCGGCGACAGGGCGGCGCGCAGCCCCTGGCGCATGGGCGTCGGAATGCTCGCGCATGTGGGGTGCGGCGCGCAAGCCGAGGCCTTTTTTCCGCAGCAGACTTCAGCGCGCGCCGTGGCGCGGCTCGCCTCGACGCCCGGGGTCCCGCGCACGACAAGCCTGGGGCGGCTGTTTGATGCGGCGGCGGCGCTGCTGAGCGTGCGGTTAGAGCAAAACTACGAGGGGCAGGCGGCCATGGAGCTCGAGGCGCTCTGCCGCACGCCGCGCCCGCTTCCGGGAGGATTCGCGCTTGAGGAAGGCGTCCTCGATCTTTCCCCTTTCTTCCGCTATCTCGTCGAAGAGAGACCCTCGAAGTCTGAGGGCTCGGAACGTTTTCACGGGACGCTGATTGTGGCGCTCGCGGCTTGGATCGTCGAGGCGGCGCGAGGGTTTGCGCACAAGCGCGCAGCGCTCGGCGGCGGCTGCTTCATGAACGTCACGCTCGCGGAAGGCGTCGCGCTGCTGCTTCAAAAAGCGGGGGTTGAACCTTTGTTCGCCCGCCGGCTTCCCTCGAATGACGGCGGCCTCTCGCTCGGCCAGGCCTTTTTGGCGCGCCGCGCCATGCTTGCAGGATGGGAAAACTAGCATGTGTCTCGCCATACCCGCGCGCGTCGTCGAGCTCCTGCCTGAGAATATGGCGCAGGTTAGTCTCGACGGCGTCCTCAGGACGGCGTCGCTCGCCTTCGTCGAGGGCGTCAGCGTCGGGGACTATGTCGTCCTGCATGTCGGCTATGCGCTCGCCAAGATCGATGAAGACGAGGCGCAGCGCACGCTGACGCTCCTGCAAGAAGCGGCGAGATTGGGCGCGCACGCATGAGGCATCTCGACGAATATCGCGACGGAAATCTCGCCCGGGGGATCGCTGCGCGCATCGCGAGCGAGGCGCGCGTGGAGCGGTCCTATTCCTTCATGGAGTTCTGCGGCGGCCATACCCACGCCATCTCGCGTTACGGCCTCGAGGACATTCTGCCTCACAACATCCGCCTGATTCACGGTCCGGGCTGTCCGGTTTGCGTCCTGCCAATCGGGCGCATCGACGAGGCGATCGAGCTTTCGCGCAACCCGCAGGTGACGCTTTGCGTCTATGGCGATCTGATGCGCGTCCCCGGCTCCAATGGAGCGAGCCTGACGAAAGCCAAGGCGGGCGGCGCCGATATCCGCATGGTCTATTCGACCCTCGAGGCCATCGATATCGCCGCGCGCGAGCCCTCGCGCGAGATCGTCTTCTTCGCCATCGGCTTTGAAACGACGACGCCGCCGACCGTCATGGCGATCCGCCTCGCGCAAAAAAAGGGCCTGAAGAATTTTTCGATCTTCTGCAACCATGTGCTGACGCCCGCGGCCATGCGCCGGATACTCGAGTCCGAGCGATCCGCTTCCGCTCGAAGGATTCATCGGCCCGGCGCATGTGTCGACCGTTATCGGAACCGCGCCCTACGAAGTTTTCGCGCGGGACTTTGCAAAGCCCGTCGTCATCGCCGGCTTCGAGCCGCTCGACGTGATGCAGGCGATCCTCATGCTCGTGCGGCAAGTCAATGATGGTCGCGCCGAGGTCGAGAATGAATATATCCGCGCCGTCACGAAGGAAGGAAACCGCATCGCGCAGCAGGAGATCGCCGAGGTCCTGGAGCTGCGCGAGAGCTTCGAGTGGCGCGGGCTCGGCGAAATTCCAAAGAGCGCGCTGCGCCTGCGCGAAGCCTATAGCGACTATGACGCGGAGCGCCGCTTTCCGATAGAAAAGCGCTTCTCGCGCGACAACCCGGCCTGCGAGTGCGGGCCGATCTTGCGGGGGTTGAAGCAGCCTCGCGACTGCAAGCTCTTTGGCACGGCCTGCACGCCGGAAACGCCGATCGGCGCCTGCATGGTTTCCTCCGAGGGCTCCTGCGCGGCCTACTGGGCCTATGGGCGATTCCGCGAGCCTCAGAGAAGGGCGGCGGAATGAACAAGATGGACCCCGTCGGCCGTAAGCTCGACCTGCGACGCGGCCTCGTCGATCTCTCGCATGGCGCGGGCGGGCGCGCCATGGCGCGACTTCATCGGCGACATCTTCATCGCCGCTTTCGACAACGACATGCTGCGCGCCGGAAACGATCAGTCGGCCTTCGCCGTTGCGGGCGGCCGCATGGTCATGACCACCGACGCCTATGTGGTTTCTCCGCTCTTCTTCCCCGGCGGCGACATCGGCCTGCTCGCGGTCAACGGCACGATCAACGACATCGCCATGGCAGGCGCGACGCCGCTCTATATGTCGGCGAGCTTCGTCATCGAGGAGGGCTTTCCGCTCGCCGATCTACAGCGCATCGCGCAGAGCATGGGCGCGGCCTCGCGCGCGGCGGGCGTGCCGATCATCACCGGCGACACCAAGGTCGTCGAGCGCGGCAAGGCGGACGGCGTGTTCATCTCCACGGCCTGCGTCGGCTCTGCTCCGGCGGGCCTCGAGCTCTCGGGAGACAAGGCGCGGCCCGGCGATGCGATCCTGCTCTCGGGCTCGCTCGGCGATCATGGCGTGGCCGTCATGTCGCGTCGCCAAGACCTGGGCTTCGACACCGATGTGCTCTCCGACACAGCCGCGCTGCATGACCTCGTCGCGGCCATGATGGCGGCTGGCGGCGCTTCCATTCGTGCGATGCGCGACCCGACGCGCGGCGGCCTTGCCGCGACGCTCAATGAAATCGCGCATCAGTCCGGCGTCGGCGTGCGCATCGACGAGGCGGCTTTGCCTATCAAGCCGCAAGTCGCCGCGGCCTGCGAGCTGCTGGGGCTCGACGTCCTCAACGTCGCCAATGAGGGCAAGCTCGTCGCAATCGTCGAGAAGCAAGCGGCGGAGCGCATACTGGCGGCGATGCGCGCGCATCCGCTCGGCGCCGAGGCCGTGCGGATCGGCGAGATCGTAGCGGACGATTGCCGTTTCGTGCAGATGACAACCGCATTCGGCGGCGCGCGCATCGTCGACTGGCTTTCGGGCGAGCAATTGCCGCGTATCTGTTGACAGGGTGAGACGGTGAGCCGCGAATGAACAAGATGCTCGACGAAACGGAGGTGGAGGTTGCGCAAAGAACGGGCGCAACCGTGCTGGTCATCGACGATGAGCGGCGTTCGCTCGAGTCTCTGCGTCGCGTGCTGGGAGTCGAGTTCGAGGTGCTCTGCGCAGGAAGCGCGCAAGAGGCGGCGGCGGTCCTTGCAGGCGATCTCGTGCAGGTGATCCTTTGCGATCAGCGCATGCCGGAGGAGAACGGCGTCGATTTTCTGAAACGCGTGCGCGAGCAATGGCCGGACCCGGTGCGCATCATCATCTCCGGCTACACCGATGCCGAGGACATCATCGCCGGCGTAAATGAGGCGGGCGTCTTCCAATACATCACCAAGCCCTGGGACCCCGAGAAGCTCGTCAACAGCGTCCGCGAGGCGGTCGAGCTCTATCGACTGCAAAAGGAGGGAGCTGCGGCGCCGTTCATCGAGGCGAAACCGTCGCAGCTTCAGATGCGCGCCCTCCTCGGCGATAGAAGGCGCAGCGAGCGCCGGCGCTACGAGTTCGAGCGCATCACCCATGCGCCGGACAGCATTCTGCGCGAAGTCATAGCCCTGGGGCGGCGCGCAGCTTGCTATGACGTCTCGGTGCTGATCACTGGCGAGTCGGGGACTGGCAAGGAGTTGCTGGCGCGAGCGATCCATCACAGCTCGGCGCGCGCCGACAAATCCTTCGTCATCGAGAATTGCGGCGCGCTGCCGGACGAACTGCTCGAGAGCGAGCTCTTCGGCTGCAAGAAGGGAGCCTACACCGGCGCCTATCAGGACCGCATCGGCCTCTTCGAGGTCGCTGATGGCGGCTCAATTTTCCTCGACGAGATCGGAGAAACCTCGCCCGCCTTCCAAGTCAAGCTGCTGCGCGTGCTGCAGGAGGGCGAGATCAGGCCGCTGGGCGCGCAACGTTCGCGGCGCGTCAATGTGCGCGTCATCGCCGCGACAAACCGCAATATCGAAGCGGAGGTTGCTTGCGGGCGTTTCCGCCGCGACCTCTATTATCGACTCGCCGCTTTCCCTATTCATCTGCCGCCGCTCGCGGAGCGGCCGCGGGACATTCCGATCATCGCGTCCCGTATCCTGGCCGAGGTCAATCGCACCTTCAACAGGCGCATTCCCGGTTTCGATCCGGAGACGCTGCGCATCATGCAACATTACGTCTGGCCGGGAAACATCCGCGAGCTCTTCAACGAGATCCAGCGCATGTGCGTGCTGTGCGACGGCGACGCGCTGCTCGGCCCCGACCTCCTGTCAGCGCCGATCGCCAATCGCGCCACAGGTCAGCATCCGGTTGGCGACGCAACGCCGCTCACGCTGAAGGAGCGCGTTGAAACGCTCGAACGCGAGGTGATCAGCGAGTCCCTGCAACGCAATGGGCGCAACATCAGCCGCGTCGCCGAGGAGCTGGGGCTCTCGCGCGTCGGGCTTCGCAGCAAGATCTCGCGCTACGACATCTGCCGGACCGTGGATGACGAACTCTGACGCATTTCGCCTCGCGAGGCGCGGCGAATTGATCGCGCAAGTCGGCGGCAAGGAGGAAATCCTGCTGTCAGAAGACAGCGAGGCGATGTGGCTCGAAGTCATTCGCAAGATGGACGAGGTCTACGCCGACCTCCTCGGCTATGAGACCGATCTCGAAAAGAAAAGCGCCGAGCTCGAGGAAGCCCGTAACTTTATTGCAGGGGTCGTCGCCTCGGTCTCCGACGTGCTGCTCGTCTGCGATGAGAAGGGCGTAATCATTCAGCTCAATCCGGCCTTCCAGAGGTTGATGGGATTGACGGAGGCTGCCTTGCTGAACAAGCCGCTGGTCGATTGCGTCGCGTCGGAACGTCGCGCGGCGGTCGAGGCGATGCTCGGGCCGGCGCGCGCGAGCAAAGAAGACAGCTTGGAGCTGCGTTTTGCGACGGCCTCGGGACCTTCGGATCTGATGGCGGTCAATTGCTCGGCGCGCTTCGATGCGCAGGGGCGGCGCGCCGGCGCGGTTTTCACGGGGCGCCCGATTGGCGAGCTGCGACGCGCTTATGAGGCTCTGCATCGCGCCCATATCGAGCTGCAGCAAGCGCAAGCGCGTCTGATCGAGCAGGAGAAAATGGCGAGCCTCGGCCGTCTTGTGGCGGGCGTGGCGCATGAGCTCAACAATCCGGTGAGCTTCGTCTATGGCAATGTCCATACGCTCAACCGCTATAGGACGACTCTCGCCGCATATCTCAAGGGCGTTCACTCCGGTCTATCCGAGGAGGCGCGCGAGGCGCTGCGGCGACGCCTCAAGATTGACGCGCTTCTCGAGGATCTCGAGCCGCTCATCGAGGGAACGTTGGAAGGCGCGGTGCGCATCAGTGATGTGGTCAAGAATTTGCGCCGGCTGTCTTTTGGCTCCAACGCCCCGCCCGCGCCCGTCGAATTGTCGAAAGTGGTTCAAACGGCGTCGCACTGGGCCTCGCGCAGCAAAAAGGCGAAAGCCCGTATCGAGACGCAGCTCGAAGCTGGGCTCTTTGCCTTCGGCCATGAGGGGCAAATCCACTCCGCGATCGGCAATCTGATCGACAATGCGCTCGATGCGGTCAAGCGCGTCCCGAACCCGTTTGTGCGAATCGAGAGCCGCTCGGAGGAAAAGCGCGCGATCGTCGTGGTGAGCGACAATGGGTCGGGCGTGTCCAAGGATGTTCGCGCGCGAATCTTCGAGCCCTTTTTTACGACGAAGCCGGTGGGCGAAGGCACGGGCCTTGGACTATGGATCGCCTATTCGATCGTGCGCGAGCATGACGGCGCCATCGACTGCGAGGCTCTTCCCGAGGGCGGAACGCGCTTCGTCCTGCGATTTCCAAAATGCGAGCAGCCGGCCGAGACGCGCGGTCGGCGAGACCCTGACGAAGCCGAATGACGGAACTGCTTTCTTCTCGATCAACGGCGGGAAGACCAATCCCGGTGTCTATAACGCAACGAAGGGCAGCGTCGACTGGTCCGACTGCAGCGCCAAGGAACTCGGCGACCCCTTCGGCGATGCGACCAATGGGCCATGGCCGCCGAACGGCAGAAACGCCATCGGATTGGCGGCCATCGGCTAAGAATCTGAGCGTGAGCGGCAGGACGCCGGCCGGGACGGCCTCAAAGCGTCACGGCGTGAGGGCGCGTCGATCAGCGAGAGAGACGGCTGCGCATGAAGGCGCCCGCGCTCGCGAGCGCGCGCCGGCCGTCCTCAAGACGGGCGTTCCAGAGCGGCCAAGCGTGGATCATATGCGGCCATATCTCCAAGGTGATACGCACGTCCGCCTCGCCGAGTCTGGCCGCGAGTCGAGTCGAATCGGACAGTAGCGTCTCGTCGGATCCCACCTGGATGAGCGTCGGCGGAAAGCCCGCGAGCTTGGAGAAGAGCGGCGAGACGCGCGGATCTTCCGCCGAGATTCCCCCTGAGAGATAGGCGGCGGTAAGCTCGGCGAGATAGGGCTTGTGGATCAGGGGATCGACCGCATCCTTCGTCGCCAGCGTCTCGCCCGACAGGGTCAGATCGGCCCAGGGAGAGATCAGCCAGCTGCAGCCGGGGAGCGCCTCGCCCGCCTCGCGCAGGCGATTGATGAGCGCAATCGTCAGGCCGCCGCCGGCGCTGTCGCCCGCAACGGCGATCCGCGCCGCTTCGAGGCCCTGGCTTTGCAGATATCGCCACGCCTTGAGCGCGTCGTCGAAGGCCGCCGGAAACGGATGCTCGGGCGCGAGGCGGAACCCCAACGCCAAGGTCCTGACGCCAGCGGCGCGCCCGGCCTCGGTTACGAGCCGGCGGTGGCTGATGATGGATCCGGAGCAATAGCCGCCGCCATGGAAATAGAGCAGCGCGCTATCGGGATCGGCGCCCAGCGTTTCAGACCATTCCGCGGCGAGGCCGTCGATGTCGACCGCCGTGAGGCTGACGTCCTCCGCGACGGGCCAGACGGCGCCGACCTCCTCGATACGAGCGCGTCGCTCCGCCCAGCCGACCGGCCTTGGCTTGGAGCCGAGCAGCGCCCGGATATCGTCGATTTCGCGATCCGCCATGGGAGGACACATTAAGCCCAAGGCACGCGCGCCGCAAAGCCTTGCTGAGGCCTTGGAACAGCCGCGCCTTGCCTCCTTGGGCGCAGTCCCCCAACACGCGCATCGAACAAGTTGACACGCGCACCCTCATCGCCGCAGGCTGTCCGACGCAGCCCTGAAATTTTCCCCCCGCTGCGATATAAGAGCATCGTTCCCGGGCTTAGCGCCGGACGACCGGAAAAGCTCGATGCCGCTTTATTTCGCCTATGGAACGAACATGGACCGGCGCGCCATGGCGCAACGCTGCCCGCGGTCGCGCGCTCTGGGCCGCGCCCGGCTCGCCCGCCACCGGCTGTTCTTCATGGATTGCGGGCTGGCCAGCGTCATGCCCGATGCGAAAGCCTGCGTCTTTGGCGTGCTGTGGGAACTCGCGCCAAGCGACATGGGCGCGCTCGACCGATATGAGGAGGTCGGTCGCGGAACTCTATCGTAAGCGCCTTACGCCGGTGCTGCGCGAGCCGACAGGCTCAACTCATGCGCTGATCTATGTGGGCGTGGAGCGAACGGCCGGCGCGCCGCGCGCGGAGCATCTCGCGGCGATCCGCGCCGCTGCGGAGGACTGGGCGCTGCCGCCGGCGCATCTCGCCTATTTGCAGCAGCTCTCGCGAGCCTTTAAGCGAGCCGCATCATGAGCGATGTTCCCGTCGTCGACACGGTTCCGGCGCTTCGCGAGCGGCTCAAGGATTTTCGCAAAAAAGGCGAGAGGGTCGCGCTCGTTCCGACGATGGGTGCGCTGCATGACGGCCACATCTCGCTTGTGCGGGAAGCGCGACGCCACGCCGAGCGCGTGGTGGCGACGATCTTCGTTAACCCTGCGCAATTCGGCCCCTCCGAGGATTTTGGGAAATATCCGCGCACGCTCACAGCGGACCTCGGAAAGCTCGCCGGCGCCAGGGCCGATCTTTGCTTTGCGCCGACCCTGGAGGCGATGTATCCGCCCGGCTTTTCGACGCGCGTCGAGGTCGACGGGCCGGCGCGCGCCGATCTCGACGATCGCTTCCGCCCGACGCATTTTTGCGGCGTCGCCACCGTCGTCGCCAAGCTCCTGAACCAGGCGCAGGCCGACGTCGCCGTCTTCGGCGAGAAGGACTATCAGCAATTGCTGGTAATTCAGCGCCTGGCGCGCGACCTCGACATCGCGACCGAGATCCTTGGCGCGCCGACGCTCAGAGAAGCCGACGGCCTCGCGATGTCGTCGCGCAACGTCTATCTCTCCAAGACCGAGCGCGCGGCAGCGCCGGCTTTGCACCGTGTGTTGAAAGAAGGCGCGCGCCGCATCGGCGCGGGCGAGCCCATCGAAGCGACGCTCGCGCAAGCGAGCGCCGAGCTTGCGGAAGCGGGCTTCGTCGTGGATTACGTTGAGGCGCGTCACGCGAGGACGCTGGCGCGCATTGACGGCCGGCGCGACGGCCCTCCAATCCGGCTGCTTGCGGCGGCGCGGCTGGGCGCGACGCGGCTCATCGACAATCTGGCGGTTCCTCATGACGCATAAGACCCTGCGCATCTTCGTGAGTGGACGCGTGCAGGGCGTGGGCTTTCGCGCCTTTCTCGCGCATGCCGCGGCGCGCCTCGAGCTTTCGGGATTTGCACGCAACCGAGGCTCGAACGAGGTCGAAACGCTCGTCTCCGGCGAAGCCGCGGCGCTCCAGGAATTCGCGCGCCTCGCCCGGCGCGGCCCGCCGGGCGCGCATGTCGAAAGCTATCGCGAGGAAGAGGCGTGGGCCGAGGAAGCCGGTGCGGGCTTTGTCGTGGCGCCGAGCGTTTGAGGGACTTTGCCCTTCAGAAAGCTCCTCTTCAGCGAGGCTCGCGTCGCTCTCTCCCTCCACATTCGGCAGCAGCTTCACGCCGTGCTCTGCTTTTGGAAATTCCAGGCGCGCGCTCCGGCTTCCGAAAGAGCTCTACAATTGAGCAATCGGCCGAGCGTTAGCAGAGCCTCGGCGGCCGGTCGCATAAGCGGTCGCGGCAGAAAGCGAAGCCAAAACACTTCTCCTTCGATGCGGATCTTCTCCTCCAGATGGCGCGGCATCTGGCGTGAGCTTTCCTGCATGTGCCGCATCGCCTCCTGCATGGACCGCGAGCTCTCGCCAAACCAGCCCAGCATCTCCTGGACGAAGAGCGTCCGTTCGCGTTCCGTGAGCTCGAAACCGCCATGCATCTTCGGCGAAGGTAGGCTTGCGAGCAGCTCTGCGAATTCCTCCAGGCCGTCGGAAGCGAAGCTGTGTAGGGCGGAGTCCGTCAGCTCTGTCAGGCATTCGTCCGCATAGCGCCAAGCCGCCTTCTCGTTGAGAATGGCGTATTTTCTCACCTTCGCGAGGCGTTGGCCGAGGTTTCGGACAATGTTATTGAAATGAATGAATAGGCAACCTTCCGGCGCATGCTGATGTGGCGGCTGCGTTTCAAATCCAGGGCTGTGCACCGTATCGGTGTAGCGCACGGCGTCGACGCGAAACAGGCGCTCTTGGGGATTGAGGCAGAAACGATCTCCAACCCAGACGAGGCGGGGCGGCCACTGGCTGTAAACGAAGCCCCCTTCCCGCGAGTAGATGTCCTTGCGTGGAATGCACCAGACAGGTCCCTCTGAATTCAAGTCGACTGCGGCGGCCCATTCCAACAGCCGTCGCGAGGGGAACTCGTCGTCGTCCAGCCGCAGGACCCATTCCGTTCCGGCAGCCTTCGCGCCGAACTCGATCATGCCGGCTTCCACGATGTCTCCGTGCGGCGTGAATGGAATCGAGTTCCCCTTGAGGCTTCGCAGGAGCTCTGAGGTACCGTCGCTGCTGCGCGTGTCGACGATGTAGAGGGGCTCAACGCCGATCCGTCGGTAGGCCTCGTGCACGTGTCCGATCCATGCTGCGCTGTCCCTCGTCGGAATGACGACTCGATAGGCCCGGTTCATTGCGCAGTCGCCTCATTAGAATAGGATTCGCCGGAAGGCGTGTAGGCTCAAAAGTTTGTGGATGGGCGCGCCTATTCAACGCCTCACCGCCACGGAAAGCACAAATTCACCGCATCTTCGCTTGAATGTCTAGCGGACTCGCTTGAGATTCGACACGTCCAGCCCGAGCGGTTGGCGCTCCGGGATCGGACCCCGAGGCGGAGCGCAATACGAGCACGACAACATTGCATCTTGCGGCCAAATCGGCGAGAGACGCGAAGGGGGAGCGAATGTTTTCCCATGTCAGGCATGGAAGGGTGGCCGAGTGGTTTAAGGCAGCGGTCTT